>NZ_CP059675.1:0-1200000 GCF_014069575.1 Schaalia sp. JY-X169
GAGATCTTGTTACCGACCACCCATAATTGATAACGCTGATGCCAAGTTTCCGCTAAATAACAACGGTGTAAGACGTGCCCATACTTTCCACAATTTTTTCCACAATCGTCAATTCTGCGACATCCAGATAGGCTAAGGGCCGAGCCAGGCTGAGACCTGGTGTTCAAAATCACCATCAACAAGCGCTGAATTACAGGAAGGCACCATCCATGGAGGGCTCCTCACTCACATCCGCCTGGGACCACGTAGTCACCCAGGTCAACCCGGATGAACTAGGGCCAGCCCACGCCGCGTTTCTCCAGATGGTGAAGCCCCTCGGAGACATTGAAGGGACGATTCTCCTCGCTGTTCCAAACGATTTCACCAAGTCCTACATCGAGAACAGGATGTCTTCGCGCCTCACTGAGGCCCTAACACAAACACTTGGTAAACCAGTTCGTATCGCCGTCACCGTCGACCCTTCCCTGGAGGCAACGCCTGAGAGAGAAGAGCAACCTGACGTTTGGTCACATTCAGAGTTCGAGAGAATGGATCTGACGTCCCAGGAATCAAATACTCCCGGTCCCGAGGCAACGCGGCGTCAACTTCTCAATATGCCGACCCAGAGAATTGCTCTGAATCCGAAGTATCTTTTCGATACATTTGTTATTGGCAGCTCAAACCGCTTCGCACACGCCGCTGCCCTCGCCGTTGCAGAGGCCCCTGGACGTGCTTACAACCCACTGTTCATCTACGGTGATTCCGGATTGGGAAAGACCCATCTTCTCCACGCGATCGGTCACTACGCACTTTCCCTCTACCCACACCTGAAAGTCACCTACGTCAACTCCGAAGAGTTCCTCAACGATTTCATTAGTGCCATCGGCGAGGGCGGAAGAGATGCGTTTAAGAAGAGATATCGCCAAAGCGACATTCTTCTTATCGACGACATACAGTTCATTCAAGGCAAGAAGGAGACCGTGGAAGAGTTCTTCCACACCTTCAATGCGCTCAATGATGCCGGTAAGCAAATCGTCATAACTTCCGATCTTCCCCCGAAGGAGTTAGGCGGCTTTGAGGATCGCCTTCGCTCACGCTTCGCCTCGGGACTGACAACAGACGTTCAGCCACCTGACCTAGAGACCCGCATTGCAATCCTTCAAATGAAAGCAGCTGCAGAACACATCACGGTCCGCTCAGAGGTCCTGGAATACATTGCTTCGCGCATCTCCGCCAATATTCGTGAACTTGAGGGCTCGCTGCTGCGAGTGACCGCGTTTGCAAACCTGACGCGCCAAGAGATCGACCTCCAGTTGGCCCAAATGGTTCTGAAAGACCTACTGTCGGACCCCGAGGACATCGAGATATCTTCGTCCCTCATCATGGGACAGACAGCGTCCTATTTCGGCGTCACCATAGAACAACTCTGCGGCCCCGACCGTTCCAGACCGATGGTGGAAGCCCGGCAGATTGCAATGTACATCTGTCGCGAGCTAACGGATCTGTCCCTTCCAAAGATTGGTGAAGCTTTTGGCGGCCGGGACCACACCACAGTGATGCATGCAAACAAGAAGATCCAGGGACTAATGGCTGAACGCCGCGAAACTTACAACAATGTGACTGAGATTACAAATAGGGTCAAGAGGCAGGCTCGTGGCGCCTAGTTGGAGCTTCCGCTCCACAGGGAATCCTCTCCCAATTCACATCTTTCACTCATGTAGTTCCAAGTCTCGGCCAACGAAACTCACCTGCCTGTGTATACCTGGGGCTGCCTCTCCTGATAACTACAATTTTCAGTGCATAACTATCGCCGTTCTGGTGATAGATGGATGACAACAGATTTGTAATTCACACCCGCCCGTCTATCTCCACTGGTTTGTCAACAATCTTTCAACAGCTAGTTTTGTTGCACAGTGTGCCAGAAGCGGTGATTTCCACAGTTTGCACAGGTGCTACTACTACTACCAATTCAATTAATGAAAGATCTAACTAGGCCCGCAGTTGGGATTATTGGTTGTTTCTTGAGGCCCACCAAACCCGCGTCAGTTGCGGGTACAGTTAAGTTCCGCGCCACTAACCAGCGCTAGCAAATGGAGGAAATGTGAAGTTCAGACTCTCCCGTGATGTATTTTCGGATGCCGTTCAGTGGACTTCTCGTGCTGTGCAACAAAGACCTACAATTCCCATCCTCTCTGCGGTGAGGATTACCGCCCGTGAAAATGAAGTTGAGTTTTCGACGTTTGACTACGAAGTATCCGCGAGGTCAAAAGTAGAGGCCGTGGTTACAGAGGCCGGTGAAGCTCTTGTATCCGGCAGATTGATAACAGAGATAGCTAAGGCGCTACCTAACCAAGATGTCGTGCTAACTCTCAATGACAACCACGTCGATGTGGAGTGCGGACGTGCGAAGTTTGCCCTGCAGGTGATGCCGATAGAAGACTATCCGGATTTGCCCACACTCCCGACGCTCGCAGGGAAGGTTGACGGGCAAGCCTTTTCCCAGGCAGTCTCCCAAGTTGCGATCGCCACATCCAAGGACGACACACTACCGCTGCTTACCGGTGTCAGAGTTGAGATTGATGGATCGCGCATCACCTTGCTTGCCACAGACAGGTACAGGTTGGCTCTGCGGGAACTGGAATGGAATCCTGAAAGCCCATCATTTTCAACGGAATTTCTCGTCAAGGCGCGAGTATTGAACGACGTCGCTCGAAACCTCGGTGGCGGGGGAGCAGTTGATGTTTCTCTGACCCAAGGAGGCGCAACTGAGAGAGCAGCCATAATCGGATTTAGTGCTGGTGAACGACAGGCGACCTCGTCGCTCATGGATGGGGACTACCCACCCGTAAGGAAGTTGTTTCCGGAAGTGACTCCGATGGAGTATGTGTGTGCAAGACAGGAGCTCCTCGAAGCAGTAAAGCGCGTCTCCCTGGTTGTTGAACGTAAGACTCCGGTTCGTCTCGTGTTCGAGGACGGTGCGCTAACGCTGGACGCCGGGGCTGGAGAGTCGGCGCAGGCTCAGGAAGCAGTTCCGCTGGTTGCAGCTGGTGACCCTTTGCGGACTGCATTCAACCCCGAATACTTGCGCGATGGTTTGGCCTCTCTCGACACAGAGTTCGTTCGTTTTGGATTCACCGACGCTAACAAGGCAGCTGTAATGATGGGCCAGCCCGAAGAGAATGGCGAGGGTGATTCGATGTTCAAGTATTTGCTCATGCCGATTCGTTTTGGTGCGTAGGAAGGTCAGTTGCATACGCGGTGTACGTCTCTCATCTAGCTCTCAATGACTTTCGTTCCTATCGGGAACAGGTCGTAGAACTGGCGCCGGGTATCGTTGTTTTTCAGGGGCAGAACGGGCGCGGAAAGACCAACCTGGTTGAGGCGATTGCCTACCTGTCGACATTTTCTTCACACAGGGTTTCGTCCTCGTCCAATTTGGTGAGGGTCGACAGGGACGGCGAAAAGCAACCCGGCGGTGCGGTAGTTCGGGTTCGGGTTCAAGAAGAGAATCGCAGCGTGCTCCTTGAACTTGAAATTGCGCGAGGACGTGCGAATAGGGCGCGTCTAAATAGGGCTAACGTTGCTCCCCGGGAGATCTTGGGGAAGCTCCGAACTGTTGTTTTTGCTCCGGAAGACCTCGAACTATTGCGGGGTGACCCGGCTGTGCGACGGCGGTTCCTGGATGAGATCATCACCAAATTGCGACCCCATTTCTTAGGGGTTCGTCAAGATTTTGAGCGTGTGCTACGCCAGCGCGGCGCAGTCTTGAAGCAGTTTGGGCGTTCGGGATATCCGCTTTCTCCAGAAGATGAAGGGGTTCTGGAGGTCTGGGACCGGCAGTTGGCCGGTCTTTCAGCACAAATAGTTGTGAACAGGTTGGCTGTTGTCCAAGCACTGCAACCTCTGGTGGCAAATTCATACCGGCAGATAACGGATGGCGATCGGTTAGCGGACGTTCAGTATCGAACTCACCTTCGGACGGAACAAGCCGCTGATTCACCGCTCACCTACGGTAGCTTGAAAGTTGTGGAGGGCAGGATAGAGGGGAACGCCGACGAACAAGTTGCAGAACTTACGCTGCGGTACCGGGAGCGTTTGGCTGAGATACGTAGTGATGAACTGAGACGGGGGATCAACCTTGAAGGTGCGCACCGCGATGATCTTGCAATCACTCTGGATGGGCTTCCAGTTCGCGGATTTGCTAGCCACGGCGAGATTTGGTCCTCGGCTTTGATGCTCCGACTGGCGGAGTTGGAACTCCTCCGTTTGGATGGGGACTATCCGGTTTTGATCCTTGATGATGTGTTTGCGGAACTTGACGTGAGCCGCCGACAGGGTCTGCTCTCACAGATGAAGCAGGTAGAGCAGGTTTTGGTCACCGTTGCAGTGGAGGCAGATGTTCCCCAGGAGCTGCACGCGCAGAGAATCAGTATTTCGCGCAGTGGGGATGGCACCAGTCAGGTTGAGGTGCTTGTAGATGAGTGAAGACCGGGACAGAGAGCGCCGTTCTGAGACGGCTAGAGCCTTCTATAGGCGCTATCGCGCACAAACGTTCCAAAGTGGCCAGTTCACGACGCCGTCGTCAGGGAACACGAGTGGAGTTGCAGGCTTCGGTTTGCCAAAGAAGGGCAGCACAACAGGCGACGGGGCGGGAGCTAACAGGCCGGGTGAAGAAGCCACAGACAAGGGAGATTTGCCCCGAATTACAGACCAACTTGAGACAGGCTGGACTGCTCCCCCGGGAACATACAGATCAAAAAATGGTACGGGTCGGTCCCGGTGGGACCCAGCTGCGCTGGGAGACGTACTTGGAATTGAAGTAGCGAAGAGAGGTTGGGATCGAACGCTGTCAGTCGCCTCAGTTACTGGTGACTGGGAACAGATCGTTGGTCCACAGGTTGCGCAACACTGTCCGATAGAGAGTTTCGAGGGCGGTACGCTTATCGCCCGGGCCGATTCAACAGCGTGGGCTCAACAGTTGCAGATCCTTCTCCCACATATCCACAGACGGATAGATGAGCGAGTCGGACCGGGCATTGTGGAAAAGGTGATTGTTCGAGCGCCACAAGCCCCGTCATGGGTAAAGGGCAAGAGGACTTTTCGTGGGGGTCGGGGTCCTAGGGACACCTACGGCTAGGCGCTTGGCAAACCCACCACGGGATGTCCTAAATATTTGCCAACTTCATGACTGGGGTTGTTTCACGTACGAGGACGGCGATCAACCCCCTCCCTCGTGGGGGATACCACGGCACAGACATTGGGTGCTGCACGCGCGAAATTGATAGGATTAGGACAGGTTGTAGCCTGGCCTCCGCAACGCGGAAAACGGCTTGGGCTACACGTCAGAAGACAGGTAACGACAACGCTCTCAACTTCCGGTGAATGTGCGGTGCAAAAGGACCGCTGCAGGATTGAGGGTTCAACAGGACTGACCTCTAGGTCAAACGATGCGCCTCAAGACGCAGGTAAGGGGAGTAGTAAGTGAGCGACTCCGCCCAAGAAGTAACCAGAGATACAGAAGGCACAAATCGCCCTAAGCCCAATGGAGCAGAGTACGGCGAAGCAAACATCACCGTACTTGAGGGCCTGGAGGCCGTTCGTAAACGTCCTGGAATGTACATCGGTTCCACAGGGGAACGCGGACTTCATCACCTGGTGTACGAGGTTGTGGACAATGCTGTGGATGAGGCCCTGGCAGGATACTGCGACCATATCGAAGTGGTGATCCTGGAGGACGGTGGCCTGCGGGTAACGGACAACGGGCGTGGAATTCCTGTTGGAATCCACCCAACTGAGGGTCTTCCCACCGTTGAGGTTGTCATGACGATTCTGCACGCTGGAGGCAAGTTCGGTGGTGGCGGATACGCCGTGTCGGGTGGACTGCACGGGGTTGGCATCTCTGTTGTCAACGCGCTGTCCCGGCGAGTGAACACGGAAGTTTATAGGGACGGGCACCGCTGGACGATTGCGTTTGCCAATGGTGGCAAAACCGTGCAGCAGCTTGAACAGAAGGAAGTAACTGACAAGACGGGTACCGTCCAGACTTTCTGGCCCGATCCTGAAATTTTCGAGACTGTTGAGTTCAGCTTCGAGACACTTCGTCAACGATTCCAGCAGATGGCCTTCTTGAACAAAGGGCTGAGAATCAGTCTGCTTGACCAGCGCGTCCTCGAACCCGTTGTTGGTGATGAAATCACCGGTGAGACGATTCCCGGAGATGTACCCGAGGACGTTGATGCTGCAGATGAAATGGCATACCGCCAGGTGTCCTACTGCTACGAACGTGGGCTACCCGATTACGTTGAGTACCTAGACGCAACGAAACGAGTCACACCACTGCACGCCGATGTGATCGATCTGGACGCGGAGAATGATGCGGGCACCATGTCGTTGGAACTGGCGATGCGGTGGACGTCCTCGTACACCGAGACCCTGTACACCTACGCGAACACAATCAACACGTCCGAGGGCGGTGCACATGAGGAAGGTTTCCGCGCCGCACTCACCACGATCGTCAACAAGTATGGGCGCGACAAGTCAATACTTCGCGACAAAGATGAGAATCTATCTGGCGACGATGTTCGTGAGGGGCTGACCGCAGTCCTCTCAGTGAAGCTAACCGAACCACAGTTTGAGGGTCAGACCAAGACAAAACTTGGCAACACTGAAGCGCGGACCTTCGTGCAGCAGCAGACATACGCCCTGATGGGGGATTGGTTTGATGCTCACCCCGCAGAGGCGAAAATCATTATCCTCAAGGCGCAGGCTGCTCAGCAGGCAAGGCTCGCGGCCCGCAAGGCTCGCGAAGCAACCCGCCGTAAGAGCGTCCTGGACGCTGTCTCGCTGCCCTCAAAGTTGCATGATTGCTCGTCGCGGGATCCACGTGTTTCCGAACTGTTTATCGTCGAGGGCGACTCAGCGGGCGGCTCTGCTGTGATGGGACGGAACCCCAACCGCCAGGCAATCCTTCCCTTGCGCGGGAAGATTCTTAACGTTGAGAAGGCTCGCCTAGAGCGTGCCATGAGTAGTGACACGATTCAGGCCCTAATTGGCGCCCTGGGTACGGGTATAGGTGAAGAGTTTGCCATTGAGAAGTTGCGCTACTGGAAGATCATCATGATGGCCGACGCCGATGTTGACGGCCAGCACATTGCGACACTGTTGATGACTTTCTTCTTCCGCTACATGAAGCCGCTGGTCGAGGACGGCCACATCTACTTGGCCACGCCTCCTCTTTACCGACTCAAGTGGTCAAATGCCCCACACCAGTATGTTTATTCGGACGCGGAGCGTGACCGCATGCTTGAAGAAGGAGTTGCCAAGGGGTGGCGCCTACCGAAGCAGGGCGGAATTCAGCGTTACAAGGGACTGGGGGAGATGGACTACTCGGAGTTGTGGGAAACCACGATGGATCCAGATTCCCGCCTCCTCAAGAAGATTGAGGTCGGTGAAGCCGCAGCGGCGGATGAGATTTTCACGGTTCTGATGGGCGATGATGTCGAATCGCGGCGCCAGTTCATTCAGCGTAATGCCGCCGATGTTCGATTCATTGACGCGTAACGGGACAAGAGGAACGACAAGTGACTGACAAGACCCCAGAAGACAACACTGACAACAGTGGCGCGGACAATCCCAACACCGGTGGTGAAGACGTGAACACCGAGGATTTTGAGCCCTCAGAGATTGCTGACGCGGTAGCAGATGCCACCGAGGACGCCCTCGAACAAGTCCGTGTTGATGACACTGTTGTACCCGCCGACCCTGATGGGGAGGAGACGCACGGGCGAATTGACCCGGTCGATCTTGAGAACGAGATGCAGCGGTCCTACTTGGACTATGCAATGTCCGTAATCGTTGGGCGTGCACTGCCAGACGTCAGAGATGGGCTGAAGCCCGTCCACCGTCGCATCATCTACACCATGTTCGATGGCGGCTACCGACCCAATGCTGGCTTCTACAAGTGCATGCGTGTTGTCGGTGACGTGATGTCGCACTACCACCCGCATGGTGACGCTTCCGTGTACGACGCCTTGGCGCGCATGGTCCAGCCCTGGTCGATGCGTTATCCGCTGGTGCTTGGGCAGGGCAACTTCGGTTCTCCTGGCAACCTCGGACCGGCAGCTCCCAGGTACACGGAGTGCAAGATGGCGCCACTTTCAATGGAGCTTGTGCGTGACATAGATGAGAACACGGTTGATTTCCAAGACAACTACGACGGACGCAACCAGGAGCCTGTGGTTCTTCCTGCCCGATACCCAAACCTTTTGGTCAACGGATCTGAAGGCATCGCAGTCGGCATGGCGACCCGTATTCCTCCCCACAACTTGCGGGAGGTAATCAGTGGTGTGCAGTGGTATCTGAGCAATCCGGAAGCGACACGCGAGGAACTACTTGAAGCTCTCCTTGTAAGAATTAAGGGCCCAGACTTCCCATCGCGGGCGACAATCCTGGGACACAAGGGTATTGAGGACGCATATAGAACTGGACGCGGCTCCATTGTTCAGCGCGCCATTGTCGATGTTGAAGAGATCCACAACCGCACCTGCCTGGTCATCAAGGCGTTGCCATATCAGGTCAATCCGGACACGCTGTCCGCCAAGATTGCCGATTTGACGCGCAGCGGTGAGATCCAGGGAATTTCTGACATTCGTGATGAGACCTCTGGACACAATGGTCAGCGGTTGATCATTGTGCTCAAGAGGGATGCGATTCCAACTGTTGTCCTCAACAACCTCTATAAGAGGACTTCCCTTCAAGAGTCCTTCCCCGCCAACATGTTGGCGCTGGTTGACGGGGTGCCAAGGACCCTGTCGATTGATGGCTTTGTCCACTACTGGGTCAAGCACCAGATTGACGTCATCGTGCGCCGCACGCAGTTCCGACTGGCGAAGGCTAGGGAGCGCCTGCATATTCTTCAGGCCTACCTGAAAGCACTCGACCTTCTTGACGAAGTCATCGCCCTCATTCGTCGTAGCCCCACAGTGGAGCAGGCGCGTCAGGGTTTGATGACGCTGCTTCAGGTTGATCAAGTTCAGGCTGACGCGATCCTCTCGCTTCAGCTGCGTCGCTTGGCAGCCATGGAGCGGCAGAAGATTCTTGATGAGCATGCTGAAATCACCGCACGTGTTGAAGAGCTACAGGGAATTCTCAACAGTCCTGCGCGGCAAAGGGAGATTATCAGCGAGGAAGTTGCTGAAATTGATGAGAAGTTCGGCGACGACAGAGTAACCAAGATCGTCCCCTATGGACCAGAGATTTCCATTGAGGCTCTGGTTCCCCAGGAGGACGTCGTCGTAACCATCAGCCGTGAGGGCTTCGCGAAGCGGACCAGACTGGACCAGTACAGGGCCCAGAAGCGTGGGGGCAAGGGCGTACGTGGCACGTCTTTGCGCACAGATGATGAGATCGCGCAGTTCTTCGTCACCAACACTCACGACTGGTTGCTCTTCTTCACAAATAAGGGCCAGGTCTACCGGGTCAAGGCCTACGAGTTGCCCGAGGGCGGTAGGGACGCGAAAGGTCAGCATGTCGCCAACCAGTTGGCGTTCCGACCGGGTGAGACGATCGCGCAAGTCATGGCAATCACCACCTACGACGATGCGGAGTACCTGGTGCTCGCGACCCGTGACGGGTTGGTGAAGAAGACCGCGTTGTCCGCGTACAACTCACCTCGGTCAGCCGGCGTTATCGCGATTAACCTCCGTGAGGACGAGGACGGAAACTCTGACGAGTTGGTTTCGGCCCGCATCGCTAACTCGGATGATGACCTCATGTTAGTTACACGAAAAGGCATGTCGTTACGCTTCGAGGCGTCCGATGAAGCCTTGCGGCCGACAGGCCGCACGACCTCGGGTGTCCGTGGTATCAAACTCCGTAGCGGCGATGAGCTACTGACGATGGAAGTTGTTGTTGACGATGCTGACTTCGTGGTGGTGACCGAGGGCGGATACGCCAAGCGGACTCCGCTTTCTGAGTACCGGGTGCAGGGCCGCGGCGGACTGGGAATCAAGGTTGCCAACGTTCGAGAAGACCGCGGCGCACTTGTGGGGGCCTTGGTTACGTCAGGTGACGAAGAGCTCTTGGCGATCAGCGAGGGCGGCAAGATCGTGAGAGTCAACGTTTCGGACGTCCGTCCGACAGGTAGAACCACGGCCGGGGTGATCCTTGCGCGTCCAGACGAGGACGACCGCTTAATCGCAGTAACTCGAAACACTGAGTCGCAGGTGGATGATGAAGCGCCTCAGGTAGAGTCAGACCAGGCTGTAGAAGACCAGGGAGACACAGTTAGCGGTGAGGAGAACGCAGATGACTGAGCAGGTTGAGGTTGACCAAGTAGTTGTTGCGGACTACGACGCCTACCAGAATGCTGAACCGGAGGCTGTGCATTACGTTGATGAGCCGCGCAGTGTTGAGCTAACGATTGCCAAGATTGATCCCTGGTCAATTCTTAAGACTTCATTCTTGTTGTCGATCGCCCTCGGCATCGCAACTGTTGTGGGAGTCATTGTGGTGTGGTTCGTCCTCGACGGTATGAACGTATTTGGCACTGTTGAGGATTTCCTGATTGAGCTGGGTGCGGAGCGATTCCTCTCTCTTCTGGAGTTTGTACGTCTACCACGTGTTATCTCCTACGCAACCATCATCGGTGTTGGAAATATCGTCATCCTCACGGCAATTTCAACTCTGATTGCATTGCTCTACAACCTGATTGCAACTCTGGTTGGCGGTATCAAAGTGTCCCTGATGGATGAGTGAGTGCGAGGACGGTGAGCGGAATCGCACCTTCTGATGCCCGTTCTGGTTTGGAGTTTCGTGGTGACGGCAGGTAGTCTTTCTCATTGTTGATGGGCCTATAGCTCAGTTGGTTAGAGCGCAGTCCTGATAAGACTGAGGTCGATGGTTCGAGTCCATCTAGGCCCACCATCAACTAGGCCGGAAGGTGTGGGATGAAGTTCGTTGGAAATGCAGTGCTTGCCACTGCGATTCTGGGAACCTTCGTTCTTGCAACTTCAATGGTTATAGATATGATGGACAACGATCGCTTCTGGCATCAGATCTAGCCCATTTACGGGAACTAGTCGGAGGAAGCGGGATGACTGGGGTTTCGGCCTCGGAAATCCAACGTAGGGGCCGTGGCGCAATTGGTAGCGCACCTGCTTTGCAAGCAGGGGGTTAGGGGTTCAAGTCCCCTCGGCTCCACTTTTTATGCTCCAAGCCATCGGCTCTGTATTTTGAAAGTCGATGCTGTACTTACCCCGGAAAAACCTCCGCGTTGGTGGGTGCATGTCCAGGGTATCAACTATGCTTGCGCCGGTGGCGGTGCTGCGCCCTCTGCCAATGTCCTTGTTACAGGTAGCGCATCGGTAGCCTGGGACGATATCCACTCCACCAGTTCCTCACGGACTTGCGCCCGGAGGTCAAATAGGTCGCTTGAATCCGCCGCGCTGACCACGGCGCGAACGCGAACCATACCCCCGGTGGCGTCCTCTACTATGAGGCCGCTCGTCTTTCCGTCCCATAGGGGTGCCTTCGCAAGCACTTCCTCCAGTCTCTTGCGCAGGGAAGCGGGGCTAACCCGCCAGTCAACATCCAGTTGCACGACACCCATCATCTCGGAGGAGCCGTGGGTCCAGTTCTCAAATGGCGTTGTCGTGAAGTATGTCGACGGGAGCACTAGGTGGCGACCATCCCAAGTCTTCACAACCACGGTTGTGAGAGTTACTTCCTCAACACGCCCTTGCTGTCCCGTTGCCACGATGAGGTCGCCAACGCGAACGGAGCCGCTGAACGCCAACTGAAGTCCGGCGAACACGTTTCCCAAGAGTGACTGGGCCGCGATACCGGCAATGACGGAGGCCACGCCGGCGGAGGCGAGGATGCTGGTTCCCACAGCCTCAGCTCCAGGAATCGTGAAGAAGGCAAAACCTAGCGCGACCAACCAAATCGCAGCATTTACGAAGCCGCGAATCAGGGAGAGCTGTGTTTGGATACGCCGCGAGTTTTGGTCATCGTCCGCTTCAATGGGGTGGTGGGAGCGGATGTTGTTTACCGTCCCCGTGACGACAGAGGTGAGGAATCCGGCGGCTGCCGCCACAATTGCGATTACCAATATGTGTTGCAGGACTGCCTTTGAACCTTCATGTGGCCAAGATGTGGCTACAGCAATGAGGAGAAAGATGACCGCTGAGAGGACCAGAAGCTGGCGACGGGCACGCGTGTACTGATCCATGAGCAGAGGGTGCCGACGCCGAAGAATTTGGGTAGACAGCCTGAGGATGATGAAGAGGGCGACTTCTGCCAGCACAGCCAGACCAACAGCCAGGGCAAAGCCGCCCAGGGAGCTCCACTCAAATCCCATGACCCTCCCAATCGTCCGTCTGGCTCAAGAACAGGGCCGAACCATTGACTGAATGGTGCACGCTCATCGTGGAATCGGTTCCCCTCTCTCTAAATACTACTTCTCAGGACTCGTTACGCTGGGTGAGACGTTTATAATCTAGTTATTCTAGTATAGTTAGAACTATGAGAAAGAACCTCGTGGCCTCCCTCGCAGTTGGCGTACCGCTTGTAGTCGGCGTGGTGACCACCGTGCTCGTCCTCATCTGGCTACCGCAGATCCCCAATCCCGCAGCGATTCACTGGGGGTTCAGTGGCACGCCGGATGGCTTTGCGCCAAGGTGGGTTTACCCACTGATGACTGCGGGACTCGCCGGGATTCTCCCGCTGGTCATGGGCGCAGCCGTGGTCGGGTCGGCATGGCAGACCGTGTACACGACCACCATACGCATGATCGTGGCCACCGCCGTGGGCCTGTCCTTCTTCCTAGGCACTATCTTGACGGGTTCGGTGTTTGTCCAACGGGGGGTTCCTTCCGCCGAGGACGCCCCCGGAATAGTGCCTCTGATCCTGGTGGGTCTGGTGGTGGCGATCGCATTCGGAGTCGCGGTGTATTCTTTGATGCCAGCCTCATCTCAGCGAAGTCCAGGTGGAGAGGCCGTTACGCCGCTCAAGTTGAACCCTGGGGAAGTGGTGGTGTGGACGTCCTCGGCAACCGGCAGTCTCCCGTTCACTGTCGTGGTGATCGGCATGTGCGTTGTGGTGGCGATGTTGGGCGTTTCAGGAGGGCCGCTTTACCTGCTGGTGGTAGCGGCTCTTGTTGCGGTGCTTCCCTTGGCGTTCGCGATGTTTCACGTGTCCGTTGGTCAGCGAGGTCTGCAAGTTCGCTCAGTGCTGGGATGGCCCAGGCAGCGTATCGGCCTTTCGCAAGTGACTTCGGTCAAGGTCGGAGAAGTGCACCCATTTCAACAGTGGGGTGGATGGGGATGGCGCAGCAACCCCCAGGGAACCGCGGTCGTCACGCGCAAAGGGCCTGCCTTACAGGTGGGACTCGCGAACGGTCGCATGTTCGTGGTTACGTGCGAGGACGCTCGGCGAGGCGCAGCCACACTAACCGCGCTTGTCGAGAGGGAACGTGAGGGACGTGATGCTGCTACTAGTTGACCAAACGTCGGATGAGCCGCTCTTCTCTCAGATCGCGGGGGAAATTCGCAAGCAGATCGCAACCGGGGAGATCGGCGCGGGCACGAGGCTCCCTTCGGCTCGTCTTCTTGCCGAGCAGTTGGGCATCAACCTGCACACGGTTCTCAAGGGCTACCAAATGCTGCGTGATGAGGGACTGGTGGAACTCCGACGCGGGCGGGGGGCAGTTGTGACCGAAAAGGCTGTCATTCTGGCCAGCCTCGCGACCGCCGCGGACGAACTACTGAATCAGGCACAACATGCGGGCATCGACGTTGAGGGCGTCATCTCATTGCTTCGCTCGCGCCGCGCAGATTTTAGTGACGCACGCAGCCCAACGGGTGTTGAATCGAACCATGACTGACTACTATGCACGCCTGAAGATCTTCGAGGGCGCTTCGAACAGCGTCCCAACCTATACTGCCGCGCAAGTCCGGGAGGCCGAACAACCTTTGCTCGAAGCCGGTGTCCCGCTAATGGCGAGGGCGTCATGGGCGCTGGCTCAAGTTGCACTAGCAGAGCTGGGATTGACCGAGGGCGAAAGGGGAGTTGCACCGGTCGCGCGGCCACGCGCCCTCGTCCTCGTCGGCAGTGGAAACAATGGAGGAGATGCGCTGTATGCGGGCGCATTGCTGGCGGATGCCGGGGTTCAGGTCGACGTGGTCCCGGTGGCGACCCGGTGGCACCCGAGCGGCATGGACGCGGCGCTTGCGGCTGGAGCCAAGCGGGTTTTACCGTTTGAGGTTAGCGAGACGCTGGAAGTAGTCGCCACTGCTGCTGGGAGTGAACGTCCTGATTCCCCCTACGACCTCGTCATTGATGGGATCCTGGGCACCGGCACGGGTCCCGACCCGTCTCTTCGTGGGGAAGCTGCGGACCTGGTTTCTGACATCTGGGACTTCTTAGACGGCGCAAGATACTGGCCCCAGGTGGTTGCAGTGGATATACCCAGCGGCATGCACCCTGACACGGGAGAATGTCCTGGCGTGTCCTTGGCGGCTGACGTGACTGTGACGTTTGGTGGCGTCAAGCAGGGCTTGGTCAGGGACGACGCAAAGTGGTTGGTCGGCGAAGTAATTCTGGTGCAAATCGGGCTCGAGGACGAGCTGGCAAAAGTGGATGCGACCGGTGAAGCGGAAGTTCAGAGGATATTGCCGGTCGGTGACACGATTGTGGATGACTAGCGACTTTCCTTGGCCTCCCGTCGGAAAGGTCATTTGTCGGAACCCCTTGTTAGGGTTTCTATATAGAACAAATGTTCGATTGGGTGGGTTCGCTGCTGGGTCTCTGGTCGACTCGGACAGTTAGGTATGGGAAGAGGTGGGTCATGGTTGAGATGGTTGCTACCGGCACGGCATCCTCAACTGGAGCGACGGTGCGCGCGCTGCAAGACGCACTAGCCATCCTGCCAACCGCGGCAGAACTTGCTGCCATGCCAAGCCCTGACTTGTTGGAGCTCACGAGGGTGGCAGCATTCGCCGTGAGGCGGTTAGAGGGCGTGGAGGTTGCTTGCGCTGGCGCATTGGATCGAAACCTCTCCTCCATAGAAGTGGATCAGGTCCTAGAAGATCAGGTTGGATATGTGAACACTGCAGAACTGGTGCGGAACGTTACTGGTTCAACTCTGAATCGAGCCCGTCAACGCGTCAGGCTAGCAGCGGAAGTCCTCCCCAGACCTGGATGCCGTGGTGATGAGGAATGGGGTAGAGCTCCCTTTGCTCTAGTTGCTGCGGGCCTTGATGCGGGGTGCCTGACCGAACTGGGTGCGGCGAAGATTGTTGCGACTGTTTCTAAGCAGGTGCTTGCACCCACCGAAACATCTATGGAGATGGAGACCTACCTTGTGGGTCGCGCTCTTGGCATGACAACCACGCGGGAATCCGTTGACTCTGTCGAAGGAGCTGCCGCTCCCAGTCGTGCCGAGGTATTTGAAGCAATCCGCGCCATGGCATCCCCGAGCGCCGCGGGACCTGTGATGGCCATGCACTTTGATGAGTTGCGTAAGGCGTGCACAGATGCTGAGGTGGAGTGGCTGGACTTCCAGGTGACATTTGAAGATCGCATGACCTGTGAGGAGCGGTGCTTCTCGATTGGGCGCGAACGTGAAGGGCTGGTGCCGATCCGCGGGAAGCTTCTCCCCGAAGTTGCCGCCACGTTGGAAGCCATGGTCAACGCGATTACTTCGCCGCGAACCACTGTGGGAGGGGTGGAGGGGGTCTCCTACCGTCCAGCCGTACCCGACTTGAGTGATCCCACAACCGCAGCAGAGAACCGCGCCCGCTTCATGCTTGAAAATGGTATCGAGCACGGTACCCCGACCCAGCTGCGCCATGACGCATTGGCCGCGATCCTCAACGTGGCTGCGACCTCAAAGGGCCTCCCCTCTCTGGGTGGAGGGCCGCTGACCGTGATGATTCAAACCACCCAAGAGGACATGCAGCAGCGTCGCGCAGGCACGGTCCAGACCAACCAGGGGCAACTCCGCATCTCTGGCATAGGGGTGGCTCATGCTACCTGTGCCGGATCTATCCAGTACTACGCCACCAACTCCAAGGGAAAGATCATTGAGTTGGGAAACCGGCAGCGAATCTTCACCGCTAATCAGAGGCGTGCAATCCTGGCAAGGGATGGTGGATGTGTAATACCGGGCTGCCAGACACCCGCTGACTGGTGCGAAATCCACCACGTCACTCCCCATGCTCAGGGCGGAGCGACGCATACCGACAATGGGGTGCTGCTGTGCTATTCGCATCACCGCCACATTGAGGCAAACGGGTGGAATGTGCGAATGGAGGACGGTGTTCCTCACGTTAGGGCGCCAGAGTGGAGGGACCCAAGCCAATCTTGGTGGCGAATCGAGAAACATAAGCCGCCGCGCGTTTTAAGGCGTCCGTCTGCCTTCCCAGAGACCTAAGTGCCTGAGAGAAGTGGGGCGCGCCCGAAAACTCTTCGAAGCGCGCCCCACTGGTTTGGCAGCTACCCCGGGGGATCAGTACAGGGCGGCGCCGTTTGAGCCAATTACGTCTTTGTACCAGAAGAAGGAATCCTTGCGGCTGCGCGCAAGGCTGCCTTTGCCGTAGTTGTCCTGGTCCACGTAAATGAACCCATACCTCTTTGACATCTGCGAGGTTCCACAGGAAACCAAGTCGATTGGTCCCCAGGTGGTGTACCCGAGGACTTGCACGCCGTCCTTGATGGCTTCATGCAGTTGGATGAGGTGGGACTTGAGGTAGTCGATGCGGTACTGGTCGTGGACAGACCCATCCTCCTCGAGCACATCGTTCGCACCGAGGCCGTTTTCGACCGGGTAGAGCGGAATTTGGTAGCGATCCCACATCTCATTGAGGCTGATGCGGAACCCAACAGGATCGATGGGCCAACCCCACTGGGTGAGCTCCAAATACTCGTTCTTGTCGGTACCGACGAAGTGTCCTGCAGTTGCATCGGCTCCCGGATGGTCCTTGGACAGGTGCGACATGTAGTAGCTAAACGCCACAAAATCGACCGTTCCCTCGGCAAGGATCGCGTCGTCACCCTCTTCCATGACCACGTTGATTTCCTGCTCATCGAAGTAGCGCAACATGTACCCGGGGTAGTAGCCACGCACCTGCACGTCTGAATAAAACAGGTTGATCTGGTCATCCTTGCACGCGCGATATACGTCCTCGGGCTTGGTTGTCAGTGGGTAGTACTGGTGGCGGTTGATCATGCAGCCGATCATTGCGTCTGCTGGAAGGATCTCCCTGGCAGCCTTTACAGCGAGTGCACTGGCCAGGAACTGGTGGTGTGATGCCTGGAAGGCGACCTCACGCAGCGGGCGGTCTGAACGCTCAGCCAGTACCCCGCCGCCCGTGTAGACGCTCACCAGATTCATGTTCATCTCATTGAACGTGATCCAGTACTTCACCTTTGACTTGTAGCGTTCGAAGCATGTTGTCGCAAAGCGAACGAATGGTTCAATGGTTTCCCGCGACAACCAACCGTTGAACTTGTCGGTCAGGGTCACAGGCGGCTCGTAGTGTGACAGTGTGACCAGTGGTTCAATCCCATTCGCCAACAGTTCGTCAAACACTGCATCGTAGAAGGCTAGGCCCTCCTCGTTGGGCTCGGCTTCCAAGCCAGTTGGGAAGATCCGTGGCCATGAGATCGACATGCGGAACGTTGTGAATCCCATTTCCGCAAATAATGCGATGTCTTCTTTGTAGTGGTGGTAAAAATCGATTCCCCACCGCTTCGGGTAGACGCCGTCACCCTTCCCACCGTTGGCCATGAGTTCGTCAAACTCTTCAGATGACACCTCGAAGGTGAAGTTGTCCGCGCCGTCGCTAACCTTCTCTTTGTACTGGGCGAAGTCCGAGGTCGTCAGCCCCTTTCCGCCCTCGTCAAAAGCACCCTCGATCTGGTTGGCTGCGGTTGCGCCTCCCCAGAGAAACCCCTCAGGAAACGTCAGACTATCGTTCTTGATCATTGAAAACTCTTCTCTCTGCAGTGTTAGTTGCGTGCGGTTGCTGTGGCGGGGATGGCAGTGGCGCTGGCCGTAGCGACTTTCGCGACGGGGGAGGTGGCTGTGATCTCGGTGCCCGGGTGAAGCAAATCTTCCTTGTACTCAGCCTTCGTGTTCGTCAGGGCGAGAATGACCGTCGGATCAACGTTGTTGCTGCGTAGAGCGTCAAGGTCAGTTTCCAAGAGGATCTCGCCGGTCACGACGCGGTCCCCGACGGCGGTCTTCATGGTGAATGGTGCCCCACCCATTTTTACGGTGTCGATTCCGACGTGAAGCAACACTTCTGTTCCACCGTCCGTCTTGATGCCGAGGGCGTGGCCCGTGTCGGCAACCAACGTGACGACGCCGTCAACCGGGGAAATGATGGCTCCATTTGTGGGCACGAAGGCAAGTGATGGTCCTAGCAGTTGTTTCGCGAAACTAGGGTCATTCACGCCGCCGATGGCGACAGTGGTCCCGGCGACTAGCGGGCTGTGGAGGATGAGGGCGTCGCCGTTTCCATCAGCGACGGAGGGTGCAATCCCGGCATCGGCCGCCTCAGACGCGGTGGCGGAACTCCCCTTCCACCACACCACCGTGATCGCAAAGGCAACGACGAACGCGGTGGCAGCAGCAATGAGGACGCCAGCAAAAGTGCTGCCCTGCTCTGCATTCATGTAGGTCGGAATGGACAGGACAGATGGAAGTGCGAATGCGTAGGCGCGAACACCAAGTAGGTAGCCGACTGCACCGGCTGTACCCGAGCCGATCAGAGCTGCAATGAAAGGCTTCTTCAAGGGAAGGTTGACGCCGTACATTGCAGGTTCTGTAATACCCAGGAATGCTGCGATACCCGTGGAAACTGAAGTACCGCGCAGGTCGACGTTGCGCGTCTTGAAGAAGACCGCGAAGGCTGCGCCCGACATCGCCAAGGTCTGGAAGAAGAACAGCGGCAGCATGTAGTCGTAGCCAATGGACTGAACGTTCTGCAGCATCAGGGGCTGCAAGGCTGTGTGCATGCCGAACATGACGATCACAGGGATCAGCGCGCCCAGAATCGCACTGGCAATGAAACCAGAGACTTCAAAAAGCCAGGTCACCCCGGCGGCTAGTCCGCCGGCAACATACGAGCCCAACGGTGCGAGGAACGCCAGGGCAAGCGGCACCGTGATCAACAGGGTCAGGGTGGGAACGAAGACAATCTTTACGGTATCCGGGATGATTCGCTCAATCAGTTTGTAAACCCACTTCATCAGGTACACGGACAGAATGATGGGGATGACGGAGGATGCGTAACTCTGCAGAGGAATGTTGATGCCCCACAGGGTCAAAGCGTGAACGTCCTCGCTGAGACCATTCATGACGGTCGGATACATGAGTGTTCCGGCCAAAACTAGAGCCAGCGTCTGGTTAACCTTGAAGAAGCGCGCGGAAGTGACCGCAAGGATGAACGGGAGGAACCAGAAGGTCGCGTCGCCAATAATGTTCAGCATTGCCGACCAGTCACTCTCGGGGCTCAGCCACCCCGCGGTCTGCAGCAATACCGTCAGGGACTTGACCATGCCGCCGCCGACAAGTGCCGGGAGGACGGGAAGGAAGATCGCGGCAAAGAAGCCGGTGATTTTGTCTAGGACGGACTTCCTAGGCGCGTCGCCCTCGTCCTCCTTGGGTTGATAGTGGGTCATGAGGTTGTCGTACGACGTTTTCACATCAGGTCCGATGAAGACCTGCAGCTCACTGCCGACAAACTGCGCCCCACTCGTGCCGGGAATCTTGCCTATCTTCTCAACATTTGCTTTCTTCTGATCTTTCAGTGAGAAGCGCAGGCGCGTTATGCAGTGGTAAACCTGAGCGATGTTGTCGGGGCCCCCAACTTCTTGGAGCAACTGCACCGACAGTGCATCGTAATCCTTCTTGGCCATTTCATATCCTTCGTTGGATTTGTTCTTGTGGTTGTAAGGGGTTCTTGAAACAAGAACCCCACAGTTCTGCAGGTGCAGAAATGCGGGGTAAAGCCAACTGAATGTAACTCCCGGGGTTCGCCACCCTCATTGGTGACGGTTGCTGATGCTACTTGGAGGCATCAACAAACGTGTGAACGTGTAGTAGTAGGTACCCCCTTTCCGCGTCTCCGATGGGTTGTCCGAACGATTCCTCAACGTAGAGAGAAATCGATTCAACAATCTCGCGGGCAACCGGTGACGCCTCTTCATACATGACTTGGAAGAGGCGGTTGTTCTCTGGTTCTTGCACCATGTCCGGGTGGGCAATACGGTTGAGGAGGAATCGCAGATGGGTTACAAACCGCGAATAGCCCAGAGAATTCCTGTCCAGGGAGCGATTTAGCTTGTACTCGACGAGGGTGACAACCCGCAGAACATGCATGGTGTCGTCAATGCTCTGAGGCATCGTAGAGGCATCTTGATTGTTGATCATGTGCAGTGCGATTGCGGTTGCTTCTGAGTGGGGGATCGACATTTTTTGGGGCCCGTTGGCGAGTTCCTCAATCATCCACTTGGCGCCCTCGTACTCATTGGGATGCAGCTTCTTGACGATCCACCGAAACGGATGCTCATCGTCGGGGTAGGTGCGTGTCTCAGAGTTGCGCAAGTGATCAACCAGAGAGAAAAGCATGCTGGGGCGGAACGTATATCCGAGCTTTTCCTCGGCTCGGTTCACCAGGGTCTTCACCGCAATGAGGTCTCTGGAGTCAAGTTGCTCAAGCAAACCTAGATTCAACTTCTCCAGTTCATCACTGGTGAATGGGAAACGCATATCCACCTTCGTTGGGTCGACTGCGTCGCCAGGCTTCTTCCCGAAACCACACCCTGTGCCGATGACAATGACGTGGCGATCGTGGATGCGTGCGAGGACGATGCTGTTGTTGTAGACCTTGACAACTTTCATTTGAGCACCCCCTTTGTGCATGAAAAAAGCCACTCCGCATCCCCAAAGTAACGGGGTTGAGAGTGGCGCTCTGACGATAACGCTTCCGACCAATCTGAAACTAACACAGTCAGATGCTCCGCGCAAGGAACTTGAGACGGTAGCGTTGCTACAACAACAAATGTGAAGGAAGTGGGCGGTGTGGTCGAAGTGATGTTGACCGCGTGGGGTGAGCAATTGGATTCGCTCAACCCTTTACCGGACTACCCACGCCCCCAGATGGTGCGCGCCGACTGGACAAACTTGAACGGGCCCTGGAAGTACGCCATTGTTGACAGTCAGGAAGACGCCGTAGGCCCGATGACGGCGCCCGATTGGCAGGGTGAGATCATTGTTCCGTTCTCTCCCGAGGTGCCGCTGTCCGGGGTAAACCGGACGCTGATGCCTTCACAAACCCTCTGGTACCAGCGGACATTTACCGTCGAGGACGGTGCGGTGGATGGACGCCACCGCGTCCTCCTGCACTTTGGGGCAGTTGATCAAAGTTGCCGTGTTGCCGTCGATGGTGTCGAGGTCGGGGGCAACATCGGTGGCTATCTACCCTTTACCATCGACATCACGGACGCACTTTCTCCTCATGCCTCCAGTCCCACAGAGCACACGGTGACCGTGGCGGTTCGGGATGTCACAGACACCTCCTACTTCGCAACGGGAAAGCAGTCGTCCACACCGGGCGGCATTTGGTACACCCCGCAGTCCGGGATCTGGCAGACCGTGTGGATTGAGGTTGTTCCGGACGCCCACATCCACAAGCTCGTTTTCACCCCAGGTTTGGACAGTGTGGAGGTGACGGTGGTTGCCGGTGGCGAAGGAACGGCCCGACTGCAGATTGGCGCGCCAGCCCTATATCGAGACGGTTTGCACTCTTCCACACCGCGCGGGGAAAGCGACCTCGATGTGGATATCCCCGTCAATGAGCCGACTGTTGTCCCAGTGGTGAATCCACAGTGGTGGTCCCCAGAGAATCCATTCCTCTACCCTGTGCGGGTCACTTACGACGAGGACGAAGTCACCTCATACTTCGCACTACGCACCCTGGGGGTGGGCGAGCGGGAGGACGGTCATCCCGCCCTCCTCCTCAACGGCGAACCCTACTTCGCGGTCGGCCTCCTGGACCAGGGATACTGGCCCGATGGTGGATACACTGCCCCCGCTGACGAAGCCCTCATCTTCGACATCACCACCGCCAAAGACATGGGCTACAACATGCTGCGCAAGCACATCAAGGTTGAGCCACAGCGCTGGTATCACAACTGTGATCGCCTGGGGATGCTGGTGTGGCAAGACGCGGTCAATGGGGGGCGACCGCCACGCAAATCACTGCAGGTCAGTCGCGCCGTTGTACCCTACTGGCTTCCCGACCGCCCCACGCGACTGCTGGGGCGCCAGGACAGCGACGGGCTGCGCATGTTCGCGGCGGAACTGGCTGACATGATCGAGCTGCTCTACTCGACGCCCTCTGTCGTCATGTGGGTGCCGTTCAATGAGGGATGGGGTCAGTTCGATGCCGCCCTCGTCGCCGAAATGGTCCGCGGTCTGGATCCGACCCGGCCTGTGGATCACGCTTCTGGGTGGTTTGACCAGGGCGGGGGCGACCTGTTTTCCCGTCATGTCTACTTCCGACCTCCGACGATGGTGGGACGAGGGCGACCGGCGAGCGACAGACGCGTCCTCGCCCTCACCGAATACGGGGGGCTGGGGTTGGCTATTGCCAATCACAGGTGGGGTGGGTCGACGTTTGGCTACCAAAACTACCCGGACGAGGCCGCTCTGGCCGCCGCATTCACCAAGCTTCACGCCGTGGATCTGCCCAAGGTTGTCAGCCGGGGGCTGGGTGCAACGGTGTACACGCAGTTAAGTGACGTGGAAGAAGAGGTCAATGGCCTGCTCACCTACGACAGGCGCGTCCTCAAAATCCCGGCGGAGACGGTGTGTGCGCTGAACAAAGGTCTACGCGAGCGAGCGGCCGGGCTGTAGGTAGCGCCGTTGCTGGCGCTTGCTCCACCGGTCGGCCGTGCGGGTGATTGCCACGTTGACCACGATGAACACGAGCGTTACCAGCAGATAGGTTTGGATGAGGTCTCCGGTGTTGGAAACCAAGACCTTCGCGCTGTACTGGAGCTCGCTGTAGGACACGACGTAACCCAGGGTTGTGTCTTTGATGAGGATGGCAACCTGTGCCAACAGGGACGGCATCACCAGGCGAAGCGCTTGCGGGAACACTACGTAGCGCAGGGTCTGCGCACGGGTCAGCCCCAGGGCCTCCGCGGCCTCGGTCTGCCCGCGTGGGAGAGCCAGGATGCCTGCGCGGAACACCTCGGCAATCGTCGCGCCGGAGCAGAGACCGATGGGGATCACCAGTTTCCAGTACAGGTCGGGGTTGATTCCATATTTGGGGAGAGCAATGAAGAAAATATAGATCAGCAGAAGCAGTGGGATTGAGCGGAAGAACTCAATGATTGCCGTCCCAATCCAGCGCACCCAGGTTGTTGGGGACAGGCGCAGGAGGGCGAGGGCGACACCCAGAGGAAGCGCTATCGCAGCGGAGCCGGCCGCCGCAAGAAGTGTGTTTCCTAAGCCGTTTAGCAGGTAGCGGATGATGGGCCACGTCGTGAAGACTTCCCACTTCTCAGGAGCCAGCTGTCCATTGACGCCAAACAGGTAGATCGCATAGCCGATCGCCGCTGCAATGAGAAGCGTTGACGCCACCGTGATGGCGCGGATGCGTGCCTGTGCTTTGGGGCCGGGCGCGTCGAACAGAATGGTACTCATCGCAGCACCCGCAACTTACGTTCGAGTCGGTCGCCGACGGCACCCGCGCCCAGGGAGATAACAAGGTAGATGATTGCGGCGACCATGAAGGTCATGAGGCCCCGGGCCTCCCTGTTATTGATGTAGGTCACTGTCGCAGTGAGGTCCATGACGCCGACTGTGCCCGCCAGGGAGGACGATAGGAAGATCCCTATGAAGGTGGTAACAAGCGGCTGCACCATCGAACGGAATGCTTGGGGAAGTACCACGTAGCGAACGGTTCCAGTGAAGCCCAAACCCAGTGAGCGGGCCGCCTCGATTTGGCCCGCAGGAACCGAGTTGATGCCGGCACGCAAAGACTCACAGATGAAGGCGCCACCGACCAGACTCATGGAGATGATGACGGAGTTGTTGTAGCTCCACATCAGCCCAATTTCGGGCAGGGCATAAACCACCACGATGATGAGGCTCAGCAGTGGGACGTTACGGAAGATGTCGACGTAGATCAGCCCGACCGCGCGCAGGGGTGCGATCGGGCTGATCCGAAAGATGGCCATGACGGTCCCGACAAGCATCGCAAACAAGAAACTCAGCACAGTTAGTTGCAGAGTTACTAGGAGCCCTTCAAAGAAGAGATCGCGATATTGCCATAGGACCACGATTGGAACCTATCTCGTTGTCGTTACACGGGAGGGGCGGCTAGTTACCTGCCGAACCGATCGCCGGCGCGGTTGGCTCTGTCAAAACACCGGTCATCTCGCCAATTGTTGCGTGCCACAGTGCCAGCCAGGTCCCGTCGCTGAAGATGGTCTCAAGCCACTCATTGATGAAGGTAGTGCCGTCCGTGTCGGCTTGTACACCGATTCCGTACAGGTCTTCATCGCCGAACGGTTCGCCAACAATCATCAGGTCGTCGTTCTGTGAAACTGCATTGAGCAATAGCGTCTGGTCGATGACGTAGGCATCAGCTCGACCCTGCTTGAGAGCCTCAACTGCCTGTGCATGATCGGGCAGTGCTAGGACTTCGGCCTCGGGAGCGAACTCCTCGATGGTTGTCACACCGGTGGAACCCGCCTGAGTGACTACTGTTTTGCCCGCCAGATCTTCCACACTGTGGATATCCGTGTTGTCAGACTTCACCAGCACAGCGGAAGCAGAGGAGTAGTAGGGGCCTGCAAAGTCGATCCGCTCCTTGCGCTCGGGGGTGATTGAGTAGGTAGCGATGACGACATCCACCTGGCCATTGACCAGGAGTTCCTCGCGTGTATCAACACTGACCTGCGTCAGTGAGGTCTTGGTCGCATCCCCGAAGATGTATCGCGCTAGAAGCTGTGACATTCCGGCATCGAAGCCAATCACTTTGCCGGTGACCGGATCTAGCTTTGAGAAGAGGTCGGATGTTTCCGTGCCTCCGACGCGGAGTACGCCGGACTCTTTCACTTTGGTGGCCCACTCTGAAGCCGCAATGGTGGCTTCGTCGGCAACAGGTCCGAGGTTAACGACCTCGTCATACGTGGCGTTGCCACTGTCGAATGCACCCGAAGGCTCCACGGAACCAGACTCAGCGCTCTGTCCGGACGCGGGAGTCTCTGTGGATGTGCCGCCTGAGCAGGCAGATAGGATGAGGGCGGAAGCCGCCATGGCAGCCGCAATAGGGGCAAAACGTCGCCTGCGGGTTATTGTCGTCGTGGTCATTTCTTCTCCTTACCGCTGCACAAGGTTTTGCCTGCACAGACTGGTTGATTAACAAATGTAGGCGTAGAAGGTGGCGCTAGAGGGGGTTGTCCATCGTCAGCGAAACACGCGCTTGCCATTTGGCGGGCCAGCGTCGGCCCCAAATGTGGGATGCGCAGGCTCAAGCAGCGAGTGTGTGCGAACAGCTAGAACACATTCGCTCAAGCAAACACTGAAGCCCACCCTGGTCCGCATCCGGATCTTCCGGGTGCCATTGCACGCCGACCACAGGAGCGGACACGTGTTCAATGGCTTCGATTGTCCCGTCGTCGGCTGTCGCCGTGACCGCAAGATCGGATCCGAGGCGAGAGACCGCCTGGTGGTGTGCGCTGTGAATCATGGTGCGCAGTCCGCCATCCAGGGATACGGGATCGGCCGTGGGGCATGAACCCAATGCGGTGGCTAAGCGTGAACCCGCGGCAATGTTCACCGTGTGCCTAGCGAACTCGAAGTCCTTCATGAGGTCCGGGCTGGAATGGCCTGGATTGTCGCTGATGTCCTGGGTCAGTGTTCCCGACATTGCGACGTTCAGGGCTTGCATTCCCCGGCAAATCCCCAGGGTCGGAGTGTGGGTTGCAACTGCCCGACGGATGAGGGCGAGTTGCGCTCGGTCACTGCGGGGGAAGTGCTCGGTAGCGTTTTCGTAGCGGCTCTGCCCGTTGTAGAAACGGGGAGAAAGGTCCGGTCCGCCCATGATGACGAGGGCGTCTGCCGTGGAAAGCTTGTGAAGGGCCTTGCGAGGTCCGTCCTCTTCACCCCATGAAATCACCGTGTTCCAGCGATCCGCAGCCCGTTCGATGATTGAACCAAGCAGGCGCAGTGTCAACTCAGCTTCACGCGGATCATCGGAGCGATGCAGTGCAACGCCCGAAATCAGCAGTGTAGGACGAAAGTCTGAGGTTTCCACAAGACAGAAAACTACCAGGAACTCTCTACCCAGGGGAAGACGTCCAAATGTTGAATCGGCTAGTGGGGGAGAATGCGGGAAAGAAACTCCTTTGCCCGCTCCGACTTGGGGTTGTCGAAGAACTCGTTTGGCGTGGCCTCTTCAACAATCTTCCCGTCGGCCATGAACACCAGGGAATCCCCGGCCTTGCGCGCAAAACCCATCTCGTGGGTGACAACGACCATGGTCATTCCGCCGGCGGCCAGCCCCTCCATCACGTCGATAACCTCGGTGATCATTTCGGGGTCGAGGGCGGATGTGGGTTCATCGAACAACATCACCTTGGGGTGCATGGCCAGAGCGCGTGCGATGGCGGCTCGCTGCTGTTGGCCTCCCGAGAGCTGTGCGGGCAGCTTCTGCGCCTGGTCGGCGAGCCCAACCCGGGTCAGCAGCTCCATTGCCTCCGCTTCAGCCTGGTCCTTCTTCATCCCCTTCACCTTGATGGGCCCGAGAGTCACGTTATCCAAGACCGACATGTGAGAGAACAGGTTGAAGGATTGGAAGACCATTCCGACCTCGGACCGAAGGTTTGCTAGAGCCTTGCCTTCATCAGGTAGCACTTCACCATCGATGAGGATCTCTCCGGAGGTGATGGTTTCAAGACGGTTAATTGCCCGGCACAGGGTGGACTTTCCAGAACCGGACGGGCCGATGACAACGACGACCTCGCCGGGATTGACGGTGAGTGAGACGTCGTCCAACGCCATGAAGTCCCCGTAGTGTTTGGTGACGTTGCGAACTTGCACAACCGGCTCAACGCCCGGTCTTGTCGTTGCGCTCATCGAAATCCTTCTTCCCGTGAAAGCCCTCACGCCATAATTGCACAGCAGTCATCATCACACAGCATAGGAAAGGCAACCCTAAGTTAGTAGCCTGGGAACGGGTGCGCAGATCGCGCAACCCGATTGGGAGGAACTGTGGGCAAGCACCGTGTTGTAATCGTTGGTTCGGGATTTGGTGGGTTGTTTGCGGCCCGCTACCTGGCAAAGGCGGATGTGCAGGTCAAACTGATTTCCAAGGTGGGGCATCACCTTTTCCAGCCACTTCTCTATCAGGTCGCCACCGGAATTCTCTCCCAGGGTGAGATTGCCCCGGCAACGCGTGAGATCCTCAAGCGGCAACGCAACGCACAGGTTGTTTTGGGGACCGTCGAGGACGTTGACCCGGACAAGAAGGTTGTCTACTGGCGCAACTACGGCCGCCAGAAGGCCACACCCTACGACACGTTGATTATTGCTGCCGGGGTTGGCCAGTCCTACTTCGGCAACGACCACTTTTCGACCTTTGCGCCCGGGATGAAGACCATTGATGACGCGCTAGAACTGCGTGCGCGGATATTTGCCGCGTTTGAGCAGGCCGAGGTGGAGGACGATCCAGAGAAGATCAAGAAGCTGCTGACCTTCGTGGTTGTGGGAGCCGGTCCGACAGGCGTGGAGATCGCCGGACAGATCCGCGAGTTGGCGGTGCACACCCTGAAGCATGAGTTCCGCAACATCAATCCCAGTGACTCGCGGGTTCTCTTGGTCGAGGGCGGCCCGCACCCACTTCCCACCTTCGGTAAGGAGCTTGGTGCACGCACGGTTGAGGCACTCGACAAGTTGGGTGTGGAATTCCGCGGTAACACCTTTGTAACTGACATCGATGCGGACTCCGTAACGATGAAGAACAAGGTCGGCAACCACGAGGTGCTACCCAGTGCCTGCAAGGTCTGGGCGGCTGGGGTGCAGGGACCACCCCTTGCGAAGGTCCTTTCTGAAAGGACCGGTGTAACCCTTGATCGAGCTGGCCGCGTGCAGGTTAAGCCGGATCTGACTGTGAGTGGCTACCCTGACATCTTTGTCATAGGGGACATGATGAGCTTGGAGGGAGTTCCGGGGGTCGCCCAGGGAGCGATTCAGGCGGCACGATTTGCGACTGACAAGATCAAGGCTCGCCTGGCGGGGATCTCCCCCAAGCGAACCACATTTGGGTACCGCGACAAGGGGTCGATGGCAACGATTGCTCGTTCACAGGCAGTGGCCAGCATCGGCGATCTTCAGTTGGATGGTTTCCCCGCATGGACGGCGTGGTTGGGGTTGCACATCCTCTACATCACGGGCTTCAAGTCCAGGGTCTCGACACTGTTCCACTGGGGGGTCAGTTTCGCGTCGCAGGCGCGGTCGGAGCGAACCTCAACAAACCAGCAGCTGGTCGGACGCCTAGCCATCGCGGAACTTGGGCGTGGGGGATCAACCCGGTTGGTTCGCGGTGAAAGCCCCTTGGAGGTGTACGAGGCCGCTTTGTCCCAAGATGACTAAGAGGATGGCCCCCTCACCAGACTGGTTAGTCGGAAAGGGGACCACTTCTATGGTTCAGGCTACTTTTCTTCGTCAGCTGCCTCTTCGGCTGCTTCCTCTACGGCCTCTTCCGCAAGTGCTTCTTCGATGGCCTCCACCAGAGCCTCATCGAGTGCAGCATCAGCATCTACCTCGGCCTCGGCGTCCTCGTCCCGCAGGTCAACCCAGTATTCCTCAGCCCAGGGATCCTCAACGGGGCGCGAACGGCGCCACAGCAGGTAGGCAATCCCGCCCGCACCGGCGGCTGCTAGCGACCAGCCAAGCGCCTTCCGCCCACCGTGAGAGGACTTCGCCTTGGAGTGCTTCTCTAGGTTGGAAAGCGCGGCTTCGCCGTGTGCTTCCAAGTCATCCAACTTGCTCTTTGTCGCGTCTAGGGTCTTCTGTGCCACGGGGACACCTACCTCGATCGCCTTCTCAGCAACAGCCTCCGCGGCTTCCGCAGCGTTGGTCAGTATCTCCGATGCCTTCACTTTGAGTTCTTCTACGTCCCGCATTTTCGCCCTCGCTGTTCGTAAGCGTTTACATTCCCTACCTAAGTTAGTCTGGTTCGTCACGTCTCGCTACCTAAAGGGAGTGGATATTCATTTCTACATGAATCCACATACGTCGCAGTGCGGCTAGCATGGGGAAAAATAGCGTCCCAACACAGGAGTTGCCATGTCCAAGGTTCGTGCTTACGCGTGCAATGACACTTCGTCACAGTTTCACCCCCACACCATTGAACTTTCAGATCCGGGGCCCAAGGACGTCCTGTTTGACGTCAAATACGCGGGGATCTGCCACTCTGATATTCATACAGCTCGTGGGGAGTGGGGCCCGCAGAAGTATCCGCTCGTGCCGGGGCATGAGATTGCCGGAGTCGTCACCGCGGTCGGCGACCAAGTTACGAAATTCGCCATTGGCGATCATATCGGTGTGGGGTGCATGACCGGTTCGTGTCTGTCCGACCCGGATACGTCCGAGGACGAAATATGCGAGCAGTGCGCTGCGGGACATGAGAACTTCTGTGTCGGAAGCGGCACCCTGTGGACGTATGGTGACGACAGGGACGGTAACCCGACGGCTGGTGGCTACTCCCAGACATTCAAAGTTGATGAACGCTTCGGGTTGAAGATCCCCGATTCCATCCCCCTGGATACCGCAGCCCCTCTGCTGTGTGCCGGCATCACCACGTACTCTCCGCTGAAGCGGTGGGGTGCTGGACCCGGAAAGAAAGTTGCAGTCGTGGGGATGGGAGGCTTGGGGCACATGGGCGTGCAGTTAGCAGCCGCGATGGGTGCCGACGTTTCCGTGATCTCGCAGACCCGGGCAAAGGAAGAGGACGCTCGCAGGCTGGGTGCCAGTAGCTTTTATGCTTCAAGTGAAGAGGGAACCCTGCGTTCTCTGCGCAACACCTTTGACATTATTCTCTGCACGGTTTCAGCCTCTGACTTCGACTACAACTCTTACTTTGCTGCACTGAAGGCGTTCGGAGTTTTTGTGAATGTCGGTCTCCCGGAGGATCCGGCAACAATAGATCTCAACGCGCTCATATCTGGCGATAAAGTACTTGCCGGATCCAACATAGGTGGAATCCCCGTCACCCAGGAGATGCTCGACTTCTGCGCAGAGCACAACATTGCATCTGTAGTGGAAGTCATTGGGGGAGACGATATCACGCAGGCCTACGACAACGTTGTGAATTCAAAGGTCCGCTACCGTTACGTCATCGACACGGCGACGTTCTAGTCAGCCCGCGTAGACTGGTGACGAACTTTAACCACCAGAAGGTAGAGGACGAAATGCAGACTGCAGTAATTCACACCAGCATGGGTGACATCCGAGTAGAGCTTTACCCGGCACAGGCCCCCACCACAGTTAAGAACTTTGTTGGGCTCGCAAAAGGTGAGCGGGAATGGACCGACTCCGCTTCCGGATCCAAGACCTCCCGTCCGCTCTATGACGGAACGATCTTCCACCGTGTTATCCCTAACTTCATGATTCAGGGCGGGGACCCGGAAGGTACGGGCATGGGCGGCCCCGGCTACCAGTTCAATGATGAGATTTCGCCGGAACTGACCTTCTCCGAACCCTACTTGCTGGCAATGGCAAACGCTGGAAAGCGTTTTGGTAAGGGCACGAATGGTTCGCAGTTCTTCATTACTGTTGCGCCAACACCGTGGCTGAATGGAAAGCACACGATTTTTGGCAAGGTCATCGATGAGGATTCGAAGGCGCTGGTTGACGCCATCTCAAACGTTGCGACAGGTGCTCAGGATCGTCCGGTTACACCCGTGGTCATTGAGAGCATTGAAGTAGAGGACTAGGAGAGGGCTTCACCGCTGGGCCTCCCGAGAGTCTGTAGGTAGAGAATGAGTGAAATCCCCAGGTTTGGACAACGGTCAACGTCACCGCGCCAAGAGATGTGTCCGAAGCATCCCGGGCGTCCGGCCGTAGCGTTCTGTAAACGTTGCAACCGCCCAACATGTCAGGATTGCACGATTCCGACCGAGGTCGGTTCTGTGTGCGTTGACTGTGCAGGTCCGGGGGCAAAGCAGAGGTTTCGAAGGGTTTCCCTAGCGGGGACACAGTTCGCGGGAGCTCCCGTAACCCTGGCGTTGGTCATCATCAACGTGGTGATGTTTGTTGTCCAAGAGGTCTGGTCGGGGGCATTTCAGGTTCTTGCCATGTCGCCTTTGGCGGCTTACATGGAGCCGTGGCGTCTACTCACCACCACCTTCCTCCATTCTGGGCTCTGGCACATCCTCTTCAATATGCTGATGTTGTACATCTTGGGGTCGGCTGTGGAAAGAGCAGTGGGGCACTGGAAGTTTGCTTCCATTTACCTCTTCAGTGCTCTGGTCGGCTCAATGGCCATTATCGCCTGGGTCTTTGTCAGTCCTGAGACCATCACTCAGGCAACCATCGGAGCGTCAGGCGCTATCTACGGATTGTTTGGCGCAGTGTTCATTGCGCACCGTAGGTCCGGAATGTCGACCTCGGGGATCCTCGTGCTCTTGGGGATAAACCTGGCATACGCGTTGATTGTGCCAGGGATTTCCTGGCAGGCCCATATCGGTGGTTTCCTAGGGGGCCTGCTAGCTACAGCCGTGTATATGTGGGTTGTTGACTTGACGCGCGGCCCAAGGCGCTCGCAACGAACACTTTGGGAGGTCGTTGCTACGGTCGGGCTTTTTGGGGCTTTCGCAATTGGTACTTGGGGACTGTATGCAGTACTTATCCCCAGCCTGCTTGGTTGACGGTCCGCGGTCTGGCGCGGCCAAGCGGTGTTTACATCGATGTAGTTATCCCCACCTGTGGAAACGGGTGGGGATAACTATTTATCCCTGGGGATAAATGGCTGCTCTTGGGTTGAGCGGGCCGCTAACGCCACTTCAATGTCATGAGGAAACCAGCCATCATCAGAGCGATTCCAATTGCCATGTTGCCCCAGCCAATGCCTGGGATTGGGTAAAGGGTTCCCGAGAAGTAGTAGATGACGAGCCAGACAAGACCCACGATCATCAGCGTAATGAAGGTTGGTGCCCACCAGGATGGACTAAGGGGGATACCCTTCGTCCAGCTATCTGGAACATCTTCTTGGTCGACCATCTTCTGACGGTCGTTGTCCTTCTTCTTTGACTCAGCCACTTTTCCTCCGTCTGCACCGCTGCCTCACGACTTTCGCTTGGAGCCTTCCCATAGACTAGTATCTGCACTACTTTTCAACCAAGCGGGATGACTCTTACCACGTCAAGTTCGCCCTCCAGTACCGGAAAGGGGTCGTGATGCAGGCGAAGCATACGACGACGGTGCTGGTGGTAACCGTTATGGCAGGACTACTCTTCGGGATTTCTGCATCAAACGCGCGGGAGCAGGGTTCACTTGCTGAAACCGACCTTGCAGGCCTCGTAGCTCAGCAGCAGAATGCCGTCGTGGATCTGGAAGAATTTGTTGACGGATTGCGACGGCAGCAAGACGATTTGGTTGCCTTTCAGATTCCAGCAGCACCGGAGCAGAGTGCCATTCTGGCATTGCGTGGGGAGTTGGTGGGTCCGGGACTAACGGTGATACTGGATGATGCTCCAGTGGATTTTCAACTGGAAGATTCCGTCAGCGTCAATGACGCTGTTGTCCACCAGCAGGATGTTGATGCGGTCATGAACGCATTGTGGCTCGGCGGAGCAGAGGCCATGTCAGTGCAGGGTATTCGCATCACGGCCAGCACTCCAGTTAGGTGCGTTGGCAATGTAATTCTGGTGGGTGTGCGGTCATTTGCGCCCCCCTACAGGATCACGGCGATCGGAAACGTTGCGGGGATGACCGCAGCTCTGGACGGAGACGAATCGGTTAGGCTCTATCGAGAAGATGCGGCGCGGTACCAGATGGGCTGGGACGTTACTGTCGCTGATCGCGTAACTGTTCCGGCAGCAAATGAGCTCTCGTCACTGCAGTTCGCAAGCATTGAGAAAGGAAGCTAGCGTGGCAGAAACTGGAGCGCCACCACGCAGAAAGACCTCCCCGTGGAGGGCCCTGGTTGGGGTCTTCGGTGAACTGCTCATCACACTGGGTCTATTCTTGATGCTCTTCATCGTCTGGCAGCTGTGGTGGACATCTTTCCAGCTTGAAGGCAGCGTGAGGTCAGAGATCAACCAGTTCCAAGAGGAATTTCCGCCCTCGCCAACCGGTACAGCGGAGGCAGAGTTCACGGACATCCAGCGGACGGATGAACCTCCTGCGGTTGGTGACATCCCGGAGAATGAGATCTTTGGTTTGCTACACGTCCCACGATGGAACTACCGTGTCATGCCGATAGCCCAGGGGACAAACCACTACGTCCTCGACAATGGGTGGGCTGGTCACTATCCAGAAACGCAGCAAGCGGGAGAAATTGGCAACTTCGCAATCGCTGCTCACCGCCGCACCTACATGAACAACTTCCGACGGATTGACACGTTGGAGGACGGTGACCCGATTGTTGTTGAGACCGCCGAAGCGTACTTGGTATACAAGGTGACCGGACGAGAGATTGTTGACCCGAGTGCAGTGAGAGTTGTCTTGCCGGTGCCAAACGAGCCCGGGGTCGAGCCGACAAAGCGCATCATGACCATGACAACATGCCATCCCGAGTTTGGGAACTCGGAGCGCTTCATTGTCTGGAGCGAAATGCAGTACTGGGTTTCAAAATCCGATGGGATTCCCATTGTGTTGAAAGATGAACCTGCCGGCGGCGGGCACGACGGAACGTGAGGTAAGCACAATGTACGGATGGATCTTCCGCCACCTACCGGGCCCGGTTTGGCTCAAAGTGGTCTGGGCACTGCTTCTGGTAGCTGCCGTGGTGTTCGCCCTTTTCGAGTGGGTCTACCCATGGTTCAACGCCACTTTCTTTGATACGACGGTTACCACGTAGCCCGGCCTCAGTCTCCCGACTGCGGCGGGACCGGAGTTGGGGCGGGCGCGGGACCCGTTGAAACAACCAGGTTGATGACCTGACCCTGGGGCACGACACCCGTGGGACTCATGGAGATCACAGCACCCTCAGGGACAGAGTCACTGTGCTCATAGGTGATGTTTGGGACCCCTCTCAGGGCTTCAATTCGGGCAATAGCGTCGCTGATTGGTTGACCAACCATCCCCGGCATCTCAACCTGGCCCGATGAAACCGTCAGGTTAATCCGCGCGCCCTCCTTCTCCGTGCTGCCACTGGCAGGACTGGAGCGAATGACAATATCCTTAGCGAACTCTGCGTCATTTGCAGTGTCAACTCTTCCCACCACAAATCCTGCACCCTCAAGGAGTGCGGTTGCGTCGGTCAGTGAAAGGCCCGATGTCACAGGTACCTGTTCGGTGGACACCCCACCCGAGAGGCGAACAACCACGGTCGTCCCAACCTCAGCTTCGCTGCCGGCCGACGGATTAGTCTCCGCGACATTTCCCTCTTCAACTTCGGAATCCATGACGGGATTCGCACTATCCAGACTGAATACAAGCCCTTCGGCCTCGATAGCAGCCCTAGCCTGCACCTGTGACAAACCAATGACATAAGGTACGGGGACTAACTCCGCCTCAGGGGTTGAATTGGGTCGCATCATCATGAAAATGACAAGTCCAACGATTGCGGCGGCCAAGGCAACCAGGAGCCAAATAAGAACCGTCAGCCCCGTGTTCTTCTTTTTCCTCTGGGCTTGCCCCGTGGCTGGTATGGCCCCGGTTGTTGTCGGGTCCCCAACCCCAGTTTGCGCACCCGCACGAGTGGGACCGGTGTAAGCCATCGTCTGCGTCGCGGCGTTCATCTGTTGGGTTGTCGCGCCCATTGCCTGGGTGGCAGCCGTTTGGCTCAGTGCTGCGCCGGCAGCCGCACCCGCCGCACCCGCCGCCGAATAAGCTGCGACAGGGGGAGCCTGAATGGGGAGCCCATCGGCGGCGCGCATCAGATCAACCTCCATGTCGGACGCGCTCGCATAGCGGTCTGCCGGATTCTTGGCCAGGGCTTTCATTGTTACCCGGTCCAGTTCAGATGGCACATCACTAGCTAGAGAGGAAGGCACAGGCGGTGACTCGTTGACGTGTTGGTAGGCCAGGGAGACCGCAGAATCCCCGTTGAAGGGCGCCTGTCCTGTCAAGAGTTCAAACAGGAGGCAACCCGCAGAGTAGATATCAGATCTCTCATCAACGGACTCGCCGCGTGCCTGTTCCGGGGAGAGATACTGCGCCGTACCAATGACAGCATTCGTCTGGGTCATTGTGGCTTGCGAATCTGCCAGCGCCCGGGCAATGCCGAAGTCCATGACTTTAACTTTGCCGCTATTCGTCAGCATGACGTTTCCTGGCTTGATGTCACGATGAACCAGCCCAGCAGAGTGTGCATACTGCAGGGCATTCAAGACCCCGCTGGTAATCTCAACGGCCTCGGGAATCGGCACGGGGGTAGCGTCGCTCAAGAGCTCTTTTACCGTGTGTCCCTCCACGTACTCCATAACGATGTAGGGAACCGAGATGACCTTCCCATCTGAGCCACGCACAGGTTCGTCACCCGTGTCATACACGGCCACGATGTTGGGATGGTTCAGAGAAGCTGATGCTTGCGCCTCGCGACGGAACCGCGTCTGGAAGACGGCATCCCGAGCCAGGTCGATGCGGAGCATCTTGATAGCCACCAAGCGCGAAAGCCGAGTATCGCGGCCCAGATGCACCTGGGCCATTCCGCCCCGCCCAATGAGCGAACGGACCTCGTATCTTCCCCCTAGTAGACGGGAATCGGCGTCAGCCATGGTTCAACCTCCAGATATGTGGATGCACTCCCCTGGGGGACGTACGCGGTGGTTTCAGGGTCATCTCGCAGCATTGCGATAATAATGAGGACGATTGTGAGGATGATCAGACCCCCGATGACCAGTAGGCCAGGGTCCAGTGAAGGCTTGGTATCGGGTCTGGACTCTGCTCGGGTGGGTATCTTCTCCCGCGGAGAAGGGGCATTCCTTTCACCCTCCTTGAGCGGTACCCACTTCCGTGGTGGTGGTGCCGCGGGGCGCGGTGTGAAGGAAACCGCTGACGGTCGAATTCTCTGGGGTTCACGATCGACCTCAACGGCCGCGGCCGCTTCGGGTACGCGTCTCAGTGGTGTCATCCCAGCGGTTGTCCCAAGCTCTTCGGCCACATGGTTCAAGAGTCTTACAAGTGCGGTTCCTGAAGTGGGTCGGTCTGACGGGTCCTTCTCAAGCAACCTATACACAACATCCGCAAGAGGTTGAGGAACATCATCGGGAAGTGCAGGCACGTCCTCGTTCACGTGTGCCATCGCAATCTCAACAACAGTCTTGCCGGTGAACGGACGGTAGCCTGCAAGTGCCTCATATGCGATCACACCCAGGGAGTACAGGTCTCCTGAATGCGTGGCCACAGAACCCATGGCCTGTTCCGGCGCCAAGTACTGAGCGGTTCCCATGACCATCCCAATCGCGGTCAGGTTCGCTTGTCCGGCGGTGTACGAAATCCCGAAGTCAGTTAGCTTCACCATGCCGTCTGGGCGGACCATTATATTCGCGGGCTTTATGTCGCGGTGAATAATCCCTGCCTGGGCAGCTCCGTCGAGGGCGAATGCGGTTTGACTGAGGATGGGAATCAGTTCCTCCGCGCTCAGACGCTTGCCATCGCCAACGTAGTTCGTCAGGGGCTCACCTGCGACCAACTCCATGACAATCCACCCCTGACCATCACTTTCACCCGAATCGAGAACTGCGGCGATATTGGGGTGGTGGGCTTTCATGGCATTGCGCGCTTCAATGCGTAGGCGCGACAGAGAGATCTCTTCGCCTGTCAGCTCTGGACGCAGCACCTTGGCTGCGACCAGTGTTCCAGTCCGTGTGTCGCGGGCGCGCCACACCTCTCCCATCCCTCCGGTAGCGATGCGATTGATGAGGTTGTAGCGTCCCTGAAGTTGGAGTCCAGCCTTTAGCGTTGGGGTACTGCCATTGTGGGACGAGGGTGAAATGGGAGTGTTGGTCATCGCAAACCTACTTCCAAGAGGGTGCCTGCGATTGGGGCAGCCACGTCACCCCCGTGCGGTGCAGGTCGCGCATCGGTGCCTTCAACCAACACCGCAACAACCAGCTGGGGGTCATCTGCGGGTGCGTATGCGACAGTCCAGGCATTTGTCCTGGCACCGTCCCCGACCTCGGCCGTGCCCGTCTTGGCAGCAACTTGGATGTTAGACAGAGCCGCAGCTTGCCCAGAGCCGTAGCTCTCGTTCACTGCAGCAACCATCATTGAGCCAATCTCGCTGGCAATACTTGCACTCACTGGGTTGCCGATCGACTTCGGGTCAGTAGTGGAGCGCACCTGGTTGTCGGCGTCAACAATCGACTCCACCATGAAAGGCTCCATCATTTCGCCGCCGTTCGCGATGCTTTGGGTGACCATCGCCATCTGCATAGGGGTTGCCTGCACTTCGAACTGGCCGATCGAACTCATCGCGAGTTGGGCTGCATCCACATTGGCCGGGAAGGTTGAGGGGGTGACGGTCAAGGGGATCTTGAAGGTCTCACCAAATCCGAACCGCTCGGCCATTTCGGCGAGGGCGCCCTCGGACAACGTCTGAGATTCGATGACGAAGGCCGTGTTGCAGGAACGAGCGAAGGCCTCGGTCAAGGTCGGATTGCCGTCCCCACACTCGGATTGATCCACGTTTGAGATTGACGTGTCAGTGTTAGGAAGCACGGTAGATACGGGGGCCTCAACGTTGGTGTTTGGTGAAACTCCGGCCTCCAGAAGTGCAGCCGTCGTAATGATCTTGAAAACAGATCCCGGTGCGTAGCGGTTTCCCGCTATGGCCCGATTATCAAGGGGACGAGCCGGGTCCGCTTCTAAGGTTGCGGCAGCTTCAGCGGCAATGGAGGTGTCCAGTGAGGAGAGTGGATTCGGGTCGAAAGACGGTGAGGAGTACAGTGCGCGAACTGCTGACGTCTTGGCGTCAAGCACGACAACAGCGCCAGGATTAGAGCCAAGAAGGTCAGCTGCGGAACGCTGCAAGTCTGGATTGATGGTGGTCACAACACCGCCGCCCTGGCGGGGTGTCCCAGCAATAAGCGAACGCATTCTCTGCCAGAACAGTGTGCTGCCTTCACCCTCCAACACGGATGACTCCGCAGCTTCCATTCCGGTTGCAGAAAGGTTCACGGCGGAGAAATAGCCGGTGACTGCCGCGTACAGATCCCCTTCGGGGTAGGAACGTTGAAAGCGCGTAGAATCTTCCTCGCGTTCTGAGAACGCAACGGGACTTCCGGCAACGATGATCGGCCCACGATCACGTTCCGCTGCCTCAAGGTAGCGTCTGGCATTGCGGCTGTCAGCGACCAGGTCTGGTGCCTGCACAAACTGCACCCACGTGACGGATATACCCAGCATTGCGAAGAGGCCGAGGACGACAAGGAAGACGCGGCGGATCTGGGGATTCATGCGCTCACCTCCGGCACTGAGGCGGTGGTGGGAGCTGGCTCATCTCTCTTCGCGTCACCCACATACCACGGTTGAGGGCGCGGACCTGGCCGACGAGCACTGTCGGAGATGCGTAGCAGTAGACCAACCATGATCCAAGAAGACAGAAGCGAGGAACCCCCTTGGGCAAGGAACGGGGCAGTAAGACCTGTCAGGGGGATGAGCAGTGTGATTCCACCCAGGACAACAAACACCTGAAGTGCAAACGAAAATGACAGCCCGACAGCAAGCAGCTTCCCAAACCCATCACGGGACCCGAGGCCAGCCCGCAAGCCGCGCTCAATAAGCAGCAGATAGAGCAAGAGGATGGCGATAATACCCACCAGGCCAAGCTCTTCGGCTAGTGAAGAAAGTATGAAGTCAGAATGCGCGAGCGGTACTAGCTGTGGGTATCCCCGCCCCCATCCCGTCCCCAACAGCCCGCCCGTGGCCATTCCAAAAAGTCCTTGTACGACCTGAAAGGACCCTCCCGTCGCATCGTAAACCGCTGGGTCGAGGGCGTTGAGCCAGACCGTGAACCTATTCCGGACGTGAGGGAATGCCTTTATGGCAACGAATGCGGCAGGAATGAAGAGAACGGCACCGATGACGAGCCAAGACACCCTATTTGTTGCCACGTAGAGCATCGCGACAAAGAGGCCGAAGAAGAGCAGTGAAGTTCCCAAGTCCCTTTGAAGCACCAGGATGGCGATGCCGAGGAGCCAAACCACAAGGATCGGACCCAGGTCGCGGAGGCGCGGCATCCTCATACCGAGTACCTTTGGCCCGCCGACTGAGAGCTTGTCCCTGTTTGCCACCAGGTAACCTGCAAAGAAAATTGCCAGAGTGACCTTGACGAACTCAGCTGGTTGGAATGTGAAACCGGCGATCTGTGCCCACACTTGCGAGCCGAAGTTCTCCACACCTATCCCCGGAATAACGGGTAGCAGGAGGAGCAGAAGCGAAATCACCATGAACGTGTAGGTGTACTTGGCAAGTGACCTGTGGTTGCGAACAACTACGAGGACAGCGGCCATCGCCACCACGCCACCGATTGCGAAGACCGCTTGCCGTGCGCTGTTCGTGCCATACCCCATCTGGGCATAGGACAGGTCCAGGCGGTAAATCATCGCTAGTCCCAGGCCGCTCAGCGCAACCGCAATAGGCAGGATGACAGGGTCGGCGTAGGGGGCAGCAAAACGTACTACGACCTCGGCGAAAACGGCACTACCAATGAACAGTGCCATGATGAGGGTTAGGTTTGCCGGGGTCGCACCCGTCTTGTTGACACTTGCGAGGACGAGGCCGGAGAGGCCAATCGAGACGGCTATCACTAGCAGGACAAGCCGCGAAAACCCCAGGGTTCGCCCCGGTGAAACCTCAACGGTTGCCATCAGTCTCCCCCTGACATTGCGGGCAATCCTGACTGCCCGCTCTGAGCCTCCCGGGCCAGCGCAGGCAGCTTCTGGGTGGAGGTTGTGACTACCCGCGCCCTCACTTCGGCAAGGTAGGCGTCGATCTCTTCGAGGGAGGAGCGCACGACAGGGTCCTCAAGGCGCACTTGGTCAGCTTCGGAGAGATTGTCGAGGGAGATATCGGTCACTTCGATCGGTCTTGAAAGCTCTAGCGAGAAAATACGCTGGGGTATTCCTCGGAAGATGACGACGTTCCCATTGTCTTGCATTGCATAGTACTGACTTTGGGACCACTGCCAGAGTGCCACATTTCCAGCAAGAATAACGAGGAGGGCTAGGAATACGCCTCCAAGGAGTGCCCACCGACGTCGACGCCGTGGTTTGGGGGAGGGGATCTCGCGGTCATCGGGCTCAGCCACTTCGGCGGTCAGAGCTGCCGCTCTTCCGGCGGCCCCGTGCGTTCCCTTCGTGGGCTCGTTATAGTTCACGGCTGCGGCCCCAACGACAATGGGTTGTTCGCTGAGTGTCGAAATGTCGTCCTCGACATCCGCGACAATGCACGTCACATTGTCGGGACCGCCGCCCAGTAGTGCGAGCTCCACAAGTTTTTCGCAGCAGGCGTCGGGGTCACTGTTTTCAACCAAGACTTCTTGGAGTGTCTCCTCCGAAACAACTCCTGAGAGGCCATCCGAACAGAGCAGCCAGCGGTCACCCGGCACGGCCTCGCGCACCGTCTCATCCAGCTCAACCTCTCCAGGTGCGTCACCCAACACGCGAAGAATGTAGTTGCGTTTGGGGTGCGTCTCGGCCTCTTCCTTAGTGATTTGCCCCGTATCAATCAGGTACTGAACGAAAGAGTGATCCGTGGTTATCTGGGTGAGTTCGCCATTGCGTAGTAGATAGGCGCGAGAGTCGCCAATGTGCGCCATGGCGAGCTTGTTGCCTGAACGAAGAATGGCTGTGCAGGTCGTGCCCAGCCCCCGCAGTTCACGATCATTCGAGGATCTTTCAACCAGCTCATTGTGTGCGGTTTGGAGAGCATGGTTCATGGTCTCCAAAAGAGTGGAAGCAGTTCCGGAAAAGTCGTCCAATGGAGCCAGATTTGCAACCACAATCGAAGAAGCAATGTCTCCTCCCGCCGCGCCGCCCATTCCATCTGCGACAACTAGGAGTCGCGGTCCCGCATAAGCCGAATCCTGGTTGTTGCGGCGAAGGAGGCCCACGTCGCTGCGCGCCGCGTAGACAAAGCCGATGGCCATCAGCTCACCAGTTCGAAGGTAGTCTGGCCGATTCGTGCTGGAGTTCCGGTGACAAGGGCTTGTGGTTGGAAAACCCTCTCGTCTTCGACAAAAGTCCCGTTGGTTGATCCGAGGTCGATGAGGGTCCATTCTCCATCAACCTGGCGCAGTTCAGCATGTTTGGTGGACACGTATGGATCATCAAGGACAAGGGTTGACGAGGGCGCGCGGCCTATGGAAATTGCCGCAGTGCCAAGTGGGAGCAGAGTTCCTGTGAGGGGACCCCCCGTGATCAGGAGCTTCGTAGGCTGACGACTGATTGCAGCACGGCGTTCCTTCTTGGCCGACTTCTTCTTTCTCGCGGGATCAGGACGACCGCTGCCGCGAGGTGTAACAAAAGTTCCGTAAATGTCACTACGCAGGGTTGCCACAACGGCAAGCACCATTAGCCACAAGAGGATGAGGAATCCGATGCGGAAGACGGTGAATGCGAGGTCGGTGGTCACTTGGGTCTACTCTTCCGGGTGTGTCCAGAACAAGATACGTGTTCGGCCAATGGTGATTTGGTTTCCGTCTAGGAGCGTTGCGGCCTCGACTCGATGCCCTTCAACGAACGTGCCGTTGGTGGACCCCAGGTCGGTAAGGATCACTCCTTGGGGGGTAATCCGGAACTCAACGTGTTTGCGTGAAACCCCGGAGTCGTCGACCTGAATATCTGCTTTCGAGGAGCGCCCAATCACGGTGACATCCTCAGTGAGGAGCCACTTGTCGCCGTCAACGTCAATGATGGGGTGCGTTGGAGTTGGGGTGGCGCCGGTTGCAGGTGCCACGCTTCCCCGCCGAACTTCGGCGATGATCTCTAAGGTTCCGGTGGACTCTTCGTCAGTGCCTTCGAACTTGACAGAAACTGGGCCGGCTAGGACATAGTTCTGCTCTTCCGCGTACCGGGTGGCACCACGCTCAAGCTCTTCGGCTGTGGCTTCGGTTCCCTCGCCCTCCAGGGCTTCGAGGTCGGAGTTTGCGATGCGGACAACAAAGAAGTTGGGGGCAACAGGATTTGCGCTATCAGGCGTTGCGCCCTCGGGAATCTCAATCTGGTCATCCATAACCCGATGGAGAGCCGAGGAGATGTCCACAGGCTTCAAGCCGGAGCGGAACACCTTGGAGAAGACGTTGTTGACGCCCTTCTCGACAGCATTCTCAAAACGGTCAAATATCCCCACATCAGTTCCTCTTGCTAGCACGCGAACGTGATCCACCCACGGTGGACTATTGCATTCTACGTGTACGTGAAAGGTAATAGCAGTTAGTTGTTGTTGCAAACCCGGGTTGTGTCTTGCCTGGGGAAGCGCGTGGCCGCCGTGGTGCTCGTGAGGACCCGTCCTAGTGTGTCCGACACGACGGTAGGTTTGTGGGGTTCAGTTTGACTAGAGGCCCTGCCAGTTCTGTATAGTTGCCTAGTCGCAGGACATCTGGGTGACAGGTATGTTCAGTGGCGAAGCGCGAGTGGCGGAATAGGCAGACGCGCACGGTTCAGGTCCGTGTGCCCGTGAGGGCGTGGGGGTTCAACTCCCCCCTCGCGCACCATATGAAACACCCCTGACCTGGGATTTAGTTCCAAGGGTCGGGGGTTTTTCGTTGCGCGGGCCGGGTGCGCGTTAGCGGGGGATACCGGCCAGAATGTGGTGTTTTAGACGGCGTGTGGTGGGTTAGTTGGAGCGTCCTGTCCATCTTTTTCTGCCTCTTCGCAAAGGAGGCTGTGGGTATCCTTCTCGCCTCTACGACCGGTCACCGTTGCCGTCACTGCCCACCTCAAACCACGAAGTCGAATAACATCGACACATTACACTGTTATTCGACCCGAAACTGTCGATACTATTCGATTTCGCGGAGGCGGAGGCGGAAGTGGAGGTGGAGGCGCGGGTGGGTGTGGGCGCCGCGGGTGTGGGTGGGGCGGTCCAAGCACACGGCGCCCGAGGGGTTCCCCAGCATTGCGGAGCCGGTTGGGGCATACGGAGCCAGTCGGGGCAGGCCATTCTCATATGACACCGTTATGCCAGCCTAACCGGCTCGCTAAGCACAACCGGCTCCTCGACCACCTCCGCGGCAGCACCCTAGGATCTCGAGACCTCCAAACCTACATCCATCACAACCCTTTCCGCTTGACACATTTTGTTGACACATATCTATCTAACATATGATAGATAGTGGGAGGGGTTGAACATCGTGGCGGTGTCAGCCAGCCCTTATCACAACATGTGGAGGAGAAACTTATGAACATCGAGAAGCACAACGAGCGCGTTGAAAAGCACTACGAACACAAAGTCGAGGCGACTGAGGCTCGAGCGGAGAAGCGTGAGGAGCGCATCGAAGGACACCTCGAGAAGCAGGAGGCACGCTACGAGAAGCGAGCTGAGCACGCTGCCGAGCACGCTGAAAAGGTCGCTGCGCACGCGGAGGACCGCCTCGAGCACCTCGCCGAGCGCGGTGCAAGCGAGGAGCGACTCGAAAAGGCGGCAGAGCGCGCCGAGCGACGTGTAGAGCACGCCGCCGAGCATGCTGAGAAGGTTGTTGACCGTGAGGCCGCGAATGCGGAGCACGCTGAAGACCGGGCTGCTGACCAGGCCGTCAAGACCGCCGTGCGTGCGGGTGACCGTGAGGCGAAGCTGGAGGATCTCGAGGCGAAGAAGCTGAAGTAGCACCTGCCGGTTTAAAAGGAGGGGCCCGTACGAACTGTGCGGGCCCGTCTTTGTGCATCACTACGGCAATCGGTTTTCAACTAAGATCTAACAAATGTTAGATTATCAGACTTGGCTTAGCCTGCCCCCACTGATACTTTTTGTAACCGACCTCGTCATTCGAGTCGTCGCACTTTTCGTGGTGCCCCGTAACCGCACCCCAACCTCCGGTACCGCTTGGTTGCTGTTCATCTTCCTGCTCCCCATTCCCGGACTCATCGTCTATCTGCTCATCGGGACGAACCGAATGCCCCGTGGTCGACGTGAGAAGGAAGAACGCGTGATCGCACAGATGCAGAAGGCCGCGAAGGAGGACGCGAAACAGTTCGGTAGCGACCTCGAGGGCCTTCCACCGGGCCTCGAGAACATAGAGAAGCTGGGTCTGGATCTCGGAGCTCAGCCGATGATGGCGGGAAATCGGGCGCACATTACCTATCACTACGAGGAGTCCATCGCGGCGATGGCCGCCGCGATTCGTGAGGCGGAGAACTATGTGCATGTGGAGTTCTATATTCTCTCCCATGATCACGCGACGCACGATGTTTTCGAGGCGATGAGAGAGGTAGTCGCACGCGGTGTCAAGGTTCGGGTGATGCTCGATCACATCGCGACCATGCGCCAGCCAAAACTCTCCGTGACCACCCGCATGCTGGATGAAGTGGGCGCCCAGTGGTGCTTCATGTTGCCGGTACGGCCCTGGCGTGGCCAGTGGCAGCGCCCGGATCTGCGCAACCACCGCAAGATCCTGGTGGTCGACGGACGTATCGGCTTCGTTGGTTCCCAGAATATGGTCGACGCGAGCTACAACAAACCAGGAAACCTGCGACGGGGACTGAAGTGGCGAGACATCATGGTCAAATTCTCGGGGCCTGTCGTATCTAGCCTCAACCGGGTGTTCATGGGCGACTGGTACATCGAAACTGGCGAGCTGCTTGAGGACAGCCCCCCTCGAGTAGCAGACCCCGTGAAGCCCAGCGATTTGCTCGACTGTCAGGTGCTTCCGAGCGGCCCCGGCTTTGGTGAAGAAAACAATCTGCAGGTGTTCATCGCCCTCATGGGAACTGCGAGCAAACGGATCAGCGTGACCAGCCCGTACTTCGTGCCCGATCAGGCGATAATGTACGCACTCAGGGCAGCTACCGCGCGCGGCGTCGAGGTTGAGCTCTTCGTCTCTGAGACCGGCGATCAACCGATGGTTTATCATGCCCAGCGCTCGTATTACGAGGCACTCCTGCGCGCGGGCGTCCGAATCTTCATGTTCAAGCCGCCGTACATTCTGCATTCCAAACACTTCACGATCGACGACTCGATAGCCGTCGTGGGATCGTCGAACATGGACCAGCGGTCCTTCAATCTCAATATGGAGGTCTCAATGGTTGTCAGAGGGGCAGAGTTCGTGCGACAACTCGACGAGGTCAATGCCTACTACCATGACAACTCCCGAGAGCTAACACTCGAGGAGTGGCAGAAGCAGCCGCTACGCAGCCAGTTGCTCGACGGACTGTTCCGCCTCACCTCGGCCCTGCAGTAGGCGTCTCAGAGGCGGTGCCGAACGCGGAAGGTGATCGCCAAGCGAACCAGCGTTGACAAAGTGGTGGCCAGACACAGTTTGAGAGCGCTCTCAGTTCTGGTAGAGTGTGGCCAATCGTCCAGCCAGTGTCAAGAGCGCCCTAGTGAAGAAGGTAGAACAATGAAGTACGGCCACTTCGACGACGCAGCACGCGAGTACGTTGTTACCACCCCACACACCCCCTACCCCTGGATCAACTACCTGGGCACCAAGGACTTCTTCTCCCTCATTTCCCACACCGGAGGCGGCTACGCCTTCTACCGTGATGCCAAGATGCGGCGCCTGCTGCGTTACCGCTACAACAATGTGCCCGTCGACGCTGGGGGACGCATCTTCACCATCAATGATGGGGGAGATGTTTGGAGCCCCTCGTACTTCCCCTACAAGACCGAACTTGACGAGTTCGAAACCCGTCACGGCATGGGCTACACGCGCATCACTGGAAGCCGTGGGGGCCTGCGGGCCTCTGCGTTGTACTTCGTTCCGGTCGAGGGCGATGCCGAGATCCAAATGGTGACGCTCACCAATGAGAGCGACCACGCCAAGACTGTGAACCTCATTAGCTTTGTGGAGTTTGCCCTGTGGAACGCCGAGGACGACCAGACCAACTACCAGCGCAATCTTTCCCTGGCGGAGGTTGAGGTCGAGGGCGGCACAATCTTCCACAAGACAGAGTTCCGCGAGCGCCGCAACCACTACGCCGTCTACTCCGTCAACGAACCCATCGTCGGATTCGACACGGACCGCGACACATTCCTTGGTCCCCAGAATGGGTGGGACGAGGGCGTTGTTGCCCACACTGCTACTTCCGGCAATTCCATCGCCTCCGGCTGGTATCCGATTGGCTCGCACAATCTTGAAGTAACTCTTCAACCGGGTGAGTCTAAGGAGTTCGTCTTCGTCCTCGCCTATGTTGAGACCGCGCAAGATGCGAAGTGGGAGTCCAAAGGCGTTATCAACAAGGCGCCAGCCAGAGAGATTCTGGCGCGCTTTGACACGCCTGCAAAGGTTGAGCGTGAGTTCGCAGCCCTGAAGAACTATTGGGACGACCTCCTGGACGTCTACAAGGTGGACTCCACAAGCCCCGAGCTGGACAGAATGGTCAACATCTGGAACCAGTATCAGTGCATGGTTACCTACAATCTGTCCCGTTCGGCCTCGTACTTTGAAACAGGAATCGGCAGAGGCATGGGATTCCGCGATTCCAACCAGGACCTGCTGGGGTTTGTCCACATGGTCCCCGGGCGGGCGCGCGAACGAATCCTCGACATCGCTGCCACCCAGCTGCCTGACGGATCGGCCTACCACCAGTACCAGCCGCTCACCAAGCGTGGCAACGACGCTGTCGGTTCGGGTTTCAACGACGACCCACTGTGGCTCATCCTCGGTGTGGTCGCCTATGTCAAAGAGACCGGGGACCTGGCCATACTCGACGAAATGGTTCCATTCGACAATGACCCCGCCCAGGCTGCCCCACTAATGGAGCACCTGCGCAGGTCGTTCGACTTCACCATGGACAACCGCGGACCTCACGGTCTGCCCCTGATTGGTCGCGCAGACTGGAACGACTGCCTCAACTTGAACGTGTTTTCCACCGAACCAAACGAGTCCTTCCAAACTGCCCCCAACCGCGAGGGCGGGGTCGCAGAGTCCGTCTTCATTGCCGGGATGGTGGCCGCAATCGGCCCTGAGTACGCGGAACTGGCTCGCCTAATGGGGGACGAGGACGAGGCTGCCCGCGCCGAAGCCAGCGTCCGGGACGTTGTTGAAGCCACGGAAAGGCACGGTTGGGATGGCAAGTGGTTCCGCCGCGCCTACGACTATTACGGTAACCCAGTCGGATCGGCCTCGAACGAAGAGGGACAGATCTGGATTGAGCCGCAAGGCTACTGCGTGATGGGCGGAATCGGGCTCGAGGACGGACGTGCGGTGCAGGCTCTTGACTCGGTCCGGGAACGCCTCAACACCCCCCATGGTTCCGTGCTGCTCAACCCGGCCTACACGGAGTACAAGGTCGAGTTGGGTGAGGTTTCCAGCTACCCGCCCGGGTACAAGGAGAACGCTGGAATCTTCTGCCACAACAACCCGTGGATAACTATCGCGGAAACCATGGTGGGAAGGCCGGAGTACGCCTGGGAGTACTACAAACAGATCGCCCCGGCGTTCCGTGAAGAAATCTCTGACATCCACCGTCTTGAACCCTATGTGTACGCGCAAATGATTGCCGGCAAAGACGCCATCCGTCATGGCGAAGCCAAGAACTCTTGGCTCACCGGTACCGCATCATGGAACTTTGTGGCCGTCTCACAGTATCTTTTGGGGATTCGGCCCGGCTACGGCGGCCTCATCGTTGATCCGCGTATTGGCGCCGAGGTTGGGGAGTTCACTGTTCGGCGCTCCATCCGCGGAGCAGAATACGTTATCCACTATCTCAACACTCATGGTGGGGGAAATGCTGTTGGGGACGAGGGCGGATTCAAACCTGCGTCTCTGACGGTTGATGGCGCGGCGTGGGAGGGCAACACCGTTCCCTACGCACCCGCGGGTACGACCGTCGCGGTTGAGGTTCGCTTCTAAGCAGTCTCGCGAATCACCAGTTCTGTAGGCAGCTGGATCACGCGTGCTTCGCGGGGGTGCATCAGCAACTGCTCTTGGAGCATTTGCGCCATGGATCTGCCCTGCTCATAGGCGTCTTGCTTCACCGTTGTCAGGTATGGGTGCTCGGAGACCGCAGCGGGGGAGTCATCAAAGCCGACAACGGCAATGTCCTCAGGCACCCGCAACCCGCGGGCAATGAAGGTTTTGACAGCTGCCCGAGCCATGAGGTCGTTTGCTGCAAAAACAGCGTCAAAGGGTTCGTTGCCGTCAAGAAGCTCAAGTGCGGCCTTTGCGCCGCCCTCCGCCGTGAAGTCGCTCTCGACAAGCGGGCCCGCGACCCCGGCGGCCCGGACGGCCTGGAGATAACCCGCCGCACGGTCCGCAGCGGACGGCATGTCCTGTGGGCCGGTGATGGCCGCTATGTGCTTGCAGCCCAGGCCAATCAAGTACTCTGTTGCCATCTTTGACGCGGCAGAGTTGTCGACATCAACATAGCTGTGTGCTTCGTCATCGAGGACGGGGCGCCCCCCAAATACCACTGGCATGCGCCGCTCCAGCGCGTCGACCAGCTGGTGTTCGGTGTGGTGAGAGAAGACGAGGACCCCATCGGATTGTCCGCCTGCGAGTGAGGAAAGAACCTTGGGGAACGAGTCCCGTGAGGCGATCATCAGGTTGAGGACCAGATTGGTGCTGGCGAAATGGTCCTGGATGCCCGAAATCATGGCGTGAAAGTAGGGATCTTTGAAGAACAGATCCAAGTCTTCTGGGATCAGTGCAGTAACGACGGAAGCCTGCTTGGATGCGAGTGCCGCAGCAACACGATTGTGGACATAACCCAAATCCGCGATGGCTTTCATGACTGCGTCGATGGTCTTCTGGCTGACATTGGGGGAGCCATTGACTACGCGCGACACCGTGGAGCGGGAAACGCCCGCGGCTGCGCCGACAGACTCCAGTGTGATGCTTCCAAGCAGGCCCTCCGAAGGTGCCTCGACGGAAACCGGGTTCGTGATCTGGTTGGTCATCTGGCCCTTCACCTCACATCCAGTAGGGGTCGAAGTGCTTCAGGTCTGTTGAGGGGCTATTTGTCACCGATCATAGAGCACTAGAGGCCCTAAAGTCCCGGTGGTGGCAGCATTTGGTGAAGGAATTTGGAAGCGCTCCCTAATCGGAGCTAGATTCAGGCGCTGCGCAAAGCGTCGACAGGCTCGATGCGGGCGGCCTTCAAAGCGGGATAGGTTCCCGCGACCAGGCCGACCAGGGCGCCAACAAAGACACCGCCCACCGGAACCCACGGCGCTATGACGGGGGTCCAGTGTTGGAACAAGCAGACACCTAGAAGGACGAAAAGACCGACGGCGACCCCGATCAGTCCCCCCAGCAACCCGGTGGTGAGGGACTCGAGGATGAACTGTTTTGCTATCTGACTGGTCTTCGCCCCCAGTGCGCGCCGCAAACCAATTTCGCCGCGCCGCTCCGTTACGGACAGAAGTGTCACGTTGGCAATGCCGATTCCACCGCCCACCAGTGCGACCACGCCGATTGCCACAAAGAGGACGTTGATGTCTGCGGCAACCTGACCCTGCAGTGCGCTGGGTGGGGTTGGTGCCTTTACCTTGAAAGAGTCGGGATTGTTGGGGTCGAGGGCGATGGGCGCCTGATGTGCGACAACCTGACCAGCCCCCACGTCAGCTTCGATGTCGAGGCTTGTTGCCAACGTCAGCCCGAGGTCGGCGCGTGCTGTTTCAATGGGGACAATGGCGCTGCGAAGCAGGTTGTCGCGGACCCCAACCGCGTCAAGGATGCCGATGACAGAGTAGGCCCGCCCCCCAATGAACACCGCTGGCTGGCCGGAGACCCGGTTGATTCCCAGTCTCTCAGCGGCTTCCTTGCCGAGGACGACAACCCGGTCAGCGCGAACGTTGTGCCCCGCATCAAAGAAGCGCCCCGTCGTGAGGGTTCCCGCAACGACCTCTAAAAGTTCGGGGGAGGCTGCCACAACTGGTGGTGGGGCAACGGCAGCCTCGGCTGGATCTACGACCTGCACGGCCGCTACCTCGGGGGTGGGGCTCACCTCTGCGTACAGGGCCGCCCTCTGAACACCAACAAGGTTCTCTACCCGTTCCACGGAATTCCAGGGGAGCGCAACGGTCACCCTCTCAGTTCCGCCCCTGCCCTCCGCGGTTCCGGGCTCAACGGTCACGCGGGTGGCTTGAAGCAGGTCAAAGCTCTTTGCTATCTGCCCCGCAGTTGTTTGAGCAAGGCCCATGGTCGCGACCAGGGATGCGATGCCGAGGACGGTGCCGAGAAGAGTGATGATGAGGCGGGAGGGCCTGGCTCCAACGCCCTCGAGCGATTCTGCAAGCAGATCCCGCAAGGTGAACCCCTGTGCCATCAGTCCAACTCCGTAAGTCGACCGTCGTGAATGCTTGCGCGCCGCCGCGCACTCTTCGCGACAACCAGGTCGTGGGTGATCATGACGATGGTAAGGCCGTCCTCGGAAAGCTCCTCAAACAAGGCCATCACCCCCTGGGAGTTGGTCTGGTCAAGGTTCCCGGTTGGCTCATCCGCAAGAAGGAGGCGTGGGGACGTGCTGACTGCTCGGGCGATAGCAACGCGCTGCTTCTCTCCGCCGGAAAGTGTTCCGGGGTAGAAGTCGGTGCGGTGGCTCATGTCCACGCGGGCCAGCGCGCCGTGGGCCAGACGCTCGCGATCCTGGCGGGGCACCCCCGCATATGCGGTGGCGAGCATAACGTTTTCGAGGACGGTGCGGGTGTGAAGCAGGTGGAATGACTGGAAGACAAACCCGATCTCACCTCCGCGGATCTCGGCGCGGGCGTCCTCGGATAGGGATGACACGTCAACCCCTTCAAACCAGTAGGTGCCGGTACTGGGGCGGTCAAGCAAACCCAGGGTGTTGAGCATGGTGGACTTGCCGGAACCGGAGGGCCCAACAATAGCCAGATACTCGCCGGGATCAACCGTCAGGTCGATGCCCCGTAACGCGTTGACGGCGGGAGGACCGGGAAAAATGCGGGTAACATCATCCAGACGAATCAGAGGCTGCGGCCGCAAGTACAGATCAGCGGCCGACAACAACTTTTGCTCCGGGTTCGATCCGCGCATCATCAGACTTGATTTCAACGAAGCCTCCGGCCGCGAGGCCAACTGAAACTGCCACGGTCTCAGTGGCGAACGGGTCGGCTTGTGTCGGAACCAAAATCTCCACACGGTTGCCACCATCGGGAGCCGCAGACAGGGCTGCAAGAGGAACAGCCATCACCGTTCCCTCGGTTGAAGCAACGGGGATTGTGACACGAACGTTTGTGCCGCGTAGTTCGCTGATCTGTTCGTCACTCAGAGATCCCGGGTCCAGTTTTAACTGGTAGCGGTCGGAAGTCTGCTCACCTTCGCCCTCGCCTGAGGATTTTGAAGTGGGTGCATCGATGCTGACGATTGTGGCCGTGAGTTCCTCACCGCCCGGGCCCGCATAGACCGCGGGCATCCCGGGGGTAAGCAGTTCGGCATCCTGGCTGGACACCGTGCCTTGGATTGTCAAGGTCGCGCCGGACACGGTCATTGCCGGACCGTCGAGGGCGTCTCCGCGTTTCACGAACACTTCGTCAACCCTGCGGGGCAGAGAAGGCATGAAGAGAACCTCGCCGGAAGGGAGGGTCGGTTGGACTGCTATCTGGGCCTCTTCTAGGGCAGCGTAGGCATCCGAACGGGCGGCTTTGGCTTCAGTAATTCCCGCGTTTTCTACGCTGAGGTCGGTCGCCCCACCTGCTACGGCCGCATTCCACGCGGCGTTGGCTACAGTCACGGCAGTCTCTGCTGAGCGGACAGAGTTCTCTGCCATCCTCAAGGATTCAGTGGCTTCCGGACCTCCCGTTGAGGGGCTGTAGCCAACCCGTTGAAACAGTTCCCCAACTGCGGTGGAAGTGTCCCATTCGAAAAGATCTGATTCGGGATCGCCGGCCCAGTAACCCAGGGCTGCGAGCGCCTGCTTCAACTGGAAAACATCGGGACCGCGCATGCCGATCGACAGTGAGCGGTACGAGGGAAGTTCTCCGGGTAGGACAATGACGGGTCTACCAACCACCTCGAGTGCAACGCTGGCAGCCTCAAAAACGGCACCCACCTCGGGGACCTGACCCGTGACGATGGGCCTGCCTTCAGTGAATGCGGTATCCACCGCGACCTGGACGGGGTCCGCGTAGGTGACCTCCCCACGGGTGGTGACCACGTTCTCGATGACGCGTTCTTCCACCACTGCTGTGACCGGACCCGGTTCGGGGGCCTCGGTGCGTGCCGCAAGTTCCGCGGGAGAGACCAGGAACTGCATAATGAGGACGCCCGCCAGAAGGGATACGACCGCGACCGCAGCAATAAGGGCGACAAGGCGCTTACCGGCCCAGGGGTGCTGCTTCTTCTTGCTCACCTTCGGGACTAGCCATTCTGACTGGTCGCGTACTTGGCGAGCATGGCATCTAGTTCCGCCTTGTGTTCATCGAGGAACTTCTGTTGTGCGGCAAAGTCGACTTCTTGCTGGACTTCGGCGTAGTTGACTTCGTCGGCGCACTTCCAGTCCGCGGTTGCAGTGGCGATTTCTTGGGCGCGCAACTCTTCAATGGCTTCCGCAGACGGTTCAACCCATTCCTCCCCAACCTGGGCGTCCTCGTAGAGTGCATTCTGGGCTTCATAGATGGAGTTCGACGCCTGATCCCTGGTTGAGAATTCGGGGAAGCCTGCGGAGGCCATGCATGCGGCCCACTCTTGGTTGACTGCAGTTAGCTCCGGGGCGTTTTGGACGGTCTCCCAGTGGGTGTTCATAGCATCGATGAGGTCGGCAAACTCCGGGTCCTCCCACATGCCCATCGTCGGGTCGTCCTGAGCGAGCTGGTTGTCAGCCCAGCCGAAGCAGCCGTTGTCTTCCCAGTTGTACTCGTACGCCTCCTCGTCGTCCCCATCCACTTCCTCGAATTGGGGTTCGCCGTAAAGGGTGGCGTAGTAGGCCTCCTGCTCAGATGGACTCAGGGAGTTTACGTAGCCTTCATTCGGGTCCACATAGATTTCTTCGTCTACCGGCGCTTCGTCATCTCCGGAGCTTCCGGGCCAATCGAAGACTCCGTAGCCGTATTGCTGCGCAAACTCTAGGGAGTCCCACGCCGGTCCCTTTTGATCGTCGTCAGACATGACGGTTGTGCCACTGTTGGCATTCGGGACATACTCGAAGCCCTCCTTGGCCATGCACTCCGCCATCAACTCTTCGCGTTGAAGGTCGATCTTGTCGTAGTGTTCCTGCGTGTAGTCCTGTCCCTCCCACAGGACGGACAGGTACTTATCGAGGGGGCCCATGGGCGCTTCCTCGCCAGCCGTGTTTCCGGACTGCTGGCTGCTTCCTTGGGAGCAGGCGGCCAGAGCCAAGACACCAGCGGTCATCATGATGGTGAAAGAGGTGAGTTGTCTGCGCATCAGGGGCACCTTCGTCAGGATTGCGGACGCTCACAAGTGTGTTGTGAGCGAGTGGTTGAGTCACTGAAAATCTACCCGAGGGCAGGGGTGGGAATAGTGGAAATCAGGGATCAGTCAGGGTCTAGTCAGGGATGGAGTCGGCGTGGCGGCGAACCCAAGAGTGACTCTACTGCTGCGAAGCTCGTGGCTGCTGCGGACGGCGCCGACTGGTCAAACACTTCGCCCGCGTTCGGGTCGCAAAGATCAGAAATTGCCCGCAGTGAAACCCAGGGGATTGAGAACGACCAGCACACTTGCGCGCCTGCCGCAGTCTCCATATCCACAGCCAGCACATCGCGGAAGCGGGCACGTACCGGTTCAACCTGGGCCCCGTCCACAAATGAGTTACTGGCACTGATGGTGCCCGTGTGAAAAGCCAAGCCCTTTGCCCGCAGCGCGCCAGAGGCGGTGGCACGCAGCCAGGGGTCGGCCGGGTACTTTTCCGGCATTTGTGGGATTTGCCCTGGGGCGTAGCCGAAGGCTGTGGCATCTGCATCGTGGTATAGCGCGTACTCAGACACCACGACATCACCGAGGTGAACGTTTGCACCCAGACCCCCGGTCGTTCCCGCAAAAATCACTGCGCGAGGACGGAGTTGGGTTGCGACAACCGTGGCTGCAAGCGCGGCGTTAGTCATGCCGATCCCCGTCGTTGCAATCACCACCGGGTGGCCCTGGAGGATTCCGCCCCTGAAGTCTGCCGGGCCGCGAAAACCGTCTGGGAGGACCGGGACTTCAACGCTCGCGTCGGGTTCCAGAGCCTCAAGGAAAGGCTGCGCTTCTTCAGTCATTGCGCAGGCGATAACGACTGGTCGAGTCATGATTTCACAACCCCTTCCGCACCGTCCGCCTCATCGGCCGCGATGGCGGTGCCCGTGCCACTTTCCCAGCCCTCACGTCCCGCCAAGAACGTGCCCACTGCGGCCTGAGCTGCCTCAAGGGAATGGTTCGCACCCCACCCACACTGGATCTCATTCGCGGCCGGCACCGATGTAGCAGCAAGCAAGTCCTGCAAAGCAGCCTGAAGAATCGGCAGGAAATCCGCCATTTCCAAGCCCAACGTCAATGCGTAGAAGCCCGTCTGACATCCCATCGGAGAGAAGTCGATCAGGGCATCCGTGTGGTTGCGCATGTGATGTGCCGTCATGTGCTCAATCGAATGCACTGCATCCATCTCAAGATGGTCGACGTTGGGTTGCGTGAACCGCACGTCATATTTGATCAGGACATCACCACCCGGCAGCACCTTGCGATCCGCCACCCGCACGTAGGGCGCGACAACGGTGCGGTGGTCCAAGTTGAAGGATTCAACGTTGAGGTCTGAATCGACCCCGGTGGGCGACTGACTTCTACTGGAGGAGGTTTCTGGGCTCATAACCCTAGGATAAAGCCCCCTCCGACAACCGGAAGAAGTGGTGGACAATAGAGTGCATGACTACTGATGCAAGTGCCTGCCAACTGGGCGTGTTCGACATGTTCACGCTCGGTATCGGTCCGTCCTCGTCCCACACGGTGGGACCGATGAGGGCGGGGCGGCACTTCGGGGACCTACTCCTCTCGGCAGGGATGGAACCTTCCAGGGTCCGGGTCACCCTGTTCGGGTCGCTTGCGGCCACGGGTATAGGACACGGCACGAATCGTGCTGTGCTGCTCGGCCTAGCGGGCGCGCGTCCCGAAACGGTTGAGACCGACCTCGTGGACCAGATCATTCCGAGGATTACTCAGTCTGGCCACCTACCTCTGCACGGTGGCGGTTGCGTTCCCTTCACACTGCCCTTGGACTTGCGGTTTGAACCCCGCGTTACCCGCACGTTTCACGTCAATGCCCTCACCATTGATGCCTGGGATGGCGGTCTAACTGATGTCGACGAGGCCGTTGCATTGAGCCGCACCTACTACTCCACGGGCGGTGGCTTCGTCGTGGTTGACGAGGGCGGAGAAATGGTCCCCGTGGAGGTCGCGCGCGTGGTTGCGGATGCTGGTGAGACCGTTCCGCCCCCATTCCTCCCCTTCCTCTCAGGCGTTGAACTGTTGGACCGTTGCCGAGAAACCGACACCTCCGTCGCCGAGGTCATGAGGACAAATGAGGCGTCCCGACGACCCATTGCCGAAGTGGATGATTACCTTGATCTGGTAGTTTCCGCCATGTTCGCCTGCGTTGAGGAAGGCTGTCGGTCCGAGGGCGTTTTGCCAGGTGGACTGGGAGTTCCTCGGCGGGCAGCTGCTTTGCGAGCTGAGCTGCACGGGGGCGAGGACGATCCGCTGGCGCCGCTTGACTGGGTGACCCTCTACGCCCTCGCCGTCAATGAGGAAAACGCGGCTGGGCACCGGGTTGTCACCGCGCCAACGAACGGAGCGGCTGGCATCATCCCCGCAGTTCTAGGCCACTTTGTTGTGACGAGGGCGGCTCGTCTGGTTGGGGGCATGGAGCAACTCGCTAAGGACTACGACCTGGCGAGGCTAAATGCACTCCTCGAAGCGTTTCCACAGCTGGTCCCAGGAGCTCGGGACTTCCTCCTTGCTGCCACCGCGGTTGGATCAATCATTAAGACCAACGCGTCAATAGCGGGGGCCGAGGTCGGCTGTCAGGGTGAAGTTGGTTCCGCGTCTGCAATGGCTGCAGCAGGATTGGCTCAGGCTATGGGGGGAACCCCGGCCCAGGTTGAGAATGCGGCGGAGATCGCGATGGAACACTCACTGGGCCTGACGTGCGACCCCGTTGGCGGCCTCGTACAGATTCCCTGCATCGAACGAAACGCCATTGGCGCAGTCAAAGCGATCTCTGCGGCGCGCATGGCCCTATATGGGGACGGGCGCCACCAGGTCTCACTGGATGTCGCTATTGAAACGATGCGGCAAACCGGGGTGGATATGCATTCCAAGTACAAGGAGACCTCAATCGGCGGGTTGGCCGTCAACGTCGTTGAGTGCTGAGGGTGCGACACGCCGGGCTCGCACGCAAACTACAGCGATGTCATCCACAGGTCCTCCTGCATCCACAGGCCACTTATACACAGGCTGTGGGTGGCAGGATCGGGGTTGTCCTGCGGCTCCAACGCCCTCGAACAACCACCGTGTCATTCGCTATCCACAGGGGTGACAGTTTCTTACACAGATTGGGCAAGACACGATATATAGGGGTTGTCCCTCTTTCGCACCACAAGGTGTAGTGTTGGCCAAAGCGAAACCGGTATGATTACCGTAAATCACAGACGTGTAGTTTATGTAGTGACAGTGGGCAGGAAGGTCCTCTGGTCAGAAGGAGTTTGACGTGACCATCACCGTTTATTCAAAGCCCCGTTGCGTACAGTGCGATGCCACCTACCGCGCGTTGGACAAGCACGGTGTGGCATACGAAACCGTCGATGTCTCCGTCGACCAGGACGCCCTGGCTTACATTGTCGGCCTCGGCTACAGCCAGGCACCTGTTGTCATTGTTGGCGACAGCCACTGGAGCGGCTTCCGCCCCGACCGCATCAACGCGGTCGTCGCAGCGCTACAGAGCGTGGCCGGCTGAGCCGAAGTCGTGAAGGTTTCTGATGTCTTCGCACACAGAGCCGCATATTGTTTACTTTTCTTCGGCCACAGAGAACACCAAACGGTTTGTTGACAAGCTGGGTTTCCCGGCCCAGCGCATTCCCCTTCGCCCTCGGGATGAACCAATCGAAGTGGCGCAGGAATACGTGCTCGTCGTTCCCACGTACGGTGGGGGAAACACCCGGGGGGCTGTTCCCAAGCAGGTCATTAAGTTCCTGAACGATGAGAAGAACCGCAGTCTATGCCGCGGGGTGATATCCGCTGGCAATACTAATTTTGGCACCGCATACTGTAAGGCAGGCGAGATAGTCGCCAGCAAGGTTGGTGTCCCACACCTCTACAGATTCGAGCTTCTCGGAACAAACGAGGACGTTTCGCGAGTACAAGAAGGACTGAGGAAATTTTGGTCGACAACTTCACCGACACAGGACTAGAAGCAGCTCTGGACCCCGAGCGTGACTACCATTCCCTGAACGCGCAGCTAAACCTGTACGACAAGGACGGCAAAATCCAGTTTGACGCGGACAAGAAGGCTGCTCGGCAGTACTTCCTGACCCACGTCAACCAGAACACCGTGTTCTTCCACGACCTGGCTGAAAAGCTCAACTACCTCACGACTGAGGGCTACTACGAAAAGGAGTTGCTGGACCTCTACCCCTTCGCGGACGTTAAGAAGCTGTTTCAGCAGGCCTACGCCTGGAAGTTCCGCTTCCCAACGTTCCTGGGGGCTTTCAAGTACTACACCTCCTACACCCTGAAGACCTTTGACGGTAAGCGCTACCTAGAGCGGTTTGAGGACCGCGTGTGCATGGTGGCTCTCTACCTGGCCCAGGGTGATATTGAGTTGGCGCGCCACCTGGTTGATGAGATGATGTCGGGCCGTTTCCAGCCCGCAACCCCCACGTTCCTCAACGCCGGCAAGCAGGCACGCGGCGAACTGGTGTCGTGCTTCCTTCTTCGCGTTGAGGACAACATGGAGTCCATTTCGAGGGCGATTAACGGCTCCCTGCAACTCTCAAAGCGTGGCGGTGGTGTCGCACTGTCCCTGACCAACCTGCGTGAGGCCGGGGCGCCGATCAAGCGCATTGAAAACCAGTCCTCCGGCGTTGTTCCAGTGATGAAGCTCTTGGAAGACTCCTTCTCTTACGCCAACCAGCTTGGGGCCCGCCAGGGTGCAGGCGCCGTTTACCTCAATGCCCACCACCCCGACATCATGTCGTTCCTGGACACCAAGCGAGAGAACGCGGATGAGAAGATCCGCATCAAGACGCTGTCTTTGGGTGTTGTCATCCCCGACATCACGTTCGAGCTGGCGCGCAACAAAGAGGACATGTACCTCTTCAGCCCATACGACGTAGAGCGGGTTTACGGCAAGCCGTTCTCTGACATCTCCGTCACCGAAAAATACCGTGAGATGGTCGATGATCCGCGCATCTCCAAGAAGAAGATCAGTGCGCGGCGCTTCTTCCAGACCCTTGCGGAAATCCAGTTTGAATCCGGCTACCCCTACATAATGTTTGAGGACACGGCGAACCGAGCCAACCCAATTGACGGGCGCATCTCGATGTCGAACCTGTGCTCAGAGATCCTCCAGGTTTCAGAGCCCTCGGAATACTACCCGGACCTTTCCTACAAACATGTTGGCAAGGATATTTCCTGCAACCTCGGCTCTCTAAACATTGCCAAAGCGATGGATTCAGAGGACTTCTCTGGAACCATCGAATACGCCATGCGCGCACTCACCGCCGTGTCGGACCTGTCAAACATTGAGTCGGTTCCCTCCGTTGCTGCCGGCAATGCCCGCTCGCATGCCGTGGGCCTCGGGGCCATGAACCTGCACGGCTATCTGGCTAGAGAGAGCATTCATTACGGTTCCCCCGACGCCCTTGAGTTCACTGGCACCTACTTCATGACCGTGGCGTATGAGGCAATCAAGGCGTCCAACAAGATCGCTAAGGAACGCCAAGAGAGCTTCGATGGCTTCGAACGTTCCAAGTACGCCTCCGGAGAGTTCTTTGAGAAGTACATCGAGGGCGATTGGGCTCCGAAGTCGGACAAGGTAGTGGAACTATTCGCCAAGTCCTCAGCCCACATTCCCACCCCCGAGGACTGGAAGGCGCTTGCCGACCAGGTTGGTGAGTACGGGATGTACAACCAGAACCTTCAGGCTATTCCGCCCACTGGCTCAATCTCCTACATCAACCATTCGACCTCGTCCATCCACCCGATCACTACGAAGATCGAGATCCGCAAGGAAGGCAAGATTGGTCGCGTCTACTACCCGGCGCCCTACATGACCAATGACAACCTTGAGTTCTATGCGGACGCGTATGAGATCGGCCCGGAGAAGATCATCGACACCTATGCGGCTGCAACCCAGCACGTCGACCAAGGTTTGTCTTTGACTCTCTTCTACCCGGACACGGTCACCACCAGGGAGCTCAACAAGTCCTACATTTACGCGTGGCGCAAGGGCATCAAGAGTCTCTACTACATGCGAATCCGCCAGGTCGCCCTCGAAGGGACAGAAATTGAAGGTTGCGTTTCCTGCATGTTGTAGTGAAACGCGCTACCAGATGAGGTAATCAGTTAGTAAAGTTATCTGATGGTCAAGTATTCGCGAAGTCTGGTTCTCAGCACAGTTGCAGCATTCGGATTCTCCATGGCGGCATGCGCTGGTGGTGGGGAGGGCGGGGACATGCAAAGTACAGGCGGCGTTGATGCGAACGGCAGCTCGGAAGCGACATCGGTAGATTTTGAACAGGTGTCGATGGGTGACGTCCGCGATGCGGGTTCCGTGGTGAAGGCGACTCGGAAGCTCGGGTTGGAGGTTCTGGCTCATAGCCCCAAGGACACCCTGGTCACGTCACCCGTCTCAACCGTCGTTGCCCTGGCAACACTTGGAGCGACGGCAACGGGTGAGGCGGAAGACCAGTTCTCACTGCTGTTAGGTGCCAGTGGCGAAGAGCGCAACAAAGTAGTCAACGCACTGCTTGGCACCCTTGATTCTTATCGTGTTCCTGCTGACCAGATTGACACGGAAGATCTCCCTGAAGATCCGCAGGTTCACCTCGCAAACCAGATGGTCCTGGACACCGGCTTCAAAGTCGAACGGACCTACCAGGACGCCCTCAAACGCTGGTTCAACACCGGGACGGTCGAGGCCGAGCTCGGTGACGCCTCCGGCAAGAAGGTGCTGGATGAGTGGGTTCGGGAGAATACCGCGGGCCTGATTGAAAAATCAGCAATTGAACCCGACCCCGACCTGCGCTTGGTTTTGCAAAACGCCATCGTCCTTGCCTCGCAGTGGCAACAGCCCTTCATGGCAGACATGACCGCGCCAGCCGAATTCCACAGCGCGGATGGCACCCTCATTGAGGTCGACTTTCTCAATGGCTCACAGCAGGTGAACTACGCCGAGGCAGACGGGTGGCAGATGGTTGAACTGCCATACGGCAGTGATGGAAGACTCGTCGCCCACTTTGTCCTGCCACCGGAAGGTACGCCCGCTGCGACCGTGACCACGGACATTCTGGGGACCCTAGAGGGCGACCTCGTTCAGAGGATGGTTGACGTCTCCATTCCTAAGTTGGATCTGAAGACGTCAGTGACCCTCAATGACCCGCTACAGAAGGCGGGGCTCACCTCGGTCTTCACGGATAACCCACCTGCGTTGCAGTACATTTCCGCCGCCGAGTCCCTGGTGGTTTCCGAGGTGATCCAGCAGGGATCGATCAGGGTGGATGAAGCGGGAACAGTGGCTGCTGCTGTGACAGAAATCGGGGTTCGCGCCACAATGATGCCCCCTGAGCCTGAGGTTTCCTTCGTTGCGAACCGGCCCTACCTGATGCTAATCACCGACACCAACACGGGTTGGGATCTGTTCCAGGTCCTCGTAAATAGCCCCACCGGTAAGTAGGCCGTGTAGCGACGTCGCCGGAGGACGAGGGCGCACCTAGCGCAGGCACATCCCCTGACTGCGCAGGACCGCCAGCATGTCCGTCTTCTCGGTCGGCCCGGTTCCCGGCTTGGTTTGCGCTTGCAGAGTGTAGGAGTCTTGACGCTTTCCGCCCTCGCGCAAGTCGTAGTAACCCTGGATGGTCTGGTCGTATTCCTCCATGGCAGCGAGGTATGACGGCTGATCCCAATCGGGGTAGGTGTCTACGCCAGTCGTGACGTTGCGGGGGATGCGCGGCTTCTTCTGCGGCTCCTGGTTGGGGTGCCCAACCAGCATGCCCACCAGCGGGTATGTGAACTTGGGGAGCTGCAATGCTTCGATCAGAGAGAGTGGATCCCTCCCGATAGAGCCCAGATAGCAGGTTCCAAGACCCAGGCTCTCGGCTGCCACGACCATGTTTTGCGCCGCAATCAGTGTGTCTTCAACCCCCTGGGTGTAAGCGCCCACTGTCTCAAGGGGGGCAAGGCTGAGACCCTCCGCCTCGCGTATCCGTGTCAGCCTGGACAGGTCAACCACGAACACGAACAGTTCGCCGAGGTCGCCACCGACGTAAGGCTGGCGTGAGGACTGGTAGATAACCTCGCGGATGGCAGGATCCTTGATCCGCAGCACCGTGCACGCCTGGTAGAAGCTGGTGGTCGGGGCGTGGCGGGCCACGTCCAACAGGGTGGCTACTTCGTCCTCGGACACCGGCTGCTCCGTGAAGGCACGGATGGTGCGGTGATTCAGCTGGGTGTCAATGGTTTGGTTGAGGACTAGTCCCGGACTTGTGTTTGCTTCCATACCCCCAACTGTATCCGCAACGCGCTGCGGTAGCAGTGCCTTCGCGGGAGCCGGATGAGGGCGGGTGATCGTCCAAATCCAGAAGACGTTGATCAGCGCGATTGAGCCGTTCATAAAGACAAAGGGCCAGTTGGAATCGATGACGGACGTCATCGCTGCGATGGTACTTCCAATCAGATTGAGAACCCTGAACCACATGACATTGGGTACCGCCAGTGAGACGACAACCAAAATAGGGCCAAGCCACCCGAACCAAAAAAGAAAATCCACCGCAACCTCCATGTCACATCGTGTGGGACGACGTTAGTGGAAATCGCCTTGTAGAACCAAGTTTCGGCAAGAAACGTGATCTAGACGTCTTTTATTTGCAGGGGTCGGTACCTATTAACGGCGGCAGCTACATCAACCATTCGTGGGCGTGCCAAAAACGCCGGGTAGCGACGCGCACCAAACTTGGTGAGGGCGTCGAGTCCCGACTGATCGAGTTGCTGTTGCAGCTCTTCGAGTAGGTCGGCTAGGGGGCGGTTGCCGTCCGCGAGTTTTTCGAGGACGCCCCGCACAGCCCAGGCAATTGCCTCCGTCTGGCCCTGATCAACAATCTGTTCCACGTCGCTCACGTCAATCGCATCTCGATCCAAAGTGATGGTGTCGAGGCCGGAAGCGCGGGTCTTGGGACGATCGGCGGCGCTGCGTGACTTCTCCGGGGCGCGTTGGGTGAGCGCGGGGAAGCCCGGAATATCACTGCGCACACGCGGCAGAGCCGCGCAGACTTGGTCGGCACGATCCGTCACGTCCTCGCACCTGTAAGAGTCCATCTGCAGAACCAGGTCCGCCACATCCAGGTACGCGCCAGAACCACCCATGACCAGGATCAACGAGGTTGGGGTCGGGTTAGCCTGTGACGCGGTGGCGAGTCCCTGGATGCGGTCGATGAGGGGTGTGATGGGCTCTTGGGCAGCGGAAACCAGTTCCCGCATGCGTTCGTCGCGGATCATCAGGTTCGTGGCCGACGTGTCTTCGTCAATTAGCAGCAGGGGGGAGCGCAAGCCCAAAGCCTCGACAATAGACGCGGCCTGCGATGTGGAGCCCGAGGCATTCTGGGTGGAAAACGCCCTCGTGTCCGCGCCGGTAGGGAGGTGGTTTATGAAGGGGGAAACATCCACCTTCGTAATGGGGCGGCCATCCGCGGCGCGAATCTTCACGGCCTCGGGTAGTGCGGCGACCAGTTCGCGGCCGTCCCCGGGGATGTGTGCGTAAACGCCGCGTTGGATGGCCGACAACACCGTGGACTTACCGTGGTAGCCACCGCCAACGATCAGGGTGATACCCGGAGGGATCGCCATACCCTCCACCACTCCAGCGTGGGGGAGGACGACCGAGCGGCGCAGGCTCTCTGGTGATTCAAAGGGGACACCGTCTTCCAGCGGCAGTTGTGACACCCCGGAACGACGCGGCAGGATCGCGTTGTCATTGACGAACGCAACCCAGTCGTTGTCGCGCAGCGCGCGCGTCAGTGCAACGTGGTCCTCATAGGTACGGATGTGGCGGAGCAGGTCATCCAAGTAGTCGCGTGCTTCCGGGGACCAGAAGTCGAAGGCCTCGCCGACCGCGTCGGGCAGCTCGTCCTCGAAAATGGTGGCGGCTTGGCGTCCCTGGATGGTTCGCCCTCGGGCAGGAAGCTGCACTTGCATGCGCAGTTCAACCCGCTCGGGGGTGACGACTGCTGCAGAACGATCAAGGATTTCCTGGGTGGTGCGCACAATCGACAGTGAGGGGCGGCCGTCATGGCGGCGGATCGCGTCACCGAAGGCGCGGATCAAGAAGTCACCGGTGGCAACCCGCTGGCCGGGCGTCGTCAGGGTCTCGGGCGGCAATCCCATCTTGGAAGGATCCGCTGTGATGCGCAGGGACGAGGGCGGGGCGTAAGGATCCGACTGGACCCGATCAAGGTAGACCTTGAAGCCGCCGAAATCCCACTCCCCAATGGCGCGCTTGTAGGCGCCGTAAGAAGATCCGTCGATCTTGCGAAGAAGAGCTAGGAGGTCCTGCTGAGAGCCCGTTTTGGAGCTGTCATCAAACTTGCGGGGACCGGAGTTGGTGCGCCTGGAGTAGTTGCTCATGGGGACAGACTAGGTGATGTCGGAGGGGGTAGCTATCATCAGCGCATGACAATTACTGCTGCTGTGGATGGTTCCGCCCTCGGGAATCCGGGCCCTGCCGGTTGGGCCTGGGTTGTGTCCCCCGACGCCTGGGCTGCGGGGGGTTTTGACCGCGCGACCAACAATATTGGGGAACTCATGGCGCTGGTCCGCTTACTGGAAGACACGGCTGCGGCTGGGTTTGAGGATGAGGCGCTGGTGGTTCTGGCTGATTCTCAGTACGTCATCAACTCTGTGACGAAGTGGATGCCAGGTTGGAAGCGGCGTGGTTGGAAGAAGGCAGATGGCAAACCGGTGATGAACCGGGAACTCTTAGAGCGGATTGACAAGGCTATGAAGGGTCGGGATGTCCGCTTTGAGTGGGTGAAGGGACACGCCGGACACGATATGAATGAGGCCGCGGACTTGCGGGCGAGGGCGGCTGCGGAAGCGCATAAGACCGGGCGGGCCGTGCCGACGGGACCCGGGTTCACTGAGACAGTGGGGTCGCGCACGGCGCTTGCGGCGGCCCGCGGTTCGGTGCGGGCAGCGGGAGGTACCTCTCGGGGGCACTCGCAGGCGCCCTCGGACGAACCCATTGTCGCGATTGCGGCGGCAGACGCGACACGGCGCTGGACGGATGTGCTGGCCAGTGCCCATTTGGACCCGGTGACCATCACAGAGCCTGGGAAGGCGCCGCTTCTGCTGTTGGATGCTGACTTGGCGTGGCAGGCACTCGCACTACTGGATGACGGGGGTGACGGCGGCGATGGTCGCCTGTTCTAATTGACCCATGCGTACTACTTCATACATCCAGCATTCATGCCAGGTCCACGAGCACCGGCTCAACGTGCCTTTAGACCCGACGGGTCAGCACTACGCGGGCCGTGAGATCGAGGTGTTTGCGCGGCAGATTGTGGCTCCGGGCGGGGAAGATCGACCGTTGCTCGTCTTCCTTCAGGGCGGTCCCGGTGGTGCTGGACCGCGGGTAGGTAACTTCCGTGAGGGGTGGATTGGTGAGGCGCTGAGCGACTACAGGGTCCTGCTGCTCGACCAGCGTGGAACCGGCCAGTCCACGGCTCTGTCAGCAGACGTGATCATGGGTGAAGATGACCCGGCTCTGTTCACTTCCATGTTCTTGCAGAACCAGATACTCAGCGATGCAGAGGCGTTTCGTGCGGAAGTCGGCAAGGGCAAGAAGTGGTCGACTTTGGGGCAGTCGTACGGCGGCTTCCTTACTCTGGGCTACCTGTCGCAACACCCGGATGCACTCAAAGAATCTTTCTTCACCGGGGGGTTGGCTGGCCTGGTGGGGATTGAGGAGATTTACAGGCTCACTTACCCGTTGACTGCCGGGCGCAATCAGACCTACTTCAAACGCTATGTTGAAGATGAACAGGCTATCCGCGAAGTGGCAGCCCACTTACGCGATAGTGATGAGAGGCTGCCGACTGGCGAGCGGCTTACCCCAACCCGGCTCAGGTCCCTGGGTCTTTCCCTGGGAGGGTCGATCAATTTTGACCTGCTGCACTACCTGTGGGAGGGGCCGTTTGAGATGCGCGGCGGGCAACGGCGTTTGACCAGCCGCTTCCTAGCTGAGGTCGGGGGCCACCTTTCAGGCGCGCTGTCTCCGCTGTACTGGGTTCTACAGGAAGCCATCTACGGGCAGACCACCGCCGAGGCAACCGGTGGGGGAACCAACTGGGCTGCGCTACGGCTTTCTTCAGAGTTTGAGGGTTTTGATTTGGACGCCGATCCTCTCGATCTGAGCGTTCCCTGGTACTTGACCGCTGAGCACCTGTTCCCCGCCCTCGTCGGCGAGGACCCCGCGACAGCAACGTTGCTACCGGTCGTTGAGTCGCTGGCACAGAGGAGCGCGTGGCCGCAGACTTACGACAGGGACGTCCTCGCGCAGGTGGATGTGCCCAAGGCGGCGCTGATTTACGACGATGACATCTATGTTCCACGTGAGTTGTCGAAGCAAACTGCGAACCTGATGCCGAACACGCGGACGTGGGTGACCAATCGCATGCAGCACGATGGTCTGCGTTCTGGGGGCTCGAAGGTGTTTGCTGGACTGAAAGAGCTCCTGGCTGAGTAGGTGGCGAGGATGGGCTAATGGAGTCGGGCCCGGGAAGTCGTTAGGCTAGGACGAAGGTCTAGCATGAAGCAGGATCTGCGGACCGCGTATGCAACTGAGAAATTGCGAAATGGAGGAGTCTCAATGTCACCTGAAGAGCGCAAAGCCCCACTGGGGGTTGGCAGCGAAACCGTTGATGGGCATGAGGTGTTTGAGGCCATTAACTGGAACAAGATTGAGGACGACAAGGACCTAGAGGTCTGGGATCGTCTCACCGGCAACTTCTGGTTGCCTGAAAAGATTCCGTTGTCGAATGACATTCCTTCGTGGAAGACACTCAGCCAGGAAGAGAAGGACACATTCAGCAACGTCTTCACGAACCTGACCTTGCTCGACACCCTGCAGGGCACCGTCGGTGCGGTGAGCCTGATTCCTGATTCCTACACACAGCACGAAGAAGCGGTTTACACCAACATCGCATTCATGGAGTCGGTGCACGCCAAGTCGTACAGCTCTATCTTTTCCACGCTGCTCAGCACTGAGGACATCAACAAGACCTTCCGCTGGGCCAAAGAGAACCCGCAGGTGCAGAAGAAGGCTGAGATCATCAACTCCTTCTATGTTGCTGATGACCCGGAGAAGAAGAAGATCGCTTCGGTGATGCTGGAGTCGTTCATGTTCTACTCGGGCTTTTACGATTCCCTGTACTGGGCGTCGCACGGCAAGTTGACGAACTCCGCCGACATCATCCGCCTGATCATTAGGGACGAGGCCGTTCACGGCTACTACATCGGGTACAAGTTCCAGGTGGCGTACAAGAAGGCAAGTGCCGAGCGCCAGGATGAGTTGCGCGGATTCGCCCTCGACCTCCTCATGGAGCTCTATGACAATGAAGAGCAGTTCACTGAGGATCTTTACGACCCGGTGGGGTTGACCGAGGACGTGAAGAAGTTCCTGCGCTACAACGCCAACAAAGCCCTGATGAACCTGGGTTTCGATGCGTTGTTCCCCGCTGATGCGACAAACGTGAATCCGGCGATCCTGGCGCAGCTGGCCCCCGATGCCAATGAGACGCACGACTTCTTCTCTGGCTCCGGATCCTCCTATGTGATTGGGGAGATCGTGGAGACGGAGGATGAGGACTGGGACTTCTAGGCCCGCCAACCTTAGCCAAGGGTGGTTCGGGTGTGCTGTGGTTCGAGGCGGCGGGTGCGTCTAAGTGCGCGCCTCGCCATCTCCCGGCTTTGCCAACCTCGATGGCCACCAAATCGCCCGCCCGATGTCGTACGTCAAGGCGGGAACTAGCAATGTCCGCACCACGAACGTGTCAAGCAGCACCCCGAATGCAACAATGAACGCCAGTTGTACCAGGAAGAGGATCGGGATCACCGACAAGGCCGCAAAGGTCGCCGCAAGCACCAGACCCGCCGACGTAATTACACCTCCCGTGATGGTAAGACCCCGCAGAATTCCCTGCCGTGTGCCGTGTTTCAACGACTCCTCCCGAACTCGAGTCATCAGGAAGATGTTGTAGTCAATGCCGAGGGCAACCAAGAAGATAAACCCATACAGCGGCACAGCTGGGTCCGCGCCAGGGAAGTCCAAGACATGGTTGAACATGATTGCAGAAACCCCCATGGCCGTGCCGAACGACAGGACCGTTGTCGCGATCAACAAGATTGGCGCAACAATCGACCTCAGCAAGACCATCAAGATTGCAGTGATGACGACGAGGACTACAGGAATGATGAGGTTGCGGTCGTGGATCGACGCCTGGTTGGTGTCAACGGCAGTTGCGGTGACACCTCCGACGAGGGCGCTCGGAGCCGCGGCCTCGAACTCCGCTCTAATATCACGAACGGTCTGCCCCGCAGCATCAGAATCCGCCGCATCCGTCAGTGTTCCCTGCAGGAGCACTTGACCGTTCACAACAGTTGGTTCTGGACTGGGCGTCCCGGGTGGTCCGAGTGGTTGGATTCCGTCCTCTGTCACGGGCGCGCTTCCGCTGGGTGAGTCAGCCGCGGTGACCGAAACACTGTCGATGCCGTCGTTTGCTAGAAGAGTTGCGACCGCCGCTTGCATCTCACCATGGTCAACGATGATTTGCGCCGGTGATCCAGAACCGCCGGGGAAGTGCTCGCCCAAGGCGACTTGACCATCACGCGCCTCAGATTGTCCGAGGACGAGGTCGGATTGCGGGACCCCGACCGCATTCAGTTGGGTGACTCCCAGCGCCCCGATGAGCAGAACCATTGTGGTTGTCACCCAAATTGCTCGGGGGCGCCGCTTGATAACGTCCGCCAGTTTCGTCCAGATTCCTCGGTTCGGCAGTCCGCCCTCGGCCGCCACCACGACTGGTTCGAACTTGGGCACACGCGGCCAAAATGCTGCCCGTCCGAATGCAAAGAGAATGGCGGGCAACAGGGTTAATGCTGAAGCCATAGCAAAAAGGATGCCGATGGAAGCAACCGGGCCCAGGGTGCTGTTCGACTTGAGGTCACTGAGCAGCAGGCACATGAGGCCAGCAATGACTGTGCCCCCGGAGGCGAGAATCGGTTCGAAAGCTCCCTTGAGCGCTCCCTGGGTGGCCGCCCACTTGTCTGAGTGGACGCGCAGCTCCTCACGGTAGCGCGCCACGTAGAGCAACGAATAGTCAGTGGCTGCGCCGATGACCAGGATGAAGAGGATGCCTTGGGTTTGTCCGCTGAGCGCCAGGATTTCCCACTTCGCTAGCCACCACACGGTTAGTAGCGCTGCACAGAGCGCGAACATGCTGGTGGAGAGGACAGCAATGGGTAGCAGGAAGGACCTGTAGACCAGGATGAGGATGATCAAGACAGCCAGTAGTGCAACGCCGAGAAGGATACCGTCGATACCCGCAAAGCCCTCAACCAGATCGGACGTGAAACCCGCGGGTCCGGTAACGAAGACTTCAAGGCCGTCAGGTGTGGTGGACTTGAGTTCGTCGCTGAGTTGCGACACCACTTCAGCAATGTCCGAGTCCGTCGCGATGGGAACGAATGCCTGTGCGGCGAGGTCGTCTGCGGAGGGAATGAGTGGGGACACCTCCGTGACGCCCTCGGTGGCAGTTGCTTGTCTGAGGGCGTCTTCCAGGGCAGCAACCTGCGTCTCAGTCAGTGGTTCCGCGGCCGTGAAGACGACGATGGCCGGAATCGCGTTGGAGTCGTTGAATTCCCCAAGCAGAGATTGAACCTGGGTGGCATCCGCGCTTTCGGGAAGGTAGGTGGTTTGGTCATTGGACGCAACCTCAGACACCTTGCCAAAGTACGGGCCGCCGATGGCTGCAGCGGTGAGCCAGATGAGGACGAGGACGGCCGGAATGGCCACCCGTAACCATCGTGGAGCCGAAGATCTTTTTGTGGCTATCGTGTCCATATCGTCCCAAAAGTACCTAGATTATATAAATGCTAACGAGGCTAATAATAAACACATAATGAAATATGCGACAAGGTATAGTGTCCATATGGCGAATGAGGATGCGAACGTCCAGGCGGCAAGCGTGCGCCTCTATGACGTCAACATGAATGATCCGCACTCCGTCCTTGTCGATCGGTCTCATATATCCCCTGACGATCAGCGCCAAGTTACCGAAGTGATGAACGCCCTGGCCCGTCTCCGCGATGCGGAGCAGGGCTTGTCAGAGGCCTCCCAGCGTTACATGAAGCTGGGCAAAACGGACATGAAGGCGCTCCACTTCCTCATCGTCTCCCGGCACGCCGATGCCATTGTTACCCCCAGCATTATCGCCGCTCACCTGGGGATATCCACCGCGTCAACCACAAAACTTTTGGACCGGCTGGAAGCGGGTGGACATATTGTCCGTTCCCCGCATCCTACAGATCGGCGCGCTTTGGCCATCACCATTACGGACGAGACCAAGGAAGCGGCAATGCAGACTGTTGGGCTGGCTCAGGCGAGGCGGTTCAATGCGGCTGCCCGCCTCACCGCCGAGGAACGCGCTACCGTGATTCGGTTCCTCGACGACATGATTGGTGAGATAAGTGCGGGCAGCCAGGGGTGGGACGGAGCGGGGAATCGTGGTTCGGTTGGCGGCCGAGGCTAGGCTTCCGTCCGCAGCAGCTCATGCGTGTCGTCGACGCTCAGTGGTGGGACCGGGAGCGGCGACGGATCGCGGTCGGCGCGCAACCCGTCGAGCAAGATCCACAGGTAGCGGTGATACAGCTCGCTGGTGTCCTGGCGGTCTGTGGGTTGGTGCCCGTCTAGGGCAACCGTTGCAACGGCACTCAACGCCACTTGGATGAAGATGAGGTCGGTTCCGGTGACGTCGGTCCGGAGTTGGCCGGAGTTGCGAGCGCGCGCCGCGACCTCGTCCACAAGTGGCGCCAGGCGGTCTCGCGTCTCGTCGTAACTAACCTTGCAGGAGTGCCGTCCGGTGAAAATTTGGGACATTCCGCGGTCAACCGCCTGGATGGCAGAGGCCCGTTCCATGTAGAGGACAAGGCCGTCCCAGGGGTCCGGTTCGGCGAGGGCGCTGCGGAGCACAGCCTCCATCTCTTGGTTCTGCCGCTCCAAGATTGCGTCAATCAACTCATCCTTGTTGGCGAAACGGCGGTACGCGGTGCCAACCCCAACCCCCGCGTGACGGGCGACATCGTTGAGGGTTGCGCTGAGCCCGCGTTTGGCGAATAGGTCACGGCCTGCTTCTATGAGCCGTTCGCGGTTGAGGGCGGCGTCTTTGCGGAGCGTTGGCTCCGCGGTGTCGGGTTCGGTACTTCCTGGTTCGGTCATGGAGATCACACTACCCTAAGTGGAGACAAACTATCCACTTAGGTGTTACGCTCATGTAAGCGGATAGAAACAATCCGTTTAGAGATTCTGAGTTTGAGAGGACCAGCCCATGACCACCACGCAGCCTCACTTCACACTGAACAACGGCGTCACCCTTCCCCAGATCGGCTTTGGTGTCTACCAGACCCCTCCCGAGGAAACTATGGTGGCCGTGCAGGCCGCCCTCGAGGTCGGATACCGCCACATCGACACTGCCGCTGCCTACGGCAACGAAAAGGGGGTTGGGGAGGCGCTGCGCCGTTCCGGCCTCGACCGCTCTGACGTCTTCGTCGAGACCAAGGTTTGGGTCACCGACTACGGATACAACGAAACACTGCACGCTTTCGAGAAGGCTTCGGCGAAGCTCGGCCTCGACCAGATTGATCTGCTCATCCTGCACCAGGCCAACCCGACCGAGTTCGACAAGACCATCGCGTCCTACAAAGCACTGGAAACCCTGCTTGCCGACGGAAAGCTGCGCGCTATCGGCGTCAGCAACTTCCTGCCGGTCCGTCTGGAGCGACTGCTCAATGAGACCGAGGTCGTACCCACGGTGAACCAGATCGAAGTGCACCCCTACACGCAGCAGCGGGAACTACAGGACTTCAACCGCGCTCACGGGATCCTCACGCAGGCATGGTCGCCAATCGGTGGGCTTCGCACTTACAGCAACGGCGACACTCCGCTGACAAACCCGACCATCGTGGCGATTGGTGAGGCTCACGGGAAGTCGCCAGCCCAGGTGATGCTGCGCTGGCACATCCAAGAGGGCCGCCAGGTTATCCCCAAGTCGGTGAAGCCGGCGCGTATCGCGGAAAACTTTGATGTCTTCGACTTTGAGCTTTCGGGCGACGAGCTGGCCGCCATTGACGCCCTCGAACAGGGTATGACGATGGTGCCCGACGAGCTTGATTTCAATACTCTCGTCATCGATATCCCTGAGGCGTGAGGCAGCCTGGGCGTAATACGCGCCCGGGTGGCCGAAGGCGTGGGCGGCGTTCCGCATGGCGAGTGAGGTGTACGGCGACTGAGCCACGCAGTTTGGCTAGTGGTCTTTCAGGAGGCTCTCTAGTCGGGAGGCGACCTCAGTGACCTCTAAGTGGTCCGATGCGCACGCGACAATCAGCTCATACCACTGGTCGTCACTGACTGCTCGATCGCGTATGCCGTTGCCGTTCAGGACCAGGCTTGCGAGCAGAAAGCCCAAGCGCTTGTTGCCGTCAATGAGAGGGTGATTGCGCGCCGCGGAATCGAGCAGAGCCGCAACCTTGGCCCATATCGTTGGGTACATCTCTTGGCCGCCCAACGTGGTCAGCGGTCTGTCAATGCATGCAGCCAACAGACCCCAGTCGCGCGATTCATACCCGCGCTGGACGAGCCATGCTTGGATGTCAGAGAACTCGGGCCACCAAACGGTCATTGGGCGAGGCGGTCAAGGAGGTCGCTTCGCTCCTCGCTGATCTGGTCTAGAAGGGCGTAGGTGAAGTTTCGGGCACGCTTGCGTTCCCATGCCTCTTTGACCAGCGATGCGATGAGCTGGTTCTTGGAAGTCGCCCCCTCTTCAGCCAGTTCATTCAGCATTCTGTCTTCTTCTGGTGAGAGCCGTAGTTGCATAGCCATGTCGTGATGGTACCACTTCAGTACCAAGGGTGATAGTGGTCGATTGTCCGAAGGTTGCAGGCCCCTCAGTCCTCGTACCGCAGTATGTCCCCGGGCTGACACTCGAGGACGCGGCAGATCGCGTCGAGGGTCGTGAACCGCACCGCCTTCGCGCGGCCATTCTTCAGCACCGCGACGTTCGCCGGGGTGATTCCAATTGCTTCTGCGAAGTCGCCGACGCTCATCCCGCGTTCGGCCAACATGCGGTCGATCGTTATGCGGATTGCCATCAGACGACCTCGTCCAGCTCTGCGGCCATGGCGATGGCGCTCTTCAGGAGCGACCGCAGAACCAGGGTGATGCAGGCGAGGGCGACTAGGCCGAGGCAAGCCATCACCTGGATGAGCGCGAGAAACGGACTACCCGCCTGGCCGTTGCTAATCACCACAAATCCCACGACGATCAGAGCGGACGCGCATACCAGGGTGCCCACAAGCACATTGACCCACATAACGGAACGTTGTTCGAGGACGGTCTCTCCATAGATGCGCTGCACCAACAGAGAGACCATCGCCAGGGCGACGAGGCCGAGAGCCGTGAAGCCGATAGCGAGCGCCAGCAGCGGACCGCGCAAGTTCGCGTACTCGGGAAGGCTGTCAGCGGCGCTTGTGGAGACGCTGGGAAGTAGAGCGATTGCGCCGAGGCCGACTAGGGACAGTGCGCCAAGAAGTACCTGGGTGGCGACGACAAGTGCCAACGGTGGGCGGGAAAGATCAAGGTTCATATATCGATTATCGATAGAAAGCTATCGAAAGTCAATAGGTTGGCTAGTCCCGGATCGATGGGTGGCTTGATGGTGGAACCCGACATGCGCAAGGTTGCCGATGTCAGCATAGGTCGCCGATAATTCGCCCAAACACCGGCGACCTACGTTGTCTTCGGCGACCTTGGCTTGGTTTGGTGTCGACTTCGGCGACGTTGGTCACCCGCGCCCTAGTCCAGCAGTGCCAGCGCGGACCGCAACTGCGGGTCGACTGATTCAAGGTTCATTGCCGGCAACATTCACTCTGTCTGCGCGGCGGACTTCTGAGCCGATACGGTCTGGCTGACGATCTCTGGCCACAGTGGGTCCAGGCTTGTTCGGCTCTCGATTCGCGCTCCGAGGTCCTCTAGTTCATCAACTATTGATGGCACGCACCAAACCTGCTTGCGCTTGCGGTTGGTCAACGGTTGCAACACCCCAACCTCCGCCAACTTCTCAATAGCGCTGTAGACGGACGAGGACGCCTTGCCAATGAGCTCTGACATCTCTTCGGCGGCGAAGAACGGGGTGTTTGGGAGCTCGGTGAGAATGCTGGCCGCGGCGCTGTTGGCGCGAGGTTTCCTTCCGGTGCTCTCTGCGTACTGTTCTTCCCAGTCCGCCGGCATCAGCGTCAGGTTCTGGGCCGTCACTCTGGATTCGTTTGCCGCACTGCGAGCTGCGAGTGCAAACATACGGATCAGTGGGCCCGCATCGCCCTCCCTGTATGCGGCAAGTACCTCAAAGTAGGTGTCCCGTTTTGCGACCAGCGCCGAAGCAAGAGGGACGACGACCTGCGAGGTCGCCCCTCGACGTCTGAAAACCGTGTTGATCAACGCCCTCCCGATCCGTCCGTTCCCGTCGGTGAAGGGATGGATCGACTCAAACTGGGCGTGGACGATGGCTGCTTGAACGAGGACGGGAACATCGCTTCTGTTCGCAAAAGCCAGCAGGTCCCCCAGGTAGTCTTCGACGGTCTCGGGCGGAGGGGGAACGTACTGCGCCCCGCGTGGCGAGTAGTCAGATCCACCGATCCAGTTCTGCACGGTACGGATGCGCCCAGCATCCCGCGCCTCGTAGGGGTCATCGGCCATGAGGATCCGGTGAGCTGAGAGGACCTTCTCAAGTGTTATTGGCTGGCCGCCTTCAACGGAGAGGATCAGGTCATTTAGCGCGTCCGCCGAGGCCACCATTGAGGTAGCGGAGGGGTTGGACCTGATTCCGTGAGCTGCTCTCGCAAAGTCCTCCACAGAAGCCTCGATGCGTTCGATTTTGGATGAGGCAACAGACTCTGCGCGGAGCAAGAGTGTTGATATCGCCGCCAGGTCCGGGCCGTGTTCGGCATCAAGCTGCGCAATAGCCGCGAGCGCGCCCTCGGACTCCGCTGCAACCAGCGAGCCGAGTCGCGGTTGGTAGTCGGCAATCGTCGGAGGTAGGCGCACGGTTGTCTGCCGCATCATGCGGTCTTCGCGACTCCCACCCCTTTGGCTTTGCTGCCAATTGACGGCGCGGCGGCCGTGGACAATTAATGGCACGCTTGCATCTGCGCTGTCCCCAAGTCGACCGGGCCCTGCCTTGGAGTCGGCCATGCTACCTCCTAAGTTGGAATAAACGCCCCTATATTCCGACTTAGGCAGTATAACCCGGAACAAAAACCCCGCTATTCCGACTTAGGTTGTGCCTCCCTGAATGCTCGAGGACGATCGCCTCCTAGGCTGCCGCGGGATTCCCCATTGCTACGAACTGCCTGCTCGAGCGATCCGTGCTAGTTTGAAATGTGCTTTCGGGGCTGCTTTCTCAGCAGAGCCTTCCGACATTTGGCAGTTCTGTTTCATGGGGTGATTTCAATTTTCAAACGATCTTCAAAACTGGCCGTTTCTCTATTCATTACAGCAGCATTAATGTTTGGAGTGACCGTTCCTGCTAGCGCAGCCACTCAGGTCGTGGATGGTTGGTCCGTAGCACAGAGGTTCGGCGGTTCCGACCGCTACGAGACTGCCAGTTTGCTCTCGCAAGCCTCATTCCCTAAGGGGCAGACTGACACCGTTGTCTTGGCTTCTGGGAAGAGCTCTGCTGACGCAACGACTGCGGCTCCACTGGCCGTAAAACTTGATGGGTCACTTCTGTTCACCGCGCCGAACACTCTCTCTGCTGCAACCGCGCAGGAACTTCAGCGGCTGAAGCCCAGCCTCATCGTTGTCGTTGGCGGTGACGGGGCCGTGTCCCAGAAGGTTGCCAATGAGGCTGCTGCGGCCGCGAACTCCAGCAACATCACCCGGCTGGGTGGCGCTGACCGCTACGAAACCTCCCGACGGACAGTGGAGTATGGCTGGGGCGCCGATGGTTCCGACACCCTCTACATCGCAACCGGCAAGAACTACCCCGATGCACTTGCGTTGGGGGCGGCTGCCGGACAACACCAAGCCCCGCTCCTGCTTGTCGGTGATGGAAAAAAGTATGCGGATTCTGCCAGCAAAGTCGCAAAGAAACTTGGCGCGTTAAGCAGTTTCATCGCAGGTGGCCCTGCAATTGTAAGCAACCAGATCTCTAGCGCCTTGGCGGCCTCGACCGAGGTCGTCCGCTACGCGGGTTCTGACCGCTACGAAACGTCTGCGGACATTGCGACTGGACAGTTCCTCCCAACCAGGGGTGCGTTCATGGCAACTGGGGAGAACTATCCGGACGCACTGGCTGCGGCAGCTGCTGCAGGGCGTGAGGGCGAACCCCTACTTCTTTCCCGCCGGACATGCCTCCCGAACTCGGGTCACAAGGCTCTGAAGAACCTGTTGGTCGAGGACGTGACCCTGGTTGGTGGAGAGGCCATTTTGTCGCCATCGACCACACCCTGCGACCTCAAAGCGCTCCCTCCTCGCGTTCAAGCAGCAAGCTGCAGTGGCGGCAACATCCAGCCCACCTCTGGAACCGTGCATATTCAGGACGCGTCGGCAATGATCAACATTGGGGTTGAGACGATGGGGCAGGCTCTGCCGACCGCCAAGTCTCAGGGACCTCTGCCCGTGTGTCTTTCCATTGGGACGGGGAACTCCACCTTCAAGAGTTTTGGAACCATCCAGGTTCAGGGCACATCCACTGCGCGCTGGCCGAAGAAGAACTGGACCCTGAAGTGGTATTCGGACAAGCAGCGCACCCGCCCGATATTGGTTCAGGTTGGCTCTTCTGTGCCGACTGACTCCTGGATTGCGAAGGCAGAGTGGATTGATCCAACACAGTCCCGCAACCCATTGGCGTTTGGCCTGTGGGAAGAGATGATCGCTAGCCGGAACAGTGGTTCTGAAGTCAGCCACTCCACCACAGCCAACAACCCCGGTGCGTTGGGATTCCCCCAAACCAACATCTCACGGGTCACCATGGATGGGAAGCACTATGGGATCTCCACACTCACCCTTGGCCATGATCCTGACAACTTCAACATCGACCCTTACAACACGTCGAACATATATATGGAGTTTGACGCCCGCGGCGGATACACGCTTGAGAAGACGTGGACGAAGCTTGGCTCCGATGGCATAGGCACTTGGATTGACAACTATCTGTCGTCAACAGACCTGTTCACCGACGAGCAAAAGTCGGCTATTGATGAGCTGTCGAGTGTCATCAACGGCAGCCAAGAGGACTTTGAAGCACAGTTCGACAAGCATTTCGACAAGGGCAACATGATCGACATGCTTCTGATGATTGAGCTTCTCTACGACTGGGATGGGCGCGCCCAAGACCTGCAGGTAGTCTCTTACGACCTCGACAAATGGTTCTTCCTACCCTGGGATAAAGACACCACGTTTGGAATGAACTCGACCGGCAGACTGCTGGACCCGGCGGTAGAGACCAAGCTGCTGATGGACTATGAGAACGAGGACACGGAAGAGAAGCCTTGGTTCAAGACCTACCAGGCCTTCAGGCCCGAGGTCGAAGCCCGCTACGCACAACTGCGTGACAGTGGGATCTTCTCTGTTGAGAACCTCCAGCAGAAGTCAGCGAACCTACACGCCACCGTGCCAAGCGATGTGTGGACGGCGGAGGCGAACCGGTGGAACTCCCTTGGCCGCCCGTCCTCGGACGTGGTGTCGACCGAGCAGATCCTCACCTGGTTCGAAGCAAGGCTTGGAATGCTGGACTTGCACTTCGGCTATGCGGATGCCCCCGCGGAGCAATCGACCGATGAACCGCAGCCCGACCAACCGCAGTCAGGCGAGCAACCCCAATCCGCCGACAACCACGACGCACAGTCGCGGGCTGAGGGGGCGCAGAGCAGGTAGGGGACGAGGGCGTGTTCCGGGTCATAGGCAGTCAGAACCTCTCGCGCCCCTAGCCGACGCTCTGCTCCCAAGCAGAGAACGTTTGTCCGTCCTGAGTCTTCCACTCGATGCGACCATTTGAAGAGGCTTTGCCGAGGGCGGTTGCGCTTGCAGCAGACGGTGACGAGAAGACGATGTCACGTGTCGCGACAGCAACGGCACCTTCAGAGCGGAGCGCCCCGTCGGCAAAGAGCTTGCTGCGAAGCTCCTGCCGCGTCGCGTGTTGAACTTTGGTGGTTTCGGCCCAGGTGTTCACTGCTGCATCCATATTGAGCGCAATTCGTGACCCCTCCAGAAGTGTGAACTCGCCGTCCACAAGCTGCGCCGTCGCATCCACGTGTTTCTTGGACCCTCGCAGATGGAATGTTGGCGAGGTGGTCTTGTCCGTTGTGTCTGTCACGACTTCGCTTGGTGGCAAAGCTGCTGCCCTGCCACGCAAGAGGTCATAGCCGAGGACGGGAAGCACGATCTTGAGTTGGCTCAGAAAGTACTCCATGTCGGAAGCGTCGGCCTCTGGCAGCGGCGCCCCTCCCGTGGGTGAGGCAACATTCTCCAGAGAGACACGACCAACCTTCTTGGCGAGGTTGATGAGTGCTGACTCCAAGTAGCGCACGTGTGCCGAAGTGAGGTTCATGTCCTTGGACGTAATGATCACTACTTCATCCCAGAACTCCTTCTTGGAGTCGTGGTTCTTTAGTCGTGCGCCGACGTTGTCACTCTGCCCGATGTATGCAGACCGTTTCCCCGACGCCGCGGCATCGTCACCGAAGAGGATGTAGACCCCGGTGCGTCCCGCCTCAGGGCGACCCTGGATTTCGTTGAGGCGCTCCCGCTTCCCCTTGAGCAGGTGTCCGGTCCAATTGTGGATCTCAGCAGTCACCAGGCCGCCGACGGTTCCGTCTACTAAGAACATCCTGATTTGCTTGCCCGCCACGTCCCACCTCAAATTCCTTGTCCTACCCAAGGTTAGACAGGCGAAGGTGAGAATGTGCGGTAAAGCCGCAGATTGCGTTCCTCAGGTGCTCCACTCGGTTAACCTGAGTGATACAAACTGAGATTTTTGTAGTCGAGGAGGACGTGTGGCACGGCTTAGTGTTGCGGACATTCAAGATCGAGTCGCTGATCTAGCGCGCCGTCCCACCTACTCACGGGAGTTCATCTTCGACCTGCTGGTAGCGCTCGGAAGGTCGCGGGCTTCTGTCACCCGGTTGCGCTCCGGAAACCTGAATATTGCCAATAATCCCGAGGTCGAGGTCGCCCAAAAGGGTGTCGTCTACTTCAAACCAACCGATGCTGATCTCTACCTGACTATCGCGGAGCTGGACTCATCACCAACGGTCACCAAATATGACACGCGCTTCCTGATCGCTACCGACTACGAGAATCTTGTCGCCTTGGACCGTGCCAGCGGCGAGACCTTGAATATCGCGATTGACGAGGTTGATGAACACTTCGAGTTCTTCCTTCCCTGGGCTGGCATGGAAAAAGCGCAGTATGTTGCTGAGGCGCACGCGGACATCAAAGCCGCAGAACGTCTGGGCAAACTGTTCGATGAGCTAGCCAAAGAGAATTCACCCGAGGACATTTCCCGTCACAGCCTCAACCTCTTCTTCACCAGACTGCTGTTCTGCTTCTTCGCTGAGGACACGGGGATTTTCACGAAGGGTCTTTTCACTGAGAAGGTCGAGTCCCTGACTCAAGATGACGGTTCTGACCTGCAGAGCTTCCTCACCCAGGTGTTCGACGCATTGGACACGGAGGACCCTTCAGCCAAGCCTGCACTGGTTCGCGCTTTCCCCTATGTGAATGGCCAGCTGTTCGCCAGGGGAGCCGAGGTCGTTCCGCGCTTCAGCCGCCAGGCACGCAACCTTCTTCTGCGCAGTGGTCACTTGCGGTGGGATGAGATCAACCCGGATATTTTCGGCTCCATGTTCCAAGCCGTCGTTGACCCGCAGTTACGTGGGGACCTGGGCCAGCATTACACGTCTGTGCCCAACATCCTCAAGACGATTGACCCGCTCTTCATGGAGGGACTGTGGGAAGAGTTCGAGGCCGCTCAAGGCAAACCAGTCCGTCTGAACCGCCTGCTCGACAGAATTGGGGGCATCAAGGTTTTTGACCCTGCCTGTGGGTCGGGGAACTTCCTTGTCATTGCTTACAAAGAGCTACGCAGGCTTGAAAACGAGATCCTCAAGAGCTTGGGTGGGCAGAACCTTCAGTCTGAGCTGTTTGGTTCCCGCATCAAGATCACCAACTTCTACGGCATTGAGATTGACCCGTTGGCCCGCGAGGTAGCGGTGCTTTCGTTGTGGATCGCCAAACACCAGATGAACCAAGAGTTCAACGAGATCTTCGGTATCGACATCCCGCTAATCCCCCTCAAAGACGCCGGCCAGATAGTCACGGGCAACGCTGCCCGCATCGACTGGAACCAGGTGTGTCCCAACGATGGAGAAACCGAGATCTACTTGGTGGGAAACCCACCGTATGTTGGTTCCTCGATGCAGACGAATGCGCAGAAATGCGACTTCGAGGCCTATTTCGGTACGGACAAGTACCCGCGAAACCTTGACTACATTTCACTCTGGTTCTTTATTGGTGCAGAGTACATCGCTGGTACTGCGGCAGCATTGGCCTTTGTTAGTACTAACTCTGTCGTCCAAGGTGACCACGTCGGAATTTTCATGCCTCGTGTTCTCTCCTCGGGGATAGAAATCGGCTTCGCCCATACGTCTTTCCGGTGGTCTAACAGCGCTCGTGCCAACGCAGGTGTAACAGTCGTCGTCATCTCGCTGCGCAACCCAAGTCCACGCCAGAAGGTATTGATAACGGATGGACACCGGCGCACAGTTGGCAACATAAGTCCCTACCTGACTGAGGGTGCAAGTGTTGTCGTCGAGAGGGGTCGGAACCCGCGCCATGGGATGCCGCCGATGACCAGGGGAAGCCAACCCACAGATGGAGGCGGCCTCATCTTTTCGTCTGCGGAGCGTACAGGTGCAGTGGCAGAGGACCCATCCGTAGAGCGCTGGATAAAGAGGTATATGGGCGCGAGCGAGCTTATAAGTGATAAGGAACGCTACTGTCTGTGGATCAGAGTCGAGGAAGTGGAAGAGGCAGCCCGAAGCACACCGGTCAAGAAGCGGCTCGAGAGGGTTCGCAGATTTAGAGAAAACGGAAAGTCTGCCATCTCTAGAGAGTTCGCAGCAAGACCGTGGCGATTTCTCCAGGCTGCCCACAAAGACACCGAAGCCATCATTGTTCCCAGCGTCTCATCCGAGCGTCGTGAGTATGTTCCGATTGGATACCTGGGTCCGGACACAGTCATATCAAACCTGGCGTTCGCCATCTACGACGCCGAGCCATGGGTGTTTGCGCTGGTGACCTCACGCATGCACATGGCTTGGCTACGTGCGGTGGGCGGGAAGCTGAAGACGGATTTCCGCTACTCGAACACCCTGGTTTACAACACCTTCCCAGTGCCCGATCTGACGGCGGCGCAGAAGGAAACGCTGACCCAGAGGGCCCTGCGGGTGCTGGATGTGCGAGAGTACCACAGTGAGAAGACGTTGGCGGAGCTCTATGATCCTGACCTGATGCCCGGCAACCTGCGGCTGGCACACAAAGAGCTCGATGATGCAGTGGACGCCCTGTATCGCAAGAGCGGGTTCGCTTCGGATGAGGACCGTCTTGCGTTGCTGTTTGACTTGTATATGCAAAAGACCAGTGCGAAGGAATCAGCATGGGGCAGCCAGAGAATCTAATAGAGATCAACTATGCGGCCAACCAGAGCTCCGTCGATGTCGACGAACTTGGGATGCGAGACATGCAACGCCGCGTATTTGCTGAGAAGGATGCGCAATACCTGCTGGTAAAAGCACCTCCGGCATCGGGGAAGTCCCGGGCACTCATGTTCGTCGCCCTCGACAAACTCTTCCATCAGGGAATCAACAAGGTCATCATCGCTGTTCCAGAACGTTCCATTGGCGCCTCGTTTGCCAGCACCGCCCTCGTACAACACGGGTTCTTTGCGGACTGGGAGATAGAAGATCGCAACAACCTGTGCACTCCCGGAGGGGACAGCGGCAAGGTTGACGCGTTCCTGCGTTTCCTTGAAGGTGACGACACAGTGCTGGTTTGCACCCACGCGACGTTGCGTTTTGCGATGGCGAAGCTTCCGGCCTCGGCTTTTGATGACACTCTTGTGGCAATCGACGAGTTCCACCACGTGTCGGCCGACAAGGACTCCAGTCGGCTGGGACAAGTGGTGCACGAAATCATGTCGGGTTCGAATGCTCATGTTGTGGCGATGACGGGCTCCTACTTCCGGGGGGATTCGGTGCCCGTCCTCATGCCGGAAGATGAAGAGAAGTTCACTCCAGTCACGTTCAACTACTACGACCAGCTCAACGGTTACAAGCACCTGAAGAGCCTGGGGATCGGTCACCACTTCTACCAGGGGCGTTACACGGATGCGATCCACGAGGTGTTCGACCCGGATCTGAAGACACTGATTCACATTCCTTCTGTGAACTCTTCCGAATCAACCAAGGACAAAATCGAGGAAGTCAACAAGATCCTCGACCTCATTGGGATTTTTGAGGGGAAGGATGAATCCGGGATCATGCGGCTGCGCACACCGGATGGAAGGGTACTGCGGGTTGCCGACCTTGTGGACGATTCAGACTTGATGGCACGGTCAAACCTTCTCGGATACCTGGGGCAGGTTGCAGCCAAAGACAAGGATGCGGTGGACGTCATCATCGCCCTCGGAATGGCGAAAGAGGGCTTCGACTGGCCGTTTGCCGAACATGCTCTGACAGTTGGGCACAGGTCCTCCTTGACGGAGGTCATCCAGATCATCGGTCGAGTGACACGGGACGCACAGGGGAAGCCGCGGGCTCAGTTCACCAACCTCATCGCGGAGCCAGCGGCCGATGCCGACGAAGTGACGACCGCGGTCAACACAATGCTCAAAGCAATCACGGCGTCGCTGCTCATGGAGCAGGTCTTGGCGCCAAACTTCAACTTCAAACCCAAGGAACCGGGGGAGGCGCCAGAGCCAGGGACACTGGCGGTCAAGGGCTTGAAGGCACCGCCAACAGATCGGGTGCGGCAGATCATCGAGACAGACCTGAATGATCTGAAGGCGACGATCCTGCAAGACCCCGGCTTCCGGCGCGCTGCGGCGGGCCAACTTGATGCCGAGGTCGCCAACAAGGTCTTGATCCCTAAGATCTTGCGAGAACGTTACCCCGATCTGAACGGTGCCGAAGCCGAGTCTTTGCGCCAGCATGTCGTGGTCGACTCGGTTGTGAAGGCTGGGGAAGTCAAGGAAGTCGGTGACAAGAAGTTCGTGATGCTGGCCAAGAAGTACGTCGACCTCGACAAGCTGGACATCAACCTGATCGACAAGGTCAACCCGTTCCAGCGCGCCTTCGAAGTTCTCTCAAAGTCTGTCGATCCTAAGACTCTGCGGGTTGTTATGGATGCCATCGCGGAGACGCGGATCGAAGTCACAGCGGAGGAAGCGGTTCTGATGTATCCGAAGCTCCGGGAGTTCCAGCGGATGGAGGGCCGGGTGCCGTCCATTCGCTCTAAAGACCCGCATGAGAAGCGCTTGGCTGAGATCCTCGTGTTCCTGCGTCGCGCCAAAGCAAGTCAAGCGAAGGTGAACGCATGAGCGCGGAGATGCCGACCAGTCTGGAAGAGATCTTCGCGTCAGATGATGATGGGCTGCTTGATGAGCCAGAGAAGGCGCCGGTACTGACAGGCCACGATCGGTTGAGAAGGTCATTTGTGGAGATCAACGACTTTGTGGTGGAGCATGGTCGCGAACCCGATCCGACGGTGAGGGCGATCCAGGAGCGGCGGCTGGGCGCGCGCCTAGATGGCATCCGCGCCAACCCAGAGAAAGTCGAAGCCCTCGCAGATCTGGATGAGCACGGACTCCTTGCCGAGGGAGTTGAAGAGGATCTGTCCCTAGAGGACATCCTGGCCCTTGATGATGATCTTCTTGACGACGAAACAGGCATCCTGGACACTTCGATGTTGCCGAAGAAGATCACTCGGGGTGAGCCTGAGTGGGTGGCGAGACGGGAGCGCGCCAAGGGTTTCGAGGCATTCGAGCCGCTGTTCAAGCAAAAACACGCAGAGCTGCGTTCCGGCGTTGCGGGTCTGGCCGCAGATCCCGGTGAAGCACACATCCAGAAGGGGACGTTCTTCGTCCTCGGCGGAGTCATGCTGTTTGTTGCGGAAGTTGGTGAGACCGAAGTGGTCGCGGGAAGGCGCAAAGAGCGCTTGCGGGTCATTTTTGAGAACGGGACCGAGTCGAGCATGTATCGGCAGTCCCTCACCTCACGCTTGCATGAAGAGGACAGCTTCCTCGTCACCCAGAGGGAGGTGACCATCACGGAGCTGGAAGCAGGGGATGAACTGACCGGCCACATATATGTGTTGAGATCTCTGAGCGACCACCCGGAGGTAGTGGGGAGGCCTAATCTGCACAAGATCGGGTTCACCCGCGGAAGTGTGGAGCGGCGTCTTGCTGGGGCGGAAAAGCAGGTCACGTATCTGATGGCACCCGTGGAGGTGGTTGCGGACTACAAGACGTACAACCTGCGTGCGGCCTCGCTAGAGCACCTGTTGCACACGGTGTTTGCAACGTCGCGCGTGCCGTTCGAGCAGGTTGGTCTGGATGGGCGTGCAGCCGAGGCGTCCGAGTGGTTTGATGTGTCTCTGGAGGTGATCGACCGAGCCCTCACATTCGTCCAAGACGGCAGCATCGTGAACTGGGTGTACGACAGGGAATCCGGCACGTTGAAGCCGCGGGTCTGCTGAGGGAGGTCTGGTTGGGATCAGTAACCGCGAAGTCAGTCTTGAATATGTAATAGGAGTCGCCCCCGCACCTACGCCAGTCGCTCGCCCTCGTTCAAGTTGAAGTGGCTGCAGACGATCTTGTCGAACTGGTTTGAGATGGCTGGGAAGTCCTGTCCGAGGTCTAGGGTCTGAACTAAGATCTGGTTGCCGTGAATGCGCCAGTTGGCGTCCGGTTGGACGGCGTGGTCAGTCTGCGCGTAGAGCAGCATTCCGGCGATCTGCCGATGAGGGTCGGACACCTCTCTGTTCTTCACGTAGGTGAAGATTTGGTAGAGATTCGCTGAATGCACCGTGTGATGGTCGTAGTTTCGTTGCGTGTTTTTCGAATAGTATTTCGCGTCGATGATGAGCGTCCTCGAACTATCTGACAGCGTGATGTCACTCTGCATCACGGGTAGCATGGTTCGCTCGCCCTCATCCAACGCCCAGCTAATCTGTGCTGCCTTGGGGTGAAGGAGGGACCAGTGTCGTTTGTAGTATTCGAGGATGAACTTCTCGTAGAGGCGACTCATCGCCTGGTCATCGATATAGGACATGAGCTTGTGGTCGCCGTTTTGGGTAGTTTGGAGCATCCCCTCGGTTACCAGTTGACAGACGCTGATCAGCATCCGATAGCTGCGGGTCGCGCGAGAAAAGCGAATCGCCGACCATCGGACGGCTGCCGGGTCAATAGCGTCCACTTCGGTAAAGAAGAGAAGAAGCTTCTTCAGCGCGGCCTTGTTGCGAGGCTTGACCTCACCGTGGCGGACCAGCATTAGTGAGACGGTCTTGAGGACTTGGTTGAGGAGGTTGTTCTCTGACATTTCGTCATACTGACATCCAAGTTCCCGCCTCTCACCTGCATGGAGCTGCATGGTTCGCGGTAGGTCGATCTTGCCGCGGAGCACAGCCAGATCATCAAAATGAGGAATGTATTCGCGATACAGTCCTTGCTTCAGTTGGCGCGCAATCCCTTTGGTCAGGATCGCAGCAAACAAGTCATGGAGGTGGTCAAACTCTTCCGTTTCCACTTGCTCGTACTGCTCCGGGTTCAGGTTCTGGAAAGCGTAAGCGAGCATGTAGTAGACGTTCTTGATGAACACCCTGTCTTTGGTCGTCACGCCTCGACAACCCCGCAGAGGAGGCCCCGCCAACGCTCTACCTTGACGTCGTCGTCGAACCAGTACTCTTCCAGCATCGGCATAAGGTCGTAGTCAACAACCGCCCTCATCCACTCCGGTGTTGCCGTGTCTTGACCACAGAAGTAGCTGTGACCGATGCAGAAGCCACTGCCAAGTGAGGGGTCCTTGCTGATCTCCGCGTTTAACGTCTGCACGCTTACGACTAGCTGGTCGAGCATTTGGTGATCTAGGCCTGTCTGGTACCTCCGAAACCCTTCTGTATCAAAGCCGGGCGTCATGGGGACGAAACTGAACCTGCGCCTCAGTGCATAGTCGATCATGGCCAAGGACCTGTCGGCCGTGTTCATCATGCCGATGATGTGAACGTTTGCGGGGACCGAGAATGCTTCTCCGCTGTATGCCAGCGTTGCCGACTTTCCGCGGGCGGGTTCTAGGGGTCAGTGCAACAGGATTTCTTCAATCACTTCGGCGGGCTTTAGGAAATCGAGCCGCTTCCGTGGTCGGTCATTCATTTCCCACTCTACATAGTCTAGGTCAGCCTGACTGTGGATACTCAGGTCAGTGCCCTTGGGGAAGTATTCTCTGAGAAGCCCGTTGGTGTTTTCATTGGTGGGCCTTTGCCATGGTGAGTGTGGGTCACAAAAGAACACGTCGAGATCAGCAGCCATCGCGATCTGTTGATGCGCACTCATCTCTTTACCCTGGTCCCAGGTCAGGGTTTTACGCAGCACGTCGGGGAGGTCTTTCATTTTCGCGATCAGCCCGTCAGTGAGTGCCTCGACACGATTCTTGGTGGGATCCATCCATACCAGGATCAGGTAGCCTGAATGCCGTTCAACCACGGTCCCGATCGCACTCTTCCCATCCTTACCAATGATCAAGTCCCCTTCCCAATGGCCAGGAACGGCTCGATCATCAGCCTCGGCGGGACGATCCACAATATTGACCATATTCGCGATACGACCCACACGTTCAGTACTACGACGTTTCGCACGGCGAATCTTCCGACCTGTGCGTAGCCGCACTTCAAGGTCACGTTTGAGACCGCCTCGAGCCAAGAGATAAATCGACTGGTAAATCGTTTCGTGTGACACTCGCATCTCCGGCCGGTCTGGGAAATCCCGCCGCAACCTCCCACAAATTTGTTCCGGAGATCGCCTCAAAGTGAGCTGGTCTTGAACATAGGCGCGTAACTCAGGCTGTGTAGCAAGTTTACTGGGCTTTGGTCTTCGGGCTCTCTCATAAGCAACCACCTGAGCGCGCGTAGCACTATAGGACAGCGTCGCTGATCGTTCACACTGGAAGTGTCCATTCCGTTTGATTTCCCGGCTAATCGTTGACGCGGAACGATCCAACTGTCTGGCAATCGCTCGGATCCCCATCTTTGCCTTCCACAACGCCTGGATCTCAATACGTTCCTCAAAAGACAAAGACCTCGCACGAGTCTTCTTCCGAGGGTCAATCCCCCCATGATCACTAATGAACCCCCGCACTGCTCTCTCAGACCAGCCCACAACCTGGCCAATCTCCTTAGCGGAACGTCCTTGTTTACGTAACGCCCAAATCCTGTTCGTTACCTCCGGCAGCAACCTCTCCGAAAAACCAATCATCGTACTCACCCTCCTATTCTCAGGGTGTTGCACTCACCGCTAGAACCCGCCGCGATAGTCGCTCTCAATAAGCATGAGTAACTCACCAAAGATCTTCGACAAGTTACCTCGGTTGATTTCGTCAATGATGAAGAAGAAGTCCAGGCTCGGGTTGTTCTCAGCCTTCTTGCAGAACTCGTAGAAGATCCCGCGCCTAAGTTCAAACCCTTGATCAGTGGGTTTGTACCCCATCATGAAATCTTCGTAGGAGTAGTTTTGGTGGAACTGAATGAACGCGACACGGTCGGCGTCCCGTTGACCCATGATGGACCATGCTAGGCGTTGTGCTGCGAAAGTCTTCCCTACCCCCGGCGCCCCTTGGAGTATCAGATTCTTCTTGCGGCGCAGTACGTTCACAAGGCGGTCATAGTCGGATTCGGACATGTAGACCTCAGACAAGAACTCTTCTTTGGTGTAAGGGTCATTCTGTTTTGGTGAGACTAGGGGATTAGATTCGCGAACGAGGTCGAGGATGGTTTCATACTCAGCTTTGGTGAGTTTGAAGAGACTTCCGCGCATGTTTGTAGCCAGGGCCTGCATGTCAGCAAGCTCGGGAGTGCCACTGATAATCGAGTAGTCGATGGGAGTGACAAGACCCTCTGTCTTTTCGAACCACAGGTGCTCCCCGTCGTGCTTGGCGCCTATGCGACCAAGAGCCACAACCTGCTTGACGGGGTGTGACTCGTATCCGACCACCAGGTCGCCCTCGTCCGCATCCAAGAAGTTCTGGTAGATGTTGCGTTTTCGTCCGTTATCGTTGACCAACGACCATCCTTCGAGTTCCCCAACGTCAAGGTTCGCGAATCTGAACTTCTGATGTGGTGAGGCAACTAGCCACCAGTAGTTCGGCTCCTCTACTTCTGTGTCAGCCTCAGTGTTGGTGTCAGTGGTCTCGCCAGAGCTACGGCTGATGTAGAAGGCAATGTCTATCGTTAACGTCTTCAGGGCTGGGTCCGGGTAGCAGTCGCCGGCCAGTTGAGAATCCAGCAGATTCCGCAGTTCCGGGTCTGCTTGGGCAGCGGTGCAGATGGCTCCATACATTGTGAAGTGGTCGCGCACGTTGTTGGCGTAGTCGCCCTTCTTGAAGCGGTAGCCAAGCGCTAGCTTGTTCGAAACGGCGCGGCACTCGCCCCACTTATATATGTAGTACTTGTCCGGATACCTCAACCAGAGGTATGTGCTGATGGTGTTCTCATCTTGGAAGTGCATGCGGGATCCGTCAGACTCCAAGAACGAATCCGAAGCATTCTTGAACGCTTCCATACGTTCATGCAGATCTGCTGACTCATCGAACAGGGCGGCAAACATAGCCCGCACGCGTTCAGGATCAGATCGTGAGAATCGTTCAATCATGAATCGGGGGAAACTGCCCGCAGAGGCAAGCAAATTGCCGGTCTTCTCCAGTGATCTCTTGAGCATCGCCGGGAAGTCTTCAGCGTCTAGCTCCCAATTGTCCTGAAAGTGTTTGACCGCCTGCCATTTGTACTTCTCTTCAGGCCAAGTCTTGTCGACGAAGTCCCGTTTGTAGTCATCCAGTGCTGTTTGAAGCGTTAAACGGTCGGCCACGCCATTTCCCTTTCGATCTACTTGGGGCCGTGCGCTCTCAACTTTGAAGGCTAGCGATCCCACGGTATCGATTGTCCCGCATTCGCGCGAGCTGCGCCGAAGGAATGTGGGTTGCTGCCTACCCAAATATCAGACCGTCCCTGTCGGCTCGCGCCGCACACGACGCTGTGTGCCCACACGCACTTTCGGCGGATTGAACTGTCCAAGCCCAAGGACATCAAGCACAGATTCTCGGTGCAGAAACGCCCCTTTTCCGGCAAGAGCAACGGCGACAGTCGGCTCAGTGAACCGGGTTGTCGGCGCGTTGCGGTGTGTGTACACGCCATGTCCGAGGGCGTGGAGCGCACCATCCGTCCTCGAAGGCAACCCGAGGACACTTTCTGATGCGCAGGTGGTACTGATTCCTGGAACCGGTGCCGGGTAGGGGCTTCCTCCACGCCGAGGGATCCGGCCGATGCCGACCTCTTTACTGGTGTTCTTCGCTGTTTTGCTGCCGGTACTTCTCAGCCAGTTCGTCAGTGTCTTTTTGGTCGCCCTGCTTCTTTCGATACCAAGCTGCACCCGCTAGGGCCAGAGCGACGGCGATTACTAGAAGGGGACCGATTATGACGTCGTCGGGAGTCGAATACCAGTAGAAACCCCCAATGAGGAACACCACCAACGCGGCGATGTCGAAGTTTCTTGCCACTGGGTCTTTGCTTTTGTTCATGGTTATGCCGCCGTTCGTTCAGTGATTTTGGCCAAGGAGGTGGGATCGGCCGCGCTCACAACCTGCACCAGTCCGTTCATGTAGCGCCGGTAGCTGCCGTAACCATCCATGGTCTTGGGGCCTATGGGGATGAAAAGAAATGTATCCACGCTGGTGTTGTACTCAACAATGTAGGTAGACAGCTCGGTCCCCCAATCGTTAGGCTTCGCTGTCACCAAGAAATGTAATATGACGTTCCCGAACGGTGCCTTCACTACGACGCTGAAGCCGTCAGAGTAGAGGTCAGATAAGTGACCTCTCTTTGAGAGTCCACGACCTCTTTGGCGATGTTGAGTGCTTGTTCTGGACTGAGGCTGGTTTGGATGACCACCGCAGAATTATGATATTTGTGCTCTTTTGCCATGACTCCTGCTCTTCACCGAGTGGTACTGGGCAACTATGTTCGAATGTGACGCACTTCAATGCTAGGTAGCGTGAGGTGCTACCAGCGGCAGTCTGTGATACCAGAAATAGGGCAAAACACCAGGGTTCTGCTCTTTGCATTACTGGTGCCCGCAACGCAGATCTGCTCCTTGAGCTCACCCACCGGTGCCAGTGAAGAACATGGCACCCACGCTGGGACAATTTGTGGCAGTGTAGGCATCAACTCGTTCTACGGCGCCTGAGTTACTGGCTGCTTCCATGAAGGCTGAGGCCAGTCCCCCAAGTGGGTCGTTGATCATTTCTTTGGCGGTTTCCAGTTGTCCGTCCCAGAAGTCACGTACTGCTTCCACATCTGACTGGATGTCAGAAGGGGCAACCTTGGCGGCCTCGTCCCACATTTGGCTGATCTCCCCAAAAGCACCGACAGCACCTGTGAGGCTGGCAAGAAAGTCGTCAGTTGTATTAACTTCATTCATTGCTGACAGGTAACGGTCCTTGTGTGTGGAGAGCACATCACAGTAGGCCTCTACGGAACGGCCGGACGAACAGGCGGACAATGTTGAAAGGCTCAGAGCGGGCACCAGTGCGATACCCGCTCCGCGACCAATGCGGCGTTTAGTAGAAGCCATCACGATACCTAATCTCCTCTTTGAGCGGTTACGTTTTTGGTGGGGCCATCGAGTGCAGCCCGCTTCAATGCTAGGCACGTAAGCCGCGCGGGAGGCGGCAAGTGGTTGTCCCAGAAGTCGGACAAAATTGGGGATCTGGGTCGGGACCAGAGGGGAGGTCTGAGGGGGCGATTGCTGCGGAACGTAAAGCTGCACGGTTTCCAATCGTCCGTTGCTATCAGGGGAGCCTGTGGTCTTCGATCGCACTCGGCGTCAACTATGCCTGGTCTGCCGAAGTTGCGTTGCACGCAGATGCTGGACTTCACAGGGTCGTGAGACGTACTCAGTGAATGTCGCGCCACCGCGATCACTTCACAGTGAAAATTCGACTCCGACATCCGGTCTGTGAAAGAGAGTTCTCTACGGATGCTGTGGAGAAGCGCATGCTAATCGTCAGTCAACACCTTGCGGAGTCTGCGGCGCAGGTATTTCTCCGGAGCCTCTGGCAATGAGGTGGGTCGGCACGACGATCGACTCACCGGGGGAGCGAGGGCCGTTGGTCTGGATCATCTCCAATACAAGCCTTGCCGCGCGCTGCCCAATCGTTGTGGGATCCTGCGCGATGGCGGTTAGTCCAGGATCTAGTTCCGCAGCCAACTCAATGTCATCGAAGCTTACGAGAGCCACCCGATGCTGCTTCCCAGCGGCTCGGAGCGCACGAAGAATTCCGATCGACACAGCGTTCCGACCACCAATGAATGCCGTTGGTGGTGAGGCTACCGTGAGCAAGTGTGATGTGATGGCGGTTGCTTCTTCCATAGTTGAGGCATCGAGGCGTTCGAAAGCTTCGTCGGGGGATATTTTGCACTCCACGAGGCCAGCTCGAAACCCGTCACGCCGGGCCTCCATGGGAGCTGACCGTTCGTCTCCCAGGAACGCGATATGTTTGTGTCCAAAGCTGGAAAGATGCAGCACGGCACCCTTTATCGCCTCGAAGTTGTCGGAGATGACGAAGGGGACGTCCACGCCCGCGGAAGGCCGGTCGACCAGAACTACAGGGAAACCTCGCTCCACCAACGCTGAGAGGTAACCTTGGTCCCCTGGAGGGGGAGCGACAATCAGGCCGTCGACCCGAAATCGCTGCATTACTTCCGTAAGTTGCCTAGTCAGGCTGGTATCGTCGTCGTTGCTGGCCATTAGGACAAGCGAACCAGACTGACGCAGAAAGTCCTCGACCGCCCTCTGCATCTCCGCGGAAAATGGGTTCGAAACATCGCGGAGGATGAGTCCCAGTGTGTATCCCGGGGCCGACGGTGCCCTCAGCCGTGAGGCAGATGCGTTCCGGACGTACCCGAGCTCGGCGATGGAGAGAAGGACTCGATCCCGCATCTCCGCATTTACTTGAGCATTACCGTTCACTACGCGAGAGACCGTCATGGGGCTCACACCGGCCAGCCTAGCCACGTCCTTAACCGTTACCATAATGCAATGCTACAGAGAATGCGGCGTGTCAGAGACCAGGTGGGTCAGCAAAACACGAGCAGTGGGCGCAGTGGGTTCCGGACGTCAGAAAGTTAAAGTCGCTCAAGGACAGGCTCTACAGCTCCAGCTCTGATGACACTACAAGGTATGAATGATTGAGTGAATCGCGAGGTCAGAGGTTATTTCCCGGAAGAACGCCACGCCTCCTGCTACGGACAAGGCGGAGCCATCCTAATCTCCACAGACGGTCTCCCTACCATGAAGTCGCACAGGAAAGCACCGCTCTGCGAGTGTACAAGCGAGCGAGTCCTGTCTGAGTGTTCGCGGCCCTCTAGGAAGAAAGACAACGAGAGCGCTACATCGCAATTAATGGGAACAAGTGAGAGGAGATTGTAGGAGAGGCTGCGCTGAGGTAACGTTACCTCTGACGCCGGTTAGGTCGTCGTATAAGACGAGAGGAACCACAATGAAGTCGGTTAGGTTTTCGGGACTACTAGCAGGAGGAGTCACAGTCGCGCTCATGCTCAGCGCGTGCGGAGGGTCCAGTGGTAGCGGTGGTGACGAGACTCCAGCATCGGGAGGAGCAGTGGATGGTGCAGGACTGAGCGGGAAGTGCTCCATACTGCAATATGAGACCACTACGACGGCGCAGTACCGCGGCTGGCAGAAGGGCTTGGATGAGTTCAAGTCCGAGAATCCTGATCTAGACGTGGAATGGGCAACGACGAACTTTGAAGCATTTAGGTCGAACGCAAAGATTCTGTTGTCAGGTGGAGACGTGCCTGATGTGGTCCTAGTGAACACAGGTAACGCGGATGCGGGGCAGTTAGCTGCTCAGGGCTTACTCGACCCGCTAACGGAATTTGTCGAAGAGGAAGGCTGGGATGATGACGTAAAGGGTGCTGTAGCATCTCTCGCCATCTATGACGCTGAAGGTCGCGCAGGATCTGGCGAATGGTATGGCGTTCCCTCTACTGCTTCTTACTTCACTTTCTACTACAACAAGGATCTTCTTGCAGAGCACGGTGTCACGGAGATGCCAACAACCATGGCCGAGTTGGAGGATGTCTTTGATGGTCTAGTTGCTGACGGTGTCACACCGATTTCATCCAATGCGGGCGAACACGCTGTGCTCCAGACATGGTGGCAGCTGATCTCGGGTGTAGCTGACCGTGAAGAGATTGACAATTTCATCCTGGTTCAGGGGCCCGTGGATGTTGAGACGGGCGCATTTCTCGAGGGAACCGACATCTTGGCAGACTGGAATGACAAGGGATACCTGGGGACCCAGTTGAACGGTCTGAAAGGTGACGACATGGAACGTGCATTCATCGCGGGTGAGATGCCATTCATGGCGAATGGTACTTGGTCGTTCAACCGTGTCAACGAGGAAGCACAGTTTGATTGGGGATTGATGCTCTTCCCGGAGCAAAACCTGAACGCTGGTACCTCCGGCCACCTGTGGGCCATTCCCACCGACGCAAAAAACAAGGAGTGCGGTCGTGCATGGATTCAGAAGACCATGAGTCCCACGGTTCAGAATGAAATTGGTCAGTTGGGCGGACTGCCCGTCCTAGGGGATCCTGCCGCAATCACAGACGAACGTATGAAGGAGATGAATGAGATATTCATCGAGCTAAGAGATGGAGACAAACTCTCATTTTATCCAGATTACCCGGTTCCTGGCTTGCTTGACGTGCAGATGAACGGCTTGCAGTCCTTGACCTCCGGGTCCATAACCGCAGAAGAGTTCCTGAAGAACATGCAGGAATTCTATGAGGCCGGAACTCGGTGATTCGCTGACGGTGGTGGCACAAGTGGTGTCACCACCGTCATTCTCTGATATGAGGACAACCATGAAAAACACACGTACTGGCCAAAAAGGCTACTGGTGGTTTATTGTGCCGTTGGCAGTCGGTTTCATCACTATCGTTGCCGCGCCACTAGTCATGAACACATTCTTTTCCTTCCATTCTTGGAAGGGAGGACGCTCCGAAATGGAGTGGGTGGGGCTCGCGAACTACGCAGAGCTGATGCGGGACTCTCTCTTCTGGAGTTCGTTTGTCAATGTCGGCTACATGATTGTGGCCATTGCAGTCATACCGACGATTATCGGTCTAGTGTTGGCCGCCACTCTCTTCGACTTCCTGGGTCGAAAGTTCGGGAGCGGTGTCGCTTCCTTCCTGAGGGCCACCTACTATGTCCCACAGATTCTTCCGGTGGCCGTTGCTGGCGTGCTCTGGAGTTGGATTCTGGCAACACGGGATGGTGCACTCAATACCATTCTGCGGAGCCTGGGTGTCGCTTCTGTCCCGGATTGGCTTGGAGACAGCAGCATTGCACTGTACTCCATCATGCTCATGATGATTTGGATTCAAATCGGCTATCCGGTTGTTATCTTCATGTCAGCACTGCAGCGTATCGATCCATCCCTTTATGAGGCCGCTGAGCTCGACGGTGCAAGTTGGTGGAAACGTTTCCGCCACATCACGGTGCCACACATTCGAGCGGATATTTTCGTCGTTGTCCTGACGGCCACTATCGGAGCAATGAAGCTATTCGCGCCCGTGATGGTTCTGACACGAGGTGGGCCAGAGTTTTCTACGTACGTGCCTTCATTCTTCTCTTACAGAAATTTCTTTGAACTATCACGAGTTGGCTACGGCTCTGCGTCTGCCACGGTCCTCGCCCTCACAATCTGCGTTGTAGCAGGTGGGCTCGTCTTCTGGCAGACCCGAGCAGTGGATGAAGGAGCATAGCAATGAATGGTCAGGTTCGTACCGTCGCCCCTCGGCGATCGGAATTTCAATTCGGCAATGTAGTAACCAAATGGACCGTCCTGGTTGTTGCGCTTCTGATCGCCGTACTGATGATTGCACCGCTCTATTTGGTAGTAATCAATGCCTTCAAGACAGGTACTGACTACTCAATTAACGGACCTCTGGCACTTCCAGAGCAGTGGACACTGAGCGCGTTTGGTCGATACCTCGGCACCGTTCCCTTTTGGCGACTTCTCTGGAACTCTGTTTTGATATCGACGCTGGTGGCAATCCTGGGCACGCTTCTGTCCTTGGTCACGTCGTATGCGATTGGGATTGGGCGAGTTCGCGGACGAATGACGGTTGTCTTCATATTGTTGATTGCCACGATGCTTCCTCAAGAAGCACTGCTTTACCCATTGTTTTATGGAGCGCAGGCGACAGGGCTTCACAACTCGGTGTGGTCGGTTGTCATCATTTTCACCGTTCTCCAAGCCGCATTCGGAACGTACCTTCTCTCCTCCGCGATGTCTTCGTTTCCACGTGAAGTTCTGGAAGCAGCAATGGTCGACGGTGCCGGAAAGTGGAGAACTTTGTGGAGTGTTGTCTTTCCGATAATGCGGCCGACTCTATCCGTTCTTGTTGTTTTCTTCTTTGTCTGGACGTGGAACGAGTTCCTGATTCCTATGGTCATGCTGACCGGCCCGGGGTCGCAAACGCTTCCGATTGCCCTGGCTAACATTAAGGGCCAAAACACTCTGGATGTCACCCAACTGGCGGCAGCTTCACTACTATCGCTGCTACCAACCCTCATCTTCTTCCTTATCTTCCAGAGGACGCTCACGCGTGGGATCACTGCTGGATCATCGAAGTAGTGGATGCAAGAACTCAAGTCGAAAAGAACCAACCAGAGAGTGGAGACATATCTTATGTATTCTTCAGTACCGTCCTACGCAAAGTCTTCGCGTGTCGTGTCGCGTGCAATTACCGCGGAGAATCCGAGCGGAGAGCCTGGTGAAGGAGGGAAGGCCTCTTCGCGCCTTGGGCCCGGACGGAAAGGTAGCCCTTGCATCGACCTGCAGCCAGGTGAGTCCGTAATCCTTGCAGACATCGAAGGCACAGGCGTGCTTCGTCATTTCTGGTTCACTGTGGCTCGGGAGGCAGGAGGCGAGCCCTTCGTACTTCGCAACCTCGTATTGCGCATGTACTGGGATGAAGCAAACACACCCGCCGTAGAAGTGCCTCTAGGCGACTTCTTTGGATGCGGCTTCGGGGAGACCGCTACTTACAGCTCCGCAGTAATGGTTGTCGCACCGACCGCAGGAATGAACTGCTACTTTCCGATGCCCTTTAGGAGTCGTGCTCGTGTAGAAATCCATAGCGACCATGACTCAGTAGTTCCCGGATTCTTCTATCAGATCGACTACACACTGGGGGACGAGCTCACCCCTGAGGATATGTACTTCCACGCAAGCTGGTCACGGTCGAACGGAGACAACGAGCTAGGAGTGGACTGCACACTAGCATCGATCACTGGGGGCGCAGGCTCCTATGTCGGAACCCAGATTTTCGTCGCCCAGCTTGGTCGGTTTTGGTACGGCGAAGGTGAAGTCAAATTCTACATAGATGACGATCGACAATACCCGACAATAGCTGGGACAGGACTGGAGGACTACGTGGGAGGGGCATGGGCCTTCCAAGACAAGATGGGTGGAGAAACCCCACCTTCCGCGCAGGTGTTTGACTCCCTGTATTCCGGCTACCACCAACAGGTTCGGGACTCCCGTCCCGCAGGTACTCCATATGTGGGTGACATGCCGATCAGCCACGGCATGTACCGCTGGCATCTGCTTGATCCTGTTCGTTTTCGCGAGAGAGTTCGTGTAACTCTGCAACAGATCGGAGACCGCGGCGGACACCTCTTTGAGCGCCGAGATGACATCTCCGCCGTCACATACTGGTACCAAGTGACGCCCGAGAGCTGCGGAGATAGGTTGCCTCAGAAAGAGTTAAGGGAACCACGGTAGACAAGGATCTTCCTTATACTCGCAACGGAACTCACGCCCAGAGGAATCATCCTAGGTTAGACAACAGTGGGGTAAGCCGCCTGTTCAGCAGCTCATGCTTCCTCTGAAGTGAGTGAGGGGATCACCATCCACAGCCCATTCTGTGACCAGACAATAATCAACTTGCAGAAGAGTCTGCTTGGTAGTCCTCCAAGACGGCATGGGCGCAGTTCTGGCCAATAGTCCTAGACGATCATGGCTTCTATATGTTCCAGGATCCTCGCAGTCCTGGCAATCGACTGCTTCACGGGCAGCATCGCCAACTGTCGCGTATGCGTGAAACTGGCAAGACTAGAGACGTCATCTTGCGATCGCATAGACGCGTAGGTCAATCCAGGTTGCGAGGGTTTCCTTTGGGTTCTTCCCTTCTTCCCGACGTGCATCGGGCCCGCGATGAGAAGGAAGAGGACGCTAGCTGCTCCGGCAGGAAGCGCCCAACCAGGGGCGAGGGCGAGCAGTCCAGCCGCAATGCCGGGTCGCGTCAGCCGGAACCCGTGAAATGTATATGTGGGGGCAAGAAGTGACTCTGGGGAACGTACCCCAGACGTCCATTTGGTCCCTACGTATACATTTCACGTCGATGCGGTTGGAAAGGAAGCCGCGTTAGCCCTCCTCCGCGTCTGCGTCCTCGATCTGCAGCGGCGCGGGTCCCAAACCGTGTTTGGCAAGGTATTCCACGGCTTTCTCGACGTAGGCCAGCTTCTTCTTGGCATCTTTCACGACGGCCGCATTACGGTCTGAGAAGGTGGAGAGACGCTGGAGCGAACGGCGGATCTCACGCTCGGAGTCAACCAGGATCAGCCAGGTGTCGGGGTCCTGCTCCAACTTCTGTTTCTGGCGCAAAATGGCTGCGGTTAGCCTAGATACCAGCAGGGTCTCCACGTCGTGAACGCTTGCCCTGGTACTGGCCAGCGATGATGCGATTCCGCCGCTGCTCACACCGACCAGGGCTCCAGCTGTGAGCAGTCCGCCAACCATTCCGCCCGGACCAAACGCTGCAAGGCCCGCGGTGATGGCTGCGGCTCCAGCAAGCCCAGCCGGAGCAGCGGCTATAGCCATTCCGCCGGTGGTCAGGATCGCCAGCACACCGACTCCAAGTGCGGCCCACTTGAACACGATGCGCGCGCCGTCCTCCAATGCCTTCTCCGCTTCCAAGCGTGAGTCAACCAAGTCCAGGCCAAGCTGTCGTCCCAAACCCATCTCTATCGTCAGCTCTTCGAAAGCGTCACGCTGGACACTCTTCGGAACAGAGATCTGGAAGGGCGCAATAACATTCGCTAATGCCACCGACACCAGCGGGTTAGCGGCGTTCATCTTGGATAGATGCCGGATGTGGGACGGGGAGCTTGCCCATCCGTCCTCGTCCTTCGGGTGGTTCACAAGTTCGGCGATAGCGGACGCCTGAGGGCGACCTTCCAACCTTGCCTGCTCGGTTAGTTGGCCAAGGACAGTCGTCTGCGTCTCAGCGAGTGCCAAGCGATAGCGTGTCTGCAACTTCGGGTCCAGGTTCGATGCGACCAAATGACCGTAGCGAAGCGCGAGCAGGGTCAGCGTTTCCACGTATGTCGGGGCGATCTCGAGTTCGCGTGATGCGACGATCAACTCCTTGGAAAGTGAACCGAAGAGGGCATGACCAATCGGCAAGGCGACCTCGTCAGTCTCTAGGAACCGCGGGAGGTGGTGCGGCAACTTCAAGCGGTCTGTACTCACTCGCCGGTCAAGCATCCATGGGAAGAGCGAAGAAACACCTCGGGATGCCGACACTGGGTCCCGAGAATCCCAAATGTTCACCCACCAATTTAGGTTTGCGGGCGGAACCTCAAGGTAGCGACGAAGATTGTCCACCTCGAACTCGCCGTTAGCTAGAGGGCTGCCAATCGTGACGAGGCCTGTGACGGCAACTTCGTGAGGAAGTCGGCGCACCAGGTCGGCAGCAATCACGGAACCGAGACTGTGACCGACAATCAGGATTTCACCCCGATCAGGAATGGCCTTGAGGATCCGCTGCAGGACTCGAGCGCGGATATTGGAGTCCCTAAGGTAGTTGCGGGCCTGCCTGAACACCGGGGCAAACAAGGCGGCTTCCACTATCTGGTCGCCGCCTGGAACGCCATGTCCTTGGTCGTTGCCTGTATTCAGAAGACGCTCGAGGGCGGACGTCCTTGTCTCAACAGCCCAGCGGTGTTGGGCAGCCTTGTCGCGGGGAAGGTCGGGGATGGTCAGAGGGGGAACCGGCCCCTCGTCATCGGTGCCCTTGAGTGCGTGAGCGTAGATTGGGGCGATGACTTCTACCTGGTCAAGAGTGGGGTAGCCGAGCCGTGTCAGCGACTCATTGAGTATCCGTTTCCAGTTGCCTTGCGGGTTCCCATCCCCCACACCGTGAAGGAAAACTAACGTTGGGTGATCGGACATGGACTACCTTCGCCTCCCGTAGAAATACGCCGTTTCAAATCTACACGGCTTCCACGCTCTGGCAGGCTGCATCTCCGCTAGTCTGGTCATGAAATGAGTACTACTGCAAGCCGAACACGCACGCGGTTGAGCCACGGGCTGCTCATTGTGGCGCTCGTGATGCTTCTGCTCATTACTCTGACCGACATGCTGGTCGTGCGCAGTCCTCTCTGGCAGGCGCGGCTCGACGCTTCAGTGGCGGCTCGCGCGTTGGCAAGAGGAGACACCTACCGCTTGGAAGAGCTCCTGTCGAAGAACCGTGACAATACGGACTTCGCATACTTCTTTGCATCCGACGTGACGCCCAGCGAGCTCAGTGACGCCGTCTCTGACCTATCCGAAACGGAGTGGGTTGAGAGCGTTTATGGGGATGAGGTCGACTACACATACGAGCAATCCCTCGTAGATTTGGCCGGCACGGTCGCCCTTGCTACCCACGGAACAGAGGACCGCGCGCTTCCCCCAGCATGGGCGACAGAGTTCATTGTGACGACCACTTCGCCCTCGGACTTGGCGGTGGACGGGATGGACGCGAGCCAGGCAAACCTTTTCCTCCTCTTGTCGCGCGGGTACTGGTCGACGGATTTCCTACAGTCCGTGACATCGGCCTACTACCACTTCGTTCAGAGTGAAGGTGGCAGCGAATGGCCTGAGTCCGCCGTGGAGGGCGACGTCGCGCCGAGTCCTAGCGGTGTCGCACTGACTGACGGAATCCTGGCACTGTCTGCCGCCCTCACAGCGAACCCCGAGGCAAGCGAGTGGGCTTTCATCGACTTCCTGCCAGGCAATGTCGAGATTGAAGGGACTGGCTACAGCATTGGGAGGTTTACCCACTTCCTAGCGTTCGAGTACCAGTTCCCCGAATCTGAGTCGGGGCAACCAGTTGGTGAAACCGCGACCCTGACCGCGTTGTCTGCGGCAATTGAGTCAGCGACTTGGGCCAGTGACATCCCCGAAGGCGGTTTCGTTGTGAGTCCGGACGACCCAATAAGTCCGATGCATGATGCTGCGGTGCTGGAAGCCCTAGCTCAGGAACTGGTGGAAAAGGACAGTCAGTGCTCGTGGAACCCTGGCGACTACTGGAACTGTGTGATCATTGCTGCCGACGTAGTCTGGAAGTGGGCGCAGCAGTGGGGTCACCTGGTCCTGGACTTGCTCACCATGGCTTCTTTCATCCCCATGCCCTTCACGGTTATCGGCGTCTCCGCTGGCGTATTGAACGCAACGTGGCATTCGATCGAGGGCGATTACCTAGCGGCAGGCCTGTCGGTTGCGGCGGTGGTGCCGGGGATTGCACTGGCTAAAGTCGCTGCCGGTGCCAAGGGAGTCGGTGTTGCAAAGGGGGCTGCGGCCGCTTCGAAGGGCGCGGATGCTCAAAAAGGTGCTGCCGCGGCCAACACATCTAAATCACTAGCGACGGCTACTGGGCCGATCGGGAGATCGAATCGTACTTTCAGCACTCACATTGAAAGGCCCACCACGATAGTTAAGGAAGGTGTTGCCGACGGCCGGGTGAAGCTCCGTACAGCCACTAAGGAGGCCATCTCCAAAAATGCCCCCAAGGACAAGAACGGGAACTTCATTGACCCGAACACCGGTCAAGTGATCCCTGCGGGCTCGAAGTTCGACATAGGGCATAAACCCGGATATGAGTGGCGGTGCATCGTGGAAGCGGCGATAACATACGGATGGACCAGGCAAGAGCTGATTGACTATGCGAACAACCCGAACCTGTACCAGGTAGAAACCCGATCAAGTAATCGCAGCCACAAGTACGAGGGCACGGAATGCTTGGTAAAGGAGGGGACCCCATGACCAGTCTGAAGCGTTCTCCATTACACGACGCCGCGCTCACCAACAGGGCAGATGAGGTTCGACGCCTTATTGCGGCTGGTGAACCCGCTGATGTGCAGGATGCCCAGGGTTTCACACCTCTTCATTTTGCGGCGCAGGAAGGCGCGGTTGAAGCCGCAAAGGCACTATTGAAAGCGGGAGCGCCAGTTGACGCAAGGAACACCTTCGGGAACTCTCCGCTCTTCACTGCCACTTTCAACTCAAATGGCCGGGGCGACATGATCAAGTTGCTGCGGTCGTACGGAGCTGACCCCCTTCAGGTCAACGACTCAGGGCAGACGCCAGTGGGGCTGGCCAGGCTAATTGCAAACTACGACGTTGAGCAGTTCTATACAGACATTCCGGAGTAGGTGACCAGCGAACTGGTTCGTCCCTTTGAATCCCTAAAGGCCAGCCTCGACGTAGATGCGCAGTGCGTCGCGGACGAACTCGGAACCTACGCTTCCGCCCTTGCTGGTTGCGTAGTTGGCGGCAAACCTGGGGTCAGCCACGTACATGTCGGCGAGGCCGAGGACGTAGGCGGCTAGGTCGCCGCCAAGCTTCGAGGCCGGAGTCCCGGGCACGCTGCGCAACCAGTCGACATGGCGGGCGGCTAGGTCCTGGGCTTCCATGCTGGCCGGGTCAATGCCGCGTTCGGCGGCCTCGGACCAGTCCTTTGAGAGCTCGGTGACGTGACGCTGCCACGCGCCCCGTTCGCCCTCGTCCAACGCCCGCCACCAGCGGTCACTGTCTGCGTATGCGGATCTGCCCCAGCGTTCCTCAACTTCCGCGCGGTACTTCGTGTGGTCAAAACCGTCAAACATTGTGTCGGCCATCAGTCAGCTGGCAGCCATTGAGGAGCGGCGCACCTCATCTACAAGATTGTCAATTCTGAAGTTGGTGGCGTCGAGTCGCTCGCTGAGGGCTTCTGACCGGCGTGCCGCAGCGTTAGCCGCACCCGTGGTGTACTCACGGAGCTCGCGGATTTCTGCGGTGAGGCGGGTGTCCATTCTCGTGATGTCGGCGCGGATGGCTGCGTCACCCACCTTCATGTTGGCGCGTATACCGGCTTCCATGTTCTGCATGTCGGTGCGGATACCGGTTTCCATGGGCTTCATGTCGGCGCGGATGGATTGTATGTCTGTCCGGGTAGAGGTCTCCAGGGTTCTCAGGTCTTCCCGGATTGCCCGGATTTCTGTCTTTAAGCCGCGAGCGGTTGCAGCGTTGACTCCCCAGATCGCGACAAAAAGCGCGAAGAGTGGGATCCACTCCAGAATCGTGTCGACGGGCACCGTTAGCATCCCTCCATTATTGACGGTTACGGGTCAGATGTCACTGGAGATAAGGCTGCCCGTTTGACCGGCGCTACGCCAGCGCGTCGAAGCCAATCCGTGGAAACACGCCGGCGAGATGATCTGTGGATATGAGAAGGGTCAATGGTGTTTTGCAGGGCAGACAACCTGCGATGGACCCTTGTCACGGGGATCCCTTCCCCGCAGATGGGGAGAATGTTGAGGCGCGGTTCGTGCCGGTGTCTGGGCTGCCATCCATGAGCCCCAGGTTTCACAGGCTTGTGGAGCGCGCCCTATCCCAGCAGGCGGAAGCGTCATTTGTTGCGCCCTGCCCTTGCGGGGGTAGGGCTGCCGGGTGGGCGGCGACGTGAGGCCCGTGAGCGCCCCCACATGCCCCCTTGTTGATAATGATTATCATTAGCGGTAGTGTTCACTGCAGCTTATTCAGAGATTCGACCGATCCCGGAGGAACCATTGTGAGACGACTACTTGCGAGTGCTGCGCTGATCGCGGCATCGGCCCTAGCCCTGGCTGGATGCTCGGGTGGAGGCTCGGCGGGGGCAGATGGCACCACTGACGCGTGCGGCGACGACTGTTCCGTTGTCAAGGGATCGGTGCAGAGCGGAGCATCCGCAATGCCGGTCGTTGCGGTCAGCAGCTACCCTCTAGCCTTCATCGCTGAAACCGTCGGCGGTGACAAGGTTGAAATCGTTGACCTGTCCAGCAGTGGCGGACACGCCCACGACATGGAACTCTCACCCGCGCAGGTCAACCAACTGTCCTCCGCATCCGTTGCCCTCTACCTCTCCCAAGGCTTCCAACCCGCAGTTGAGACCGCGATTCAACGCACCGGCGTGGCAAGCATGGACGGCTTCTCTGCCATTCCCGAGGGCGACATCATCAGCGGTGACCCACACGTTTGGCTCGACCCGCTAGCAGTAGCCAAGATCGGTGATGAACTAGCCGCAACGCTTGCGGACCTCGACCCGGCGAATGCCGAATACTTCAAGGCGAACGCCAGAGATTTGGACGCAACGATGAGCGAGATCGATGGGGAATACTCCACCGCCCTCGCGGCTTGCGGGGGGCAAACCCTGCTCACCACCCACGAGGCCTTCGGGTATTTGGCCAAGCGCTACGACCTCGAACAAGTTGGCATCCTCGGGGTCGATCCCGATGCGGAACCGTCGCCGGCCCGGCTGGTGGAGATTTCCAAACTGATCGAGGACCGTGGCGTGACAGCCCTGTTTGTGGAGCCCGCGGGTGCGGCGCATGACCACGAACACGAGTCCGAGGGCGAAGATCACGACCACGAGGCCGATGCCACAACGGCACCCGGTTCTGACAAGCTCGCCTCCGCCCTCGGCATCTCCCAAGAAACACTAGACACCTTGGAAACCCAGGTGGACCCGACGAAGGATTTGGTCGATGTTTTCCGCTCCAACCTGGTGACACTGCAACACGGATTAAGCTGCGCGGTGTAGTAGGACCGTCTGCCCAGTCGACCCGGTAAAGTGGGGGAGGTCGACAACTTGAGGAGCGAAGATGGCATCGTTTGGAACTGAAGAAAGCTGGAGCGAATGGCGCGATGAGCGCGACGCATCCTTCAAGGATCCCTACGGCTGGTTCTCACTTGTCGAACTGACCTGGCTGGGTACAACGCCCCAGGAGTTGGAAAACTTCCCGGGCCTGTGGAGCGCCAGCGAGGACGGGCAGACCATTACGGTTGAAGTACCCGACGACCAGCCCATCTACCGCGATGGCGAAGAGGTGCGCGGCACCGTCACCATCGATGTTGCACCCGGGGTGACGGACCGCTCCCTCAAGGATTCCCGCGGCCGCGAAGTTGAAGCCATGTACCGCTTCGGCAAACCGGGGGTGAGGATCCGCGACCCGCACGCCCCCGCCCTCGCCGGTGACTACCGCGTCGCACGCTACAAGTTCAACCCCAAGTGGGTTGTCCGAGGGCGGATGCTGCGCTACCCCGAAATCAAAGACCTCACGGTCGATGCAGCGGTACCTGGGGGCAGTCACACCCTGCATGCCTGGGGGGATGCCGAGGTCGCGCTGCCCAAGGACCGCACCGCGACGCTTATCGTGACGGGGGAGGGCCCGGATGACTCCTCGGTGATCTTCTACGACGAAACCAACGGTGACACGACTGCCGGATGGCGTCGCGCACCACTGGTTGTAGATGGTGAAACCGTGGTCATCGACTTCAACCGTGCAACGATCTTCCCAGCGCACATGAGTCCCTACGGGACCTGCCCGAAACCCCCGGCCGACAACCGCATCAAAGCCAGGGTGAAGGCAGGCGAAAAGATGGTCGTTCGACCTTGACCTACCGGATCCTCACCGTCTGCACCGGCAATATTTGCCGGTCACCAATGGCGGAAGTTGTGCTTCAAGCTGCGGCTCGGAATGCGGGTATGGATGTCGAGGTCGAATCGGCTGCCGTCACCGCATATGAGGTCGGCAACCCCATCGACTACCGCGCGCAAAAGATTCTCCGCGAGGCGGGATATGAGGTGCCAAGGCGCGGTGCCTACCAGATCACGCGGACGGATATCGCGGCCTACGACCTCGTCCTCCCCATGACGCGGGAGCACCTGCGTTCCCTGCAGCGGTTGGCGCAGGCTGTCCCCGAGGGTGAGCGGGCCGAAATCCGCCTGTGGAGCGACTTCGCCAGCGACGCGGCGCCGCTAGCCGACGTTGACGTGCCCGACCCGTGGTACGGCGGCATCGATGACTTTGTGGAGACGCTGGAAATCCTCGAGGACGCCACCGACAGCATTCTTGACCACGCGCGTCTGGGCCTTGGCGCGTAAGACAGCCCGACGACGGAACCCCGTGGGGCGCCTACTGGGGACCATGGGGATCCTGGTGGTTTTGGCCCTGCTCACCGCAGGGCTGTTCAACATCTTCACGGCGTGGTCCGGTGGTGCTGGTTCGGGGAGAGGTGACGGTGGTGAAGCGCCTAGCAGGGTCGAGGTTCTCCCTCCTGAGCCTGTGACTCCACCACTTTCCTTCGAGGGTTTCAACCCCGCCAACATCATTTCTGACGAGCAGTTCTTCAATGTTGCCGCCTACGACCTCGCCCAAATTGAAGGGTTCCTGCAAAGGTGGAATGAGGGGTGCCGGACAGGCCGTGACGGAACGGCTTGTATTACGGAGTTTCGGACTGACTCGCCCTCGTTCGAGGCCGACCAGTTCTGTTCCGGCGGGTTCGAGGGCGCCGCGGGGGACAGTGTCGCGGCAATAATCTGGAAGGCGGCCAACGCTTGCGGGATCAACCCGCAGGTCCTGCTCACCACGCTGCAGAAGGAACAGGGGCTCATCACGGCCTCTGGAGCTCGCCTCAACGAAACCCGCTACACAATCGCGATGGGTTATGCGTGCCCGGACTCCGCGAACTGCGACCCCGCATACTTCGGGTTCGCAACCCAGGTCTACTATGCAGCGCGGCAGTTCCGCGTCTACGAGGCGCAGCCCGAAAGGTTCATGACCGCGCCTCAGCGTGAGGACTTTGTCCCCTACGCCCCCGGGGAAGCCTGCGGTGGAACGCCGGTGTTTGTGGAGAACCTGGCGACCTCGAACCTCTACAACTACACGCCATACCAGCCGAATGAGAGCGTCTTCAACGGGAGCTACGACGCGTGCGCATCGGTTGGAAACGTCAACTTCTATGCCTACTTCAACGCTTGGTTTGGGACGCCGGAACTTGCGGCAGCATCGGCGGCGCCCGCCGCGTAGATTGGAACCAGGGAGGTGGCGTAGTAATGGCTGTGAAAAGTGCTAGCGAAGACTACAACCTGGATAGGCCCAGGGCGCCCCAGGTAAGCCGAGTGCTGACGGCGAGCAAAGTGTTCACGGGGCGGCGGGGCGGCATCGTGGATGACGGTGCCGTGGTTGTTGTCGACGGCAAGGTTGCCTGGGTTGGTCCTAGAGGGCAGGTGCCCGACGAGTATGCGGCGCTGCCTGTTGAAGATCATCCGGGTGCGACCATCATGCCGGGCATGGTGGAAACCCACGCTCACCTGGGAGGATTTGCGTACAATGCCGAACCTGGGGTGCCGGATCCGGAAGTGCATGACAGTGCGTGGCACGCCCTCAGTGCGATTAAGGTTGCTCGCCAGTTGGCGTCTATGGGGGTGACGACCGTTCAGTCCCTTGGGGCGCGCAACTTCACGGATGTAGCGGCGCGTGAGGCCATCTTCCAAGGTCTTGCGGAAGGGCCGCGGATTGTTGCTTCTGGACCGCAAATCACCGCCACGGGGGGACACTCTTGGCCGACCGGTGGGGAAGTTGATTCGATAACCCAGATCCGGCATATGGTGCGCTCTCACCACAAGGCAGGTGTTGACGTCATCAAGGTGATGGCTACGGGAGGGTTTGGAACCTCTGGTTCTGCGCCGTGGAATGCACAGTTCACAACGGAAGAGCTGGAGGTGATTGTGGAGGAGGCGCACCGCCTCGGCAAACACACGGCTGCTCACGCTCACGGCACGCAGGGGATTCGCAGGGCAGTTGACGCCGGGTTTGACTACATTGCGCACGCATCCTTCGTGGGGGAGAACGGGGTGACAGCCTTCGACGCGGATGTTGCAGACCAGATGGCACGGCAGGGGACGTATGTGGATTTGTGTAGTCCGCCCTCGTACCCGGCGGTTGAAGGTGAAACTTTCACGCCCCACGCCAAAGCGCTCTACGACCACGGGGTGAAGGTAGTGGTGGGACACGATATCGGAGCGGTGTACCCACCGAGTGCGTACCGGTTCGGGCTCATGCAGATGGTGGCTTCGGGGCTGCCGGTCGAAGAAGTGCTGTTCGCGGCAACGTCGCGCGGCGCTGCCGCCGTTGGTTTGGCGGGAGTGACGGGGGTCTTGGAGCCCGATTACGCTGCAGACATCCTGGTTGTGGGTGGCGACCCAACGGAGCGGATTGAGGATCTGGCCAACTTGGAAGAGATCATCATCGGCGGACGCACCTTTCACCCGGACTTCATGCCCGAGTTTGACATCGCACAGTTCGGATCGGGGGATTCAGGGTATCCGCTGGTTCAGCCCGGGGGTTTGAACGCCCGTGTCACTTGGATCCAGCGGCGTCAGCGAGCGGAGCTCCACCCGGCTGACTAGGTGGAGGGGAGGGGTCCCAGCCCCTCCGGCGCTCGGTCTGCTTCACGGAGCCTGTTACGCCTTACGGAGCCTGTTACGCCTTACGGGGCGAGGTTAGCCTCTTTTACCCTTGAATCACATCGTTATGCAAGCCGAACGGGCCCCGTAAGGCTCAAGTAGCTCCCTTACGACACGGGGCGGTGCCGGTACCGACCTCAACAACAAGCAAACAACAGCCCACCGCCCCCAAACAGTCGGGCAGCCCGGGGCTTTCGTGAAATGTATATGTGGGGGCGAAATATGCGTCTGGGGTACCTACCCGACGCGATCATTTCGCCCCCACATATACATTTCAGGATCGGGGTGGTCGGGCTTGCAGAAAAGCTACTCGTCGAGCCTCTGAGCGGCTGATTTCGTGCCAATTGAGGCTTCAGAAGTAGCAATTCTGCAGGGTAGGCGCGTAGGGACCCCGGAAATGGGCGCGACACAAAAATGGCCAGCGGCCACCCGTGTGGGCGCCGCTGGCCAGGTGACCGAGGGTGGCGTTGGGCGCCCGCAGCGGCCTTTGAGTTGGCTGCCTAGTCCTCGATGTCAGCTGTCTTTGCAGGTCCACCGGTCTTCGGCTTGACGTTGTCGGCGCCGTTGATGAAGGCATCAACCTTCTCACGCGCTACCTTGTCAACCATCTGCACCGGAGGCGACTTCATGAAGTACGCGGCCGGAGCCCACAGCGGGCCACCGATCCCGCGGTCCAGGGCGATCTTTGCCGCGCGGATCGCGTCAATGACGATGCCGGCTGAGTTGGGGGAATCCCAAACCTCAAGCTTGTACTCCATCTGGATCGGAACATCACCGAAAGTGGTGCCCTCTATACGAACGAAGGCGAACTTGCGGTCATCCAGCCACGGCACGTAATCCGAGGGGCCGACGTGAACGTCGCGCTCCGACACCTTCGACTTCATGTTTGAGGTGACGGCCTGGGTCTTGGAGATCTTCTTCGACTCAAGGCGTGAACGCTGCAGCATGTTCTTAAAGTCCATGTTGCCGCCAACGTTGAGCTGGTAGGTGCGGTCGATCTTTACGCCGCGTTCTTCCATGAGGCGCACGATGTCGCGGTGAGAGATGGTGGCGCCAAACTGGCTCTTGATGTCGTCGCCAACAATGGGCAAGCCCGCGTCCTCGAACTTCTTCGCCCACTCCGGGTCGGAAGCGATGAAGACCGGCAGGCAGTTCACGAAGCCACAACCGGCATCAATCGCGCACTGCGCGTAGAAGCGGTCAGCCTCTTCCGAACCAACGGGAAGGTAGGAAACCAGTACATCAGCCTTGGCATCTTTGAGCGCTGCAACAACGTCGACGGGGTCTGCGGAAGACTCAACAATTGTGTCCTCGTAGTATTCGCCAATGCCGTCCAGTGTCGGGGCGCGCTGCACGGTGACATCCAGGAAGGGGACTTCCGAGAACTCAACCGTGCAGTTCTGACCGGAGAAAATTGCCTCTGACAGGTCGGTGCCAACCTTGGTTTCATCAACATCGAACGCTGCAACGAACTCGACATCATCGATGTCATAGTCGCCGAACTGGACGTGCATGATGCCGGGAATGGTGTCCTCAGGCTTTGCGTCTTTGTAGTACGTAACGCCCTGGACTAGTGATGACGCGCAGTTCCCTACGCCCACAATCGCGACGCGAATCTTACTCATTCGAGTTCCTTCACTTGATGGCTTTTACACCGTTTACTTTGCTTACTTACTTGGTTCCACTGCTGGCCCACCCTGAACTGCGGGTCCGCCGTCAGATTGGATTAGCTGATCTAACCAGTCGAGCTCACTTTGAGCTTGCTGGCTATCTAGTTCCGCTTTTGAACGGATCCAGAAGTCTTTTGACTGCTTGGCTTCCCGGCCTGCTTCCTGCCGCGCGAGGACTTGCTCGCGGCGCTCCTTCAGAAGCTTGAGTCGAGTTGCCGGTGTTGCCTTTGACATGAGCCCGATGGTGAGAGGCAACGCCTCGTCATCCACATCCGCACCCGCCAGGGATGCCGTCAGATACTCCGTTCCAACCTGAGTAATCTGGTACAACACCAGTTTGCGGGTTGAACTTGTCGACTCCGTTGGAGTCTTCGCGGGCATGCGCGGACCCGGTGATGTTGGGGATGTGACGCGGATCAGACCGCGTTCCTCCAAACGATGCAGAGCCGGGTAGAGAGATCCGAATGAGAGCCGCCGCAGCGGTCCGATTGCGCGGGAGAGACGTTTGCGCAGCTCATAGCCATGGAGGGGGTACTGGAGTTCGCCAAGAATAGCCAACTCAAGCATGCTCCCGCGAACGCCCACAAACCCTCAGTTCTCTGCTTCCGTATGTCGCCACGATGTATCGCGGTGCTATGTCGTGTCAACAGTACCAGAACGTATCGAACCGATAGGTCGCCTCGATATATAACTTGTCACAGTGGGGCGAGGGTGGGATGCGCCCTGCATCCCAGCCGCCGCGTCGTGAAATGTATACGTGGGGAACCAGAGTGAGCGTGGGGTACGTACCCCACGCGATCATTTCGCCCCCACGTATACATTTCACGGCACGCCGCAGATCAGCCCGTATTTTGCAGTCCCGCCGAAACCCCGGAGACGGACAGCAGCAACAGGTGCTCCCAATCCGAAGTGTCGACCGTCGGCGCTTCCTGGGTTCGCAGAACCCGTAGCGCCCGCAGCTGCAGCAAAGAGAGCGCATCCACATAGGGGCTGCGCAGCTCAACCGCGGTTTGCAGGGCTGGACGGTTCGACAGCAGCACCTCTCCGCCAACAATCCGCGCCAGCCAAGAGCGGGTTAGTTCCATTTCCTCCAGGATCATCGCGGTGAAGTCATCCCGATCCCCAAGCCGCAGGTATTCTGCCGCGATGCGCGCATCAGCTTTCGCCAGGCTCATCGCCACGTTGTCGACAACTGTGCGCAGCAGCGGCCACTCTTCGTAGGCGCGCTGCAGCACTTCCACGTCACCGACTGCTTCGAGGGCGCTCCCCAACCCAAACCATCCAGCCAGGTTGATGCGGGCCTGCGACCATGCGAACACCCAGGGGATGGCCCGCAGGTCCTCTAGCGACTCCACGGACAGCCCACGCCGCGCGGGGCGCGATCCCAACTGCAGGCGCCCAATCTCCTCCATCGGCGTGACAGTTGCGAACCACGGCGCAAAACCCGGGGCTTGCACCAGGGAATCGAAGCGGTCCCGCGAGGTCACGCTGAGTAGCTCCGCCATCTGCGCATACTTCTGCGCAGCCTCAACATTGCGGGCCTCGATCGAGGGCGCAGCAGCCGCCAGGGTCGCCGCTGCAACCTGGTCGATGTGGCGCATCGCAATTGTCGGATCTCCGTAGCGCGCAAACACCACCTCGCCCTGCTCTGTCAACTTGAAACGTCCGTCGACAGAGTGTGGCGGCTGGGCAAGGATCGCGGTGTTGGTGGGCCCGCCGCCACGCCCAAGCGCCCCACCCCTGCCGTGAAAGAGCGTTAGTTCGAGGTCGTGGCCCTGCGCCCACTGCGCAATTGCCTGCTGCGCCTCGTAAAGCGCAAGGTTCGCTGCCAGGGGCCCGACGTCCTTGGACGAATCGGAGTACCCCAGCATCACTTCGATCTTCCCGCCGGTCTGTTCCAGGCGCGCTGCAAACCGGGGGTCCGCCAGGGCGTCCTCAAGAATCTGTGGCGCATTGTTCAGGTCATTGAAGGTCTCGAAAAGCGGGATGACATCAAGGACCGGGTTGGCCCCGGAATATTCGGCGAGGGCGTACACGGCCGCCAGATCATCCGCCGACTGCGTGAACGAAACGATGTAGCGCCCAGCGCTGCGCAGCCCATAGCGGCGCTGCAACTGTGCGACAGCGCGGAAAACCTCAAGAACCTCTTCGGTTTCGGCGCTGAGGTCTTCGCCTGCTTCAAGTGCCGCCAGAGTGCGGGCATGGACCGCAGAGTGCTGGCGCACCTCAAGCTCCGCCAAATGGAAACCAAAGGTTTCAATCTGCCAGATCAACCCCTGCAAGCTGCCGTAAGCCTGCCGGTTCGCACCCGCCAGCAGCAACGAATCTTGAACCACTGCCAGCTCACCCAACAGCTCTTCCGGGTCCGCATATCCCAGGTCAGCGTGGCGGGCACGTGTCGCAGAAATCCGCCGGGCTACCAGCGTCAACACCTGCTTGTGCGGCTCACCAGGGGCGCGAACAGAGGCGTCGGCCGCTCCGTCCTCGTCCGCTGCCGCCATCTGTTGCCAAAGGTGAACGAGGGCGTCCGACGCAGGAGTTTCCTCAGAATCCAGAGTGATGGTGCGTGCGATGCGCTCGGCCGAAGTCTCAAGGCCGCGCAGGACGTGGTCCGATGCGATGGCCATCGCCTTCTTGGTTACCGAGGCCGTCACGAAGGGATTGCCGTCGCGATCACCCCCAACCCAGGTTCCCAAACGCATGAAGGGCGGCACGACCGGCTGCTTCCACCCCGCGGCCTCACCCTGCAGGGCGTCATCAACATAGCGGTAGATGCGGGGAATGGTGGTGTAAAGGGTTTCGTCAAAGATCGACATGATCGAGCGAACCTCATCTACGGGTCCCGGCTTAGTGGTGCGGACGGGGGAGGTGCGCCACAGGGTGTCAATCTCTTCCATGAGGCGGCGGGTAATGCGCCGCTGGGCGGCCACATCGGCCTCAACTACCGTGCGTTCAGCCAGCAGTTCAGAGAGGCGGCGAATACTCGAAGAGACCGCGCGACGCCGTGCCTCTGTTGGGTGGGCTGTGAAAACAGGGTGGAAACGCAGGTTCTGGAAGCGGGCATGGGCCTCATCCTCACCGATCTCTTCAGACAGTTTGGCGAAAGCCTTAGGGAGGGTGTCCGTATCGCCCTCAATCTCCGGGCGCCCCTCTTGAACCAGGCGCACGCGCTGTAGCTCTTCCGCAAGGTTGACCAGGTGGAAGTAGACAGTGAAGGCCCGGGCGACCTCGTCCGCTCGCTGCACCGTGAAGGACTCGGCTATGCGCGCGGCGTCCTCGAACGACTCACGCGTCGGGTCCCTGTAAGCGCGGATGGTGGCGTGACGCAGGGCCTCAACGTCCTCGAACAACCGAGGTGAGCCGCTTTCCCGCAGGACTTTGCCAAGGAGGGTGCTGAGCAGGCGGACATCTGCGCGCAGTTGTCCAGACAGCTCATGTTCGACGTCGGCGGTGGATTCCGTGGGCATCGGTGTGGTTGCGATATCCGGCATGCCGTAACCCTAGCTGAACCGCCGTTGGCGTCGAATCTGTGTCAGTTCTTTGGCATACCGACCCGGGGGAATCTCCGGGTGACCATGGTGGTACCAGGCAAAAATCAAGTCCAAGTCGAACTCTTTACAACACCTGGCGCATGAGGTGACCCGGCGCGGGGCGGAATGCAGTCTGCGTTCTGCACCGCACCGCTGGCAGCGCCCCACCCAGGAACACTGGGGCTCCGGAAGCGAGGAGGGCAGCAGTGCGCGCGGCTGTGCTCCAAGCATGATTGCGGCTTGCTTCCAGCGTCTATCGTGCTTGTGCTGTGGGCCGACGAGGGCGTGCGCGACCTCATGCAGGATGACGTTGCGTTGGGCGTCCTCGGGAAACACGTCAAAAAGTGGCTTGGAGAGTCTGATTTGATTGCGCGCATGGTCGCAGGCCCCGGCGCGGCGCTTGGCGCGGTCCCAGCGCAGGGTCCATGTGGTCAGACCCCAGACATCCAGTGTTTCCTGGGCAAATGTCATGGGGTCAAAGTGTTCCGCGGGTGTCACTGTTGTTCCAGAGTCTCCAGTCGGCGAAGTAGGCGTTGGGAAGAAACCCTAGCCGAAGTGCCCAGGTTTTGAGCGAACAGAGAGACACGAAGTTCCTCGGCGAGCAGCCCAATTTCAGCCAGTTCGCGATCGTGCTTCAGCGAGTAGGGGCGGGCTTCCATGCGCTGCCGGGCGGCGGCGATAGCCGCTTCAACTCCGGCAAGTTCGGCGGCATTCGTCCTGTCGCGTTGCAGTTCGCCAGGGCCGCGGGAAGCGCGATTGACACGTTCCGCATCGGCCAGTAAGTACCGGGCCACGTGCGGTGCAACGGCAAGGTCCTGGTTCCCTAAGTACCCGGCGTTGAAGAGGGACTTGGCGTGGCGCGTCGCCTCGCGGCGGACGTACTTGTACGTGTCTTGGCTGTGGTTTTGGCAGGCTTCCTGGAAGGTAGCGTAGGCTTCAACCTCTTTTGTCACGCGCAGAAGGATGGCGTGAACCTCATCTTCAAACCGGTCCCGCATCCACGCCTGCAGCGCCTCTTGGGCCGCTTCGTCCCGCACGTCCTCGGGACGTGTTGGGGCGCGGCTGAGCAGTGAACGAACCGCCGCCCTCTGCGCGTCCTCTACCAACGAGGGCGTATCCGGGTAGGGCGATCCGGCTAGCAACAGCGCCTGCCTGCCAGTCCACCGACTAGTGATGCGCCCGGTATCGAGGCGCAGTTTCGCCAGCATCAGGGCGGTCAGGCCCGCATTGTGTTCATGAATGGCCTCATCCTTGGTGGGAAGAATCCGAATGGCCAGTGGAGTCGCAGTGGTGCCGGTTCCGGGGGCGCGGCCGGACGGCACGACCGGAGCCGACTTCACGACCAGGGCAGGGTAGCCGCGTACCAGTAGTCCGTCAGCATCTTCGGCCTCAAGGACTCGGGGGAGGGCGTCGGTTGGAAGACCGGCGACGTCCTCGGATGTGAGCTCACTCCCGAGTTGCAGTCCCCTTGCGCCGAGTCCAGCTTGCGTGATCGCCCGCGTCGTTTGGGTGGGCTGGGATCGCTTTTGTGCTCGTTGCTTGGACGAGGTCCTCTCACGAGCGGTCTGCAGCGCCTCTTGTACGGCTGTCGCAAGGGCGGCCCCCGCCTTCTTTGAGAAGCGCTGCTGCAGGGAAGGTAGGGAATCGGACGCGCCGATCACTGCGCCCCGGTCGTCGAGGACGTTGAAGCCAATCCGCAGGTGAGCGGGTAGTTTGTCTGCGGCCTCTTTGACGTCGTCACGGCTCAGGTCAATGCCGCTGCGATCCCGTACGGCGCGGATGAAAGAGGCCTGGAAGTTGGGCACGGTACGCGCCCGGCGCGGCGTGGATTCAGCGGACGGCGCCGACTCGGGTGCGGCGGACCTAGCGGACTGCGCGGGCGCGGCGGAACTAGCGGACTGCGCCGCCCGCTGCTGGGCAGACGCCGCGCCCTGTGAGACGTTCCCACTCCTTGCCCCCCAAGACCGCAGGCGGTCCAGGGACGCCTCCAAAGAGTACGGGTTGGCCTCTTCGGGCAGGTCGTCGGCCTCGGAAGCCCCACTTCCCGGGTCAGTGTCAGTCGCGCCGCTCAGCGAAGTGTCCTGCCCATCCCGCACTTTCTGCAGGGCAGTGGCAATCTCTTTCCCGGTCTGGGTCGCGGGCGCCAGAAAGCGCCGCTTCTGCTTGGGGAGCCCGCGAATCATCGCCACACAGAGTTCCTCAAGGAGGCCGGGAACCAGCCAGTCAAACCCCTCATCCTTGACGCGCGGAAGCACGGAGAGGGGAATGACAATGGTTACTCCGTCCTCGTTCGAACCCGGGGTGAAGGCATAGCGAATATCCAACTCCAAGTCGCCAGAACGCCACACGTTCGGGAACGCGTTCGGGTCCAGGAGCGCGCCGGAGGGCAGCAGGTCTTCAAGACGGTAGTTGAGAAGGGTTGGCTCCTCGGTGCGGCGGTTCTTCCACCACTTCGAAAAGCCCGCTGCCGACGTGATTGTCTGTGGGATCCGTGCGGCAAAAAACTTGTAGCGCACCGATTCATCCGGCACCAGTGAAGGGTCACGCATGCGCTGTGCCAGGCGCTCAGCCTCTTCCATGACCCCCTGGTTATGTTTCACAAACGCCAGGTGCTGCTCACGCCAATCCCCATCCACCAGGGCATTGGCGATGAACATTTCACGGGCAAGGTCGTGGGCAGTCAGGGACGAGGACGCCTCGGTGAGCCGCTCCAGGGATTCCGCGGCAGTTCCACCCCGTTCGCGGCCGAGGACGGTGTTGCGAAGCCGAGTCAGTGGGATCATGCGTCCGGCCACCAGGGTCAGACCATAGAGGGTGACTTTTTCGGAAATCTGCGCACTACCGCGCGCCCTCGACCACACCGGCTCTGAGTAGATGTGTTTGGCCAGGTCGCCCGCGTACTTCTCAATCCACTCCGGCTTCACGCCGGCGACAGTGCGGGCAAACAGGCGGGACGTTTCCACCAGTTCGGCGGCCATAATCCACTCGGGACGGCGTTTTTTCAGGGCAGACCCCGGCCAAATGGTGAAACGAGATCCACGTGTCCCCGCGTACTCCCGTTTCGGTTCGTCCCACATGCCAATGTTGGAAAGCAGTCCGGAGAGGATTGAGCGGTGAATCTCATCCGCATCAGCGGTCTTACTGCCGCGCCCGAACTCAAGGACGGCGCTAACAACGGGGTTCGCGTCCTCGCGCAGCGAGTTGATGAAGGTCGTCGACGGCAGGCCCAAGGGTTCAACGTGAATCCCCACCTGACGGCACATTTGCCGCAGTTGTCCAACGATGTCACGCCATTCGCGGTAACGCAGGTAGTGGAAAAACTCCCGCTTGCACATTCTGCGGAAGGCGCTGCCCGACAAGTCACGTGACTGAACGCCCAGGTAACGCCACATGTTGAGGTAGGTGATGAAGTCTGAGGTGGGGTCGACGTAGCGACGATGCGACTGGTCGGCGGCCTCCTGAAACTCGGGCGGTCGTTCCCGGGGATCCTGAATCGATAGTGCTGCAACAATGACGAGGACGTCTGACGCACACCCATTCCTGTCGGCCTCGACCAACATGCGGCCCAGGCGTGGATCGATGGGAAGAGTGGCCAGGCGGCGGCCCATCGCGGTGATTTTGCCGTCGTTGTCGAGGGCGCCAATCTCGGTGAGAAGCTGGATTCCGTCGCGAACCGCCCGTGGATTGGGTGCGTCGAGGAACGGGAAGTCTTTGACTTCACCAAGGCCCAGGGCACTCATCTGCAAGATGACTGAAGCCAGGGAAGTACGCAGGATCTCCGGCTCCGTGTAGTGGGGGCGGGATGCGAAGTCGCGTTCGGAATAGAGGCGAATCGCAATGCCATCACTGGTGCGGCCGGCACGTCCCGCCCGTTGGGCCGCGGAGGCCTGCGAGACAGGTTCGATGGGAAGGCGCTGCACCTTCGTCTTGTTTGAGAAGCGACTAATGCGGGCAAGCCCCGCATCAATGACGTAACGGATCCCCGGGACGGTCAGTGATGTTTCCGCAATGTTGGTTGCCAGTATGACGCGCTGCAGAGAATGAGGGGCGTAAATGCGGTGCTGGTCAGCAGCGCTGAGGCGCGCAAACAGCGGGAGGACTTCGACGCCGTCGGGACGGTGCGGGTCGCGCTCATCAGCTACATAGCGGTTGCCCAAGTGTTCCTTGAGGGCCGTGGTGGCCTCAATAATGTCGCGTTCGCCGGGAAGGAACACCAGGATGTCGCCGCGGCTCTCACCAAGCAGTTCGTCAACGGCGTGGGTGAGGGCGGCCTCCAGGTCTAGGTCGTCGCCGAGGCCGTAGCCGTAGGTAGCGAACTCCCCGGGGTCTGGTTCGGGGTGCAGGGCGGTGCCAAGGGAAAGGATGGACTCATCCGGAGCCGGGCCGCCCTCGTCCCCTGGTGCGGCAGTGTCGGGCGCGGCAAGGTCAGCGGACAGTGGACGGTAGCGGACCTCGACGGGGTAAGCACGACCGGAGACCTCGATGACAGGGACAGGCTTCCCACTCTGCTTCTCAAAGTGGTCGGCAAAGCGCTGGGAATCAATGGTCGCCGACGTGATGATGACCTTGAGGTCGCGGCGCTGGGGGAGCAGTCGGCCCAGGTAGCCCAGGATGAAGTCAATGTTGAGGCTTCTCTCGTGAGCCTCATCCACAATGATCGTGTCATAGCGGCGCAGAAGGGGATCGGCCCCCATTTCAGCCAGCAGGATGCCGTCGGTCATTAGTTTGATCAGGGTGGTTGGTCCGACCTCGTCGGTGAACCGCACCTGGTAGCCAACAACGTCGCCAACCTCTTTACTGACCTTCTGGCCCAACTCATCGGCGATGCGTTCCGCCACCGCGCGGGCAGCGAGGCGACGCGGTTGGGTGTGACCAATCATGGCTGCGATACCGCGGCCCAACTCCAAGCAGATCTTGGGAATCTGTGTGGTCTTACCCGACCCGGTTTCACCGGCAACAATCACTACTTGGTTGTCACGAATCGCGTCTGCAATGTCCTTGCGGCGCGCGCTGACCGGCAGGTCAGGATAGCTGACGACCGGCAGGGCAGCGGCGCGTGCTGCCAACTGGGCCGGACCAAACGTGTAATCGCGAGGCTTCTTCGGGCGGCCTCGTCCGTTCCGCGGCCCACTCACCGCCTGGGCCTGACGATGGGCACCTGCGCCTTCACCCACTTTTTGGCCAGGTCCCACATGACGAGCAAATCGTCCTCGTCACTGAAGTCCCTGTCCGACCCGATCTCCAGTCGTGACCCGTCGGGAAGGAAACGGAAGAAATCCGCCACCTCTGAATCGAAGCCACGTTCAATATCGACGCGGTCAAAAACGATCAGGGCGGGTTGTTCCAGGTTCTCCAGAAGTCTCTCCGGGGTGTTGAGTGACAGGTCGATCAGGGTTTTCTGTGTGACATGGAAGTGGGTGCGACTTCCCGCCGTGTCCTCAAAAATGAAGGTCTCATGCTTCTTCTCAAGTTCCTCAAGCTGGCTGGGAGAGAAGATCTTTTCCCAATCAAAATCAAGCGGACCCAGGACGGGGCTGGACAGGAACAGTGCCTTGACAGCCTTCGGTCGGGCGCGCAGAGCTGAGATGGAGCCCGAGGAGTGGGCGTGAAGAAGCTGCCTTGTGAAACCCTGGTCAGCAAGCCATCCGGAAGCGGCCCGCAGGTCCTCAATACGGCGGTCAGACGTGATCGCATCATCGTCAGACTCGCCATGACCGGAGTAATCAAAGATCAGCGTTGCATAGCCGAGGGCGCGGTACTTGGCAGCCAAGATCGGGAAGTGGGGGCTGGAGGCGCGGTCACACAGGAAGGAATGAGAGAAGATGACGGCTGCATCGGTGGAATCAACAGGGTCCACGAAAGTACCCCGTAGGGTAATCCCTCGGGGCGTTATGATCTCGACCTCGCTCACCCTTCCAAACTAGCCGGATTCGGGAATAATGGCATCCTCTCGCGAGGTGAGTCATAGACATTCACTCGTCAGCGAAACAACAATCGCCTAGTCTGGTCGGATGAAGAACGATACCAACGCCGATGCGTCGACCGTGCCATTGCAACCCTCGGACGAGGTCGTAGCGGACTTCTGGGCATTTGCTCGGGACCACGTCGGCTGGGCAACCCTTGAGGGGATCTTCGGTCAACAGCAGGCATCAACAATGATTCCCCCGTGGATGCACCTTAGCGGTGACACGACGGAGGCAACCGCGTTGGTGAAGCAACTGGTTGCCGATGCAACACTGGTGGTGTCGGAACCCCTCTCTTCCTACCCCGAGGACGGGGACCTCCCCAAGCGTGGGGACCTAGCAATCATTGCGGACGGCGATGGGCGGCCGGTCGCCCTCGCCGCAACACTCGATGTCACAGTCCAGCCCGTGGACGACACTGAGGGTACCGGTAGGATTGTCGCGGAAACACTGCGGTGCCTTTACCCGGGCGTGCAGGGATGAAATGTGCTGACTGGGTTGGCGCCACGACTAATCAAGGATGGGTTGCGTAATGGGCACGAAGTTCACGCTTGCGGCGGGACTGACAGTGGGAGTTCTACTCGGTTCCAAACTGGGCCCGAAACCGTATGAGACATTTGCTTCGGGGATGCGCTGGCTGCGCAACACGCGGGTGGTGTCCCGTCCCATTGAAGCGGCTGCAGATCACGCGTCTGGGCTGGTGCGCTCCAAGGGTGAAGAACTGACGGACCGCGCGGCTTCATCCGTGTACCGCACGATTGTGGGGGCCGGGCAGGAACCGCTCATAGTCGAAGCGCGTGTCACCACCGCTGAGATTCCGTCGACAACCGACTAGCAGGGCAAGAGTCATGGCTGATGTTGTGGATGCCATAACCACACCGCTGGAGCCACGCCCTCGGCCAACACGCCAACAGATAAAGAGGTGGCGGCGTCACCTGGCCGAAGAGCGCATTGAAGCGCAAACCTACCGCAACCTGGCGGCGCGCGAAGAGGGCGAAGTTCGTGAGTTCATGCTTGAGCTGGCGGATGCGGAGAAGCGTCACGAGAAGCACTGGTTGACGCTCTTGGGTGAGCATGCCGAGCCGGCGCCTCGACCCAGACTCTACTCGCGGATGCTCGCAGGGCTGGCGGGCCGGTTTGGGTCGGTCTTCACGCTCGCCCTCGTCCAAAGGTCTGAACAGAGGTCGGACTATGAGACGGATGCGGATGCGACCGAGCAGATGGTTGCTGATGAACGCATCCACGGGGAAGTCGTTCGCACAATCGCCACCGCGTCCCGCAACAAGATTGCGGGCAACTTCAGGGCTGCGATCTTTGGGGCAAACGACGGGTTGGTTTCCAACCTGGCGCTGATCCTTGGCGTTGCCGGTGCAGGTATGGGCAACGGTTGGGTGCTCACCACAGGTATTGCGGGTCTCTTGGCCGGGTCTTTGTCGATGGCGGCTGGAGAGTGGATCAGTGTTTCCAGTGCGCGGGAACTTATTCAGGCCTCAACGCCCGAACCGCTCAACCCGCGGTCGGTAAAGCAGTTGGACGTGCAAGAAAATGAGCTGGTGCTACTGTTCCGGGCCCGAGGGGAAACCTCCGAAGAGGCACACGCACATGCGCGAGCGATCTTCGAGTCCGTGGGACCTCCGGGGGAGGACACGGGGACGGTCGCCCTCGAACTAATTGCGCCGCAAGGCGTGGCTGCCAAAGACGATTCTGCCGAGAACCTGGGCCGTCCATTCCAAGTGGCTTTGGCATCATTCTTCTTCTTTGCCGTCGGTGCGGTGATCCCTTTGGTGCCGTATGTCTTTGGAATGTCGGGGTATGCGGCCATTCTTGTTTCTCTGGCGATTGTGGGAGTTGCGCTACTCATGACAGGTGGCCTGGTGGGAATCATGTCCGGACGGGCGCCGTGGCTTGGTGCACTGCGGCAGTTGGCAATCGGCCTGACCGCTGCGGGTATCACGTTCGCGCTGGGTAACCTGTTCGGAACGGTTGCGTAGGGCGCGGCTATGGACCTGGCTGAAATCTACGGCATTGAGGTCAATGACATTTTCCGTTTCATCGACCTGACCGGTGTGCTGCTGAACGGAATCCTCGGTGGGAAGCTAGCGCGAACCAAGCACTTTGATGCGGTTGGGTTCGTTATCTTGGCCATCATGTCCGCTATGGGAGGCGGCATTGTGCGCGACGTGATGCTGCAGCACGGGCCACCCGTGGCTCTGACAGACCCGCTGTATATTTCCACGGCACTGGTGGGTGCGGGGATCGCCTTCTTCTGGAAGTTGAGTTCCAGGTTCTGGAGGATCGCACTCATCATCGCGGACGGCACCGTCCTCGGATGCTGGGCGGCGACGGGCGCGATGAAGACGCTTGCGCTTGGGTTTGGGATCATGCCAGCGTTGCTCCTTGGGATCACGACCGCTGTCGGCGGGGGAATGATTCGTGACGTTACGGCGGGAAACGTGCCCATGGTTTTCGGGGGGAATAACCTTTACGCGACCCCGGCGCTGGTGTCAGCGGCAATCATGGTGCTGCTGTACAGCCTGGGGAGCCCCACCTGGGGGATGATTCTGGCGACCGTTGTCGGGTCGTCGTTCACGGTTGTGGCGCACTGGCGCAAATGGCAGTTGCCGGTGCATTCTGATTGGTCGCTCGCTGAGACCCCCGCGCAGCTCAAGGCGCGTTTGGCGCAGCGGGCTCGGGAGAACCCGCAGTCGGGGACGCCCAGGGAGGACTAGGCGCGCTACGTATACATTTCGCGGGGTGGCGGGAGACAATGGGGTATGTGCGGAAGATTCACGATGTACGCGGACGACGCGGAACTGGCGACCCTGTTTGATATCGATTTGGTTGAGGGGGAGCACGCGCCCTCGTACAACCAGGCACCATCCGAGCTGATTCGCGCGGTGCGTTCCGACGTGGAAGCGGAGCGTCTCCTCACCAACCAAAAGTGGGGATTCGTGCCCTTCTGGGCGAAGGAAGGGTTCAAGACGCTGATCAATGCTCGGGCGGAGACGGTGACGGAGAAGCCAGTCTTCTCAGCAGCCGCGAAGAAGCGGCGCTGTCTGGTGCCATCGAATGGCTACTTTGAGTGGCAGAAGAAGCGTGATGGGAAGAAGCAACCGTACTTCCTCAGTCTCGCCGATTCTGATGGGAACCCGGCTCCACCTGGCAGCGAGCCCGTGATGGCGATGGCCGGCATCTATGAGTGGCCAGCTTCTGGTGACCAAAGTGGCGAGGCCGGGAAACTGGAGCTTCCAGCGCCCGCGACCGTCGCACTCTTAACACGGTCTGCTAATGACACACTCGGTCACATCCACGACCGGATGCCTGTATTTGTGCCACGTTCGCTGTGGGGGATGTGGCTGGATCAGGAACTGACCGATAAGGACAAGGTTGCGCAGCTGATCGCTGCCATTCCACCGGCCCCCCTCGCTCCGCGGATGGTGGCGCCCGCGGTGGGAAACGTGCGCAATAACTTCCCAGGACTAATCGACCCATACGACCCGGACGGTGGAAAACTCTTTAGTTGATCGTGTTGGATGTCCTGTGGATAGTGAAGTTATCCCCATGTTGAGGTCCGAAGTTACCTCAGGCCTCGCGAACTTCTGCACAATGGGGTGGTGAGAAAAAGCAAGCAGGATTCGCGTCGTCCATCCGCCATGAGGGTTTTTGTGGCGGTGGCCGTCCTCGCGCTCGCAGCCTGGATGCTCCTTCCGCAGATCCTCAATGGGTTCACTTCTGATCGTTCGATAGAAATTGATGCATCGGCCTCGGAACCTCTTCGTCAGTTGGCTTCCCTTGAGGTGGCAGAGGGTGGGGACTTAGGCGATGCACCACCATACTCCCGAGCGCAGTTTGGGGACGGTTGGGCAGATCTGGATGCTGATGGTTGCAACACGCGTAATGAGATTCTGGCAAGGGACCTAACCGACCTCGACTTCGGATCTGATGCGCGCGCCTGTGTTGTGCAGGGTGGGATTCTTGAAGATCCTTACACGGACACAACCATTGTTTTTCAACGCGGTGAGCAGACAAGCGCTGCAGTTCAAATTGACCATGTGGTTGCTTTGGCGAACGGGTGGCAGTCCGGAGCATGGCAGTGGAATGCTGAGGATCGTCTTAGGTTCGCCAACGACCCACTGAACCTTCTTGCGGTCGAGGGCGCGGCGAACCAAATCAAAGGTGCATCCACTGCAGACCAGTGGTTGCCGGACAACAAGGGGTACCGGTGTGATTACGCTGCCCGTCAGGTGGCAGTGAAATACAAGTGGAATCTCACGGTGACGCGGGATGAGCAGCAGGCATTGAATGGTGTGCTCAAGGACTGCCCCAGCATCACATTCTGAAGACGGGCCCTCCAGCGTGAAGTTGGGGCAGTGGCGGCCGCGGCTAGAGTGGTGTCGAAAGGCCGGTGATGACAGGTATGAGTGAAGTGGGAACCGACGCGCGTAAGTCAGCGCAGTGGGTGGAGCTGGTGGCGTTGGGCTTAGCGGCCGGGTTCCTGTCGGGAATGTTTGGTGTTGGTGGTGGGATCCTGATTGTTCCTGGCCTGCTGCTGATCTTGAAGTTCAACCAGAAGTTGGCTGCGGGTACTTCGTTGGCTGCAATCCTTCCCCTGGCTTTGGTCGGGGTTGTTTCGTACGCAATCAACGGGAACGTGTCGCTGACCGCTGCGATTCTGGTGGCGGTTGGCTCTGTCTTTGGGGCCAGGATCGGGACGCGGCTACTACGCAAGCTTCCCGCGAAGCCACTTCAGATTGGGTTTGCTGTCTTCATCGTCGTGGTGATCGTCAGCTTGTTCTTGGTGATACCGGATCGGGATGCTGCCCTGGACATCACTTGGCTGACGGCGACAGCGATGATCCTGCTTGGGATCGTGACGGGTATCTTGGCGGGCCTGTTGGGAGTTGGGGGCGGAGTGATTATTGTTCCCGCACTGATGCTCTTGTTCGGGGCCAGCGATCTGGTTGCAAAGGGAACCTCACTGTTGGTGATGATCCCGACGTCCCTGACGGGGACTTTGTCGAACTATCGGGCGAAGAATGTGGATCTTTCTGCTGCTCTTGCGGTTGGTCTACCGGCCTGCGTGACAACATTCGTGGGCTCAATGGTTGCGACGGCAGTGTCTCCAATGGCTGCGAACATTGCCTTTGCTGTGTTCTTGACGTTTGTGGCGGTGCAGATGTTTTGGAAGGCGCTCCGAAGTGGCGGCGCGGGCGCGGGCCGCCGCTGACGCGGCTGACGCGGCTGACGCCGCTGACGCGGAACGCCGCTGACGCGGAACGCCGCTGACGCGGCTGACGCCCTGCCTCGGTTGCCGCCCTCACGTAAGGTTGCCGGGATCACGTAAGGTTGCCCGAAAATTCGACGGAAACCGGCAACCATAGGGGACGGCGGCAACGTTAGGTGATCCGGCAACCTTAGGCACGAGGCTGAGAGCGTGCTTGGGTCTTGGCCGGTTAGAAGGCTCGCGCCAGGTGTTAACGCAGAAACACTCCCCGGGGCATCCGATCAAATCGGAGTTCCTAGGGAGTGCTTCGAAGGCCTGAATGGTTCAGACCTCAGTGCTAGAGGTCGATGACCTAGCGTTGCGATCGATACCTTCGCGCTATGGTCGAAGACCAAGCTCTACTAGTCGAGGACCTTGATGTTGGTGGCCATGAGACCCTTGTCGCCCTGTTCAATGCTGAACTCGACGCGCTGGTTCTCTTCGAGGTTACGGTGACCGGAACCAACGATGTTGCGGTAGTGCGCAAATACGTCTTCCGAGCCGTCCTCGGGGCTAATGAAGCCGTAGCCCTTCTGGGAGTTAAACCATTTTACGATTCCAGTTGTTACGTCAGCCATGTGGATTCTCTTTTCTTGTGCTGCCGGTGTGGAACCAAGCCCGTCGGACCTGGTTGCAGTAAAACTTCTTCGTTGCACACCGCGGCGAATCCGCTGGGTACTTCTATTCAAGTTGAAACTACGCATACAAGGGTATCCGAGTTTGACGCCAAGTGTTAGCCGAATGTGGACATGCGCCAAGAGTCACGAATTTCTGGTGCGGGGAGGGTGGTGCGGGGAAGACTAGGAGGCGAACGAGGACGCGAGCGAGACACCCCAGATACTGTTCCGGGTGGCACGAACCCGTCTAATGTTGTGGGTGACACCCACCCGCCCACCGCGGGCCCGAATCCTGAGGGAGTAAACCAATGGCAATATCGCAACGTTTGGAAGAACTCGGCATCGAGCTACCCCCGGTTGCCGCACCGGTTGCCGCGTACGCCCCGGCCGTTGTCTTTGGGTCGCTGGTGCGAACCTCAGGCCAGCTGCCCATGAAGGATGGCGACCTGCTTCTAACAGGTAAGTGCGGCACAGTTGCCGTGACGGATGATCTTGCCTACGCCGCTGCCAGGCAGTGCGCACTCAATGCTCTAGCCGCAGCTGCCGCCGCAGTTGGGGGAGTGGACCGTCTAGTCCGGGCTGTTAAGGTCGTTGGTTTTGTGGCTTCGACGGAGGACTACTTCGCTCAGCCGTCAGTCATCAACGGCGCATCCGACCTACTTCAAGGCATCTTTGGTTCCCGCCATGCGCGTTCCGCTGTTGGTGTTGCAGCCCTACCCCTCAACGCAACGGTCGAGGTCGAGGTCGAGTTCGAGTTCCTGCCTGCCTAGGCCATACTCGCGGCCCGGTCAGACGCCCTGCTTCACCGCCGCCACAATCTTGTCGACAGAGTCCTTAGCATCCCCGAACAGCATGTGCGAGTTCTCCTTGAAGAACAACGGGTTCTGCACCCCCGCATAACCCGTGGCCATTGAACGTTTGAAGACGACAACATTCTGCGCCTCCCACACCTTCAAGACCGGCATGCCCGCAATCGGCGACCCGGGCTCTTCAGCCGCAGGGTTGACCGTGTCGTTCGCTCCAATGACGAGGACGGTGTCGACGTCACCAAAGTCGTCATTGACCTCATCCATTTCCATGACAATGTCGTAGGGAACCTTGGCCTCCGCAAGGAGGACATTCATGTGACCGGGGAGGCGCCCGGCAACCGGGTGAACGCCGAATTCGACCTCGACCCCCATGTCACGCAGTGCTGACGTGAGTTCTGCGACCGGGTACTGTGCCTGCGCGACCGCCATCCCGTAGCCGGGGGTAATCATCACTTTGCGCGAGCCTGCCAGCATTGCAGCAACCTGCTCGGCATTGATCTCTTGGTATTCCCCATCGACCTCGCCCGATGCGGCCGTCGACTCGCCGGTTCCGAATCCGCCCAGGATGACGGAGATGAACGACCGGTTCATGGCCCGGCACATGATGAACGACAGGAAGGCACCCGACGCGCCAACCAGGGCACCCGTGATGATCAGGAGGTCGTTGTTGAGCATGAACCCCGCAGCTGCGGCAGCCCACCCCGAGTATGAGTTCAGCATTGAAACCACGACCGGCATATCCCCGCCACCAATGGCCGCAACCAGGTGAACGCCGAGGGCGAGGGCGATCACGGTCATTGCGATAAACGGGAACCAGGCCCAGTTGCTGTGACCTGCGGCAATGAACCACACCATGAGCAGCAGGGAGATAACAATGGCGCCCAGGTTCAACATGTTGCGCGCCGGCAACATTAGGGGCGCTCCCGAGATTTTCCCGGACAGTTTCAGGTAGGCAACGATCGAGCCGGTGAAGGTCACCGCCCCGATAAAGACACCCAGGAATACCTCGCCCATATGGAACCCACCCAGAAGGATGGCCTCTGGATCCGGAGCCAGGAACGAGTTGAAACCAACCAGCACAGCCGCCAACCCGACGAAGGAGTGCAGCAGGGCGATCAGTTCAGGCATGCCCGTCATTTCAACCTTGGCAGCGCGCCACAGCCCAATCGTGGCGCCAATCAGCATGGCAACACCAATGAGAAGAGCGGTGACTAACACACCGCGTCCCGGTTCGCCGGTCAGTGCGGCCAGGATCGTCGCGGCCAGTGCAATGGTCATTCCGGTGATCCCCAGGTTGTTCCCTTGGCGTGAGGTTTCGTGGGATGACAGGCCACGCAGAGACAAGATGAAGAGGATGGCGGCAACAATGTAGGCCAGCGTGACGATGTGGCCGGTCCAGTAGGACGGTTCACTCCACCCCTGGTCAACAACGGCGGGAACTACGAATGTGGGAAGCAGTGCAATCATTGTTTCGCTCAGCCCTTCTGGAACATGGTCAGCATGCGGCCGGTGACGCGGAACCCACCAAAGATGTTGATGGACGCAACGACGATCGCGAGGAAGCTAATGATCGTCACAGCCAGGTTTGAAGAACCTACCTGGCTGATTGCCCCGACCAAGATGATGCCGGAGATGGCATTCGTTACTGACATCAGCGGCGTGTGCAGCGAGTGCGCAACACCCGTGATGACGTAGAAACCAACGACAATCGCCAGAACGAACACCATGTAGTGTCCCAACGCCATTGTGGGGGTGACGAGGACGAGGGCGGCTGCCACAACCACGGCAAGGCCGATCCAAGCGAACCGCTTCTGCTTCGCTGCCGCTGCCTCTCGCGCGGCATCCGCTGCGGCTTTGGCGTGGTCAACCGGGTCCTCAGTTGCCGCCGCGGGGGCGGCAGAGACTTGAATGGGTGGGGGAGGCCAGAGGATCTGCCCATCATCCGTCAGGGTGATGGTCCGAACGATCTCATCGTTGAGGTCGATGACCAACTGCCCGTCTTTCTCAGGTGTCATGAGCTTGAGTAGGTTGACGACGTTCTGCGCGTACAGCTGCGAGGACTGCGCCGGAAGTCGTCCCGCCAGATCTGTCCATCCGATGATGGTGACACCGTTGTCGGTAACTACTTTCTGCCCGGCAACGGTCTGCGTGGTGTTCCCGCCGTTCGCGGCCGCCATATCGACGATGACACTTCCGGGCTTCATGGCCGCGATTGCTTCGTCATCCAGGAGGATGGGGGAGGTGCGGCCGGGAATGTTCGCTGTCGTGATGACAATGTCGCAGGTGGCGGACTGCTTAGCGTAAACCTCGTTAGCGAGTTTTGCCTGCTCCGCGGTCATTGCTTTCGCGTAACCGTCCTCGGACTTCTCTTGGACTGCGAGCAGGGGGACGAACCGCGCACCCATCGAGTTGACCTGCTCTGCCACTTCCGGGCGCACATCTGAAGCGAAGACTTCTGCACCCATCGAGTTTGCGGTGCCAATTGCCGCTAGTCCGGCAACACCTGCGCCAATGACGTAAACGTGGGCGGGCGGCATCTTCCCGGCGGCCGTGACCTGACCCGTGAAGAGCCTGCCAAACTCATTCGCCGCTTCGATGATGGCGCGGTATCCGGCAACGTTGGCCTGCGAGGACAGCACATCCATTGCTTGCGCGCGAGAAATGCGGGGCACGACATCCATGGCCAACGCCGTGATGTTCAGCCCGGCGAACGTTTCCATGAGCGCTTCATTCCGGGCTGGTGCCAGGCGGGAGACAAGCACGGAGTCTTTGTGCATCTTTTCGAGGTCGTACGGTTCCGGTGCGTCAAGAGTGAGCACAATGTCAGCGTGGTAGACGGCATCCCGGTCGACGATTTGCGCGCCCGCGTCCTCGTACTGGTAGTCCGGGTAGGAAGCAAGTGCGCCAGCTCCTGCTTGAACGAGGACGGAGTACCCCAGCTTGATTAGTTTTGTGACCGTATCTGGGGTGGCAGCGACCAGAGGTTGATCTGGTTTCTCAGCTGGTACTCCAATTCGCATGAATGCTCCCTTGAATTTGATGCAATGCTCGCCCCTACCACTATAAACAAGCGCGGCGACTTCCGAGCCCTTCCACACGAGCACACGACGGGGGGTATGTCACCGTCAAGCGGGTTGGACGGACTTTCGTCCTCGGTGGCAAAGGGTCTAAGGTGGAAGAAGCCACGGGGCCCCTGAAGCGGGGTGAGAGGGGAACAGCAGTTCCCGACCGTCGAACCTGATCCGGTTAGTACCGGCGTAGGAAGTGCGACCTCGCGGCTACGACTGGGTTTTGTCTAGTGCGGGAGGTTCTCTGGTGAATGCGGGCTCTGAGTTTGGGTTGCATGCCAACAGGTGGCGCGTTGTCGACATTGTTACGGCAGCGGTGCTAGGCGCCGTGATGGGTGTGATTTTCCTTCTGTGGAATCAGGTGGGTTACGCCGGGTTCACGGCTTTGGATGCGCTCACCCCCGGTGTTGGCGGGATTGTCTCCGGCGTGTGGCTCATGGGTGGTCCGCTCGGCGCCCTGGTGATCCGCAAACCGGGTGCCGCCATTTTTGTGGAGACCCTGGCTGCGGTGGTGTCCATGGCGCTGGGTTCGCAGTGGGGCGCAGAGGCCCTCATCGCTGGGCTCATCCAGGGCGCCGGAGCCGAGCTGGCCTTCGCCCTGTTCCGCTACCGCCGCTTCGGCCCGGGTGTCGCCGCGCTGTCGGGATCCTTTGCCGCAGTTGGCGCGATGCTTCTCGAGGGCGTGACCTCCGGCAACTTCGCCAAGTCCTTCCTCTTCAACCTCATCTACTGGTCAGCCACCATCACGTCCGGCATCATCATTGCTGGCCTGGGGTCCTACTTCCTGGTGCGCGCCCTCGCCAAGACGGGTGCGCTTAACAGGTTCGCGTCGGGACGCGACCTTCAAAAGCGGGTCTAGAGATGACTTCCCCACTCCCACAGAATCCGGTCGCGGACCTCGTCGCACCCCCAGTTCGTCTGCAGGGGTGGGGTTGGCGTCACCCGGGGCGTGAGGCGTGGGCGGTGCGGGACGTGACGCTGGAAATCGCGCCGCAAGAATGTGTCCTCATTGTTGGCAACTCGGGGGCGGGTAAGTCCACTTTGCTCCACGGGATCGCCGGGGTTTTGGGGGAGGACGAGGGCGAAAGCGCAGGCACCCTCACCATCGCGGGCATGCCTGCATCTTCCCCGATGGTGCGCGGGCATGTCGGCCTCGTTCAACAGGACCCGGAAACACAGAGGGTGATGGGACGGCTGGGGGACGAGGTCGCGTTTGGCCTTGAGAACATTGGTCTCCCGGCAGAGCAGATCTGGCCGCGGGTCAAGGATGCGTTGGCCGTGGTCGGCCTCGGCTATCCTCTGGACCACCCGACCTCGCACCTTTCAGGTGGTGAGAAGCAGCGTCTGGCCCTGGCATGCGCCCTCGCCATGCGGCCGCGGGTCATGCTGCTGGATGAGCCCACCGCAAACCTGGACACCCACGGCGCGGAAGAGGTGCGCCGGGCAACTGAGGATCTGGCGAACCAGTCGGGCGCGACCCTGATCATTGTTGAACATAACCTGGCCCCGTGGATTGACCGCGCGGACCGCCTGATTGTGCTCACTGAGGGTGGGGTGGTGGCCGACGGCCCACCACGACGGGTGATTGCCGATCATGGCGCTACGTTGCGTGAGGCGGGGGTATGGATTCCGGGGGATGACCCCCTCCAGTTCCTCCCGCCGCGCAGCGGACCCGGTCGGTCGCAGGACCTCGGCGCGGCGCTGACAACCACGGATCTTGCGGTTGGTTACAAAGATGGCTCGGCGGTCCTCACTGGCCTCGACCTAACTTTTGAACGAGGACGCTCAACCTGCGTTGTCGGTCCCAATGGGGCGGGGAAAACGACTACGGCCCTGACGCTTGCGGGTCTCCTGCAGCCACGGTCGGGTGCCGTTCACGCGGGGCCGCAGGTGTGCAACGCGGCCAATGTCAACACTTCTGTGCATAGCGATAAGCCGACCGACTGGTCGCCGGTGGAGCTGCTCGGCCGCATTTCGATGGTGTTTCAGGAACCCCAATACCAGTTCCTCACCTCCACCGTTGAGGACGAACTGGCGCTCGGTCCGAAGCTGTCCGGACTGGGCGGTGACCAGATCGCCGCGCGCGTCGACAAGTACTTGGACCTGCTGCACCTGCGTCACTTACGGGCGGCTCACCCACTGTCGCTGTCCGGTGGGGAGCGGCGCCGCCTCGGCGTTGGAACCGCACTGATCGCGGCGCCCGAGGTTGTGGTGCTTGACGAGCCGACCTTCGGGCAAGATTTCAACACCTGGGTGGACCTGGTTTCCCTCCTTGTTGAGGCGCGAGGACGCGGGACCACGCTGATCATCATCACGCACGACAAGAACTTGGTGCGGGCCCTTGGTGAGGGTGTCATCGAGATCGAGGACGCCGCTGGCGCAACGCCCATTGCTCAGGCGCCAACCCGGGTCGTAAGCCAACCCCGAACACCCCTGTCTCGCGTCAATCCCGCGGCGCAACTACTCGGCCTGCTCCTCATGACCATCCCCCTCATGCTCAGTATCGACCCGGTCTCAGCTGGCATTGCCCTGCTGCTTGAGATGATGCTGCTGCCGCTGGCGCGATTGCGCCCTCGAACACTTCTTATTCGACTCTCCCCACTGCTAGTAGCGGCGCCGCTAGCCGCGGTTTCCATGCTGCTCTACGCGGCACCCGGCGGGGAGATCTACGCGGCTTGGGGACCCGTGGTGATCAGCCAAAACTCGGTGACCCTGGCGCTATCGATGTCTTTGCGTGTGCTCGCCGTTGGCCTCCCCGCGGTTGTTATCCTGCCCAGTTTGGGCTCCACCGAGGTCGCGGATTCCCTCACCCAGGTGGTTCACCTGCCGTCCCGATTCGTTCTCTCTTCGCTTGCGGCAGTGCGCATGGTGGGTCTGATGCTCAGCGACTGGGCAGCGTTGAAGAGGGCGCGCCGATCCAGGGGAATGGACGGTGCACACTTCGCGAAGGCCGCCTTCTCACTGACCACCTTTGCTTTGCGCCGGGCTGACTCCCTGTCTGTGTCGATGGAGGCCCGGGGATTTGGGTCTGACATCCCGCGCTCAAACGCCAGGGTGTCACGGCTGTCTAGGGTCGACGCGGTTATGGTTGCGGTCTGCGCCCTCGTTCCAGCCATCGCCCTCGGCGTCGCGGCAGCGGTGGGGACGTTCTCCCTCTTCGGGATCGGATGAGGCCATGGCAGATCAGCCCGCGCGAATCGTCATTGACGGACCTTCCGGAAGTGGCAAGACAACCCTTGCGAACAAGCTTGGCTCACTTCTGAATGTCCGAGTTCTCAGCGTCGAGGACTGGGTCCCCGGGTGGGACGGCCTCGCCGAAGGAACGGCTGTGGCTGAGGAACTGCTGCGAGGTGTGCGTGACAGTTACACGAGGTGGGACTGGGTTCGCGAAAGGTATGCCGAGGAAGTGGTGCTGGACCCGGCTGAGCCGTGGATCATCGAGGGGTGCGGCGCGCTCACCCCGACGACGGCTGCGAACGCAACCCTGAGCATTTGGGTCGAGGCCGACCCGCAGGAGGCTCGCGCTCGTGGACTGGCGCGAGATGGGGAACTCTACGCCCCGTTTTGGGAGCAGTGGAACCGCTCCGAACGTGAGCATTGGGCGCATAACAGCCCGCGAACTCTAGCCGATTTGGTCATCAAAACCTAAGCTGTGGACATGAAGATTGCCATTGGTGGTGCCAGCGGGATGCTGGGGAGCCGCCTTGACGCCGCGCTAGTCGAGCGGGGGGACGAGGTCGTTCGCCTTGTCCGCAAGCCGGCCACCAGCGAGTCGGAAAGACAGTGGGATCCGCAGGCCAACACAATTTCAGGGCTCGGACTCACTGACGTGGACGCCGTGGTCAACCTGGCGGGCGCGCCAATCGCGGGGAGCCGCTGGGCAGTGGAGTACAAACGGGAAATCCTTTCCTCACGGGTGCTGTCAACGAGGACGGTTGTGCAAGCGCTTGCGGATGCCCGTGAAGAGGGATCGGACCGGTGCAAAGCCTTCCTCTCGGCCAGTGCGGTGGGGATCTACGGCTTCGATTGTGGGGATCGCCTGCTTCCCGAGGACGCGCCGGTGGGAACCGGGTTCTTAGCTGATGTTTGTGAGAAGTGGGAAGATGCGGCGCTTCCTGCCGCAGACTTAGGGGTGCGGGTGGTGCGCCTGAGGACGGCCAATGTCCTCTCGCCTCGCGGAGGTTTCCTAGGTGCTCTGCGACCCCTGTTCAAGTTCGGCGTGGCGGGCCGAATTGGGGATGGTCGGCAGTGGCTGTCCTGGATCCACATCGACGATCATGTTGCCGCCATGGTCGCTCTGTTGGACGGCGAGGTATCCGGGCCGGTCAACCTCACTGCACCGAATCCTGTTCGCAATGCGTCCTTCACCAGGGAGTATGGCCGTGTCTTGAACAGGCCGACGTTCATTCCTTTCCCAAGTCCCGTGGCTCGGATCGCACTGACGCCAAACATGGTTGATGAGACGGTTGCTGCGGGCCAGAGGGCGGTGCCGGAGGCGTTGGCTCGCAGTGGATTCAAGTTTTCATATCCCGTGCTGGGGCAGGCGCTGCGAGACCTGGAGGGCCAGCGCAAGGAAACACCCCGTCGAAGCAAGAAGTCGAGGCGCGGAAAGCAGCCGAAAGTTTGACTGAGGGAAACTCTGGGTTCATAAACCCGTTCGCAGCCACGGTTGGGCGTGCGGAAGCCGTCGAGTATGAAGAGACTCGGCCCACCTATCCGGCAGGTGCCTACGACGCGGTGCTTGCGGCCTCGGCCCACGGGGTTGGGAGCGCCGTGGATGTGGGTGCAGGAACAGGCCAGTTCACGCGGGGTTTGGTTGAGCGTGGGGTGAGGACGGTCGCGGTTGAACCGTCCTCGGCAATGCGGGAGGTGCTGCAGGAAGGCTCTTGGGCTCAGGAGGCGAGGGCGGACTTGGTCGGAGGTGGCCCACTGCTGGAGGTTGTTGCGGGAACCGCCGAGGACACCGGGCTTGCGGCCGACTCATCTGACCTGGTGGTGTGGGCGCAGTGTTCCCACTGGCTTGACATTCCGCTTGCTGCTGCTGAGGCGGCGCGGATCTTGCGCCCCGGAGGCGCCCTCGCACTGGTCGCCAACCAGTTGGCGGTTGAGGTCCCCTGGGTGCACAGGCTGAGCCGCATCATGCGTTCCGGTGATGTGGTGCGGCGCGAACGCACCCCGGATTTGGGTCCGTTGTTTGAGCGTCCGCTGCTGACGGAGGTCGGCTGGGAGCAGAGCCTGACTGTGGAGCAGTGCTTGCGCCTTGCCCGCACCCGGTCGTCATACCTTGCGGCGAGCCCGCCTCGTCGCACAAAGATGCAGGACAACCTGCGCTGGTATTTGTTGGAGCACCTGGGGTTTGACCCGCTTGCCCCGTTCGCGTTGCCGTACACGACACTGGTGTGGACGGCGCGGGCCTAGCCCGCTAGAACCGCGGGTACCGCACCCCAACCTGCGCCAGCGCGTCATCCATCATCTCCTGAACCTCGCGGGTCGCCGACCAGGGGACGACAGGGGACTCTAGATCTCCCGAGGTGATTCTGCGGGCAGCCTCTGCGGCCTCGTACTGGAATCCGCCGGGAACGCGTGCATCCCACTTCTGTTTGTGCACGGACACGGCTGCGCCAGTGGCGGGATCGAGGTCGAACACGGTCAACCTCACCTTCGTTGGCCCATAGAAGTTCTTGGTAAGTTCGATCGTCCCGGCCTCAAACGTGAGGATGGCGTGCATCGACGTCGCTCCATCCATCTGGCATGTGGCCACAGATAGTCCGCCCTCGTGCTTCCCAATCACCACGTCCCCCAGGTCAACGCCCAGGTCAGAGAGGCGCCCCAGTGCGACCTGTTCGGTCGGCTTTCCCAGCGTCATCTGAATCAGTGAGATTGGGTAGACGCCGAGGTCTAACATGGCCCCACCCGCCAGGTTGGGGTCCGTCATCCGAGCGATGTGGGTGAGGCGTTGCCCGTGGTCTGCAGACACTTCAACCAGGCGTCCCAGACGCCCTGATGCAATTGCGGCGCGGATGAAGTGGTAGTGCGGCAGGTGTCGCGACCACATCCCTTCCATCGCAAAGAGGCCTTTGGCTTCGGCGGTATCAAACACCTCATTGACCTGGTCTATCGAGGTTGCAAACGCTTTTTCGACGAGGACGGGCTTGCCCGCACTCAACGCCAGGAGCGCATCGTCGCGGTGGCGCATGTGCGGTGTGGCGATGTAGATGACGTCGATGTCGTCTGCTTGCACCAGCTCTTCGTAGCTTCCGTAGGTGCCAACTTGCTGCAGTCCCATTTCGGTAGCGAACGCTTGGGCGCGCGAGAGCTCGCGGGAACCAATCGCGACGACCTGTTGGTTTGAGTATTTGGGAACATCCCGGGCAAAGGTGCGTGCAATACCACCGGCCCCAAGGATTCCCCAGCGCAAAGATGGTGCAGCAAACGGATCAGGAATGGCCATGTTGGGCGCAACTTCCTGGAATAGTGGGGGCAGTGGGTCGGGGTGGGGCAGCCTGTTACTCATGTACTGATTTTGCCTCTAAATCACGCGGGGCGGTACCGTGATCTGGCAGGATCAGCGCGTTGTGTTCTGCACCGGGGTACAAAACACGAACTGGGGGTGCTAGCAGACATGGCTGAGCCATCGCTTTTCGGCGTTTTGTTCACGATGGTCTTCTACGCAATCTCCGTGACCCCGTCCGTCCTGCCCCGCCGCTGGTGGTGGCATGCGTTTGTTTCCGGAATCCTCATGGGTTTGGGCTACGTTTTGGGATGGGCTCTCCAAGAGGGGGGCGCAGCTCTGCTGAGAGCACTGGATGTCTCTATTTCGGCGCCCGAAAGCGTCACCCAAACTGGCACCTATCTGCTGGTGGCCGCGGTGACGCTGTGGACAATGAGGTCGATTTGGCAGTCGTTCTGGGCCAGCAAGAAGGCGGCTGCGCTCCAGGAGATGAAGCAGGTCAACCTGGTGGAGTACCTGATTGGCCTGGCCGCGAGCTTCGTCATGTTTGCGGCGGTGCTGACCGTGGTCGGCCTGTTGCGGGGAATCTTCAACCTCATCGTCTCCTTCCTTGCCAACTGGATTTACCGCCCCTTTGCTCTTGCGATAGCGCTAGTGGCCGTGATTGCACTGGTCCTATTCATCTCCAACAGGGTTGTTTTCCGCTCCGTGATGGCGATCTTCGCACGCAAGGCGGCAGCGCTGAATACGACCAGTGCCGACGGATATGCCCGCCCCGAGGTCCCGGAGAGGTCAGGGTCTAAGCAATCCCTAGTCCCATGGGAGACAATCGGCGGCCAGGGGAGGAAGTTCATCGGCAAGGGCCCCAGTGCCGAAATGATCGAGGACGTCACAGGTCTTCCCGCGATGGAGCCGATCCGTATCTATGCGGGAATGCCCACCGCCGATACCAACCTAGATGAGCTTGCGGATCTTGCGGTGGCAGACCTTGAGCGTGCCGGTGGATTCAAACGCTCCCTAATCCTGGTCAACACGGCGACCGGATCCGGTTGGGTGGATGAGTGGCTGGTGCAGCCAATGGAATACCTGACTCGCGGCAACTGCGCTGTGGTGACCATGCAGTACTCGTACCTTTTTTCCGCGGCACTGATGGTTTCAGACCTGTCAGTGTGCGTGAAGGCCGGGACTATGCTTTTTGAAAAGGTCGCGCAGCGGGTTGCGACACTACCGGAGGATGAGCGTCCACTGGTTATTGTCGGTGGAGAGTCCCTTGGCGCATACGGCTCACAAGACCTTTTCGCCGACGCCCATGACCTGACTGAGCGTGTTGACGGAGCGATCTGGACAGGTTCTCCCCAGGCCTCGAAACTATTGCGGCAGCTCACAAAATCCCGACACAAGGGGTCTCCGGAGGTTGCCCCGGTGTTTGAAAATGGATCTCATATTCGCTTCGTCAACAACCCGGAGCAGCTAACGCGGGACCGCTACGGCAGGGAGTTGGGGCCCTGGCTTTTCCCGAGAGCGGTGTTTGCGCAACACGCTTCAGACCCGGTTGTGTGGTTCTCTTCCGACCTGGTCTTCAAAGAGCCGGACTGGATTCGTGAGCGAGCGGGTTTGGACGTGCCGGACATGCACTTCACCCCGGTTGCAACCTATCTTCAACTGGTTGCTGATCTTCCTGTTGCGGGTACGGCCCCGGCAGGTCACGGTCATACCTACCATCGAGAGCTGGTTGACATTTGGATGAGCGTCCTCGGATTTGATGGTCCCGTCGCGCTGGGGCGGCTTGGGGAAACCGCGTGGGTCACAGCGCAGATGAAGATCGATATTGGCAATGCGATCGAGGTCGATGACCAGCGCGACCCGTGATGACAGGTTGGCGCGCCCCGTGTGTCGCCAACTACCCGCCTCAAACCTTCAGAGAAGCCCCTTCTTCTCCATATTGCGTAACGCGATCCAACCGAATGGAATACGCCCGTAGAAGGTAACCAGGCGGAAGAGGACTGCTGTTGACAGGGCGATAGCCGGTGGAATACCAGCAACTTGCAGTCCGGCGGTCAAAGCCATTTCGACCGGGCCGATACCACCGGGAGTTGGGATGACTGAACCGAGTGTGGACGACACCAGGTATGTCAGCGCCAGAGTTAGTGGGTCCAGATAGTATCCAAAGGCGGCCAGCGACAAGCCGAATGCACCGATGTATCCCAGGTTCATGAGGATGTTGCCGCCGATTGCAATCAGCAGTTGCCTTGGGTGACCCATAATCCACAGAAGCTGCGGGTAGACCTGGTCCCAAGACGGGCGCACCTTGTCCCAGATCCACTTCCTCACCTTCGGGAATGCAAGGACGGCTGCAAGTAATGTCCCAACGGCGGCGACCACCCAGACTATTGTCATGGTTGGAATACTGAGGCTACTGACCGAACTGCCCGTGCCCACAACCACCAGCAACAGCAGAATCACAGAGGTAACGAATTGTGAAATCTGCACCAGCGTCACGGTTGCGACAGCGACGGGGGTCGACAGTTTCTCGCGATTGAGGAAGCGCATGTTGAGCGCGGCTGGCCCTATGCCGGCAGGTGCGACCACGGTAACCATAGAGGCAGCCATTTGTGCGAGGGTCGCGTTCCACAGCCGGATCTTCTTCGGTGCAAAAGCAACCAGGGGAATCGCAGCTCCCACCCAGGTCACTGAACCAACCACGAAGGCAATGAACAGCCAAATATAGTCGGCGTCGCGCAGGGCTGTTTCAAGAGCTTCGAAGTTCAAACTACCCATGACGGCGACGAGGGCGACAACTAGGAGAAGCGCCATGATGACAGTGCGCGGGGAGAAACGCTGCAGCTTGATCGGCTCAGAAACCGGCGAGGCCGGGGTGATCTCTGAGAGGCGATCCCGCAGGCTGTCGATGATTTTGTCCTTGCGGGCTCTGGTTCGTAACCCGGCTGGCAGTACGACGGACTGAAGCACAAGCGCGGTAGCAAGCAACTCCGGGGTTCCAATTTCGCGTTGTGCGGATGCAATGGCGCGGTCTATTGAAGTCGCGAGAGCCAGGTGGACCAGCATTTGTGCGCAGTCAATGCGCTGAGAAATGTCATTGGAGCCCATGTCCGACTGGTTCCAGTTGAGCATCCACAGGTTGAAGTCCTGGTCCAAAGTGAGCGAGTCAACATCCAGGTTGCGGTGGCAAATATCCCGGGCATGCGCCGCCTTGAGCTGGCTCCACGCTTGATCCAGAGTGTCGTCGCTGATGTCGTATCCCTCATCGCGCAGCCGTAACAGGGGGATGGTCGGGGGCAGTGGCTCCCAAAAAACCGCAACAGAGGTGCCCGCGTCGGACAGGGCGAGCGGCCTGGGCGTCCTCACCCCGGCATCCTTGACCATGCCGGCCGCCAGCATTTCCCTTTGAGCGTTGATCTTGATGGCGGGACTGATGAGACGTTCGGTGCCGCGCACACGAATGTTTGACCACAGGTCAGACGCTAGCGACAGAAGGCCCGCATCAGGGTCGAGGACGTGGACGTCCAGGATGCGTCCATCCTCGTCCCACATCTGGTATTGCCTGTCCGAATCGCGGGCGTACTGGGGGGTGACAATGAATTCGCCCTCGGACTCAGAGACCGGGGTTGTCACCAGTGGCGGATTGATCATGCCGAGGCGGTAGTCCGGGGTCTCATCACTTTCCGAAACTTCCCAAGTCTCCAGCGGTTGGTGGTCCGTGGGGACATCGATCCGCACGAATCTGGAGGGGTTGATCCCTACGGTGATTGCCGCATCCACCAGGTCGGCGGGCAGCGCGCGAGAGTCGTTGAATCCACCAATCCACCGGGTAAAACAACCGAAGGCTCGTCCAAGGAGAACGGTGACCAAAATGCCGGGAAGTGTTGCAGTTCCGCGAATCAGTGAGACAAGCAGTAGGACCCAGATGCCGATCCACGTGAAGCTGACGCTCTTGGACGCCGAGGTCGTTCCCGCAGTTGTCGCCATGGCAGTAATAACCATGAAAACAACGTTGACAGAATTGAGGGTACCGGTGGGTGTAGTGACGACCAGACTGGCGGTGATTGCTTCCGGCAGGTGGGGAAGGGCTAGGAGTATTCCCCACCCGCAGAGAGCGGATGCGATGCCGGTGAGGACGGTGTAGAGGATTGTCGTGTAGTCCCCGCGGCGCAGCAAATAAATGATGAGCGCGATGGGGACGGTAATGACAAAAATGCCTTCAAGCAGGCTGAGTGGAAGGAAGAGGATCTGGCGAATCACTTGGGCGAGGGCGGCGCGGACATCTTCTTCAACGCCCTGCGTTGTCGACTGTGCATAGACGCCCAGTAGTAGAACCAACCCAACTCCGGCCAGGGAGAGGATAGCTTCTAGTCCGTCCTCAAGGCGGCGTTGACGCCCGGGGATTGAGTCGGAGACAAAGACGGGATGGTCCAGCCGGGATTGGGCGATTCGTCCGTCGGAAACGTCTTGGACAGAGGTGGGCTCACCGCGAGCATCATCCACTTCCGATTCTTCCGACATGGGGTCAGTCTAACGAGGGGTCGCCGGAGGTTCGCGTAACCGTCCCGCAGAGAATTTGAGATTGGACGCACTTCATAGGTGGACTCCGCGACCTCCAATAGGATCGTTGTCTGTAGACCCCGTTCGAAAATGAGGTATTCATGGAGACCGCACTGGTCCAAGCTGTATCCACTGTCGATGCGCACGTTGTGCACGCGGCACTGCCGCTTCTCCCTTCCACAGGGGGCTCGTGGCTCGACACTGTTGTGGGTTGGTTTAGCGATCCCACCTCCCTGCTGATTGCGATGGGGCCCTGGGTATTGCTCGGTGTCGCAGTGATCGTCTTCATTGAGTCGGGTGTGCTCTTTCCAGTGCTGCCCGGCGACTCTTTGATCTTCTCAGCAGGGCTCTTGCACTCCCAGTTGGGCATCAACATGTGGGTGATGATCGGGGTGATCCTTCTTGCGGCTTTCCTTGGCTCCCAGGTGGGCTACTTCCTTGGCAAGAAATTCGGTCGAGGCCTCTTTAAGGACGACGCCCGCTTCCTGAAGACGGAGTACGTGGACCAGGCAGAGCATTTCTTCAACAAGTACGGGGGACGCGCCCTCGTCATCGGACGTTTCGTTCCATTTGTGAGGACGTTTGTGCCGCTGGTTGCGGGGATTGCCGAATACCCTTACCGCAAGTTTATTGGCTACAACATGCTTGGCGCGCTCATCTGGGGTGTTGGCGTCACCTGGGCGGGTGCGGCACTGGGTGGCGTGCCGTTTGTGCATGAGAACCTTGAGGTCATTGTCCTTTTGATCGTCTTAGTCTCAGTTCTGCCGATGGTGGTGGAGATTGTCCTCAACAAACGTAAGGCCAAGGCCCCTGCTGCAGCCAAAGCCGGGGAGGCCGTTGCCGACGCGTACGAGGACGAAGTAGTGGCAAGTGGCATTGTCGCAACCGAAGTTGTGACGACGCCGGGGGATGACACTTCCAAGTGACGCAGTTCCTTGCGTGGTTGCCGTGGATTGGTCTGGCGGCTGCAATGGTCGCGGTTTGGGTGGGGACCAGTTACTTCTGGTTGAGGCTCGCTCGCATTCCCGCCGCCGCAGCAATTGCTGCCGCTCCGGCCGTTACTGCGGGATTGATCCTCCCCATCTCGATCCTTTACGAGACTCTCGGTTGGTTCTGGTCTGGGGCACGGGTCTTCCCTGTGCTCGTGGTGATCGGGGCAGCGGGAGCCGGACTTTTCCTCACCAGAAGCAGAGTCATCAGCGTGGGACGTCCTCGCTACCGCATGCGGTTCTGGTCTGTCGGTTTTGTGGGTGCCGCAGCTGTGGGTTGGCTGCTAGCGGCCCTTCCCACAATGGTGGTGGCACCCCCGAGCAACCCGGTCCAGCAGTGGGATCCCTCATTTCACCTCAATGGTGTTTGGGGGATAACTAAGCTTGGTATTGGGGCGCCAGGTAACGGCTTGGCACACAACTACGGCGGGGAAACCAACTACGGCTATCCGATCGGGTGGCACGCCTTCACTTCGCTGTTTGCCACCCCTGAGACAACAGTTCAGACTGCCAACGCTTCAAGTCTTGCCTTGATGGCGGTGTGGGTTGTTGGTGCGGCCGTCTATACCTACACCCTCTATCCCAGTCGCCGCGCGGCACTGGCCGCCGCAGTTATTGCGGGCCTCCTCCCATCAATGCCTGCCGATGCTCTGACTGCCTACTCGCAGTGGCCTAACGCCATGTCGGTGGCACTCCTCCCAGGTGGGGCGACAGTTGTTGTCCTGTTGGGCAGATCGCTGATGGGTATCCTGCGCGTGCCGTCCTCCGCGGGGGACGTCCGGTCCGTTCTGCCCCTACGCAGCGAGTCCTGGTCCACATTTGGTTTACTCTTGGCCGTTTCTCTCCTGGCTATTCTTGGTGGCATCCAAGCCCACCAGGTCTACGCGTTCAACCTTCTGTTCCTGTTGCTTCCCGCACTTCTTGCTGGAGCCTGGCGACTTATTGCAGGTGGACTGCGCCAGCGCCGTCCGGGACTTATTCTGGGGACCGTCGCTTCCGCAGTGTTTGGCGTGGTGGCCTTCGTGTGGGTGCAGTTGACGCCAGAGGTTGAGTCGATGCGCAACTACCCCCGCTATGGCGTCGATATTTCGAGAGGAATTTCCCAGGCGCTGGTTCCCAACCCACCGTTCAACCTGACATTTGGGTTGATGGCTTTCAACGTCGTCATCTCAGCACTGCTCGTTGCCGGGATACTCCGAGTCATGCTTGGACGCTACAGGCGGGCGGCCTGGGTGCCGTGGCCGGGAGGGTTGAAGCCGGTGGCATGGCCCGTCTGGTCCTACCTGCTTTTCGCCACTTTTGTTTTCTTTGCCTACGGTCCGGATTGGCCCATCCGTAAATGGATAGTCGGCCCCTGGTTTGTTGACGGTCGGCGCGTCATGGAGGCAATGTCTCTCGCCCTCGTCCCCCTGGTGGCGATAGGTTTCGGTTGGCTGGCCGTGTGGTGCGTCAACTGGTGGAATATGAGCATGGCGCGGGGGAGTGCCGCGCAAGAGCGGTGGATCTCGGTGGCTCTAGGCGGTGTGCTGATCGTTGCCAGCGGGGTGGGGGCCATGGATGCGCGCATCGGCGCAGCGCGCTCGGTGCTGGATGCCAATAATCTGGGCAAACCGGGCATGGCGGCCCAGGGCGTCCTCGACATGATGGCAACACTTCCGGACATACTGCCCGAGGACGCGGTTGTTTTGGGTGACCCCCAGGCCGGCGCCATGTATGCGCAGGTGATCGGGCAACGCTGGGCCTACTTCCCACAGTTGTCCCTGATGAACTCCGATGCTGAGACGCAAGAGATGATTACGGAGAACTTCGACAGAATAAGCGAGGATCCCCAGGTCTGCGAGGCTGTGCGGGCCGCTGGAATAACCCACTTCATCTCTAATCCGGACGGTGCATACTACGGGACAATGCGGTCAGACCGCATGCCGGGACTGTACGGCGTGGACACTTCTGAGGGGTTTGAGTTGGTGGCCGAGGGCGGAGGCGCCCGGCTGTACAAAATCACGGCTTGCGACTGAGGGCGCGCAAGGCCGAACTAGGCAGTAAAGAGGAAGTATGACTCAGCAGGCGACAACGGTGACGAACATACCGGGTCCACCACCTCTTGGTGGCCGCGTACGGATTGCCTTCCTGGGTCCGTTCGGTACATTCACCGAGCAGGCAGTGTGGCAGATAGCCCCGGCAGGAGCGGAGCTGATCCCAGCGGCTTCCGCACCCCAGGCGCTTGAAGCTGTACGAAACGGGGTGGCGGACCGCGCGGTGGTCCCGATCGAAAACTCGATTGAAGGCGGCGTCAACGCAACAATCGACACCCTCTCTCGCGGCGAGGATCTGCACATTGTTGCCGAGATGATTGTCCCTGTTCGCTTTGTGCTTGCAGCGCTCCCAGGGACGCGGCTCGATGACGTTCGCAGTGTCGGCACCCACCCGCATGCGTGGGCTCAGTGCCGACGCTGGGCGGAAACAAACCTTCCCGAGGTCGTGCACGTTCCCACCACTTCCACTGCCGCGGCGGCTGAGCTGCTTGGGTCGTTCGCAAGCGAGGAAGCAGAACGCCCCTTTGATGCAGTCCTCTGCAATGCCCCGTCGGTAGAGAGGTACGGGCTGGTCCCACTTGTCAGCGATGTCGCGGACAACCCGGGCGCGGTAACCAGGTTCATCATGGCCGCCCGGTCTGGAAATGTCCCGCCCGCCACCGGCGCAGATAAGACAACGATCCAGGTCAGCCTTCCGTCAGACGAGGCCGGTGCGCTGCTGATGATGCTGGAACAGTTCAGTGTGCGCGGAGTCAACCTTTCCCGCATTGAGTCGCGTCCCGCTGGTGACGGCCTAGGTCACTACGCCTTTTCCATTGATATTGCTGGACATGTGCGTGAAGAGCGGGTCCAGGCAGCACTGGTTGGTTTGCACCGAACTTGCCCGAAGGTGCAGTTCCTTGGCTCCTATCCGCGGGTGGATGGTATTCGGGCAGAGATTCAGCGCGGAACCAAGGACTCGGACTTTGTGGAGGCTCGCAACTGGGTGGAGTCAATCGCGAGGTTTGGCGCGTGACCTCAGATCCGGCGATCCCACTCTGGGATCGCCCCCGGGGTGCCCGAAGGGACGCGGACTAGCAGTGCATCCTTGTCGGAGCGGCTGGTAACCGTGCGGGCCGTCCCAACAGGATCACCATCCACCTGAACGGGGTACGGCTTGGAGATATCAACGCGAGCTGCAGGGGTTTGACGAAACTGGATCTTCGCCAGGTCATTCTTGACGTTGATGGGGTGCAGCCCCGCCTGGTTGCCGAAGATCTTCACCGACAGGTACGCCCACCCCAGCAGGCCCACCTGGGTGTCAATGGCGATAACGTCCAGCTGTCCGTCATCGATCAGCGCCGATGGAGCCAACTGAGCGAATGGAAGCTCCCCGCAGTTGGCGAAGAGGACAGTTCTGGCACGGAGCGCCGTCATGTCAAACTCGCTCGTTGTGTCCGTGCCCGTTGAGGGCCCCGTGGGGGCTGCCAGAACGCTGGAAGCCCGCACAGCGTCCCGAACAGACTGGGGGATTGGAATCGCGTGGAACAGGTCCGGCGTGCCATTAATGGGGTCATCTTCTGTCCGCAGGACTGTGACTGTTGCCTTCATGCGTTCTATTCGCAGTGCAGACAAGGCGGTGAGAACGTACGCTGACCACCCCACCTTCTTCTTCAGCTCCGGGGTGGTATTGGCCATCGTCTCACCGTCAAACCCCACCCCTGCGATAACAAGGTAGGCGTATTCGGTTTCAGCTGGCTCGCGCACGCCCTCCGGAAGAGCGCGAACGTCCTCGGCCTGAGCCTGCTTCAACAGGCGACCTTCGGCTGGAAGTTCAGACTTCACCTGGACTCGGTCAACACTCAACCAAGCAAGATCAACGCGCCGACTGACCGGGGTCAGCGCAACACGGATTGCACCCTTCGGGGATAGTGGCAATCCCAGGTTCCGTGCCAGAAGGTTTCCAGTTCCGATGGGTAGCAGGGCCATCGGAACCCTAGAGTGAGCCATGCCCGCGGCGACCGCGCGTACCGTGCCGTCACCCCCCGCCGCGATCACAAGTGCGGGTTTGTGGCGCAATGCCTCAATGGTCTGCCCGGTTCCAGGGTCCTCAACCGTCGTTTCAATCCACCTGGCGGGCCTGCCTGTGGCCCGAACGACCTCGGCGTTAATTTGGATACGAAGTGCGTCATAGTCGGATGGTTTGGTCGGGTTCGCAACCACCCACACCTCACCCGTCGCGCCGGGATCAACCGGTAACAAACCGGTCTCGTCCTCGACCGTTATGTCACGTTGCTTACGGTGCGAAACCAGTACGAAGACAAGTGCGAGCACGGCGACAACAACAATTGCCCCAAGGGACAGTGAAGCCCACAAAATCTCGCTGCTCGACATGCATCCAAGAGTAGCCCAGGACGTGAACTTGGCCCGACAGTGGGCACTCGGCGTTGCACCGCTACGATGGGATCATGATTGATATGCGTTTGCTTCGTGAAGATCCAGACAGAGTCCGCGCATCCCAGGAAGCCCGTGGTGAAGACCCGGACCTGGTGGACGCGCTGATTGTCGCAGATGAGAAGCGCAGGGGTGCGCTCCAAGACCATGAGTCGCTGCGGGCTGAACACAAGACCGTATCTCGAAGTATTGGTAACGCGGCTCCCGAGGATCGGCAGGCGACCCTGGCAGCGGCGCGTGAGCTGTCGGCGAAAGTGGCGGAAGCCAAAGAGAAAGCAGACGAGGCCGATGCCGAGGTCACGCGGATCTCCATGCTCCTGTCAAACGTTGTGGAGCAAGAAGCACCCATTGGCGGTCCGGACGACTTTGTGGTTCTCCGTCACGAGGGTCCCACGCCAAGGGACTTTGAGAAGGATGGGTACGCCCCCAAAGACCACCTGGAACTTGGTGAGGGCCTTGGTGCGATAGACGTCAAGCGTGGCGCCAAAGTGTCCGGGGCGCGCTTCTACTACCTCAGTGGCATCGGGGCCCGCCTTGAGTTGGCGCTCCTTTCAATGGCCGCAGACCAAGCAACCAAGGCCGGGTTCACCCTGCAGATAACACCCACCCTTGTGAAGCCCGAAATTATGCGTGGAACAGGGTTCCTCGGCGAGCATGCGGATGAGATCTACTATCTGCCTGCCGATGACCTCTACCTGGTAGGCACCTCCGAAGTTGCGCTTGCGGGCTACCACGAAGGGGAGATTCTTGACCTCAGCAACGGGCCCCTGCGTTACGCCGGCTGGTCAACCTGCTACCGCAGGGAAGCGGGAGCTGCGGGACGTGACACCCGCGGCATCATTAGAGTCCACCAGTTCAACAAGGTTGAAATGTTCTCCTTCTGTGACCCGACAGACGCTGCCGAGGAACACCAGAGGCTGCTCTCGATGGAAGAGGAGATGCTCGCAAAGGTAGAGCTTCCCTACAGGGTTATAGACACTGCCACGGGCGACCTCGGCTCATCTGCGGCTCGTAAGTTTGACTGTGAGGCATGGCTTCCGACCCAGGAGCGGTGGATGGAAGTCACTTCGACCTCGAACTGCACCACCTTCCAGGCGCGCCGCCTCTCGGTGCGTCAGCGCACGGAGGACGGCATTGGCCCCGTTGCCACGCTGAATGGAACGCTTGCCACGACTCGTTGGTTGGTCGCGATGCTAGAGAATCACCAGAACGAGGACGGGTCGGTCAACGTACCCGCTGCCCTGCGTCCCTACCTGGGCGGCCTCGAAGTAATGACTCCCGGGCAAAGGTAAACGCCACTTGCAAACACTGATTACGCCGCCGCCTCACGATGCGCCCTCCCTTCCATATGAAGAACAGGTAGACCACGCGCGAGAGGCTCTGCCCGCGGACTTGCCCGATGACCCCTCCAAGGTGCTTGTGGCTCTTGACGTTGACGGGACGCTCGTGACGGCGAACGGCGCGTCTGAGAACGTGCGACGCACAGTTGCGAGCTCCATTGAGGCAGGCATCAACGTCGTCATCGCCACCGGACGCGGGGTTGCGGCAACACGCCCGGTCTTCCAGGAGCTGGAACTCCCCTCCGGTTTCTCCGTTTCTTCGAATGGTGCACAGATCGTCCGCTGGGAGAGGGCCCAGGACGGCCGCCACGTCTATGAGACGTTGAGTGAGACGTACTTTGATCCCCGCGCTGCAGTTCAAGCGGTCCTCGGGGTGATTCCCGGGACCATCCTTGGCGCTGACGGTGGTGACGAACGCATGCGCGTCAACCAGTACTTCCCGCCGGGGGAGTTAGCGTCGGTGGAAGACCTGCATGAGCTTGAGGAGCTGCTTTCCTTCCCCACATTGCGCATGGTGGTGCGCGCACCCTGGTTGACCAGGGTCGAGTTCGAGGACGCTCTCACTTCCGTTGACCTGTCCTCTGTTGAGTGTGCCATTGGGTGGACATCGTGGGCTGATCTCACAGCCCACGGAACAACAAAGGCGAAGGGGTTGGAAACGCTGGTTTCCGACCTCGGCATCGACCGGCGCGGAACAATCGCGGTTGGGGATGGGACCAACGACATTGCAATGCTCGAGTGGGCCGCGCACGGTGTTGCCATGGGAACTGCAACTCCTGACATTATTGCCGCAGCGAACACAACCACAGGCGCTGTTGACCACGATGGTGCCGCCGCCGTCCTCGACGCCCTCCTAGAGAGGTATTAAGACTCAGGGGTAGACCGTCTGGGGCGATATGATGGGTCGGGCGCCCTAGGCGCTGCCTCGTTCTATGTAGCCAAAGGTGGAAAACATGGGTTGGTTAGAGTCGGTTGAGCACAATCGGTGGCTTTCCAGACAACTCCAGGATCTCTTGGAAAGAGGGCGCGCAGCATGGGCGCCGACTGGATTTGGGTACTTCCGACCCGATGGGCACCTCGACCTCGACAAACCTATTGATCTTGCCATTACTGCGCGAATGACCTTCGCTTTTTCGCTGGGTGTCCTGATGGGAATCCCAGGGTGTCGTCGCTATGCTGACCACGGGGTACGCTGCCTGCAAACATACTTCCGCGACCGTGAGTATGGCGGGTGGTTTACCGCCATCGACCACGATCCGAACGAGGACGGACACGGTGTTCCCTGGGCTGACGCCGGTGACTCTAAGTGGCAGTATGCTCACGCGTTTCTGATTCTCGCGGCAGCAACAGCCACGAATGCCAACCGACCCGGGGCCCACGAGCTGCTGCAGGACGCCCTCGCCGACCAAATGCTCCACTGGTATGACGAAGAAAACGGGCTGGTAGCAGACCGTTACAGTCGGGATTGGTTAGTTTGTGAACCGTACCGGGGCATGAACTCTCTCATGCATACGGTGGAGGCGTACTTGGCTGCGTCCGAGGCCGTACAGGATATTGAGTGGATTCAACGCGCTGAGAGAATGTTGGGCTTCGCTTATCGGGAAGCCAGTCATTACTCGTGGCGCGTCCCGGAACATCACGACGCCGACTGGCGGCCTCTCCTTGACTTCAACAAGGATGATCCAAATGTGCCGCACTACCCTTACGGGTTCGTAATTGGTCACGGGATGGAGCTGGCGCGGCTCGGTGTGCAACTGCGCGGGGCGTTGCGAGAAGAGGGATTGAAAGAGCCAGCCTACTTGGGTCAGGGCTCAATCGAACTGTTTGAGCGTGCGCGTAAGGACGGTTGGCGACGCAATGGCAAACCGGGATTTGTGCACACGACAGATTTTGAGGGAAACCCGGTTCTTACCGAACGTTTGCAGTGGGTCCTTTGTGAGGGGATCTGCGCAACGGTGGCACTGCGGCGGGCAACACTGGATGACGGGGGCCATGCGGGGCACGTTGAAGCCTATGAGCACTCCTACCACTCGTGGATTGACTACCTCAATGACTACATGATGTTGGAGCCGGGTGTGATCGCGCGTGCCCTCAATGAGGACAACGAGCCGATGGAGGGCACGATTTCAGCCCGCCCAGACATTTATCACACGATCCAGGCCTTCTTGATTGGCCGTGTTCCGATGTGGCCGCCGCTTGGGGCTGCGCTGTCGCGTGGGCTCCTAGACCATCCCGAGGGGGCACCGCGGCGCCCGCAGAACAGGCGTGGCAAGGGCGGACGTGGGCAGAGGTCAATCTTCTCTTGGGGGGAGTAGGGTTCGAATCCCTTACTCTCCGCCAGTTCGACCCCGGCGGGCCCGCATCTCCGCCCCGGCGGGCTCTACGTTGCATCCCGGCGGGCTCTCAGTTTTCACTTCTGGGCCCACCTAGTTACAATGAAGCGCTGGAGAGTTGACCGAGTGGCCGAAGGTGTTGGTCTTGAAAACCAATGTGTCAGCAATGGCACCAAGGGTTCGAATCCCTTACTCTCCGCCACTAGTGGTAAGGAGAACCCCGGAACTGTTGAAGTTCCGGGGTTTTTTTGCTCCCACCGCCCGCGATCCTGCTCTCCTGCCGCGCCCAAGTCGCACATGGAGTCGTGTGCAACGGCCAAATCCAAGAGCGCCGCAGGCGAGGGCCATCTAGGGCAAGACGGTAACGGTGCGAGTTATGCCGTACGGAGCGAGTTTGGTTCAGTTTCTCTTTAAATTACGGCGTTATGTTGACCAAACCCGCTCCGTAAGGCGTAACCCGCACCGTTATGACGCGGGGTAGCGCCGGCGCCAACCTCAACAAGCAAACAGTTGCCTGCCGACTCCAAACAGTCGGTCAGCCAGCATCCGGGACTCTGCCGTGCTGCTGCCACGCTCTAGTCGTCGCTATTTCGCGAGATCGCTTAACTCCGCTAGATAACATCGTTATTGCGCCGAAACTGGCGGAGTTAAGCGATCTCGCGGGGCGTAGCGGGGCGCCCCCGGATCGCCGAACACCGCAGGTGGCAGCCGTTGGTAACAAGACGGTAACGAAGCTGCACGAAGCCGCTTCGGCCTTGACGGACGGTTATCAACTGTCCATACTGAACGTATGCGCAAAGCCTGCGCATACGTTCACGAAGCGGTGGATGGTGAAAGGAAAGCCTTCATGCTTGACAGTGTTGACCAACATGAAGAGACAGAATACTTGGCATCTGTCTCAGACGTTTGGAAGTCATATGGCGGAATACCCGTCCTCAAGGGTGTGTCACTAAACCTGCGTGCCGGTGAAATCCACGCCCTGGCCGGTGGCAACGGTGCCGGCAAATCGACGCTAATGAAGGTCCTAACCGGAGTGGTGACTCCAGACTCAGGTTCTGTGGTTATCAACGGAAAAGAGCTTAGGCGTCTTTCCCCTCGGTCGGCTCACGAGAACGGCATCTACATGGTTCCCCAGGAACCGAAGCTGTTTCCGAGCCTCTCTGTCAAAGAGAACATTTCGCTATCGCTTACCGGCCTCAATGTGCCAACCAGTCGAATTCGCGAGGTTGTGAAGTCGCTTGCACCCCACATCAACCTCAATGCCCCCGCTGGTGACCTGTCTATTTCTGACCAGCAGCTAGTTGAGATTGTTCGCGGAATGCTCAGGGATGCCAGAGTGCTGATCGTTGATGAACCAACATCTTCCCTGACTGCTCGAGAGGTTGATTCGCTGTTCGAGCGTCTTCGCGCTCTTGCCGCCGACGGGGTTGGCATCTTCTACATCACGCATCGGATGAACGAGATCTTTGATCTATGTAACTGCGTCACCGTCTTGCGCGATGGGAACATGGTCTTCAACTCCCGGGTCTCAGATACTTCTGTGGCCGAAGTTGTGCAGGAAATGGTCCCTAATGCCGTACAGGTTGCTGCACGTACAAAGGGGGACAAGTCCTTTGAGGTCGAGGTCCCCACGCTGAAAGTAGACAAGCTAACCGGCCAGGGATTCAACGACATCTCGTTTGAGGTCTACCCGGGTGAGATCGTCGGAATCGCGGGAGTTGTGGGTTCGGGAAGGACCGAGCTCGTCGAAACGGTCTACGGGATTCGCGATGGTAGCGGCAAGGTCCTGCTTGACGGTGTCGACTACTCGCATCGGTCTCCGGCGGCCTCAACAGGCATTGGAATCGCCTATGTTCCCGAGGATCGTCATGCCAACGGCGTGTTTCTTCTGGGGGACATCGTCCATAACACGACCTCGACTATCTTGGGTAGCATCAGCGCGAGCGGTTTCATCAAGTCCAAACTCGAACAGGACAAAGTCAAAGATCTCACACAGCGCCTCGCCCTGCAGCAAGGATCCCTCTCCCGCGCAGTCGGCAAGCTGTCCGGTGGTAACCAGCAGAAGGTTTCTTTGGCCAAGGCACTGGCATCGGCGCCCAAGACCGTGATCCTTGATGAGCCGTCCCGCGGAGTCGATGTCGGAGCCCGCGCAGACCTTTACGTACTCATCAACGAACTGGCGTCCTCGGGCACCGCGGTACTCGTTATTTCCTCAGATTTTGAGGAAATCGTCGAGGTCGCGGACAGGATCCTTGTGATGCGCGACGGTGAACTTAAGGAAGAGCTAACCGGAGACAGAATCTGTCTTGAGACTGTCCGCGACTGCTGCTTCGACGTAACCAACGGAGGACAGAAATGAAAGAGCTTTTGAAGCGGCGTGAGATCCTCACAATTTCCGGAGTTCTACTTCTCCTGGTTGTCGTAGCCCTCTTTGACACCGCCTTTATCAGCCCACACAACCTCTCCCGCACGGCAAACTCCGCCGTCATCCTGATTCTCTTGGCCGCAGGTGTGACACCTGTGATCATCACCAAGAACATCGATGTCTCTGTTGGGGCAACCCTTGCCCTCTCGGGGATCCTCGGGGCAAAGCTCTTGGTTGCAGGTACCAACATGTGGCTCGTGATCCTCTTCATTGCAGTGTTGGGTGGCGTCCTCGGAGCGATCAACGGTGCAATTGTCACCTATGGGCATGTCCCATCAATCGTCGCGACGCTAGGAACGATGTCGGTGTACAGGGGCGTCTCCTTCCTAATCACAGGGGGATACTCGATTGAGAACATTCCTCGCTCGTTCTCGAGACTAGGTTCGCTGTCACTCGCAGGAATTCCCGCCCTCGTAATAGCCGCAATACTCCTTGTCATCCTTCTTGCGGTTTTCTTGGGCCGAACTCGATGGGGACGGTACATCTACGCGACTGGCGGTAACGAAGAGGGCGCTCGACTAATCGGCATTCGCACAGACCTCATGACGGTTCTTGCCTTCTCAATCTCCGGTCTGTTTGCAGGTCTCGCAGCCGTTGTTTTCATCGCCCAGATCGGGTCTATCTCAAATCAGGCTGGGGTCGGCATGGAGATGAGTGCCATTGCTGCCGCGGTAATCGGCGGTGTGGCCCTGACCGGTGGTGTGGGAACCGTGATTGGGTCCTTGTTCGGTGGGCTGTTCATAACCGCTGCGACCTCGGCCATGCAGTTCATGGGTGTTCCTGGATTCTGGTCCAGCGCAGTCATTGGTGCGGTCCTGCTAATCGCGCTGTTTGCGGATGCGATTGTTCGGCGCCGCATGGATCAGCGCCGGATTGCTGAACGATACCGCCGAGACTTTGACCGCACGGATCAAGGTGGTCCCCCAGCGGTTGCGGATTTGGGTCAGGGTTCTGAGGCGCTGAACCAACCCACCGATAAGCCAGAGATGTTGTCAGCAAGTGTTGGAGGAACCCGATGAGATTCTTGAAGTCGCTACCCAAATGGGAGACATCCCTAGCGTTGGTGATCATCGTTGAAATCCTGATCTTCGGGGCAATTAACCCGAGGTTCCTTGACCCGATTCGACTGCTCTCATCATCATCAGACTTTGTCGCGGCGGGCATGCTAGCTCTGCCGTTGGCGATGATCATGCTGTCGGGCGGCATCGATATTTCATTTGGATCGATTGTCTCGCTCGGAGCAATCACCACGGGTGTCGCGTACCTTCTCAGCGGTTCGATGGTGGTCGGAATGGTGGCTGGTCTCATTGCGGGTCTGGTTGCGGGCCTGATCAACGGGGGGCTCATCGTCTATACCGGGGCAGCGCCGATGGTGATCACACTGGGTACTCAATTTCTCTTTGCTGGACTTGCCCTCGGGGTTTCCGGTCTGGGTGGAGTCTCCGCATTTGAAGGGATCTCAAACCTCCCAGACTGGTTCAACGAAATCGGTATCGGGAAGTTGATCCCCGCGGTGCCCAACATGCTGGTGATCTTCTTGGTGTTGGCGGGGATTTTTTGGGTCCTCATCTCCAAGACAACGTTTGGTCGCCAGGTTCGCCTCTTGGGAATGAATCCCAACGCGGCTAAGTATGCAGGACTCAACATCACCAAGATCAACATGTTGATGTACTCAATCATGGGCGTTACTGCCGGCTTGGTGGGCATCCTGCTTACCTCCTACTTCGGCTCCTCACGACCGGACGTTGGAGTCACACTCCTCATGCCCGCCCTCACATTGGTGGTTATCGGTGGTGTGTCCATGTTCGGTGGGGAGGGAAGTGTCCTGGGCGTGGTGCTCGCAACCTTCGTAATCGGCTACCTGCAGCAGGGGCTCCGATTTGCTGGTTTGACTGAGCATCAAGTCGGCGTGATCGTCGGCACCGTCCTTATTGTCGTCGCGTCGCTTCGCTGGTGGGCTGTCCGAGGGTCGGAGTCCTTTGCGAACCGTAAGGGACAACGGCGTGAACAGCGTGCTCAGAAAAAACTGGCCGCAAGTACTACCTCATAGAAACAAAAACAGCGGGTCAGGATGTCTGATCCTCAACGAAAGGAAAGAGAATGAAACGTATCGCATTGGCGAGTTTCAGTGTCTTGGCTTCCCTAGCAGTTCTGGCCGGATGTTCATCCGGCGGTGGGGCCGAAACAGCACCGGAAAGCGGGACTGCAGGGGAATCTGGGGCTGCAGAAGGCTCTGGCGCCCAGGTCGCCTTCATTCCTAAACTGACAGGTGTTGGCTTCTTCGAGGCCGGTGGCGAAGGTGCCGTGGCCGAGGGCGAACGTCTGGGTCTTGACGTCAAGTATGTTGGATCTCCGGAAGCGTCCGTTGCAGCGCAAACAGAAATCATTAACAACTACCTGGGCCAGGGCTTCCAGAGTCTGATCGTTTCATCAACGTCCCCCGATGGGCTCTGCACTCCACTCAAGCGAGCCATGGATGATGGCAACGTTGTGCTCACATGGGACTCGGATACCAATCCGGAGTGCCGCCAGTTCTACATCTCGCAGGGCACCCCCCAGCAGATGGGTGAACTGCTGGTCAGTATGGTTACCGACCAGATGCCTGCTGATGAGCCCGCAGAAGTAGCCTTCCACTACTCATCACCGACGGTTACCGACCAGAACCAGTGGACCGAAGTTGCCAAGTCAGTGATCGCAGAGGACACGAGCTGGGACATCGTAGACACCATCTACTCGGAGAACCAGACGGATCTTGCAGTGCAGCAGGCCGAAGCACTGATCAACGCAAACCCGAACTTGAAGGCGATTCTTTGCCCTGATGCCAATGCTCTTCCGGGTACCGCTAAGGCCGTTGAAAACCTGGGGAAGACGGGTGAGATTATCGTTGTCGGCTTCTCGACCCCGAACGCAATGCGCGACTATGTTGACAGCGGTGTCGTCAACCAGTTCGCACTGTGGGACGTGAAGATGCAGGGCGCAATCTCCGTATTTGTTGCCAACGAACTGCTGAACGGTGCTGACCTGAAGGTAGGCGACAAGATCGACTACGAAGGTACTGAGCTGGAGATTCAGAACAACTCTGTCCAGGGCTACGACGAGTCCACGAACAACGAGAAGTCGGGCATCATCGTGCTTCCCGAGCGTGTTGTCTTCACAAAGGACAACATCGCCAACTACGACTTCTAAGCAAAGTTCATCGCGCGACAACGCGCTGAATAGGTGATCATCGAGTTGGGGGCCGACCCCGGCCCCCAACTCATTCAAAGAAAAGGCAGAAGGCGAAATGGGAACACCCGCGTCGAGTCGTAGGACATCAGCAGTCAATGAGGAAGACCTCTTGGACGTTTCTTGGTGGTACTACGTTGACGGGCTTACCCAGGACCAGATTGCCGAGAGACTCTCCGTTTCACGGGCATCAGTCGCGAGGATGATCGACAAGGCACGTCTGGCTGGAATCGTCCAGTTCCGAATTGCCCCCAAGTTCCTTGCCAACTATGAGTCTGCACAGAACATCAAGCAAGCGTTCGGACTCAGAGACATCATGGTGGTTCCGGATATGGCATCCGAAGGCCAGTCAATGGTGGATGAAAATACCAGGTTGGGAACACTTGCTGCAAACGTCCTTCTGTCTGAGCTAAGAGATGGCGGCACGCTCGGGCTTGGGTGGGGGCAGGCTGTCTCTACAGTTATGTCCATCCTTGACGACGAAGAACTTGAGGGCATTGATCTAGTCTCCTTGACGGGCGGAGTAAACGCCTATGCCAACGCGATTCGGCAGGTGCGCTCCAGGGGTGGAAACAACTCTCAATCAAACATCATTCCCACTCCCCTCTACGTATCCAACCCGGAACTTGCGTCGCAGCTGCGTAAGGAAGAAACGGTGAAGGGTGCGTTGGAGAATGCTCGCAAGGTTGATGTGGCACTGACTGGGATCGGTGGCATCGGGCTGGAATCCTCACTGTGGCGTAGTGGCACCTCCTCGGAAGAGGACCTCCAGGAAGTACGCGAGTCCGGAGCTGTGGGTGACCTCCTCGCCGTCTTCTTCGACAAGGACGGCTCCCCGGTTCCACTGTCAAGGGATGCGTGTCGTATCGGCATCGGGATGGACGCCCTCGAACAGATTCCAGTTGTTGTGGCAGTGGCAGCGGGACGCGCCAAGCATGAGGCGATACTGGCTGCTCTCAAGACCAAGTGCATCGACGTGTTGGTGACAGATACGGCAACGGTTGATTACCTCAGGGACGCGATTGGCCCACAGGTTTTGGCCGGATCCTAATCCAGCGCTCACTAAATGTAGAAATGCTCATTTTCAAACTATTCCTAGAGAGGTAAATATGTACTCGATGGCCATTGATGCCGGGACAGGCTCGGTTCGTGCGGTAATCTTCGACCTCGAAGGAAACGAGCTGGCGGCATATTCAAAGGACTGGGACCACGTTCCCGTCGAGGGCGTGCCGGGGTCAATGGACTTTGACACCGCGGGCGGATACCTCGCGATTCTTGAGGTTGCTGAAGGAGCGCTGGCTGAATCCGCCATCGACCGCAGCAAACTTGTGGGAGTTTCCGCAACGTCAATGCGTGAAGCGATTGTCTGTCTCGACTCAGCGGGTCGTGAAGTGTGGGCTTGCGCCAACGTTGACGCACGTGCCACGAGAGAGGTGCGAGCCCTCCGCGAAGAGGAGGGGCTGGAAAGGCGCATCTACGAAATCTCTGGACAGACCCTTGCACTGGCCGCCCAACCGCGGCTGCTGTGGCTGAAACGAAACATGCCCGCTGTTTACGCAGAGGTCACTACGGTCCTCATGCTTTCAGAATGGGTGCTCTACAAGCTAAGCGGTGAATACGCTTGCGAGCCGTCGAATGCTTCCACTTCGGGGCTCCTGAATCTCGCTACGCGTCAGCCGGATGACCTGCTTCTGACAATGTGCGACCTCAAGCCGAGCCTGCTGCCAAAAGCAAGAGAGTCCGGCACTCGAATCGGTAGTGTTCGCCCGGAGATTGCGGAGAAGTTGGGTATCGAACCTGATGTGGCAGTTTCCCTCGGCGGCGGAGACACGCAGATGGCTGCTTTGGGAGCAGCCGTGGTTGATGCAGGTCAGGGCCTGATCGTCGGAGGGACGTTCTGGCAGGAGGCCGTGAATATTCCTGCCCCTACAACCGACCCGGAAATGCGCGTCCGCATCAACTGCGCCGCAGAGCCCGGGATGTGGTGGGCAGAGGCAATCGCTTTCCACGTGGGGACTTCGTTGCGCTGGTTCCGTGACACTTTCGCTGGCCTGGAAGCGGTCGAGGCCGCGCGGGCCGGTGTGGACACGTTCCAACTGCTCGATGAGCGAGCCGCTCGAGTGCCGATCGGATCGTACGATATCGTTCCCATTTTCTCAGACACCATGAACTACAAGGCGTGGAGACATGCTGCGCCCTCGTTCTTGAACCTTCCAATCCACCGCAGTGGAGACGAGGTGCGGGCCGGGATGTACCGGGCCCTTCTGGAGAACGCCGCAATAGTCTCTTCCCTCAACATGGAGATGGTTGCCGAGTTCTCGGGAGTAACTCTTGACTCGATCGTCCTTGCTGGCGGTGGCGCCAAGTCACCCGTTTGGGCGCAGATTGTTGCGGATGTCTCCGATCTGCGAGTGGATGTCCCAGTCGTGAAAGAGACGACTGCAGCCGGCGCAGCGCTGTGTGCGTTCGTGGGAGCAAGAGCCTTCGCCTCGGTACGGGAGGCGGCGCGTGCGTGGAGTCGCATCGACTACCAAGCCCTGCCAAACAAAAGCAATCATGAGCAGTACAAAGACGTGACAGAGCGCTGGCAGAAGGCCTATGCGCCACAACTGGTCCTGGCTGACAACGGAACCACGGAGTCTCTGTGGCGCGCACCGGGCACATAAAACGAAAGGAACACAATGGAACACTGCACTTTTGATGAGGCGGAGTTTCGATTCGGGGAGTATGGCCCAGGCTATTTGATGCGTGGTCCTCGCACAGATGTGGGGATCGTCCGACTCACCCCGGGCACCGAGGCTGGCAATCACTACCACGCGCAGATCGAGGAGACGTTCTACGTCCTCAAAGGAACTGCAACGATGTGGCTGGATTGTAGGGAGAGCTTCGAACTTAAGCCCGGTGACGTCTACAGGGCAGACCCCGGGGAGATGCACTACTTCATCAACAACTCTGAAGAGGTATTTGAAGCCATCTTCATCAAGGCGCCTTACAGCCCCTCTGACGTAATCCCGGTCCCGTGGACCGTGGGTGAGGAGCTTCCGCCACTTATCAACCAAGACGGAATCAAGAAGAAGGATTAGAAAGAATAATGGCTGATCTCGAAGGTAACATCGACGCGAAGAACTTCAACACCGACGTTCCCGCATCTGAATTTGGATTCTACGTAAAAGGTGCAGGAAACCTGGATTACGGCATGAAGCGCCGTCTCTCCAGGATCTTCCGCCCGGACGGTCGCACCGTAATGCTCGCATTTGACCACGGGTACTTCCAGGGCCCGACGCGGGGCTTGGAGCGTCTGGATCTCAATATCGCCCCCTTGGCGAAGTATGCTGACGCTCTGATGGGAACACGCGGAGCTTTCCGCACCAGCTTCCCGGCAGACGGCACACAGTCACTGGTTGTCCGTGCTTCCGGCGGCCCCTCAATTCTCAAGGATCTTTCGGATGAACGGATCGCCATGGACATGCAGGATGCCGCGCGCATCGATGCATCCGCGGTGGCGATCCAGGTTTTCGTTGGAGGAGAGAAGGAGACGCAGTCGGTTCACAACATGACCCAGATGGTCGATGCTGGCCTGAACTACGGCATTCCCGTCCTCGGCGTCACGGCTGTTGGTCGTGACTTGGTACGGAACTCGCGTTACCTTGGTCTTGCCACTCGCATCATTGCTGAGTTGGGTGCGCAGATGGTGAAGACGTACTACTGCGAAGAAGACTTTGAGGACGTTGTTTCCGGCTGCCCTGTGCCGATCATCGTTGCCGGAGGGAAGAAGCTGGAAGCAAAGGACGCCCTCGACATGGCTTCTAAGTCAGTGGCGGCTGGAGCTGCCGGACTAGACATGGGCAGGAACATTTTCCAGAGGGTCAGTCCTGCCGCAATGATTCAGGCGGTTGGCGCAATCGTGCACGACGGCGCGACAACGGATGCCGCCTACGAGATGTACCTGGACCTGTCCGGTGGAGCAAACGACTGAGAATAAGGTACGGGTTCACGTGAAAAAGATTCTGTTGATCACAGGTGATGGTGGCGAGGAGCTGGAAGTCTACTATCCCTTAGAACGCATGCGCGAAGAGGGCATTCAGGTCGTCGTGGCATCGACACGGCCGAAGAGATTGGCGCTCAAAGTTCATGAGGTAGTTAATGGGGAAGACACCTATTCGGAGAGCCCGGGGAGGAGCATCCAGGCCACGCTTGGGTTCGAGGACGTGGACGTCTCTGACTACGTAGGCGTCATCATTCCCGGGGGGCGCGCCCCCGAGTACTTGCGGCGCAATCCTCAGGTCATCAGGATTGTTCAAGAGGCTCACGAGGACGGATTACCTATCGCAGCCGTGTGCCATGGGCCGATGATCCTGGCTGAGGCTGGTCTTCTAAGGAACCGCAGCTGCACCGCGGTGGAAGACATTATCCCCGAGGTCGAGGGAGCAGGTGGGCAGTGGGTCGCTGACAGAGTAGCCAGTGATGGTCAGATCGTGACGGCCCAAACGTGGGAAGACTGTGGTCCCTGGATGGCAGAGTATGTTTCCCTGCTGAGAAAGTAGTAGGGGTAGAGACCAGTGGGGGCGAGTTTGAAGAAAGCTCGCTCCCACTGATTCAATTCAGTAGGCCTTACGTTATGGGGCGGCGCCTTGACCCCCACAGGTACGTAATCAGCGCGACAACAAGGGCAAGAACCGAGACTATCAGCGCTATGCCAGCGACTTGTTGAAGGGACGCGATGAGGGGCGCGGTCAGCATTCCCCAAACCTGCTCGGATAGTGCCACCGCGTTCTGATCGGTAAGAACTCGAATGTGTTCGAGGCCGAATGCCGGTAGTTTCCACCACACGAACGCCGTGGTGACAAAGGCCATCAGCCCCGAGACCCCCACTATGAGCAGCCTCCGCGGTGCGAGCCCCACGGCGAGCACCAAAGAGGCGATTGCTACGGCCAAAATCCACACGTCTGCATTCTCTGCCAGTGCGTAGTACCTCTGCAGGGTAGGCAAGTCGGCGAGCTCCACGATCGGCACTTCAGCCTCGATTTGAGGGATTAGTCTTGCCCACCATTGGCCCTGGTCTGTGAGTGTCTGCTTGAGGACTTCGGCGAGGGGACCGATCTGAATTGTGAGGACAGCCTCGCCGGACTCCCCAAGGGCTGGTGGAACAGCCCCGGAAAGTGTGCCGACAAGTTCGCTGTGCACTTCTCGTAGCCCCGTTTTCCACAGTGGTGGAAAGAGGTCAGACTGCAGGAACGTCCTCGTCTGTTCCTCCGTGATGGTGTAAACCTGCTGGTCCAGATTGGTGGTGAACTCTTCTACAGACTGGGAGAGGTTGGTGCCAAAAGGCAGCATGTCCAGGAAGCTCGCGGTCCCGCTGGCCAGCCCCTCCACGGTGGACACCGAGACGCTCTCACTAACCGCGGAAGAGACTTGGTCGGCAGCGCTTTGCGCAATCAGTGTGTGGAACTGCGGGCTTGCCGACAGGGGATGAAGAGTTTCCACAAACTCCGCAGTGTTGAGAACATCGTTCTTCATCCACGAAGCCGCAAGTAGGGCTGGCACGCACATCGCAGCAATGGCCGCGAAAAGAAGAGCTCCCACCCAACGAATGACACTGACCCAAGTCCTTGTTTTCTCCATGCCGCTCCCTTGAAAGTTTGTGAACTACGCACAGATTGGGCCGCCAAGTGGTCCCAGTACAGTGTAAACAAGTATTATGGGATCGCTGGAGACGTCGCATAGCCAGGTCGAGTGCGCCTCCCTGCTAAGGAGGTAGGGGTTCACGCCCCTCGAGGGTTCAAATCCCTCCGTCTCCGCCAGCGTGAAGTCCCGGGTCATCGTTCCGACGGTGGCCCGGGACTCTTGCTATCCGATCAGACCCAGGGTGTGGAAGGCCTTTGCCAGGCCGCCCTCGTCAATGTGGTCGGCAACAAGGTCAGCGCGTTCTTTGAGAACCTGCGCCCCATTTCCCATGGCAACCCCGGTCCCCACGTACTCGATGAGTTCGAGGTCGGGTTCCGCATCCCCGAATGCGATCATTTGCTCCCTGCTGATTCCGCGATGCTGCGCGAGCGCATCGACACCCACTGCCTTGTGGATTCCGATCTGACCGAACTCACCGAACTCCTGCTTCTTCCCGGAGGCAGTCCAAGTGGAGATCCGAGCATCTCCCTCAAACTCGCGTCCAAGGATGTCGAGGTCGACCGGGTGAGACAGTGCAAAGCTGATCTTGTTGACGTCGTCGTGGCCCCGGCCGGTGTCATACACCGCGGCCGCCATGGCTTCCTCCCATAGCTCCCTCATGTTTGGGTTGTCGGTGCCCACTGCGAGGACGGCCATGTCCGTGAGGTTATCCGTGGCAAACAGTCCTGAGTTGCACTCCAAGTAGTATCCCAAGCCCTGCGCGTCCAACCACTCAATCGCGCGCTCAACAACTTCGGGGTCCATCACTTGACGGTGGATTACTTCGCCCTCGTCCTCGACGTAGGCACCATTGCCCAGAATCAAGCCATCAATGCCCAGATCCCAGAGGAACTCGTAGATCTCCGCTTTCGCGCGTCCCGTACACAGGTAGATGCGGTGTCCGTTTGCCCGTGCCTGGGATATGGCATCCGAGGCCGACTGGGGAATTTGCAGGTTGTAGTTGACTACAGTGCCATCAATATCCAGCAGAATCACGCTGGGTTCACGCAGTTCAGTCATGGGGTCTCTCTCAAGTGGGGTAGTGCCTCTTCGATCCTCTCACATTCACCAGCGGCCCTTGCTGACTGCCGAGAGGTGTGGAAAGTGTGATGTGAGAGGCGTCGTGCCCAACAAAGTTGTGTTGGCGCGGGCTGTGTCCCTATACTTTCGGAGGTAACACAACCAAGCGCCTGTGGCTCAATGGATAGAGCATCTGACTACGGATCAGAAGGTTGGGGGTTCGAGTCCCTTCAGGCGCACAGTATCCCCGCCGGTGCGACCCACCGAGCGGGGATTCTTCTATCCCCACTCACTTTGGGACACCGGTGCGAGGCTTCGAGCCGCCCTCGGAAAACCTCTCCAGAGATTGCCGGACGGTTCCGTGGAGTATTTTCTCAATGTTTGCAACCAGGATTCCAGGATCCTCTTTCTGCCTCATCGAAACCCAGCGCAGAAAGTGTCCGAGGACGGTCGCAGCGTAGTGGTCGACAACGAACTGGCGGTCTTCAGGGGTGAGGACGAGGTCGCCCTCCAGCTCAGTGACGATGGCTTCCATCATGTTGCGGAACTGCTCAAGGAAGAATGCGTCCCTCTCCCGGTGCCCCAGGGAGTTCAGAACTGCTTTGGCCTGTTCGAAGTTGTCCTGCAGATACTGGAGAAGTGTCCGGTAGCCTTTAGCCCACTCTGAGTAGGAGGCATGCTCCATGATGTGGTTGGCGACCTCTTGCTCAAACACCCACACTGCGAGGTCGTAAACATCCGCGTAGTGATAGTAAAAGGTTTGCCGAGTTATACCTGCCTGCGCAGTGAGGCCAGAGACAGTTACCTTGTCTAGAGGTGTGGTGCGCAGCTGGTCTTTGAGGGCTGCGGAAAGTAGCTGCCTGGTCGTAGACGCCATTGCCACTCCCGTACTCCCGTTGCTAGCAACCTGTGGGACCCAAGTCCCCAACACTGCTGGCTGCTACCGGGCGGTTCCTGTCATTTTCTTGTAAACACGACACTTGTCGAGTTCTGTCTATACCTTGTGTGCTGGTACAGATTCTAGCCTGTTGAGAGTAAGCGACGGCGAGGCGGCCTGGCGGCAGATGCGCCGTGAACTTCTCAATTGGTAGGAGACCCAACGTGTTCTTGTATGAATCCATCCCTTGGTATTCGTGGGTGATGTGGTTTGTCGTCCTCGGAGCCCTTATTGGGCTCAATGAGGTGACCCGTCGCTGGAAGTGGGGCGGCATCTCATTCTTCATTATCCTTCCCATCATCCTCACCTTGTTTGTCTGGCCGACAACAGCGGGTGGAGATTCGTCAACCGGTACCTGGTTCCATTGGGTCAAGGTTTACTCGGCTCTAGCGGGATGCCTCGGTTTCATGGCGATCCGCTACTTCCCGAAGGTTGCCAAGATCAAGTGGGTGCTGATCTTTCCAGCCGCAATCCTGGCCATCAACATCTTGGAGGCTTGCATCCGTGACTTCCAGGTCGGAGCAATGGGCGCCGACGGCATTGTCGATGGCGTCTACATGCTGTCCGGCCCTTGGAACTGGATGAATGGTGTAGCGGGCCTTATCAACCTGATTACCATTTGTGGTTGGTTCGGCATCTTTGTTTCACGCGACAAGTCAAAGGACATGATTTGGCCAGACATGCTGTGGTTCTGGATCATCGCCTACGACCTGTGGAACTTCGCGTACGTGTACAACTGCGTTGGAGACCATTCGTTCTACGCCGGTGCTGCACTGCTGATTGGATGCACCATCCCTGCGTTCTTCATCAAGAAGGGTGCGTGGCTGCAACACCGCGCTCACACCCTGGCGTTGTGGATGATGTTCACAATGGCGGTGCCGATGTTCGTTACGGACTCCATGTTCGCAGTGAACAGTTCACGCAGCGCAACGGCACTGTTCGTGGTTTCCGCCCTGGCTCTTGCTGCTAATATCGCCGTGCTTGTCTTCCAGATCTACACGATCGCCAAGCGTCGCCTCAACCCGTTGACGGACCAGCTCTACACCTGGCTGCCGCAGTACAAGGCTGTCGTCGCTGCCAACATCAGCCCCGACGCTCAGGACAGCGACGTTCACGAGGAGGTAGTCGAGCTTAAAAAGCTCGTCTGACAGACATAAGTCTCGGCGCCGGTACAAACCCGGTCAACTCGCGAAATGCATACGTGGGGAGCAAGTGTGCTCCTGGGGTCCATACCCCAGGAGAACATCGGTTCCCCACGTATGCATTTCGTCACCATGATCAGTGGCCCCGTCGGCGGGTCTGGACGGCCCGTTGCCAAACCGCAACCTTAGGTTTTACGCAAATGGTTGCGCTCCCACGACAAGTTTGGTTTAGTGTTCCTCAGGTCACGCACAATTCTGAAGGCGATGGCTACCTGTACAACGAGGTAACGGAGGAACAATGAAAGTAACAAGTAAGCGCTTTGCAGGCGTTGCGGGAATCGCGGCAGCGTCAGCGCTGGTGCTCTCCGCGTGTAGTGGCGGCGGCGAAATCGGTGGTGACACCGGTGGAGGAGCCGAGAGTGGGGATGCAGGTGGTGGGACAGCCGCAGAAGGTTGCGAGGATTTTGAGCAGTACGGAAGCTTCCCCGGAACGACCGTGAGCCTGTTCTCGTCAATTCGTGACTCTGAGGCTGACGACCTTCAGGCCACATTCGACAAGTTCACAGAATGCACGGGCATCACAGTTCAGCACAACGGTGTTGGCGAGTTTGAGCAGCAGCTGGTGGTGCAGGTTGAAGGTAACAATGCGCCCGACCTCGCGATCATTCCGCAGCCTGGCCTCCTGAAGCGCATGGTTGCCACCGGCAAGGTGCAGCCCGCCGATGAAGCCACAACTGCCAAAGTTGACGAAGGTTGGTCGCCTGAATGGAAGACGTATGGCACCGTTGACGACACCTTCTACGCTGCACCGATGCTCGCTTCCGTCAAGTCCTTCGTTTGGTACTCCCCGTCTGCATTTGAAGAGCACGGCTACGAGGTTCCTAAGACTCTCGATGAGATGATGGCGCTTACCGAAAAGATTGCTGCTGACACCGCTGGTGATGGCGCAACCAAGCCATGGTGTGCAGGTATTGAATCCGGTGGTGCTACGGGTTGGCCGGCAACTGACTGGATTGAGGACTTCGTCCTCCGCGTCGCAGGGCCGGATGCCTACGACCAGTGGGTTACCAATGAAATTCCATTCAATGCTCCCGAGATTCTCGAATCCACCAATGCTGTTGGTGACTACCTGCTCAACGACGCCTTCGTAAATGGCGGTATTGGTGACTCCCGCTCGATCGCTACGACCTCCTTCAACGATGGTGGCCTGCCGATCCTCGACAACCAGTGCTACATGTACCGCATGGCTTCCTTCTACGAAGCACAGTGGCCAGAAGGCACAACAGTTGCCCCCGACGGTGACGTGTTTGCCTTCTACCTACCTGCTGAGACCGAGGATGAAGCTCCTCTTCTGGTAGCCGGTGAGTTCGTGGCTCGCTTTGCTGACACCCCGGAAGCCGCAGCAGTCCAGGACTTCATGGCCTCTGGAACGTTTGCCAACACCCGTGTTGAACTGGGTGGCGTGACTTCTGCAAACAAGTTCGTTGACCCGGCTTTGGCGTCCTCGGATATCCTGCGTCTCGCAATCGAACTGCTGCAGGATCCGAACTCAGTTGCTCGCTTCGACGGTTCTGACATGATGCCTTCTGAGGTTGGTGCGGGTTCATTCTGGACCGGTACGACACAGTGGATTGACGGTCAGATCGATGCGGAAACGATGCTAACCAACATCCAGGATTCCTGGCCCAAGGGCTGATCTAGCGACAGTCTTGGTGAAGATAGCGCGGGGTCCGAAGCGGGCCCCGCGCTACAAATCTTAGGAATATGGTGAGCTGGTTACTACATACAAAGGTCGGCCAGATGGTTCTGGCCGTGATCGCGATCATTGCGATCGTTGCGATCCTGCTCCTGATGGCGTCCCTTGCGGATCGCCTTAAGGGTAAGAGCAGAAATGTCGCATCGGTTCTGGTGTTCGTGATCCCCGCATTTTTCCTCCTGGGGATGGGCCTCATCTGGCCCGCAGTCCTCACGACATATAACTCCTTCTTTGATAGAACTTCGACCACTTTCGTAGGCTTTGAAAACTACGGGTGGTTGTTCACAAACTCAGACTCTCAGCGCGCATTCATAAATACTGCGATCTGGGTCCTGCTTGTCCCGGTCGTCTCGGTACTTGTCGGGCTGCTCTATGCGTTACTGATCGATGGCAAGAAGTTTGAAAAGGTCATGAAGTCGCTGCTCTTCATGCCAATGGCAATATCGTTCGTGGGTGCTGGCATCATCTGGCGCTTCATGTATGACTACCGTAGCGCCGGGCAGAATCAACGCGGGCTACTGAACGCAATCATCGTTGCGTTTGGTGGGGAACCCGTGCGTTTCTTGCAGGACAGCCCCCTCAACACGCTCTTCTTGATTGTCGTGCTCATTTGGGTCCAGGCAGGTTTCGCCATGGTGCTCCTCTCAGCTGCTATCAAGGGCATCCCCATGGAGCTAATCGAGGCAGCACGACTCGATGGCACGAATGCGTGGCAGATGTTGACCAAAATTACAGTCCCGACAATTCGGCCAACTCTGGTGGTTGTCTACACGACTATTACTATCGCGACACTGAAGGTCTTCGACATTACCCAGACCATGACCGGAGCAAAGTTCCAAACCCAAGTTCTTGCGAACCAGATGTATGACCAGTCATTCACCTTCGGAAATGCCGGTTTGGGCTCTTCGACAGCCGTGATCATCTTTGTCCTTGTTATCCCCATCGTGGTGTTTAACATCCGACAGATGCTGAAGAACAAGGAGGTTCGCGGATGAGCACCATTGCAGAAGTACTGCCGAATGACGATCAGGCACCCCCGAAGCGTCGCGGCAAGAAGACCGATACCGGGCACGTAGGTGCTGTGACGTTGGCGAAGAAGTCGTTGAGCAACCGCTTTGCATCTTTGATTGCAGTTCTTATCGCGATCATGTGGACGGTTCCGACCTTGGGTTTGCTCATAACCTCGTTCCGTCCTGAGGCTGATATCAAGTCAACCGGTTGGTGGACCTGGTTTGCCAATCCTTCGGTAACCTTGTCAAACTACGAGGCCGTCCTCTTTGGCACTTCGTCTCAGGGCAACCTGCTCAACTACTTGACCAACTCTTTGGTAATCACTATCCCAGCAACGATTGCCCCGCTGGCTATTGCTGTGATGGCTGCCTACGCCTTTTCATTCATGAAATGGCGAGGACGGGACCTAGTTTTCGTCATTGTCTTCGCAATGCAGATTGTTCCGCTCCAAATGGCGCTGATTCCTTTGCTACGCATCTTCAGTTCCACCTTTGGGAACTCATTCCCGTTCATGTCGATTTGGGTTGCTCACACTGCATTCGCGCTCCCTCTGGCGATTTTCCTCTTGCATAACTTCATGCAAGAGATCCCACGGGAGCTTATTGAGGCCGCCGAGGTCGATGGAGCCGGACATGTGGCTACGTTCACCCGGGTGGTTCTTCCACTCATGGTGCCAGCCATCGCATCATTTGCGATCTTCCAGTTCCTCTGGGTGTGGAACGACCTGCTTGTGGGCTTGACGTTCTCCGGTGGTCAGGAGCTAACCGCTCCGCTCACCGCGCGCCTCCAGTCTCTCGCTGGGTCGCGCGGTCAGGATTGGCACCTCCTTACTGCGGGCGCGTTTATCTCGATGATCATTCCGCTCGGGGTGTTCTTCTCCTTGCAGAAGTACTTCGTGCGGGGTCTAACTGCGGGTTCTGTGAAGGGCTGATCGTTCCGACGACAGAAAAGGCCGACACCTGGTGTTATCCCAGGTGTCGGCCCTTTTGTCTCACCGATCCTTAAGAGCGGTTGGCCAGATTTGGGTGGATGCTAGTTAACAGTCGCCTGTTCGTCCTCGTCAACCAGTTCTTGAGTGTCACCCGAAGGAACAACGGTGACCCAGCAAATGTAGAGGGCGTGGATGCTCTGCTCGAAAGCTGCCTCAACTTCTTCTTCCGACAAGGGAAGAGCGTGAGCATTCTCTAGCGAAACATACCCGTGGAGTAGTGCCCACAGTCCCGCCGCCATTTTCTGCGCGTCCATCTCCTTGTCGGGGACTTCGTCGACGATGCGTTGGCATAGCGACAAAAGTGGAGCATGGATGCGTGCCGCAATATTCTTTGCTTCCGGGTTGATGCGGTCGGTAAGGCTGCCAGGGCGGCGTGCCTCTTCCATTGCCTCAAAGGTTCCCGCAAAAGCGAGGGGGTCGGCAGTTGCATGCTTGCGATAGAAAGTAGCGAACTTGAGGAGGTCATCCTCGGAGTTTTCGCTCGGATTGGGATCATACTGGTCGCCAAACAGTCGATCCAAGTCGCGGATCACAACTTCCGCCATGAGGGCTTCCTTTGACCCAAACAGCGTATAAACGGCATTCGTTGAGGTCTCAACATTTCTTGTGAGAACTCGCAACGAAACACCGTGGTATCCGTCGACGGTGAGCATCTGGCGCGCTTCTTCAATCAGGCGCTCTCGTAGTGTCTCATCGTAGATTCGGGGACGACCCACGGTGACTCCTTAATAGTAGAGAGCAGCGTTTGCTGCTCAAGCGGATTTCTGACTAGACAAGCTTCCCTTGCAAGTGCCTCTACCTGCAAGGTTGATCTCTTTGGACGAAATCGTATGGATTGCATCCACATGTCAGACTACGGCCAGTCAGCCCAAATAACACCAATAGGAAACATCTCTGCACCTTTGAGCGGGGTGATTGGAGTAGCGCGATTACTCTTGGGAAACTGCTGTGGGTCTGATATTTGGGGGTAGGAACGTCCACGGGTCGCCAGTGAGACGTGCTTTGGCGAAATGCTCCAGGAAATCGGCCGCACTTCGCACCTTGCTGAGCTCCAGCGACTCCGCAAGTATCTGCACCACGTCAGCCGTGTTGAGTCCGGCTTCGTGCAGTTCGCGCAGAGTGACTGCACCGTCTCGCTTCGCCAGGCGCCTGCCCGTGGGGCCTAGGACGAGGGGGACGTGACCGTAAAGGGGTTCGACTCCTCCGAGTTCGTGAGTTAAATATGCCTGGAGCGGTGAGGAAGCCAGTAGGTCGTCGGCGCGCACCACCTGGTCAACCCCCATCGCAATGTCATCGACAACCACGGCCAGGTTGTATGCAAAAGCTCCGTCACCTCGTTGGAGGACGGCGCTGTCGGTGGGCCCGGTGAACCGCCCTCGACCCATGTCGGTGATCGTCCAGTTCGCCGCTGTGGGTCGCAACCGCAGGGCTGGCTGCAAGCCGCGGTCCGCCAGTTCGGCCCTGCGTCTAAGGGCCACGCCCTCTGAGAGGCGCAGACATGTTCCAGGGTAGTGTCCAGGCGGTGCGTGAGCCGCAGAGGCTGCCTCGCGGATGTCGCGCCTCGAGCAAAAACACTCAAACACCAGGTCATGTTCCTGCAAAGCATCGATTGCGCTTTGGTAACGGTCCAAGCGCTCACTCTGGACGACAATGTCCCCATCCCAGTCGATTCCGAGCTCCTCAAGGTCATCGATCTGGGACTGGGGGTCGCGGAAGCGCTGCCGGTCAAGGTCCTCAAGACGCAGGTAGAAGTCTCTCCCCGTGGATCTGGCGTAAGCCCACGCAATAAGGGCTGTTCTGAGATTTCCAAGGTGTAAATCACCCGTTGGGGATGGTGCGTAACGGCCCGCATTCATCGCACCCTCCTTCCTCCTACTGGCATTCCTTCACGAGTCTGCTTCAGTCGTTTTCCACAGCGGTGGCAGCCAGCGGTTGCTGTCCACACTCTGGAAGGCAATTTGCCATTGGTCTGTCTGACAACCCTATTATCATTGCAACAACCATCTAGAGCAGCTGAGAGACCTGGCTCGTTGACGCTGCAGCAACCAGCAACACGCGTGGTGCTACCGCCAGGACCGATGGAGGAACCTTGATTGAACTAGTCGATGTCCGAAAGGTCTATGACATCTCCGGTGCGACTTCTGTCGTCGCACTGGACAACGTCACCCTTTCGATTCCGGCCGGTGCAATCCACGGAATTGTTGGTCAGTCTGGTGCGGGCAAATCCACTCTGATTCGCTGCCTCACCGCCCTCGAACGCCCAACAACAGGACAGATTGTCGTCAACGGTATCGACATGACGGCCCTATCGGGACCGGAACTACGGGCAGCACGCCGCAACATTGGCATGGTGTTCCAGACCCCTAACCTTCTTGACTCGCGAACCGCTGCAGCCAATGTCGGTTTTCCCCTCAAACTTGCCGGTGAGTCGAAAGACAAGGCGGCTGCTCGGGTTCAGGAACTGCTGACCGTTGTGGGCCTAGGAGAGCGTGGAGCCTCATACCCCGCGCAGCTCTCCGGCGGTCAGCAGCAACGTGTCGGAATCGCGCGGGGGATGGCCACCAATCCACCTGTCCTGCTGTGTGATGAGCCAACCTCGGCCCTGGATGCGTCCTCGACGAAACAAGTGATGGGACTGCTACAGAAACTTCGTGACGAATCCGGAGTTACCGTCGTCATCATCACACACGAGATGGAAGTGGTTCGGGATTACTGTGACTCCGTGACACTCTTGGAACACGGACGCGTTGTTCAAAGCGGCCCAATTGCCAAGGTACTGGAGAGCCCGGACTCTGCGCTTGCAGAGGACCTGGTGCCGCGTCCCAACATTGATGGTGTGGAGATCCCTGATGGGAAAGCTCTTCTGGATATTTCTTTCACCTCCAGTCCCGGTGTACCAACCGGCGCCACGGTCCTCAATCTCGTTGCCTCTCTGGGTGCTGACGTCGCAGCAGGCCGATTTGAGTCGATTGGTGAAGTGCAAGTTGGCCGCCTAGCTATTACGGTGCCCGCCTACCACTCAAACGCAATCCGCGGCCAGCTTGAACGCAACGCTATTTTGGTCAGAGAGTGGGTCTGATCATGACGGTCTTCTCGCAACTCTTTGTCTCCACGAGTCAGCTCTCCCTAATCTTTGCGGCCCCCGGTGGACCCCGCTGGGGCGATAACCCAGCTATTCAGCAGAAGTTCTGGCCAGCGGTTCTCGAAACGCTTCTGATGGTGGGTTGGGGAAGCCTAGTCACCGTCATCCTTGGTCTCCCGCTCGGCCTCCTCCTCGCGTCCAGTTCCCGTTCGGGTCTGAAGCCAAGGGCGGCGCTGAACCAGGCTGTTGGAGTCGTCGTCAACGTGGTGCGGTCCTTCCCATTCATGATCCTTCTGATCGCGCTGATCCCTTTCACTCGCCTGCTTGTTGGGAGTTCGCTGGGCTGGAAAGCAACTGTCGTCCCCCTGGTGGTTGGCGCCGTACCGTTCTTCGCCAGATTAGTGGAGACCAATATCAATGCGGTTTCCCCCGGGAAGATCGAGGCGGCACAGATGATGGGTGCATCCAACATGCGCATTGAGTGGGCGGTGCAGGTCCGTGAGGCTATGCCATCCCTGGTGCAGTCCGTGACTACCCTGTTCATCACGCTAATCGGATACTCCGCCATGGCTGGCGCCGTCGGAGGTGGCGGGCTTGGCGCCCTCGCCATGAACTACGGGTACAACCAGTGGCAAGACGACGTCATGATCATCACCGTTGTGGCGATCATCGTCATCGTGCAGCTGGTCCAAATGCTCGGCGATATGATCAGCCGGCTGGTGGACCACCGCTGAGGCGCCACCAGCCGGAGTGACTAGATGGTACAAAGCACTCGGCAGAACCCCGACTAAACATCACCAACAGACTTTTCATTCTTCACAGCCCAATTGGGCACAACTAATGGAGGAAATACCATGCGTTCACTACGATACTTTGCAGCAACAGGTGCGGCCGCAGCCCTTGTCCTGGCAGGCTGCTCATCCGGCGGTGGCGACACCACCCAGTCGACCGAGGCGGAGCAGAATGACGCTGCCACAGAGGCAGCCGAGGGCGGAGACGTCGAGGTTCTGACTGTTGGGGCCAGCCCCAGTCCTCACGGCTCAATCCTCACCTTCATCAACGACAACCTGGCGGCTGAGGCAGGCCTGCAGTTGAACATCGTTGAGTTCTCTGACTACATCCAGCCCAATGAGGCCCTCAATGCCGGCGAATTGGACGCCAATTTCTTCCAAACCGTCCCCTACCTTGAGGCACAGACAGAAGAGCGCGGCTACGACTTTGTCGCAGGCTCCCCGGTTCACATTGAGCCCCTGGGCATCTACTCAGAAACCATCACTGACATCGCTGACGTTCCCGAGGGAGCTAAGGTAGGCGTCATCACCGACCCATCAAACCAGGGTCGCGCACTTGAGCTTCTTGCAGCCAACGGCCTCGTCGAACTTCCAGCAGATGGCGCGATCAACGCGACTACGGTGACACCCCTCAAGGGAATCAGCCTGATCGAGGTTGAAGGACCGTCCCTGGTTCGCAACCTGCAGGATGTTGACATCGCGGTAATCAATGGCAACTTCGCCCTCGAGGGCGGCCTGTCACCAGCGGATGATGCCCTGGTGGTTGAGGACGGTACGGACAGCCCTTACGCCAACCTGCTTGTGTGGAAGAACGGTACCGACAAGCTTGACGCCATTGAGAAGCTAGATGCACTACTCCGGAGCGACGAGGTCGCAGAGTTCATCAAGAGCACTTGGACGGATGGTTCAGTAATCCCAGCCTTCTAGTCGATAGCAATAGTGGGGGAGCAGCTGCTTGCTGCTCCCCCACTATTTGCCTCAGCGCGGTCCTTTGCGGTGCGGGTTAGGACGTACGGTGCGGGTTTGGCCAATTTTGACGCGGAATTACACCGTTATTCAAGCCGAACTCGCACGCTAAGGCGTAGTCGGCTCGCGGACGTTTCGTACGAAGTTTGCCCGCGCGCAGCCCGACTCAGTCGACGACCCCGTAGAGGCGGTCGCCGGCGTCCCCAAGGCCCGGAACGATATAGGACTTCTCGTTCAAGCCCAGATCCATCGCACCAGTCACCACAGTTACATCAGCGCGGTCGCCGATCTGCGCTTCGATCTCCGCAATCCCTTCAGGCGTTGCCAGAAGGCAGATGCAAACGATGCGCTTCGCGTTGTGCTCAACTAAGTATTCGATCGTCGCCACAAGGGTGTGACCAGTTGCCAGCATGGGGTCGAGGACGTACACCTCACGTCCAGACAGATCGTCGGGGAGGCGTCGAGCATATGTCTCTATCTCCAGTGTGTCCTCATCACGACGCATTCCCAAGAAGCCCACCTCAGCGGTGGGCATCATCGCCGTCATGCCGTCGAGCATGCCGAGGCCCGCGCGCAAGATCGGCACAACCAGGGGACGTGGCTCAGATAGACGAACACCCGTGGTCTGTGCCACGGGTGTCTCAATTTCAACTGGTTCAACGGCAACATCCCGTGTCGCCTCATACGTCAAGAGGGAGACAAGTTCGCCAACAAGGGAACGGAATGTCGACGAGGGCGTGTTCTTGTCACGAAGAACGGTGAGCTTGTGGTCGACCAGAGGGTGATCAATGACTTGGAGTTCCATGGGTACAGAATATCGTGCTTGCCGACCATCTGGACGCGCGAGGGCGTTATTGTGGTTTCATGGAAACTCAGCGAAGGTGGGAGCGGGCGATGAGCCGAGCCTTGCTGCTTGCCAACACTGCCCGCCAAGCTGGGGACGTACCGGTTGGTGCGGTCGTCCTCGACCAAAATGGCAACGTTGTTGGGCGGGGGTGGAATCGCAGGGAGGTCAATCACGACCCGACCGCGCATGCTGAGATCCTCGCCCTACGTGAGGCCGGTGAGAACCTCGGGACCTGGAACCTGGCCGGCTGCACGCTAGTGGTGACATTAGAGCCGTGCACAATGTGTGCGGGCGCAATAGTCAACAGCCGACTTGACCGTTTGGTGTTTGGTGCTTGGGAACCGGCGACGGGCGCTTGCGGGTCGATTCGGGACGTTGTTCGGGACACCCGGTTGAACCACCGGGTCGAAGTGGTTTCCGGGGTCATGCAAGCCGAGGCCGAAGTGCAGTTGCGCGCGTTCTTCGAGGGCTTGCGCCGCTGACTATCGACCGTGACGCACTGTCCAAAATTAGGCGCGGTTTGGGACTAGTCGCGGGGGCTTTGTGGTGACAGTATTCACCTCATGCTTCGCGATAATCGCGCGGGCGCATTAGCGCCGCTTGTAGTTGGGGCCATTGGCGTAGTCTTTGGCGACATTGGAACATCCCCGCTCTATACACTTCGTGCCGTCCTCACCCACGATGGCGGCGACTTTGCCCCGTCTGCGGTGCTCGGGGTTATCTCAATGATCATCTGGTGCCTGATAATCATTGTTACCTTCACCTACGTTGGCCTTATCCTCAAGGCCAATAACCAGGGTGAGGGCGGAATACTCGCGCTCGCAGCCCTGATAACCAGGAAGACCAAGAAGGTCGGCCGGTTGGCGTTTGTTGTCACCACAATTGCGATCATCGGTGCATCGCTGTTCCTAGGTGACGCCATGATTACGCCTGCCATATCGGTTCTCAGTGCAGCCGAAGGCCTTTCGGTTATCAACCCGGATCTTGCGCACCTGGTGGTGCCGATCTCTCTGATTGTCTTGACCACCCTATTTGCCTTCCAAAAGAAGGGTACGGCAGGCATTGGTAGCGCATTTGGTCCGGTAATGGTGATGTGGTTCCTGGTCCTTGCTGCACTCGGTCTGCCATGGATTCTCCGGGAGCCTGGAATTCTTGTCGCCTTGAGCCCAACATATGCGGTTGCATTCGCTATGGAGAGGCCCGCGATCGCGTTCTTTGCCCTGGGTGCGTGCGTCCTCGCCATCACGGGAGCTGAGGCCCTCTATGCGGACCTTGGGCACTTCGGACGCAAGCCCATAGCGGTGGCGTGGATCGCCTTGGCGTTACCAGCATTACTCCTCAACTATCTGGGCCAGGGAGCGTTGTTGCTGTCAAACCCGGCAGCAGTGAACAGCCCACTGTATGAACTAGCTCCGAAATGGGCGCTGGTTCCAGTCGTCCTTCTCGCGACATTGGCGACAGTCATCGCTTCTCAGGCTGTAATCACGGGAGCGTTCTCTATCGTGCGGCAGGCGATTCATATGAACCTCTTGCCACGCATGAGGATCGTGCAGACCTCACGTTCCAGCGGGGGACAGGTGTATCTCCCCGCAGTCAATGGAATCCTCTTTGTTGGCGTGTTCGCCCTAGTTGCAGCTTTTGGTTCGTCGGAGCGGCTCGCATCTGCGTATGGATTGGCTGTGACTGGAACGCTGCTTCTTGAGCTGTCCCTGTTCCTCATCTTCGCGCGGACGGTGTGGAAGTGGTCCCTGGTTCGAGTTGTCCCCATGGCCGTCCTCGTTGGTGGGTTGGAGTTAACCATATTCCTTGCCAACACCTCAAAAATCCTTTCCGGCGGCTGGATTCCCCTGGCTGTTTCCGCCCTCGTCGCCCTCTTCACATTCACGTGGGCAAGGGGCGCCAAGATCATGTTCGGTCGACGCCATGAGATGGAGGGCCCATTGCGACCCTACATCGCAAGTCTGCGCCGCAAGAAGATCCAGCGGGTTCCCGGTGTGGCCGTCTATCCACACGCGAGCCTCACCACCGTCCCCCTGGCATTGCGTTCCAGTGTTGCCTTCTCTCATGTCCTCCACGAACACGTCATCATCATGGTGGTGAAGCGGCTGGGCGTGCCCACCGTAAACGAGTGTGATCGTGTTGTAGTCGATGACCTGGGGAGCATTGATGATGGAATTGTCCGGGTTGAGTACCGCGTTGGATTCAATGACTCACAGAATCTGCCGAGGGCGTTGCAGTTGGCTCTGCATAAGAGTCCTGAGCTGGAGTTTGATGCGGAACAGGCTACCTATGTTCTTTCGGTCTTCCGGATCGAGCCGGCGGACAAGGGAGACCGGCAGCAGTGGCCCAGGTGGCAGCGGCAGCTGTTTCGGAGGATGGAAAAGACTTCGCACAACAGGACGCGGGCATTCCACCTCCCGCCTGATAGGACAATCGTCATCGGGGCAGAGGTGAAGGCGTGAGCGGCGTTTCCCCCACAGCGTAGCTCTCAGACGTAGGACCACTGGCCCATGCCGGTGTGAGGCGATAGGTTTAAGGGAGCCGGGCCGCCGGCATCGACCGGCGCGGGATCTACTAGGAGGAAGCATGGCTGTTTACGTACTACCGGAACTTGACTACCCATATGACGCCCTCGAACCGCATATTTCTGCGGAAATCATGGAGCTGCACCACTCAAAGCATCACCAGGCTTACGTCGATGGTGCCAACGCTGCGCTAGCCTCGCTCGAAGCCGCACGTGAGGCCGGGGACATGGCTGCGGTGAACCTGTATGAGAAGAACTTGGCGTTCCACCTCGGCGGGCACTCCAACCACTCCGTGTTCTGGAAGAACATGTCACCAAATGGCGGTGGGGAGCCCACAGGTGCACTTGCGAGCGCGATTGATGACAGCTTCGGGTCTCTGGAGAGCTTCAAGAAGCAGTTCACCGCTGCTGCTATGGGCCTGCAGGGTTCGGGATGGGCCGTTCTTGCCTACGACACCATTTCGGGTCGTCTGGTGACATTCCAGCTCTACGACCAGCAGGGCAATGTTCCCGTTGGAACCGTTCCACTCCTGATGTTGGACATGTGGGAGCACGCCTTCTACCTGGATTACAAGAACGTCAAGGCGAAGTACGTTGATGCCTGGTGGAATGTTGTTAACTGGGACGACGTGGCACGCCGCTTTGAGGCGGCCAAGGAGAACTACGGGAGTCTGCTTGTCGGCTAACAGCTGAGGCGGTACTCACCCAATTTCCCTGTCGCCCGTTAGCGTTGTAGACTTTCGATCGCCTGGAGACGTGTCCGAGCGGCCGAAGGTGCAACACTCGAAATGTTGTGTGGTTAATAGCCACCGTGGGTTCAAATCCCACCGTCTCCGCCAATTGAAAGACGCTGGAACCCCGGTTAGAGAAATCTGACCGGGGGTTCTTGCTATCTGCTTCCGGGCCGGTGGAGGGGTTCCCGTTAGACGATCAGCCTGCTTCCTTGCGGACTGACGATGGTCCCTGCGGAGCCTGATGACGGGGGCAGCAGGCGGATAACGACACGTCCGCTGGTGGACTGGTCCAGCACTCGAACGGACTCGTCGATAAAGCTCGGCGGCGGCGCCGCCGGTACGGGGACATCGGAACTGTCATCAAGCAGGACAACGTCGACCCCGCGTCGGCGGGCATCACTTGCGGCAGAGAGAATCGGCGTACCGACAAAAGATAGTGCGCGAATCCCATCGCGGAGCTCTGCCTCAAGGAGTCGTGCTTCCTGGCGCACTTCGGTTGTGAGTTCACAACCAAGCGCCACAGGGTTGATAAGAGGAACCGCGCGCCGAGCAATAGATTCCAGTGAAGTGGAGACACGTGAGCGAATTTCTTCTTGAAGTAAGCGTTCCTGGGTAATACGGCTGGCCGCTTCATCTTCTGCTGTCAGGTCATAGACCACATCCGTGGTCCACCACACAATGAGAGACCAAAACAGCAGTGCCAGTGCGGGGACCAGTAGCATTGATCCAATTTTGAGCACAGGTATGCCTTCACCTAGGCCCCACACCAGAGTCGTTACGGCCAGGCTGCCAAGCATCAGCCAGGCAACGCCCATGCGGCCCCGGGAGATAAACCCACATGCCAGCAGAGCTCCAAGGACAAGCGTCCAGGCCTCAACTCCCGGCCAAAGCGGCTCGCTAAGAGAAAGAAGGACCGCAAGGTTCCCCATTGCAATAATGGCGATAACTCCGGCTACTACCCATGGTCTCGCCGCGCCCACGCCCGCTTGGTGACGAAGGAGAGCGAAGTTCAAGCTTGCATACGCGACCAGTGCAAGCACCGATGGAAGGACCGAAGCAAACGATTCGTTCAGGAGCCAAATGTTGACGCCATAGCCGATCAAAACTCCAGTTGACACGGTAAACCCCACCCGCGAGACCATGGCTCCTTCCAGTCCCGTTACCCAGTGCTTGCGTGACTCTTCTGAGAACGACTCGTTCGCAGGGGTTGTGACACGTGGCCACATGAGTATCACAGTTGTTCCGACGCCGAGTTCTGTACGTACGTCAGCAGCTCCGCCGATCTCTTCAAGTCGGGTGCGGATTCCGTGTTCGAGGCCGAAGCGTCCTCGGCTTGTTACGTCGTCCCATTCGAAGCCGCCACCATTGTCGACAATACGGACGTGCAGCGCACAATCAACAATCTTGAACGTGGCAACGACGGCCAGTTGGTGGCCCCGAGGTGGGTTCCCGTGACGCAGCGAATTACCAACCGCCTCGGATGCTGCCGAAAAAAGGGAGCTGGAGGCGCCACCAAGATGGAATGATCTCACGTCCTCGTCCCCACAGACGGACACCTCCGGGAAGGCGGACTGAATCGCTTGGATCAAATCCCCGACATCGTGAAGGGGTTTCTCAGAGACCCGGCCCGTCAGCACAGTTGACGCTTCTGCGGCCGCCTGCTGCAGGAGTGGTGAGTTCTCGGGGTGCCCTGCAATAGCGGACAGAACCGAGAGGACGTGGTCGTGGACAAACTCATTGGCCCGTCGACGCGCGGTTGTCACCGCTCGTTCGGCGATTAACTCCTGTTCGTTGCGACGATGTTCACCCTGGACTTCATCGAGGTCTTCAGCAAGAGAGATCAACCATGAGTTTCCGAGCAGCAGAAGGATGCTGAGGGAAGCCATGGCGATGGTCGCCGCCATGCCACTGCCGGTAAGTGGGGACCCAAAGCGCAAGGGAAGTGTCAGAAGGAGGATCAGGTACGCGGCCCAGAGGGCCACCTGAACCCGTAGTGAACGAAATATTGTCAGGCCCTGCGCGGTAGCAGCGATCGAGTAGGGAATAGTAAGCACCAGCAGGTTGAAAAGAGGGGCCTGCCCACCCCCGGTCGGCGCTGCACTTCCACTCAGAGGTGAGAAAATGAGGAGCGATGCATAGGTGATGATGGCGCCCAGAGAAGAGACTCTCCATAGAATCGCGCAAGCCCGTCTGATCACGGGAGTGCGTGCCCGCAACTTGGCATTCTTCAGATCTTCCGCGTGGCAGCCGATCAGAAGCTCGATGGTTCCGCAGACACCACCGATGAAGGGCAAGATGAACATCATTAGTGTCACTAGGGGCCTTCCCCAAAGGTGACGCCACACGGCGTCAGTGCTCAGGGTGAGGCTGAGAAGCAGTGCGCCGACTACTGCTGCGGACCCGGCGATTGCTGTCAGAGTTAGGACGTAGCGTTCAAATCTGCCCTTTGCTCTGCGTGGGGCGAAGAAGTCTTTTGCTGTGTGCAACACACCCCCTAGCGGGCTTGGCTCGCTTCAAGCGCCTGGGCGATATCTTCCCAAACGTCGTCCACGTCCTCAATGCCGATACTGAGACGTACCAGGGACTCGGGAACCCTGTCGGGTTCGGAGGGGTGACGCCTGCGCCTCTCCGCAAGAGATTCCACACCGCCCAGGCTGGTGGCAGGCACGATCAACTCTAGAGCTTCTACAAAGCGGTCTGCGCGTTGGGGTCCGCCCTCGAGCTCAATGGAGATGATGGCGCCGAATCCAGACAGCTGGTCTTTAGCGCGCTGATGGTTGGGATCAGATGGCAATCCAGGGTAACGAACCCGCGTGATGTCTTCATGGCCTAGGAGTCGGCGTGCCAGAATCCCTGCCGACTCTTCAGATCTGTCCAATCGAAGTGCCAGGGTTCGTAGTCCTCGCAGGGTCAGCCACGCTTCAAACTGGCCCGGAATGCCACCGCGAAGGCTCCGTCGGGCGTGAAGGGTCTTCCTCAACTCGGGGTCTTTGGTGACAGTGAGTCCCAAGATTACGTCCGAGTGTCCAGCGATGAACTTGGTTGCGGAATGTACGACGACATCCGCGCCAACACGTAGTGGCTGCTGGCGTAAGGGAGTGCTGAACGTATTGTCAACTGCGACAAGCAGGCCTCGATCGTGAGCCGCCGCAATCAAGGTGGGAAGCTCCGCTATCTCGAGGAGGGGGTTCGAGGGAGACTCAATCCAAAACAGGTCGGCGCCATCCATGGCTGCGATGGTTGCTTCTGTGTCGATCGGATCAGCTTCACGCAGCTGTAGCTTTCCATCTGCGGAAAGGGCTCGGGCTAGGGCGATTGTTCCGTTATAGGAGGCGGTGGGAATGACGAGGACGCCACCGCCTGGAACCAAATCGAAGACTGCGGATACTGCAGCGAGCCCCGATGCATAAGCCAGACCCGCTGTCGGCGAACCCTCCAACTGTCCGATAGCGTCCTCAAGCGGTTCCCAAGCCGCATTTGAGAAGCGTGCGTAGACCCGATTCTCCGCTGTCACGTAGCCGCTTCCGACAAACGTGGAGGACATCGCGATGGGAGGATTCACAGCTGCGCCGTCCACGCGGGGAGGGCGTCCTAGAGAAACGACTCTGGTTGCTGATTTGCTGGAGGAGAAGGTGCTCATGCCTCGAGGCTACCCGTAGAGGACTACGAAGACAGGATTTTCTGGAGTACGGATGCTTCCGAAATGTCAACTGCTTTGGAAGCAGTCAGAAGAGTGAGGGTGCCATCCTGGGACATCTCTTGCAGCTTGGCTAGTTCCTCTGCCTGGGGTGACTCTTTCAGCTCGCTCTTGTACTTGCTGGTGAACTCCTCGAACTTGGCCGGATCGTGGTCGTACCATTTCCGCAGCTCGGTCGAGGGCGCCACGTCCTTCGCCCACAGGGTCAGGTTGGCTCTCTCCTTGCTTATGCCGCGCGGCCACAGACGGTCAACCAGGACTCGCGCGCCGTCCGAAGGTGATGGCTCCTCATAGATACGCTTCACTTGAACGTGGACACCGCTCATGGCCGACCCCTAACTCACGCGATATGACACGCGTCATACCTAGCGTAACCCTCAGGTTCGCGATTGACGAGGTCGGAGTTGGCTCCAGAAATGTCGGAGGGCTGTGGCAGGGTGGACCCAAGGTAGAAATGGAGGAAGCGATGGGACAGTTGAACATGGAGCCGGTACTCATGGCCGCATTGCGCAGCGATCTCTTAGCGGCGGATTGGACCGTTGACGTTGTGGAAGGGCTGCTGTCCCCCATGGCGCTGGCAGCGATGGATAGGGACCAGCTTGTGCCGGCAGCCCTTGAGATGCGCAATCAGACCTCACCGGCAGCGGTGTTGACGATGGTTTTCGTCCTCGCGCAACCAGTGAGAGCAGGTTCTTTCGCCTACGCCATGCCCGCTCTTGGAGTTGACGGCGCGGTATCCCTGGGGATTATCGCAACCGAGGGTCGTGAAGGTGAGGTGTGGTGCAATGCTGTATTAGACCTGCGCCCCCACACTGCCGCGATCCCCGTCGGGGGCGTGATTGAACGCCACCAATGGTGGGTGGCATCGGACCTCTCACAGGCCCAAACGGGCCGCCCCCCACGGGAGGACTATGTGCTTGGGATAGCGTCGGCCTCGACGAACCTCTTGCGACTGACGATGCGGGACCCTGTGGAGTCTGCCCTTGATATGGGGTGTGGGTGTGGAATTCTTGCCCTATACCTTTCCACTCATGCGCAGAAGGTTGTGGCCACGGACATCTCAGAGCGGGCTTGCGACTTCACGCGTTTCAATGCTGCATTGAATCAGGTGGATATTGATGTTCGGCAAGGGTCACTTTTTGATCCCGTTGTCGGCCAATCTTTCGATCTGATCACCTCAAATCCACCTTTCGTAATCACACCGGAAGCGGTGCGGGCGCGGACAAACCTTGAGTACCGCGATGGGGGAATGGTTCGTGACAACTTGATTCCGCTCATCATTGAACAGGCAGTGGCACACCTGGCACCTGGTGGGTGCCTACAAATGTTGGCCAACTGGGAGGTGGGCAGTGACACGAAGTGGTGGCAGCGAAGACCAACCAGGTGGGTAGAGGATGCAACCGCAACCCTGGTAGCAGACGGTGTGGAGGTAGACGCCTGGGTGGTTCAACGCGATCTGGTTGATGTTGCCCAGTATGCGGAGTGGTGGATGCGCGACCAGTGGGGGGACAACGTAGAGAGGGGTGTGTGGAACGCAGAGTACACGGAGTGGATCCGTGACTTTGCCAAGGCGGGTACCGGGTATGTTGGGCTCGGATTCATCGCCGTGCGGTTACGGAGAAGAAAAGATGACGTAGAGATGGTTAGCGGGGACCTTACGGTAGTGGCGGAATATCTACCAGAAGGTGAACCTGCGGATGGGAACGCCGTGAAGACTGCTCTCAACAATCTTCGTACCCCGCGGGACTGGAAGAATGCAACCTTTCTGCGCCGAAGTGACGTCAGGGAAGCGCGCTACTATGTTCCGGGCCAGCCCGATCCGGAGTTGGTGAGGATCACGCAGGGCTGTCCCGGCGGCCGGGACCGGTCCGTCAGTTCGGTCGTTGCAGCACTCGTTGGTGTCTCAGATGGGGAGCTAACCCCGGCCCAGGTCATTCCTGCGATCGCCGCACTCCTCGGACGGGAAGAGAGTGAAGTGTCGCTAGAACTTGAGGAAGCAGTGCCTGAACTCCTGCGCTCCGGCGTTCTGGAAGAGGCTCCGTCCCCAGAACACTGAGCTGGGAAGTATCCACATGTCGGCGGGCGCGCTTGACCTGGCTGGGTACCACCGTTATATGGTCAGCTCTGATAGCTATCAAAACCAAATGTGCCGGGCACTGCTCAGCAGGAAGTCTAGGGAAGCAAAAATTGAAGCTTGTAATCGTAGAGTCACCGGCTAAGGCCCAGACGATTCGCGGATACCTGGGGGATGACTACCAGGTGGAAGCATCGGTTGGTCATGTCCGTGACCTTCCCACGCCCTCGGCGCTCCCAAAGACCATGAAAAATGGCCCCTACTCGAAGTTCGCCGTTGATGTAGAGGGCGGGTTTAAGCCCTATTACCAGGTGCACACCGACAAGAAGAAGAGGGTGGCCGAACTTCGCAAAGCCCTCAAAGATGCAGACGAACTCTATCTGGCAACTGATGAGGACCGCGAGGGTGAGGCCATCGCCTGGCACCTCTATGAAGTACTCAAGCCCAAGGTTCCCGTGAAACGGATGGTGTTCCACGAAATCACCAAGGACGCGATCCAGGGGGCTCTGGCCAACACCCGTGACATTGACCGCGACCTAGTAGACGCCCAAGAGACCCGGCGTGTCCTTGACAGGCTCTTCGGATACGAGGTGTCGCCGGTCTTATGGCGTAAGGTTGCCCCTTCGCTGTCAGCCGGTCGCGTGCAATCGGTTGCCACCAGGCTGGTTGTCGATCGGGAACAAGAGCGAATGGCTCACGTAAGCGCCGAATACTGGTCGCTTGCCGCCACGGTGATTCCCACGGACGCGCACGGCGATGCAGACCGGTCGTTTGCGGTCAAGGTCAACACTCTCGATGGTGCTCCCATTGCTGGCGGGGCAGATTTTGGCCCAGACGGGAAGCTGACCGACAAGGCCACCACAGCGGGAACAATAGTCCTGGATTCTCCGGTCGCTCAGGGTGTCGCCGCCGCAATGAATGACGCGCGCGGAACTGTGTCAGCGGTGACGCAGAAGCCCTATCGCAGGCGCCCCGCAGCACCCTTCACGACCTCGACCCTCCAACAGGACGCATCCAGGAAGCTGAAGTGGAATGCCTCAACCACCATGCGCGTCGCCCAAACGTTGTACGAGGGCGGGTATATCACGTACATGCGAACTGACTCCACGAACCTGTCGGGCCAGGCGCTCTCAGCCGCGCGCAAAGTCGCGGTAGACAGGTACGGAGCTGCCAGTGTCCCTGAAAAGCCACGTTTCTATGCGAAAAAGCAGAAGGGTGCTCAGGAGGCACATGAGGCAATCCGTCCATCAGGTGACCACTTCCGCTCCCCGGAATCCCTCACGGGAGCACTTTCCGCCCAGCAGGTTGCACTCTATCGGCTGATCTTCCAGCGCACTGTTGCCTCGCAGATGGTTGATGCAGTTGGCTTTACCGCCACGGTAAAGGTTGATATTGACCTGACCGACTCTGCCGCTGGGTTCAACGTTGCGTCGGCCTCCACATCGGGCACCGTAATCACAGATCCGGGCTTCCAGCAGCTGTACCGGGAGAGCAAGGATAAGGGTGGCCCCAGTTCAAAATCTGGCGGGAAGGTTGAGGAACAGGATCTTCCCCAGGTTGCAGAAGGGGATGGCGTCACCGTTGCAGAAGCCGCTGCTGAAGACCATCACACAACTCCCCCCGGGCGTTACACGGAAGCGACCCTGGTCAAAGCCATGGAAGACTTGGGGATTGGCCGTCCCTCGACATATGCGGCAACAATCCAGACAATCGGAGACCGTGGGTACATAACCCACCGCGGCCAATACCTGGTCCCCACCTGGCTGGCCTTCTCGGTGACCAGGTTGCTTGTAGAGAACCTTGCGGAGCTTGTTGACTACCAGTTCACCGCCGCCATGGAGGCCGACCTCGACCGAATAGCCGCCGGTGAAACAAAAGGTACAGAGTGGCTGCATGACTTCTACTTCGGCCTGGTTGAAGCGCAGGCACGGGATGCAGAGGACCAGGCGGAGAAGTCTGAGAACCCGGTGGCCACCTACGGGTTGAAGCACACTGTTGAGAACTTGGGAGAGATTGATGCTCGCCGCGTGAACTCCGTGGATGTCGCTCCCGGGGTGGTTCTGCGCAGTGGAAGGTACGGGCCCTACCTGCAGCACGAGGACGGGCGGCGCTGTTCAGTTCCCCCCACCGTCGCTCCGGATGAAATGACTCCGCAGCTGGCAGAAGAACTCTTGCTGGCCGCTGCCTCTGACGGGCGTGAGCTTGGCGTGCATCCGCAGACCGGTCACATGCTGGTCGTCAAGAATGGCCGGTTTGGACCCTACATCACCGAAGTGTTGCCCGAGGTCGAAGGCGAGACGGCAAAGGCAGCGAAATCCAAGACTGCTGTAAAGCCCAAGACAGCCAGCCTGTTCTCTTCAATGGACATCGCAACTGTGACACTCGAAGACGCCCTCAAGCTGATGTCACTTCCGCGTGAAGTCGGCAAAGATCCTGAGACAAGCGAGGTCATCACGGCCCAGAGCGGCCCCTATGGCCCCTACCTGAAGAGAGGACGCGATACGCGGCCACTTCCAAGTGAAGAGGCGCTGCTGACGGTCACCTTGGAAGAGGCGTTGCAGCTGTATGCACAGCCCAAGACCCGACGTGGGGCTGGTGCAGTAAAGACCGCGCTGCGTGAGTTCGGCGCAGATCCGGTGACAGGACGCCCCGTTGTGGTTAAGGACGGAAGATTCGGTCCGTATGTGACTGACGGACAAACAAACGCCACGGTGCCGCGCTCGGAGACGGTTGAGGGACTGACCGAAGAGCGCGCATACACGCTGCTTGCTGACCGCCGTGACAAGGCGCCTGCTCAGAAGAAAACACCCGCGCGGAAAACGACTGCACGTAGGGCTCCGGCTCGTAAGACCACGGCGCGCAAGTCATCAGGAAAGTAGTCGTGAATCTTGACGCGCTAGCCGAACTCCTCAAGAGCCGGGAGGGCACCGGCCTTTTCATCTCGTTTGAGGGCGGTGATGGATGTGGAAAGTCAACCCAGGTCCGGATGCTTGCTGAGGCGTTGGAGAAGCGCGGCGTTGATGTTCTTGCGTCCCGGGAACCCGGTGGGACGACGCTTGGTCAACAACTGCGCAACCACATTCAGCACGGGCCAGATGATGTTGACCCACGTACTGAGGCGCTGTTGTATGCGGCAGATCGCGCCTACCATGCGGCGACTCTGCTCCGTCCCGCACTTGCCAGGGGTGCCACGATCCTGGAGGACCGCTACATAGACTCTTCTGTTGCCTACCAGGGTGCGGCGCGCGACCTAGGTGCTGAAGAGATTCGCTCGCTGTCACAATGGGCTACGGAAGGGCTTGAGCCCGATGTGACCCTGCTGTTTGATATTGATTCCACCCGGGGCTTGGCGCGTGTAGCAGCCACCGGTGAGAGCCTGGACCGCCTAGAGCGGGCGGGAAGCCAGTTTCACGCCCGGGTCCGCGAAGAGTATCTACGGATTGCAGCCCAGTTCCCGGAACGTTTCATTGTTATTGACGCTGCTGCGCCGATAGAAACGGTATTCGAGGACGTCGTGGACTCACTTTTGGGGAGGCTGGAACGGTGACTGTCTGGGAGACGATGATCGGACAGCTGGCAGCGGTGTCCACTTTGACCCGAGCCGCCGCCGAGGGACGAGGGGTGGTCAGTGGTGAAGTCTCCGTCCAGCGGGTTCTCTCCCACGCGTGGCTCATCACGGGTCCCCCGGGATCGGGACGCTCCATCGCAGCCAAATGCTTGGCGGCGAGCCTGCAGTGCACGGGTGAGCCGGTTGGGTGTGGTCAGTGCGAAGGGTGTCGCACAACCATGGCTGGAAACAATGCTGACGTGCGGGTCTACGCAACGGATGCGTCAAATTACGCCCTCCGTGTTGTCAAGGATGTGTGGTTGGAGCACGCCTATCGAGCCCCCGAGCATGGTCGCTGGCGGGTGACAATCATCGAGGATGCCGACCGTCTTCGGGAAGACAGCTCGAATGCGCTGCTTAAGGCGATAGAGGAGCCTCCGGAACGTGGCATCTGGATCCTCTGCGCGCCAACGCCCGGTGAAGTCCTGCGTACTATCCGCTCCCGGTGCCGCGAACTTGCCCTGCGCACCCCCGATGTGGCGGAGGTTGCCAAATATCTTGTGGAAACGGACGCAGTCTCACTTGAGGATGCCACTAGAGCCGCAACGATCGCCCAGTCTCATGTCGGCTTTGCAAGAGGCATCCTCAGAAACCCTGCTCTAAGAGATGACTTCCGCTCTGTTTTCTCCCTTCCCCTGCACGCAAAAACTTCGGGTCAGGCTGTTTTGATTGCCGGCCGCATGCATGATGCCCTGAAGGAAATAGCCAAGCAACGCACCGAGCAGGCTGATGCCCGGGCACGAAAAGAGTTGTTTGAGGTCTTGGGGCTCACCGAGGGGCGCCCGGTTCCCCCGGCCCTACGCAAGCAGGTCAAAGAACTGGAAGAAGATGAGACGCGTCGCGCCCGCCGCGCCCTCGCCGACGCCATTGACCGCGCGCTCACAGACTTGCTGGGTTTCTACAGGGATGTTCTGAACTTGCAGTTGGGGGCGGGAACAGGACTGGTCAACGTTGACATGGTCAGTCAGATTGAAGATGTTGCTGCATCCAGCACGGCTGAAACGACCATGGAGCGGGTGGGTGCTATCGAGTTGGCAAGGTCCCGCAACCAGAGCACGGCCGCACCGCTTTTGCTTTTGGAAGCCATGGTTATCACGCTTGCGAACCCCGTAGAGACCAGGCCTGAAGTGTGAGGGTTGTCTTGGCAATCGAGGGCGCGGCAGCGCCAATACACCTGCGACGATTGGATGATGTTGGACTCTGACCCTACTTCCCGTTCCCGGCCACTAACCCAAAGATCGGGTCTGCGCCTCTTGGCTTCAGCCTCGGCATTTGCACTGCTACTCGCGGGGTGTGCGTCGCCGACTCCGACCGCAAATCGGGGTGAGCAGATGGTGGATCCAGAGCCGTTGACCAGTCAGGCGCCCGCAGGATTTGAGTCATACTATGGCCAGACGATTGACTGGAGTGAGTGCGAGGCCGGACAGGTCACCCCCGCATTGATGGCGGCACCTGAGGACTTGGACTATTACCAGTGTGGAACGCTTGATGCGCCGATGAACTGGGATGATCCGGACAGTGAACCCATTGAGTTGGCAGTGGCGCGCTACCTCGGCGCCCCGGAAGATGGGGAGCGTCCCCCACTGTTTTACAACCTGGGAGGTCCCGGTGGTGGAGCCGTGGAATCCCTCAGCGCAGTTGTCGCCAACATCGTCACCGATCAGGTTGCTCAGGCCTACAACATTGTTGCCCTCGACCCCCGCGGAGTGGGGGCGTCCTCGCCCATCTGGTGCATGACTGATGAGGAAAGGGACGCGGATAACGCGCGCGACGTCGATGTTGCGGACATGAGTCTTGATGAGCGGGTCGCGTGGAATGACGCTGAAATCGCAACGATTGGCAACCAGTGTTTGGAACGCAACGGAGAGATTCTCGGCTTCGTTGACTCTGACTCAGCAGCCCGGGACTTCGATATGACGCGGGCGGTACTGGGCGCTGAGACCATGGACTACCTGGGCTTCTCATACGGGACCTTGCTTGGCGCAATCTACGCGGACCTATTCCCGGACCATGTTGGCAGGTTCGTCCTTGATGGCGTCCTCGACCCCGCAATGAACCTCAATGAGGTGTCAGCAGCGCAGATAGCAGGCATGGAAGCGTCTCTTTACAACTGGATCGAAACCTGCGTTACAGGGAAGAACTGCCCGCTCGGCAGCACGCTTGAAGAAGGCAAAGAAACCATGGTGAAGTTCTTCGAGGACGTTGCCGCGTCACCACTTCCAACTGCCGATCCGCAGCGCCCTCTCACAGAAGGGCTGGCCAGCACCGCCGTCATTGGGACACTGTATTCCACGGACAGCTACCAGCTACTCACGCAGGCAATGGCCCAGGCACTGGAGGGTGACGGGTCAATGCTGTTGTTCCTAGCTGACTACTTCAACGACCGTGGTGAAGACGGGGTGTTCATGTCAAATCAGTCGGATGCCTTCCTGGCCGTCAATATGCTGGACTATGAGCCTGTCGGAACCCCGGAGCAGTGGGAGGCAGAAGCCCAGCAGATCGCGGCGGCTAACCCCATCCTTGGCGCAGACTATGGGTTTGCTTCCGCTGGGATCTCCCAGTGGCCCGTAGAGTCACGCGCGCCACGACGGTCGATCCAAGCACAGGACGCACCGGAAATGCTGCTGATTGGCACCACCCACGATCCGGCAACACCGTTCGTGATGGCGGAGAACCTCCACAAGGAAATCCCCAACACCACGCTTCTGACAGTCGAGGGATGGAATCATACTGCTTACAGCGCTAGCGCGTCCTCGTGCGTCATAGGTGCAGTTGACCGCTTCCTGCTTAACGGGGAGTTGCCAAAGGACGGGACAGTCTGCGACTAGTCCGTAAAGGGAGAACATGATAGATATACCCTCTAAGATCGCAGCGGTTACGCCGCTGGATGGTTCCGTGGTCGTCGTTGGTTCTGCAAATGCGGACTTGACGGTGCGTGTGGCTGCAATGCCGCAGCCGGGGCAGACGATTCACGGTGGCCCACTCACGACGCTTCCCGGTGGGAAATCAGCCAATCAGGCTGCTGCTGCGGCGCTTCTTGGTGCACCCACCGCTTTTGTCGGCGCTGTCGGCATGGATGACAACGGGGATTTCCTCGCGGCATCCCTGGATGCCTGTGGTGTGGATACCGGCAACTTGCACCGCGTCAAGGTGGCGACATCCTGCGCGATAATCACCGTGGACGCCCGCGCTGAGAACATGATTGTGGTTACCGAAGGTGCGAATAACCAGGTTGATGACGAGATCTTGGATGCGGCTCGCGATGCGTTGACTAGCGCGAAGGCAGTCGGCCTGGCACTGGAGATCCCCATTGAAACGGTCATCGCCGCCGCCCAGATGGCGCATGAGGCAGGGGCGGTCGTTGTTTTCAACCCTTCGCCGATGCCAAGTTCGATTCCTCAGGAGCTTCTGGCGAATACGGACGTCCTCGTCATCAACGAGGGCGAGATGAGAGCAATGATTGGCGATATTGCGGGGGACTGGTACTTCGCAGAAGAACGTCTCAAGGCGCTTGGTGTGGGAAGTGCAGTCGTAACAGTCGGTCCTCGGGGAGCCGTGGTCTTGGATCGCGGGGCAACGCTGGTGCCAGTGGTTGAGGTGGAGGTGGTGGACACCACCGGATGCGGCGATTCCTTCACGGGCGCGCTGATGGCGGCCCTAGCGTCCGGGAGGGATCTCGTGGCGGCTGCAGAGTTCGCCTCGGTAGTCGCTTCGTATGCCTCGATGGGGTTCGGCGCGCAGGCTTCGTATGGCACGTTGGAACAGATACAGGCGGCATTCATCAATGGTTAGGTTCGTGGGTGACCAGCTGGTTTTGTGGACTGTGCCCCAAGACGGCCTAGTGGTGCGGACGTGGGGTCTGGTTTAGATATACTGATCCGCGGATCTCAAAGCCTGAAGCCACAAGCCGAAGGCGTCAGAGATCTCTCGGGGCCACCGCCCCGGGAACGCCGCCTTAGCTCAGTCGGTAGAGCGTCTCACTCGTAATGAGAAGGTCAAGGGTTCGATTCCCTTAGGCGGCTCCAAGAATGGTGACCGGGACTTAGCGAGCCGGATAGGCTTGCATAACGGTGTGATTTCAGGTCTTACTGAGCCTAGTCGGCTCCCTGTCAGACTGCAGGGTGTCAGCATTTGACCGCGGGGTATCAACCTAGATCCAACATACGTGTTTTACGAACCTGTGGCCTGCCAACCAGACGCATTGTGTCTGGCACGCACAATCCGCAATTCAAACTTTCGGTTGATGTGCAAGCGGGAGGCGGTTGCAAGAGTTGAGTCGTGGGGGCGAGCCAAACTTCGCGGCTCAAGAACCTCACGCAGACGCCTCAGGCCTTGAACCGCCACGCAAACCGAAAGGACTTCCATGTTCATCCTGTCAATCGTTCTCATCACCGTGGCCCTGGTCTTCTACACCATTGGGGTGTGGAGCGAGCGGATCCAGGGGGAGCTGAAATGGTGGCAGGTTGGAGCCTTTGCGCTTGGTTTCGCAGCTGACACCAGCGGCACGCTTCTGATGTCCGCTATCGCCAAGAGCGATGGTCCAAGCGGCCTTGAGGGAAGCCCAATCCTGGCGCAACTGATGGCTGTGTCCGGCGTGGTCGCCCTCGTCCTAATGGGCCTTCATCTCGCCTGGGCTGTTGTGGTGATGATCCGCAACAGGCCTGCCGAAAAGAAGAGTTTCCACAAGTTCAGCCTGGTTGTCTGGACGATTTGGCTGGTCCCATACTTCACGGGAGCCATTGCCGCGATGGCATAGTGACACAGTCGCGTAGCATGAAGGCTCACGCGGCGGAAGGGCCGTCGTGGCGGCAACCGGAGGACCAGCATCGAGGCGGGAGGAACGGAATGACTGTCGTTCCCAGGGCTCTAAGGTGGGCCGTCACCGCCCTGATGGTGCTACTGGTTGGCGTTGCGGTCGCTGGATCAGCTGCGGTAAACCAAGTGATCATCGGGGCAACACTCGGGGCCATCTTTCTTACCATCTACCTGGGCGGCGCCGTCTATGCGGTCAATGTGCACGGATCCGCAGGCGTTCCGGTTGGGCAGCGCCGCGACCACCGGGCTGCCATCGCGTGGGTGTTGGCCCTCACTCTGCTCTGGGTAGGTCTACTGATCGTCAGCGACAGTGCAATGTGGCTGGCGTTTCCCCTCATCCTTCTCCAAGTTGGGGTGCTGGTTGCCGCGTGGGGTGCGGTGGTTGCCGTGTGCACCATGGTCCTTACGACAGCCGTGTCCGTGTCTCGACTCTCTCCCGGGGACTCCTTCGTCGGCCCAGTCTTAGGGCCGATGCTCGGTGGCCTAATCGCCATTGTTTTCATGTGGGGCATCATGACGATTACCAGGGAGTCTCACGCTCGCAAGCAGGCGCTTGAGGAACTCCAGAAGACGCGTGTTGAACTTGCACATGCTGAGGAAGATCGCGTCCTCGTTCGCGAACGTCACCGCTTGGCCGGCGAACTACACGACACGGTGTCACAGGGGCTGTCTGCAACAGCCATGCTGCTTCGCGCTGCTCAGAGTTCCCCGGATCCCAACGTCTGCGACGCGCTGGTGGCACAGGCGTTGGCGGCCACCGAAGCGAACCTCACTGAGGCTCGTCGCATCACGACTGCGTTGACACCCGCGGAGCTCTCTTCTGCGCGGCTCCCTCTCGCACTGCGCGCCTTGGTGGAGCAACCCATTGACGACGATCTCGAAGTTGACGTACAGATTGGCGCAGGCAGGTTCGATCTTCCCCTCATGCAAGAAGCCGCCCTCCTGCGTGTCGCCCAATCAGCGCTGTGGAACGTGCGGGAGCACGCTGGAGCAAACCACGTTGTGATTCGCTTGGAAGAGAGTCCCGAAGTCATCACGCTCGAGGTGGCAGATGACGGACACGGGTTCCTCAACGAACAGTCGGCAGAGGTGGGTCGCGGACTTGGAATTCCGACCATGACTGCCCGGGTCGAAGCGGTCGGGGGTCGCCTCATCGCTACCAGTTCAGGAGAAGGAACCACAGTGACAGCGCGGATCCCAAAGGATGAGGTTTCCCAATGAAAGTAGTGATTGTTGACGATCACCCTGTGATGAGGGCGGGGCTGCGCGCAGTCTTGGGGACCTCGGGAGACATTGAAGTGGTCCGCGAGTTCGAGCGCCCCGAGGACGTCATTCCCTGGGTTCAAGCACACGAAGTCGACCTCGTCCTCATGGACCTGCGGTTTGGGAGAGCCACGCACGAATCAAAGGTCATGGACGGGACGGACGGCGTCCGGGCGATACGCCAGAACGACGGACCGCCGGTGCTGATCGTCACCACATACGGTTCGGACCCGGAGGTCCTGGGCGCTCTGGCAGCAGGGGCGGTTGGCTACGTGCTCAAGGACTCGAGTACAGATGAGCTGCTCACTGCCATCCGTGCTGGTGTCCATGGTGATCGTTTCCTTGGGACAGGGGTACGAGGGCGGATGGACAGCCATGATTCTGCGGGTTCCCTTGCCTTGACCTCCAGGGAACTCGACGTGCTGCGCCAAGTCGCCCTCGGTCAAACAAACGCAGAGATTGCCGAGGCCCTCTTTGTTTCTGAGGCCACGGTGAAGACACACTTGAACCGCACATTCGACAAATTAGGTGTGCGGTCGAGGACGGCTGCGGTTGCTCGGGCACGCACCGAAGGCATTCTGGAGGAGTGAGTTCAACCTTTCGGTTGATGTGCCACGCAGAGGATCGCGAGACGATCTGAGTAGAAGTTATGCACTGAGTAAAAAGGAGAAACAAATGCGAGCAACAGCGACACGACTATCTTTCTGGGCCGCCTCGGTTTACCTGGCGCTAGGCCTACTGTCAGGTCTGTTTACCCGCGAGTTCACGAGGGGTGGGGAGTTTGAGAGCTTCTCCTCCACACAACTCGGCACCACCCACACCCACATGCTGGTGCTGGGCTTCATCATGATGCTGATTGTCCTGCTGCTTGACCGAACCCTTGGATTGACCTCGAAGCTGTTTGTGTGGTTCTTCTGGATCTACAACCTGGGTGTAATGGTGACTTGGGGTGCCATGATGACACGTGGCATCTCAACCGTTCAGGGTGGCGACCTCGGTGCCGCCCTGTCAGGCATCGCCGGCCTGGGGCACATCCTGCTTTCCATCGCCCTCGTCATGCTGATGGTGTTGGTGGGCAAGCGAATCACTGCTTCAGACAAGGCGGCGTAGTTCTCTCTGCACGCCGTGTCACATTAGGGAAAGAGGGACTCACACAGCAGCTATCATTGCCGCAGGTGAAGTGAATTTGCTTCCCGGGTTTGCAACAGATTGAAGGATCCCCATGGCATTCAAGTTCTCTCCCGAGACGAAGCGCAGTGTCTTGATCGTCGTTGCAGCGGGCCTAATCATCGCACTCGCGTCTGGAACCTGGGCCATGTTCGGGCAGATCTTCGGAGACAAGGACGCTTCTTCCACCACTGCCAGCGAGGTGGGACTTGCGACACCGGAGGGACCTGTCCCAGCGGAAGTCACAGAATGGTTCATGGATGACCTCGGTAATCTTGGCCAACCGTTCCCGGAGGGGGCAGGAACCCCGGAGGTTCCTGATCTCCTGCCGCAGGTGAAGGGGTCGAAGTTCATCAGCGGTGACAAGACGTCCATCACGATCGAGATCCCGGAAAACTATGTTGACCCAGAGGCCGAGGACGGTGTGATGACGTACGCGGTCTACCGCCGTGGTGACATTTCGGTTCTGGAGGCACTGTTGTGGCGCTGTGATTGGGCGGAGGCGTACATTGATGCTGAGACCGCTGACGACGCCGCGGGCGCCGCTACAGCTCGCGGGCACATCGAAGGGTTCTCAGAGCTACAGGCAGTCCAGGGACTGCCTGTTGCCAGGCAGAACGAGGAGGAGATGGCTCCCGTCCTCGACGGAGACACGGACTCCGCTCGCGGGTGGCTGAAGGAGAAGTGCGGCAGATAGCAAACTGCCTCCGCCTGGTTGCGCCGAGTTCGATCGGTACTTCCAGAGGGAGGCAGCTGACTGTCTACGCCATTCCCAGCGCCGACCTGGCAAGAGAGCGCGCTTCTCTTGAGTCCCGTGCACCACGCACAGCCTGCGCGGCTTCACGGCACTGAGCCATGGTGACGTGGGCTAGGGTCGCGCCAACCGAGGAGATCGCGTTGGTGGCCATCGACAGAGAAGTGATGCCCATACCGATGAGGACGCAAGCAAGCGTTGGGTCCGCAGCTGCTTCACCACAAACACCTGCTGGCTTTGACTGCTCCTGACCAGCTGCGGCTGTCCAAGCAATCAGTTCCAGTACCGCTGGCTGCCATGGGTCCGTGTACTCGGCAAGGTGGGGGGACATACGGTCCGCAGCCATTGTGTATTGGGTGAGGTCGTTTGTTCCAATAGAAACAAAATCTACGATGCTGAGGAACTTGGTGATGAGGATGACCGCGGCGGGAACCTCAATCATGATGCCCGGCTTCAGGCCGCGCTCACGGCATAGTGCCGCAAACCATTCTGCTTCGGGGATGGTGGAGATCATCGGAGCCATGACCCAAGCAGCTGTGCCCGGAGACTCCTTTGCCGCCTCGGCAATTGCGTCCAGCTGATGGAGCATCAGCTCTGGGTCTTGACCCGTGACGCGGATGCCACGGACCCCGAGGGCGGGGTTGAACTCTTCCGTTAGCGTGGCGAATGGGACGGGCTTGTCGGAGCCTGCATCGAGGGTGCGCACAACTACCTTCCCCTCGGGGAAAGCCTGGAAGACGGCAAGGTAGTCTTTCTTCTGCTCTTCAACAGTCGGTTCTTTTGGCGTGTCGAGGAACAGCAGCTCGGTACGGAAGAGGCCGATGCCCTCTGCTTCGCTTGCTGAAGCCTTGAGGGCGGTGGCACCGTCTTGGACATTTGCCAGCAATTGAACGGGCATCCCGTCCTTGGTTCTTGCGGGGCCGCGCCAAGCACGAATGCGCTCCAAACGGACTTGGTCTTCTGCAACGAGTTTGCGAGCCTCGTCAGCGTCTGCCCCAAGGGTGACGGTGCCTGCTGTAGCGTCGACAAGGACGTCTGCCCCATCGGGCACCTCAGCCAAGTGGCGGGCGGCGACGATACAGGGAATGCCCAGCTGGCGGGCAATGATGGAGGTGTGCGATGTGGGGCCACCGCCCTCCGTCACAATCGCCACGTAGTCTTTCGGATCCATTCCGGCGGTATCGGCAGGGGAGAGGTCATCCCCCATGACGACTACCGGGTAGGGAAGTCGGGGAATGCCAGGCTCGGGAAGTCCTTGCAGGCGCGCGACAATTCGGTCACGAACGTCACGAAGATCGGTCGTGCGTTCCGCCATGAGGGGCCCGGCCTTCTCGAACATCTCGACGAATGTAGCCGTGGCAGCCATGGTTGCCTGAACGGGTGGGGTGCCGGCGTTGATTCCCTTCTTCACCATGCGCAGGTAGCCGCGGTCAGTGGCAAGTCCGGCCGTCATGTCGAGCACTTCCTTGGCGCTTCCGGAGGCGCTTGCAGCCCTGGCTTTGAGACCTTCAGCCACGGCCTTGGATGCCGTCTCGAAGTCAGATATCGCAGCTTCCCTCTGATCCTCTGGCAGCTCAGGTGCTGTTGCCGGTGGCAGGGGAGGACGTCGGGTCCAGGCCGCTGGCGCGTAGGCTATGCCATCCACCACAGGCGTCCCGTGCAGGACAGTCTTCTCATCGTCAGTTTTTGTAGTGGCCACTGTGCCCCCTCTGTCTTACCGCTTAGCAATGCATGCGGGTGTTTATAACCAAACTTAGTTCATCGTCGAACCCTGTGAGCAAGAACATGGCTAGAATAGCAGAGCGGCTCCCCGGTAAGTCGGGGTACATCGAGGTGTGGAAGCACCGTTATTTTGAACACTTCTGAAGGAGAAACTAATGGCCAAGCGCGTTGTTATCGTCGGTTCCAAGGTTGGGCTCCACGCCCGTCCTGCTGCCCTTGTAGCTGAAGCTGCCGGCAAGTATGACGATGAAGTTCTTTTGAGCGTAGATGGTGAAGATCCCGTTGATGCTTCATCCTCAATGATGATTATGACTCTTGGTGCAGAGCACGGCGCGGAAGTCACTGTTGAATCCGACAATGAGGCAGCGGTGGAAGAGATCGCGAACCTTGTTGCTCAGGACCTAGACGCCTGAGATAAGACAGAGAAGGCCCCCGGATCGGTTGAGATCCGGGGGCCTTCTCTGTGCTGTTCGGTGTGGGGCCGGTTGGCCCCACACCCTAAGCCCGCAAACTTACGGCCTAGATGAACTCGATGACAGCATTCTTGTTGTTCGTGACAACGACCGGGGTGACGGTCGGGTGACCGGCAGCCTTGATCTTGGCAATGTCGAACTTCAAGAGCGGGGTGCCTGCGGTGACGCGGGCGCCCTTCTGCGTGAGGATCTGGAACCCTTCACCCTTCATCTCAACGGTGTCGAGGCCGACGTGAATCAGCAGCTCTTCGCCACCATCAAGAACCAGTGCCACAGCATGACCGGTCTTGAAGACCATCGCTACTGTGCCGTCGGCGGGAGCAACTACGGTACCCACCGAAGGTTCGATCGCTACGCCTGCACCCAGCATTCCTTCAGCGAAGGTCTTGTCTGGGACAGTGTCGAGGGCAACGACAGTTCCGGGAACCGGCTGACGAAGCTTCAGCGTGACAGCAGCGGGAGCAGCAACCATGAGATCGCCATCGACTAGGCGACCGTCAGCAGCTGCAGCCTGTGTCTGCGCCAGGTTGTCAGGAACCTCAAGGTTGGAATCGATGATGGTCTCCATCGCGTCCTTGACGAACTGGACGTTGAGGCCATAGATGACCTGAACGCTGTGTGCGCCAGCCTTGATGACACCAGAGGCGCCAGCCTGCTTCAGAGCGGCCTCGTTCACCTGAGAAGGATCAACGATTTCCATACGCAAGCGGGTTGCACAGTTATCCAACTCAGAGATGTTCTCCTTGCCACCAAGTGCCTGGATGAAACGGTGACCCGTCATAAGGTAGCCCTCATCCGTGTTAGGGGCGGATGCTGCACCTGAGGTGAACTCTTCAACATCATCATCTTCACGACCAGGGGTCTTCATGTTCCAGCGAGTGATCGCGAAGCGGAAGACCAGGAAATAGATCGCGAACCAGCCGAGGCCCATCAGTGGGAGAGCCCATGGGTTCAGAGCCATTGGGTTCGTCCAGTTGAGGACCAGGTCAATGAAGCCCGCGGAGAACCCGAAGCCCATACGTACAGGAAGCATCGCGGTGATCGCCAGCGAAATGCCGGTGAACAGAGCGTGGATGACGTACAGGGCCGGAGCGACGAACATGAAGGAGAACTCAAGAGGTTCGGTGACACCAACGAAGAATGCCGAAACCGAAGCGGCCAGCAGGATACCGTAAGCGGCCTGCTTGCGGCTGGGCTTAGCGGTCACGTACATCGCGAGCGCTGCACCCGGGAGGCCGAACATCATGATCGGGAAGAAGCCTGCCATGAATACGCCAGTCTCACCAAGTACACCGGTACCGGAAAGGAAGTTGTTGAGGTCGTTGATACCTGCAACGTCGAACCAGAACACGGAGTTCAGTGCGTGGTGTAGGCCCAGCGGAATCAGCAGACGGTTGAAGAAGCCGTAGATGCCGGCGCCAAGTGGGCCGAGGCCGACGATTGCTTCGCCGAAGGTCACGAGTCCGCCGTAAACGAACGGCCAAACGAAGAACAGAACGATCGCTACAACGATGGAAATGGCTGCAGCCATGATCGATACGGAGCGACGGCCGGAGAAGAATGACAGAGCGTCAGGCAGCTTCGTGCCCTTGAACCGGTCATAGCACCAGGCGCCAATAAGGCCGGCAATGATACCGACGAAGACGTTCTGGACCTTGCCGAATGCGGGGTTAACGGCATCAACTTCAATGCCTAGGTACCCTGCAACCGCGCCCGGTGCCAGAAGTGTGGTGATGGTCAGCCACGAAACTAAACCGGCAAGTGCGGAAGTACCGTCGGACTTGCTGGCCATACCAATAGAAATACCGATTGCGAACAGAATCGGCATGTTGTCAAGAAGTGCGCCACCCGCAGCGCCGAGGAAAACCCCGGCAATGTTGTCGCCACCTACCGCTGTCGCAATCCAGTAGGAAATACCCATGAGGATTGCCGCAATCGGCAGAACGGAGACTGGGAGCATCATCGACTTGCCCAGTCTTTGCATGAATTTCATTTTAAGGAGATCCCCCTCGCTAGTACTGTCTACTAGCTTTCACCAGGCAGTCAGCATTTTTGCGCGGCCAACGTCAACCACACGGCCGCAACAATACCGCACAGGTGCTTGCACGAAAGGTAGAACTCTCCAACAAGAGTTCTCACGATCCACGTCAAGAAACTGCACATTTGTGCAACGAGTTAAGAATCCGTGCAAATTTGCGCGATCGACGCTGCACAGAAGTTCTGCCTTCTCGGTGTGAAAAATCCACAAACCGCGTGTTTTCCTAGTTTGTCAGACAAATCTGCAAATGCGTCGCTCGTGCGGCTCGAGAATGCCTCTTCCTAAGGGTGCACCTTCTACCTCAGTCGAGCCGAATGCTCTCGGATGGGACGCGCGGCCGGTAAGGCGAATATCACGGTGTTTTCCTCAAGAAATATGCGCTTTCAACAGCAAACTTGGCAGCGCCATGCCCTCGACATCCGCCAGTTGTTGAACCTGCGTGCGACAAGAGTATCCGTCCGCGAGGTAGATGCTGCCCGGAGCCGCCTGTGCCAGTGTCGGCAGGAGTTCGTTGTTCGCCACCGCTACAGACACATCGTAGTGCCCCTTCTCCATACCAAAGTTGCCTGCAAGGCCGCAGCACCCGGAAACCGGAGTTACCTCGGCACCCAACCTGCGCAACAAGGTCAGGTCCCTTTCGTACCCCATCACTGCGTGTTGGTGACAATGGGGCTGAGCGACAATCTTTGCTCCCTCTAATGAGCACTCTTCGAACCAAGAAGGCTCGGGGCCCAGGTCCGGGTCGCCCAGCAACTCTGCCAACGTCATAGTCATTGACGAGACCGCCGCGCTTCTGGGGTCGTCGGGCAGAAGCTCTTCAAGGTCCGACCTGAGGACAGCAGTGCATGAAGGCTCAACACCGATGATGGGAACTCCCGCCTCAGCGGCTGGCCCCAATATGTCCAAGAGGCGTCGAAGATGACGCTTCGCTCCATCCAACTGCCCGGTAGAGATCCACGTCAGCCCACAGCATGCCTGCGACGAAGGGATGCGTACGGTGTATCCCGCACCCTGCAAGACCTCTACCATCGCCTCCGCCGCAGTTGGGTCCAGGTACTCACTGAAAGAATCTGCCCAGAGGATGACATTCTTTACGGGTGCGGGCGATCCTGGCGCCCGTCGTGAAGGCTCGTTCTTCTTGAACCATCTGGAGAAGCGCCGATTTGTGAAGGCGGTCATCTGTCGACGCGTGTCCAGGCCAGCCACCGCAAAGACGGCTTTGCGTAGTGGCGTGATCTTGAGGGCGGTGTTGGCCAGTGTGGCCACCACGGGAACCATCGTAACAAGTCGTGCCCATCTGGGCAGCCACCCGAGGACGTAGTGGTTCATAGGGCGCAACCGCCCCTTGTACTTGCGGTACGTTGCCTCGGATTTGTACATCGACATATCGACACCGGCGGGACAATCCCGTCCGCAAGCTTTGCAGGAGAGGCACAGGTCCAGCGAATCCTCTACGGCAGCAGAGTCCCAGTCCAGAGCCCCGCGCGTCAGATCTTGCAGGACTCTTGCTCGCCCTCGGGTTACGTCCTTCTCATCCTTAGTGGCCTGGTAGGACGGACACATGAAACTACCGGTCGCGAAATTGTTCGCCCGACACTTACCAACGCCGACACAACGGTGTACGGCCGCCGTGAAGTCGCCCCCGTCCTCGCGGAACGAAAACCCCCGGCCCGGAATCGGTTTGGCGTGTGGCCTGCGCAGGGCCGAGGTGATCGGAGCGGGGTCAACCAACACGCCGGGGTTCAGTAGATTATCAGGGTCAAACAGCCCCTTGAACTGCTCAAACAGCTCAATGGCTTCCGAGGAGTACATGTGCGGTAGCAGTGCGCCGCGGGCGCGCCCGTCACCGTGTTCCCCGGAGATTGATCCCCCGTACCGGCCCACAAGCGCCGCCGCTTCTTCCATAAAGGCCTTGAAGACCGGGATGTCACCTTCTTCGCTGAGTGGCACATCCATCCGCACATGCACACATCCGTCGCCGAAATGCCCGTAGGGGAGCCCCTCGATCCCGTACTTTGCCATGAGCGCTTCAAAATCGGTTAGGTACGGGCCCAGATTGGCGGGTGGAACCGCGGCGTCTTCCCAGCCGGGCCAAGCCTGATTTCCCGCCGGTGTGCGTCCCGCCAGCCCCACGCCGTCCGCACGAATACGCCACAGCGATGCGGCTTCAGAAGCGTCCTCAACGACGCGGTGGTCAACGCAGGCGGATGCCGCTACCAGGTCGGCGGCCCGCTCGACCGCTGACCGTGGATCGCCCTCGTCCTCGCCAACCTCGCAGAACAACCATCCGTCACCGCCGGGCAACTCCGGTACGGTGCCGACTGCGCGGCGCACCACGTCGACCAGACGCGAATCCATGCCCTCCAACGCCAGTGGCTCCACTGGAAGCAGGTTCACAACGTCACTGGCCGCCGCCACCATCGTGGGGTAGCCGAGGACGACGAGGACGGGACGGGTGGGAAGTGGCTTGAGGGTCACGGTGGCCTCAACAACCGTTACACAAGTTCCCTCGCTTCCCACCAGGGCCTTTGCTAGATCGCTACCCTTCTCGGGAAGAAGATGCTCCAGGGAGTAGCCCGACTCCTGACGTGTGAAACGTCCAAGTTCAGTGCGCAGTAGAGACAGGTGCGTGGAGACGAGATCGGTAAGGCCCGGCACCTGGTCTAGGCCACGCCCAGCTATGAAACGACGTCCGCGCCCGTCAATAACGTCGAGGCTGACCGTGTTATCGGAGGTGCGTCCGTACGTCAGGGCGTGAGGACCACAAGCGTTGTTGCCGATCATGCCGCCCAGTGTGGCGCGGTTCTTGGTGGAGGGGTCGGGCCCGAACCAAAGACCAAACGGGGCGCAGGCCACCTGAAGGTCGGACATGATTACGCCCGGCTGGACCCGCGCGGTGCATGCCTCGGGGTTGATGTCGAGGATCTTGTTCATGTGGCGGGAAAAATCGATAACAAGACCGGGCCCGATGGCGTTACCGGCCACCGAGGTGCCTGCCCCGCGAGAGGTCACGGGGATTCCGGCTTTGCGCGCAATGGCGAGGACGTCCTCGACCTCGGACGCATTGCGGGGAAAAGCCACCGCGGCCGGTTGCACTCGGTAATTGGAGGCGTCGGAAGAGTACTCCACGCGACGCCGCAAGGTGTCATCGACCTCAATAACCTGGCGAAGAGCCTCGAGCGTTTCGGGGGGAAGAGCCGCAGACTCGCCCTCGGTCACAGAGTCAAGAACTGGCGCACCATCCATGGAGGTGATTGTCCCACAGTCGACGGCCCGGGTCGGGAGCTATCCCAGGCCTGACACAATGGGGGGGCGAAGCCAACTGGAAATGGGGGAAATTATGACCACAATCGGGACCTCCTCCCTAGATGTCTATCCGCTGTGCCTGGGGACGAACTCATTTGGGTGGACGGCGGAACTGGATGCCGCTAGGGGCGTGCTCGATGAATACGTCGGCAACGGGGGCAACTTCATCGATACGGCAGACGTGTACGGCCGCCACAAGGAAGGCAACGTTGGTGGCGAGTCTGAGACGATGATTGGCGCATGGATGGCCGGCCGCAATCGTGAGGAACTGGTCGTTGCGACCAAGGTGGGGTTCATGAATCCCGCCGGAGAGCTCTCTGCGACTCGCGTGCGGGACGCTCTCACCGGTTCACTGCGCAACCTGGGAACTGACTATGTCGACCTCTACTATGCGCACCGCTTCGACGAAGAGACCCCAATTGCCGAGTCGGTCGCGGCGTTCGCGAGAGAGCAGCAAACCGGACGCATCCGCGAAGTGGGCCTGTCGAACATGACCCCAGAGCAGATTCGTCAGTGGATCGAAGCCGCCGACGAACAGGGCGTACCACGTCCTGTTGCAATACAACCCCCCTACAACCTTGTGCGTCGCGTGCCTTATGAGTCAACGTGGCAGCCGGTTGTTGAAGAGTTTGCTCTGGGGGTCATGACCTACTGGTCGCTTGCGGGTGGATTGCTGACCGGCAAGTATCGTGCGGGTCATGCGATCGAGGGCGATCGGGCCGCCACTGTTGGCCGCCACGCGAATGAGCGGGCGTTCGAGGTCGTGGAGGCAGTGCGGGATATAGCGGCCGACCACAATGTTGACCCTGCGGCGGTTGCCATTGCATGGCTCTTGGAGAACCCGACGGTTACCGCCCCGGTTGCTTCGGCGCGTAACGCACAGCAGGTCGGCCCGCTCATGGAGGGCGTCACAATACAGCTAACCGGTGAGGATATGACGACCCTGAACCGCCTCTCAGACGGCCTCGGAGGGGAAGAGGCAGAGTAGTAGATGGCAAAAAGGGGCGACGACCGATTTCTCGACCGCCGCCCCTTACTGCTTGGCTACTTGCCCTGGTTCGCCACTGCGTCAATCTTGGCCTGAGCGTCGGGATCCAGGTAGGTCCCGCCCTTCTTGATCGGCTTCAACGTCTCTTCATCCAGCTCATACACCAGCGGAATTCCGGTGGGAATGTTGACGCCCGCAATGTCCGCATCCGAGATGTCGTCGAGGTACTTGACGATCGAGCGCAACGAGTTGCCGTGCGCCGCAATCAGAACGGTCTTACCGGTCTGCAGTGCAGGAACGATGTTGCTATCCCAGTAGGGCAACATGCGCTCGAGGACGTCCTTGAGGCATTCGGTGTGCGGAATCGGATCGCCGGCGTAGCGGGGATCCCCGTCCTGCGCGAATTCCGAGCCGGGGTCGATGGCTGGGGGTGGGGTGTCGTAGGAACGACGCCACAGCATGAACTGCTCATCACCGTACTTGTCGCGGGTGGCGGCTTTGTCGAGGCCCTGCAGAGCTCCGTAGTGACGCTCGTTGAGCCGCCAGCTGCGCTGAACCGGGATCCAGGAGCGATCCGCGGTATCAAGGGCCAGGTTTGCGGTCTTGATAGCGCGTTTCTGCATGGAGGTGAACAGCAGGTCGGGCAGTACACCCGCTTCCTTGAGCATGACACCGCCAGCTTTGGCTTCTTCAACGCCCTTCTCTGACAGTGGGACATCAACCCAGCCTGTAAATAGGTTCTTCTTGTTCCACTCGCTTTCGCCGTGGCGCATGAGCACAAGTGTGTAGGTCATTTCGACGCTCTTCCTTTTCTTCCGGTTCGACAAGACGCGATCCAACAACTCCAATTTAGTACGAGGACGCCCCGTCCGGTCCAATACCCGCAAAGAACCGTGCGTTGTGGGCTCTGGTAGAATGGGACCTTCGGGCTGTATGGGCGGCCCTGAAGAACTTTCTAGCAGGAGCACATTGAATGACTTTCAAAGTCGGCGAAACCGTTGTTTACCCCCACCACGGTGCAGCAACGATAGAAGAGATCGTCAACCGCAAGATCAAGGGCGTTGACACTGAGTATCTGGTGCTCAAGGTGAACCAGGGTGATTTGGTCATCCAGGTTCCCGCCGCCAACGTCGAATCCGTGGGCGTGCGTGATGTTGTCGATGACATCGGCGTTGCTGAAGTACTGGATGTTCTGCGCCAGGCTGAAGTAGAGGAACCTTCGAACTGGTCGCGCCGTTTCAAGGCGAACCAAGAGAAGATCTCCAATGGCGACATCGTCCGGGTTTCTGAGGTGGTTCGTGACCTCTCCCGTCGTGATGCCAACAAGGGCCTATCCGCGGGTGAGAAGCGCATGCTGATGAAGGCCCGCCAGATCCTTACCTCGGAACTGGCCTTGGCTCGCAGCATTGACGAGGACGAAGCAGGCGTTTTACTTGACGAAGTGCTGGTAGAGGGCATGGATGCGGTCGCTGCCCTAGAGGAATCCTCCAAGAAGAAGTAGTCCTGTTGTCAACGTGGGTGGTGATCACGGCGGCCGGATCTGGCACGCGACTTGGCGCGAATGTGCCAAAGGCACTGGTTGAGGTTTCTGGTAGGACGTTGCTGGGGCTCGCCCTCGAACGAACCCTGGACCTTGCCGATCTTTCCGGAGTGGTCGTGACTTGCCCGGCGGGCAGCGAAGACATGTTCGCGAATGTTGTGGACAAAGAGCTTCCACGGATGGGTGTGCCCCGCCAGGTAGGGCTCCATTTTGTTGCGGGTGGGGCAAGCCGGCAGGCCTCGGTGAAGGCCGGTCTCGACAAGGTGGTGTCCGAGGGCGGAGAACCCGCAGACGTAGTCCTGATTCATGATGCCGCCCGCGCCCTCGCCCCAACCGACCTGATGGATCGTTTGGTTGAAGCAGTCGTGGAGGGTGCGCTGGCTGTGATTCCGGGCCTAGCCGTCACTGACACCATCAAGCAGGTAGCCGTCGACGAGCACGGGGTTGAAACAGTCGTTGCGACACCTGATCGCCGGTTCTTGCGTGTTGCTCAAACCCCGCAGGCATTCTTGTTGGGGCCCCTGTGGGATGCGCATGCTGCAGCGGCCGACAGGGGGTCGACCGAGGAGACGTCCGCCACCGACGATGCGAGCCTTTTCGAGGGTGTAGCAGTCATTCCAGGCTCGCCGCTGGCATTCAAGGTGACCACACCTGAGGATTTGACGAACCTGACCACCGCCCTGGCTCAGGTGAGCGACCCGGCTTGACCTTTGTTAGTCTTCGTAAGGATGTCCACAGAGGATTCGATTAGCGAGGCCTAATGACAAGCACCCCATCCCCCAGCGGGGACAAACACGGTCTAGACGGAAGCATCTTGGCAAAGAATGCGCTTTCGGGGCCTCCCAGACTTGAGGACATTGAGTCAGCCATCGAAGAGGAACCGCCAGCGTCGCGCTCCAAGATCGTTTCATGGGCATCGTGGGATTGGGGTTCGGCGGCTTTCAACGCGGTTGCCACCTCTTTCGTTTTCACCGTCTACCTGACTTCCGACGGCATGTTTACAGATAAGACCACCGCCAATCAGTACCTGTCGTGGGGCATGGTTGCAGCGGGTATCCTCATCGCACTCCTCGCACCAATCACAGGTCAGAGGGCGGACCGTGCGGGCAAGGGTGTGCGGATGCTTGGTGCATTCTCATTCCTTGTCTTCGTTTGCTTGGCCCTGATGTTCTTCGTTGCGCCGGACTCCCCGCTGGGACCGATCGGAGCCCTGTGGCTCGGCATCGGCCTGCTTGGGGCGGGCAATGTCTTCTTTGAGTTCGGCTCAGTCAACTACAACGCCATGCTCAACGACATCTCTACTCCTAAGAACCGCGGAGCCATCTCCGGCTTCGGGTGGGGAGCGGGCTACATTGGCGGCATCGTCCTCCTCCTCTTCCTCTACTTCGGCTTCATCAACCCGGAGGTGGGCCTGTTCGGCGTTACAGGTGAGAACGGGTTGGACGTCAGAGTGTCGATGCTGATCGCCGCAGCTTGGTTCGGGCTGTTTGCGCTCCCAGTCTTGCTCAATCCACCAAAGAAGCGCGTGGTTCGCAATGACATTCCCCACGAGTCAATCGTTGATTCCTACAGGAAGCTGTTCGCCACGGTTGCGTCACTGTGGCGCGAGTCACGCAACACCCTGAAGTTCCTCATTGCTTCAGCAGTGTTCCGTGACGGTTTGGCCGGGGTCTTCACCTTCGGTGGTGTCATCGCTGGCTCAGTATTCGGGTTCAGCGCTGGTGAAGTCATCATTTTCGCCGTCGCAGCCAACGTGGTTGCGGGTATCGCAACCATGGCGTTTGGCCCACTCGATGACAGGTGGGGCTCGCGCCGCATCATCATGATTTCGCTGTGCCTGATGATTGTTGCCGGCCTCGGCGTCTTCTTCCTCTATAGGTACGGGGCTGCCACATTCTGGGTGCTCGGCCTCGCACTAACGATTTTTGTCGGTCCGGTTCAGTCAGCATCACGAACCTTCCTCGCTAACGTCATTCCCAAGGGGCGCGAGGGCGAAGTGTTTGGGCTGTACGCAACTACAGGACGTGCGGTGTCGTTCCTAGCGCCGATGATGTACGGACTTGCGATCGCGCTTGGTACGCGGATCCTCGGAGATGGCGTGGACGCCACTCACTGGGGCATCCTGGGGATTGTTGTGGTGATCGCCCTCGGCCTAGTCCTGATGATTCCCGTGAAGTCGCAGAAGGAACTAATCGGCGAATCCGCTTCCTAGTCGCGAAGGACGAGGGCGGTGGCGATGGCCGCCAACCCTTCTTTGCGGCCGAGGAACCCAAGTTTGTCGGTGGTGGTCGCCCCCAGTGACACGGGGGCTCCACCGAGGGCGCACGACAGGGCAGCCGCACCTTCTTCGCGCCGCGGTGACATGCGGGGTCGCTCGCCAATCACCTGCACCGAGACATTACCGATGCGCCACCCGGCTTCAGTGAGTAGCCGCAGCGTCTCCCGGAGGAGCGCCGCACCTGAAGCACCTTTCCAGCGTGGATCCGCAGTGCCAAACACGGTCCCAAGTTCGCCGAGGCCGGCTGCAGAAAGCAGTGCATCGCAGATGGCGTGGGCGGCCACATCAGCGTCAGAATGCCCCTCGAGGGGTACTTCGCCGGGCCACTCCAAGCAGGCTAGGTGCAGGACGCGGTCCGCGTCGTCCTCGAACGCATGCACATCAATGCCCTGGCCAACACGGATATCTGTCGTCATGCACTAGAGGATACCGGGCCAAGTACGATAGACCCCATGGATCTGCGTCTTTACGATACGAAAACTTCCTCGCTCCAAAACCTGGTGCCAATCCGGGATGGCAAGGTCGGTATCTACCTGTGTGGCCCGACGGTGCAGGGGATGCCCCACATCGGCCACCTTCGTGCTGCAACCAGTTTTGACGTGCTGATTCGGTGGCTGCGCCGCTACGGTCTCGACATCACCTATGTTCGCAACGTCACCGATATTGATGACAAGATCCTCGCGAAATCGGCAGAGTCGGGGGAGCAGTGGTGGGCGCTAGCTCAACGGTTTGAACGCGAGTTTCAGAAGGCGTACGCAACCCTGGGTCTGATTGAACCAACCATTGAGCCGCGCGCCACAGGCCACATTACCGATCAGATTGCACTGGTGGAGCGTCTCATTGAGCGCGGGCACGCCTACGCGGACCAGTGCGGAAACGTCTACTTTGATGTCCATTCGCAGGCGGACTACGGCTCCCTCACCCACCAGTCCCTCAACCAGATGCGGACGACTGAGGGCGAGGACGAGACGGAGGCAATCAGTGCGGGCAAGCGCGACCCGCGCGACTTCGCGCTGTGGAAGTCGACCAAGGAGGGGGAACCGGAGACGGCCTCGTGGGATTCACCTTGGGGACGAGGGCGGCCCGGTTGGCATCTGGAATGCTCCGCAATGGCGCACCGCTACCTGGGGGAAGCCTTCGATATTCACGGCGGCGGCATCGATTTGCGGTTCCCCCACCATGAGAATGAGCAGGCCCAGTCACATGCCGCGGGATACGATTTCGCGAAGCTGTGGGTTCACAATGCCTGGGTGACAATCGCGGGCGAAAAGATGGCCAAGTCGGTTGGCAACACGCTGGACCTTGCCTCACTTCTGAGCCAGGCACCCGCCGCGGTGATCCGCTTTGCTCTCTCATCAGTGCATCACCGCTCCATGATTGAGTGGTCGGAGACAACCTTGGAGTTGGCGGGCAAGTCTTGGGACAAACTCACTGGGTTTGTCGAGGACGCGACCGCGCAGGTTGGGGAGCCCGAAGTTGTGTTCATGACTCCCGATGAACTGCCTGCAGAGTTTACCGACGCACTCAACGATGACCTCAATGTCGCGGCTGGCCTGGCTGTTGTCTACGAGCACGTCAAACGGGGGCGGCGTGCCCTAGTCGAAGGGGACCGTGAGGGAATCCAGGCCGAACTCAAGGTGGTACGGTCAATGCTTGACGTCCTCGGCGTTGACCCTGGCTCACCGCAGTGGCGCATGACTGGTGGCGATACGCTTCAGGGTGCCCTCGACGTCATGATTAACGAAGTACTTGCGGAGCGCGCCCTCGCCCGTAAAGAGAAGAACTGGGCACGGGCCGATCAGTTGCGCGACAGATTGGCCGCGGCCGGGATCCAGGTCGAAGATGGCCCGCAGGGCGTGCAGTGGCAGGTCACTGCAAGATGAGATGCTGAGGAGGCGCGAATGGCTAAGGGTAATCAGTCTCGGCGTGGAGCCGTAGCGAAGAAGAACCAGCCACCCAAGATGGGGTCGGGTGGGAAGCATCGCCGCGCCCTCGAAGGCCGCGGTCCCACCCCTAAGGCTGAGGACCGCACGTGGCATCCCGCCTACAAGCAGAAGGTAGCCAAGGAACGCCAGGCTGAGCGTGAGGCGGCGCGAGCCAAGTCGATGACGGCCAGCGCGGTGAAGGTGCGTCCCGGATACGAACTGGTGACGGGGCGCAACCCGGTTGTTGAGGTCGTAAAGGCGGGTAACAAGGTTTCACGGATCTACCTTGCATCGGATCCCAGCCAGGGCAAGATGCGTGAGGTCTTTGAGCTTCTTGCTGAGACGGGTGCGCCGTTTATTGAGGTCACAAAGAGGGACCTCGACCGTGTCAGTGATGGCGCCGCACACCAGGGCATCGCAGTTGAGGTTGCGGAGTACGAGTACTCGGATCTTGAGGACCTGATCATCGACTCCCTGCAACAGTACAAGCCGGGCCTGCTGGTCGCCCTCGACCACATCACTGACCCTCACAATGTCGGCGCGATCTTACGGTCGGGTGCCGCATTCGGAGCGGATGGATTGATCCTGCCTGAGCGTCGTAGCGCTGGCGTTGGGGTCACCGCATGGAAGGTGTCGGCAGGTGCGGCAGCCCGGGTACCAGCAGCCCGCGTCACGAATCTGGTGCAGGCGCTACGCAAGTGCAAAGAGGCCGGCTTTTTCATTGTTGGCCTCGATGGCAATGCGGACACCACGGTGCGGAACATGGATCTGGGCGACAGTCCTATCGTCCTCGTCACCGGCGCCGAAGGTAGCGGCCTATCGAGGTTGGTTCGCGACACGTGTGATCTGATTGTTTCGATTCCAATGACTTCCAATGTCGAATCACTCAACGCTTCGGTGGCGACAGCAATCGCACTCTACGAGATTGCGGGAGAGTAATCCCAGCGTGTCCTCCCCTAGTGCGAGTATCGTGGATCACGTACTAGGAGAGGGCGGGCATGCATCATTCAAGCGACATCGAAAGAGCGGCTGACCGGGCGCTTCACACCACGAAGCGCTGGACGCAGTTAGCAACGAAGTATCCGAGCTCCAGTGCGGCCAGGCTGTTGGCCGGCGTCCTTGAAGATCCCGATGGCCTACCCTTCACTGTCGAGTTTGTTGATGGGGTGGTCCGGCCCGAAGACACCAAGGTTGCGGCGCGCAACCTTAGCGAACTGGTGCGCCGGTCACCGCGGTTCTTGCCATCATGGCTACGTTTGCCTGCCAGGTTGGGTGGCAAGGCAGCCTTGGTTGCCCCCGATCTTGTGGTCACGGCCGCCCGGCGCGTGTTCATGGAGTTGGTCCGCGGGTTGGTTCTTGACGCTCGAGATGAGAAGTTGGGCGCTGAGATTGCGAAGCTGCGAGCCGATGGGTCACGGCTCAACCTCAACCTTCTGGGCGAGGCCGTGTTGGGTGAGGCTGAGGCAACCAAGCGTCTGTCTGAGACGGCGCGGCTTCTGGCGCGCGACGATGTTGACTACGTTTCTCTCAAGGTTTCCTCCGTGATTGGCCCGCATAGCCCCTGGGATCATGAGCAGGCTGTCGAAACTGCGGTTGAGAAGCTGTTGCCGATCTTCCAGTACGCTGCTGCCGCACCGACTGAGAAGTTCATCAACCTGGACATGGAGGAATACAAGGATCTTGACCTGACCCTGGACGTGTTTGAGTCTTTGCTGGACAGGCAAGATCTGCTCGAGCTTGAGGCCGGTATTGTCATTCAGGCGTACCTTCCGGACGGCCTCGAAGCAATGCAACGCCTGCAGCAATGGGCCGCAGAACGCCGCGCCCGCGGGGGAGCCCCGATCAAGGTGCGACTGGTGAAGGGTGCAAACCTAGCCATGGAGCAGGTTGATGCGGACCTGCACGGCTGGCCGATGACAACCTGGGAGTCGAAGCGCGCGACGGATGCGAACTACCTGCGAATTCTCGACTGGGCACTCACCCCTGAGCACACCGAGAACATCACGCTGGGCATTGCGGGCCACAATCTTTTCAGCCTTGCTACGGCGTGGGAATTGGCGAACATTCGCGGTGTTGCCGACGCCATTGACTTCGAGATGCTTGTGGGGATGGCGGATGCTCAGGCCCAAGCGATTCGGGACGAGGTTGGGGACGTCCTCCTCTACGTTCCCGTGGTTGACCCAGCCGAGTTCGACGTGGCGATTGCCTACCTGGTGCGGCGTCTGGAAGAGGGCGCTTCGGACCAGAACTTCATGGCCTCAATCTTTGACATAGCAACCGATCCCAAAGCCTTCGCGAAAGAGCGGGACCGCTATGAAGCATCCCTGAAGCAAATGATTGGTGAAGGCACAAAGCGCTGTCATCCGGCCCGGACGCAGAACCGTCAGAAGGAGACGGCCCGTTCACTTGAAGCATCCGTGCGCGCACCCGGTGGTGGGTGGCGTTTTCACAACACCCCGGATACTGACCCGGCCCTCGCTGCTAACCGGGAATGGGCAGCCCAGATCGCCTCGCGCATGGAAGGCTCCGAACTGGGAGTTACCTCCAAGCACACGGTTAACTCGGTTGACGAGCTGAACAGAGTGCTTGCAAAGGCGGTGAAGGCGCAGGCGAAGTGGGCGAAGAAGACTCCGGCTGAGCGCGCCGAGGTTCTTCACCGGGCGGGTGTCGAACTTGCGTTGCGACGCGCGGACCTCATCGAGGTTGCGGGCTCAGAAGTTGGCAAGGCCGTTGGGGAAGCCGATGTTGAGGTCTCCGAGGCCGTTGATTTCGCCCACTATTACGCTGAGGCCGGAGAACAGCTACCCGCAGCCACCTTCACCCCGGTCAAGGTGACAACCATTGTGCCGCCATGGAACTTTCCCCTAGCAATCCCCTTCGGTGGTGTGGCTGCTGCGCTTGCTGCAGGTTCGGCAGCGATCCTCAAGCCCTCGTCCTCGGCGACTCGCTGTGGCACCCTCCTCATGGAGTGCCTGTGGAAGGCCGGCGTTCCTAAGGATCTGGCGCCATTGGTGATCCCGGGTAATCGCGAGGTGGCACGAGCTGTAGTTGAGGCGGACCAGGTTGAACGGGTGGTGCTGACGGGGTCATCCGAGACAGCGCAGATGTTCCTTGATTGGAAACCATCGATGGGCCTGATGGGGGAGACGTCGGGTAAGAATTCAATCATCGTCACACCATCTGCTGACTTTGACCTTGCGGTTCGCGATGTTGTGAAGTCTGCATATGGCCATGCTGGCCAGAAATGCTCGGCGGCGTCACTTCTGATCCTTGTGGGTTCAGCCGGAGTTTCCCAACGAATCTACAACCAGTTGGTTGATGCGACAGGCGCCCTCGTCGTTGATTGGCCGCAGAATTTGGCAACGGATATGGATGCGCTCACCACGGTGCCCGGAGAAAAGTTGCGTCGCGGGCTAACTGAACTGGAGCCGGGCCAGAACTGGGTCCTCAAGCCGTTCCCGCTGGATGAAACTGACCGCCTGTGGGCGCCCGGGATCAGGGCCGGAGTTGAGCCGGGTAGCGAGTTCCACAAGGTGGAGTACTTCGGTCCCGTCCTCGGCGTCATCAGGGTGAAAACACTTGAGGAAGCAATCGAGGTGCAGAACGGAACTGACTACGGCCTCACTGCCGGCTTACATTCGCTGAATGCAGGCGAAATCAAGTACTGGCTGGACCGGGTCCAGGCTGGGAATCTTTACGTTAATCGCGGTATCACGGGTGCGATTGTGCAGCGTCAGCCTTTTGGGGGGTGGAAGCTCTCCAGTGTCGGCGCGTCGGCTAAGGCGGGCGGCCCCAACTATCTGTACGGATTCGGCACTCTGACTTCGGACGAGAGCTCTGCGCCGACAATTGAACCGTTGGCGGGGAATCGCGCCGACATGGATCCACACGTCACGAAGCCGCAGCTTCTAGCGTTGATTGAAGCAGCGAAGCAGGTGTTGGGACGCGAAGAGCTTGAGGCGGTTGTACGGGCCGCATATAACGCGGAGCGAGCAGCGTCCAAGCACTTTGACAGGCTCAATGACCCCAGTGCGCTAGCCGTGGAGCGCAACGTGTTGCGTTATCTTCCGGCCGCTTCAACGTTGCGGGTTGAGGGCGATGCAAGGTTGGTGGACGTCCTGGTTTTGGCGGCTGCGGCTGTGGCGGTTGGCGAGTTCGAGCCGGATTCCAGCGGGGCACCACGCTTGGTGCGAGTCGCGCCGGGCCAGTCGCCGGACTACGCGGTGAACACCCCGCTGGTGACCCTGTCTTCGGACCGGGTCTTGCCGGCGGAGATCGCGGAGTGGGCAGAAACGTACGGTTTCGAGATTCGCAACGAGTCGAGGGATGAGTTCATCACTCGACTCTCCTTGGATGAACCAGATGCTACGGAGATCCGCATCCGCGCGCTCGGCACGACGAGGGCGAAGATCCAGCAGGATTTGGGTGGTGACATCCGGGTGGCGGTGTGGGATGGTCCGGCAACGGTGGCGGCACGCGTTGAGGCGCTGCCGTTCCTCCATGAGCAGGCGGTGTCGATCACCAACCATCGCTACGGAAACCCAACGTCGATCACGGAGGAAATCCTCGTCGAGAACTGAGCCGGGCGCACAGTATTCTGGATAAGCTCGCCACCCCGCCCGCATAACCCGTACACTTCGTTGGTAACTAGTCCCCAAGAAAAGGACCAGGGCTTATGTCGGGCATCATCGTTGTCGGAACCCAGTGGGGCGACGAAGGCAAAGGTAAAGCGACAGACCAGTTGGGCGGCGACGTCGCCATGGTCGTCAAGTTCAATGGCGGTAACAACGCAGGCCATACAGTCGTCGTGGACGGCGAGTCGTATGCACTGCATCTTCTACCCGCCGGGATCCTCTCACCAAACGCCATTCCCGTGATCGGCGCGGGCGTTGTCGTCGACCCGGACGCCCTCTTCGGTGAAATAGAGGCAATGGAAGCGCGCGGAGTGGACTGCTCGCGACTGGTTGTTTCCGCGGATGCCCACGTCATCGCGCCCTACAACCGCTCGTTCGACAAGTTGAACGAGGTCGCCCTCGGCGCAGGCCTGATTGGGACGACCGGGCGGGGGATTGGCCCCACCTACGCGGACAAAATGAACCGCACCGGCCTACGTATCCAAGACCTGCTGGACGAGGACGTGGTCCGAGCCCGCGTCACCCAGAACATTCAGTCTAAGTTGCGCGGTTTTGACCCCGAGGAGATCCCCGCAGAGTTCAAGGCTGATTTCGACATTGATGCAACGGTTGCCGCACTGGTCGCCTACGGTGAGCGCCTGCGCCCCCTGATTGTTGATTCGTCCCTGATCGTAAACCGGGCGCTCGACGCCGGGCAGAAGGTCTTGTTCGAGGCCGGTCAGGCCGCGATGCTCGATATCGACCACGGAACCTATCCCTTCGTCACCTCCTCCACAGCCATTGCTGCGGGTGCCCTGGCTGGCGTCGGTGTTGGCCCAACCAAGATCGACCGGGTCATCGGTGTTGCAAAGGCTTACACGACCCGCGTTGGTTCGGGACCCTTCCCAACTGAACTCCACGGCGAAGCGGGCGATCACCTGCGTGAACTGGGTGGAGAATACGGTGTAACAACGGGCCGCGCGCGCCGCGTGGGGTGGCTGGACCTCGTTGTTCTTCGCTACTCCAACCGCATCAACGGACTCACCGACATCGCGCTGACAAAGTTGGATGTCCTCGACAGTTATGAGACCATCCCGGTCGCGATTGGCTACGAGGTTGATGGCGTCTTCACCCCCGAGATTCCAGTCTTCCAGTCTGAGTTTTCGAGGGCGGTCCCCGTCTACAAGGAGATGGCGGGGTGGAATGACGACATCACGGGCGTGCGCCGCTTCGAAGACCTTCCTGAGGCAGCCCGCGACTACGTGACATTTATTGAGGACGAGGTCGGAGCCCGCATCTCCACGATCGGGGTCGGCCAAGCCCGCGACGCGGCGATTGTGCGCTAGAACTTTCGCGCGCGGCAATCTGGTGCAATAATCACTGCGAGCCACTCACAAAATGAGGGAGCCTGACATGAAAGTCTTGCTGCACGGGGCCCAGGTTTTTCTAGACGGGGAACTGCGTGCGGCAGATCTTTCCCTTGAACAGGATCAGGCGACGGGAAACTGGCAGGTCGAGGAAGTTCGCGATCCGCAGCAAGTCGGCCTTTTCACGGACCGGATCGTTGACCTTACGGGCAAACTGATCCTTCCCGGCCTCGCCGATATTCATGTTCACCTGCGCGAACCCGGCTTTTCTTACAAGGAGACGATCCCAACGGGAACTGCGGCGGCCGCTCGCGGCGGCTTTACCACGGTTTGTGCCATGCCGAATCTTGACCCAGCCCCCGACAACTTGGCCGAACTCCAAGCTCAGGACGCGGTCTACGATCAGCGTGCGGTGGTGGAGGTTCGCCCGTACGCCTGCCTCACAAAAGGCGGCACCGGTCGCGGTGAACTCCTTGAATACGCCGCACTGTCTACGGTTGCCGTTGGGTTCTCTGATGATGGTTTCGGGGTGCAGGACGAGGACGCCATGGCAGAGATAATGCGCCAAATCGCCGCGGTGGGCGGCCTCGTTGCCCAGCATATGGAGGACCTTGAGCTCTCCGGTGACGGTTACATTAACGATGGCGAGTATGCCGCAACCCACGGACACATCGGCAAGCCGGGGATCAGTGAGTGGTCTCAGTTGGAACGTGATCTGCGCCTCGTTGAGCAGACGGGCTGCAACTACCACGCCTGCCACCTCTCGACGAAACGTAGCGTGGAGTTGGTGCGCGCCGCCAAAGCTAAGGGCCTGCCCGTTACCGCGGAGGCCGCCCCCCACTACCTGGCCCTCTCTGACGACATGCTTCGCGATGAGGGCAGGTTCCGCATGAATCCGCCCATCCGCTCGCGTTCAGACATGGAGGCCGTGGCAGCCGCCCTCGTCGACGGAACCATCGACATGGTTGCAACGGATCACGCTCCGCATTCCGCTGAGGAGAAGGACGGCCCACTGGCGTCAAGCCTCAACGGGGTGGTCGGCCTCGAAATCTCTGTTCCTGTTGTCTACACACACTTTGTCCGCAACGGTCGCATGTCCGTGGCCGACTTCGTGAGGGTGATGTGCACGGCCCCCCGGGAGCGTTTCAAACTGGGCGGCGGCCAGATATTGGCGGGGGAAGCGGCGGATCTCGTGGTTCTCGATCCCGAGGCTGAGGTCGCGGTTGATTCAGCCGACTTCCTCTCCATGGGTCACGCCACACCGTTCGAGGGTGACCAACTGTTCGGACGGATCGACCTCACCGTCTGCCAGGGCACTCCAGTTTGGGACCCCGACCGACTACTCGATACCGAGGTGGGTGACTAGCATGCGTTCCATTCAGCTCTTCCAAGTAACGGAGAACCGGCAAATTGCCAGGGATACTTATTTGTTGGAGCTGGAGGGAGATACGGCGGGCCTGTCCCACCCGGGCCAATTCGTCAACGTTGATATCCCAGGGTTCTATCTGCGCAGGCCACTGTCTGTTTGCGCGTGGGGGCCCGGCCACCTGACCCTGATGTACAAGATCCTCGGCCAGGGCACCGATGCTCTTGGCCATGTCTCCCCCGCCGAGACGCTGGATGTCCTCTCCGGACTTGGCAACGGCTTCTCCATTCCCGAGGGCGTCAGCAGTCCGCTTGTCGTCGGCGGGGGAATCGGGGTGGCACCGCTCTTGGCGCTTACTGAGGCACTGGTCAAGGCAGGCACCAAACCCAGTGTCATTTTTGGTTTCGGGTCCGAGGACGAGGTCGCCCTCGTTGAAGAGATCGAAGCGCTTGGCGTGTCGGTATCGATCACGACTGTTGACGGCACTGCGGGAACCCCCGGTTTTGTCACCACGGCAATGATGCAGGCCGACGCAACCTGGGACTACGTGTATGCGTGCGGCCCAACTCCCATGCTCAAAGCGGTGTTTGCGGCGGCGGGGGCGCCCGGCCAGTACTCGATGGAAGAACGGATGGCCTGCGGGTTTGGGGCTTGCATGGGATGCGTCCTCGAAACCAAAGAGGGCTTCCAGAGAGTCTGCAAAGAGGGGCCAGTCTTCTACAGTGAGGATCTGCCATGGTGACTGCTAACCCACGTCTTGCCGTGGATCTTGCCGGTGTGGCGCTACAGAATCCGCTGATTCCGGCCTCGGGATGTTTTGGGTTTGGGGAGGAGTTTTTGGACTTCTACGACCCCAATATCCTGGGGGCAGCGGCTCTGAAGGGGACGACGCGCGAACCTCGCGAGGGTAGCCCGACAGCGCGAATTGCAGAGACACCCTCGGGCATGATCAACTCAATCGGCTTGCAGAATCCGGGCATCGACGCGGTTCTCGCCCAGAAACTGCCGGGGTTGGCGCAGTTCTACCACCAGCCTGTCATCATGAACATTTCCGGGTTCTCCATTGATGAGTATGTGCACTGTTGCGCTGCCACAGATGGGACCTGCGAGGTTATTGAACTCAACGTTTCTTGCCCCAATGTTCACGGTGGTGGCATGAGCTTTGGGGCCTCAGCTGAGGCTGCCGCCCAGGTCACCGCAGCGGTACGTGAAGTTGTCAAGGAGTCGGCGCTCTTCATCAAGTTGAGCCCCAACGTCACCAACATCGTGGCGATTGCGGGGGCGTGTGCTGACGAGGGCGCCGATGGACTCACTTTGATCAACACACTGCAGGGTATGCGCATCGATGTCGCAACCCGTCGCCCGGTGATCGCGGAGCGGATGGGTGGTCTGTCGGGGCCGGCAATTTTCCCGATCGCGGTGCGAATGATCGCGCAGGTTAGGTCCGCCCTCGACATCACTGTCATGGGGAGCGGAGGTGTCGCATCGGCGCGGGACGTCCTCGAAATGATGATGGCCGGGGCAACGGGGATCCAGATTGGCGCGGAATCCCTACGCAACCCGCTGGTCATCCCCCAGATTTTGGAGGAGCTGCCAGCCCTGATGGATGAGCTCGGAATCGAACGTCTCGAAGAGATTATTGGAGCAGCCCTATGACAGATCACAACGATGTTATCGTCGCGGCGGACTTCCCGACGGCGGACGCCCTCGACCACTTCTTGGGGCGACTGGGGGACCAGCGGCCCTACCTGAAGGTGGGGATGGAGCTGTTCTATGGCGCCGGTCCCGACCTGGTGCGACGGCTGAAAGGGGAGGGTTACAGCGTCTTCCTTGACCTGAAGCTGCACGATATTCCCAACACGGTGGGCTCCGCCATGGCGGTTCTGCGTGACTTGGGAGCGGACATGGTGAACCTCCATGCCGCTGGTGGAAGCGTCATGATGGAAGCCGCCAAAGAGGGGTTAACCCGGCCTGATGGGACGCGTCCGTTGCTGATAGCGGTCACCCAGCTCACCTCGACCTCGAAGGACATGCTCAACCAGGAGTTGCTGATTCCTGGCGAGGTCGACGAGGCCGTGGCGCACTACGCCAAGGTCACCCAGGTGGCTGGGCTCGACGGGGTTGTGTGTTCGGCTCGTGAAACCGCGCTGGTCAAGGCGACTTGCGGCACAGACTTCCTCGCCGTCACCCCGGGGATCAGGTTTGTCGAGGGCGATGTGCAGGACCAGGTGAGGGTCATGACGCCGCAGGCCGCGAGGGAAGCTGGCAGCGACTTCATCGTCGTGGGCCGCCCCATCACATCAGCCCCGGATCCGCGCGCCGCATACCTGCGGTGTCGCAACGAGTTCTTAGGAGAGAACAATGCCTAGTTTCAATCACCGTGAGGTTGCGCGGATGGTGGCGGCAGATTTGCTGGATATCGAGGCCGTGTTTTTGCGCCCTGACGAACCATTTACTTGGGCCAGCGGGATCCGGAGTCCCATCTACTGCGACAATCGCCTGATCCTCTCGCACCTGCAGGTGCGAACCAGGGTGGAACGCGGCTTGGCGGACCTTGTCGAGGCCGCCTACCCGGAAACAGAGATGCTGATGGGAACCGCCACGGCGGGGATTGCCCACGCGGCGCTCGCCGCCGACCTTCTGGAGCTGCCGATGGGTTATGTGCGGGGCGGCTCGAAGGGCCACGGTCGGGGCAACCAGATTGAAGGTGGCTTCACCCCGGGTCAGCACGTTGTGGTCATTGAAGACTTGATCTCCACCGGCGGATCCAGCGTGGAGGCGGCAAAGGTATTGCTTGACGCCGGTTTGGTGGTGTCTGGGGTCGCGGCAATCTTCACCTACAACATGGAGCGGGCCTCAGTGACGTTTGCCGAGGGCGGACTTACATACACCGCTCTCACCGACCTCGACACCCTGGTGGATGTCGCGGTGGCCAAGGGCTACCTGAGCGGGCAACAGGCACCGGAGGTGCTGCGGTTCCGAGACAACCCTGCCGCTTGGTGGCAGGGAGAGAGTGAATAGAAATGCGTCATCTGATTGATATCCGCGATTTCACCCAAGAGGAAGTGGCAGACCTGCTGGCCGTTGCGGAACGTATCATCGCGGACCCGATCGCCTATCAGGACGTCTGCGCTCACAAGCGTTTGGCCACCTTGTTTTTTGAGCCGTCAACCCGCACACGACTCTCGTTCGAGGCCGCCATGCAGGCACTAGGTGGCAGTGTCTTGGGTTTCTCCTCGGCGGACTCGTCCTCGGCCGCCAAGGGTGAGACCGTTGGCGACACGGTGCAGACGGTCGGTTGCTACGTCGACATTATTGCCATGCGGCATCCGCGAGAGGGTGCACCCCACCTGGCGTCGTTGCGGTCGCCGGTCCCGGTGATCAACGCTGGGGACGGCGGGCACAACCACCCGACCCAAACCCTTACGGACCTGCTCACCATTCAGCGGGAGAAAGGTCGTTTGGACAACCTGGTCATTGGCATGGCGGGTGACCTCAAGTTTGGTCGTACCGTTCACTCTCTGATCAGCGCAATGGCGCCGTACCCGGGGATTTCCTTCGTACTCATGTCGCCGCCGGAGTTGCAGATTCCCGACTACATTCGCGAGGACGTCCTCGACAAATACAACGTCCCCTACGTGGAGACGGATGACATGGAAGGGGCGCTCGGGGATCTTGATGTCCTCTATATGACGCGCGTGCAGAAGGAGAGGTTCTTCAACGAGGCCGATTACATTCGTCTGAAGGACCGTTTCATTCTGGATCAGGACAGGCTGCGTTTTGCGCGGCAGGACCTGTCGATTCTCCATCCACTGCCCCGGGTAAATGAGATCTCCGTGAAGATTGATGACGATCCGCGTGCAGCCTACTTCCGCCAGGTCAAAAACGGCATGATTATGCGGATGGCGCTGATTTTGAAACTACTGGATCTTGAGGTTGCATAGTGAATATTGACGGTGTTGAGAACGGAATTGTCATCGACCACATTCGTCCCGGCGACTCCATGCGGCTCTACTATCTTCTCGGGCTTGACGACCTGGACTGCTCCGTCGCGATCATCAAGAATGTCGATTCGCGTAAGTACGGACGCAAGGACATCATCAAAATTGACCAGCATATCGACCTTGACCTGGACGCCCTCGGATACATCGATCCGAAGATCACGGTGAACCTGGTGCGTGGAAGCAAGTTGCAAGAGAAGAAGCACCTCTCCTTGCCTGACTCTCTGGTCAATATCGTTGAGTGCAAGAATCCACGGTGTATTACTACTGTCGAGGACGAGGTCGATCAGGTCTTCACCCTGGTGGATCCGCAGCGGAGTCTGTATCGCTGTCTGTACTGTGAGGCTGCGGCGCCCGACCATAGGTAGCCTTTCGTGGGCTGAAACCCATTATGTCGGAGGGGCGTGAGAGGATCTTTTCCTGAGCCAAAGGGCGCAGGGAAGGGACCGCGATGACGGACGTAAGGGACAACTGTGGGTGTGGTGGCAGTGGCGCGTGGGCTCTGTGGCTGGATCGAACAACGATTGCCTTCCCGGTCATGATGGACCGAGCAGGGGCGTCCTATCGGCTGGTGTCGGCGCCCCATGTCTCTCTTACGGTTGGTGATTTGAGCGACCTTCAAGAAGAGGCTGATCGGCGAACAAAGCATGCGCACTATCAGGCACTTGTACTCTCCGGGCCGTCGGGTCAGCCGCTGTCTGCAGGGGAGGTCAAGGATCTGCTGCGCGGACCACTGCTCCTAGAGACCGTTCGTGACGAGGCAGTTATCGATCGGTGTGGGGTGCAGATTGCCGGGGTGCTTGACGACATATATGCGGGGGCCCGCGCTCAGAAACTTGGGGTGAACTGGGAAAGTGGTGCCCCAACATTGAAGCTATGGGCTCCTACCGCCTCAAGTGTGAAGCTGCAGCTGTGGCTCAAAGATGGCCCGAAGGCCGACGGTGGATTCCTTTGTGAAGCGGACAGGGATGATGATGGGATCTGGACCGTCGTTGGGGCGCCGGAATGGGAGGACGCGGAGTACCTCTGGGAGGTACGGGTCTATGTGCCCTCCGTTGGATCGCTGGTAACGAACCGGGTCACAGATCCCTACTCGGTGGGGCTCACCGTGGATTCAATGCGTTCGGTGATTGTCAATCGGGACAGGGAACGCTGGAAGCCGCGCGCCTGGGGGGCCGGAGTCCTTCCACCGCTACGAAACGCCGCGAGCCAGGCAGTTTATGAGTTGCATGTGCGTGACTTTTCCGCTTGGGATCAGACGGTTCCTGCAGAGCTAAGGGGGACGTACGCGGCCTTTCTTCAGGACGGCAGTGCTGGGCGAACAGCGCTTGAAGGGTTGGTTGCTGCCGGAATCACAACCCTGCATCTGCTCCCAACGTATGACATTGCAAGTGGGGCTATCCCAGAAGCGCGATCAGAATGGCAGCAACCAGAAGTTGAGGGGATCGCCCTCGTGCCTGAAAATCAGGGGCTACTAGAGGTGGTTGCGGGATGGTCTCGCTCTTCGGTGCTTCCGCAGCAGGCGGTAGGCGAGGTTGCGAACCAAGATGCCTTCAACTGGGGGTATGACCCTAACCATTGGATGACCCCAGAGGGTTCGTATGCATCTGTGGGCAACCAGGTTGGCGGTGGGCGAACGCTGGAGTATCGGGAGATGGTGCAGGCGCTTCACGACCTGGGGCTGCGTGTGGTGCAGGACGTGGTTTTCAACCACACTTTCCAGTGTGGGCAGGGTAGAGACTCCGTCCTCGACAAGGTGGTGCCCGGCTACTATCACCGGCTGTCTCCACGGGGTGAAGTTGAGACGTCGACGTGCTGCGCCAACGTAGCCACCGAACATGTGATGGCTGAGAAGATTATGGTGGATGCCGTGGTGGATGCCGCGGTGGCCTACCGGATTGATGGCTTCAGGTTTGATCTGATGGGGCACCACTCCCTGAGCAACATGGAAGCAGTGCGGGCGGAGCTGGATAACTTGACTATCGAGCGTGACGGGGTTGATGGGAAGAGCATCTATCTTTATGGCGAAGGTTGGAATTTCGGTGAAGTTGCTGATGACGCACTGTTTACCCAGGCGACGCAGGCGAACATTGGGGGCAGCGGGATCGGGGTTTTCAATGACCGCCTGAGGGACGCGGTGCGCGGCGGGAGCCCGATGGACGGGGATCACAGGTCGCGCCAGGGATTCGCTACCGGTCTGGCGGTTGACCCGAATGAGGTACAGACGTGGCAGGGATCCTGGTTGGGTGGTGCGGTGGACGCCTCAGAGGCTGGCAATGAAGCGGTAGCGGAGCTGTACCGGCAGATGGATCTGGTGAAGATCAGTCTGATTGGCGCCATTCGCGACTATCCCCTCGCGCTGTCTGATGGCTCTGGGACGGTAATGTCCCAGAGCATTGACTACTTTGGGAAGGGTGCTGCGTTCGCTCATGAGCCTCAGGAGTGCGTCAACTATGTTGAGGCCCATGATGATGAGACGCTGTTTGATTCGGCTATCTGGAAGCTGCCTTTGACCACGTCGATGGAAGACCGGGTGAAGTCCCAGGTCCTTGCGAACGCGACGGTGGCCCTTGGGCAAGGGGTAGCCTTCTGGGCCTCGGGAACCGAGCTGCTTCGGTCGAAGTCTCTCGATCGGGACTCGTATAACTCCGGAGATTGGTTCAATGCGATTGATTGGACGGGTCAGTGGAACCAGTTCGGTCGGGGCTTGCCTAGTGCTGCTCGAAACAGAGCCCACTGGGACGCGATGGCACCTCTCCTTGAGGACAAGTCGCTGCGTCCGGATGCCAGCGCGATGGCCCTGTGTCGGGAAAAATCGATGGAACTGTTGAGAATCAGGGCCAGCCATCCGTTGCTCACGTTGGGTTCAGCGGAGCAGATTCGTCGCAGGGTGCGGTTTCTGCCCACGGGTGTGAACGGCGCGGACCAACCCGGTGTAATCGCGATGCATATTGATGGGCGAGGACAGGGGGAGAGTGAAGATGCTGGACTCTTCGTCTTATTTAACGCGACTCCTGAAGAATGGGCTGGGACTCTGCAAGTGTGTGGCAAGAGTAGAGACTTCGAAGTGGCACCGCGTTCCGCCACAGTGCATATGGACAGAAACTGAGGTGGTGGTGAAGGACCAAGAAACTCCAGTTCCCTTGAAGATGGGTATGGCCACGACGCCCCTCTAGGGGAGCCGCAGGTCCCCACGACTGACGGAGAAGCGCCTGAGACTGAGGTGGTTGGGGAGCAGAGCGATCTTGAGCCCCCGGCCTTCGAATCGACAATCACCGAGAAGATTATCGTCATCGCACAGGAGAACCCGGGGATCACGGCTGATGAGATAGCTGAAGCGTTGGGGGTTGGTGCAGACGGCGGTCTCACGCTAGTGCAGGAAGATGGCTTACTTTCTGCGACAGTCGTGTTTCAAAGTGCGCCAACGCCTGACCAGGTCGATGCGCTTGAAGCAATTGCTCGTGTTCGCAGGGTCCTTGCAATCGAACCGATCGCGATGGTTCTGGTCGCACCATCGCAGCTGGATGCTGTTCGGACCGTGCCAGGGGTTGCCTCAGTAGACGTCAATCTGGCTCCGCAATCTGCGCATATGGAGCGTGAACTCAGTGAGGCGGAAGTAGAGGAGCTACTCCAGGAAGTGGGGCAGCTTCAGGCAGAGGTGCCCCACATGGTGGGCCGAGTGGGCGGATCGCAGACACCAGCTCTGTGTCGCACAGTTCCTGCTGTCGCGAACGCTCCCCTCAGAGTCAGTCAAGCGCGTCAGAGCTAGGGGGTTGATGGGACCGGGCAGGGTCCTCAGAGATGGTACTTCCCCGTGGTTCAATGCTGGCGCAGACATTATCGTTGACGACATCTATTGGTCCAATGAACTGAACTTTCAGCAAGGACCGGTTTCCCAGGCAATTGAGAGCGTCAAAGCGCGGGGAGTGACCTACTTTTCGAGCTCCGGCAACAATAACGGGGTGAAGCGGTCACCCACCTCCCAGCCAGGCATTACCGGCTATCCGATTGGGCGACACCAGAGCAACGCATTTGTTGGGACTTCCTGTCCGGAGTGGTTGGTTCTGCCTCAGGGAACAAGTCGCGGTGGTGTCGACTGTCTAGATTTCTCTCCCAATTGGATGGGCCAGCCACTCGGTAAATACACCATGGGGGCGCAGCTGCCATCCTCAATCGCGCAGGTGATGCACTGGGCTGAGCCAGCAAATGGTCTGAAGACCAACCTACAACTGCAAATGTATGGGACCAGGTCTGTCACAGGATCCGGTGGTGTAGTGAGCCAAGAGAGGTGCTTAGGGGCCGCAAGCAGTTCTGATGGCGTTGGGCTTCCAGTGCACTACGCCCAATGGGACTGGGGTCGGGACGCCACTTGCAATCCTTCACGGTCGGTTGATTTTGTGGTGGTTCGCGATATCTCACGACCCGGTTACGGGTCTCCAACCGTGCAGATAACCCCGTTTGCAGCCGATACCAATACGCTTGCATGGGACAGAGAGTTCTACCGAACCGAGGGCAACAACACGATTCAGGGCAGTCAGTACGGTCACAATGGCGACGGAAGCGCGGCGTCGGTTGCGGCGGCGCCGTGGACGGCGCCAACAGTGGTGCAGTCTTACTCGTCTTTGGGGGCCAACCAGACCCGGTTCGGACCGTCCTCGCGAAATGGCGTTGCTACGACTCTTTCGGAACCGGTCAACCCAGAGGTCCCTACAATCATGGGACTTGACGGGATAGTGAACAGTTTCTTTGGCAGCCCAATCCAAACTGGGGCGAACACGGGGCTCTACGCTTTCTACGGGACGTCTGCTGCCTCTCCAACCGCGGCTGCAGTGGCAGCCCTCGGCCTGGAGAAGAACCCAACTATGAGACACGATCAGGTTGTGTCCCTAATGCGTCGAAGCGCCAATGCGCAGGTTGCGAACCCATACTCGGTTGTCCCCATTCCGCATAGCAGCACCTGTCTCCTTAACACCGTCACGCGCTCACATAGTTGGTGGCACGGGGGCCATGAGCCCAAAGGTGGAGCAGCAATTGAGATCTGCCCTGAAGGGGACTCAGATCAAGAGGGTTAGTGGATCGGATCGCTACGGTACTTCAACTGCAGTCCTCAAAGAGTTCTTTTCAGGCCAGAAGATTCGTAGGGCGTTTGTAGCCACCGGTAAGGACTTCCCGGATGCCCTCTCTGCGGCGGTGCCTGCCGGATCGTTGACTAAGCGCCTAGTTCTTTCCAACGGCGAATGCATTCCAAAGCTGGTGGTGTCGTCTTGGATCGAGGGGGTGGGAGCCAGAGTGTCCAATGTCTATTTGGTTGGGGGGCCCGCTGTGTTGGGACAGTCGGTCCAGAGCCTGACGCAATGCAGTTGACGGTTTTGAGTTGATGGCGACTTGACCCTTGACCCACACGGTTGTGCGCAGGCTCAACACAGCGGTGGATGGCATTGCGGGGGCCCCGTAACCCCGTACTTTGCGTCACTGGGCTCCGCACCCCCTGCATGTTCGTGAAATGTATACGTGGGGAACAAAGGAGTGCTTGGGGTATGCACCCCAGACGATTATTTCGCCCCCACGTATACATTTCGTGATGTGCGGGCGCTGGCGGCTGGGGTGGCTGCGCTGGTGCGGGCGCTGGCGGCCGCAAAGGCGGTTGGGGTGGTGATTTAGTGACGCCGGACCTATGCGCCTGTCGGCGCTATGCCGCTCGAGGCGGCTGAAATTGGAGCCCGGGGCATTGGGCCCGACGTCAATGTCCATTGTAGTGCACGCCACCAATCATGTGAAACGGAATCGGGGCTTCACTCATCCTGAGTGTTGCTATGGACGGGGCGGGTTGCAACAATCCTAAATGTCGGAAGCCAATGAGACACTTTCCACTACCGGACGCTTGTGCCAAACCTGGACAGCGTAATGAGAGGATTGGCGTATGACCCAGAAGGAAGAACTCAGAGTATTGGAGCTTTGCGCCGGTGCCGGTGGTCAATCATCTGGACTTGAACAGGCGGGATTTCAGCACGAGCTAGCTATTGAGATCGACAAAGATGCCGCAGCGACTCTCCGCCTTAACCGGCCAGCATGGAATGTCCTTGAGGGGGATATCCGTGAATTTGACGGTAGGCCCTACAGGGGAATCGACCTAGTGGCAGGCGGAGTTCCCTGTCCCCCCTTCAGTGTCGCCGGAAAGCAGCTGGGGGCTGACGATGAACGCGACCTATTCCCCGAGGCGCTTCGCATTGTTCGGGAAGCGCAGCCCAGTGCAGTGATGCTTGAGAATGTGAAGGGGTTGGCGACAGCCCGATTCGCGACCTATCGAGCCTCGATCCTCGAGCAGTTGGAAGAAGCGGGATACCACGCAGAATGGCAGCTGCTGTACTCAAGCGAGTATGGGGTTCCGCAGTTGCGCCCGCGATTCATCCTTGTAGCCATGAAGAGAAGTCACTTTAGGAGCTTCAATTGGCCCCAACCAGTGGGGACGCCACCTTCTGTAGGCCCAGTTCTGTTCGATCTCATGGCCGCCAGAGGGTGGGAAGGTGCAGAAAGATGGGCGCGCGGGGCAAACAGCATCGCGCCGACACTAGTTGGTGGATCCAAGAAACATGGAGGTGCTGACTTGGGGCCAACCCGGGCCAAAGAGGCGTGGTTGAAACTCGGCGTCGATGGCAAGGGGATTGCAGATGAGGCACCCGGTCCGGAGCTGCCAAAAGAACACATCCCAAGGCTGACCAATCAGATGGCCGCAAGAATCCAGGGTTTCGCCCCCGACTGGCTGTTCTCGGGGCGCAAGACTTCGGTGTACAGACAGATTGGCAATGCTTTCCCTGCTCCAACGGCAAAAGCCGTGGGTGTGAGTATTGCTCGCGCACTCGGCGTGGAGCAAACTTCGGAGATTTCTCGGGTCCCAATTCTGAGAGCAGCTAGTTAGAGGAGCATCGGCGCATCGACCGCGGTCGTTTCCCCAGGAAGGCAGATACGCCATCTCCTGCCATCCGCACTTGGATATGCCAGGTCTTCTGTCGGTTTAACGCGGACACTGACAATCTCGCCGCGCTCCGGTACTGCGGTACCCAAAGCCGCGGCAAACTGGGTTTGGTCCTTGTAGTCGCCACTCAGAACAAGTATTCCTTCCTTCCGGAGCGTGCTCCGAGATCCACCATTTTCGCGGATTCGTTTCATATAGTCCTTCTGCTGAGCGACTGTTGCGATGACTGTCCGTGAAATGCGTCTTCCAGTGGCGGATCTTAGTAACTCATCCACTCTCTTCTGGCCGCTCGGACGGGACATAATCCACTCGACTTCAGGTTCCGGCAGGGTGAGCAAAGTGTTTGGTTGCATCGGCGCATTCTGGTGTAGCCACCGGACCCGTTTCTTGCCCTCCGCGTTCAGGCCCGTCTTCTGATCTCGATTTCTGCTTGCTCTCCGATTCTCTTCGGATACGCGGACCAACCCCATGCTCCATTGGGATTTCATATCGTCGGCAACAGTTACAAGAACGATCTGGTCAAAGCTCTCTGTTGGGAGCATCCACTGGCTAGTGTGTGAGAACTTGCAGTCAACCTCATGTGTCGCGATTGAGTAATCCAGAACGGATCCGTCGTTGAACTGAAACTCGCGCTGCAGATTAATCTCGATGATGGATCCGAAATGTGCCTTCTCAGTCTTAGAGAGATGATCCAGGCGATAACGACCGGTGTGTTGTCCATCGTAAAGCTGGTCAAAGGTGTCCCGAAACACGCGTGCGGCTCGAGTCCCATCTGGATCGAGAAAGCTAAGCACTTCGAATACCTCGTCGAGCGCCGCATCTCGCGAGGCAGGGTCATCATGATCTGATTCTGAATCGACGTAGCGTTCCAGGGAATCCGTCTGCCGGCTCAGTAAGTCAACCGAGAGCTCTAGGGGCATTTCAGGTTCGGCTGTCGTTTTGCTGTTCGCACCGGGTTCGCGGCAAAGCGACTGCAAGCGTGCGACGGCTGGCCTGTCCGCCGGCGCCCACTCTATTGATCCGAGGTCGGAAGGTGGCATCCACCGGATGGCAGAATGCTCGGTTAGGAGTGGCTCTCCATTCACCAGCTGGCAGTAGAACGTCGTCAGCGTGACGATGCCGAAGTCGTACTCATGTGTCGTGACTTCAAGCTGGTCGTTCACCTGAGCATCACACTGGAGTTCTTCCTGTAGTTCACGCCTGAGCGCCTCTTGAGGGCTTTCTCCGACCTCAATCTTGCCGCCGGGGAACTCCCACATGCCTGGGAGGGACATACGACTTGATCGCCTGGCGCAAAGGATCAGGCCATCACGAATTATGACCGCCCCAACCACATTTATGCGCCGTTTCTCTGTCTGCTGTCCATGCTCACTCATCAAACAAAGACTAATCGTGCGGGCCGGCAACTGCAGCACCAACACCATCTTGGCTGCCGGCTCTGGTCTTCTTGGTACGGGTGATCCTGCTGGGGGCGGTGGGCGACGACGGGCGGCTTTGCCGCTAGTCGGCGACCGGCCCCAGCACCATATTCGCCCAAGCCCCGTGCAGCGACTCCTGGTCTGAGGGCTGAAAAAGGCCAGCCAAGACATCGCGGTACAAGCGTGACAGCTCATTCTTGTCGTAATACGAAGACCCCCCACACGCACGAACGCACTGCTCAACCACCCGAAGGGACGCCTCAGACGCAGCATTCTTCACGGCCGACAGGCGCGGCAGCCACCCCAGATTCGGTTCCGCATCCGATTCCACCAGCGCCGCCATTTCGCGGATCTGCGGACCGACCGCGTTCATGAGAAGCGCGGCCTCTGCCAGACGCCAGCGGATCGCCGGGTCATTGGAATACGTGGTTTGGTTCATGACTGAACGCCGCTTCTTGACATGCTCAACCGCCACCTCTATTGCGCGTTCACCAACCCCCGCATACGTCGCGGCCAACAAGATCTCGAAGTTAGCGAAGATACCAAGCACGACAGGGTCAAGGTTCGGTCCGGGGTCAACCCGGCCCAGTACCTGTTCGGCCTTGACCCTCGCCCCCTCCAGCAGCGTGGTGTTCGACTGAGTTCCGCGCATTCCTAACACATACCAGTCATCCTTGATAGTCACCCCGCCATCCTCCCGCCGTAGGATTGCAAACACCGACTTGGGGGCATCACTGCTGTCGCTGTCCGCGCCAAAAGTCAGCAACCGTGTCCACGCCGGTGACAACGAAGTGAACACTTTCGTTCCGGTGAATGTGTAGCCCCCGTCCTCGGTGGGCTTCGCATCGGTGATCGACCCGAAGAGGACGAGGTCGTTCCCGGGTTCCGAAATCCCAAAGCCGAAAAGGTGCCCATCTGCCGCATCCCGCAGAATCTGCTCCCCTTCGCTACGTCCCGCATCAACCAGCATGCGCCCCAACCCGACGATGATCTGGTGCATATTGATGCCGAGGGCGGTGCCGGGCGCCGCCTTCGCAAGCCTGGTCTGTTCGGCTGCGATTTCGCTGAGAGTGAGGCCGCTCCCACCGAATTCCTCTGGGACAAACGCCGCGTAGTACCCCGCATTGCGCAACTGGTCGTAGTCCTCTTCAGGGAAGATGTTTTCGGCGTCATAGCTGGCCGCACGCGAATGGATTTCGCCCAGTAGTTCGTCGGAAAGGAAGGCCATTTTTCCTCCTGTTGAGCAGGTTCAAGTTGGACTGTCTCTTCAAGACTAGCGACTAATGCGTTCCAGACGGTTCGTGACCATAGTCGTGGAAGTCGGTAGTCTGGGGGAATGTTCGAGATCCCATCAGATTTACCCCTGAAACTCAGTTCGCTTGCCTGGCTGCTTGGCCATTGGCAAGGGTGGGGCACGGTCGCCGCCCCCGGTACGATGCCGCCCGCCGAGACCGACACCAAAGACAACAGTGCCACTCAACCGGCAGAGGAGGAGACGGACTCCAGGTTTGACGCGGTGCTGCAAGACCTTGAAGCCGCAGTTGTTGGCGAACAGATGCGCATGACCATTCGTACGTACGAGGGCGAGCTGGCGGACGAGTTCGATCCCCTATGGACAGCGGCAGAGGGGCTTGACAACATACAACCCGGAGCCCTGATTTCGGAGGAAACGACCTACTGGTCAGTGGACACACCGCTTGCGGTTGTTCCTGCGGGACCGGATGAGGGACGCGAACTACGGGTCGTCGGCTCAGGGACACGCGGTTTCGCAGTGCTCTGGGCAGGTGTGGTGATGGGCCCACGCATCCAGTTGGCTTCAGACGCAGTGGTGCGAGCCCCTCGCGCGGACGCCCTCGACCACTTCAGCCGTATGTTCGGACTGGTGGGTGGTGAGTTGATGTGGGCGTCGGAAGCAATGCCTGCGGGCGGCGAGTACGAGGTTGAGATCACGGGTCGACTTCAGCGCACGGCTTCGGCTGATGAGGTGGCTGCCAAGACGTCCCGCGCGTCGCGCCATGAGGACGGAGACCCTTCCGATGGCTGATCCGAGGGCGCTTCCCGGGCCACTGTCATCCGCGGGCGCAATTGTGGCCGACAGTGGGCCCTCGCTTGGCCTTCCACTGCACTACGGCTGGCCCGCCGATGAGCAGGACCGCTTTGAACGGGGACTGGGGTTTACCTATCTGGGCGAGATCGGCGTGGTGACTGTTGCGGGACCTGACAGGCTCTCATGGTTGACGACCCTGTCGTCGCAGATTCTCTCGGACCTGCAGCCGGGCCAGTCGCGGGAAGTTCTGCTCCTTGACCCCCAGGGTCGGGTCACCTTCCAATTTGGCGCCCTCGACGACGGCACAACGACGTGGTTGCTGACTGAACGCCAGTTCTCTGAAGACCTGGCCCAGTTCTTGAAGTCGATGCAGTTTATGCTCCGTGTTGAGGTCGAGGACGAAAGCACGGGTTTCCGCGGCGTCCTCACCAGTAGCCAGTCTGAGGAGGCCGCACGGGTCGCCTCATCGGCGCTGGCAGACTTGGGGGGCAGAATGTGGACTGATCCGTGGCCAGCGGTCACCCCGGGCGGAGCGCGTTACTTCACCGGCACGCATCCCGGAGAGCAGGCGCAGTTCCGTGTCTATGTGTGCCCCGCAAGCACAGCGGACGAATTTGTTGGCCTACTGCTCAGCGGGGCAGTCTCGGACGAGGGCGGAACATTGCCGCCCCTGAGCCCCGTCGGATACCTGGCCGCCGAGGCAACCAGGGTTGCCGCTTGGAGGCCACTTCGGAGCAGTGAGGTTGATGAGCGGACAATGCCCTCAGAGTTGGACTGGTTACGCACTGCCGTTCACCTTGAGAAGGGGTGCTACTGCGGGCAGGAATCAGTTGCGCGGATCGTCAACCTTGGCAAGCCACCGCGTCGGCTGGTTTTCCTGCAGCTTGATGGCTCTGGGGAGGCGCTCCCCGAGCCCGGCGCAGCTGTTGAGTACGGCGGTCGCCAGGTTGGCGTCATCACATCGGTTGCCAGGCATTGGGAGATGGGGCCGATCGCCCTCGCCCTCGTGAAACGCAACCTGGATCCAACTGCAGCCGTGATGGTGGGTGGCGTTGATGCCGTCCAAGAGTTGATTGTTCCGGTGGAAGGACGCTCGGACCATTCTCCTGCCGAACGGCCGGGGGCCGGGCTTAAGAAGCTCGATGCAGGGAAACGAGACATCAGGACCCGCGGGCCCGGAGCCGGTGGGTGAGAGTTCCCTACCGTTACCATTTTGAGACCGAATGGTAAAGGGAAGTGCAAGAGATGCTAAAAGAGGGTTAGACTTACTCTATGACTACAGTACTTCTGATTGAAGACGATCCGGCCATTGCAGAGCCCCTCGCACGTGCGTTTGGGAGAGAGAACTACGACGTTCGTTCACACGGAACCGCTCGTGGCGGGCTCTCGGAAGTTGAAGAGGCGGACCTGATTGTCCTTGACCTCGGCCTTCCTGACATGGATGGTCTGGATGTCGCTCGTGAGGTCCGCAGTCGGGGCCTGGATACTCCAATCTTGATTCTTACAGCGAGGACGGATGAGGCCGACATGGTCATCGGCCTTGATGCCGGAGCTGACGACTATGTAACCAAGCCATTCCGACTGGCGGAGCTGCTCGCGCGTGTTCGTGCGCTACTGCGACGTGGGGCAGGGGAAGGTGCAGAGACTGAGCTGGTTGCCCAGGACGTGCGAATCGACATTCCAGCCCACCGCGCCTACGTTGGTGAAAGGGAACTCTCACTGACTGCAAGGGAATTTGAGCTCCTGCGGGTCCTTGTCAAAGAGGCCGGCAACATGGTTCCGCGTGAAGACCTGATGCGGGATGTCTGGGCTCAGGACCCACAGGGGTCAACAAAAACACTGGACATGCATATCTCTTGGCTGCGCCGGAAACTGGGCGACAACGTCACTGAGCCGCACTACATTACAACGGTGCGCGGCCTAGGATTCCGCTTCGAACAGTAAGCACTGAGGTAGGTCTGCTATGCGACGCAGGGCCACAAGAATGATCATGACGGCGGTTGTCGCCGTCATTTTCGTGCTGGGCGTTCCCGCAGGGATCATGGCGGGTGTGATGATGTGGAACAGCAATCAGACGGCTTTGGACGTTCGCGCCCAGACCGTAGCGCGCGCTGTTGACCGTCGTTTGGCTGATGATAACTTTGTCCCGCAAAGCATCGTTGCAGCCTGGTCTCGCCCCGTTGATGGGCAGGGAGGCCCCGCGTACACGGTGGTGACGCTACCGGGCAGGTACAAGATCGTCTCAGGTGAACCCCGAGTTGGTCCGACGTTAGAGACTTACTACACCAGTTCCCAGGGTGTTCGTGTTGAGATGCAAATCAGCGCAATTAAGGCAGTCCGGGATGTTGTGATTGTTGAAGCGTTCGTTCTGCTGGGTGTCATAGCCTCTCTTGGTTTGGCCTGGTATTTGGCGAATGTCATGGCCCGGCGACTTTCTGCCCCCCTGATCTACCTTGCTGCGCAGGCCGAGCAAATTGGTTCAGGTCAGGTGCGTGCCCAGGTGCGGCCGTCGGGAATTGAGGAGATCGACCTCGTCCAAGAAGAGCTGGTCCGTACAGGTGAGAAAATGGCGCGGCGTCTCGCTGCCGAACGTCAACGATCAGCGGACGCGTCCCACCAACTTCGTACCCCTCTCACTGCCTTGTCGATGAGACTGGAAGAGATCCAAATGATCTCTGCGGAAGAAGAAGTGCGAGATGAGGCCGAGGCCGGTCTTGCGCAGGTGGAGCGCCTCACCAGCGTCGTCAATGAGTTGCTTGATAGTAGCCGTCGGGTTGCAAGCAACACGGAAGTGGTCCAGCTGCTCGAAGTTTTCAATACTGAACGTGAAGAGTGGGAACCCCGATTTGTGGCGCAGGGTCGCAACTTGGTGTTTGTGGATGAGGCCGCCCTGCTGGCACTGGCAGAAGATGGGAAGCTCAGTCAGATTTTGGCGATCCTCATTGAAAACTCCCTCAACTACGGGGCTGGAACCACAACGGTGAAGACCCGGAAGGCTAGTTCGTCGAGGGCGGTGCTGGTTGATGTTTCTGACGAGGGCGAGGGGATTTCAGATGCGGATGCATCTGAGATTTTCGACATGGGCTTTTCAGGTCATGGGTCTTCGGGGATTGGCTTGGCGCTTGCGAAAGACTTGGCACAGTCAATGGGTGCACGCCTTGAGTTATCTGGCAGACGCCCCCCGGTCTTCACACTCTCACTTTCCGCAATCCCCACTAATTTCGACCCCAACCTTGTCATGCCTGTTGCGCCAATCGTTTCAGTGAGCCGTCGTACTCGAAAGTTCTAGCAACCCAGATAGATTCGCCAACACGGAGGGATAGGATAAAACCATGAGCGTATTGGTTACAGGAGGCGCTGGATATATCGGCGCGCACGTTGTCCGACTACTACAAGAACGCGGCGAAGAAGTCATCGTTGTTGATGATCTTTCGACCGGCTCAGCTTCCCGAATCGGGGATGCAGAACTGGTCGAGGTCGACTTGGCAACGGATGAGGCCTACCGCATCCTTACAGACACAATGATCGACAAGGACGTTGACGCGGTCATCCACTTTGCCGCCAAGAAGCAGGTTGGCGAATCTGTGCAGCGTCCGGCCACCTACTACCACCAGAACGTTGGCGGCCTCGCAAACCTGTTGCGTGCCATGTATGACGCGGGCGTCAAAGAGATGATCTTCTCCTCATCCGCTGCGGTCTACGGACTGCCGGACGTGGACATGGTTCCCGAGGATGTGGAGAAGCACCCCATCAACCCCTACGGTGAAACCAAGTTGATCGGCGAGTGGATGATGCGTGACTGTGGCGTGGCTTGGGGTCTGAAGAGTGTCGCTCTTCGCTACTTCAATGCCGCTGGCACAGGTTGGACGGATCTTGAGGATCCAGCTGCGCTGAACCTGGTGCCGATCATTCTCAATCGCCTACACGCGGGCAAGACCCCCGTTGTTTTCGGTGACGACTACGATACGGCTGACGGCACGTGCGTCCGCGACTACATTCATGTCATGGACTTGGCGAATGCTCACCTGCTTGCACTCGATGCGCTTCGCAACGGCAACGCCAAGCATGGCGCATACAACGTGGGCACCGGCACCGGGAGCTCAGTGTTTGAGGTCGTTGACGGCATCAGGGAGATTTCTGGCTGGGACTTCCCCATCGAAGTTTCTGCCCGCCGTGAGGGCGACCCCGGATACCTTGTCGCGGATTCTTCACGGATTAAGGAAGACATGGGCTTCCAGGCCCAGTTCGGTCTGGCTGATATTCTGCAGTCCGCCTGGGATGCAAACCAGCTTGGGTCGAAGAAGGTTCAGGTTCCCACTAAGTAATTGCGGGCGTCCTCCTCCTACTGGGGGAGGACGAAATCTTCCTGTGTCAACGTTCCGTTCTTCATGTTTTCGAAGAAGGTCGGAACAGCGGCCTCATCCCACAGCATCACCGCTCCGGCCTCGTTCATTGCGTCCACTGATGCAATGGGCGGCATGCCGACCAAGCCATCTGCAGTGGCTTTACGCATCGCCATCATCAGTGTGGCGACGTTGAAGATGTTGGTGTCCTGCCCAACGGTCAGCGCATTGGCTGCGGCCTCGGACAGCCGGTACTGCTTGACCGGGTTGACCAGCACAGCGGGGCTGAGTGCTTCAGAAACTACCGCATTCATGACCTGACGTTGGCGCTGCTGACGGCCAACGTCCCCGGTTGGGTCCGAGTAGCGCATACGGCTGAACGCAAGCGCTTCCTCGCCGTTCGCGCGGTGACACCCGGCCGTCCACTGCATTCCTGAGAATTCGTCGGAAACATCCGCATCCCAACACAGTTCCACGCTTCCGAGGGCGTCGATTGTGTCTGTGACTCCAACCATTCCGATCTGCACGTAGTGGTCGACGTGGAGGCCGGTTGCTTCTTCTACGGTCTCGATGAGCAGAGATGGGCCCCCATAGGCGAAGGCAGCGTTGAGCTTGTTCATCCCGTACCCGGGGATATTGACGTAGGAATCACGCGGAAGTGACACCATGGACGCCTGTCCGTTGGGCGCGCGGTGCACCAGGATCGTGGAGTCTGATCGTTGTCCCTCGGTTGGGTCGTCCGGATTCCACCCGTCACGGGTGTCCGAACCCGCGAACAGGTATGTGGTACCGCGTGTGTTCGGAGCAGTGGAGGTGGCATCGACCCTGTGCATACTTGCGTTGGTGTGCCAAATCAGCCATGTCGGCCACGCAATGATGACGACGAGGACGAGGGTGAGCACCCCCATCACTTTGCGACGTCTGGATCCCCGGCGGCGCCTCTTTGGGGTGCTGCCTTTGGGGGCTGACTGCGGCTGGGACGCCCTCGTCCCTGCAGGTGCGTGCCCTGATGGACCGCGATGGTAAGGCTGACTCTGTGGAGAAGCCGCAGGTTGCTCGGTGAAGGGACTCTTCTTGCGTGCCGGGGGAATTGCTGCCGGCATAGGTGCGGCAACCAGAGTCGGCTCGATAGGAGGGGGCGGTTGCGCACTTTGACTGACCGGTGGAAAGACAGATTGTCTTTGAGGGGGCCGGCGTGATGCACCTTTGGGAGATATTGACGGTGGAGGCTGCGATGCTGAGGCGTCTGCTGGTGGAATAGCCGGAGCCGCGGGGGCCGAGGCAGATTTTGGTCGCGCGCGACCTTGCCCGGGTGTGAATGAAGGAGGATTTCCTGTCATAGGTTCGGTACCTCGGATTTAGTAGCCGTCATCACCGTAGGTCAAGCTCCCGATTTCATCGTCTGTTCTTGGGTTGCCACCCTCGATGACTTCACCATTCTCACCAATGGTGAAGTAGTTGCCGTTGAGGTCGGAGTAGACGGTCCCGGCCGGCAACTGTGTCCCATCTTTGATGGCTTGCCAGAACTCGGCGTTCTGCGGTTCCTTAGGCAGAAGACGGTTGGCATCAAAATCGGCTGTGACGACGGGCATCGCGAGGAAGCGGAAGTTCTCAGGAGGCGTGTTGGTCAGGGAGGTCGCCAACCCTGCGTCCGTGCGTAGGTTTGAAAGGGATGGCGAGAGGCGCAGGGCGTCCAGAGCCGTACTCAGGAAGGCATAAAGCTTCGGTGTGTCCGTGAGGATGTTCTGGCCCATGGCTTCTTGAACCATCGCACCAAGTAACAGGTGTTGGCGTTGGATACGCCCCATGTCAGATCCATCGCCCGTGTGGCGGACACGCGCCAACTGGGTTGCTGTGGTTGGGTCCAACCGTTGACATCCTGCAGGAATGACAAGGTCGAGGTATTCGGGGTCATTGATTTCATCCGGAAGGCAGATGTCAACGCCACCGAGCGCCTCAATCATCCGGCTGAAACCCGTGAAGTCAATGACTGCGAAGCCGTCCGATGAGATACCGGTTATTTCCTCTGTGAGTGCCTCTGTGCAGTTCACGCCGCCTGCAAGGTCCGATCCGAGCGAACCGTATGAGAAGGCCCAGTTGAACTGCCCCCATTGAGCGTAACTGACCGAACCGTCGGTGCGCTGGCATTCTGGCAGGTAGACCCACATATCACGGGGAATTGAAATGATGTTGACGTGTTGACGGTCAGCAGAGAGATTCAGCATCAGAGTGGTGTCTGAGCGGATGGTGTCGTCGTTGTCTTCCGGGTTGATTATTGAGGCGTCTTGATCTTTCCGCGAATCAATGCCCATGAGGAGGATGTTGACCTCACGCCCGGCGAAGCTGTCAGTCAGTTGTTCAGGTTCTTCGTCGGCAGACTGGGCCGATTGAGGTTGAGCACGAAGGTGCGATGTGTCCAGTACCGAGTCTGCGGCCTGATGGTTCAAGCTGTTGTAGAGAATCGCTCCTGCTGTTCCCACAAACAGGACTACACCCAAGACTGCGGCAAGCAGAACGGACAGCCACATCCAGGATCGACGCCTAGTCGCGGAGTGTGCGGGGGTCGCAGACATTGGCTGCTCCGTATCTTTCGTACTCATCGAAAAAGAGTCTAAACCTTGAATCCCAGGGATTTACTCAACTAGTGGTGCAAATCGCCAGCGTGAGGGGGTTGCGGCCCCGATGACGAGTCAATTTCGGGCCTTTCGTCGTCTCGACGAGCAAGGGCGACTTCACGTGCCAAGGTCGTGAGCTTCTCATTGAGCATCCTGTCGCGGCGATATGAGGAGGCCATCTGTGCAAAGAGTGTAATTGTCAGCAGGTACACCAGAAGGTTGATCCCGCTCGCGACACCGATGTATCTAGCGAAGGTGTTGAACACCGATGGGAAGAGGATTGCGAAGACGGCACTGACGATGACCAGGAGCATCCCGATTCTGCGCACCGCCAGTGAGTTCGCTGTTTTCGTCGGTCGCACCAGAAAGTAGGTGATCCCGATCATTGCGACTATGAGAAGGGTTTTGATTAGCCAATAGCTGGACATTTCACTACCTCATTACCAGGTCGACCAGGATGTTCACGGAGTTAAGTAGAGACTGCCCCTTCGCCTTTGAGTAGTCCGTATATGCGATGTGTACGGGCATCTCAGCCCAAGGAAGTCCGGTGTCTGCTAACTGACTGACAATTTCTGAGGCGTGGGCCATCCCATCTTGGCGCAGTTCAACCTGTTGTAGGGCATCGCGGCGAAGTAGGCGTAGACCATTGTGTGCGTCAGTTAGGTTCAGTCCCGTTCGCTGCTTGGTGACCGCTGCCGCTGTCTTCAGAACAAGCTTCTTTGACCAACCGACCTGGGTTGCGTCGTCAAGGAACCGCGAGCCGAAAATAATTGCTAGATCATCCGTCCTCGCCCGGTCAACCATGGCCGCCGCATCGGCGACAGAATGCTGCCCATCGGCGTCGAAGGTGACGATATATCGAGCATTGGTTTGTCGGCGCACAAACTCCATACCGGTTTGTAGTGCGGCGCCCTGCCCGAGGTTGAAGGGGTGCTCGATAACGCGCGCCCCATGCTGGCGGGCGATTGCAGCGGAACCATCGGAGGATCCATCGTCGACACAAACGATGTTGGTGAATGTCCCCTTGGCATCCTCAATAACCTGGCCTATTACGGTGGCCTCATTGTAAAGAGGCACCACAAGCCAGCTGTCGTCATACCTCGGGCCAGCTTCATTCATGCCCCCATTGTGTCATTAGGCGGCATTTTCAGACATACCGCCGTATCGCTAGGATGACCTTGTTCATCACAGTCGGTCCCTTAAATGGCTTAGTTCCCAGTTGTTAGGGTTTTGTGGGCGATACGATGGACACAGCGTGGTGCTCACGTCCTGCCTAACGAAGACTGAGTGCGGCACATAGATCAAGGAGAAGTATGGTTCGCATCGTTGAATCAGCTGACGTTTCGCCCTCAGCCGTGATTGGTGAGGGATCCAGCGTTTGGCATTTGGCCCAGGTTCGTGAGGACGCCGTACTCGGTGAAAACTGCGTGATTGGTCGTGGAGCTTACATCGGCACGGGCGTTTATCTAGGGGACAACTGCAAAGTACAGAACTACGCCCTCGTGTATGAACCCGCGCAGCTTGGCCACGGGGTCTTCATCGGTCCAGCAGCGGTTCTCACCAATGATCACAACCCACGCGCCATCAACCCTGATGGTTCGATAAAGGACGCATCCGACTGGGAGCCTGTTGGGGTCACCATCGAAGAGGGTGCTGCGATTGGTGCTCGGGCAGTTTGTGTTGCCCCCGTAACGATTGGGAAGTGGGCGACTGTCGCGGCCGGGGCTGTGGTCACCAAAGATGTCAAGCCGTACGCGTTGGTCATGGGTGTTCCTGCCCGCCAGTACGGCTGGGTTGGTCGCGCGGGTGAGGTTCTGGAACCCGTCGAGGGCGCGGTGGGCCAGTTCCGCTGCCCCCAGTCCGGCACTCTATATGTCGAGGACGAGGCCGGTAGTCTTTCCGAACTCGCTTGAGTTTGATTCCCACTATGCAACCGCTCGCAACGCGAGCAACCACCTAGAAGTGTCCGCGAGAGAGGATTCGCAATGAGTAATGAGCCTAGTGTCCTAGATTTTATTCCACCTGCTAAGCCGATTATTGGTGAGGACGAGGTTGCTGCTGTTTCGGCTGTTTTGCGCTCGGGGATGGTGGCGCAGGGTCCGCAGGTGGCTGCTTTTGAGGAGGAATTCTCGGAGGCGCTGGTTGATGGGGCGTTTGCTGTTGCGGTGAATTCGGGTACTTCTGCCTTGCATTTGGCGCTTCTTGCGTCTGGTGTTGGTCCGGGTGATGAGGTGATTGTTCCGTCGTTTACGTTTGCGGCGACGGCGAACTCGGTGGCGATCACTGGTGCGACTCCGGTGTTTGTTGATATTGAGGCTGACTATTTCTGCATGGATCCCTCGGCTGCTGAGGCGGCGATTACGGAGCGTACTAAGGCGATTATGCCGGTGCATTTGTATGGGCATCCAGCGGCGATGGGTGAGTTTGAGGCGATTGCTGATAAGCATGGGATTGCTTTGTTTGAGGATGCCGCCCAGGCGCATAATGCGTCTTTGCATGGTCGTAAGGTGGGCACGTTTGGTTTAGCGGCAGCGTTTTCCTTGTATCCGACGAAGAATATGACTTCGGGTGAGGGTGGGATGATCACTACCGGTAGTGAAGAGGTAGCGCGTCGGGCCCGTATCCTGCGTAATCAGGGGATGGCGAAGCAGTACGCCAATGAGCTGGTTGGTTTGAATAATCGCATGACGGATATTCATGCGGCGATTGGTCGCGTCCAGCTCGGTAAGGTTGGGGGTTGGACCAAGCAGCGTCAGGATAACGCGGCGTTCTTGTCGGAAAACCTTGAGGGCGTTATTGTGCCTCCGGTGGCTGATGGTGCGGTGCATGTGTATCACCAGTACACGATTCGTGTTCCTGAGGGTCGTGACGAGTTTGTTGAGACCCTGCGTAATGAGTACAACGTGGGTTCGGGCGTGTATTACCCGATCCCGAATCATCGCCTGCCGTCTTTGGAGAAGTATGCTCCCGGTTTGGATCTGCCGGTAACTGAGCAGGTTGCCAAGGAGTGCATTTCCCTGCCGGTGCATCCCTCCTTGTCGCAGGCTGATTTGGAGCGGATCGTTACCGCTGTGAATGAGACTGCGAAGGCTGGAGCATAACTGATGAGTGAAACAGCAAAGCAGGCCGCGTTGCGGGTTGGTGTGTTGGGGATTGGTTCCATGGGGCGTCACCATGTGCGTAACGCCCGCGCCCTGGACGGGTTTGAACTGGTTGCCGTGGCTGACCCTTCCGGTGACAGGTTTGGTGTCGCTGGTGGTCTAACCGTGCTACCGGACGTGGAGTCCCTCATTGAAGAGGGTCTGGATGCAGCCATTGTGGCGGTGCCAACCGTGTATCACGAGGATGCGGCACTAAAGTTGGCGGCTGCTGGCGTTCACACCATGATTGAAAAACCCCTCTCCGGCAGTGTGGAATCAGGCGAACGCATCGCGAAGGCTTTTGATGAGGCTGGCCTAGTTGGTGCGGTGGGGTATGTGGAGCGTTGTAACCCGGCCCTACTTGATATGCGCAGGCGGATTGCTGAGGGCCAGTTAGGTGAGGTCTACCAGGTCGTGACCCGCAGGCAGTCTCCCTACCCGGCGCGCATCAGTGATGTCGGTGTGGTTAAGGATCTGGCCACTCACGATGTTGATTTAGCCGCGTGGATTGCCGGGTCACCCTATGAGTTGGTGTTCGCTCAAACCGCGCACCGCTCAGGCCGCGCCCATGAGGACATGGTTACCGTCTCAGGCCGCTTCCAAAACGGGGTACTGGTCTCTAACCTGGTGAACTGGCTGACCCCCTTCAAGGAACGCCTCACCGTGGTAACAGGTGAACACGGCGCCCTGGTCGCGGATACTGCCCTGGGAGACCTGACGTTCTACGAGAATGGCTCCTTCCCTGTCGAATGGGACCAGATCGCTGCCTTCCGCGGCGTAAGCGAGGGACAGGTAACCCGTTACGCCCTGCAAAAGCGTGAACCCCTAGCCGTGGAACAAGCCAACTTCCGTGACGCCATCAACGGAGACGCAAACAACCACGTCACCATGGAACAAGGCCTCCAAGCACTAAAAGTCACCGAAGCCATCCTCCAAAGCGCAGCATCGGGTAACAGCGTCCGCATCCCGTAGATGACGCAAGTACTTTCGCAAGCACCCGCCCCCAGATCACAAACGGGGGCGGGTGCCTCGCACTTTCGGCTCGACATTCAGGGCCTGCGCACCATTGCTGTCGGTGCTGTCGTTCTTTTTCACCTCTGGCCTCTGCGGCTTACGGGAGGCTTTGTCGGCGTCGACGTATTCTTCGTCATATCCGGCTTCCTCATTACCGGCCACCTTTTGCGGGAAGTGAACCTGACGGGATCTATACGGTTGGGGCGCTTTTGGTCCCGTCGCATTGCGCGCCTGTTACCCGATTCCTTCCTGGTCCTCCTTTTAGTTGCAATCGCGACGTTCGTGATAGTGCCGAGAGATCGTTGGACTGATTATTTCGCTCAGATTCGCGCCAGTGCGCTCTACTTTGAGAACTGGCAGCTGGCGTGGGACGCTGTGGACTACATGGCTGCGGATTCACAGCCCACGGCGGTTCAGCACTACTGGTCCCTCTCCGTTGAAGAGCAGTTCTATGCTGTGTGGCCTCTTCTCCTCGTCCTCGCCCTGTTCGTCGTAAAGCGGTTTGCTGGTGCATACAAGGCGCAAACCGTTCTCCTGGTTCTACTGTCCACTGTGGTCGCAGCATCTCTGTGGTACTCGGTCGTTGCTACCAATCGTCAGCAGTCATGGGCCTACTTCGCTTCTTTTACCCGTGTTTGGGAGTTCGCAGCGGGCGGCATCGTGGCCTTGACAGCGGGGGTGGTGGGACACCGGATCCTGGGTAGTCTGGGGGCAGCTCTTGCCGGATGGTTGGGGATCGCCCTCATCATCTGGTCTGCAGTCAACTACTCTGGCCTGACGATGTTCCCCGGGTATGCGGCATTAGTTCCAGTCGTGGGGACAATGCTTGTTCTGTACTTTGGGAACTCCACGTCGGCGTGGTCCCCGAAAACATTTCTGTCACTCCGGCCCATGGTGTGGATTGGGGGAATTTCCTACGCTGTGTACCTTTGGCACTGGCCTCTGGTCGTCATGATTCCGTTTGTGACCGGACATCAACTTACGACTCTCGAGAAACTGGCCATCGGCGTCGCCACGTTGGTACTGGCGCAAGTTAGCACCAAGTTCGTTGAAGATCCGATGCGTAGAGGGCGTCTTCTGGGGGTTCCTGTACGCGCGTTTGCCTTTGCGATTGTTGGTGCGATCATCTTCGTTGGCATCACTGCGGTCGGCACCTGGCAGCTGGTTCGAGAGAAAGAGGCAGCTGAACTAGCGGTAGCTGAGCGCGTAGCACAGCCATGCATCGGCCCCTCCGCCCTCGACCCCAACAATGGCTGCGGCGACCCCATGGGCACAGGGGAATACCTGGTCGCTCCCGAGGTTGTGGCTACCCAGAACGAGGACGTGCCATTCAAAGAATGCCAGGTAGGTATAAGGACAAGCGACGTCATCGAGTGCGCGCTTGGTGTGGACCCCTCGGAGGCAACGCGTCACCTGATGCTGGTAGGGGACTCGCACGCCACTCAATGGGCGCCTGGGTTGAGCGAGGCGGCACACGAACATGAATGGACGGTTGACACCTTCATGAAGTCTTCCTGTCCTCTCACACTTTCGCGGAGGGTTTTGGACAGTGAGCAGACATCGGAAGCCGGTGACTCGTGTGAGGCTTGGAGCGCCGAGGTCCTAGAGAGGGTCAAACAGAGTGACGCTGACGCCGTTGTGCTCACCAGTTATCAGAGCGCGTATGAGTGGGCTGAGAGAGCAGATGTGCCAGGGTACGGAGATCCTGTCGATGGATTTGCCGCAGTGTTCGCCCAAATTGCCGATACGGGTAAGGATGTCGTGGTGATCAAAGCAGTCCCACGGACCGCTGGCAGTCCCGTTCCCGGTTGTCTAGTCTCGAATGGCAGGACGTTGGAGTCCTGTGGACTGCTTCGCGAGGACGCCCTTCCCGACGATCTCATGGCTGCTGCCGTCGAAAAGCTTGACCGACCCGACGTTCGCATTGTGGACCTTGATGACCAGTTCTGCGATGACACTTGGTGTTACCCGGTGGTGGGAGATGTGGTCGTCTACAGGGACTATAGCCACCTGGCTCCGGACTACGCCAAGCTCCTCATGCCCTGGGTCCTGCCCGCCTTGGAAGGCGCCCAATAAATACATCAGTGTAGTTTTCATTAGTGAGTGTGGCCCCTAGTCAAGGGGTGTTACGGTTGTTGTTGGTGTGACGATTGTTGTCTATCACCAGCTCAACAGCAGGCGTAATTGGAGTGTGATTCCGCATGGCAGCAGTGCCGCAACGGAGAACCGGGTCGGGGCGGACAGGTGCCGCAATAGCCTCACTTGGCGCATGTTGCGCCCTTGTGATGGGGACAGCATTGGTGGGGCTAAGCGCCCCGGCTGCCGCAGCAGACGATAGTCCTGTGTCTGTTGAACCTACGGTCAGTGAAGTCGGGTTCGTCGAAGCTGCGGTTGAGTCCGGATACACGGATGGTGAAGCGGTTCCAGAGGAGGTCGGAGACCTTCAACAGGTGGAAGCCGTTGCCCCCGGTTCCGTGGAACAGTTGGATGCGGACGTTGACGCACAGGCGCGTCGCGCCCTCGAAGGTGAAGTAGACGTCAATATCGTTCGCACTGATCTCAAGACCGATAACGCTCTGATTGCTGTCACTTGGGATCCGCAGGCGACAGATCCGGAGTTGGTCTCTCTGCGCTATCTACTTGATGGAACGTGGTCTGAGTGGGTCTCTCTGGAGGTTGCAGAAGAACCAGGGGATGAGACGGAAGGCGCAGCTACCGTAGCTGGGACAGAGCCGTTCTCACTGTTCTTTGCGGATGCAGTTGAGGTGGTAGCGCGCGGCACGGATGACGTGTCGATTCCCGGATTAACGCTGGTTGTCATTGATGCCGAGTCAACTGAACCACTTGAGAACAACCTCGCTGAACTTGCGGAAGAGGCCTCGGACGAAGATGCAGTGGAAGAAACTGCTGTGGAAGAAACAGTGCCGGACCAAGAAGAGCCAGTCGAGGGTAACCCACAATCGGAGACAAGCGTCGGTGACGAACTGCTTGAGCTGGAAGGTGCTGTTGAAGGCACTGGTGCCTCATTCCGCAGCGCATCGACATCCGTTCTCAGTTCAAGTGTTGGCGGTGTAATTCCTGCAGCTTTGAACTCAGCTGGCACGGTTTTTGACACCGGTTACGCAGGCTTGAAGATCAACACCCGAAAGGCGTGGGGTGCCAACGAATCGTTGATGACTTGGACGCCAAAGGCCAACAAGATTCAGGGTGCAGTAATTCACCACACTGAGAGCTCTAACAACTACACGCAGGCTCAGGTAGCCCAGCAAATCCGCAATATCTACGAATACCATGCGGTGGAACTTAAGTGGGGCGACATCGGTTACAACGTCATTGTCGATCAGTTCGGTGGAGTTTGGGAAGGTCGCGCCGGAGGACTGACGAACCAGATCCATGCGGCGCATGCCGGAAACGCAAACGGGACGACCTTTGGGATTACTGTCATGGGTGGCTTCATGGATGTGGCCCCGATCGCTGCTGCACAAGACTCGGTTGCAAAGACGATTGCTTGGAAGCTGCAGCTGCACGGCATCAACTCTGTCGACGGAAAAATCTCGGTACTGCACCAAAGTGGAAAGTACGTTTCGGTCCCAGTTGTCTCTGCACATCGTGACGTAGGATGGACAGACTGCCCGGGCGATGCGTTCTACACAAGAATGCCCAGCGTTCGCACAGCAGTGCAGAAGTACTTGACGGAGTCGATGATTGTTACTCCCACACCCAATCCGCCAACGGCGCCAACCACGAGTTTCGATGCTGCGAACGTCATTTCTGACAGTCGATTCTATGATTCTAACGCCATGTCTGAGGCTCAAATCAAAAACTTCATTCAAACAACGGGCAAAGATTGCAAACCCGGGTCAGGGACAACGTGCTTGAAAGACACCGTTTTTCCAACGCAGAATCTCAAGACATTGCGCGGCGGATGTGCTGCTCTGAGCATGTCCGGGAACCAAAGTCCCTGGACCATCATCGACAAGACTGCCAAGGCTTGTGGTTTGAGCCCCGAAGTCATCTTGGTTACCTTACAGAAGGAACAGTCTGGCCTTACTCAGCCTAGGTCTGCAGCCTCATGGGCCAAAGCAATGGGTAGCGGTTGCCCCGACGGTAGTGGCTGTGATGCTGCGCAGGGAGGGTTCCAAAAGCAGATTTACTACGGGGCCGACAAGCTGGTTTCGTACAAAATCCAGTCACAGGCTGGACATGTTGACGCATTCAAGTCCGGCAAGGCCATGACTGTCCTACAGAATCCTGGGACGGCCTGCGGCTCATCGAGTCTGAAGTTTGCAAACGTCGCAACGGCTTCGCTTTACGAGTACACGCCATACATTGGCAACGCAGGCAAGGCTGGCTGTTCCACAATCGGCCAGAAGATGTTCTGGGACCTGATGAACCGGTATTTTCCGGCCTCGACAACCACCCCGGTAACGCCACCGACGACACCCCCTGTAACACCTCCTGTTGTGACGCAGCCCAAGCCAGCCGTGAGCTGGCAAAAGACTGTCCAAATCGGCAGAGGTTGGCCCACAAAATCCATCTTCCCCGGTGACTGGGATAAGAATGGCCAGCCCGACATGATGCTCATCAATGCCAAGGGTGACCTCATTCTTTATCGAGGCCTCCCGGGGGAGAGGTTCCAATCTCCGGTGAAGATCGGCCAGGGCTGGAATGTCATGGATTGGGTACAAGGCGGGGTTGACTGGAATGGTGACGGAAACATGGACCTCCTGGCTCGCGTTAAGTCGACCGGTGAGCTCTACATGTATCCGGGTAATGGCAGAGGCGGGTTTAATGGAAAAGTCCGTATCGGGGTCAAGTGGCAGAACCTCAAGAACCTTGTCGTGACCCAGACCGCTAAGGGGCCTGGCATCTATGCGATCAGCGGTGACCAAATGCTCTACTACCCGGGGAATGGCCGTGGCGGATTTAATGCCAAACGCGCTTTGGGATTCGGATGGAAGAACATGACTGCACTGATTCCTGCGGGCGATTGGACTGGAGACAAGATTCCTGACCTCCTAGTGCGTGACTCCAAAGGGCTTCTGTTCCTCTACTCAGGGACCGCTGCAGGGACTCCTGGAACCAGAGCTCAGGTTGGTACTGGCTGGAATGTGATGAGGACCATTGGCCCAGCCAACGCAACCAAGTCGAAGAGTGCCCTGTGGGCAGTGCGCAATGACGGGGCGTTGATGTCCTACAAGATCCATTAGATAAGCGCTGTGTATTGTTTGAGATTCCAGGATTCTTGATGGCAGATAGTGGCTACGTGATGGAGACTGTCGTTCCGGGATCTGCGTTTTTCGGACGATGCTGAGCGGTCTTCGATTCCTACCGTGATAGGGCTCCAGCTCTGCTCTTGAGTCCAGACCAAGCTCCGCGTAGACGCCGCTTTGAGAGCTGAACCTTATCGGCGCGAAGCGCGTAGGGGCCCCGCTTGGATACGGCCATTATGGGGACTTGGTGCGCTCCGTAGTTACGATTTCGTCGCTCGATGGACTTCATCATGGATCCTTGGAGGTCAAGGATGCTTGAGCGCCCTCTTGCTATCTCGATGGCCTTCCAACGGGCGATAATCATCCCGTTCTGGTCACGCAACGCCTCGTCCACGCCACTCATAAGCGAGTGAGTCACATTGCCATAGTGAACCATGTATATTCCTGCATGGGGAACTCCCGTGCTCTGGTCGCGAGCGATCACTATCGATCTACTTGCATTCTTAACCACAGCCTCATCGATCTGGTTAACAAACTCGTCAGAGTAAGGTACTGCACGTCCTTGTCGTTCGAACGTGCTTCGATTCAGAGCCAGAAATGTCTCGAGATCATCTTCGACTTGAGCAGCCAGTGTTCGCTCTGCCTTGCGAAGTTGAGATCGGTTTCGCTTATCCATTTCCCTTAGGATCACATCCAAACTCGCATCTAGTCCTATCTGATATGTGTAGCGAGTCGTTTCTGTGTATCCGCTCCAATAGAACGGTAGCCAGTTTGTCATCTCGGGCGGGAAAACCTGGTAGAAGCTGTCGTGTGGAGGCAACGCATCGATAAGCTCTGCAAGCAGCTGATTGGTTCTTCCGAGAGCCTTTGCGTAGCCCGCACCGGTATCTTTCAGCCACGGTCCAAGTGTCTGCGTCAGGGCCGGCTGCGTCAGACGCCGGTTCTTGGACTGACCCTCAAGGGTAAACGGGAGGCGCGCGATCGTCTCTCCTCCGGACTGGATCGACACTTCTTCCCACTGTCCCGGGGCGGTTGCGTCGAGCCACCACGGTTCCTGAAAGACGGAATAGTATCGTGGCTTATTCATCTTGCACCTGTGGGTTATAGGGGTGAGTGTATCGTCGCTGATGCCATCCCGTAACGAAAGTAGTCGAGGTCAGCGGGATCGAAAGGGTAAGAGCCGTGTACCGTCCCGCCGGGGAGAACCCTGACGACAGGTATGACCGCCTCGACGGGAGATTACCGGGATTAATGTCGGTCGCGGCAACGCAGGATACAGGGTCGTAGTGTGTTGTTGCATACTGAACGCGCTTTGCGATTAAGAAGCGATGGAGCCCTCTTCCCCGGTGAGTCGCGCGGGTGTGGTCCTCAAATAGCCACGGGGCACTTCCTCGTATGGACGGTGGGAGGTGGGATGGTTGGGTCATCACGGATGCAGGTGCAAGCCACGCAGCTGCGGCCCATTCTTGGTCAGCAAAAACAAGAAAGCCCACGCAGCCTGCTTCCAAATAGTCAGTGTAGCGAGCGCTCCTGCGAGCGTCTCCGGCATGCGTTATGAAGCGGTCCAGAGCGGCCCTGTCGATCCTTGTCCAACTGTACCCTGCCGGTAGATCGAGTACTTGGGGGCTTGGGCCAACCAGCTCATAGATCAAATTGGTGCGTTTCTGGAGGATCTTTCGCAAGCTACCCTCCTAAGGGCTGAGTGTTTCTGACGATTGCTTACGATCATAGTCCTGTGCTCTGCTATCGGATCATTAGACTAACGCTAGCGGCAGGATATGGTCTACAGAAAGGACCTAAAATGCAGCCGGTCAACGGTTTGTACAGACGTGTGCGTCGCAAAGCGTCAAATGTCGTCCTTGCACGACTTCCCGGACCTATTCGTGCACGGCTGCTTGGGCCCGAGTATGGGTTCAGCCGGTCAGACGCTCAGCCGCTCGCACATGCAGAGGATGCTCCGATTCGGTGCCTCATCGCCCCTGCAAATTTCGGATCTCAAGGCTACTATTGGGCCCAGGCAGCGAACCTTCTGGACGGTGTGTACTGTGTGAATCTGCAGTTCGTTGCAGATGGGCAGCGTGTCGTTGGCCCGGCGAGCTACTCGGTGAATCATCGGGTTGGTAAGTACTCGCGGCAGTGGGCGCGAAAGCAACGCAACGTACTTGCTGAAGAGTTCACGCATGTGCTTCTCGAGGCCTCGACTCCTCTCCTCGGTGGACTCCACGGCGCGGCGCTCGAAAAGGAAGTGCTTGCTTTGACCCGCAGGGGAATAAAGGTAGGTCTTATCAGCCACGGCAGCGAAGTTCGACTGCCGTCGCGGCACCGTGAACTCGAGCCATCGTCGCCGTTCTTTGAGCCGATGAACGGACGAACACAGACGCTGGAAACACGCGCCAAGGGCAATATCGCAGTGTTGGATCGGCTTGCTATGCCCGAGTTTGTCTCAACACCAGACCTCCTCGAATTCCGCCCAAACGCTACTTGGCTACCACTCCTTACAGACGCCGCCAAGTGGAGTACGCTGTCGCCTTCGCAACTTGGTGATCGTCTGCCAGTGGTGCTACACGTTCCATCATCGCGGCCCGCACTAAAGGGCTCAAAGCCAATCCATGATGCACTCGTAGCCTTGCAGGAAGAGGGCGTGATTGAGTATCTAGAAGTCAACGGCGTTCCATACGAGTCAATGCCAAGCTACGTTGAGAGAGCTGACATAGTTGTGAACCAGGTCGGCATTGGCGCCTATGGGACTCTCGCTCTTGAATCGATGATCGCGGGCAGGGCCGTTGTGACCCAGGTTTGGCCATCTGTTCGGGAATATATTCTTGATCAGACGGGGATGAAACTGCCGATTATAGAAGCTAACGCTCGGAGCGTTTATTCTGTGGTGCGGGAAATCGCGCGAAATCCAACAGCGTACTCATCTGTCGGAGGGGATTCGCGGATTTACGCCAATAAGGTCCACAACATGGAGGTCGTAGCTGGACGTCTAGCACCGTTCCTATTGAGCTGACCAGAGCGGGATTTCCTGTGCGCATGGGGAGCTAGGTGGCATCCGCAACCAGTCCGGCGAGCCTTGCCTGTTCTCTGAACGTCGGCACTTCCCTGACTACCTCATCGAAAGTTCCTGAGGCCAAGAGGAGTCCATCCTCCATAAAGAACAGCTGATCCACGTCCTTAACTGTTGACAGACGGTGCGCAACCGAAATGACAGTTACGTCCCCGTGCAGCGCCCGAATTGCCTTGGAGACTTCGGCTTCGGTCTTCGTATCAAGCGCAGAGGTTGCTTCGTCCATTATCAAGATATATGGATCCGAGTAGAGCGCCCGAGCTATACCAAGGCGTTGTCGTTGGCCGCCGGAGAAGCCCATTCCACGCTCGCCTACACCGGCGTCTAGTCCACCGGGACGCTTCTCGATGGCGTCCCAAAGTTGAGCGCGCTTGAGACATTCAATGACCTTCTCCCGATCGATTGTTCCCTGCCACGTAAGCGCAACATTCTGCGCCACAGAACCGTCGAAAAGCGACACATCTTGGGGTACATACCCCACGCGGGATCTCCATGCAGCCAGCACGTCGGAAAGTCGCTGATTATCGAGCATGACAGAACCTTCCTGCGGCTCGAGTAGACCGAGGATAATATCTACCAGAGTTGACTTTCCAGATCCTGATTCTCCAACTAGGCCGACGCGTGTGCCAAGCTTTATAGTCATTGAAACGTCGCGTACTGCGGGCTCTTCTCCTGTCGGGTACATGAAGGAAACAGACTTGAGCCGGAGCTCCTGAGGGTCACCGTCAAGGGGTTCTTTACCCAAGACTTCCCGCTGTGCTTTGTAGTCCTCAGCATCTTCCATGTCTCGAAGCACTGCGCGAATCTGAGCTTGGTTTGCGTTCAGATTATTGTTGGTTGTCTGCAAGTTGATGAGCGTCGGTATCAGACGCATTGCACCTACGGCAAAGAGGACGACTGCGCTGATTGCCTCGTTCATGTCGTGTGTGAGTACGAAGGAAATCACGCCGACAAGGAGGAATCCTCCTATGAGGGCCGCGTCCATGACGAACTTGGGAACGGAACCTAAGAACTGGATGTTGGCACGCGCCCGCGCAGCATGTTTGCGGTTTCTGCGAACTTCCTCAGCTACCTCGTCGAACTTGTTCCTGAGCGTTATCTCCTTTAGAGCGCCGACCATATCCGTCATCAGCGATGCAACTTTGTAGCTATAGTCGCGGTTAACACGCCCCGCAACAACGGCCCTCCTCGTCAGTACCGCTGACAGAAGATACGCGATCAAACCCAGATAAACCACCGCGATCGCGGCGGTCAAAGGCCGGACCACGGCCAAAGTTACCAGGATTAAAACAGATGATAACAGCGAAGCTGGTAGAGCGATTATTGGAAGGATCAGGCCCGAGACCACGGCAGACACTCCAACGTCGGCCATTCTCACCAAACGGGAGCTGGTGCGTCCTAGCCGGACGACCCACGGCGCACCAATGTAGGCGTCAAACAATCTGAGGCCTAGGCCAAGCTCGAATTCTGTGAACTTCCTCGTGGCAGCCCATTGCTGAGCGAGCGAAAGCGCCGACTTCATGAGAATTAGGCACGAAACAACCAGAATGAGCCAGACGTACCCATCGGGCCCAACTGAAAGATTTACTACGGGTATGTTGATCTCGGAGCCTTGAAGCATCGACGAAAGTGAAAGTGCCAGGAGCATTAGTGCGGCGACATCCAGAAGTGTCAGGAGGCACGATATAAGTACGTAAATGCGGATGTACCGGGTGGCTCCGGGAGGTAAATACTTCTGAACCCGTTTGAACTGCACAAAGGCGGCCTTCATCGCTACTCCTCAGGGTGTTCTTTTCACCCATATCCTAGTGTAGAGGTGTGGGGATGGCCGACTGCCTAGACTTGGAGATGTTTAGCAAGATGAGCATAGTAACCGGTTGTGAAGAGTTGGTATTCATATGGTGAATATTCCCGAGAGAGTGGGACGGTCCTTTCGAAAAGCAGCATGGTCGGGGATGAACATGTTTCCTGAGAGGTTGTGGAGGGCTCGCGCCCCAGAATGGTCGAAGTGGGGCAGCACTGAAGCTAATGGTCTACTGCCGCGTCTAGAAGGCGAAGTGCGGCTCCTGATTGGCCCGGCTAACTTTGCAGGGCAGGGCAACCTCTGGGCGCGCGCTGCCGAAATGCTACCGGCGGTCCAAGCAGTTAGCGTGCAGCCTCGAGCGGTCGGCCCAATTCGATATGAAGCAGACTTGACTGTCAGCCCCCATATGGCGGCACACTCGCGACATTGGGCCAAGAGGAACCTTGAGTTAGTCAAGGACCAATATACGCATGTGCTCGTGGAGGCTGGCTACCCAGTTTTTGGTGCCGCGTTTGGTAACGACCTGGTCAGTGAAATCAAAGACCTCAAGAGAGCGGGTTTGACCGTGGGTTACATTGCACATGGCTCAGACGTGCGGAAGCCGGCTGAGCATGCTCAACGGGATCCGTTCTCACCATTTCTCGACATGGATGCCGAGCTCCTGCGGCACTATGAGCGCAAAGCAGATAGAAACCTGTCGGTGCTGGAGAGCGTTCGAGTCCCAGAGTTTGTGTCCACAGTTGATCTCTTGGAGTTTTGTCCGGGCGCTACTTGGCTACCGACGCTCGTGGATGACCATCGGTGGTCAACTCGCAAGGGGAGGTTTCTCGCCTCGCCGGACAGAAAGCGCCCCATGGTACTTCATGCGCCCAGCCAGGTGGGGGTGAAGGGGTCCGCAATGATAGACGCGGTGCTCACGAAACTCGATGTAGAGGGGGTAGTTGAGTACGTGAGGGTTCAGGGAATACCATCGGCACAAATGCCTGAGCTCGTGGGAGGTGCAGATGTGGTAGTTGACCAGATAGGTACCGGCGCTTATGGAGTTGCTTCGCTGGAAGCAATGACTTATGGACGTGTCGTTGTTGCGGGGGTTTGGCCCTCCACGAGAGAGTTGCTGAAGTCTGAATTCGGTCAGGAACTGCCGATTGTTGAGGCAGATCCAAAGACCTTGGAGTCTGTAATTCGCGGGCTTGCGGCAGATCGAGGGAAACGTGCACAGCTAGGAAAGCGGGGCATTGAGTTTGTGGAGGCAGTTCACTCCCCACAGAAGGTCGCCGAAGTATTAGCGCCATTTCTAGGTGTGCCTATGCAACCGAACTGGAGAGACCGATGAGACGAATACAGATCGTCATTGGTGTTCACGACGAGCGCCGTCCGGTGCGCAGAGCTATCGAGAGCGTTATATCGGATGAGTTTGCGGATGCCATTGTTGTGGCCCACGGGATCGATCCAGGTCTGTTGGACGTGCCATTGGACAATCCTCGGGTAACTCTCCTGGAATGCCGCTCAGGTCGAGGTAAGCCGGGGGTTGCCTATAACTACGGTGTCGAACGATCCTCGGCACCCTTTGTTGGACACCTTGGGTCCGATGATTGGTATAACCCAGGTGCACTAACCGCGATGCTGGAGGCTGCCTACCGTGACGAGGCTGATTTCGTTTTAGCACCTCTTGGTAAGGCCAAAAGTGAACGAGGGTTGCGTCCCATCACTCTCAGAAGTCAGAATCTCAGTGGTGAGCGAGACCGGCTCTTTTACAGAACCGCCCCCCTAGGTATTGGGCGTAGGGAAGTCATGAACAATCCCAGATACAAAATGACCGAATCTGTAACGTCTGGAATGGATCTTCAAGCCAGCGTCGCAATGTGGACTGATGGTTTAAGGATCTCGTACAAATCTATGGATCCCGCCTATGTCGTTGGTTCGGATGCAGCAGAACGAGTGTCCAGCCGCCGCCGGTCTCTCGAGGAAATTACGGAGGCGCCAAGGCTACTGCTCGAGCAGCGCTGGGTTTGGGAACTGCCAAAGCAACAGCGATACGGTCTGGCAGTGAAACTACTCAGAAGCAACATGATCGACTATGCAGCTATGTATAGCGCGCATCAAGCGTGGCGCCACGGCGATGAGGTCCTACTCCGCTGTCTCGTGGATGACATTATGCAACTGTCCGGAGTGGCGATCAGGGCTCTGTCAGCCAATGAAAGCCGAATCATTGATGAGATAAGGAGTGGAAATCCAGAGAGCATTCAGCGTGCACTTGCTAGGCGACGGAGCAGTCCTCTGCGGGAGAGGGCACTTCCAAGAAACCCTCTTGATGCGCTCCGCCATGACTCCCTGCTTCGTCGCGGTTTGGTCACACAGGCGTGGAGGTTTGCCGTGAGGAGAGGTGGAGGACTTGATTAGCTCTCGCAGGGAGGACACCAAAATTCTGGCGTCCTGGGTGACCCTCGAAGTGAGTCCAACGCGACCTGTAGCACTTGGTTGCCCGCAGGGAACACCCTCGGCTTGGAGCGTGAACGATGCCATTGAGATCAACGCGGTGGCACTTTGGGGTCAAGGACCCCAGGTAGTCCTCGTAAGCGTCGATACGCTATATGTCGGAAGTTGGCTGGAGGAGTTGATCGTCTCTGCTCTTTCACCGGTGCCCCGCGAGAACATCCTCATAGGGGCTTCTCACACGCACTCTGCGCCGATGACGGATCACTCAAAACCGGAATTGGGAGTCCCCGACGAAGAGCATCTTTCGTCACTCGTCGCTCCCGTCCAGACTTCGATGGCTGAGCTTCTTGATCCAAAGAATTGTCAGTTTGTGACGACGACGGTGTGCTTCGGCCATGCCAAGCATTCCATAAGTCGTCGACTGAAGGCCTCAAGACAGGAGCTTGCTGCTGGCTCGGAGACAGTTGTGATGCGCCCGGATTGGCGTGGAACTACCAACGAACAAGTTCTGATGCTAGAGCTTCGCGACCTTGAGGGAACGGTTCGTGCGGCAGTGTGGAATTACGCCTGCCACCCTGTTGGATTCCCGCTGGGGGACACAGTCTCAGCGCACTTCCCTGGCGCGGTGAGGTCCGCGTTGCGCACTAAGTGGGGAGCTGGTACTCCGATTGTGTACTTCCAAGGTTTCTCGGGTGATACTAGGCCGCGATCACTGGCAGTCCTGAATACTCCTCGTCGGATTCTTGGGCGCTTCCTCCGACTTCAGAGGCGCAGACCGCCGACATGGCAGCATATTACGCTCCAGCAGTATGACGATTGGTTGGAGAGCTTTGTAGCAACAGTGCTGAGGATCTCGGAAAGGCCCAAGGTTGTGGAGGTGACTAGCGCTTTGGCTTCACGGACAGTCATTCATGGTGAACAGTTTGTGTCGCCGCCGCAGAACGTGTCCTTTCAAGCGATCAAGCTTGGGAAAAGCCTTGCAATCGTCGCAGCCAGCGCAGAACTGGTTGCAGAGTACGCGGTACCGGTGAGGAGGATGACTCGCTCGGCTCTAGGCTCGCGATGGGTTATGTTGGTCGGATGTATTGATACTCCATTCGGATACGCACCAACACGCGCAATGCTTCGTGAGGGGGGGTACGAGGTGTCGGGGTTCTTGGAGCCTTTTGGTCTCGATCGCGTGAACCCTCGAATTGAGGAGAGTCTTCTTTCTGGTTTTTCCGAGGTCCTAGCAAGCTTGGGAGACAGAACAGATGTCTGATGCACAAGCTTATGACGACCAAATTCAAAGAGAGCACCCGACGGTCGACGTGATTATTGCCTGTCACTCGACTGCGCGCCCTCTTGCGCGAGCAGTAGCGTCTGTCCTCGATGGAAACGCTAACGCCGCTAGCGTCACTGTGGTTGCCCACAACATTGCAGTGGACGAGTTGCGTGCGGTCCTTCCACATGCGCATGCCAGTCAAGTGCGTTGGCTTAGCCTCAACGATGGGACCCACTCTCCTGCAAACCCCTACAACTATGGGACGGCAGGATCCACTAGCGAATGGGTGAGCCTGCTTGGGTCAGACGATTACCTTCAGCCGGGGGCCGTAGCCGACTGGTTAAGCGTCGCCGCTGACTCGGACGCCGTGATTACCAGGTTAATGCACGACACGGGCGTGGTGGTGAGGACCCCGCCGGTGCGCCCCTTTCATCAAGGGCTCCGTGATGCAGTCAGCGACCGCCTCTACTATCGCAGTGCGCCGCTAGGCTTGATGAGGCGCGAGTTCCTCGAGGCCCACGATCTGCGTTGGGATGCTGATCTAACTTCCGGTGGGGATCTGCGGCTCTCCACCATGCTGTGGTCCTCTGGGAGGGTGGTTACGCAAACCATGGGACCCGGGTACGTGATTGGGGCGGATGCTGGTGACCGTGTCACTATGAGGCTCGCACCACTTGACGATGAACTGAGCCATGTTGATCGAGCCTGGGGTGAACATGGCTGGGCGCGACGGCTAACGTTGGGCCAACGAGACGCATTGGCTACAAAGTACTTGAGAATCCATATTTTTGGTGCGGCATACTATCGGGCAGCAGCGAACTGTTGGACTGCTGAGGACAGACTAACCCTTTCCAGAGCAACGGCTCTGATCCTCCGGCGAGCTCCGCGTGCTGACAGGGCCCTCTCCATCGCAGATCGAAGCCTTCTGGTCGCTGCGCTGGACACGACAACCCCTGACCACGTCATAAGCCGTTTGGCTTTGGCGCGCCGCCGATTTTACACATTGGCGGCCCTAATCCCCAGAGACTTAAGTCAGATTTTTAATCGGGAAGCACCACTGAGGTTCATGGCGTCGTCGGCCCTAGTGCGGTGAGAATGAAGCAGTACTCGAAAGAGCATTCAATGCTGGAAGTTGATTAGTGTGCAGTCAACAAGTTGAGGAGCTATTACCATTTGAGGTGGACGAAGTGGAGGAACACTTGACAGCCCCGAACAGAAAGCCACTGGCGCGAGATTTTCGTGTGGTGATGACCAGTCGGATATTCCTCCCCGAACCTGCCGCAGCATCCTTCCGGCTGGGGGCGGTGTACGAAGCCCTCGTCGAAGAAGGCGCTGAAGTGACTGTTCTGACAACCGAGCCGGCTCTGACTCCTGAGATGGTCTTGACCGCGGAGTCGCCTCAGATCAAACGCTGGCCTGTACTGAGGGATAAGACAGGCTATGTGCGAGGCTATCTGCCCTACATGTCATTCGACATCCCACTGTTTTTCCGGTTGCTTGCAGAGCGTAGACCCGATGTGATCTTGGTGGAGCCGCCTCCGACAACCGGCGCAGTCACCCGTGTCGTTGCTGCGCTGAAACGAGTTCCATATGTTTGGTACGCCGCTGACATCTGGTCGGATGCTACTGAAATCACCGGAGCTCCAAAACCAGTTGTAAGCATGCTTCGTTTTATTGAGAAGTTTTCGATTCGTGGAGCGGCTGGAATTATCGCTGTCAGTGACGGGGTCGGCAAGCGCGTGGCGGAGCTGGGGGGAAAGAACATTCGCGTCATCCCAAATGGGATTGACACGGATGTTTACACGACTCGTGTGGAGCCACTTGAGGCTGGTGAGTTAGCAGAGTCGGGAATCGTCTCCCCCTACCTGATCTATGCAGGTACAGCCTCGGAGTGGCAGGGGGCCAGCATCTTTGCAGAGGCAATGCGAAGCATCGCTTCCGCAGAAACTAAGCTACAAGTGGTATTTGTGGGTCAGGGAACCGAATGGGACTCGATTCAGAAGATCTCTGCCGAACTCCAGGCAACATACGGTAGAGACGTGATCATTCAGGTTCCACCTGTCTCACCATTGCGAGTAGCTGAACTCCTTGCGGGTGCTGAGGGTGCTCTGGTTTCAATCGTGCCTGGGCAAGGATATGACTTTGCGTACCCGACGAAGGTTCTCGCGGCGCTTGCTTCCGGTAAGCCAGTCGTATTTGCAGGAACAGGGCCTGCGGCATCCGACATTGAGTCGCTTGGCCTTGGCATCGTGACCGACTATGACCCGATCAAGGTAGCGGACGCAATGACTCGACTTGCGCCTCGTTCGGCGATGCTGTTTAGTCCTGAACGCCTTCGTTCCTGGGTGATCGATAACAAGTCGATGCGGGCAATGGGCACGCGAGCCGCCGACTTCATCCTTTCAACTGCGAAATGCGGCGCATCACCGCAGGTAGGGAGATTCGTCAAGTGATCATCGCGGTTGTTACGCCCTGGTATCCATCCCAGGCACGTCCTGTCTCCGGGTTGTTCGTAAAGCGCGAGGTTGACGCCTTGGATGGAATCGGCGAAGAGGTACGAGTCATTCACCTCGATCGCGACTTGCCTGATGGCGCCCAAGCACGGCAGACCGTGGGCGGAGTCAAGGTGCTCAGAATAGGTATGAATCCGGCGAACCCGTTCTCCGTCATGAAGGCCGTCGCGCCTCTGCGTGCGGCTGTTGTCGGTGTCGATGTCGTCAACACGCACGCCATCTCCGCACTTCCCGTTGCAGCAGCAGCGCGTTTTCCGGTGCCTTGGGTGCACACAGAACACTGGTCTGCGCTTAGCTCTCCCGAGTCTGCATCGGCGCTCTTGAGAACTGTCCGGCCAGGGTTTGCGGCTCTCTTGCGTCTTCCGGACGTGGTCGTTGCAGAGAGTGAACGACTGGCAGCTCCGATCCGGCAGTTTAGAGGTAACAGAACAGTGGAGCTGATCCCCTGTATCGTTCCAGCGCCGAACCAACTTGTCCCGAGGCGAAATGAAGGAGGCGATCCGACTGGGTCAGTGCCCATTAGGCTTGTTTCAACCGGTGGTGTTATCCCGCGAAAAAACCCTTTGCTCGCCGTCCACACTCTGGCTGAGCTTCGAGACCGTGGTGTAGATGCCTCACTCCGCTGGATCGGGGAAGACGAACAAAAGAGTGAGGCTATTCGGCTCGCAAGTGACCTCGGTGTCGATGCGAAATTCCTTGGCGCACTGAGTCCCCAGCAGGTACAAGAAGAGTTGGCTAGTGCCGATATCTTCTTTGCTCCCACCCAGGGGGAGAACTTCTTTGTTGCAGCCGCAGAAGCGCTCGTGAGTGGCAGGCCCATCTGTGCTAGCGACCAAGGGGGCCACACCGAATACGCTGATCCGGCATTCAGCGAGATTGTGTCAGAGCAGACGCCGGGGGCTTATGCCGAAGCGATCATTAGGCTCCGCGACAAGACCCGTGGTGTTACTGCTGCAGAGATAGCCGCCACAGTCGAGCGCAGATTCACAGCAGAGACGGTGGCACGGGCATACGTGGGCCTATACGGTGGTTAATCAAAAGCGTATCGACATCGATCCATTGCAATAGGGAGATGAACTTTGACAGACGGAATGCCTGAGCCTCGTGCTCCGCAAGAGGCACGCCGTCTTCCCCGAGCATTATCGGTCAGTTTGCAGGTGCTAGCTTGGGTGGTCGTCGCCCTCTCGGCAGTTGCTATTGGGCTGGCGCGATGGACACTTCGCACGTTCGGATCAATCACCCCTGATCAAGCACTGTTGAATCTGCGCGGCGCGGGGCAAGAAGGTGGCGGCGGGAGTGAGCTGATCGTAGAGGCCGTAGTCGCGTCGGCGGTAATTCCTTTGGCACTGGTCTCTCTGGTTTGCGGTGGGTTCTACTTCCTACGCCGACGCGTCGTACGCAGGAACGTCAACCAAAAGCTCTCCTCTCACGGGTTCGCCGCGGCGTTGACAGTATTGGCCGTAGCTATGCCGGTCGCAGGAGCAGGCTCGATTGATTCGGCGCTACAGGTCCGCCAGTACATTGCCTCAAGCGATCCGTCCCTGGATGTCGGGGCCTACTACGTGCAACCCGAGCGCCTGGAACAACCCAGTGGAGACAAGCCCAACCTCGTCCTCATCTACCTTGAGTCGATTGAAGATACATTCCAGGATGAGGGTCTTTTTGGGGTGGACATGCTCGCTGACTTGACGCGGGCAACCGAAAACTGGGACACGATAGACGCGCTGGAGCAGTATCCCGGTGGCGGATGGACAATGTCCGGGATCGTCTCTACCCAATGCGGTGTCCCACTTCGATCGTCCTCGGCCAGTGGGGTGACCTCGACTGACACTACGGACCAGGCAGGCGTGCTCAACAAGTTCCAAGGAGAGAGCTACATGGCCGGGGCGCAGTGCCTTGGCGATGTGCTCGCAGAGAATGGCTACCAGAATGTGTACCTAGGTGGGGCGCGTGCGGCATTTGCAGGAAAAGGGTCTTTCCTTACTACCCATGGTTACGACAAGGTCTTGGACCTTGAGCACTGGGATGCCCAGGGCGAAGTAGAGAAGTCTGAGCGGTGGGGACTATCGGATCGCCGCCTGCTAGAGAACGCTAAGAGCGAGATTCTCTCACTTCGGGAGTCAGGAGAACCATTCAACCTGACGATGCTGACCCTCGACAGCCACGAACCTGCTCATCTCTTCCCGTACTGCGAGCCTGTGAGCGATCTGGACACGACCTCTGTAACCACCTGTTCAATGAACGTCGTCGCTGACTTCGTTACATTTCTTGAGTATGAGGGGTTCCTTGACGACACGGTGGTAGTCGTCATGGGTGACCACCTCAAGTTTCCCGCCACCGCCAACAGCTACTTTGAGGAGCTAACCTCCACAGAGAACCGCACTATCTTCAACCGGATATCGGTTCCTTCCGAACTGGAGATCAAAGAAGCCACTGTGGATCAGCTGGGTGTGTATCCAACCATTCTGGATGCCCTTGGGTTTCAGTTGCAAGATGGACAAGCAGGCTTGGGAGTCTCAGCTTTCCACCACGGAATCCCCATCCAGTCGCTGCGCTCGTTGAATGCGGACGAGTATGAAACCATCATCCGCTCACGGTCCCAAGACTTCTATGACGCGCTCTGGGGTCTAGACACGCTGGTCGCGCAGCCTCCCGAACAGTGAACTTATCCCGATGATTCCCCAGAAGCCCATATCGGAGTAGCACGCAATGGCGACCCAGAGATATCACGGCATTTGGCTGGTGTTCTGCGGTGGTGCGCTCGGCACACTGCTGCGCTATCTGATTGATGTTGCGCCAACGCGTGTCGCTGGGTTTGCCCTAGACATCTTCATCATCAACGTGGTTGGAGCGTTTCTATTGGCGTTCCTAGTGGGCTGGATTACTGGCGCGGGGGAACCAACCCGGAAGCAACTGCGCCTTCGTCTGCTTCTCGGTACCGGCATGATGGGCGGTTTTACGACCTATTCGACGCTTGCGGTTGAAGTCGCGCATTCCCTGAGCGACGGACGCTGGCTGGGAGCATTGGCGTACTCACTTGGGACAGTCTTGGGTGGTGCAATGCTCAGCGTGGCGGGGTTACTTGCAGGAAGACGTGCCGTGCGAGCGCGACGGCTTCGTCGAGTGTCTAAGGAAGCACCGTGAGCAGTCTGGTACTGGCATTTCTTGCTGCCGTCGCCGGGGGACTGGGCGCAGCGTTGCGGTTCCTAATTGACATGTCCATTCCCGCTAAGGCCAGAGCTAGTTTTCCTTGGGGCACTTGGCTTATCAACATCACTGGCTCATTCGTCCTCGGACTCGTCGCGGGCCCGCTCACTGGTGCGGTGTGGGGACCGATCTTTACGGTTGGGCTGCTCGGCGGATATACGACTTTTTCAGCAGCCAGCCTTGAGACGGTGTCACTCGCAGAAGACGGGAGGTGGGGGGCGGCTCTCTTCTACGGGCTAGGTACCCTGGTGATCAGCGTGCTTGCTGCGCTGGGCGGAATCACCCTGACGGTCTAGACGACTTGAGATCTAGTCGCGAGCCCCACGGTCTTGGTGTCAGCGGTCATCTGCTCGCCGCGCGTAAAGAGTCCTGCGCTTCACACCGAACCGGCACTACAAAAACGTGTTATAGAACTGACAAAGCAATCTGACACTTCCCTCCAAATGGATGTGCCAAGATTATTGAATGTCACCACGCCATGCCACACGGGTATCCAAGAGTAAGCCAGATACGTACTGGCGCTTGCTCGCAGCAACTGTCGTCGTATTGGTGAGCGTAGTTCTCGTGGTTTTGGTAATCCACGGTACGGAGCGTGCACCAAGAATTACAGCGCAATCTAGCTCCACATCGCTTCAATATGGAGACGTCGCTGCCGCTTCTCTCCCAGATGGGGTGGCAACGTCTGGTGTCACTCTTTCCCCGCTGGCCATTCGTCCTTACGGGAGGAGCCTGGATAACCTAGCCGATCTTAACGATCCAAGGCGCGAGTACGATGAGAACGGCGTAGTCGTGCAGCCATGGCCGGATCACGAGGGCTTCGTGACGCACCCAGTAGGTTTGTCCTGGTACATCGTGTATGCCATAGAGTCCTACTTCACTTCAGGTGATCCCGAGTACCTAAACAGAGCGGAACTCAACGCCCAGAAGCTGCTTGACGACTCAGAACTTGTCGATGGTGTCAGATGGTTCCCCTACGACTTCGACCACGTATTTCACGGCGTCATTCCCCTGCAGGCACCATGGTATTCGGGCATGGCTCAGGGCATGGCGCTCTCTGTGTTTACGCGCATGTACGAGGCGACAGGGGAAGACAAATGGAAAGTCGCGGCCGACGAGACATTTGCTTCGTTTACCCAGGATGCGCCTGCTGACAGGATGTTCTTAAACATCGATGACGGGAATCTGTGGTTCGAGGAGTACATACAGCCTGACTACCCGGCCAGCCACGTGATCAATGGGCATATGTACGCGATGTGGGGACTATTTGATTACGCCATTCAGTTCGATAACGAGCGGGCCGCAGCGCTCTTCGACGCTGGTGCGACGACGATTCGCGACTCATTCTCTGAGTGGAGATATGAGAATCAATGGTCCTTCTACTGTGCGGGTCAAGTTTGTAAGGATATCGACCTGAGGCCGGAGAACTATCATCGCGGGGTAACATACCAACTTACGGACCTCGCGCTCATGACAGGCGACCGCACATTCCTAAACATGGCAGACACATTGGAAGAAGATGCTGCCGCAGCGAGCGGCAGTTGATCTGAGCAACTCCACCCGGTATTTCGGTCCCGATCTAGCAGGTGGCGCAGCAACGCTCCTTTAGCGCCGCCACCACCGCGTCGGCAGCATGTCCGTTCCCGTAAGGCGCCGCATCTGTTGGCGCGGGACGGGGACGCGTTGCTGCCGCGGTGAGGGCGGGGCCGGGTTCGACGAGGACGTTCCAGCCGAGTTCCACTGTTTCGACCCATTCGGTCTCTGGGCGCACCGTGGTGCAAGGTACACCGAGCAGGAACGCTTCCTTCTGCAGTCCTCCCGAGTCAGTGATGACGCCGCGGGAGTTCATGACGGCTGAAACAAGTTGTGGGTAGGGGATGGAAGCGTGGGCAATCAGGTTCCCGCGAGCCAGTGTCAGGCCGTGTTCCTCAACTTTGGCCAGTAGTCGTGGGTGGGCGAGGATCACCACTGGATGGTCCACGTTGCCCAGCGACTCAAGGATCGCTTCTAAGTGGGCCGGGTCATCCGTGTTTTCCGCACGGTGGATGGTGGCAACCGAGTAGGTGCCCGGCATCAGATCCAGGCTGTCCTGGAATGGGGAGTTCTTGCCCTTCACTTTATCCCGGGTCTCGTAGAGGACATCCGTCATCACGTCACCAGTGATCACAGCACCCTCGGTAATGCCCTCATGGGCAAGGTGATCGGCGCCAACCGTTGTTGGTGTGAGCAGAAGGTCAGAGGCGTGGTCGGTAAGAACACGGTTGTGTTCCTCCGGCATACGCCGGTTGAAAGAGCGGAGGCCAGCCTCAAGATGAGCCAGGGGAATGTGCATCTTCGCCGCACAGATCGCCGCTGCGAGCGTCGAGTTCGTGTCCCCGTAAACCAGCACCCAGTCGGGATTGTGCTTCGCATAGACGTCGTCGAGGGCGCTCATCATTGCCCCCGTTTGTTTCCCGTGTGATCCCGAACCAACCCCCAGGTGTTCGGCTGGTGCCGAGATCCCCAGGTCCTCAAAGAAAACATCAGAGAGCATCGGGTCGTAGTGCTGACCGGTATGCACGATGACGTGCTCGATTCCCGCTTTCTTGAAGGCCTTATCGATTGGTGCCAATTTGACGAACTGAGGGCGTGCGCCGACCACGGAAAGAACTCGCGGGTGTCGATTGTAAGGGTAGGTGCTAGGAACGGGTGCAACGTATTCTTGGTGAACATCTGACACTGCGACGGGTTTGGAGGAGTTCGGAGTATGGCGACCAATGAAAGGGTTCTGGTACTGCTCACCAACCAATTTCCGATTCCAAGCGGGGACTACGCCTTCATATCAAATGAGATTGGTGAGCTCTCCGATGCTTTTGACCGAATCTATGTCTGGAGCCACGCTACTCCTGAACAAGACACCGTCCCACTTCCCGCAAATGTAACCTACATGGGAACACTAGGACCGGCAGAACCCCTGACGACTGGAAAGGTTGCAACCGCTAGTCGGGTTCTTCGCATGCTACGGCCACTGATGGTCCCGGAAATTCAAGCCGGGGTGATCCGCAGCAAATCTCAGTTCAATGTCGCGCTCAACACCGCAATCAGGGCTGTTCGGGGTGCTGAAAGGGTGGAGGTCGGCCTCAAACGACATGGGCTGAAGCTCGAAGACGTGTATGCCTATGGCTTCTGGGGTGTCCATGGGGGACTACCACTAGCACTGCTGGGTAGGAGGACGAAGTCAGCAGTTGTCCGCGTGCATCGCTATGACCTCTATGAGGAGATGACGGGATACATACCGTTTAGACGAGGCCTATTCAACAGTGTGGACCTGGTGCTCCCCATCTCTGACCACGGACATTCGTATCTGGTTGAGCGCTACCCAAGTGTGGCTCACAAAGTGGTGACGCAGCGTCTCGGCACGGTTGACCGCGGACTGGGTCCAGAGCCCCAACCTGGGCTCAGTCGCATCGTGAGTTGCTCCAACGTGATCCCTCTCAAGCGCGTTCCAATGATCTTTGAGAGCCTCAGGGAGGCCGCGCTAACCAGCCCGATTGAGTGGGTTCATTTTGGCGATGGAGCGGATTTTGCATCTTTACAGTCACTGATCGCAAAGCATGATCACCCCGGCCTTTCAGTCGGCCTGCGTGGTCGCGTTCCAAACTTGAGCATCCTGGAGTATTACCAGAGCACCCCGATTACAGCGTTCGTGAACCTGAGCGAAAGTGAAGGCGTACCCGTAAGCATCATGGAGGCCATGTCCTATGGGATTCCCATCGTCGCAACCGATGTTGGTGGGGTAGCGGAACTACTTGGGGTAGATGGCGAATCAGGTGTCCTCCTTCCAGCGGATCCGACCGCGAAGGAAGCAGCCGTCGCGGTGCTCAAGGTGATAGAGGAACGCTCCGGCTTCTCTCCAAGACAGCAGTGGATGCGGCTAGCAAATACGACCAATCTAACGAGTGGGTTGGTAGACAAAATGATGGGTGCAGAGTCGAAGAAACATCGAGGCGCACGCAGACTATTCTAAAAAGAGTATCCACTTGCCCCATGCTTACTTGAGGATTAGCGGCCCTTCTGTAAGTTGTTTATTGGCTGGTCTGGGACTGGCTGGCAGGATGGGTGTTATCTGTTCGGTGGGTGGGGCAGAAGGCGGCAGATTTCCTGCTCAGTATTGGTCGAACTAGGTAAGAATTGTCTTGTAGATTTCCTCAAGCTCATGGAGGCCGCGTTGAGGTGAACGTTCCGCAAGCACCCAGTCACGCCATTCCAGTGAGCTACTTTCAGCATGCTCCGGGTGATTCAACAGATCCTCGACATGCTCACGTGCATTAGCAATTGGGGTTCCAGGACCCGGCACCCCGACTTCCAGAGCCGGATCAATCCACCCAACTAATGGGCGACCGAGGGCGAGACACTGCAAGTCTGACATTCCCAGGGAGCCAAAGGAGAACTGGCCGATGACAACATCAGCAGATTTCAGCGTGCCTTCAAAATCCTCTGAAGTCATCTTTGGGAGCATCTTCACGCCCGCCTCCTTCGCGCTTTTGGCATGCGTTCCCCAGTCCACCCCTACGACCTCGATTCCATCTGCCACAAGGTCTCCCGCGAGGTCGACCAGGCTTTCCCCGCCTTTGGAATCGTCCCAGCGTGCCGAGAAGAAGACTCGACCGGTCCGTGCTTTGGGACTCTCCTGAGCCCGCATGGAGCGGCGGTACGTTTCTGGCGGGAGTGGGTTGGGGACATAAGTTGCAGAGGAGTCCAGCTCTTGTGCGGCTTCAAGTAGATCTGGTGTTGCTACGACAAGTTGTGCCGAGTGCTTCACGGCTGCACGTTCGACGTGTCCTATCAGGGGGCGGTGGAGGTCTTGGCGCAGATCGGTGCCGTGGAGGTGCAACACGTAGGGTGCATTTTTTAGCCAGCCGTAGTATCCGTTAGGACCGTAGTGAATGTGCTGTACCTCCGGCTTGGTTCCATCGCTCAGGTAGCGGAGCGCATCGGTGCCGCGTCTAGCCCAAGCGGAAAGCGACGTGAGTGAGGGTGCGGCCGGGAGATTGCGCAGGGCCCAGCTGCGGCCGTTGGCACGAGCTGTGTGCACCAGGTTGGTTCCAGTTGATGCAACATCGCCCAGATGAAGTACCTTGGTGTCGTTGCTGTACATGTCACTCCAGGTGCGGTTGGGTGTAAGAGCATTGCCGGTTCTGACGCTACCAGCGTCTGCCGGTTAGCGGCAGTTGGGCGGGAGCGACTGGCGAGAGAAACTATAGAAGTCGGCTCTGCGTGGAAGGTTAGGTGGGAGCATGGGAAGCAACCGTCGGTACTCCGGTGCGGCACTGGTGTTCTGTGGTGGTGCGCTCGGCACTCTTCTGCGCTACCTGATTGATGTTGCATCTGTTCGCGTCTCTGGGTTCGCCCTCGACATCTTCATCATCAACGTTGTCGGTGCGTTCATACTGGCGTTCTTGGTGGGGTGGATTACGGGGGCAGGGGAGCCGACACGGAATGAACTACGTCTGCGACTGTTTCTGGGTACCGGCGTGATGGGAGGCTTCACAACATACTCGACGCTTGCGGTTGAAACTGCGCACAACCTAGGTGATGGACGCTGGACGAGCGCGCTGGTGTACTCGTTAGGGACAGTTCTGGTTGGTGCACTGCTCAGCGTGGCCGGGGTGTTGGCGGGAAGGCGCGCTGTGCGTGCGCGCAGGCTCGGTCGGGTCCTGGGGGAAACACGATGAACGGCCTGCTTCTCGCGCTTCTGGTTGCCGTCGCCGGAGGATTGGGTGCGACGTTGAGGTTTGTCATCGACATGTCCATTCCCGCGAAGGCTAGAGCACGCTTTCCCTGGGGCACCTGGCTCATCAACATCACAGGCTCATTCGTCCTCGGACTCATCGCTGGTCCGCTCACTGGTGTGGTGTGGGGGCCGATCTTTACGGTTGGGCTGCTCGGCGGGTACACGACGTTCTCAGCAGCCAGCCTCGAGACAGTGTCGCTCGCTGAGGACGGGCGGTGGGGGACTGCTCTCTTCTACGGCTTAGGGACCTTGGTGATCAGCGTGCTTGCTGCGCTGGGCGGGGCGGCTCTGACCAGTTGACGGGGAGTCTCAGTCGAGTGCGCCGGGTGCTATGGCTTGAAGTCCCTGGCTCATCGCAGCATCTACCATGCGTTTGTCATACGTAATGATGCCGCGTACGTCGGGCGACAGCTTGGTGGCTGTCGCGATGTGGATGGCATCCAAGGTACGGAGAGTCGCTGGCTCGACCAGCGGCGCAGAGGAACTGACTCTGCCTCTGGAACGAAAAGCTTCACAAGTGCCGAGGTGTCGATGTAAACACCCTGCACTACAATCGATCCGATCGTTGATCGCTGAGCAGCATCTCCGAGGAGAGCCCCTCGGGCAGAGAAATCTGTGGAAGGTCGATCTCCCAGAGACCGCGCTCATCCGTTGGGAGGTCAACCAACCCGCGCTCCACCAGCGCCGCCACCACCGCGTCGGCAGCATGTCCGTTCCCGTAAGGCGCGGCGTTGGTAGTGGTGGGACGGGGACGCGTTGCTGCCGCGGTGAGGGCGGGGCCGGGTTCAACGAGGACGTTCCAGCCGAGTTCCACCGTTTCAACCCACTCGGTCTCCGGGCGCACGGTGGTGCAGGGGGCGCCGAGCAGGAACGCCTCCTTCTGCAGTCCTCCCGAGTCAGTGATGACGCCGCGGGAGTTCATGACGGCTGAAACAAGTTGTGGGTAGGGAATGGACGCGTGCGCAATGAGATTGCCGCGGGCAAGGGTCAACCCATGTTCCTCAACCTTGGCCAGGAGTCGTGGGTGCGCAAGGATCACCACTGGATGGTCCACGTTGCCCAGCGACTCAAGGATCGCTTCTAGGCGGGCCGGGTCGTCCGTGTTTTCGGCACGGTGGATGGTGGCGACCGAATAGGTGCCAGGCATCAGATCCAGGCTGTCCTGGAACGGGGAGTTCTTGCCTTTCACCTTGTCGCGGGTCTCGTAGAGGACATCCGTCATCACGTCACCCGTGATGACAACACCTTCGGTAATTCCCTCATGGGCAAGGTGGTCGGCACCAACCGTGGTTGGGGTGAGGAGTAAGTCAGAGGCGTGGTCGGTGAGGACGCGGTTGTGCTCTTCCGGCATGCGCCGGTTGAAAGAGCGTAGGCCTGCCTCAAGATGAGCCAGGGGAATATGCATCTTCGCCGCGCAGATCGCCGCTGCAAGCGTTGAGTTTGTGTCGCCATACACCAGCACCCAGTCGGGATTGTGCTTCGCGTAAACGTCGTCGAGGGCGCCCATCATGGCACCGGTTTGCTTCCCGTGTGATCCCGAACCAACCCCTAGGTGTTCGGCAGGTGCCGAGATCCCCAGGTCCTCAAAGAAGACATCAGAGAGCATCGGGTCATAGTGCTGGCCGGTGTGGACAATGACGTGCTCGATGCCCGCTTTCTTGAAGGCCTTATCGATTGGTGCCAACTTGACGAACTGGGGGCGTGCGCCGACCACGGAAAGAACTCGCATGATGTGATTATAGGCAAGAGCGGGTTTATCTGGTCACAAGCAGGATTGGCGCCAAGTGCCCAAAGGTAGACTTGGCCCTGGTTCATCCGCGGATACTTGCACAGAATGAAAGGCATGCTTCATGCGCGTAGCAGTTGTTGCTCTTGGAAAGATCGGTTTGCCACTGGCAGTTCAGTTTGCTGACGCAGGCTGCGAAGTGGTGGGTGTTGACGTCAATCAGCACACGGTTGATCTGGTCAATGCAGGTATTGAACCCTTCCCCGGGGAGGACTTCCTTCAGGAGAAGCTTTCCGTCCTCGTCCCTGCCGGACGGCTGCGGGCCACAACCGACTACGCAGAAGCCATTCCTGGTGCGGATGCTGTCGTCCTCGTCGTTCCCCTGTTTGTCAATGATGAGACTTGGGAGCCCGACTTTGGCTGGATGGATGCCGCTACCGCTTCGCTTGCGGGCCACCTCACCCCCGGAACTCTGGTTTCCTACGAGACAACCCTCCCCGTGGGGACGACTCGCAACCGTTGGAAGCCCATGATTGAGCAGATCTCCGGTTTGAAAGAGGGCGTGGATTTCGACCTCGTCTTCAGCCCCGAACGTGTCCTGACCGGTCGCGTGTTTGCCGACCTGCGCAAGTACCCCAAACTGGTTGGCGGACTGTCGGACCGTGGAACCAAGGCAGGCATTGAGTTCTACAAGCAGGTGCTGTCCTTTGATGAGCGTCCCGACCTGCCCCGTGAAAATGGAGTATGGGACATGGGCAGCGCCGAGGCCGCGGAGATGGCCAAGTTGGCTGAGACCACGTACCGCGATGTCAACATTGGTTTGGCCAACCAGTTTGCCGTTTACGCAGACAAAGAAGGCATTGACGTCAACCGCGTCATCGACGCCTGCAACTCCCAGCCCTACAGCCACATTCACCGCCCAGGAATTGCGGTTGGTGGTCACTGCATTCCTGTTTACCCGCGCCTCTACCTGTCGACGGATCCCGATGCTTCGATCGTGCGGACCGCGCGCCAGTTCAACGCGGCAATGCCCGACTACGTGGTGTCCCAGGTGAAGAACCTGGTTGGTTCCTTGAAGGGCCAGAAGGTTGCCGTGCTGGGTGCCTCCTACCGTGGCGGCGTCAAAGAGACCGCGTTCAGTGGCGTCTTTGAGACCGTGGATGCACTGCGACGTGAGGGTGCCGATGTGATGGTTGAAGATCCCATGTACGAGGACGAAGAACTGGCCGCCTTTGGCTGGGATCCCTACCACGTTGGCGAAGACGTTGACGTGGTGATCGTCCAGGCCGACCACAAGAGCTATGCGAACCTTTCCCCACGGGACTTCCCCGGCATCAAGCTTCTGTTTGACGGGCGTCGCATCACCAACCCAGACAACTGGGTGGGAACGCCCCGGCTAGTTATCGGGGAGTAGATCACCCGTATGGCTTGGGTTGAGTTCTCGCTGCTTGCCGCACTTGCGGTTCTGGTCGTAATGGTTCCCGGAGCCCAGGCCCTGTGGTTGATGCGCGTTCGCGACTTCCGCACTGTCCTGCTCGCACCTGCGGTAGGAATTGGCCTTCTAGGTCTTCTCACGTTCATTGCGGCGCCTATCGGTGGCTGGTCATGGGTGTATCCGACCGGTTTGATCGCCCTGCTTCTGGCGGCGATGATCCTACAGAGGGCGCGAGAACGAGGGCGTGCGACCAGCACGGCAGTTGCAGGCGAGGCCGTTCTGAGAGGACGCTCAAGCAAGGCGACACTTCTATGGGCAGCTGCCGGGGTGAGCGTCTTCGTCGCTGCGTACATGCCGGTCTTCGTAGCTACGGTGATTGATCCTGGCCTGCCACAGACCCTGAACTTGGCAGATGCGGCATTCCATTTGACCGGCGCCAAGCTTGTCGCCGATACCGGTGATGTCAGCCCGCTTACAGCTCTGGCGGAAGTTCGAACGCCTGTCGCCGCAACCGGGGTGTACTACCCGGTGCTCTGGCATGCTTTTGTAGCACTTCTGATCCCGCTCTCTTTGGTGGGCACGGCAACGAACGCGGCTATCGTCGCCGTGGGACTAGTGTTCTGGCCCATTTCACTATCTGCACTTTCGGTTTCCCTGACGCGTTCCGCCCCGTCTGCAGCGTTCTGGGCCCCCATGCTTGCGGTGACGTCCTCACTGTTCCCGGGGAGCATCCTTTTTCGGTGGTCGATGGATCCTTTCGGAATGTCCGTGCCGCTTGTCGCCTCCGCATTGGCAGTGATGATCTGGTGGCAACGAGGGCGACAAGAGGGAGCAGCAACCTCGAGACCCCTGTTGATTTGCTTCGCATTGATCTTCGTCGGAGCCATTGCCGCGCAGCCCAGCACTGCCCTTCTGATTGCCGTCATCCCCTTGGTGACTCTGGTGTCCGCACTTGCCTGGAGCGGCATAAATGCAGTTCGCAGAGGTGCCTGGGTCCGCTCAGCACTGAGTGGAGGAACAATCCTGGTACTCGTGATCGTGGGTGCCGTGGCAGTGAAGGCAGCCACTCGCCTGTCGTATGTGCAGTCGCTTGGAAGTTTTCAGCGCGCCCAACTTGGTTACTGGGGTTCATTGTATGAGCTGGCTCGGGGTGGGCCAACCTACCCGCAGACAGCAACCAGCTTCCTACCGTGGGCGGTGATTTGCGTAGTTGGAGCTGTCTGGGCAATCTGGTCGCTGAGGTCCCAGGCACGTTGGATCTTCTCAGGAACCGCTCTGGCGTTCCTGCTGATTTACATGGCGTCATCCGGCCCTGACAACGTCTTCCGCCTCCTGACGGGCCCCTGGTACAAGGATTACACGCGACTCGCCGTCTTCGTGATAGCGCTAGTTGCCGCGGCGGCTGGGGCAGCAATCGGTACCTGGATGGGACGCCTCTTTGGAAGCACGTGGAGCGGAGGACGTTTCATGGCACTAGCACTCGGTTCCGCAATCGCCATCTTCGCGGTCCTCTCTCCCGTCCTCGGAATCGGAGGCCCACGCGCCTCATATCGTGAGTCGATAGAAGAAGGCTACGACCTTGAGCTGGATGACGACACGGTGCTCAGCGAGGACGCTGCCTACCTCCTGAGGAACCTGGATGGTGATCTCCCTGCTGGGTCCTACATACTTGGCGTTCCATCATCAGGTGCCGCGTTTGCAGTGGCCTTCTCTGATCAGTACGGCTTCACCCGCTGGGTCTCGGATCCTACCGTGACGTTCTTGATGGAGAACATCGACTCTATTGCCGCCGACCCCGAAGTGTGTGCGGCCGTCAGAGAATCCGATGTTTCGGCAGTCCTTCTGACGGATGCCCCAGCGGAGGGTGAAGAAACCGCATCCAGTGGTGGGCTCAGTCGGCTAGACACCTCCGAGGGCTTCGAACTAATCGAAACCCGAGGCGACTTGACGCTGTGGCGCATTACCGCGTGCGACTAGGAGTTGCGAGTCCCACGGATCGAAGCTACACGCGTTGTGACCGCTGCTCCTGCGGACTTGCCGGCCATCCAACCGGTGGTCAGCGTGGCACCGAGGCGCGGGAAGCGGTCGCTAATGCGCCGCTGAACGAGTGAGCGAATTGATGCTGCCGAGGGCGCTCCCGTTTCAGATGCACCGAGCATCTTCACCTGTTCCAGCACGTGGGGGTGTAGGAAGGACGAGATCGAGTCCAGTTTGTACTCAAGCGTCACGGCGGAAATTTCTGCGAGCGCCGGGGTCTGAACGCAGCGCGAGAAGAGACCTTGACTGTAGATGACGTAGCTGTAGAGGCGTTCGAGGACGTGGGCGAGAGAGCCGTCGCGGTAGTTGCCGCCTGCGGGGAACTCATCGGGTCGGAAGGCGGCGTTGACTAAGGGGAGGAGTGCCTCTCGACGAGCGATGAACATGCTGCCGTACGGCGACAGGGGAGTGTTCGTGTCAAAGGGAATGTCGATCCCGAGACGGTTCTTGAGAGCTTCGGCTGGAAGGCGATTAGCAGTCCAGCCATTTCCCATTGTCGGCAGGCCCATGTGAATGACCGGGGGGAAAACCATGCCCAATTGTGGTTCATCAGCAAAGCGATCGTAGATGTGGGCAACATGACTCGGGGAAGCAAACAGGTTCTCGAAGAGATGGCTGCGGAACCAGGAACTCACGCTTTGGGGATCCTGCACGGACCGTTTCGAGTGCATCTTGACGATCAGATCGAAGCGTGGGCTCTGAATTACGTCGCCGCAATCCACCAGGAACGCTGAGATGTCTCGCCCATCGTTCGTTGATACAGTCCGTACTTCGATGGCATCGAAGTACGCCGCGTCGTCGTTTGACTGAATCAGCGCCTCGAGCTCTGTCTTCTTGTCGGTCGTGTCAGTTGTGACGAACAACGAAACCGGACTTGGCACGTTGGCCGCGTAGCGGAGCATTTCTGCAAACATGTCGGGGTAGAAGACATGCGCGCAGACGGCTGTTGCGAGAGTGTTTGGTTCACGACCGTCCCGGGCGCCGCTTGGAATGTCAAGAAGGGCAAGGTTTGTGTACCAGACCTGTGGGGGAACTGCGTGCGTTAAGTAGTTCCAGAAAACACCAAGGGGATAGCCGCTAAGTGCAACGCGCTCGTAGACATCTCGAGCACTAACTGCCCAGCGCTCCAGAAGAAGGGGATCCGAAACGAAAACTGCCCACGGGATCAGGGGGACGCGGGAGCTTGGAGAACGTAGCAGGTAATCGTCATCCGAGTTCTCGTACACCCAACTGGTATCAAATCCGACCTTGCCCGCACGGGTAAGAAGGTCGCGAATGTCGGATGCCTTGCTGACTGCAGAGAGGAATCCTTCAGACAACAGTGCTTCACGGTTGACCTGTATCAGTAGAGGCTCAAGAGTCAAGGCTTCCGTTCCCTGCTCTCCAGAGAAAGTCGGGTCAGGCTTGTTCAGCAGGCGGATTGGCGTGCCGGGACCATCTAGACTCTCGAAGAGGCCGTTGAGGTCGGAAAGTGGTCCGAGGAGGCCGTCACTGACGATGAGTATTTCCTCTCCGAGTCTTTCGGGTCGGCCACTTGCAGTTTCTGCCAACGCCTCTAGGACACCGACGAGCCCACGACCCGAGTCGTAGTGTAGGGTTGCCAGCTCGATGCCCGCCGACACCACTCCTGCCTCAACGGACGTCGCATCAATTGCGAGGAGCGTTGCGGGACAGTAGGGCAGAAGGGCTGAGAGGAGAAGGTCTGCCGCATCCCTACGGCCCCGACTGTTGTCAGGTGAGGCCGATAGGGAGAAGACAAGAGTTCGGGACCGTTGTTGGTTCTCCACGGTGGTCACTTCTCTACCTTTCCTAGTTTGCCGAGGGCGGAACGTGCTTGAAGCTCGAGATCATGAACGCGGTCGAACGCATCGGGCGAGAGATTTTGTATTGCCTTGCCGATGCGGTTCTTCAGCGTCGGAGCGATGACCCGCCCCGAGTAGGGGTAGTGCGTGTAATCTCGGAACACCTTCGGAGAGTGTGAGTAAAGGTCGACTACCAGGAGCAGATCCATTTGGGCTTCCGCGAGGCCGCCGGTCTCCCCAACGAAGTAGCCACCGTTGCGAGCAATGTCAGCGGTGAGTAGATCGAGCATGTGGTGAAGCAAATCGGCATCCCCAACCAACTCCACCATGTGCCCCCAGCCTCCGGCGCGCTGCACTGCAAGACCGATTAGCTCGACAACTTCTCGGCGGTAGGCTGCGCCACCACGGTAAGGAGCAACCGGAGATGTATGGCTGAATTTTCCGGCAATTCCAAGTTCCGAGGCGAGATTCCTTGCGTTTAGTGAGTCCGAGAACCACTTACGTCCTCGGACTGCCGTGCCGACGACCTGAATGTACGGGTAGAGTGCGCCGAGTTTCCCGTGCATATCAAATAAGTCGAGAATGAACTGCGGATCAGCAACAACCGCTTCGGAGGCGCTCCGGTACCGCAGGTGGATCCCGTCTGCACGAAGCCCAGGTTTGGGAGGTCTGGGGGCGACAATGAGGACCTCCGCATCGCCCATTAGTGCGGTCACTCCATCTTCGGCGAGAATCCTCCAGGGGTCTTCTTTGCGGTGTACAAGACAAACGCGGCCTGGATTAGGGGTGCCTTCGGGGCTTGCAGTGACCTGGTGGTCGGAATCCGGAACACGAATGTAACTTGCCCCAATTCCTTCGGTGAGTTCCCGCGTGGTTGCTCGGCGAACCACGCCCTCAACGATGAGGTCTTCTGAGTAGCCCAGACGCATTGCTTCCTTTGTGACTGCGGCAGTCACGATACCCTGGTCGACAAGTGCGGGAACATCGTGGAAGTAGAGGCGTTTCTTGAAAAGGGGGCATCCGTCGTACAGCAGCGCAAGCGGCGCCTCCATGGTGGAATTCGCAACGCCGTAGTTCGCGGCGGGGAAAGCTGCCTTCCACGTGTACCCCAAGTCAGCGAAGTGCGATGTGAACTGGCATTCGAAGAGCGTGACGACATCGGAGTATGAAGTAGGTGTCGGCAGGGATTCCCAGTAGCTTGCAAATGCTGGGTCGCGCAGTATGCTTCCGCGCACTGCGAGCCAGTAGGACTGTAAGTGCGCAGGCATGGTTCCACGACCCGTGTAGGGGTGGGGAGTGACGGCGGGATGGTCAGTTACACCCCAGAAATCTACGTCTTCATTGCCCATACGAGTTAGGAGTGGTTCGAAGGAGCCGATTGGGCCAAAGAATGTGTAGTTGACAAGCAGGAGCTCGTCGAGCTTCCCAATGAAGTCCCAGCCCAGAAGGTTGAGCGCATCGCGGTATGCGCCGACATCGTAGCCCATGTTGGGGCGCTCGAGTACGCGGTCTGCGATGTTCTGGACTGCTTCCAAAGAGTCCGGCTTCAGCAACCCGTTGACCACCACCAGGATCGTGTCCACAAAGGGACGAAAACCCATCAGCGTGTCTAGTACGGAGTTGTCGCAGATCCCGTCGGGATCATAAAGCAGGAAGACCAGTGCACTACTATGTTCAGAAGTCACTCCGACACCGCCCTAATAATTTGGGGTTGGCAACGCCAACGCTTGGTGCCAGCCTACCGAAACTGTTGGCGCTGTTCCGGGACTACGCTCGGAACTTGTCCGTGGGGTAGCGCGGGGTCGCTATCATGGTCCTCATGGCAGCGACCACACCGCGCGGTGTACGACACTCCAACGACAGGCGGCTCTATGGCTGAAGAATCTCAGATCGTAGCGGCCCGCTACAGTCGTCTGGAGAAATTACCTCTAGCTACATACCGACGAAAAGAGAATGCCGTTACGGGGTTCTTCAACGCAGTTCGTGAGGTGGCTTCCCGTCGTGAGCTGCTTGGCCTACTGGTGCGGCGCGAGTTGGTGGGTAAGTACAAAGACAGCTCGCTTGGCCTCGTGTGGTCAATGGTTCGCCCATTAACCCAGTTGCTCATCTACTACCTGGTGATGGGAGAGTTCCTCGGGGCCGCGCGAAACATCAATAATTTCGCGATCTTTATCTTCTCGGGGCTCACCATCTATGGGCTATTCTCCGAGATAGTCAACACAATGACGAGTTCGATTGTTGCTAACTCAGGGTTGATCAAGAAGGTCTACCTCCCGCGTGAGATTTTCCCGATTGCCGCAGTAGGTGCGGCACTCGTCAACTTCGGCCTCCAAATGATCATTCTGTTGGTCGCGGCGGCGCTTGTCGGAACCATTGTCTTCGGTGCGAACCTCTTGTTCTCGCTCCTCTCCGTGCTAATCGTCTTGCTGTATGCGGTTGGAGTGGGGCTCTTCCTCGCCGCCTGGAATGTGTACTTGCGTGATATCCAGTTCATGGTGGAAGTAATCGTCATGCTGCTCATGTGGTTCAGTCCGATCGTCTACTCGTGGACGTTTGTGGCAGACGCGTTCAATTTCAGAGGGATTGGTTGGTTGACGAACATTTACATCAACAATCCTGTGACCCTCGCGGTTCTAGGTTTCCAGAAGTCGTTCTGGGCAGATGCGAGCGACGGCATCATGCCGGATGACCTACTCCTTCGAATGGGAGTCGCCGCATTGATTGGCGTCCTCGTCCTCTGGTGGGGTCAGCGCGTGTTCTCCCGATTGCAGCCTAACTTTGCTCAGGAACTCTAATGGCACACGATATTTCACCTTCTGAGGGCCACGACGCGAATGCTCGGGTGCTTCCCGGACCTGAGGTTGCGGTCATTAACGATGTGTCGAAGTTCTTTGTTCTGCGCAAGGACAAGTCCGTAAAGGATCGCTTACTCCACCCCGGGCGATCGCGGAAACACGAGGACCGGTTCTGGGCGCTTAGGGATGTCTCCCTTCAGATCCGCGCTGGCACAACAATTGGGCTCATCGGGCCCAACGGCTCGGGAAAATCAACCCTTCTCAAGATGATTGGAGGGATAATCCAGCCCGACGATGGAGTCGTCGAGACTAGAGGTCGGCTTGCTGCCCTCCTTGAGCTCGGCGCAGGCTTTCACCCGGACCTGACAGGCCGGGAGAACGTTTACTTGAACGCTGCGATCCTTGGGATGTCGCGCGAAGAAACTGATGAGAAGTTCGAGAGTATCGTTGCTTTCTCCGGTATCTCGCAGTTTATAGACACCCAGGTCAAGTTCTACTCTTCCGGTATGTACGTCCGCTTGGCCTTCGCCGTCGCCATCCACGTCGACCCGGATATTCTCCTTGTAGACGAAGTTCTCGCAGTCGGTGATGAAGCCTTCCAGGAGAAGTGCCTGAGCAAAATTCAAGAGTTCCAGCAAGAAGGGCGGACGATCATCATCGTCTCCCATTCCATGGGGCACATCACGTCGCTGTGTGACCGCGCGATTGTTCTCCATAAGGGCACTGTTGCCTTCGATGGGGATCCCATCGAGGCCGTCCAAGTCATGCGGACTGGGCTGTTTCTTGACAGCATTGATGGGGTATCGGTTGCCACAGGTCGGGACGAAGTTGAGACGCTGGGACAGACCACCATCCTGCGGATTGCTCCCTCGACTGTAGACAGCTCATTGCGGCCGGGTGAGGACCTCACCGTTGACGTGGAGGTCTACGTTCCTCGGCAAATGCCAAAGTGGGACCTGACGCTCTCCATCAACAACTCGCTTGGTTCGACGATCCTCATTACCAGCGCCCATGCTGCGGGCCTCAAGAATGCGCCAATCGAAGGTACTCAGATAGTCCGGTTTGAACTGCCGAGCCTTTCTCTGACAGATGGGGGATACTCGCTCACTGCTGTGTTCTATGACGAATTTCAGCACGAGGTTTGCAGGAGTGAGGGGGCCGCCGCTTTCCGAGCGGAGTCTGGAGAAGAGAGCATAGGGACCGTCTACTCCAGAGTAGTTGGCTCACTGTTACCACCTGAGGGGACAGACGATGCGGACGCGTGACACGGGAGGAGGGGCGTCTTCATCTTGGGTCCTGGCAATCGTCGGTATCCTGGGCGTCTTCTTTGGCATGGTCGCCTGGGCCATGGTCTCTCCGACTGGCGGCGCCCCGGACGATGACTACCACCTCGGCAGTATCTGGTGTCCCGACCCCGTCGAGGGTGGCTCATGCGACGTCGTAGTAAGTAATGGTGAAGTCACCAACGTCATCGTTCCAGAGACGGTTTACATGTCTCAGCACTGTTGGGCATTCCATCCGGAACAGTCGGCTGCCTGCTCAGACGCTCTTTCTGATCAGAACCTGGTCCCTTCTTATCGGTTCGACACGGGATCCTACCCCCCTGGCTTCTACCAGTTCCACCACACGTTTGTGGGAACTGACGTCCACAGATCCATCATGGTGATGCGGGTTGCAAACGTCATACTCGGACTCGGTGCGCTGACGCTTGTTGGGGCACTTGCACTACCGCGACGCAGACAAGACCTTCTGCTTGCAACCGTCGTTGCGTGGGTGCCGATGGGCGTCTACTTTGTAGCCTCAAACAATCCCACCAGTTGGGCGATTAGCGGCACCCTAATCTATGCGGCGGGGCTACTCTGCTCTGTCGAGTCAGAGCGGTGGCGACGCTGGGCGTTGCTCTTGGTGGCAGCTAGTGGGGCTGGGATGGCGATGATGAGCAGGCCTGATGCCGCATTCTTCATCTTCGTCGTGACACTTGCGACGTGGTTGCTCATTCCACTGCGCCGCCAACGGATTCCAGAACTAGTGGTCTCTGTCGCTGCCTCACTGCTCGGCCTAATCGTGCTCATGAGCTCGAATCAAGCTTCAAGCCTCACCGGCGATGGCGGCTGGCCTGTGGACGAGAACCTGTCAGCACTGCGCGTGTTCCTAATGAACCTCCTGTCACTTCCGGAATACGCCGCGAGCTTCTGGGGACTCGGTATGGGTCCGGGTTGGATGGACGTGCCGCTGTATGGCTGGTCGACGCTGACAATGGTGGTGCTGTTCGGGGGACTTGTGTTTGCTGGCGCCGACTACGTTTCATGGCGTAAGGGGCTTGCCGCGCTAGTCCTCTTTGGTGCGCTTTTCGGCATACCTGTAGTGAGTATGACCTTGCGCCACGTCCAGCCGCTCACGTACTACCAGGGACGTTATATGCTCCCGTTGCTGGCGGTGGCCCTGTTTGTCTGGTTACGCAGCTCCGATCGAAAGCCGCTGGTTCTCGCTCCCGGGCAGTTTGCGATGATCGCGGCAGTTGCTTCAATCGCGAATGCGCTGGCACTTCGGTCGACGACCTACCGTTTTTCGACCGGTGTGAACTCTGGGAACCATTTGAGCGCGGGGAGTCTGACCTGGTGGCCCTGGGTGGTCGGACCAAAAGTGGTGTGGATGGGTGGCGCCCTCGCCATGGCTATCGGAATCACGCTGCTACTTTTGCTGGTAACCCGTCAAAGGGCCTCGGTGCGCGACACCTTAGGTAGTGTGGAACCTGAACAACCAAACTCAAGGGGATGGAATGGCTATGAAGGGAATCATTCTGGCAGGCGGGTCGGGCACGCGGCTACACCCGCTCACGCTGGGCACATCGAAGCAGCTGATGCCGGTGTACGACAAACCGATGATCTATTACCCGCTGACGACACTGATGCTGGCGGGAATCAATGAGATCCTCATAATTACCACCCCTCATGACGCTGCCGGATTTGAGAGGCTGCTGGGAGACGGGTCCCAGTTCGGCATCAAGATAACTTACGCGCAACAAGCTGTTCCCAATGGTCTTGCACAGGCATTCGTCATCGGGGCGGACTTTATTGGTGATGACAAGGTTGCCCTCGTCCTCGGCGACAACCTCTTTTATGGTCCCGGTATGGGGTCTCGACTCTCACGCCTTACAGATATCAAGGGTGGCGCCGTCTTCGCGTACCGCGTGTCCAACCCTTCGGCGTACGGAGTCGTGGAGTTTGACCGCGACAACAGAGCGGTCTCTTTGGAAGAGAAGCCGGCTGCACCCCGCTCGCATTACGCGGTCCCGGGCCTGTACTTTTACGACAACACGGTTGTCCAGATAGCTAAGGATCTGGAGCCATCTGCCCGCGGCGAGTACGAGATTACGGACGTCAACAAGGTTTACCTTGATAGGGGGGATCTCGCTGTCGAGGTCCTTCCCAGGGGCACCGCATGGCTTGACACCGGAACTTTCGACGATCTGTCAGATGCCGCGGTATTCATTCGTACCGTTCAAGATCGTCAGGGAATGAAGATTGGCTGCCCCGAAGAAGTGGGCTGGCGTAAGGAATTTCTGACGGATGAGGAACTGCGAGAAGTAGCTCTTCCCCTGGTCAAGTCAGGTTACGGAGAATACCTCCTCGACCTGATTGAGCAGGGTCGGGACTAGGGGCCCAAGCGCGTCTCACGACGGTGTTGGGGATCAAATGAATGAGAAGGTGATTGCCTCCGGAGAGCGACTTTTGGTCGTGATTCCAGCTTGGAACGAAGCCAGCGTGATCGGTGACGTTCTCACTGAGCTCCGTACAGCAGTACCGTGGGCAGACGTCGTTGTCGTCTCCGATGGTTCTGTGGATGACACGGCGAAAATCGCTAGGGACGGTGGTGTGAAGGTGCTCGAGCTACCGTTGAACCTGGGGGTTGGTGCGGCCATGCGCACGGGGTACTTATATGCGCGTCGCAATGGCTATGACTGGGCCCTACAGCTGGATGCAGACGGTCAACATGATCCCGCTGATATTCCTCGCCTCCTGGATGCAGCAAGAGCGGCGGATGCAGACATTGTGATCGGGGCGAGGTTCGCGGGCACTGGAAGCTACCAGACTAAGGGCCCTCGTCGATGGGCAATGAGTTTGTTGTCAGCTGTCCTCTCGCCGGTCACCAAAGCCAAATTGACGGATACCACGTCAGGGTTCAAGCTAAATTCCAAGAAGGCAATTGAGTTGTTCTCGGTGGATTACCCGGCAGAGTACCTGGGAGACACGATCGGTGCTTTGACAATCGCCGCGCGACGCAGGCTCAAGATCATTCAGGTTCCAGTGGAGATGAGGCCCAGGGCGGGCGGTGAGCCGTCCCACGGTGCACTAAAGTCAACGCGTTTCCTACTTCGAGCGTGGTTTGCGCTCGCGATAGCGCTCACGCAGAGACCTCTATCTGTGGGGGGCGCAGGAAAATGAGCAGCACGAGCTACATTTTCGGCATTGTGTTCTCGCTGGTAGTCTTCGCAGCGATTTTCGTTAACCTTCGCTCAGGACGCATGAAGGAGAAATACGCGACCTGGTGGATTGTGATCGGCATCGCCGTGGTACTGATTTCCGTGTTCCCTCAAGTACTCTCCTTCCTCTCACGACATCTCGGTGTCGAAGTCCCCTTCAACCTCGGGTTGTTTGCCGGAGGTATCGTATTGTTGCTCATCACGCTGCAGTTCAGTGTCGACCTGTCGAAGAATTCGGACTCGGACAGAAGGCTGGCTGAGGAGATCGCACTGGTATCCGAGAGGGTGAGGGTGCTAGAGGAGGTGCGGGACGTCGAGGAGGAGAACGGCCAGGAGGAGCCCGACGCGGGGTTCTAGGCCCAGTTCGAGATGATACGTGGGAGTGCCCGCTAGGAGGAACCGTGTTTAAGGATTATGATGACCCGGATTTGCTTCGGCGCATCCAAGAGTTACTGACGAGGATCTTGAAAGAGTTCGATCGTGTATGTGCAGAGGTTGGGACTCCCTATGTCGTCTACGGGGGAACCGCTCTGGGTGCGGTTCGCCACGGCGGATTTATCCCGTGGGATGATGACGTCGACGTATGTATGCTGCGACGCGACTACGAGCGGTTCCTTTCGCATGCTCCGGGCGTATTAAAGCCAGAGTATGTACTCTCGAACTCTCGCGTAGACGCTGAGTTTCCCAACATGTTCTCTGTTCTGGGACTCCGAGACACGGAGTTCATCTCCGAATTCATCAAAGACAGTCCGTACAAGATGCGGCTCTCGATCGATATATTCCCCCTCGACAAGGTTCCGCGGGAGACATGGCGGTACCGATTGCAAGCTCGGGAGGCTTGGTTCTGGGGGCGCATGATGTACTTGCAGGGGACTCCACGCCCGTACTTGAGCCTCGAGCCTGCCGTAACAAGGGCAGTGCATTCTGTGACGGGCCTTGTGTATCGGGCACTAAAGGGCCTTCACGTGGGTCCCACAGTCCTGCAGAACCGATGGGAGAAGGCAGCGAGACGTTTCGAGCAAGAGCCTGGGAACAGGCACACCGACTTCACGGATATGAATCCAATGGCATGGGAGGTCGCAGAAGGTGATCTCTTTCCATCAGTGTCAGCTCCATTTGGGGACATCGAGGTGCAGCTCCCCAACAACTATGAGGCGATATTGACCCGCGGCTACGGCGATTACATGGAGCTACCACCAGAGAATAAGAGAAAGAACCACCAGCCATACCACGTGGACTTGGGCCGCTACGCAGAAGTCGACCCGGATTAGTGGGATCTAGCGGCAAGTCCCAACTGGGACGGGACTATTTCTGGAACACGGCGAGCAGCCTCATGGGATCGCTATCGATGGTGCTGATGCTCATCGTGGTGACGAGGGCGGCCGGTATCGCTGCCGCTGGCGTCTACTCTCTGGCGACAGCGGTGGGTCAGCAATTCCAAACCGTGGGCGCCTATGAAGTTCGCCCCTACCAGGCAACCGATGTTCGCCACCGCTTTTCCTTCGGAACCTACTATGCTACGCGCCTGGTCACTCTCGTTGTAATGGTCGTGGGAATTGTGGCCTATGCTCTGGTGACCGGCAAAGGCCAACAGAGCGCCATCGTGGTGATCCTCGTTGCTTCACTTCGTGTGTTCGACGCATTCGAGGATGTGTTCTATGGGGAATTTCAGAGGATCGGTCGGCTCGATATCGCGGGGCGTGCCAACTTCTTCCGAGTGCTGGTAACCACAACGGTGTTCACTGTCCTGATTTTCGTTACGCGCGACCTTGCGACTACGACCATTGTGACCATCATTGTGACCGCTTTGGCCGTTGCTTTCTTGATTGTGCCTCCGGCCAAGGGCCTGTTTCCACTGCGGCCTGCATTTAGTGTGGGTCCGGTGCGCTCTCTCTTGATCGCCTGCCTACCTCTTTTCTTGGCAGCCTTCCTGGCAATGTACTTGACGAACGCACCACGCTTCGCCATTGAGGCATTCATGGACTCAGCACAGCAGGGCTACTACGCCATACTTTTCATGCCGGCATTGGCAATCAACATTCTTGCCATGTTTGTGTTCCGTCCCCTACTCACTCGTATGGCAACATACTGGGCCGCGGGAAATCGTGCAGGGTTCACAAGGCTAGTCAAGAGGGGCATTCTGGGTGTGGGACTAGCTTTTGCCCTAACTTTCATTGTGGTCTATTTCCTTGGCGTGCCAATACTGAACCTGCTTTACAGCGTAGACCTTTCCGAGTATCGCCGGGAGTTGCTAGTCATAGTCGTAGGTGGCGCCATGAACTCTCTAGCAGTCATTTTCTACTACGCGCTGACAACTATGCGGCAGCAACATCTATTGTTGGGAGGGTATCTCGCCAGCGCGGGTCTGGTATGGGTGTTGTCCCGAGTCCTTGTGCCAACTAGCGGGATTATGGGAGCTGCTCTTTCATACTCCTTGGCCATGATGGTTCTAGCCCTTGTGTTCGCTCTATCATTTATGCTCATGAATCGAGGGGCACCCCGGGGAGTGGCGCAGACGCCCCCAAAACTGTAACGGGCAGGCATTTCGTCTGGGTGGTCATTGAGGAGCCCCATGAGAATCGCAATCATCACAAACACGTATCCGCCGAGGGTTGGTGGGTTGGAGCAACATCTGCAACAGCTAGCAACTGGCTTGGCAAAGCTAGGCAATGACGTCACGGTGATAACCATCGACGAGCAACCCGGAACTCGACTTGAGAATGGCGTGCGGATCCTGATCGGTAAAGCACACTTGCCGATTTCCGGCGTCATTAGCTTCCCGACACTCGGAACCACGAGGCGATTGGCATCGTTTCTCAGTGAGGGCGCATTTGATGCGGTCTCCGTCCATACTCGCTTCTTCCCGATGACCTTCGTGGGTCTGCGTGCTGCGCATATGGCTTGCATTCCCGTGGTACACACCGAACATGGAAGCGGCTACGTTGCGAGCTCTTCCACAATCATCGTCCTAGCAAGCAGGGTCGTGGACAACACGCTTGGTCGATACGTTTTGCGCCATGCGGAGCGAGTACTTGGTGTCTCGCAAGAGGCTGCTTCCTTTGCGCGACGATTGGGGGCGAAGGAGCCCAAGGTTTTCTATAACGCGATTGGGCCGCGTCTCTCCCCGGCCGAAGTCCCGGATCGTCCGGAACGCTTAGTCTTCGTTGGGCGTCTCGTTGATGGGAAAGGATGGGATACCTTCCTACGGGCTGTCGCTCGCCTCCGCGACCATGGCCGCGACATTGAAGGAATCATCCTGGGAGACGGATCTGACTTTGACGCAGCGCGAAGCCTCGCCGAGGAGCTCCGAGTGGACGATGTGGTGCAGCTCCGTGGACGAGTTTCACCCGAGCATGTTCGGAGCGAGATCAGCGGAGCTACTCTCGTGAACCCGACTGTGCTGTCCGAGGGGTTCCAAACAACAATGCTGGAAGCGCTCGCTGAGGACGGGCGTGTGGTCACGTTCGATGTCCCAGGCGCGAAGCTGCTTCGAACGCAGGGCATGCCTGTGTTGATAGCTCCGCAAAAGTCAACCGATTCGCTGGTTGAGACGCTCGAATTGCTGCTCGATGATCCGCCGCCAGCGGCGAGTGCTGGGGCCCTTTCTCCCTGGACCTGGGAAGAGCGGCTGAGAGAATTCTCCGGTGTCTTGGCTGACGTTGCACCTACATCTATCCGGTGATCATCTGGAATGAACTGTGACAATCTCGCGAGTCTGTAACAGTGTCGTAACCTAGATGTTCGATTCTGTTCACAAATGCGTTATATTCGAACGTGATTCGATGTTCGATTCTGGTGAACGAGGTGTCCTCTTTGTTGTCACAAAATCAGTTTTCAGTGCTGTTTGCCCTCCAGAAGACGCACGAAGGTCTTACGCAGCGGGAAATAGCAGAGAATGCGGGACTAGCTCTGGGAACAGTCAACGCAGTCGTCCGTGAGTGCGCCGCCCTCGGATACATCGTTGACCGCCAACTGTCCTCGAAAGGTCTCGAAGCGTTGCAACCGTACCGGGTTGAGAACGCGGTGATAATGGCCGCGGGGCTCTCCCAGAGGTTTGCACCCATATCCTATGAGAAACCGAAGGGCCTCCTTCGTGTCCGCGGCGACGTGCTGATAGAGAGACAGATTAAACAGCTCCATGAGGCTGGGATCATGGACATCTCAGTTGTTGTTGGGTACAAGAAGGAGTATTTCTTCTACCTGGCCGAGAAGTATGGTGTGGAGATCGTCATCAATGATGAGTACGCAACTCGCAACAACAACGGCACACTCTGGGCAGTTCGAAACAGGCTTGCCAACACATACATTTGTTCTTCAGACAACTACTTCACATCCAACCCCTTCGAAACCTACGTCTACCAGTCGTACTACTCTGCGCAGTTTGTTGAGGGAACAACGGATGAGTGGTGCATCGAGACTGCTCAGAACGGTTTGATCACCGGAGTCGAGATCGGTGGCGAGGATTCTTGGATCATGCTCGGACACGCCTACTTCGACAGGGAGTTCTCCAAGCATTTCCGAGAGATTCTCGAAACGGTCTACACCCGCCCGGAGACAGTGGGCAAGCTGTGGGAAGAGATCTTCATAGACCACCTTGATGTCCTTCCGATGGTTGTTCGCCCGTACCCGGAGGGGCTGATCAACGAGTTCGACTCACTGGATGAGTTACAAGGCTTCGACCCGCTCTTCATTGAAAACGTCGATTCTGAGGTATTCGACAACATCGTTGAAGTGCTCGACACCACGAGATCAGAGGTCGGCAACTTCTATCCGCTGAAACAGGGGATCACCAATCTGTCATGCCACTTCAGCGTGGGTGACGAGGAGTACGTCTACCGCTATCCAGGAGTCGGGACCGACAAGATGATCAACCGTGGTGCTGAGCAGGCCGCCCTTGAACTAGCCAGCGACCTTGGTTTGGACTCGACATTTATGCACATGGACGCGAAGCGAGGTTGGAAAATCTCACGATTTATCCCTGAGGCACGAAACCTCGATGTATCAAACCCGCAGGAGCTCTCAAACGCAATGAAGATGCTGCGGACGCTTCACCACTCCGATGCGACGTTGGACCGGCACTTCGACTTTATTGACGAGGGATTGAGGTATGAGAGTCTCCTGTTACAGCACGGGCCGATTGACCTGCCCGGATACCAGGAGTTGCGGACCAAAGTCCTGCGGCTCAAGGAGTATGCAAATGCGGACGGTTTCCCCCTGGTGCCGGGCCACAACGATTTCTTCCACCTCAACTTCCTCGTTGAATCAAGCAATGAAATGCACCTGATCGACTGGGAGTATGCGGGAATGTCGGACGAAGCAAATGACTTTGGGACACTCACTGTCTGCTCGGAACTAACTGAGGACCAAGCCAACCAGGCGTTGGAGTACTACTTCGGACGTGAAGCCTCTCCTCGCGAGCGGCGCCACTTCTGGTCTTACGTTGTTTTCGCGGGATGGTGCTGGTACATCTGGGCTCTCGTCAAGGAAGCGGAGGGCGACAACGTCGGAGAGTGGCTGTACATCTACTACAAGCATGCTGTTACCTATGTTGACCGTCTCCTTAGTGAGTACGAGGACGTGTCAGAGGTGGTTGCGCCGTGAAGTTTGGACTCGCAAGTGGGGCACTTTGGGGCCTTGACACTGTCATTCTTGGCATGGCCCTTTTGCTCATCCCCTTCCTGGGATCTCCCGATGCAGCTCTTGCAAGTGCTGCTTTACATGACACCGTCTGTGCGCTGCTCCTTCTGGTCTTCATGGGGTTCAAAGGGCGCCTCCGTGACACTCTCACGGCTGCTCGTACCAAGAGCGGACGCGCCGTCATGGTGGCGGCACTGTTGGGTGGACCAGTAGGTATGACCGGATATCTGATCGCTATCAACAATATTGGGCCGGGCTACACCGCTATCATCTCCTCCTTCTATCCCGCAGTTGGAACTGTCTTGGCGGTTGTCTTCCTTAAGGAGCGCATGCATCCACGCCAAGTAGCTGCACTGGCGGTTGCGCTGTCTGGAATCATCGCGATTGGTTACTCTTCCGCGACCGCGGACCTTCCAGGGAATGCCTGGCTGGGTATCCTCGCCGCACTGCTGTGCGTGTTCGGGTGGGGGTCAGAGGCGGTCATCCTCGCGTGGGGTATGCGTGATGACAATGTAGATAACGAGACAGCTTTGCAGATCCGCCAGACTACCTCCGCCCTCGTCTACATGCTGGTGGTGGCTCCCGTGTTCGGCGTTCTTGGCTTTGCCCTGAAGGCGAGCATCACCCCGGCAATGGGCGTACTCGCCGTTGCTGCACTGGCGGGGACGGCCTCGTACCTGTTCTACTACAAGGCAATTGCGACGGTGGGGGCGTCGCGAGGTATGGCCTTGAACATTTCCTACTCCGCATGGGCCGTCATCTTCGGCTTGATACTCATGGGCACGGTACCGGGCTTCCTGCAGATCTTCGCATGCATCGCAATTCTCATTGGCACAGTATTGGCGGCATCCCCAAACTGGAAGGACTTGAGCTTCAAGGGGCTTTCCAGACCGGCCTAGTACTGCCCTCCCACACCGCGGAGCCCATCGCGCAAAGCCCGCGAGAAGGGGACGACACGCGTGGTGCGGCCGGGAGTGAGCAGGTAGTACCCCATGTACTTTGTCATCCACCACAGATAGCGCTGCTTCCACCTCTTCGGGAGGAAACTGGCTGACTGTAGAAGCAGGGTATTTCGCATCATGTAGTAGTTGCGGATGGGAGAGTGCACGTGCACGGGCTTCTTGCGTCCTGGGACTTGAGCGACCTCGTCTCCCAACGAATGGTAGATGCGGGCATTGCCGCTAACCAGGATGCGGTACCCCTTCTCAACTGCGCGAAGGCACCATGCTAGATCAACGTGATCAATGAACAGAGCCTCGTTCATGGGCCCGACATCGTCCAGTGCACTCATGGAGATCAGGCAGCCAGAGGCGAGAACAAACGGCACTGCCAGGGCTTCCCCGCGTTGAGGAACACGGGTGCGGATCGCCCCCCACTTGGTGAAGGAATAGACGAGGGCGTTCCCGACATCGCCGCCACGACCATCTAGAGGTACCGGGCCGACAGCCGCCACGGGTCCATTAGCGGCTGAGGATGGGAAGTATGCCATGGCCTCACGGTCATCTGGTTGAAGCAGAGAGAGCCGCATTGGCTGACCCGGCGAAGGAGGTTCCTCAAAACAGTCAAGAAGCTCTTCGACCATGTTGGGCGCCAGAGTTGAGTCTTGGTCAGAAAGCAGAACATAGGTGGCGCCCTCGTTGCGCGCCCAGATGATCCCCTGATTCTGTGCCGCAGCGATCCCGCGGTTCCTACCTAGAGGTAGCCAGTGGACTCCAAACTCCCTTGCTTCCTCCTCCACATCCTTGTGGTTCGCAGAGCCATTGTCGACGATCACTACGTCGTCCACCTGCGGGGAAAGTGAGCCCAGCAACGACCTAAGTTCATCCTTCGTTGGGTTGTATGTGACCACGACTGCAATCACATTTTGGCCCTGGGTCATCAGACCTCCATTTCCCGGCGCGTAAGCCCGGCTAGACTGGGAATGACCTACCTCAAGCCTAGTGGGAGTAATACTTAGTTCCTGCCTGATCTTGGCGGAACGCTGACCGGCCTCATTGAAGGAGCACAAATGCGCATTGTCGTAACCGGCGGAGCAGGGTTTATCGGAGCCAACTTCGTTCACACACTCTTGAATGATCATCCAGAGGTGGATGTAGAGGTGTTGGACGCCTTTACGTACGCGGCAAATGAAAAGTCACTGACCGATGTAACGCCCGAGCAAGCCAAGCGGCTCACCGTCATCAAGGGGTCAGTTACTGACGCCGACCTGGTGGATGAGGTCGTGAAGAACGCGGATGCCGTGGTGCACTTCGCCGCCGAATCCCACAACGACAACTCAATCAGCGGGCCAGCCCCCTTCATTCAGACAAACCTGGTGGGGACGTTCACTCTACTTGAGGCAGTGCGCAAGCATGACACCCGCTTCCACCACGTCTCCACAGACGAGGTGTACGGGGATCTGGAACTTGACGACCCCGCGAAGTTCACGGTGGAGACGCCTTACAACCCGTCCTCGCCCTACTCGGCATCCAAGGCAGGGTCCGACATGCTGGTGCGCGCATGGATCCGCACCTTTGGGATCCCCGCGACCATTTCCAACTGCTCCAATAACTACGGGCCCTACCAGCACATCGAGAAGTTCATTCCCCGCATGATCACCAACCGCCTGGTTGGTATCCGTCCTCGTCTCTACGGCGAGGGCGCGAACGTGCGGGACTGGATCCACGTCCTCGACCACAACGACGCTGTCTGGGAGATCCTGCAGCGCGGAACCCTGGGGGACACCTACCTGATCGGGGCGGACGGAGAAACCTCAAACAAGGAGGTTGTCCACATGCTCAATGAGATCATGGGGCACCCTGCGGACGACTACGACCATGTGAGCGACCGTGCGGGACATGACCTGCGGTACGCGATCGACGCCACGAAACTGAACGAAGAACTAGGATGGTACCCCTCGTTCACCTCCTTCCGTGAGGGCTTGGAAGAAACCGTGCGTTGGTACACGGATCATGAGGACTGGTGGAAGGGTGAGAAGGAGCGGGTTGAAGCCGACTACGCCAAGAAGGGCCACTAGAGTTTGTTTATGACGCCTCCCATCGTTCACGTGGCGATGGCCACCTACAACGGGCAGCCGTGGATTGGTCGCCAGGTCGCAACCGTCCTCGACCAGGACGGTGTAGAGGTGCGGCTGGTCATCTCCGATGATGGTTCGACCGACGGGACGCGGGACTGGACCCGAGCTTTGGCGCAACGTGACCCGCGGGTGGTGGTGCTACCTGAGCGTGACGGCGAGGCCGGGGTAGCGGCGAACTTCCTCCACGCGCTGACACACTTGGATGTCCGCCCCGGTGAGTATGCGGCATTTTGTGACCAGGATGATTTGTGGCAGCCGCATAAACTCATCGAACAAATCCACTTCATGGACGAGGCCGGAGCGCACGCAGTGTCATCCAACGTCACGGCATTCACCGTGGGTGCGGACGGCGAGGTGAGCCGGACCCTGATCCGCAAGGATCAGCCGCAGGTGGAATGGGACTTCCTTTTCGAAGCTCCGGGTGCCGGCTCAACCTACGTCTTTGACTATGAGGCTTGGAAGATCCTGGTCGACTATCTTGACGCGTGGGGGGCGGAGGGCGTGGCTGTCCACGACTGGTTCGTTTATGCGGTGCTACGCGGGGCTGGGATGTCCTGGGTTATTGACCCTCGACCACATGTGGCCTACCGACAGCACGAACGCAATGTGGCGGGAGCCCACAAAGGCCTGCAAGCAACCGTGAACCGCTGGCAACTGCTCCGCTCAGGCCACTACCGTGGACAGTTCTTGCTGATGACCGAGGTGGCGAATCGGGCGGCCCATGCCGCAGGTCGGGACGAAGGGTTCCTGCGCGGCCTCACAGAATGGAAGGCGTGGCTTAGTGATACTTCCTGGCGAGGTCGGGTTGCGGTTGCGCGCAACGCGCGAGGGATGCGCAGGCGCCCTATCGAGCAGGTGAAGCTTGCCGCGTCGTGTCTACTTGGAGTGTGGTAGTTACCGGCTTAGCACCGTGAGGGTCACCTTCTCAGTGGTCGCGATGCTTTCCGCGTCCACCCCGCCCGGCACCCACACAACCGATGCTCCGCGAATCCACAGTTGGATGAGCTGCGCGGTGAAGAGCGTGGGGTTCGCGGTGGTAACCAGCACCCTGTGTTGGTCGAGTCGGCTTGCGGGGTTGCTAAGTTCCCCTTCAAGACCCAGGTAGTCGCGAGTGAGGAGGTCGTCGAGGCGGAGAAGCGTCTTCTGCGGGTCTTCTAGGAGGTTCGGTGGGAGCCAGTCGATGTCGTTTCCAACAATGACTGTGGCGCCGGGTGCGGTGTGCGGCATCTCGACCTCGTCCCCGTAGGACATGACGTCGGCGGTGCCGTCCGTGATGCCGAAAGGAAGGTCACCTGGCCAGGAGAATGCGAAGGACTCAGGCGTTTGGGCGACGAGGACGTCTGGGCCAAGTTCAATCCGCATGGTCATCAAAAAGTCCAGATCAGTGCTCACTGCCAGATCGATCTGGTCTAGGTTGCGAGGGGGGCGCTGACGGAGCCCGCGTAACCAGCACGCTGCGATCCACAGGGGCGTCCGCCAGTGGGTGGTCAAGTACTCTGCAAACGACGACGCCCCAAATGGGAACTCATTGGCTAGGAAGTTGTCGGTCTTGGCAAGCCATCGACGCGCCACAGGTCCAGACAGTTCGACCCGCTCCCGAATGGACGGGGTTCCGGGGGGATTCGAGGCGCTGCCCGGATCAAGGAACCAAGTCAGGACTGGACCCGGTCGGGGAGAAAGGAGAGCAGTCAGTGAGGTGGCATCAAGCTGTTTCATCCTCGTAGACTAGCTGGTCGCAAGGGATGATACTTCCAAGCCGAGCCCCCCGGACTGCGACACGCGGGATGAACCGTTGTTTTCGGGCGGTTTTTGTCCGTTCCACTTGACAGGGGCGGGACTACACGCATGTAATTAGGGGACGTTGCGACGCGTGACGGCCATTCTTTTAGCGGGGGACACATGTGGAACATCTTTGGTGAAGGCGCCATCACGTTTACCGTGGTCCAGGGCGCTGAAGCCCTCGATAGTTCCGATGAAGGCCCACTTTCTTGGCAACAAGATGCGCTGTGTGCGCAAACGGATCCGGAGGCGTTTTTCCCGGAAAAGGGCGGTTCCACCCGGGAGGCAAAAGGTGTTTGTGCGTCTTGCGAAGTTCGGGCTGAGTGCTTGGAGTATGCCCTTGTGAACGATGAACGCTTTGGAATATGGGGCGGACTGTCCGAACGTGAGCGGCGGCGCCTACGACGAGCTGCGTCTTGAGCGTAAAATAGGACAAATGTCGTCCTTTCTTCCCGCCGAAGACGCGGTGCAGGCATCGCTAAGCGACGTTGTGGCACTGATAGTCCTAGCCCCCAAAGAACGCGGTGAACGCGTCGTTGGAAGGTGGGAGACGCTCGCGTCTGTACTACGACAAGCAACGCCGCCGCGGCTTGTCATAGTTGTTGAGACCTCTCTGGATGCAACGCTCGAAACAGAAGTGGTCCAGGACGTCTCTGATCAGGTGCTTCCTCGCCTTTTTCCAGATGCGAAGGATGGTGGGGGTCTTCCGCATGAAGAGAGCCCACGCGTCATTCGCTTCTACTCTAGGGGAGCTCAACGTTTCGGTTCTGCGATCCGGGAAGCCCTCGATGCGATACCCGAGGCGCGGAAGTGCTCTTGGATGTGGCTTCTTCACGACGACATGGTGGCGAACACCAATGCACTTGAGACGCTGCTCGCAGCCGGGCAATCGGGAGAGAGTGTTGGCGCAGTTGGCCCAAAGCAGGTCCATTACGGGGCCCCCGATCAGCTTTTGGAGATCGGTATCGATGCCACATCGAAGGGGCGCCGCGTTTACGTGGTGGAGCCAGATGAAATTGATCAGGGGCAGCACGATCGTCGCGATGATGTCCTAGCCGTTGGAACGGCTGGGATGCTGGTCCGATCTGCCGCGTGGAATGCCGTTGGGGGGTTGGACCCCGCGCTGGGGCCGTTCGGGGATGGCCTCGAGTTTGGCCGCCGACTGTGGCAAAGCGGGTACCGCGTTGTCGTGGCACCCAGGGCTGTCGTAGAGCACGCGCAGGCATCTTACGGTCACGACACTGAGGGTCGCTCCTCTTTCGCTGCCCGGCGTACCGCGCAAATGTACAACTGGGGTCTGGCTCTTACGCGGCTCCAGTTTGTTGCCTTCATCGTGGGGGCTCCATTTCTTTCCCTGGGACGCTCCTTTGCGCGGCTGTTTAGCAGGACTCCAAGCTTGGCGTTTGGTGAACTCGCCGCCTATGTGCGGTTAGTGGGCATGACGCCTGCCCTCCTACGAGGGCGGGCGCGGCTCCAACGTGTGGCAACCGTGCCAAGAAGCGCCCTCTCAACACTCGAAGCCAGTCCGTTGGAGATCACCAAACACAGGCGCAACAGTCGTAAGATCCGCGCCAAAGGTGTTGATACTGAGGTCATTCTTGACCCGGCAGCTCTGGCCGCCCTGAAGCGACATCACGCGCGGGCCGCAGGTGGCTTTATTGGGCTGATGAGCGCCGCGATCATTGTCTCGGTCTTCGCTTGGTACCCGTTCAGAGAGGGTCTCATCGGAGGGCAGTGGGGGGCGCTACCCTCCAAGTGGAGTGTCCTGGCCGCTCAGGCTTGGAGTGGGTGGCAGATCACTGGCGATGGACTTGTTGGCCCGTCATCACCGCTCTTGGCGCCCCTCAGCATCGTCGCTGCCCCGTTTGCGCTGCTCGGCATTTCACCCCAGACCTTCGCATATCTCCTAGTCTTTGCCGCACTTCCTTTAGCAGCATGGGGTGGATGGTCCGTTGCGTCCTCGTTCACCCGATCCACAACTGTGCGCGTTGGGTTGGCAGCGTTGTGGGCAACATCTGGCTCCGCTCTGATGCCGCTAATGTTTGGGAACTTGGCTGCGCTCTGTGCGTACTTGTCACTCCCGGCGGTTGTCGTGGGATTGGTCAGAGGGCTTAGACCCCCGGTCGCACTCGTTGCCCACGGCATCGAGGACCTCGTGGCCGTCGCGCCTAGGAACACTGTGTCCTGGCTGGGCCTTGCTGGTTTAGGTTCAGTTTTCGTTGTGGTAGCTGCTCCCATTGCACTGATGATTCTGCCGGTCGTAGCGCTGCTTCTGTTCGTGGGGACCGACTCGCAGTGGCTGCGGATTGGAGCGTGGCGCGGCACTGAGCGCCCACGAAGTGTGATGCGTTGGGCAGCGCTTGTAGCGGTCACCGTACCCGGCCTGGTTGTCATTGCTCCATCGCTTGTCACACAGCTGCTTCGTGGTGACCCGCAGGCGTTCCTGGGATGGGCTCTGGGTACAACATTGGGGAATGCCGATCTGGGGCTCCTCGCGGGGCTTCCGGCCGCACTTCCACTCGCGGGTGCAGACTCCGGCTTTTTGGAAGCGGTGACTGCAGGTTCATTCCCTGCGTTGTTGATTGTGGGAGGATCACTGTCGGGCATTGCCCTTACGGTCTGGACTCTCGCAGCCGTCATCCACGCCTCGTGGAAACCCTCACAGATGAGTCCCGTGGTCGTGGGCAGCTGGGGTTTCGGGCTCACCCTCTCCGTCCTCGCCCTACTTCAGGCGTGGTTGGGGGCCGAGGCAGCGCGGGTATCCCCACTCCTTATCGCCGGGACGTCGCTGTCCTTTCTTGTCGCGGTGGGTGCGTCGTATGCGAACTACTCGCTCACTGTCTCCCAGCTGGTACCGGTGACGGACTACGCCGGCAGGTGGGCCAGGGGTCTTCCAGCCGGGATTGGTTCGGTTGCGGCACTTCTTTCTGCTGTCAGCCTCTTGGTCCTAGGTCCGGTTGGGTCCGCAGTTAGTGGATCACAATTTGTGCAGCCTGCGCCCTCCCCCCTGATACCGGTAATTGCTCAAGAATCGCAGAATGGGCCCAGAGCTGCCCGTTTCCTCACTGTCACACTCACTGACGGTGAAGTTCAAGCAGACCTGATGAGGGGAGTGGCGGTTCAGCAGGCTGATCTGCGTGTCTTCCCAGCCCCGACCAGCACAGTGACGTCGGCTGTCACACAAGCACACTCAAGTCTGGCGAGCATTGTTGCAACCATGACTGCTCGACCAACGGCCCGCACGTCATCTGGGCTGGCTGATCACGGGATCGATATAGTCATGCTGTCGGCCCACTCTGAGGACTTCTCCGCCATCCAGAGTGTCCTTGACGCAACAGGGGGGCTCGAAAGGATCGGGAACCTCGAGGGCTCCACGATGTGGCGAGTCCGACCTGACGGGCGACTTCCTGCTCGCGTTTCGCTCCTCACCGCAGGCGAGGGAGGGGAAGTTACAACCAGCCCTGTGGATTCTGGCTCCGTCGGGGTGAAAACCACAATCGCTGAGGATGCGACCGGCTTCATCGTCATGGCAGAAGCAGCTGACCCGGGGTGGATAGCTTCTTTGGATGGAGTTCCTCTTACGACCGTCGAGGATCCCTCCTCGGAGGAGGGGTGGCGGCAGGCATTCGAACTACCCAATGGTGGCGGCGAACTGGAGATTACATACCGCGCTCCCTACCTCTACTGGTGGTGGGCTGGGGCGGGCCTGACACTGATGATTGTCGCGCTGATGGCACTTCCACGTAGCTTCCGCCGCCGCAGCATTGAACCATGGGGTGACCAGGACGCTGGCTCAGACCCCTCGGAGGGTAGCTTCACCGAGGGGAAAGCACATGAGTAGACAAGACGGAGTGGGTCGGGCCCGGTGGGTCCCACTTGGCATTGGGCTGTGCGCGTGCGTTGGGCTCACCGTTGGCTCTCTGGCGCTGGGGACCCCCGAGGGCGCCACCACAACTCAGAGCCGAGCGAAGACCGAGGCCGTACAGGTGATCATGGATGAGATACCGCTGGTATGCCCGCCTGGAATCATCGCTCCCGAGGACGTTGTCCCCCTGCGGGCATCCTCAGCTTCCGACGCTGAACCGGTTACAGAAGCAGCCTTGGCAACCTGGGCCCCGGGCCACGCTACAGCCCTCGCGGGCGGCGGGGAACTACACCTACTTGGTAGTGAGGCCAGCAGTGGGGATGTGACCGGTGTTTCGCTTGCTGGCAGAGAGTCCGGGGACCTTCTCTCACTAGACATTGAGTCCTGTGCGATACCGGGTCAGAACCTTGCATTTGCTGCCGGCTCAACCACCGTGGGTGAGGACACCGTCCTCGTCCTCGCCAATCCGGGAGACATGGCACTGAGCGTTCAGGCCCAGGTATATTCGGAAGCGGGAGCATTACTTGAGTCTCCAGCGACACTGACCATTCCTGCGGGTTCAACCCTGTCCGTGCTGCCTGGCTCTTGGGCACAGGCAGAAGAGAATCCCGTCATCACACTGACAGCGGAAGGCCTTGGCGTTGCCGCCTGGCTTCAAACATCCGGATTGAACGGTGAGGTCCCGCAGGGTCTGGCCCGCATCCAGGGAACACGCCCGGCGGAGACCGTCGTTATTCCAGGCGTGACTGCCTCACGTCAATCGACTCTCCGCGTCGGCAACCTCGGAACCGAGAACACGCGGGTGACCGTGAGGTTACTCGGGAGTGACGGTGAACAGATCCTCAGTGGGGCGGATGGGCTTCCTTTTCCGGCGCAATCCACCGTGAGCATCGACTTGTCGGCACTCCCCAGCGATGTCAACGCCATTGTTGTTGAAGGAGGGCAACCGTTGGCCGCAACCGTCACCGAAGTGACGGAGGGTAGCGACCACCCGGATGTTCGGGATGCCAAATATTCATCACGAACCGTGGTGGGAGGTGCGCGTCAAGTGATGAGAACTGGCCTCGTAGACAAGAGCGAAGTCATTGCGGCGGCGCAGTCGCTTGGGTTCACGAACATCGAAGTGGCGGTTGCGCTCGCCAATCCCACAGACGAAACCATTGAAGTGGAACTCCAAGGGGCGGCCAAGACCCTCTCGCCGCATTCCTCGCAGCTGTACCCGCTGATCGGCAGCATGAACGATGCCGACCTGGTTGCTACCTCAGCGGTCTACGCCTCATACGTGGTTACGGCTGACACCCCTGCCGGTGCGGTTCGCTCAGTGACCAGCCTCGGGACCGAAGGTGTGCTTGCCCAATCGCGCCTAGTGTCCCTCTTCCCAGCAAACTAGCAGCCAAACATCTCGGTGGGCCTAGTCGAGAAGGTCCTCCGGGCGCAGCGCAAGAATGTCGCAAATGCGCTCCGCCAAGATCACTCGAAGGGCAAGAGGAATCTCTTCCTCTGTAGCCCGGGCACAAATTGGCCTGCGATACAGCACAATGCGATCCCGAAGTCCTCTGCGCCGATCCCTAGGAAACGAGCGAGCCAAGACAACATCATGTGACTCCCACTCAGCCGGATTTGAGGGCGGCACTTCCTCCACGCCGAACTCTATATCGGCAATGCCCGGTTCCCGGGCTGCCATCTGCGCCAACGCCAACTGCATCTCTTCGCAAAAGGATTCCCTCCGGGTTGTCCAGACAGGAAGCGCAGGATGGAAACGGGGTCCCCGAGGGCCGCGGCCATGACGATCTTTCCGGCGCCGACTGACACCCGAGTCTGCAACCGGAGGAATGCCGGCTGCGACGGCGGCGCGGCGCAGATAATCGGAGTGGGGGGAGACGAAGCCATCGGACATACGCCTAGGCTAGCGCGAACTCGTCGCCGACAAAGGTAGGCTGGGTAACCGTGGCAAGCTGGTGGTGTTGGCTGCCACGGCTGGACTTGAGGAGATCCCGTGAGATTGTGTTCCAAACCGAGTTGCACTCGTGGTGCCGTAGCAACCCTGACGTATGACTACCAGGATTCAACTGCGGTCCTTGGGCCCCTCGCCACCTCCGTAGAGCCGCACACGTATGACCTCTGTGAAGTGCATGCTGAATCGCTCACCGTCCCTCGAGGGTGGCAGGTTGTCCGCCTCCAGACACGTTTTGAGCCGGCGCCGCCATCCAGTGACGACCTCCTCGCCCTCGTCGAAGTGATTCGTGACGTGGCGGGAGTTGAACACGACCCGGAGGTGCCCGACATGCTTCGCGAACCAGTGGTCATCGACCAGGGAAGCAGGGAGGATAAATATGCCCCCCTGCGCCGTCGGGATCACTTCACAGTAATCACGGGGGAGGGTGGAGACACTCGCTAGGTCCCCACCCTTTCTTGGAGAGACTGTCTCAGGCCTGCGAACCGCGTGAGGTTTCAAACGCCTGCGCGAGGACAGGTCCCAGGTTCTCTTTCCTTACGCGTTCATCCACGTACATAAGCGAGGTATACGACGCAGAGAACGGCATGGCCAGACCTGAGATCAGGGCAGAGACCAGAGCCAAGAGGAAAGCGGTCACAGCCCACGGCAACACAGATGTTGCAAACATGATCACCGCTGAAATCGTCCCGCCAAGAAGTCCCACGACGATTGAGACGATGATGCTCATAAGAAGCATCCTGCCCAAGATGCGCCAGAACGCGCCCTTGGTCAGGGCCCATGAGCGGCGAAGTGCCGTTGGGGGCGTCGCGCCCTCGACCACAGCGATCAAAGTTGCGAAGTACAGTCGGACGCTAACCCACACCGTGACGGCGATCCCGAGTGGAATTATGAGAAGAAGGAAGCTAAGGAACCACAGTGAGTCTCCCGAGGACGACGCAAAAGCAACCACAGCAATCAGGACAATCGGCACAATGAAGATAACTGCGGCAACCACACCCACAATCAGCCAAACGAGAACCGCGGTGCCAACCAGACGCCAGAAGTGAGACTTCAGAGCCTCCCACGTGGACTTGAGATCAAGGTTAATCCCAACCACAGCATTGGTAACAGACAGCGACTAGCCTCACGTAAAAGGCCCGTGAAATGGGTTCCATGCCTCATTTGGTTTTTGCCCGCGAAAGTTGGCATGGTTGGTTATGGGGACGGAGTTGAGTATGGCTACTCGTGCGGAGATTACCGCTAAATATGCTCGTGAGTATAAGCAACTATCTAAGAAGGATCGGGGACGATTGTTGGATGAGGTGGTCTCGGTGACGGGGTGGAGTCGGGATAACGCTCGTCGACGTTTGTCCCAAGCGGCAGCGCCCAAACCCAAGATCCGCGGCGGCCCATCAAGGCAGCGCAAGCCTCGGCCTTTCAAGTATTCCTATGATGCGCGTAAGACTTTGCAAAGAGTGTGGGCGATGGGTTTGGGTCAGTGTGGGAAGTACCTGGTTGTATCCTTGCCAGGCCTGCTTGATGCCCTTGAGGCTCATGGGGAGCTTGTTGCTGGGGTGGACCGGTATTCCAGTGAGGTCAAAGAAGAGCTCTTGAGTATGAGCGCGGCAACGATTGATCGGTATTTGAAGCCCTTGAAAGACGGAACAAACCTGAAAGGAGCGGCAACAACCAAGCCCTCACCCTTGTTGCGTTCTTCGATCAAGATCCGTAAGGCAGGCGATGAAATGGAGAACCGTCCCGGCTTCTTTGAAGGCGATACGGTGGCTCACTGCGGGCCAACCTTGGTTGGTGAGTTCGCCCGGACTTTGAACCTGACCGATGTGTATACGGGGTGGAGTGTCACCACCAGCATCAGGAATAACTCCTCGCGTCACATCATTGCTGGTTTGAACCGGATCATTGACCTCTGCCCCATCCCCTTAGAGGGCGTGGATTTTGATAACGGTAGTGAGTTCATCAACTACGATGTCGTGGCCTGGGCTCAAAACCTGGAACTGTATTTCACCAGGAGTCGGCCCTATAAGAAGAATGATCAAGCCAGTATCGAGTCCAAGAATAACCACGTCGTACGCAAATACGCTTTCTACTGGCGCTATGACACACAGGCCCAACTCTCCCTCCTGGAGCGGCTATGGGTAAACGTGAATGACTACATGAACTACTACACGCCAACCACCAAACCAGTAGGGTGGGACACCGATACTAGGGGACGGCGCAAACGCGTCTACGACACGCCCAAAACCCCCTTCGACAGGCTCAAGGACTCTGGGGCCCTCACCAAGGCTCAAACCCTGGAAATGGAAGCGTACAAGGCGTCATTGAACCCTGCCGCGCTAGCCCGTAACATCACCCGCATCCAATCTGAACTGACCGCTCTGGCAAAACGAGGCACCGTGAAACTCATCGCTCAAACCGAAGCCAGAAACAAGCTCCCCAACACCGCCAAAGGCATCAAACTACCCCAAGCCAGCTAACCCAACTTTCGCGGGCAAAAACATATGAGGCACCAAACCAACTTTCGCGGGCAAATTGACATGAGGCATTACGGACAGGACCAGCATCCCGGTCACAAGTAGTGAAGCGCCAGCGCTGATGAGCCCAACGATTCCCTGCAACCTCAGATCGGAAATTGCCGGGTAAACCTCGGACATCCCGACGGCGAACTCGGTGTCGCTACCAAATGTCACCTGATCGATGCTTGTCTCGGGTACTAGGGCGGAAACAATGCCAGAGAGCACTCCGACAATCCCCATGACGCCAAGGGAAATCGCAAACATCACTCTGGGGTTCGAGCGTATCGCTGCGAAGGTGCCATCGAACAGGTTTCCCAAGTTCAACGGGTGGAAGGGAATCACAGGAGGCTTCGGCTGAGCCGGTCCACCCCACTGTCCCTGGTTCGGGTCGGAGGGCCACGGAGCATTCGGGTAAGAACTCATATCTCTATTGTGCCGGTCTGTGGACGTGACAGGCGACCGCGATCATGGGACGATCACTTCATGACACCACGGATCTTAGTTGTCGACGATGACGCCTCGCTTGCGGAGATGATTGGAATTGTCTTGCGCGCCGAGGGGTTTGAGGTTTTTGAGTGCTTCGATGGGGCTGAAGCCTTCGGAGTGTTTGAGAGTTCCGACCCGCACTTGGTGTTGTTGGACGTGATGTTGCCGGGGCGCAGTGGAATCCAGATCTGTGAGGACATCAGACAGGTTTCGAATGTCCCCATCATCATGTTGACCGCCAGATCGGATACTGCGGACGTGGTTGCTGGTCTTGAGGCGGGGGCTGACGACTATGTCCCGAAGCCGTTCAAGCCCAAAGAACTGGTTGCTCGGATTCGCGCACGTTTACGCAGCCAGAATGACACCGGAGAAGAGCAGTTGGTGCTGGGTGACCTCACAATCGATCAGTCCCGACATGAGGTGCGCCGCGGCGACGACGTTGTCCCGCTGACCCCGCTGGAGTTCGACCTCCTTGTCGCCCTCGCACGGGCACCGTGGCGTGTTTTCACGCGGGAGGAACTGCTGGAACAGGTATGGGGCTACCGACATGCGGCCGACACGCGCCTTGTCAACGTGCATGTCCAGAGGCTCCGCTCCAAGATTGAGCGCGATGCAGAGAGTCCATCGCTAGTAATTACGGTGCGGGGTGTCGGATACCGTGCCGGCACGGGGTCTTGAGCGATACCCAGGCTGGTGACGCCGGCGCAAAGACTGGCGCTCACCCTCTTGAAGGGGATCAGACCAGCAGGCGGCGAATGTGGGAGTTCCTTGGGGGATCCCTGTCTCTGCGGATCGCGGTGACACTGTCACTGGTGCTGACGGTGATCCTGCTGGTGTTTATTTTCTTTGCAACGAACGTGTTGCGCTCCGACCTCTTCTCAACCAGGCGCGACATGATTCTTGCCGACGCCGCCGTGCGATTTTCACAGGTCCAGAACACGCTTGACCAATCCACCGCAGTCACGACCGACCAGGTTCAAGACGCGGTCACGCAGACCCTCACCGCGATTCGTGAGTCCGCCGCGGGTGCCGGAGCGGTTGAGGTCCTTCTCTTGCGTTCTCCCGATTCCTCGGAAGCTTTTCGGATCAACGAGTATGTGAATCCTGAGTACATTTCCGTTATCGGTGGGGGAATCCGCGACGAACTAGCTCACGATGTGGGACTTTGGCAGTCAGTCGCCCTCGCAAACGGCGCGGATACGATCCCTGGCATCGTCGTTGGGGCGCTGATCGACGTGCCCTCCGCGGGTCCGTACGAAATGTTTGTCGTGTACTCGCTAGAGCAAGAACAATCTACGTTGAACTCAATTATTCAAGTCTTCACCGTGGGCTCAGTTCCCGTCCTGCTCCTGATGGGTCTGGTCTCCTTCGTCCTCGTGTACAGGCTGCTGAGCCCTGTCAGAGCGGCGGCGGGCGCGGCTCGGTCCCTGGCGGCTGGGAATCTCTCAAGTCGGTTGCGTGTCTCCGGTCGTGATGAGATGGCACAGTTGGGGGCCACCTTCAATGACATGGCGGAGTCCCTGCAATCCAAAATTACCGACTACGACTCATTGTCAAAACTCCAACAGAGCTTTGTCTCGGATGTGTCACACGAGCTGCGCACCCCCATGACAACAATTCGTATGGCGGATGAGGTCATTTTTGATGACCGGGATGCACTTCCCCCCGCATCCAAGCGGTCTGCGGAGCTCCTTCACGTCGAAGTGGCACGTTTTGAGCAAATGCTTGCGGATCTTCTGGAAATCTCTCGCTACGATGCCCAATCCGCCCAGTTCGACCCCGAGTCCGCTGATATCTATAGCCTCGTTGAGAAGGTGGTGAGCGCCAACGCGGAGCTTGCGGACCACCTCGGCGTTGATGTTCAACTTGGGCCCCGGCCGGAACGTTGCTCAGTGCCGGTGGATGCAATTCGTATCGAGCGTGTGGTGCGCAATCTGCTGGTCAATGCATGTGAGTACTCAGAAGGAATGCCAGTTCGTGTCACCGTTGCTGCAGGGAAGACCTCAGTCGCCATCCGAGTGCGAGACTACGGTGTCGGTATGGAGCCCGACACGGTGCGACGTGTATTTGACAGGTTCTACCGAGCCAACCCCGCGCGAACTCGCAGCACCGGTGGTACTGGTCTGGGACTGGCAATTTCAAAAGAGGACGTCACGCTACACAACGGCGTCATCAATGCCTGGGGCGAGCCGGGCCGCGGAAGCTCCTTCGTCGTGACGTTGCCACGCGTCGCCGGGAGTGCGGTCACAGAGTTTCCCCTGATTGTTTGGGAGGGTCACGCATGAGATTGCGGAAGATTCTCTGGGTGTGTCTGGGCGTTGTAGCCCTCTTGGCGCCCTCGGCATGTTCATCTTTGCCGCAGACTGGTGAACCCCACGAATTCGCAATTGAAGCCCCCCAGCGTGATCCTGTCCGTCAGTTCGGGTCTGCTCCCCAGGTGGGTTCCAGTCCGACGCTGTTGGTTGAAGACTTCCTCCGGGCAACTGCCGCCGGCATGTATGACGACTTTGCGACCGCGCGCCTCTACTTGCAGCCGGAGGCATCAGCGACATGGCGGCCGAATCTGCAGGTGGCTGTGTTTCCCTCCGACTTTTCGCCCTCGCCCGAACTGAAGGACAGGCAGGGCGAATCGGCTCAAGTCTCACTGTCTCTCACAACGGTGGGCACAGTGAACGAATCCGGCGTCCTCAGTGTGTCTGTGACCCCGGGCTCCGTGTCAACTGAATTCACCCTGACGTTGAACGAGGACGGGGAATGGCGCATCGCGGAGTTGGCGGACGGAGTCATCCTTTCACAGTCAGCATTCACGAACGCCTACCAGAACGTTAATCTCCTCTTCCCCTCTTCGGACCTGTCGGGCCTGGTGCCAGATCCTCGTTGGTATCCCCGCTCGCGTGTGGCGGCCTACCTGGTGCAGGGGTTGATCGAGGGGCCCATTGAGAGTCTGGTCCCGGCCGTCGTTGGTGATCTGGCCGCCGATCTGACGTTGCCGACCGCGGGTGTGGAGGTGCAAGATAGGGTCGCGATGATCGACCTGGAGGGAAACTCTTCTTCATCAGAAGCAGAGAGGAGTGCGTTGATCTGGCAGATCTCCCAGACTGTCACCCAGGTAGCTTCAGTTCAGTCGGTAGAGATTCGACTCAATGGTGTTGAGCTTGATGAGTCGGACGTCCCCTCCGGTCCGTCATATCGCCTCGATCGAGCTATTGGTTTGCTTGAGGGATCAGTTGTGCTTGGGTCTACGTCACTGTCCACAGAGGTTGCCAACCCGGAAGCGGCGGGTGTTGGGGTGGAAAACCCTGCGGTTGGTCCTGTCGAGGGTGCGCCAGTGGCGTGGGTGAACAGCGAACCGGGTCGCCTTGCGGTAATGACGCTTGGTTCAGCACAGCCGCGTGATACTCCCATCGCAGGTGCTACGGCGCCTTCAGTCGATAGGTTCGGTGTGGTGTGGGTATCGTCCACAGACTCACCGGGTGTGGTTTGGGCTGTCGCGCCGGGTCGGGAGCCTCTGCAAGTTCCGGTCCCGTTCGACGGGGAGGTCGCGGCGGTGCGGGTCTCTCCTGATGGGTCGAGGGCGCTGTTGCTTACCCGCGGTGGTGCGGGATCCCAAGTTTGGCTCGCAACGATTCGGCGTAACGATGTGGAGGCTCAGTACAGTTTCGAAGCCGTCACGGAGCTGGACCTTTTCCCCCCGAAAGTTGAAGGATTAACGTGGGTTGGTGAGACGACTGTTGCCGCCCTGGTTCCAGAAGGCGAAGAATCAACAATTGAAGTGTTCAGTCTAGGAGGGTGGCAACAGGTTCTGTCGGCACCCCCGGATGTCTCCAGAATTACGGCGGGCTCAACGCTGGGGTCTCTGCTTGTTCAACGCCCGGATGGAACAGCGTTCCAACGCGCCGGTGCGGCCTGGATTGAACTGGACAACTCTATCCAAGAGATTTCTTTCGCAGGCTAGCTAGGTCCGGGTCTATCCCCAACGCGACTAAGGCGGTCCTTTCCACATTCGCTGAGAGAGCCGGTTGATCCGGGGTGTCCGTCGCGCAATGCTTCCACAATGAGACGGCAAGCAGATCTTTTGCAGGGGGCGAAGAATCTCCTGTTTCCGGTCCAGTGTGGGGGGTGTGGAAAGTGGGATAGCGAACTATGTGAGGATTGTCGAGGTACTGCGACAAAACCGATTGCTTCTAAGATTATTGAGGACGCTGCGGGGTACCCCACAACTGAGCTGCTGTGCTTGGGTGACTACGCCGGGGTGCTTCGCTCCATCATCCTTACCGCCAAGCATGATCGGTATCGAGACTACTCAGATTTTCTCTTCGAGGCAGGAACCCACCTGGGGCGCGCTGTGGGTGAACGCCTAGCGGCAGTGGCTGAGCAGCCGATGCTCACGCCCTTGTGGATTGTCCCCGCCCCGTCCTCACACGCACGCAGGCGGCGCAGAGCTGAAGTTGTTCCGAAGATAGCGGATGGGGTGGCAGAAGGAGTTCGCCGCGAACTGGTTGCCCGGGTTGTAGTTGTGCCAGCTGTCGCGCTGCACCGTGGGGTTGGTGGACAGAGCGGAAGGTCAGCGGGATCCAGGAGTAGCGCTCGACTGGGTGCAATGGACATTGTGATTCCACCTCCGGAGCAAAGCCTTGCGGTTGTGGTTGACGACGTGGTCACCACTGGAACTACTATGCGCGGTGTCCTCGACGCACTGGGTGGTCATGGTGTCATGGCAGTTGCTTTGGCTGCCGCTTGACATCACTCGACTGTCAGCTTGTGGCGTTCGCTCAGCGCCGACAGCATGTGAAGGGCGTCTCAGTGACGTAGACTTGAGGGACTCTCTTTCGTTCACTCAGTGGGCAAGAGGGTAGCCCGGCTCATTTGGCTTAAGGAGGGTTTTTTACAAGAAGCAAGCAAATTGTGCTTGCTGTGCATATTCATTCCAAAGGCTCCTGGAGGATCCCCATGGACATCGTCGTCACCGGCCGCAATGCCGACATTCATCCTAATTTCCGTGAATTTGTCGAGGGTAAACTCGAGAAAATCACCCAGTTCTATCCTCGTGCGCAACGGGTTGATGTGGTTCTGACGCGTGAGCGTAACCCACGCTTGGCCGCTAGTGCAGAGCGCGTAGAGCTAACCGTTTATGGGAAGGGCCCGGTGATCCGGGCTGAGGCAGATTCAGTTGACCGATATTCGGCAGTCGACCTTGCTAGCGCAAAACTCTTCGAAAGACTGCGTCGCCAGCGCGACAGAGTAAAGGATCATCGCCGGTTCCAGTACGACGGTGTGCCGGACCCGAACTTCGACCAGCCGATCACTCCGGGCGTCGATGCGGATCTGCGCGATGCAGAAGATTGGGCGCTGCGTTCCGCACAGGATCTGAAACCAGGTGAGGTGCGCGAAGAACAATTGGGGGATTCTCCCGTGATTGTGCGTCAGAAAGTTCATGAGGCTCCGCCGATGAGCGTGGATGAAGCATTGCACCAAATGGAGCTTGTCGGACACCCGTTCTTCCTCTTCGTCGACAAGGACACGATGCAACCTTGCGTTGCGTACCGCCGGAAGGGGTGGACGTACGGCATCCTCAGACTGAACACTCGTATGCCGGAGGGTGCGGAGTAGAGAACGCATCGGTCTCTATCGGGACGTGATTGCCGCAACCTATGATGTGTGGTGGGCCCCATGCCGATATGGCTTGGGGCCCACCACACTGTGGGTGTAAGTTGCGTAAACTGAAGGGCACGCCGCAATCCAAAACTTGGGTGTCGTAGGCAAAATCAAGGAGTACCCGTGTCGATTATTGACAAGATCCTCAGGGCTGGCGAGGGACGCCAGATTAAGCGTCTGGACCGTATAGCGGACCAGGTCGACGCCCTCGAAGAGGATTTCAAGAAGCTAACGGACGAGGAGCTTCGCGGGAAGACCGAAGAGTTCAAGCAACGGGTTGCTGATGGCGAGACTCTTGATGAGCTCATGGTTGAGGCCTTCGCGACGGTACGTGAAGCAGCATGGCGCGTACTGCGTTTGCGCCCATTTCACGTGCAGGTGATGGGTGGAGCTGCGCTCCACGGAGGAAACATCGCCGAAATGAAGACCGGTGAAGGTAAGACGCTTGTGGCGACGATGCCCGCATACCTTCGCGCACTCGAAGGAAAAGGCGTCCATGTCGTTACGGTGAACGACTATCTGGCTGAGTACCAGTCAGAGATGATGGGGCGCGTCTACCGCTTCCTGGGGCTCACCGTTGGGTGTGTGCTTGCCGGGCAAACTCCCGCTGAACGCCATGAGGTTTACAGTTGCGACATCACATATGGCACCAACAACGAGTTCGGGTTTGACTACCTCCGCGACAACATGGCGCAGCGACCCGAAGATATGGTGCAACGTGGACACAACTACGTGATTGTGGATGAGGTTGACTCGATCCTCATCGATGAGGCGAGGACTCCGCTCATTATCTCAGGTCCGGCCGCGGGTGACCTCAACCACTGGTATAAGGAGTTCGCGCGGATCGCGCAGATACTCCAGCGTGATGTCGACTATGAAGTTGATGAGAAGAAGCGCAATGCGGGCATCTTGGAAGCCGGTATCGAAAAAGTTGAGGATCAGCTGGGCGTTGATAACCTCTATGAAGCGGCAAATACCCCGCTAATCGGCTTCCTGAACAACGCGATCAAGGCCAAAGAGCTCTACCACCGCGACGACAACTACATTGTTCAGGGTGGCGAGGTGATGATCGTTGATGAGCACACGGGCCGCGTGCTTTCAGGACGCCGCTACAACGACGGAATGCACCAGGCTATTGAAGCCAAAGAGGGCGTTGAAATTAAGGCGGAGAACCAGACTCTGGCAACAGTGACGTTGCAGAACTATTTCAGGTTGTACCCCGAGGGGTCTCGCGCTGGCATGACAGGTACAGCCGAAACTGAGGCGGCCGAGTTTGCGTCGACCTACAAGATCGGTGTCATTCCGATCCCCACCCACAGGGAGATGATCCGCAAAGATCAAGCGGATCTTGTCTATCCGACAATGCAGGGCAAGCTGAATGCGATCATCGACGATATTGTCGATCGTCACAAGAAGGGGCAGCCGGTCCTTGTTGGCACAACATCTGTTGAGAAATCAGAGCAAGTGGCCTCGCTTCTGAAGCAGAAGGGCGTGCCTATTGAGGTACTGAACGCGAAGGAACATGAGCGGGAGGCCCAAGTGGTCGCCATGGCCGGACGCAAAGGTGCAGTCACCGTTGCAACTAACATGGCTGGGCGCGGCACCGACATCATGCTTGGTGGCAACGCGGAGTTTATTGCCCAGGCAAACCTGAAGAGTCGAGGGCTTGACCCCGAGGAATACCCGGAAGAGTACCGGGAGGCGTGGGCTGAGGCACTTGAGGATGCCCGCCGCGCCGTCGCCGAAGAACACGATGAGGTTGCTGAGGCCGGAGGGCTCTACGTTCTTGGAACGGAGCGGCACGAGTCGAGGCGAATCGACAATCAGCTGCGTGGTCGTTCCGGGCGTCAGGGTGACCCCGGTGAGTCGCGTTTCTACCTGTCCATGGAAGATGACTTAATGCGGCTGTTCAACTCCGGAATGGCACAGCGAATCATGACTTCGGGTGCGTATCCCGAGGACGTTCCGCTTGAGTCAAAGATGGTCTCCAGGTCGATTGCATCAGCGCAATCCCAGGTCGAGGCGCGCAACTTTGAGATCCGCAAGAACGTCCTCAAGTATGACGATGTGATGACCGGTCAACGCGAACTTATCTACGATGAGCGTGCGCGAGTTATGCGTGGTGAAGACCTCTCGGAGCAGATCGATCACTTCCAGTCCCAGCTGGTTGCGGGCATCGTCCGGCAGTTCACTGTCGCCGACGACCCTGCTGACTGGGAGCTGGAGTCTGCCTGGACAGAACTACGTGGATACTATCCCGTGTCTGTGTCCATTGAAGACGTGGAAGCTGAGTACGGTGGACGGGCGAATCTGACGCGGGAGAATGTGGAGTTCGAGCTTCAGGGCGATATTCATGCTGCATACGCCGCGGCTGTTGAGGCCTTAGACGCCAATCCCGTTGCGATCTCTCAACTGGGTGACTCTGCTAACGACGAACTCCAACGGCGCGTCGTGCTGTCGACGGTTGACCGCCTGTGGCGCGAGCACCTCTACGAGGTGGACTACCTGAAAGAAGGAATCGGTCTTCGTGCGATGGGTCAGCGTGACCCCTTGGTTGAATACAAGGATGAAGCCTCGAAGATGTTCCAAGCGATGATGGAACGGATCCGCGAAGAATCAGTCCAGCAACTCTTTGCCTACCACTACCAGTTTGAGAAAGCAAATGAGCAGCGCGAGGAGCTGATTGCCAATGGAGGTGGCGATAACTCTGCAGCAGTGGAAGCCGCGGCATCTGGCCAGGCCAGTGGAGCTCCACAGACTAAGAAGGCAGTGAAGCCTGCGAAGAGCCAGATCAAAGCTCAGAAAAAAGCATCGACTCCCAAGACCGTCATGGGAGATGTGGGACGTCAGTCTGTACCTAACAGGCTCACCATGCAGGGACCGGCCAAGCAGTCAGAGCCAGTGGCAGGAACGAACAGGGGGCCCGCGGTACCTGCGGCGGCAGGGGCCCAAACACTTAACAGGGCACAGCGACGGGCTCAGGGCAAGAAGAAGGGGTAGCTGCCCGCCGTTAGTGCGGGGCCCAGTGATTGATGATCGCGCGTGATAACCGCTTTACGTTTCCTGGACTCTAGTGTGTTTCGAGCTCGCAAAGCTGCCATCGATCTCGCAGCCTTACCAGGCGTCCGGCAACTGCCCTTGCTCGGTTCTGATCCCACACCGTTACCGCAAACTCGAATGTCTCATTTGAGACCGGACAAATGCGTGACGTCATCGCCAGGGCCGGAAGTGAGCCGCCTCGACCCCGAGAAGCACTGGTACTGGCACTAGTGCTGGCGCGAAGGTATCCGTAAACGTCCGCTGTCATCCACCGTTGAAGACTTCGAGGGTCCTTCCTCCCGGCAATGACGTCAACGACAGCCACAGCAATCTGTTGAGCCCACTGTTCGGGGCTGGGCAGCCCGGCCAGTGTTGTATCGCTCGGGTGACCGGTTCTGCGTTGGGTTGGCGCTATGTGAATGGCACGTGCATAGGGCCGACCCCTGACTTGCGTTCTGGGAGCAGGACCGGCAGTGCGGTTGGGGTGTTCTGAAGAACTGGCTACCTGGATGGTCTTGGCTGGCTCTGGGGTGTGCATGGTCTTCTACTTCGACGAAGATGCGGGAAGAGGGATAGTTTCCAAGATCATTCCTGGTTCGATGTGGTTGGGGTCGGATCCGATGACAAGTTCATTTGCGTCATAAATGTCCCTCCAAAGTGCGTCAATCTCAGAGTCTGAAGCATTTTCACCGAGCATTGTTGCCGCAATGTCCCATAAACAGTCCCCCTCTGCAACCGTGTATGCCGTGGATAGGTCGACGGAATCACCATTTGAACTTGGAAGCAGTACCGGTGTGGACATGTCTCGCGTCGAAGGCTTTGTCGAGAGTCGGGAGGACAGCGTGTCGGAGATTGGCGGGGGAGTCGCGGTCAAAGACGGTGTGGAAGGTGGCATCTGCTGAAGATCGGAAGCTGGCTCAAGTCTCTGAGCCGGAGGTTGAGACGCAACCTCAGTTTCACGTGCCGCTTCGAACTCTCCCGAGCCTGGGAAGACACTGTCTGTACTCGCTGAAGGTGAACTGTCGGAGGCTGCCGTCCTAGAGGGAACCCCACCCGAAAGAGCAGTGTCAAGGGGGTGTACGTATTCTGCGGTGGTCGTAGAAGAGCTCCACAGGTATTCGGTAGTGTCTGTGGTGGTTCCCGTATCCGCTAGCGCAGCGCCGGAGAATAGGGTGCCCGCCAGGGCCGTGGTCGTGGCGATGCCCGCAACCGACCGACGTGCGGACCGTGTCCCCCAAGTTGCCACAGCCGTGCCCAAGATTAGGTGAAGCCGCCCAGGTAGCGTTCTACTCACTGCCACTAGTGCAAGCGCGGCCCAGACGGAGCGCCAGAGGAAGAGGATCTCAGCAAGAACCGCGAGGACGAGCGTCACGTAAGCAAACTGAGCTGAGCCGACGCCTTGAAGGTGAAGCGCCATGGCCACTGCGCCGAAGGACACCAGGAGCCCAGCAAGCTCACGAAGCAAGGCTTTACGTGCTTGCCGTTGAACGGTTCCTCTGCGGTCGTCCCGCATTCCTGGGGACTGTGAATCGGTTGATGTAATCACTGACCTACCTCTTTCCATTCTGTTGTGTCTACGCTCCTTAGTACTCTGACAAACAACAGTGGTGCAGAGATTACAGCGTTGTCTGTGGAAACCAGCCTCTTTTAGAATTTGGGGATAACGTCTGATGGAAAAGGATATGGAACAGTTGCACTATGACTGCGCCGGTCTTCGCAAAGGTTCCCATGTCAGCGGCAGTTTGTCGCAGATGAGAGACGCGGGTACCTCGGCCGTGGCAAGCTGGGCACATGCAGCACTATCTAGCGCTCACAGCGTCCGAACTACTTGCCCAGACCCCACCGAATCGCGATGCGATTTGCGTTGAAGATAGGGATGTTTCCCCAGATTCAACCTGGGAGGAAACAACTGAGGATGCGCGGGATGATGCCGCGCTAGAGTCTCTCCACCTTGCGCGCGAAGAACAATCCTCCCCCACTCGGCTGGTTGTGGGGGGCGCCCTCCCCTCCCGGGACGCACGCTTCAGTTCCTGGCAACAGGTCGACGAGATTTATGCGGACGACACAAGGGGGCGGGAGGTATGCGCGCAGCTATTCTTGGCGCAGACGCAAGAGGAGGCGGACCTGCTAATAGGGCAGCTCTTTGAGGAGGCCCTGATGTGGTACGACATCAGCGAGCGTACTGACTTAGGCGACGCCCTCGTTCGTGCCAAACCGGTCGACGAAGTTGGAGAGGATTAGGTGGGCTGGCGACACATCGACGCCGCGCACCCGTTCCTCAACCCTGGGCCGTTCCTCTTTCGGATAGTAGCCATGATCCTCAAACACGTCGATGCGCACCGAAATGCCTTCAAAATCTAGTTCAGGATGGAACTGCGTCAGGTAGATGTTGTTGCGAATGCGCGCCATCTGAAGTGGGGCGACCGTGCCCGTCACTAGCGGCACCATCTGCGGTGGGTGCTCGACAACCGATTCATGGTGCCCGACGTAGGCGCGGAAAGTATCCGGAATGCCATTGAGAATCGGATCGACCCGACCCTGCGGGGTCACGGTCAACTGCGGCGCCGTAATGTCCTCTGAAATGGCTGGACTCACGCTCCCGCCAAGCATGCGCGCCATAATCCCCAGGCCGTAGCAGATCCCCAAAATCGGGAAATCTTCTGCGATGGCCCTTTCCGAAAGCCGCGTCAGGTTTTGCTCCACGTCGAGTTGCCGCAGGCTCTTGCTGTCTTCCGGCGCTGACACATCGAAGTGGGAACCGCACATGATGATGCCGTCCCAGTGCTGCAAGTTAATATCGGGGAACGGATCCCGCTCAAGACGGACATTGACAAGCTCATCGTCGCGCAATCCCGTGAACTTGAGCATGGCTTGACGTTCCGAAATCGCAACTTTCTCGTAAATTCGCGTCGTGAACATAAGGAAGCGTCTGGCCATGGTTGCAGTCTAGTCAGCCCGGGGGCGTCTGGCCCTCATTCGGGCACCATCAAGATAGTCTCTACACATGTCTCAAACGCGACGATACATCGACGACCTCCGCCTAGCACACGTCCTCGCAGACCAGGCTGACCACCAGAGCATGAACCGCTTCCAAGCGGATGATCTTCTCGTGGAAGAAAAGCCAGATTACACGTTGGTTTCGGATGCCGATAAGGCCGTGGAAGACCAGATCCGCCTTCAGCTCGGCACATCCCGGTCACGGGACTCCGTCCTCGGTGAGGAACGTGGAACAAGCGGTTCCTCAAGTCGGCAATGGATTATTGACCCGATTGACGGGACCAGCAACTTTGTGCGAGGGGTTCCGGTATGGGCGACACTTATCGCCCTTGTCGAGGACGGCGAGGTCGTAGTCGGACTGGTATCCGCTCCCGCTCTGAAGCGTCGGTGGTGGGCGGCGAAAGGTATGGGCGCTTTCGCAGGGACGTCACTTATGAGGTCACGACAACTGCAGGTCTCACGTGTAGCGCATGTCCATGACGCATTCTTCTCGTACTCGTCTCTGCAGGGTTGGCTGGCAGCTGGACGAGGACGGAGCTTCCTCGACTTTCAGGCGTCCTGCTGGCGAACAAGGGGATTTGGGGACTTCTGGAGCTACATGATGGTTGCTGAGGGCAGCGTTGATGTTGCCGCAGAACCTGAGCTGGCACTGTATGACATGGCGGCGTTGGTTCCCATTGTGCAGGAGGCCGGAGGACGGTTCACGTCGCTAGATGGTGAACCTGGCCCATGGGGCGGAAATGCAATCGCTTCCAATGGGCTCATTCATGAGGCTGCAATCGAAGCCCTGAAGCCGCGATGATGCGTCGATAGGTGCTACCAGTTGTCCTGGGGGAGACCGGCGATGAGTGTCCGCGCACGTGCCACGATGCCCGCCCTGCGCTGAGGGGCTAGCAGCGAATCGTCTGCTTCGCCAACTTTTGCAAACGGTCCGGCCTGTGCCACCCACTCATCGAGGGCGCACGACACCTCCGATGATGTGTGCGTACAGTTCGGCAGGCAGAACTCAGTTACGGCCACAAGGTCGGGGAATACCGCCAGAACGTCCTCGACGTCAGCATGGGCAAGGCCGAAGGATCGAACACCTGGCGTGTCAACCAACCATCCCCCTTTAGGGAGTTCTAGTGCCACGGAACTGGTAGAGGTGTGGCGCCCCTTTCCCGTCGCGACATTGACTTCACCCACACTGCGCCCCAATCCTGGAATCAAGGCATTGATGAGAGTCGACTTACCGACCCCCGAATGACCGATGAGGACGGAGAAGTGGCCCTTCAGCAGGGTTGCTATCTTGTCGAGGCCGTCGCCTGTCACCAAGTTTGCGGTAACGATCTCCAGATCGAAGCTGTCAAACAATGCCGTGAAATCACCAGGGTCGGCGAGATCGGTTTTCGTCATGCACAGAAGGGCTGGGACACCTGCTTCGCGTGCTGCGACCAGGCACCTTTCCACCATTCCCACGCGAGGTGTCGGATTCGCAGAAGCGGTGACGATAACCATGAGATCCGTGTTGGCGACAATGATTTTTTCCCCACGCCCGTCTTCGGCCTCTTCGAGACTGCGTCGCAGGACGTTGGTGCGTTCCTCGACGTGCGCGATTCGTGCCAACGTGTCCACCCGGCCGCTGAGGTCGCCGGTGAGGCGCACAAAGTCTCCAATGACAACTGCGCCCCGCGGAATCTCGCGGGCCTTCACCGCCTGCAGCAGCGGGCCTGAAGATGTGGATACGGCAAACCGCCCTCGGTCGACGGCTACAACGCGGCCCAGGGGACGCGCTGAATAGTCCGGTCTGCGTTTGGTTCGAGGACGGGAACCTTTTGTCGGTCGGACGCGGACGCGTTCATCATCAGTTCCCGTATCGAGTCTGGCCACGCCGTTCCTTTTCTCGCCGAGTGAGGCAGATGGGTTCGCCCCGGTTGATCTGGTCTGATGTCGAGACTACTCTGCCCCCGAAATCAGCGCCGGGTTCGCGAAGACCTCCGCCATGGTCAATGTGCTGGGAGAGTCGGCGCCCTGGAGCATCGCATGCCAGCGCGCGGTGAACATTGGGAGTGTCTTTGCGGTGGTTCCGATGTTTGCAACCCTGCACCCAGGCGTGCGGAGGCCCACGATGGCGCCGAATGTCGCCATGCGATGGTCCTCATAAGTCTGTATGTCCGCACTATGCGTTGGTGCGGGGATGATGTGGATACCATCGCGCATGACACGGGCATTGGCGCCGAGGCGTCGTATCTCAGTGGCCATCGCCTCAAGACGGTCAGTTTCGTGACCTCGCAAGTGGCCGATTCCGCGCAGGGTTGACGGTGATGTGGCGAAGACGCAGAGGGCGGCCACCGTTGGTGCCAGCTCGCCATACGCCCCCATGTCGAGGTCGAGGCCGGGCCAAGTCAACCCAAGCGGGGCACTTGCCGTAAGTCCCTGAGCGCTGAGGGCCACTGTGGCACCAAACTGGGGGAGGAGCTCCACCCAGTACTTGCCAACCTGATCCGTATGGGCGGGCCAGTCTTCAATCGTGATGGTTCCCCCGCAAAGCAGGGCGGCCGCTAAGAAAGGTCCGGCATTGGCAAGGTCAGGCTCGATCTGGATGGGGTTACCCGCGGGACGGGTTGGGTCTGTCTTCCAGCTCCAAGAAGTGGTCCTCTGGATATCGACACCCTGCTCAGCCAGCATGTCAAGGCTCATTGCGACATAGGGCCATGACGGCAGACGACCTTCCGCACGGAGCACAGTGGGTTTGGAGATGAGGGGGGATGCGAGCAGTAGGGCTGAGAGGTATTGCGAAGAACTGGAGGTATCGATACCAACCTGGTCGCTTCCGTCGCACTTTGTGGATGTGGCCTTTTTCTTACGGGCAGGAATACCCGTGATGGTCACCGGCAGGAAGCCCTTGCGTTTGCCGTATTTGACTCGTGCTCCCAGCGCCTGCAGGGAGTCCATGAGTGGGGTGATCGGTCGTGACTCGGCTGACGGGTCGCAGACCAGGGTGGTTTTTCCGTCCGCGAATGCCGCCAGCGCCGAACCGAAACGCATGACGGTGCCCGCCTGCCCGCAGTCAATCGTTGACCCGCCACGCAGTCGGGATGCCGGCATGATGGTGAGGGAGCGGGGATCGTCCTCGAAAACAAACTCTGCGCCGAGTGCGACCATCGCCTTTGCCGCCAGGTAGGTGTCCCGGGAGGCGAGGGCGCCCGAGATCTTCGTTGGATTCTGGGCGATCGTGCCAATTACAAATGCGCGTGACGTTTGCGATTTCGATCCGGGTAGCAGGACGGTCGCATTCACTGGTCCGCTTGGCGTGGGAGCGGGCCAATACTCGTCGCCACCAGCGTTACTTATAGTCACTCGACCTCCAAGGTCATTGGGCTGTGGGCGTAGACTCGAGCACAGAATATGGGTGTTGGTTAGCATTGTGCTCAAAATAGAGACGTTTTGCCACTACGGATCACAGAGCAGGCGGCGTTGAGAGAGGATTCGGGGTGGAAGTGAGAGCGAGACCTGCGTCCTCGGACTCAGATCAGCGGTTTGAGGCCGAAGCCCTGCCATTCCTGGATCAAATCTACGGGGGCGCCCTCGCGCTGACCAGGAACCCTGCTGACGCAGAGGACCTGACGCAGGAGGTGTTCCTAAAGGCGTTTCTGGCCTTTGACACTTTCGAATCTGGGACCAATGTGCGTGCATGGCTGTACCGCATCTTGACCAACACGTTCATTTCGAACTATCGCAAATCATCGCGCGACCTCAACCACATTGGGCAACCCCTACCCCAGGACTGGCAGTTGCGTAGCGATGCCGAAGGCGGTGCGGGCACCGGAGATGCTTCAGAAGGTGGGGCGGTGAGTCGCGCGTACGCGCCCTCTGCAGAAAGCGAGGCACTCAAGCATTTTGAGCGGGATGAGGCCTACTCGCTTCTGGGTTCGCTCCCGGAGAACCAGCGAACTTCAGTGTATCTGGCAGACGTTATGGGCCTGACCACCAAAGAAATTGCGGAACTTATGGACGTTCCCCAGAACACGGTGCTGAGTCGTATCCATCGCGGAAGAATCCGCCTGCGAGAGATTACAGCGGCCAGGGGACTAAACCAGACTGATGGCAAGGTAACCAGCGGGACGGAGGCAAAGAATGTGTGATCAGGAATCTTGCGCTGAAGATTGTGACAGCTGGATCAGTGAGGTTGAGGTCGTCACCGTGCTACGGGAATGCCTCTGCGTGTCGCCACCTCCGGAGCTGCGGGCCCGGATCATCCTTCGAATTCAGACGGAGTGTGGGCAGAGCGAGTAGTGCGGTGGCGCAAACTGGACCGCCAAATCCGCAAACCGTGAGTGAAACCTCGGCTTCAGGCTTATGTACTGCGCCCCAGATGTGCGATTATTAGCAGTGTTGTGCACCCAGAAGGGTACAGACGGAAGGATTTGGATATGAGTACGCGAGGACGGAAGCGTCGTGATCGTCGCAAGAAGGCAGCGAACCACGGTAAGCGCCCAAACAGCTGATCTTTCGATCTCTGTGAGATTGTAACGGCCCACGAAAACTCGTGGGCCGTTGGCATACCCGCTGCATTGAGTTCACCAGCGGCTACGGGTGCGCTACGCGAAGGCCTCCGTCAAGAGAGCGGCTCGTTCCTCTTGGTGGCGCCATGACAACCCCGTAGCTGGCGATGCTCCTTCATGCCGCGATATGACCCGAACTGAAGGTAGATCTCCTGCCAGGCCACTGAAGTTGGGTAGCAGCCCAAGGCGGGGGAACAAGTTCATCGCCAAGAAGAACCAGGCCCCCTGGTTCTCCGGCTCGTCCTGAACCCAGACGACCTCGGCGTTCTCATATGGAGCGAGTGCCTCAGCCAGTTCCGAGGTCGCCAGAGGATAGAACTGCTCCAACCGCACAACTGCGACATCCGTGCGATTTTGCGCGTCGCGTTCCTTGATCAGGTCATAGTAGATACGCCCGGAGCAAACCAGGACCCTGCGCACGCCGCTGGCGTTCTGGCCCACGTCCCTGCTTACCTCTCCGATTACGGGAAGGAAAGTCCCCGAAGTAAATTCATCAACCGAAGAGGTCGCTGCCGACAGGCGCAGCAGCTGCTTGGGGGTGAACTCAATCAGAGGGGTTCGCGGTCGACGGTACGCCTGGTGGCGCGTCAAATGGAAGTGATTCGCCGGGGTGGAAGGCTGGCAAATCCACATGTTGTCTTCGGCAGCCAACTGCAGGTAGCGCTCAATCCTTCCGGAAGAGTGGTCAGGGCCTTGGCCTTCGTAGCCGTGTGGAAGCAACAGTGTCACAGATGAGGCCTGGCCCCATTTTTGCTCGGCTGAAGAGATGAACTCGTCAACTACTGTTTGCGCTCCGTTGGCGAAGTCGCCGAACTGTGCCTCCCAAGCCACGAACACCTCCGGACGTTCAACCGAGTAGCCGTACTCGAATGCCAGTGGCCCGTATTCGGAAAGAGGGGAGTCGTAGATGGAGAGCTTCGCCTGGTCTTCAGTGAGGAAGTCCAGGGGAGTGAACTCCCGTCCGTCACTTTGATCATGGAGCACTGCGTGGCGCTGAACAAAGGTTGCGCGTCTCGTGTCCTGACCTGTGACGCGAACAGGCGTCCCGTCCATCAGCATCGTGCCCCATGCCAACAGCTCGGCGAAGCCCCAGTCGATTGGCGCTTCACCCTTCGACATAGCGAGTCGACGTTCGCTCAGTTGACGGAGTTTCTTGTGGGGGGTGAAACCCTCGGGGAATGCGTTGTATGCCTCTCCGACTCGTTCCAGCTGCTCTGCTGTGACCGCGGTTTCCCAACCGATCATCATGCCCGCACCCGGCTTTTGAGACTCTGGAACCTCCAGACCATAGCGCTCTTGGACTCGGTCCTTGACGTCGGTGTTGGACCTTTCTGAGGGATCGGGCAGACCACCGCGCGAACGAGTCTCCTCAAGAATCTTGCCGAGCTCAGTTTCAAACTCCGCGGTTACCGTCCTCGCCTCCTCAATTGTGATGTCACCACGACCAACTAGGTTGCTGGTATAGACCTCTAGGGTTGAGGGAAGCGAGTTGATCATCTCGTACATCACAGGCTGTGTCATTGAAGGGTCGTCGCCCTCGTTGTGACCGCGACGTCGGTAACAGACGAGGTCGATGAGGACGTCCTTGTTGAACTCTTCCCTGTACTTGAACGCGAGTGTTGCCACGCGAACAACGGCTTCCGGATCGTCACCGTTGACATGGAAGATAGGGATCTGTAGGCCCTTGGCCAAGTCTGTCGGGTAGCGGGTCGACCGCCCCGAAGTCGGCCCCGTCGTGAAACCTATCTGGTTATTGACGATGACGTGCAGGGTACCACCCGTCTTGAATCCGCTGAGCTGACTCATGTTGAGGCATTCGTAGACGACGCCCTGCCCAATGAACGCAGCGTCACCATGGACGAGGACGGGCATGACTGGGAAGCCGGGCTCATTCAAACGGTCTTCCATAGCCCGGCTGATACCGAGCAGCACCCCGTCAGCAGCTTCAAGGTGCGAAGGGTTCGCAGCGAGGTAGACGCGCGTACCAACTCCGTCGCCCGCTCTGAAGAAACCCTCTGTGCCCAGATGGTACTTGACGTCGCCGGAGGACTCTGTGCCGCGTAGATGTGGACTACCTTCAAACTCCGAGAAGATCTGCGAGTAGGACTTCCCCGCGATGTTGGCCAGAACATTGAGCCTGCCCCGGTGAGCCATACCAATCGTGACTTCGTAGAGACCAGTGTTGGCTGCGTCGGTCAGTACCGCGTTGAGGAACGGTATTAGAGACTCTCCACCCTCGAGGGAGAACCGTTTCTGACCCGTGTATTTCGTCTGTAGAAACGCCTCGAAGGCCTCCGCGCGGACCAGTGTCGAAAGGATCTCACGCTGTTCCCTTGGAGAAGGCTTCTGATAGGGCGCCTCCACTTCAGACTGCACCCAAGTGCGCTGGGTGGGGTCCTGAATGTGCATGTATTCGATCCCGACTGACCGTGTGTACGTGTCACGGAGTCGGCGCAAGAGATCGCGCAGCCTCATGCTTGGTGCGTCTCCGAAGCCCCCTGTTGGGAACTCCCTATCGAGATCCCAGAAGGTCAGCCCATAGCGACGCAGCTCTAGGTCGGGATGGCGACGCACACGGTAGGCGAGGGGGTCGGTGTCGGCCGCCAGGTGGCCCCGTGAGCGATAGGCGTGGATCAGCTCCGCAATGCGGGTTTGCTTGCCTTTCTCAGCTGCCGAGTCATAGATCAGGTCCCGCTCCCAGCGGTACGGCGGATATGGGACCTGCAGTGCATCGAAAATACGGTCGTAAAATCCGTCCTCGCCCCGCAAGCGAGCAGAAAGTACCTTGAGGAGGGCCCCCGATGCGGCACCTTGGATCACTCGATGATCGTAGGTTGAGGTGGCATACATGATCTTTCCGACCCCGAGGTCGGCCAGCCGTTCCGTTGGGGCTCCAGACCATTCCGCCGGATAGTCGGTCGCACCGATACCAATAATGACGCCCTGGCCTGTCATCAAACGAGGAACGGAGAAGGTGGTCCCAATCGTTCCCGGGTTGGTTAGCGATACGGAAGCGCCCTGGAAGTCTCCAGCGGTGAGATCGCCGGTTCGCGCCCTGGCAACCAGGTCATTCATTGCTGCCACAAACTGTGGGAAAGTTAGTGTGTCCGCATTGCGCACAACCGGCACCAGTAGCGACCTTGTACCATCCTCGCGCGGAACATCAATCGCCAGTCCGAGCCCAACGTGGGCTAGGTGTTCGATGTGCGGTTTCCCGTCCTTTTCCACGTAACGAACGTTCATCGACGGCATCTCGACCAGTGCTTCGACGAGGGCGTACGCGATGAGGTGGGTGAAAGAGATCTTGCCGCCAACAGTACGGTCGAGATGGGCGTTGATGACCGCACGGTTCTCAATCATTAGCTTCGCAGGGATCTCACGAGCGGAGGTTGCTGTGGGTACCCCCAGGGATGACTCCATGTTCTTCACGATCGACCGGCCCACGCCGCGAATGAGTTCGGTTCGATCCTTCCCTGTCGCATCCACATCCCCCCAAGCGGCCGAAGCGGCATCGCTGGAGCGGGTGTAGGGAGAAGTGGCTTCGCGAACCCTGGTGGGCGGCGCTGGTGGAAGGTCGGACCGCGTAACGTTCTCTAGGTTTGGCTGCTCGCTGCGCGGCGGACCTTGCGGCGAAGGGAGACCCGGGTTGTTGTCTTCCGCGCTGAAGGACTGTTCCGCCGAGGGCGTGATAGCTTCTGCAATGATCTGAGCATCGCGGTTCGCCTCAGTTGTGGCAGCTGCGCGCAACCCCACTTCGGGATAGGCCTTAAAGTATGCTCGCCACTCATCGTTAACCGACTCTGGATTGGTTACGAACTGCTCGTACATGTTTGAGATGTACCAGTCGTTTGGGCCTAAGCCATCATCCCTGCTGCTTACCACAAAGGCTCCTTCGACTAGAGGTGGATCGCTCGACTTCCAAGTGTAGGCACGTACCGGACTTAAGTCTTGGAGCAACCACGCCAATAGTTGTTGCATGTGCCCTATTCGCACCGAGGCCGGTGCCTTATATAGTGTTATTACTATGCCCTCGGCACTCGTTGACCTCCTCTACGTCCTCCTCGGAATCCTCCTCACTCTGGGCACAGCAATTTTTGTGGCTGCAGAGTTCTCACTGGTCGCCCTGGACCCCGCGTCTGTAGAACGCAAAGTAACCGGCGGGGACAAGCGGCTCAACAGGGTGCTACGAGCCCTCAAATCTCTATCAACCCAGTTGTCTGGGGCGCAGGTCGGTATCACTCTCACAACCATCCTGCTTGGCTACACGACCCAGGTAGCGCTGGTGCGAATGTTCAGCTCTTCTCTGACTGGCCTGGGTGTCTCTATTGCGCTGGCAGCCACGTTAGGTGCGTTGGCCTCCGTGATTATCGTCAACGTGTTTTCAATGCTGTTCGGCGAACTCGTCCCGAAGAACATGGCGCTTGCGGAACCATTGCGCACCGCGCGTCTGACAGCCCCGGCCCAGTTGGTGTTTACCTGGCTGTTCGCCCCCCTCATTCGCCTGCTCAATGGAACCGCCAACGCGATACTTCGCCGGTTCGGTGTCGAACCGGTGGAGGAGCTCTCGAGTGCGCGTTCTGCCTCTGAGCTGGCCGCCCTTGTGCGACACTCCGCTGATGAGGGAACTCTTGATGAGGACACGGCAGAGCTATTTACAAGATCCGTCTCGATGGAGTCCCTCACGGCCATCGACGTCATGACTGATCGTGGCCGGGTCAAGTCGCTGCCCGAGGACGCAACGGCGGCCGACCTTGTCAACCTCGCCAGGGAAACAGGTCATTCCCGCTTCCCAGTCATGGACAAGGACGGGGAAGACTTCATTTCCATTGCGTTGTTGCGGCGCGCAATCGCTATCCCGCATGATCGACGCGGCGATGTGTCGGTGTCGTCCCGGTCGGTGTCTATTGCGGCAGACCAGGTGCCCGAATCGGTAGGAATCTTGCCACTTCTGGTTGAGTTGCGTGACGGTGTACAGATGGCTGTTGTTGTGGATGAGTACGGGTCTTCCTCGGGCATCGTCACACTGGAAGACGTTGTTGAAGAGGTGGTTGGCGAAGTCAGCGATGAGCATGATCGACGCCGTCGAGGAATTAAGGCGACGACGCGCGGCGGATACATGGTGCCAGGTACGTTGCGACCCGATGAGCTCGCGTCCCAGACGGGCATATATGTCGATGCGGACGGGCCCTATGAGACCCTGGCCGGCTTCGTGATGAATGAGCTAGGTGAGATTCCCGAGATCGGTGATGTGGTCACGGTTGGTGGTGTCAGCGTGGAGGTGGTTGCCATGCAGGGGAGGCGTGTGACACGCCTTCATGTCACGCCGGTGTTGGATCCGAACCGCACAGAAGCGGAAGAGGGGGACGTCGAATGAGTCCCGTCCTCGGACTGTCCCTGACAGTTGTCTTCCTCCTGGTCAACGCTTACTTTGTAGCAGCAGAGTTTGCGGTGACTTCCTCGCGTCGCTCCCAGCTGGAACCGTTGGCAAATGACGGGGTTCGCGGTGCCAAGCAAGCGATGTACGCCCTCGAACACGTCTCTCTCATGCTGGCGATAAGCCAGCTGGGCATCACCGTCATGTCGACATCTCTGGGTGCGATTGCAGAGCCCGCCATTGCACACCTTATCTATCGCCCGCTGTCCGCCTTTGGGTTGGGCATGGATGTTGCACACGGAATTGCTTTCGTAGTCGCGTTGCTTATCGTCCTCTTCCTCCACGTTGTTTTCGGTGAAATGGTTCCGAAGAACCTCTCGATCGCGAAGTCCACCGTAACTCTTCTAGCTCTTGCTCCATCACTGGTTGCAATTGGGCGCGTGTTGCGCCCCGTCGTGGTCCTGATGGACAACACAGCCAACTGGTTTATCCGTCATTTTGGGTTTGAGCCGAGGTCTGAGATAGCGGCGACATTCACGGTCCAAGAGGTGGCGAACATTGTTGAAGTGTCGCGGGAGGAAGGCAAGCTCAGTGATGAGTTGGGGTTGCTTGCCGGGACCTTGGAGTTTGCCGAGACAACTGTGGACGCCCTGATGATTCCGCTTGACGAGCTTGCAACCATCGCGCTGCCTGCCAATCCGGATAGCGTGGAGTCCATGGTGGCGAAGACAGGGTTTTCGCGCTTCCCCGTGACCGAGGGCCGGGGTGATGACCGGCAGATTGTCGGCTATGTGCACCTCAAAGACGTGCTCTATGCGCAGACCCCGGAAGAACGTGGTGAGCCGCTGCCTCCGTGGAGAGTCCGCTCCCTTGAGTACATCCCCTCAAACCTGGGCGCCGAGGACGCGCTGCGGCAGATGCAGACAACCTCGAGCCACGTTGTGGGCGTTGTGAGTGAGGCTGAGGGTGTGCTGGTCGGAGCCCTGTTCATGGAAGACCTGTGGGAAGAGCTGGTGGGACAAGTGCGGGATTCGCTGCAGCGTGGACCCCAGCTACAGTGAGGCAGCTGACCGCATTCTCGTTACCAAACGGTGACCTTGGTCCGGAAGGGTGTTTGGGGTGACATATCTTCCACCCAAATTTTGCACGTTAGTGATGAACACTACTGATCGAACTCTTGCCAAGCCGTAGACTCTAGATCGCGGTCTTTCGAGGCCGCCGACTTATTGTTTCAGTAGTTGGAGAGCGGATGTCTTACGGCGATCAGGTTGCGTGCCCATTGCCCAAGCGCAGTTCGGTGCATGACCGATTGGCTGAGGAATCCATGTTGAGCGCGCACTCGCGAGGTCAGCGTTCAAGTCGTACGCCTGCATCGCGGGGTCGTGTAGCGCTCCGCTGGAGTGGCGCTACCGCCACAACTGGAATGCTTGCAGCAATTCTTGCGGTTCCCGTAGCGACTGCCGCGATGCCCGCGACCACCGCCCCCGATTCTGACAAAGTGACGGGAAAGTTCGGTGTCGAACAGTCATGGGCAGACGTCAAGTCCAGCGTTCAAGATACTTCCACGGACTTGCGCCGTGATCCTGCAGCCGCTTCCCGGGCACGAATCCGCGTCCCGGTTGAGGTAAAGCCGTGTGCCGCTGAGGTGGATGTCGCAGCCAACGGGTCACGTCAAATGACCACGCAGCAGATGGTCTACATGCCGCTGCGTGAAGGCACCTTCTCTGGTACTTCGTATTACGGGTACCGAATTCATCCCATTTTTGGATACCTGAAGCTACACGAGGGCGACGATTACGCGGCTGAATCGGGGACACCGATCTATGCGGTTGCTGATGGTGTCGTCAAGACGGTTTCTTATGACTCTAGCCGTGGGAACTATGTAGAAATCGAACACCATATGGAAGACGGTTCGGTTTACGATTCCCTATATCTGCACCAGAATGACGGTGGTATCACCGTGGCGGTTGGCCAGACTGTCACAGCGGGTGAACAAATAGGTGCGGTTGGTTCCACTGGTTCTTCAACTGGAGCCCACCTTCATTTCGAGGTGCGCGATTCTTCAGGATCATCCCTACCTCCCTCACAGTGGCTAGAGTCCTATGGTGCGGTCTTCCTTGGTGAAGGCTGCTAGTGATTCCCGTTGTGGCGGCGCCGTACCCCCTGATCTTCGCTCATCGCGGAGGTGGGGAAGAGGCTGTTGAGAACAGCATTGCTGCGTTCGAGCATGCGCGTGAGATCGGCGTCAAGCATATCGAGACTGACGTCCAGTGCACCGCAGATGGTGTCGTGGTCATCTCTCACGATGAAACCCTGGACCGATGCTACGGAGCGTCAGGTAAGTTCTCGGACTACACTTTCGAGGAACTCCAAGAGTTTCACAACGAGGCCGGAGAGCCACCGCACCGGTTGCTTGATGTCTTGGCGATGTTCCCAGACCTGTATTTCAACATCGATGCGAAGTCGGATGAGGTCGTTGAGCCACTTCTAGATGTTCTTGAAGAGTCGGGGGCAGGCGGTCGTGTCATGGTGGCCTCGTTTTCAGAGAAGCGCCTTGAGAAAGTTCGCGAACTTGGTGGCGCGGAGCTGTCGACCTCACTTGGCGTGACAACAATTGTGCGGTTGCTCCTTGCTTCCGAAACTGTGTCGAATGCGGAGAGCTGGCACGTTCCTGGACCGCGCCATGGCGTAAGAGCCGCCCAGGTTCCGGAGAAGAACAAGGGTGTGCGCGTAGTCTCACCAAGGTTCATTGCCACAGCGCATACAGCTGGCTTGGCGGTTCATGTGTGGACCGTGAACGACCGGACCCAGATGGAGCGTCTGCTTGACTGGGGTGTAGACGGAATCGTCACGGACAAGCCCTCACTACTCAAAGAGGTCCTCATTGAACGTGGACAGTGGCCTCCCAGCAAAGACTGATCGGTAAGTGTCAGTCGTATCAGAATCCCTTATATCTGCCACGTGATTTTGTGGGGCTGGAAAACTGGTAAAGTAGAGCGGCGTTGGACAACCCAACGCTTGCCCCGATAGCTCAGTGGATAGAGCGTCCGCCTCCGGAGCGGAAGGTCGCAGGTTCGAATCCTGTTCGGGGCACTTTTTGTGCGCGCGTTCGGCCGCCGGCCTAGCTGAGAATATCTAGTAGTGGCTCGTAGTGCTCCACCACCGCGGCGCGGTAGGCATCAACGTCACCGTCTGTTGCAGCGTCGAGCATATGGCGGTGGCTGTAGGCAGTCCGCAAGCCCGATCCTTCCGTCTCAGACTCAAGGTTGGGAATGATTGACGTGTGCACCAACCAGAAGGACTGATACATCTGGCGCAGCAGTTGGTTGCTGAGCGGTGCCAAAAGCGTGCGATGGAATGCTATGTCCTGGTTCATGAAGCCGTGGCCCTCTTTTGAACGGGCCACCATCTCTTCCACCAGCTCTTGCAGGGCTTCGTCAGGTCTGCCCCTATGTGCATCGACGACGGTGGACGCCATTCCCAGGTCCATTGCCTGGCGAGCCTCCGCAACCTCGCGGAGGAAGTCACGGTTGCCGGCCTCAGACAGTGAGGCACGCAACACCAGGGTTTCAACCATGGGTTCGAGTGACATGTTGCCGACGAAGCTTCCGGATCCCTGCTTGACTCCAACGATGTCGAGAGCCTCCAGTTTGCGGAGCGCCTCCCTGACTGAAGAGCGGGAAACGCCGAGATCAGCGGCAAGTGCAGCCTCGGTAGGGAGGGGGTCTCCCGGCGCGAGGTTGTTAGAAAGGATATGCGCTTTGACAGCGTTCATCGTCGCGGCGGATCGATTCAAGGTATTGATCGGTGCCGGCTGTGGCACTGCAACACTTGATAACAACTCGGCAACGGACTGTTGTAAATATTTGTCAGACATCTTATGATTCATAATACCAGGGCATTTAGAGACTGGGTTGGGTTCAGCATATGTTGAAATCACGCTCGGCGGCCTCAATGGAGAGATAAGGGAGAAACCCAAGATGTCAGTATCAAGGAAACGACGCTTTGCGCTAACCGCATTCGCGGCAACCGCAGCCTTGTCACTTGCCGCGTGCAGTGGTGGGGGAAGCGCCCCGGCCACACCGGAAAGTGGTGATGCGGGTTCAGAAGGCGGCGCAGCAGGAAGCGGCACAATCACCGCTGCCGCAGCATACGAAACCACCAACTACGATCCTTCGTCCACGTCCTCGGCGCTGGCAATGGGCACCAACTGGCAGGTCATGGAGGGTCTCTACGAACTCGACCTGCACACCTACGAACCATTCAAGGCTCTCGCCAAGGATGACGACTTGGTATAGGTCTCAGACACCGAGTACGAAGTAACGCTGCGTGATGACGCGAAGTTCTCTGATGGAACTCCAGTCACCTCCGCCGATGTTGTTGAGTCCTACAAGCGCGCTACCGCAGAGGGCAACCTCTACGTTTCGATGCTCGACTTCATTGACGACATCACCGCGAAGGACGACACCACAGTCACGATCAGCCTCTCCAAGCCATTCGGCCTAGTGAAGGAACGTCTCACACTGATCAAGATCGTCCCTGCTTCCTCGACCCAGGAAGAAATGACCGCGATGCCAGTCGGCACCGGCCCGTGGAAGTACGACTCGATTGACGAGCAGAAGATCCACATGTCACCGAATGAGAACTACAACGGTGACTTCCCAGCCGAAGATGAGGCAATGGTCGTCGACATCATCAAGGATGACACCGCACGCACCACCGCTCTTCAAGAGGGCTCTGTTCAGGTCATGGAAGCCGGCGTTGACTCGATCGACATCACGCTTCTGACCACAGATCACCCGTGGATCACCGCTCTGGCACCCCAGGTCAAGAACGACCTCGACGCCGTGGGCATCAACACCACCATTCAGTCCGAAGCATCGTCTTCCCTCTACGCCAACAATACCGACGTTGAGGATCCCCAGTTCGACGCCGTTCTCGCACCGGGTGACCCCTCGGTCTTCGGTAACGACCCCGATCTGCTGATGAACTGGTGGTACGGCGACAACACCTGGACCCACTCCCGCACCCAGTGGTTCGGTTCTGATGGCTACAACAAGCTCCACGAGCTGCTTGACGCTGCTGTAGCGTCCGAGGGCGAAGCACAGAAGGCTGGAACCAGGCATACGACCTCCTCTCTGAAGAGGTTCCGCTCTACCCACTGTTCCACCGCAACATGATCACCGGATACCACGCTGATCAACTCAACAACTTCGTGCCGATCGGCACGACTGGCCTGAACTTCATCGGAGTTTCGACCAAGTAAGTAGTCAAGTGGGGCGGAGCAAATGCTCCGCCCCACCCCTTACTGTCACTGGAGCACTGGCTTGAATAATCTCATCCGTCTAATCGGAAGACGGTTGGTCGCCCTGCCAATCATGATCTTGGGCGTAACCTTCCTGGTCTTCTTCCTCATGTCCTTTTCAAAGATCGACCCGGCCTACTCGGCACTTGACGAAGGCGCTTCACCCGAAGCCCTTGAGGCCTACCGCCAAGCGCATGGCCTCAATGATCCCTGGTTTACTCGCTACATCAGCTTCGTGGGTGGGCTCTTTACCGGAGACCTCGGTACCTACGGCGCCAACCAAGCATCCGTTGCGGATAAGGTCAGCAGCGCATTTGTTGTCACGATGCAGCTAACCTTCCTCGGCCTCATCTTCGCGGTCATCATCGCAGTAATCTTCGGCGTCATTGCCGCACTGTTCCGCGACCGCTGGCCAGACCAGGTCATCCGCGTCATCTCCACAGCCTTTATCGCAACGCCTTCATTCTGGCTGGCTGTCCTGATGATCCTCTTCTTCTCAGTTTCCCTCGGATGGCTTCCGGCTTCTGGACCACTTCCTTCATTTAGTGAGGACCCCGGTGCCTGGCTGGCGCGAATGACCCTGCCAGTTGTCGCTCTTGGAGTCCCCGTCGCGGGTTCGCTAACTCGCGTTATCCGTACCTCAATGGTCGAGGAACTGGATAAGGACTACGTGCGCACCGCACTCGGTGCTGGCGTTCCCAAGCCGGTTGTGGTTGCTCGCAACGTGTTCCGCAACGCACTCATCACCCCCATCACAGTCCTGGGCCTACGCATCGGTTACCTCATTGGTGGCGCGGTTGTCATCGAGGTCATCTTTAACCTTCCAGGTATGGGCATGGCGATCCTCCAGGGCGTGCAGCAGAACTACCCGACCCTGGTGCAGGGTGTAACCCTCGTGGTTGCCCTGGCCTTCATCATCATCAACATTGTTGTTGACATGCTCTACATTCTCATCAACCCGAGGATTCGGACGGTGTGACGTGCTAAGAAAGAATCTCACCAAGCGAATGGAAGAAAGCGGAGGGAAAGTCCGCTTCAAGCGCTGGCGCGCAATGTCGTGGGGATCCCGTATCTCCCTCATCGTCTTGGCACTGATCGTGCTCTGTGCGATCTTCGCTCCCGTTATCGCGCCACATAACCCAATCGAGATCTTCACTGCTCGCCAGCCACCTTCGTCAGAGTTCCTCTTCGGAACTGATGAAAAGGGGCGAGACGTCCTCTCCCGCATGATCTACGGAGCTCGTTTCTCACTGATCATTGGCCTCGGAGCCACGTTGTTCGCGCTGGTCCTAGGCGCCGTAATTGGCTCCTTCGCAGCAGTGACCAACAAGGCCGCTTCCGAAGTGACGATGCGCATCATGGATGTCATCATGTCCTTCCCGGGCATTGCGCTTGCAGCCGTGTTCGTGTCGGTGTTTGGTAACTCCCTGGTGGTCATCATCTTTGTGTCTACGCCCTCGGCGGTCCTGCTGAGGTCGAGCGTCACTTCCGGGTGATCGCGGACAACATCGATCTTCCGCTCTACGCCTACGACATTCCCGTTTGCGTTCACACGAAGCTTGGTGTCGACATGCTGATGCGTCTCGGTGAAGAGGGCGTCCTCGCCGGAATTAAGGATTCCTCAGGCGATGACGTGTCATTCCGCATCCTTTCCATCAAGAACCGCGATGCCGGCAGTCCGCTGGCGCTTCTGACGGGGCACGAGGTCGTCGTTGATGGGGCATACATGTCTGGTGCGGACGGATCCGTTCCCGGGCTCGCCAACATCGACCCGCACGGCTACGTGCGTCAGTGGGATGCTTACCAGCGTGGCGATTGGGACGCAGTACGTGAGGAGCAGGATCGCCTGGTCCGCCTCATGATGATCACCCAGGTGGTCGAAGGCGTTGCAGGGTTTGGGGCAGGTGTCGGTGCATTCAAGACTGCCCTCAACCTGATGGGCATTTTCGAAACCAACAACATGCCCGAGCCCGTCACCTCGTTGACAGGAAGCAATGTTGAGGCAATCGCGGAGGTCTTGGCCGAGGTCGGTTTGCTCGACTGAGCCAAGAAGCGTAGGGATGTCGGCGAAGGGTGGGGAGTTTGTGATGAAGAGAAATTCTGACGCGGGACCGTCCTCGTTTGTTGGGGTCGATATCGGGGGGACCAAGATCGCTGCGGCACTGGTGACCCTGGGGTCCCAGCCAGTTCTCTCAAACCAGACGAAGCTCCCCACCCCGGCGACCGAGGGTGCCGAGGCAGTGGTAGGCGCCGTCATCACCCTGGTCCGCAAGGTCCTGGGAGAGGCTGGGGTTAGCCCTCTGGCTGTTGCGATCGCAAGTGCCGGAGTGGTTGATCCAGTTAGCGGAACGATTGTCTCCGCCACCGACCTGATCTCAGGCTGGGCAGGAACCGCACTGGCACAACAGGTGTCCGAGGCCGTTGGTCTCCCGGTGTACGTCCTCGGGGATGTCCAGGCTCACGGGCTTGGTGAACATGTTTATGGTGCCGGTGATGGCTACGCGTCATCCCTTCTAATCGGGATTGGTACCGGTGTAGGCGGCGCAGTCGTTGAGGGTGACTCTGTCCGCTTTGGCGCCAACGGGGCTGCAGGGCATCTCGGACATATCCCCGCACATCGGGCCGTCGGCATTCCGTGTTCGTGCGGAACAAGCGGGCATATTGAAGCGATCGCCTCCGGCCCCTCAATTACCCGCGCATACGCGGAGGCCACGGGCCAAGAGCGCGACGCGAAGACGGTTGATGACCTCGCCGAGGCCGGCGAAGAGGCAGCCGTCACCGTGGTTACTGAAGCAGGATTGGCAACAGGGGAAACCCTGGGGGCACTAGCAAACGTGTGGGATCCGGACGTCATTATCGTCTCTGTGCAGGCATACCCGGGTGAGCCAATGCGTAACCCAGAGACCATGGCCCAGATTGCTCACGCAGCACAGATTGGTGGAGCTGCCGCCATTCGCTGCCAAGGTCTGGCAGATATTGCCGCCATCAAGACCCGCGTTGAGGTCCCGGTCATCGGCCTGTGGAAAGAAGGACACGAGGGCGTTTTCATCACCCCCACCCTGCGCCATGCGGTCGCTTGCTCCTATGCGGGCTCCGACATTGTCGCTTTGGATGCCACGGATCGCCCACGTCCCGATGGGCTGACACTGGCTCAGACTGTGGCAGCACTTCGAGATCAGGGCATTTCAACGATGGCAGACTGCGGATCGATTGAGGACATTCGCACCGCAGCTGAGGTTGGTTTCGATATCCTTTCCACCACGCTGTCGGGCTACTCCGGCTCCCGTCCCAAGACCGACGGTCCGGACTTTGAGCTCTTAGAGCAGGCCGTTGCCGAGTTCCCCGAGCTGCCGATCATCTGTGAGGGAAGGGTTCACACCCCCGCCCAGGCAGCGAAGGTCATGGAGATTGGTGCGTGGGCCGCGGTTGTCGGAACTGCTATCACGCACCCGACCTCGATCACCCAGTGGTTCGGTGAGGCAGTAGCGAGCGCGTAGCCGCCGCCCGCTATCCGCCGGTGCCGGTGCCAGGAGTGGTACTAGGTGTCTCCTGTTGCTGGCCCAACTGTTGCTCCAGGGCTTCAAGTCGGGCTGCAAGGTCATCGGTCTTCTGCTGCTCTGTCTCAAGAAGCGCGCTCAAAGACGCAACTTCCTCTTGCAGGCGTGCGTTCTCTTGAAGAATCTGAGTCAGATCCGAAGGGGCAGCTCCGCTTTGGCTGCCCGAGTCACCGTCGGTGTGTCCGGCGCTCTGGTCCTGCTCGGCTAGTTGTTGTTGCACCCGCTGCACCGTCTCATCGACCAGGGCTTGGCGCTGCTCATCCGTGAGCGTTTGCTCCACAGTGTTAGTTGTGTAGCTGTTGAACTGGTCGCCGCCCTGAGCGCGCGCTACGCCGTATGAGATACCAACTGTTATCAGCGCGACAACAAGGAAGATCAGAGACATCTGGACAACCTGATTGTGAAAGACGGCGCTGAGAATCGGGTGCTTGGACTGCTGTTCGGGGGTCCCCTCGTGGGACGGCTCAGTGACGTGTCCGGATACAACATCAGCGACCGGAGCGACGACCGTGTCGTCCAGGGTGGTTGGCTGCGCTGTCGTCAGGTCTGTGTGGACCGCAGTCTCAGTGCCATCCGCAGTGGCTTCCGCACCCTGACTTCTTTCCTCCCCTGCGAGAACCGGCAGTATTGGTGCGACAACCTGCTTGGTCTTCTCAGCACTGGAGGTGATAAGGATACGGTAAAACTCGCTGGCGAGGGCGGAAACAACCGAAATGAGGCCGACGATAAGAATTGAAGAAGAGAACGAGGTCAATCGGGAAGAGACCACCGCCATGGTAATTGCCGCTAGGGCCGTGGCGCTGACCTGGGGTACGGAGAGACGCGACTGTGCCGTGATTGATTTCCACGCCTTACGAATGCGATGCTTGGCCATTCTTGAGCCCACCTCTTCCCTACTTAAAGTTTGTCCTACTCCTCCGGACCAACGTGGTCCCGGGGTTAATCAAAGAGGACCCACCACCACATGGGTAGCGGGTCCTCTCTGAGAGAAAATTAGGAACGATCGTCGAGGTCGTCCTGTGCCTGGCGCTCATCGACAGCCCACTCGCGGTTGGGGTTTGATCCCGGTGTGTGTTCACCCGCGCCCGTCTGGATGTTGTCCTTGGTGAACTCCCCGAGGTTTGGATCCGACTGCAGCTCGGTATTTAGGTCAACTGCGTCGACGTGCAGCGCGTGAGCCTCCCCGCGGCGTTCTTTTCGGTTCAAGTTTTCTTTGTGGTCGCTGTGGTGGCTATCGCTCACTCGCAGTCCTTTCATCGTGGGTCCAATGGCCCGTGCAACATGGTTGATCGTGGTGATTTTACCCCGCAAGCGACCAATAATCGAACTCAAGCGCCCGCGATGCAGGCATCCCCCTAGACTTGGCTCGGCCAATACACAATGGGAGAGGTCTCTAGATGTCACGCGTAGTTGTCGCAAAGTTTGGTGGGTCGTCCATGGCGGACGCTGAGCACTTCACGGCTGCCAAGCAAATTATCGCGCGCGACGAAGCGCGACGATACGTCGTTCCATCTGCTCCGGGTAAGCGCCGCAAGGATGACCACAAGGTGACAGATTTGCTGTACATGTGCCACCAACTCGCAGAACACAACATCGATTTCGGGGAAGTGTTCACCCTGGTAGCAAACAGGTATCGCGATATCTACACAGGTCTGGGACTTAAGCAGGATCTGGAAGCCGCCCTCGAACAGGTTCGTACTGAGATCATCGAGGGAGCCTCGGAAGGTCATGTTGCTAGTCGCGGGGAGTACCTCAATGGTTTGCTCCTCGCAGAGTTCCTCGGCTATGAGTTTGTCGACGCAGCGGATGTGGTTGTGTTCTCCAGTGACGGAGTCTATGACGCTGATGCAACGATGATGCGTTTGGGGGACGTCCTCGGCGAAATCCACCGAGCCGTGATTCCAGGTTTCTATGGTGCCGACCAGAATGGAAGTATCCATACATTCTCACGGGGAGGTTCCGATGTCTCTGGCGCGATAGTTGCAGGTGCGGTGGGTGCCGACCTCTATGAGAACTGGACGGATGTTTCTGGGTTTCTCCAGGCGGATCCGCGCGTTGTCAATAACCCAGCGCCCATTGAGACGGTTTCCTACAAGGAACTGCGCGAACTGTCATACATGGGGGCGTCAGTACTCCATGAGGAAGCAATTTTCCCGGTCCGTGAGAAGTCGATTCCGATCAACGTTCGCAACACCGAGCGTCCGGAGGATCCAGGCACACTTATTGTCCCTGATAGCGACAGGGTGGGACACAGCGGGATCACGGGTATTGCTGGTAAGCAGCACTTCACGGTCCTCACACTTGAGAAGACCCTGATGGACGAAGAGAAGGGTTTTGTGCGGAAGCTGGTTTCGGTGTTTGAAACCAATGGTGTTTCGATCGCGCATATTCCATCCGGGATTGATTCAGTTTCTGTTGTGGTTCGAAGCGAGGAGATCGGCTTCAAGTTGGCTAAGGTGGTAGAAGAGATCAAGATCTTCTGCCACCCAGATGCGGTTAGTGTTGAAGAGGGGATCTCTCTGATCGCTGTCGTTGGTCGTGGCATGGTTTCGACACCCGGTATTGCCGCAAGGGTATTCACGAAACTCGCCAGGGCGAAGATCAATATTCGTATCATCACGCAGGGCGCCTCCGAGCTATCGATCCTCATCGGTGTTGAAGACAGACAGTTTGATGACGCGTTGAGGACACTGTACTCAGCTATCTGAGGTTCCTTTCCGGTCGAAAGTCGGTGCTTCCCTGTACGCTTGGGAGACCGAGTGCCTACGTGAAAGGGTCGTGCCTCAATGCCTTCATTGCCGCTTCCTTCGAAGTTTGAAGAGTTGGTTCCTGTGGATGTTCCCGACGCTCAATGGTGGCGTCAGGCGGTGGTTTACCAAGTGTATCCGAGGTCGTTTTACGACCTCGATGGAAACGGTCTGGGAGACATTCGCGGAATCACTGAGAAGGTGCCATATTTGAAGGAGTTGGGGATTGACGCTGTCTGGCTCAGTCCTTTCTATCCTTCGGAACTAGCGGACGGCGGATATGACGTCGCGGACTATCGTGATGTCGCACCGGAGCTGGGGACGCTTGCAGATTTTGATGAGATGACGGCAGCCTTGCATGAGGCCGGAATTCGCGTCGTTGTCGACATCGTTCCCAACCACACCTCCGACCAGCATGTCTGGTTCAAGGAGGCTGTTAACTCACCCAAGGGGTCCCCTGCTCGTAATCGTTACATCTTTAGGGACAGCCGAATTGACGAGGACGGGAATGAGCAAATCCCCTCCGACTGGATCTCAATGTTCGGGGGACCGCAGTGGGATCAGCTTGCGGACGGCCAGTGGTACCTGCACACCTTCGCGCCGGAGCAGCCTGACCTGAACTGGGACAATCCTGAGGTGCGTGAAGAGTTTGAGGACGTCTTGGCGTTTTGGTCGGACAGGGGTGTCGACGGGTTCCGCATCGATGTGGCACACTCTCTGGTCAAGGACCAGGCGGTCATCTTTGGGCCTGATCCGCTTCCCACCTGGGCAGAGATGGAAAAGCTGCCCTGGGATGGCACACATCCGGTGTGGGATCGGGATGAGGTGCATGACGTCTACCGGGGGTGGCGTAAGGTCTTTGACCGCTACGATCCCCCGCGCGTCGCGGTGGCAGAAGCCTGGGTGGAAGATCCTCAGAGGCGCGCCAAGTACGCCAGCATTGAGGGGCTCGGTCAGACGTTTAACTTTGACTTACTGCGCGCCGATTTTCACGCTCCCCAGTTCAAAGAGATCATTGATCACAACTTGGAGTTGGCGGCTCGAGCTGACTCTTCAACGACATGGGTTCTTTCCAATCACGACGTTATTCGCCACGCTACTCGCTATGGTCTGCCAGATTTGCTCGAGGGCGAAGAGTCCGTTGTGGGTCAGAAGTGGCTTCTTGACGGTGGTTCGCTAGCCGATGTTGATGTCGAGCAGGGCAATCGCCGGGCCGACGCGACAACCATGCTGCTTTTGGCGCTTCCTGGAGCCACCTACCTGTATCAGGGAGAAGAGCTGGGATTGCACGAGGTTGGCGATATCGCTGATGCAGACCGCCAGGACCCTACCTTCTTCCGTAGTCCGGGGGTCGATATTGGACGTGATGGCTGCCGCGTACCTCTTCCCTGGGTGGCGGATGCTCAAGGCTATGGCTTCGGCTCTGAAACGCCACATTTCCCTCAGCCAACGTGGTTTGCGGACCACGCGGTGGACGTGGAAGATAGGGATCCGCACTCAACCTTGAACCTTTATCGGCAAGCCTTGTCTCTGCGGAAGAGGCTGCTGACCGAAGAGCGGCTGACTTGGGAAGAGACCGGGTCCGAGGACGTTTTGCAGTTTGTGCGGCCCAACGGTTGGCGAGTGATCATGAATTTCTCAAAGGATGCTGTGGATCTGCCTGACGGAGACCTCCTTCTTTCCTCGCGCCCACTTGAGGATGGACGTCTGCCGGGTGAGACAACAGCGTGGCTTCTGGATGCCTAGCCAACTGGAGCAAGGGAAGTAGCAGTCAATGAGCTTCACGACCATTCATCTGATGCGCCACGGCGAGGTTGATAACCCAGCTGGAGTGCTTTACGGGCGCCTTCCAGGGTTCGGGCTAACAACTCTGGGCAAGGAGATGGCACAGACGGTTGCTGAGTTCCTAGTTGCGGAAGGTGCTGACATCACCCATGTCATCGCCTCACCGCTGCTTCGGGCCCAGCAGACCGCAGCGCCCACCGCGAAAGCGTATGGGCTGCGGGTTGAAGCGGATCCAAGGCTCATTGAGGCCGGATCAGAGTTTGAAGGGCGCCAGATCAACAAGAACCGCTGGGCGCTTGCACACCCAAGGAACTGGCATCTCTACACCCGTCCTCATGAGCCCTCCTGGGGTGAGCCCTATAAGGTCATCGCGAGGCGCATGAGTTCAGCGGTGGCCTCAGCGGTTGAGGAAGCCCGGGGTCACGAAGCACTACTGGTGTCACACCAGATGCCGGTCGTCATGATGCAGAGGTTCTTGGATGGCAAACCGCTCTCCCATAATCCCCTCAACCGGCAGTGTTCACTTGCCTCATTGACGTCGCTGACCTTTGACGGCGACGTGCTAGTGGGATGGAACTATGAAGAGCCAGCACTGGCGCTCTTGGAGGCGGCTCAGGACATGACACCGGGGGCCTCGAAGGCTGCGGTACGCCGATAAGTCTGGGTGGAACGCGCCAGAGCCTCTAGGCGTCCTCTTCGTCCTCGTCACCCGTCTGGTTGGTGTCGTCGTCCTCGTCTGAAGGTGGCATCTGAGGAGAATCGTTGGGTCTGCGAACTGGGCGGCTGCGGTGCTGACGTCGAGAGATGCGGTCCGCAAGGTCGGAAAGTGCTTCAGGATTGTCGTCGGGGCGCGAGGACCGGGGTGGGCTCGAGTCGGGAGAAGTGCCGACCCTGCGCTGTTCCGCACGGGTAACAAGCCCCACGATGATCCATGCAAGTGGCCCGATTATCGGAATGAGCACGATGACGGCTAACCAAACCCAACGATTGACGCGGCCGGGCGTCCACGTGCGTGACCGAGATACCCAATCGGAGATTGCGTAAATCGTTATCGCGAGGGCGAGTACCACCAGCATGATGCGTGCCATGCTTCCACTCTAAACGGTCCCGACTAAATAGCAGAGCTCAGTGCCAAGCCAGCACCCACAAGAACTCCGTAGGCAAGCGCATAAAGCCCGGTATTCCGTAGGGAACCCAAGAGGGCCAGGCCCTTTGCGCCCTTGGCGATAGTCACTGCCCCGGGTAGCCCAGCAAGTAGGAGCGCCGCCGCGATGAGCCACCAGTAGGTGTTCCCGACACCGGCAAGCGCGACTGCCCCAAGTAGCAGACCACCGACGATCATCACCGTGTAGGCGACACGGGATGCCCCGTCTCCCAGCCGTACAGCCAGGGTGTTCTTGCCGACCTGGGAGTCCGTGGGGATGTCGCGAATGTTGTTGACCATAAGGAGAGCGACAGAGATCAGCCCTATCCCGCTCGCTGCGCACCACACCCACCACGGCAGGTTGGTGGTTTGAACGTAGGTTGTGCCAACGGTTGCAACCAAGCCGAAGAACACGAAGACGAATAGTTCCGACAGTCCAACTCCCATGTAGCCGTAGGGGCGGCTGCCTCCCGTGTAGAACCACGCGGCGCCGACGCTAGCAAGGCCTACGGCCACCATCCACCAGTGTCCGGACCAAGCGATCAGCGCGAGTCCTAGAACACCTGCAACACCGAAGGTGAAGAGGGCGAAGGCAAGCACTTGGCGGGCTGGAACCAACCCGCTTGCAGTGAGGCGCGTGGGACCGACCCGGTCCTGGTCTGTACCGCGAATTCCGTCTGAATAGTCATTGGCTAGGTTGACCCCAATTTGCAGGGCCAGTGCGACGCCGAGGGCGAGGAGGGATTTCCCTATTGAGAACGCACCAAGATTGAAGGCAGCACCTCCACCGACGAGGACGGGTGCGGCCGCGGCGGGGAGTGTGCGCAGTCGTGCGCCCTCGAGCCAGTCTTTTGCAGAAGCCATGGGTTTATCTAACGTCGCCACACGTCTCCTTGGCGAATCAAATCATTGATTTGTTGCTTTGCCAACGTCCTATCCACTTTTCCGAGGGATGTGAGTGGGATCTGCTTGATGAACCCAACCGTCCTGGGGGCTGCGGCATTGCCAAGGTTACCGCGGACCGCTTCGCGCAGCTGCCGGGCGCGCATTTCCCTCTGGGGAAGGGATAACGCATCATCGTGTTCGACCAGCAGCGCGACCTGTTGCCCCCACATTGGGTCGGGCAGCGCGAGGGCGCAAACTCGGCCCATTCCCAGAGATGAAGCAGCTTCCTCTACCGCCCGTAGGTTCACTTTGACACCTCCGGATTTGATGATGTCATCGACGCGACCGGTGATTCTTAAGGTTCCGTCCTCGGCAATTTCCCCAAGGTCAGAGGTTCTGAACCAGGCTTGACCGTCCTCGTACAGCAGGGGCGCGGGTTCGTCGAAGTATCCGCTCATAAGCATGGATCCCGCAATGAGAATGATGCCGTCAGAGTCGATTTTCACCGTTGCGCACTCCAGTGGAATCCCGTCGTAAACACATCCTCCGCTAGTTTCGGTCATCCCGTACGTACGAACGACACGGGCCCGAATTTGCTTGGCACGCTCAGTTAGGGACGGGTCTATGAAGCCCCCGCCGACGAGGACGTAATCCAGGCAAGACAATGCCTGCGGTGCTTCATTGAGGCATGCAAGAAGTTGGGGGGAAACGAGGGACGTGTAGAGAGGAACAGAAGAAGGAGTGCACGCACGCGCCTCGGTGACCAACTGGGCGAAGTCCTTGGCATTGAACTTGCCCGATGGAGCAAGGATCGGAGTGTGTCCGCTGATAGCTGCTCGGACGACGGTTTGAATGCCGGCAATGTGATTGAGTGGGAGCGTTGTGATCCACTGCCCCGGACTGCCGAGGACGTTGTTCGTCGCTTCTGCTGAGGCAAGCAGAGCATCGGTGCTGAGGCAGACAAGGTGTGGGTGTTGCATTGTCGAGCCAGAAGTCGCGATGATGAGTTCGTGGGGTTGCTCACCGCCAACTTGGCGATGGGGGGTGGAGCCCTTGAGTCGGTTACGCAGCACCTCGTTGTCTTGATCCAAGACGGCCAGGGTAGTTTGTCCTGCAAAGATGTGCTTGACAAGCGTGTTTACCGCGACGTCGCGATCAGACGTAGAGAGCAGCTGGACCATCATAGTTAGCAACACTAATCCGAAACTGGAGATCGACGCTCATGTAGGTCCGTCCAGACGCCGTCTCAGATGATCTGCAGCACGTTCGTAATGCACATCCCATCGACTCCAAAAATGGGGGATTGCTAGGATGTAAGCGTTATGAAGAAACTGTTTGATTCCAAGCAAAAAGTCGTTATTGCAGGTCTTGTTGGCTTGCTTGCCCTTCTGGTTGCAGTTTTTGCTGGAGTCACAGTCTTTTATGCTAGTCACGCACTTCCTGGAACATCCATTGCAGGTCAGTCAATTTCAGGAATGACTCGTGAGCAGGCAACTGAGGGAATCAACGCTCAGATTGCCCAGGAATCAGTGGTGCTAGAGGGAGAAGTCACTCCCGCAACGTTTGCTCTTGCGGACATAGGCATTCAAGTTGACGTTGAAAAGACGGTTGACGAAGCCTTTGCGCCGAACAGGGGTCTGATAACCCGTGTCAGCGGGCTGTTCGACTCACGTGATATCGAACCTGTCGTTACGGTTGATGAGAAGCAGCTCGAGGTGGCTGTAGGAGGGCTTGAAGGCGATTCGGTTCGGGAGGCAGCCAATGGCCAGGTCACGTTTGACGCAGACCAGCAGGTCTTTGTCGCCGGTGCGTCAGAATCTGGCTCTGAGGTTGACCTCGATGCCTTAGCCGATCAGGTGACCCGGGCCGCCAAAGCCATGAGCTTCACACCCATCGCGGTTTCTGTCGTGGAAGTGGCTCCCGAGTATGATTCTGCGGTGGTTTCTGCGGCCGCTGATCAGGCAAACCAGTGGTTGCAGACTGAGCTTGCCCTGCTGGATCGCGAAGAGATCCGCCATGATGCAGATGTACCGACAAAGGCGTCGTGGGTAGTGTTTGAGGCTAAGGATCAGTCTCTGGCTGCCACCTTGGATCCAACCTTGGTGAAGGCCTGGGTTGATGAGCATTCCGCGGAAACGAATGTTGCTTCGGAGCCCATGGTGCAGAATGTGAATGCTCAGGGCACAGTGCTGTCGACCGCCCGCGAGGGTGCGGACGGCTATGTAGCGAACAACGGGCAAGCACTGGCAGACGCAATAGTGCAAACGATGGGATCCACAGAGCCTTTCGTAGGAGTCATTGAGTATGTGGTCGAGCCGCGTGCTACCGAACAGCGACTCATCGCCCCGGGTGCTGAAAATCTGGCGTACCAGGCCGCTCCGGGAGAGAAGTGGATTGATATCAACCTCTCCGCGCACACAGTTACGGCTTATGAGGGTGCTACTCCCGTCCTCTCTTCTCCCATGGTTTCCGGAGCTCCAGCAACGCCGACGGTCACTGGCGAGTACAGTGTGTGGGCAAAAGTTCCCACGCAGACGATGCGCGGTAACAATGCCGACGGCACGAAGTATGAAACCGAGAATGTCCCGTGGATCCTCTATTTCCACGGAGGATATGCGACCCATGGCGCATACTGGCGTTCGAGCTTTGGGTATGATGCGGGCTCGGCCGGTTCACACGGATGCGTGAACATGCCGGTTTCAAGCGCGCGGGATCTCTACAACTGGGCCAACGTGGGCACCAAGGTAATTAGCCGCTACTAGTCTCTAGAAGTAGTAGGGGAATGCTGACCAGTTAGGTTCTCGACGCTCCAAGAAGGAATCACGTCCCTCACGAGCCTCATCCGTCATGTAGGCCAACCGGGTCGCTTCGCCAGCAAAAAGCTGTTGCCCAGCCAGGCCGTCATCGGCCAGGTTGAATGCGTACTTCAGCATCCGCAGAGCCTGCGGTGACTTACCCGCCACCAGGCGGGCGTACTCGATTGCGGTTTCCTCAAGGACATCATGGTCGACGGCTTCGTTGATCGCACCCCATCGTTCCGCCTGCTCAGCTGAGTAGGTTCGCGCCAGGAAGAAGATCTCACGTGCCCTGCGGTCGCCCACCTGACGCGCCAAGAGTGTAGACCCATAGCCCGCATCAAAGGACCCCACGTCTGCGTCGGTCTGCTTGAACCGGGCGTGTTGACGTGAAGCCACTGCCAGGTCACAAACCACCCCTAACGAGTGTCCTCCTCCCGCAGCCCATCCATTGATTGCTGCAATTACAACTTTTGGCATCGTGCGAATCTGTCGCTGAACCTCAAGGATGTGCAGCCGCCCCGCACGGGCTCTCTCCACTGCCCCCAAATCACCATCCGAAGGTTGGGAGGGTGATTTGGCGGTTTCCGAAATGTCACTCTTCCCAGGGACCTGGACCGAGTACTTGTACCCGTCACGTCCTCGGACCCTTTGATCTCCGCCGGATGAGAATGCGTATCCCCCGTCTTTGGGGCTCGGTCCATTACCTGTCAGGATCACCGCGGCAATACTTGCGTCAGTTCGGGCGTCCTCAAACGCAACCAGCAGTTCATCGACTGTTTGGGGACGGAAGGCGTTCCGCACCTCTGGTCGATCGAATGCGATGCGTACCCACGGCAGACTAGCGCCGGCCGACGCCCCATCACTCTCACCTCTCGAGATGCCGCGGTGATAGGTGATGTCGCCAAAAGAGAAGCCCTGAACAGGGCGCCAACGCGAGGGATCGAAAGTGTCTGAAACTGATTCTAAGGAGCTCACGTAAACAACGATAACCCGTAGGATGACGTCATGACTGACATCGCTGAATACCTCAAGCCGGGTTCCCACCTCCTCAAAGAGGATGATGAGACACCGCGTGACTGGCACCGACTCATCGAGCTTGCCGCAATCTTGAAGAAGCAGAAGAAGTCCGGAACTGAGGTCCACTATCTTCGGGGACGCAATATTGTCCTGGTGTTTGCCAAAACTTCGACGAGGACGAGGTGCGCGTTCGAGGTGGCCGCGGCAGATCAGGGTGCTTCCACAACCTACCTTGATCCCCAGGGCTCCCAGATGGGCCACAAGGAATCGATCTCAGACACCGCTCACGTCCTCGGTCGCTTCTTTGATGCCATAGAGTTTCGTGGCGACGATCAAAGCCAGGTTGACATCCTGGCGGCAGACTCCGGAGTTCCGGTTTGGAACGGCCTAACAGCCCAGTGGCATCCAACCCAGATGTTGGCTGACTCCCTGACAATGGCAGAGCATTCCGGAGGGAAGCCGTTCTCTGAGATCACGTACTCCTATGTTGGGGACGCGCGCTACAACATGGGCCGCTCCCTCCTCATTAATGGCGCTCTCCTAGGTTGTGACGTGCGTATTGTCGCGCCCCGTGAGCTGTGGCCGGACCAGGAAGTTATTGAGCGTGGCAACGAAATCGCAGTTGCCACAGGTGCGAGCATTACCGTGACAGATGACATCAGATTGGTTGCGGGATCAGACTTTGTCCACACCGACATCTGGGTTTCGATGGGGGAGCCCAAAGAGGTTTGGGCTGAACGAATAGAGCTGCTGAGGCCCTACCGTGTTGATGAGGCCCTTATGGAACTTGCCGGCCCAAATGCGAAGTTCATGCATTGTTTGCCTGCCTTCCATGACCTCAACACGACCGTGGGCAGACAGGTCTTTGAGGAGTTTGGCTTGAACGGTATCGAAGTCACTGACCAAGTCTTCTCGGGGCCGCGATCAGTCGTCTTTGACCAGGCGGAGAATCGGCTTCACACCATCAAAGCAGTCATGGTCCGGTCACTGGGTTCGTTGTAAGCTGGGCTAGCCCTGACAGGGGCGCAGAAGATAACTTCAGCAACGGGGGGCGCTGGTGCAAGACTGGTTTGGACGTCCTCCGTCGCGCTCACATGCCAAGTCGGCCTCGGCCATGAAAGCAACTGAACCCCTAGGTGTTATGCCCCAGCACGCTATCGGGCGAGGGCGATATAGGCGGGCAACCAGTCATAAGGTTCCCCCCACACTTGTTGCGGGCGCTGTTGCCTCCACGTTGGTGATTGTCGGCGCCGCATGGGGAGTCGGTACGTATGGTCAATCTGACCCCACGCAGAACCTCGCTACCAGCTCATCTCAGACAGTTGTCGTGACGTTTGCACCTCAGATACAAGAGGCCGCGGTCATTTCCGCGGCGCAGTCAACCTGCGATTCCCTCAACATTGATGCAATTGCGACAGCTCCCGAGGGCCCCTCCAGTGAGGAAGCAGTGCAGGCGTTCCAAGCCTTGCAAAGCGCTGTTGAATCAGCCGAGGAGGCGACCGGAACGGCTCTCGTCCTCGAGGGTGTTCCGGATGAACTCGTGGACTCCTACAGGTCAACGTCGGCGCCAATTCGGCAACTCTTCACGGCCGCAACCAGCATCAAGACTGTGCCCTCCGCCGATGTTGTTGAAGACACGGAGAGCTCAAGGATTGTTGCCCCGGTGAAGACCGCCGCGGTTGATGAGGTGGCAACGGCAGCGCAGCAGTTGGCGACTGCATTGGCTTCACTTCCCGTGATGGACAGGGCAGTCGTCCTGGGCCCTGACAGCATTGATTCCACCTCACTCACTGACGAGGAGTTGGATGCACTAATCGCAGGCGGTTTTGGAAGTTCATTCCAGATTGAGAAAGAGCGACGCTTTGCAGCATCCCTTCCGGATCTCTCCCAGGCTGAGAATGGCTACATTGACGAGTCACTTCTCTGCCCGATTCCTTGGGCGCCGTACTACCGCTTGCTTTGCGCGACGGTCCCGAACCTTGAGCGTTTGAACGTGGCTTTCAAGGCGGAGTTTGGCCATGACTTGGCCATCCAGAGTGGGTATCGCACGTACGCCGACCAGGTCTGGGCCCACGAGAATGCGCCTGAAATGACGACGTTGCCAGGGACTTCAAACCACAGCTGGGGGGTAGCCGTCGACTTCGACATTGACCTCTACACCTCATACGACAATCCTGAGGTGGTCTGGCTGATCGAAAATGGCCCCGCTTACGGATGGCGAAACCCAACACATGAGGCTTTTGGGACGTTGCGGCCTGAACCTTGGCACTTTGAGTTTGGGACGCAGTACCCCACTCTGCCGGATAACGGGTTCTACGGGCCAACTCCGGAAGTCGAGTACGTTTTCAATCTGCCAGAAGGATGGCGGACCAAGACAATCTACACGGCTGACTAACGGTCTGACTTTGGCTTGGCCCAACTCGGAGCCGGGCCCGAACCAAACCCCAGGATTGCCAGGTACGCGCCAAACCCGATGATGGCGACACATGGGATCGCGAGGAGGACGCCGAGGACGTTTCCCAGGGCGCCACCAATTCCTGGAAGTATCAGGCCCAGGAGTCCTGCCCCCAGAAGAAACAGTGAGACGCCGGGTAGAGCGAGGAGAATAAAGCGTTCGTCTGCTAAACCCTTCGAGTTGCGCAGCGATCGGGCTCGGGCCGTGTCTCTGCGCAGCGCCAGAGATCCCGCAAGGCCAAGTACACCTGCCAGAAGAGCAATGAGAATCATGAGCTCACTATATAGACTTCGGTGGTGACAACTTACCCACGTCCCGGTCTTTCCGCTCTACCCTTGACTGGGCTCAATGATGACGCCCGGGCGACACTGGGGGAAATTGACGAGGTCGTCGTATTCACTCTGCCCATGAACATTCGCTTCCGCGGCATCACAAGCCGTGAAGGCATCCTCTTGCGAGGCCCTGCCGGGTGGGGTGAGTTTGCGCCCTTTTGGGACTACGGTGCCGCGGAGTCATCCCGGTGGCTCGCAAGCGGCATCACATCCGCGACCGTTCCCACCCCGCTTGCGGTTCGCGCGACCGTCCCCGTCAATGTGACCATTCCGGCCTGCGGCGTCAAAGAAGCACTCCAACGAGTTGAGAAGCAGCGTGGGTGTCGCACAGCCAAGGTGAAAGTTGCCGAGCGTGGCCAATTGGTGGCGGAGGACGTAGCGCGGGTGGAGGCTGTTGCGAATGCCCTCTACGAAAACCATGGGACAGAAGCACGGATCAGAGTCGATGCCAACGCGGGCTGGAGTGTTCCTGATGCCGTGGAAATGCTTGACGCTCTCAACCGGGCGGCTCGAGTGCTGGGTGGCTTGGAATACGCTGAACAACCCGTTGGCTCAACCGAGGATTTGGCGGAACTCAAAAGCCACACAAGGGTACCCCTGGCAGCAGACGAGTCGATACGGCGCTCAGATGATCCGCAAGCGGTACGCGACATGAGTGCAGCAGACATTGCGGTGCTGAAGGTTGCCCCTCTGGGCGGAATCGCGGAGGCGCGTAGGCTCGGCTCAGCGATCGGGCTTCCGACTGTTGTCTCGTCTGCCCTTGACAGCTCAGTTGGAATCGCCGCTGGGGTGGCGCTTGCTGCCTCGTTACCGAACCTTCAGCATGCCTGCGGCCTGAACACGGCCACCATGTTTGTCGGTGATGTGCTTGCCGAGCCCCTTGTTGCGGTAGATGGACAGATTGATGTGGAGCAGGCGAAAGTGGCGACGCTCTCCGCACTGAACCCCCATGCGGATGAGGTTGAGAGTTCAGTGAAGCAGCTTTGGCACGAGCGCCTGGAGAGGGTTGCTAGTGTCCTGCGAAAAGGGGAGGAGCAGAGGTGAGCCTAATGGAGCCCCCTAGTTTGAAAGTGGCGCGTGCGGTTGTGAGTGCGCTGATCTCTTCGGGAGCAACTGAGTTTGCGTACTGCCCCGGCTCACGAAACGCGCCTTTCGCATACGTTCTGGCGGCGGAAGAAGCTGCCGGGCGGGTCAACGTTCACACGTTTGCTGAAGAGAGGGGCGCGGGCTATTGGGCTCTGGGTGCGGCGCAGGCACTGGGAGGACGCGTGCCGGTCGCAGTTATCACCACGTCGGGCACAGCTGTCGCCGAACTTCACCCAGCACTGGAAGAGGCGCGGCATCAGGGCCTACCTGTCATTGCGGTCACAGCGGACCGACCATTTCACATGGTTGGCGTGGGGGCCTCGCAGGCAACGCACCAGGCCGGCATGTTCTCGTCAACTGTCTGCATTGGAGTGGACATTCCAGAGGGCTCTGATGCTTTAGGGGTCCGCAACCGGTTGTGGCGGGCGCTGGCGCGCGGACTTGGCATGGGAGGGCGTAGTGGTCCCGTACACATAAATGTTGCTTTAGCTGACCCGCTGGTGCCGTCAGACTTTTCTGCGTTTGCCACCGCTGTCACGGAGGGGCAGATCGAGGGGAAGGAACGTGAGAATCCGGCGCTCTACGCCCTCGGACGTGAGGCAGCAGGCACGCAGATTCCGCGTTGGGAAGAGCTGGTGCAGCCGGGACTGTCCACCATTGTGGTCGCGGGCAGCGTTGATCCGGGCGACTTGGCGGCGGCGCGGGAACTCACGAAACAAGCAGGTGAGCGCATGATTCCTGTGATTGCTGAACCGACGTCGGGACTCTGTGACTGTGAGACATGGATCCCGCATTCCCCCTGGGTTATTGAGATGTGCGGCGCGCAAGTGGAGCAGATACTTGTGCTTGGAAAGCCAACGCTTTCCCGCCAGGTGATGAGGCTGTTGCAACGGCCTGATGTGCGAATTGTGGCACTGGCAAACCACCATGAATGGACGGACCTCTGGGGCAAGGTCGAGGTCGTGGTGCCACTGGAGGTGCGCGGGCTGGTTGAGGCTGCCTCCATCGCTGCGGCCGACCGTTCTGAGGGGGATGATGATGCACAACGGTGGCTTGCAACGTGGAGGGATGCGGCTACCCGAGTTGATCGCGTCCTCGACCAACATAGTCGCGATGAAAAACTTGACCACGTCACTACGGCCGAAGAGATTTGGGGGCAGGCCGAGGGAACAGACCTGTGGTTAGGCGCATCGAATGCGGTGAGAGCCTTTGATATTGCGGCGAGGGCGCCTGGAAGAGCGAGTGTTTTTGCGAACAGGGGATTAGCTGGCATCGACGGGAGCATCGCATCTGCGCTTGGCGTGCAGGCGATGAGGCACAGGCCGATGCGAGTTGTGGTTGGCGATCTGACGTTCTGCTATGACCTGCCAACGTTGGCAGCTCGACCGGATTACGATCCCGATATCCAGGTGATAGTTCTGGACGACCGGGGAGGTTCAATTTTTGCTTCCCTTGAGCATGGCAGCGCACCCGAAGAGCTCTATGAAAAGTACTTTGCGGTGGCGCAAAGGATCGACATACCGGCTGCTGCCCGCGCTTGCGGCTGGGAAGCCGTGACGGTCGCAACGGTGGGGGAACTCCGCGGCGCACTGGCCGTGCCGATAGTGGGACGCAGCGTGATTCACGTTCCGTTGGAAAGGCCAACCGAAGTGTTCGCCGCTCTGCGTGGGCGTGCTATCTGATACTACGGGTCAGGGGCAAATCCCAGTTCTTCGCTGTTACCGAAATTCCTGGATCATCTCGACCAGACCGGGGTAGGAACCGCATACTTACACCAGTAGATTGAAGGGAGAATCATGACTGAACCACAGCGCCCGCTACGCATTCCGTTGGAAGAAGTGGCCGTTGTCCCCGCGCAGAGTATGGATACCGCACGGTTCACCCCACCCCCCGCATCTCGGGCTCAAGAGAGTCATCGAGGACGCAGGGGCGGGCCCGGGTGGGCATCTTTGATTTTGGCAATGATTCTGGCTGTCTTGGTGACACTGGCAGTTGTATTTGGGGTCTGGGGTGCGCAGTCCCCCTTTGACACCGCTCCCGCAATGACAGGTGGAAGTAGCGAGACTACGGATTCGGAGCCCGCAGACGTCGTCGAACCGGTCGAGGCAACAGAAGGTGCCCCAGACTGGCAGGCAGTTGCCGCGGCTGTGCGTCCCGCAACAGTGAGCATCCTCGTCGAAGGTGCAACTGAAGCGGCTAGTGGCTCCGGTGTCATTATCGATTCTTCCGGCCACATCATCACCAACCATCACGTTGTTTCCGGCGCCGCACAAGGCGGAAACATCACCGTGACACTGCATGACGGACGTCTTTACTCGGCGACAATCACCGGCACGGATCCGACGACCGACCTTGCAGTTCTGACTTTAGATAACCCTCCAACTGACCTGACAGCAGCTCTCCTCGGGGACTCTTCAACACTCGAAGTTGGGCAGCCCGTCATGGCCATTGGTGCCCCGCTTGGACTGGCCGACACCGTGACCACAGGTATCATTTCTGCGCTCGACCGACCCGTGGCGGTATCTAGTTCCGCGGATAGTTCGGCACAGGCACAGACAGAGGTCGTTGTGACCAACGCTATCCAGATCGATGCGTCCATAAACCCCGGTAATTCGGGCGGCCCACTGTTCAACGCGCAGGGAGCCGTGGTTGGAATTAACTCCTCAATAGCGTCGATGGGTTCCTCGTCCTCGGAAGCCGGTTCAATCGGACTGGGGTTTGCCATTCCTGTGAACTTAGCGAAGTCGGTAGCCAGTCAGATCATCGAGACGGGGTCGGCACAGCACGCGATGCTTGGAGTTCAAATCAGCACATCTTCCGTCCTCGTTGGGGAAGACAACAGACTTGGAGCGTTAGTTGCCACAGTGAACCCTGGCAGTGCAGCGGAAGCAGCGGGGTTAATCCAAGGTGACGTGATCGTTGGGATCAATGGTAGCTCTGTAACTTCCGGGCCCTCACTGACCGGGTACGTGCGCAGGTACAGCGCGGGCGACCAAGTGACGTTGGATGTGGTGCGTAACGGCGTGCAGCAGCAGGTTCTCGTCACCCTTCAGCAGCGGTAGCGACGGGAGTCAGGCCCCCGCCCTCGCGTGGGGCCTGACTATTCCACGCCCAGTGCCTCCAAGACGGGCCTCATCTTGGCGCGGGTTTCCGCGAGCTCGAGGTCGGGGACGGAATCCGGCATGATGCCGCCACCTGCGAAAACGCGGATCTGCTTGTGATCTTCTGAGAGCTGGCCGCACCTCAGGGCGATTCCGAACTCGCCATCACCCGCGGCATCGATCCATCCCACGGGTCCGGAGTAACGGCCTCGCTGGGTGCCCTCCAAGTCTTCAAGAATGCTGAACGCGAGGCTCGTGGGAGTCCCACAAACAGCCGCTGTGGGGTGCAGGGCCCCAACAATGTCGAGGACGTTGGCGCCGCTGACAACTGCCTCAACATCGGTGGCCAGGTGCGTGACGTTGGGGAGGTCCAAAAGGGAGGGCTCCGCGGGCACGGTCATCGCTTCGGCAAGTGGCGCCAGGGCGCGGGCGACGGACTCCACTGCGAGGTGGTGTTCCGTTCGGTTCTTCACGGAGGCGAGCAAGCTCTCTCCCTCACCCGGCTCAGACGTTCCCGCAAGGACCCGGGAGGTAAAGCGCCCGCTGCGAAGGGAGGCAAGCATCTCCGGCGTGGCGCCAACCAGGCCCTCAACCGCGTAAACCCAGGTGGATGGATAGCGTTCCTTCAGTTCGCGAAGGAGGAAGCGTTCATCGATTGGCTGCGATGCGGAAACGACTATGTCTCGGGTTAAAACTACCTTTGAGGCCGCGCCCGACTGCAACATTTTCGCAAGGCGTCGTACTGCTTCCTTCCAGCGGGTCTGTGTCATGCGGCCGGGTTCAGTCCACAGACCGGAGGGGCGGGGAACACGGGCAGGGTCCTCTGCCAACACCTCAAGAGGGTTGGGAGGACGCACGCCGGACGCGACAGTGACTGCCCAGATTTGCTCACCGGCTGTTACCACTGAGAACTCCGGCACAATCAGGTAGCCGGTTGACTGAGCCGCAAACCCGAACGACGCAAGTGAGAGTGGCCACTGCACGGGTGGCGGGGCGCCCTCGTAGTCTGTTTCAACGAGGGCGTTCGCAGCTAGGAAATCCCAGGCGCGCGCAGCATCGCGCATGGCGTGGGAACCTGAAAACTCGAGGAGAGCGGCATTGCCCCACCCGAGAAGTGACACGTCCATGCCGAGCCAGGCCGATACGTCCTCGCTGACAGGGACAAGATCAAGGAGGTTTTCGGGTGCTGACGAAAGCTCCCGCACCCGTACGTGGAGCTGAAGCAAAGAATCGTGTGCCATTTCAGAAGCCTCTTCATCGTCGGTTCTAGCGTCGAACCCCTCGGCGCGTGCATTTAGCCTAGCGGTGCGGCGCTGTCGCAGGCGTTAACCACACCTTACGGCCACCCGCGTCAAGCACCCACGCCAAGAGATGCAACAATGTCTGCGGACAACCCCTACTAGATGCATATGGAGCGGTCGTGAAGAAAAGCCTTGAGGTTGGGACCATTCGCGCGGATGAAACAAAGAAGCCAGACGAGGTCGCGGCAATGTTTGACGTCGTGGCACCGAACTACGACTTGGCAAATGATGTCATCTCCCTGGGGCAGGTCTACCTGTGGCGCCGTGCCGTTCGAGCAGCTATTGATCCCAAGCCCGGATGGAAAATCCTTGACCTCGCCGGTGGGACGGGGACGTCGTCAATGCCGCTACACGAAGCTGGTGCGAGCGTTGTTGTCTGCGATATTTCGGAAGGAATGCTTGAAGTTGGGCGCGGCAAACACCCGGAGATTTCCTTTGTTTGGGGAAGTGCAACGGACCTGCCGTTTGATGACGACACCTTCGACGCCGTGACGATTAGCTTCGGAATTAGGAACGTCGAGGACGTCCCCCTCGCCCTCAATGAGATGTATCGGGTCACTAAACCGGGCGGACGCATAGTCATCTGCGAATTCTCCACGCCTGTCGCGTTTGCTCGGGTTCCGCACGGCTTCTATCTTCGTCACGTGGCCCCCAGGATCGCGCGTATGGCATCTCAGGCAGGCGGTGCGTACGACTATCTCTCTGAGTCGATTCTGCAGTGGCATGACCAACACACCCTTGGGGAAATGATGCTTGACGCGGGGTGGAGAGATGTCGCCTACAGAAATCTCACCTACGGCACGGTTGCTCTTCACAGGGGTGTGAAACCAGACGTCCGACCGTGAGGCGAAATTAGATAGTTACGTCTTGCTAATTTCGCGGCCACGCCTGTCGTTGCAGTAGGTCTTTTCGTTGCGAATCTGCCACTTCTGCCTTTCATGTTGCATGTGGGTACTGTAGGTGACGGGCTGCGTGGCACCACGTGGCGTCATAAGTGTGAGGAGTTCCCGGTGGCCGACGATATTCGCTTCGATGCAGAAGCAGATGTCGTCATAGTTGGCGCGGGTCCCGGTGGTGCATCTGCCGCATACCACCTCGCATCCCTGGGATTTGATGTCGCATTGCTAGACAAAGCGGCGTTCCCTCGCGACAAGGTCTGCGGTGATGGGCTAACACCAGCCGCGGTCGCTGAACTGTCACTCATGGGTGTGGACACCACCGGTTGGATGCGCAACCGTGGTTTGCGGGTCATTGGTGGCGGTAATGAGGTCTATTTTGAGTGGCCGGAGCAGGCGACACTGCCTGGATACGGCATGGCTCGAACCCGACTTGAACTTGATGCGGATCTCGTTGCTAAGGCACAGGGTGCGGGAGCTCGTCTCTATGAGAACCATGTGGCGATCGGTGCGCTACATTCTGCGACCGGCCGTGTTATCGGGGTTGAGGCTCGGGTGGGTCGCGGCAACGATGCCAGACTTGTCAAGTTCAAGGCGCCACTGGTTGTCGACGCCGGGGGAGTGTCGGCACGACTGGCCACCTCGCTCGGAATCGAAAAGAAGAAGAACAGGCCCCTTGGTGTCGCTGCACGGACCTACTTCCGCTCTCCTCGAGCAGATGATTCCTGGATGGAATCCCACCTCGAGCTATGGAATGGCGAACCCGGCAACTCCGAGCTACTACCAGGTTATGGCTGGATCTTCCCCGTCGGCGACGGCTTGGTCAATGTCGGCCTCGGATCCGTGTCATCGGATGCAACAGCCACCCAACTTCCCTACAAGCAGGTTTTCAAGCAGTGGGTTGCGCACCTCCCGGCAGATTGGGAGTTCACCCCGGAGAACCAGGTCGGACCACTTCGTTCCGCAGCTCTTCCAATGTCCTTCAACCGCAAGCCGCACTACACCAACGGCTTAGCACTGGTGGGCGACGCCGGCGGGATGGTCTCTCCGTTCAATGGGGAGGGAATAGCACCAGCACTCAAGGCTGGGCGATTCCTAGCAGACTCCGCGGCTTCTGCCTTCTCGAGGTCCTCAGAGGCAGGCTTCGATATTGCCATGAGCTCCTATCCTGAATCCCTCACTGAGACGTACGGGGGCTACTACTCTTTGGGCCGAATCTTTGTGGCTCTTATTGAGAACCCAAAGATCATGCGTTTGTGCACCTACTACGGTTTGCCACGTCGCAGGCTCATGAAACTTGTAAACAAGCTTCTATCCGACGGTTATGAACGAAGCGGTGGCGACGTTGACGACCGGCTAATCAGCATGCTCACCAAGGTGGTGGCAAAAGTATGAACCTAGTGCACCAAGCCACCGGGAGGAACGATGACTAATCCTTATGTCCCGCTTCTGATCATGGCGGCAGTCGCCCTCGCGGTTGCTGTCGGCGGTCTCGGTGCTTCGGCCATTCTGGGTCCGAAGCAGAAGAACCGCGTCATGGCGCAGAACTATGAGTGCGGTATCGACCCGGGACCCCAGCACATTGAAGATGGCCGCTTTCCGGTCAAGTACTACTTGGTCGCGATGACGTTCATCATTTTCGATATCGAGGTCGTCTTCCTCTACCCGTGGGCCGTAACGTTCAATCAACTTGGCCTCTTCGGGTTGTTTTCAATCCTCCTATTCTTAGGGTTGATCACCGTTCCCTACATCTACGAACTGCGCCGCAAGGGCCTGGACTGGACCTAAGGAGAGATAATCATGGGTCTTGAAGAGAAGTTGCCCGCAGGGGTTGGACTCACCAGCATGGAGAACGTGCTCGGTCTGGCTCGAAAGCACTCACAGTTCCCGGTCACCATGGGACTAGCCTGCTGCGCCATCGAGATGATGGCCGGAGGAACGCCCCGGTTCGACATGGCAAGGTTTGGTCTTGAAGTCTTCCGTGCATCACCGCGTCATGCGGACTTGATGATCGTCTCGGGACGTGTCAGCCAGAAGATGGCGCCGGTTGTGCGCCGCGTCTATGACGCGATGCCCGAACCCAAGTGGGTTATCTCAATGGGTGCGTGCGCCTCTACCGGCGGGATGTTCAACAACTACGCCATTGTTCAAGGGTGCGATCACATAGTTCCGGTTGACGTCTATCTGCCCGGTTGCCCCCCGCGCCCCGAAGCGTTGATCCACGCGGTCTTGACGTTGCGCGAGCAGATCGGAAAAGAACCCCTGGGCGCCCACCGTGAAGAGATCGCGCGCAAAGCAGAGGCGGCTGCCCTGGCTGCTACCCCGACAAGTCAGATGAAAGGGCTTCTCGCATGAGTGAGTTGGATCGGCATAATGTCGGCCCAGATTCTGGAAAGGATCTGCAGCGGCCCGACAATCGTTTTGAAAGCCCCGAGGTGATCTCGGTTCGTCACGGCTCGTTTGGGGTTATCGACGATGGTGACACGACCGGATTTGGCGGCCTTGTCGAAACATTCTCTCTGCCCGGCGCCAGCCAGCGCCCCTACGGTGGGTGGTTTGACGAGGCCGTTGACGTCCTCGAAGAGCTGATTGTCGAGGCGGGGCTGAAGGTTGAGGACGTCATAGAAAAGGTCGTCGTCAACCAGGGAGACGAGCTAATCATCGGCGTCACCCGCGATCACCTCCGTTTCGTTGCAAAGCAGCTTCGCGACGACCAGGACCTGCGTTTCGAAATGTGTCTTGGTGTCTCCACGGTGAACTACCCCGGAGATAAGGGGCGTGAACTGCATGGGCTCTACCCGTTCCGTTCGTTTACGCACAAGCGCACCATCTATGTTGAGGTCGCGGTTTCCGAGGATGATCCACGCATCCCCTCGATCGTTGATATCTACCCGGGTAACGACTGGCACGAGCGTGAGGGATGGGATCTGATGGGTGTGATCTTTGAGGGACACCCCGGCCTTACCCGCATTGAAATGCCCCAGGACTGGGTCGGTCACCCGCAGAGGAAAGACTACCCACTTGGGGGTATTCCGATTGAGTACCGTGGGGCAACGATTCCCCCTGTCGATACACGGAGGTCATACAACTAATGAGCCAGCAAGCGAAGATTTTCGCGACGCCCGGCGGCGATGACCCCAGGCTCGAAGACTACCCGGATGTCATGGCCGCAGGCGGTGACTGGGAAGATGTCATAGAAGAGGTGCGTCGCATCTCCACGGAGCGCATCGTCCTCAACATGGGTCCTGTCCACCCGTCAACACACGGCGTTCTGCGCCTCATTCTTGAGTTGGACGGCGAGCAGGTCCGTGAAACAAGGGTCGATGTCGGCTTCTTGCACACGGGTATTGAGAAGAACATGGAGTTCCGCAACTGGACCCAGGGCACCACCTTCGTTACCAGGATGGACTACGTTGCGCCCTTCTTCCAAGAGGTTGCCTACTGCCTCGGTGTGGAGAAGCTGCTCGGTGTCACAGAGCAGATCCCGGAGCGAGCAACGCTGATTCGCGTACTCCTCATGGAGTTGAACCGTATTGGTTCACATATGATCGCCATCGGTACCGGCGGTAACGAGTTGGGCGCGACAACGATGATGACCATCGCATTCCGCGGCCGCGAAGAGATCCTCCGCATCTTTGAACGAATCACCGGTTTGCGAATGAACCACGGGTTTGTGCGTCCGGGCGGCGTCCCACTCGACATGCCTGAGGGAACCGTTGAGTACGTTCGTTCGCTCATGCCCAACGTACGACGCGATATTGGCGAGCTTCAAGATCTCACCCTCGCGAACCCGATCTTCAAGAAGCGCTTCATCGGTACGGGCTACCTGTCGATGTCCGCGATGATGGCTCTGGGCCTTACAGGTCCTTCGCTACGCGCGGGTGGCCTTGAGACAGACCTGCGTAAGGATGACCCCTACTGCGGCTACGAGAACTACGAGTTTGACGTGCCGACGTACGACTCCTCAGACGCGTACAACCGCACACTTGTTCGTTTTGATGAGTGCTACCAGTCCTTCCGCATCATCGACCAGGTTCTCAAGCGTCTCGATGAGACCGAGGGCGCGCCGGTGATGATCGCCGACAAGGAAATTGCCTGGCCGTCAAGCCTCTCGGTTGGCCCGGACGGTCAGGGCAACAGCCCGGAGCATATCGCCAAGATCATGGGACAGTCCATGGAGGCGTTGATCCACCACTTCAAACTGGTAACCGAAGGATTCAAGGTGCCAGCGGGACAGGTTTACCAGCAGGTGGAGCACCCGAAGGGCATACTCGGCACCCACCTTGTTTCAGCCGGTGGCACCCGCCCCTTCAGAGCTCACTTCCGAGACCCTTCTTTCTCAAACCTTCAGTCCTTGTCCATGGCGACCGAGGGCGGCCAGCTGGCCGACGTCGTTGTCTCCCTGGCCTCGTTCGACCCAGTAGCCGGAGGCGTTGACAGATGACCTATGCTCCCGAAACGAAGGCTCGGCTTGAGGCCGATGCCCGTGAGATTATTGCGCGCTACCCTGAAGGTCACGCACGCTCAGCCCTGCTTCCGATGCTTCACCTAGTGCAGTCGGAGGAAGGCTACGTGAGTCCCGATGGGATCGCGCTGTGTGCGGACGTCCTCGGCATGAGCCAACCGCAGATTTCAGCTGTCGCGACCTTCTACACCCAGTACAAGCGTCACCCCAACGGTGAGTACAACGTGGGTGTCTGCACCAACGCACTGTGTGGCGTGCTGGGCGGGGAGCAGATCTTCGATGAACTCTCTCAGACCCTAGCGGTGGGCCACGATGAGACAACCGCCGATGGGAAGATCACGCTGGAACGCATCGAATGCAATGCTGCCTGCGACTTTGCCCCGGTAATCATGGTGAACTGGGAGTTCTTCGACAATCAAACCCCGGAATCCGCACAGGCGCTGGTCTCCGACCTGCAGGACGGCACCCCGGTTCATCCCACGCGCGGTCCAAACGTGATGCGGACCTTCAAAGAAAACGAACGCACACTGGCTGGCTTCCGCGATGGACTGGCGAACCAGGGGCCCAGTGGCGGCAAACCTACCTTCCAGGGTCTTGACGTCGCAGCTGCCAACGACTGGCAGGAACCACAACCGGTTGACCCATCCGACTATGTCTGGCTGGCAGATACCGCAGAAGCGAAGGGAGACAAGTGATGGAGACCTTCACAGCCCCCGACCCCTTGACCCCGGCACTGACCAAGTACTGGGACACCGAGGAATCATGGACTCTGGCGACCGCGCTTCGCAATGGTGCCTACCAGGGTCTGAAGCGGGCCAAAGAGATGGCGCCCGCCGACATCACACAAGCCGTTAAGGACGCGGGAATCAGGGGCCGTGGTGGCGCTGGATTCCCCACCGGGTTGAAATGGTCTTTCCTTCCTCCCGATGATGGCAAGCCACGTTACCTGGTGGTCAACGCCGACGAATCTGAGCCGGGCACCTGCAAGGATATTCCGCTGATCATGGCGGACCCTCACCTGCTGGTTGAAGGTGTGGCCATCGCATCACGCGCGATCAACTGCCACCATGCTTTCATCTACCTGAGGGGCGAGGTCGTCCACGTCTACCGGCGTCTGCTGGAAGCCATCCATGAAGCTGAAGAAGCCGGGCTGCTCGACGGACTCAAAGTCACTGCCCACGCGGGTGCAGGAGCCTACATCTGCGGTGAAGAAACAGCACTGCTCGACTCCCTAGAGGGGCGGCGCGGACACCCCCGATTGAAGCCACCATTCCCGGCCGTCGCCGGTCTCTACGCCCGACCCAGCGTTGTCAACAACGTTGAGACCATCGCGGATGTCGCCCTCGTCTTCCGTCACTCCCCACAGTGGTACGCCTCAATGGGGACTGAGCGATCGAAGGGATGCGGCCTCTTCTCCGTTTCAGGACACGTAGAGAAGCCAGGCCAATACGAGGCACCTTTCGGTGTCACCATGCGGGAACTCCTCGGATACTCCGGTGGGATCCGCAAGGGGCACAAGTTGAAGTTCTGGACGCCAGGTGGATCATCAACCCCGCTGTTCACCGAAAAGGATCTCGATGTTCCCCTCGACTACGAGGGCGTTGCAGCGGCAGGCTCCATGCTTGGCACCCGCGCTTTGCAGATGTTTGATGAAACCACTTCGGTGGTGCGAACAATCCGCATGTGGACGGAGTTCTACCAGCACGAATCCTGTGGCAAGTGCACCCCCTGTCGTGAGGGTACCTACTGGCTCAAGCAGATCATGTTGCGTCTTGAGAGAGGTGAGGGACGCCCTGGCGACCTCGAACTACTTGACGACGTTGCAGGGAACATTGCGGGCCGCTCATTCTGTGCCCTCGGTGACGCTGCCGCTACCCCGGTCATGTCGGCTCTGAAGCTGTTCCGCGAGGAGTTCGAAGCCGGAATGACGACGCCCGCATGGGAACTCTTCCCCTATGAGCGTTCGACGATCTTTCCCCAGGGAGGTGCTCAGTGACTGAGAACAACATGGTGACGCTCACCATCGACGGTACCGAGGTTGAAGCTCCCGCGGGAACGCTGATTATTCGCGCTGCCGAGCAGGCTGGTATCCGCATTCCGCGCTTCTGTGACCACCCGCTCTTGAAGCCGGTCGCCGCATGCCGACAGTGTCTGGTCGACGTGGGAACCCCCGACCGTGATGGCAACTTGAGGATGATGCCGAAGCCTCAGCCGTCATGCGCCATCGAAGTCAGCCCCGGGATGGTTGTCAACACGCAGCACACCTCTGCGGTTGCGCTCAAGGCACAGACCGGCGTGATGGAGTTCCTGCTCATCAACCACCCCCTTGATTGCCCAATCTGCGATAAGGGCGGCGAATGCCCACTGCAGAACCAGGCAATGACCGAGGGCGAGCCGGATTCTCGCTTCCACGGTGCCAAGCGCGTTTACAAGAAGCCGATGCGGCTCACCACCCAGATTCTTTTGGATCGGGACCGCTGCATCCTCTGCCAGCGTTGCGTCAGGTTTGCCAAAGAGATCCCCGGGGATGCTTTCCTCGATCTCCAGGGTCGCGGTGGGGGCTCCTCGCCAGAGGATCACCACCACTTCATGGGTGAGCAGGTCGGTACCTTTGACGCCGAAGTTCTTGACTTCTTCGTCGAGGGCGTCGCAGGCCCGGAACGTACCGACATTTCCGGCCCCTACGGGCGCGAAGGCATCATTTCTTCCGTTTACTCGGGTCCTGAAAAGAAGTCTGACAAGGACATGGCGGGGCGCACCTTTGCCTCGTACTTCTCGGGAAACATCATTCAGATCTGCCCGGTCGGTGCGCTGACATCGGCAACCTATCGGTTCCGTGCCCGCCCCTTCGACCTCGTCTCAACGCCTTCGGTCGCCGAGCACGATGCTTCCGGAAGCGCGGTACGCATTGACGTTCGTCGCGCGGAGGTGACCAGGAAGCTCTCCGGGAATGATCCCCAGGTCAACGAGGAGTGGATTACCGACAAAGACCGGTTCGCGTTCCCCTGGTACAAACAACAGGATCGCCTCAGCATTCCCCTTGTACGTGAAGACGGAAAACTCGTTAGCACCTCTTGGTCTGATGCGCTTGACCGCGCCGCCAAGGGCCTCGCAAAAGCCGCTAAGGGGAACGGTGTCGGCTTGCTCCCCGGGGGACGTAGCGCATTTGAGGATGCCTGGGCATGGTCAAAGTTTGCTCGGGTGGTCCTCGGTACCAACAACGTGGACTCGCGTTGGCGCAGACAGAGTGACGAGGAACTGGGCTTCCTCGGAGCCCACGTCGCGGGACGCGGCCTCGGCGTTACATACGAGGACGTCCAGAAGAGCGGGACCGCACTCCTTGTGGCCTTCGAGGCCGAGGACGAATGTGGCTCGCTGTTCCTGCGTTTGCGTAAGGGGCTGAGCGCCGGAACGGTGAAGGTCGCAACCATCGCTCCACTACTGTCACGCGGAAGCGAAAAGTTGGACGCGCAGCTTATTGCAGCTCGCCCAGGTGACGAAGTAGCGGCCGTTGATGCGATCGCGGAAGATGGCGCACACGCGGACCTGTTCCAAGGACTTGCCGACGGCGGTGTCATCCTGGTGGGTGAACGCGCCGCGCAGACTCCCGGGCTCTTTGCGGCACTTGAACGCCTCTGCTCACGCACGGGAGCCAAGATTGCATGGGTTCCTCGCAGAAGCGGCGACAGGGGATCGGTTGATGCCGGTCTGCTACCCAACCTGCTGCCCTTCGGGCGTCCCGTGGCAGATGCTGAAGCCAGGGATTCACTTGGCTGGGGGGCGCTACCAGCGGCCGAAGGATTGACCGCGACGCAGATGCTTAAGGCTGGAGCCGAAGGTCGCTTAGACGCCCTCGTCATCGGTGGAATCGATCTGCGCGACTGGGAAGACCCGGCCGCAGCGCGCGATGCCATTGAGAAGACGAGCTTTGTTGTGGCTCTGGAGGTTCGCAATACGGAAGTGACTTCCCTAGCGGATGTTGTCTTCCCGGTCGCGCCTCCCGTCGAGAAGAACGGCACGTTTATCAACTGGGAAGGTCGCCTACGTCCCTTCGGCCAGTCGATTGCATCACGCACCATGCCTGATCGTGAAGTTCTGGGCATGCTTGCCAGCGAACTTGGAATTGATCTCGGTGTTGAGAGCCTCAACCACGTGTATGCGGAGGTCAACCCCCTCATGTCGTGGCGTGGAGCTAGGACAAAGACACAGGCGGATCCCCAATTAGGATCTGTACCCCTGCCAGATGACAAGTTTGTTCTCGCTTCCCATAAGGTGATGGTCGACCTCGGGCGCATGCTCGATGGCGCTGACGACCTCAGGCTCAGCGCACGCCGAGTCGTCGCCCTGGTATCGAAGAAGTCTCTGGAGTCACTTGCCATTCCCGGCGACTTCCAGGTTGAGATTTCCGGCCCCAGAGGTACCTTGACAGTCCCTATTGAGGCGGCTGAAGTTGCCGACGGGACAGTTTGGCTTCCCGAATGCTCAACTGGTGAGGGAATCAACCAGGACCTGGCTCCGGCCGGCGGCTCCGTGACAATTACTCCTGCAAGAGAGGTGGCCCAGTGATGAGCGGGCTGACGATCACAGCACTTGGGACTTCCACGGCAGGGCTTCTCCCGGCCTGGGGCGTCCCTGAATACACGGTTGCTGACTTTTCAGATACGACCTGGTGGCTGGTTCTGATTAAGGCAATCTTCATTGTCCTCTTCTTGATCCTCTCCGTCATCATGGCGCTGTGGGTTGAGAGGCGGGCGCTTGGCCGGATGCAAACCCGACACGGCCCCAACGTAGCGGGTCCACTCGGCTTACTCCAGGCTATTGCCGATGCCGGAAAGATGCTCTTCAAGGAAGAGATCTGGACGAAACGAAGCGATAAGTTTCTGTACTTCTTGGCACCCGTCATCATGGCGTTCGCTGCCTTCTCCGTACTGGCAGTGATTCCGTTTGGGCCCAATGTCAACATGTTTGGCCACTCCACACCGCTGATGGTTACGGACATGCCTGTTGCCACTCTTTACATCCTGGCGATCACATCACTCGGCGTCTACGGGGTCGTCCTCGGCGGTTGGTCAGCACGCTCAACACTCCCGCTTTACGGCGCAGTGCGGTCTTCAGCCCAGATGGTGTCATACGAACTCTCAATGGGAATGGCTCTGGTCTCCGTGTTCCTCATGGCTGGGACAATGTCCACATCAGAGATCGTTGCCTCGCAGGGAAGTGTCTGGTGGGCATTCGCCCTCGCACCCGCATTCGTCATCTACCTGATCTCTATGGTCGGTGAAGTCAACCGTCTCCCATTCGACCTCCCAGAGGCCGAGGGCGAGCTGGTGGCCGGGCATATGACTGAGTACTCGTCGATGAAGTTCGGCTGGTACTACCTGGCTGAGTACATCAACATGCTCAATGTTTCAGCGGTCGCAGCAACCATGTTCCTTGGCGGATGGCATGCCCCGTGGCCTTTCAGCCACATCGCACCACTCAATGACGGCTGGTGGGGAATGTTCTGGCTGATCTTCAAGATCTGGGTGCTGATGTTTGCAATGATCTGGACTCGTGGAACGCTGCTTCGTCTGCGCTACGACCAGTTCATGAACCTGGGTTGGAAGGGCCTCATTCCAGTCGCCCTTGTCTGGATCGTTCTGGTTGCCGTCATGCGTGGCGTGCAGACCTGGGTTTCTGGATCCTGGTTGGTCCTATTTACGGTCATGCTTGCGGTTGTCATCCTGGTGGCAGTTGTGGTCTATCTGGTTGCTACACCTTCAGACCAGGGTGAAGAAGAAGGAGTTGACCCGGATGCTCCCTTCGACGCCTTCCTGGGTGGCTATCCGGCACCGCCTGTCTTGGGTCAGAAGCTGCCGCCCTCGCCTCGGGCAGGTCGCGCAAAAGTGGCCGTGACTGCCGTTGCTGAAACGGATGAAACTATTCCCGCAATTCAGGAGGATAGCAATGACTGACGATCCGAAGCAGATGCGCTACGAGAGGGACCCGAAAGGCCCCATCGGTGAGTTCTTCGCGCCGGTTGCAGGATACGGCGTGACATTTTCATCAATGTTCCGGCCGATGGTCACCGAGCAGTACCCGTTCGAAGCGCCACATGTCCAACCTAGGTTCCATGGGCGTCACAACCTCAACATCTATCCGGATGGGCTTGAGAAGTGCATCGGCTGCGAGCTGTGCGCATGGGCATGCCCGGCTGATGCAATCCTGGTTGAGGCCGCGTCCAACACACCGGATGCACAGTTCTCTCCAGGGGAGCGGTTTGGGCGCGTCTACCAAATCAACTACCTGCGATGCATCTTTTGCGGGTTCTGCATCGACGCGTGTCCGACCAGAGCGCTAACAATGGGCAACGATTTTGAGTTGGCCGAGTACGAGCGCATCGCCGACATTTATGACAAAGACATGCTGCTCGCAAAGCTTCCCGAGGGCGCTCTGGCAGCCCCCCACCCAATGGTTGAGGGGACAAGCGACATCGACTACTACGAGGGTGAAATCACCGGACCGACCCAAGCACAGGTTGACTGGGTCAAGCAGAACCGTCCCGATGATCCCTCTCTTGCGACAGCGCGCGCAGTACCGGCGCGCGCAGAAGCACCAGCAAAGAAGGAGGCCAACTGATGTCTCTGCTGCCCATGGGGGCGTGGCCCCAAATGAGCGGGACGGGGGAGGCGGTCCTCTTCTGGATTGTCGGATCACTGATGGTGTGTGGCGCACTCGGGGTGCTGCTTTTCCGTAAGGCCGCCTACGCCGTCCTCAGCATGGTCGTGGTCATGGTAGGAATGGCCATCCTCTTCTTCGCGCTTGAAGCCCCATTCAATGCTTCCGTGCAGGTAATCGTCTATACGGGCGCGATCTTGATGCTCTTCCTATTCGTCATCATGATGATTGGTCTGGGTGCAACGGACGGATACCTTGAACAGAGACGTGGGTTCATCTGGGCGGGCGTGCTGTTTGGTGGGGCCCTAGCGGTGCTTCTGGTCTCCACGGTTGTAATCTCAACTGTTCCGGGGCCTGGCCAGATAGCCGATGACCCGTACTCAAACGTTCCCGTTACCGCTCTTGCCGTGAATCTGTTCCAAGAACACTGGCTGACCATTCAGGTGGTGGCGGCACTGCTCATTACCGCTGCAGTCGGCGCGGTTTTGCTGACGCACAGCGACAATCTGGGACCGAAGCTGTCACAGCGATCGGTCGCTAAGGCACGGATGATGCTTTACAAGAAGGCTGGTCGACATGTCGGGCAGATGCCGCCGCCCGGTGTTTGGGCTACGGGCAACGCTGTAGACAACCCAGCAATCGCCGGTGACACGCTGGAAGTTTCCGAAGAATCAATCCCACGTGTGCTGCGTCTGCGTGGACTTGAGAAGCCCATGGGCCAAGTAAGTCCCCAGGTGGCAGAAGCCTTGCGGCTGGCAAGAACGGATGATCGTTCGGTGAGCCCGTGGGGTGGCAAGGTTGAGGTCAAGCAGTCCAAGGCGTGGGGTATGCGCGGTGACGGAGCTCCGACCGGCATGATGCAGATGCACTTTGAGGACACCGCTACAGAGGAAACGGAGGAGGCAAAGTGAGTCTCGCATTTTACATCGCGCTAGCCGGGATCCTGTTTTCCATCGGCGCTGTTACCGTCGTCGTGCGTAAATCGGTGATCATTTCACTGCTTGGAGTTGAGCTGATGCTCAACTCAGCAAGCCTTGTCTTCATAACCTTCTCACGAGTCCTGGGTGACTATTCCGGACAGGTCATGGCATTCTTCGTGATGATCGTGGCCGCGGCAGAAGTGGTGGTGGGACTCTCGATCGTTGTGGCGATATTCAAGAGTCGAGCCACAACCGACCTCGACCAGAACGTCGCACTGAGGAAGTAGTGGAGAGATGAATTCTATGCTCGCGGCCGTAGCCGCCGTACTTCCCGCCTCTGATGCCTGGGTCGGGCCCGTCGCAACACAGGAAGCCACAGGCCCCGCAGCCTTTGCATCGTTGCTGTTCGTTGTTCCGTTGGCGGTGGCTGCCTTCCTACTGCTCGGGGGCAATCGCACCAACAAGTGGGGCCATTGGGTTGCGGTTGCTGCCTCGTGGTTCTCCTTCGCTCTGGGTGTAGCAATCCTCATTCAGATGATGGGTCTTCCCGCGTCAGACCGTCGCTTCACACAGACGCTCTTCACGTGGATTCCAGCGGGAGACTTCCAGGTTGACTTCGGTCTGCTGGTTGACCCACTGTCAATGACTTTTGTCATGCTGGTGACCCTGGTTGGTTCCCTGATTCTGGTCTACTCGGTGGGATACATGGAGCATGATCCCGCACGACGCCGCTTCTTCGCATACCTGGTGCTCTTCATCGCTTCCATGTTGGTGCTGGTCCTGGCCAACAACTACACGGCCATGTTCCTCGGTTGGGAAGGTGTAGGTCTTTCCTCATACCTGCTAATCGGGTTCTGGAACCAGGTGCCATCCAACGCCTCTGCGGCCAACAAAGCATTCATCATGAACCGTATCGGTGACGTGGGCTTCTTGATCGCTATGATGGCGATGGTTGCGGCGTTCAACTCAACGACATTTGATGATGTCAACGCTGGTGTCGCTGGTGCGAGCCAGGGCACGGCAACGGTAATCGGCATCTTCCTGCTGGTCGCCGCCTGTGCGAAGTCCGCCCAGTTCCCCCTTCAGGCTTGGCTTGGAGACGCGATGGCGGGCCCCACCCCGGTTTCCGCCCTCATCCACGCTGCAACCATGGTGACTGCCGGTGTCTACCTCATCGTTCGTTCGGGCACCATCTTCATCTACGCTCCAATCGCGATGGCGTGCGTTGCGGTGGTCGGCCTGATAACACTGATCCTTGGGGCCCTGATCGGTTCGTTCAAGGACGACATTAAGAAGGCCCTGGCTGCATCCACAATGTCCCAGTTGGGCTACATGATGCTGGGCGCTGGACTCGGTCCGATTGGCTGGGCCTTCGCAATCTTCCACCTGCTAACCCACGGCTTCTTCAAGTCGCTCCTGTTCCTTGGTGCAGGTTCCGTCATGCACGGCATGAACGACCAGGTCAACATGCGTCGCTTCGGTGGCTTGCGCAAGTTCATGGTGGTTACCTGGATAACGTTCATGATGGGTTGGCTGGCAATCCTTGGCGTCCCACCATTCTCAGGATACTGGTCAAAGGACCACATCATCGAAGCCGCATTCTCCACGTCGACCTTCGCCGGTGCGGATGCACCGTGGGCCGCGTGGGTATTTGGATCCGTGGCCGTCCTCGGCGCAGCAATGACCGCCTTCTACATGTCACGAATGTTCTTCATGACGTTCTCCGGCAAGGCCCGGTGGACATCTGATGTCGATGGCGGTGCAGTGCACCCGCACGAATCGAAGCCGATAATGACTGTTCCAATGATCATCTTGGCGGTATTCGCAGTCGGCCTCGGCGGGGTCCTCTCCATCAATGATGTCTTCACTACCTGGCTGACTCCGGCCATTGGTCCGGTAGATCACGCTGAGCCCGTGCTGAGTGCTATCTGGATCCAGATCATCACACTGGTACTCGTGTTGATCGCTGCGGCCTTCGCCTGGGTCAAGTTTGGTAAAGAAGCAGTACCGAAGGCCGCGCCTTACGGCAACGCATTCAGTCGCGCGGCGCGCAATGACTTCTACCAGGACGAGATCAATGAGGTTATTGCAGTGGCACCCACCACTGCCGCCGTCGAAGGCGTCACCGCAGTTGATCGGTACGGCATTGATGGGGGCATCAATGGGCTGGGACGACTCAGTGTTTGGACCGGTAAAGTCATCGCTTGGACCGAGACCGGGTACCTGCGTTCCTACGCCGGTTACATGCTTGGTGGCGTCGTTGTAATAGTTGCGATCGTCCTAGGATTCAGGCTCTAGGGCCGGAGGAGAATCGTGGAAAGTTTGAATCTCATTCCCGCTGCTACGCAGATGTTTGCATCGGCGGTTGCCACACCCTCGACAGGGCCCTGGCTAACACTGCTGGTGGTCTTGCCGGCGCTCGTTGCCCTGGTGATCTGGTTGGTCCCCGCCGCTCGCGCCAAAGGTCGCGTCATCGCTCTGGGTGCTTCAGTGCTTGAACTGATCGCCTTCGTGGTTATCGCGTTCACATTCGATTGGGCAGCTTCCTCAACGACTCAACTCCTTGAGTCATACGAATGGATCCCACCCCTGGGAATCACCTGGTCTCTGGGAGTTAACGCCCTCGGACTTGTGATGCTGCTCCTGACGGGACTCCTGGTGCCGCTGGTCCTAATTGCTGCTAAGAACGAGGACGACGACGAGGTACGTGGTGGAGGCTATGCGGCCCTGATCATGGCCCTGTATGCATTCATTGTCATCATCTTTGCCTCTTACGACCTCGTCCTCTTCTACATCGCTTTTGAAGCCATGCTGATCCCTGTGTTCTTCATGATTTCGCGCTACGGAACCGGTGAGAACCGCCGTCGAGCTGCCATGAAGTTCCTGCTCTACTCGCTAGCGGGTGGCCTGGTCATGCTGGGTGGAATCGTTGTGATTGGCGCCCTCGGGATGGGCGGAACCAGCACTCTGTTCCGCTACGACTTCCTGCAGCAGACCCTGCCGACTCTCTCGGTGGGATGGCAGATGGCAATCTTCCTTCCCCTCTTCATTGCATTTGCAATCAAGGCCCCAATGGTGCCGGTTCACACCTGGCTGCCCGACACGGCTGCGGAAGCACGACCTGGGACATCCACTCTGCTGGTGGGTATCCTCGACAAAATCGGCACCTACGGCATGATCATCATGGCGGTGTCCTTCCTTCCGGGTGCAACCGCAATGGTGCGCCCCACAATCCTTGTCCTTGCAGTGATTTCCATTATTTGGGGCGGGCTTGCGGCGAATGGCCAGAAGGATCTCATGAGGCTGGTGTCGTTCACCTCGGTGTCCCACTTCGGCTTCATCGTCCTCGGCATCTTCATTGGCTCAGACCTGGCACTGACCGGTGCAATGTTCTACATGGTTGCTCACGGCCTGTCGATCGCCGCACTATTCCTGATTTCAGGGTTCCTGGTGCAGCGTGGGGGCAGTGCACAGATCTCTTCCTACGGCGGTCTCCAACGTGTGACACCGGTGCTGGCTGGAACCTGGCTTTTTGCGGGGCTCGCCTCGATTGCACTGCCTGGTCTGTCCGGGTTCGTCCCCGAGTACATGGTGCTCATGGGGACCTACAAGGTCTCGGTACCGTTGGCACTCTTTGCCGTCACCGGCGTTATCTTGGCAGCCATGTACATCCTCTTGCCGTATCAGAAGATGTTCACGGGTCCAATCAATCCTCAGCGCGCAGGGCTGGCCGACTTGGACGGGCGCGAGAAGTTGGTAGTCTCGCCGCTGATCGTTGGAATGGTCGTCCTAGGCATCTGGTCTGCACCACTCGTTGGGTCGCTACAGCAGATTTCAGAGAACTTGGAACCCAACATTACGTTTGTGTCTGAGACGGCACCCGAGGTGACGGGTAGCCCCGCCCTGGGGATCATCTCGCCCTCTTCCACCGCTGACCTCAATGAAGGGAATGCACAGTGAACTTGCTGATCCCAATGGAGCCTACTTTCACTGCGCCCCAGATCGATTGGGTGCCGCTTGTGCCGGTCATTATCGTTCTGGGTGGCGCGGTTATCGGGGTCCTCATCGAGGCCTTTGCGTCGGTCAAGCACCGCAGAGTCATCAACATTGTCTGGTCACTGTTGGTTGTGGCAGCCGCGTTTGTTACGTCAGTTGCGGAGTGGCTGCGCGCTAGCACCGACCCGATAGTGGTTGGGGAGTACGTAGACGATACGTGGACCGTTGCAATGCAGGTCATCATCACGCTGATTGGTTTCTTGGCGCTGCTGGTGCTGGCTGATCGCTCAGAACTTCGTGATGGGGCCTTCGCGGCCCAACCTTCAGATCGACCCGGTTCTGGTGAAGAGGCGCTGAGCCTCGCTAAGCATTACCAGCGCAGCGAGTTCTTCCCCCTGGTGCTTTTCAGCATCGGTGGCATGATGCTGTTCCCGGCAACGGACTCGCTGCTGACTATGTTCGTAGCGTTGGAAGTCATGTCGCTACCGCTTTACATCCTGGTGGCATCTGCCCGTAGGCGTCGCGACCTGTCGCAGGAAGCCGCGATCAAGTACTTCATCCTGGGTTCGTTTGCATCTGCGTTCTTCCTCATGGGTTCGGCTCTTCTGTACGGATTCTCCGGTGGCTCACTCCGTCTTGGAGCCATTGCCGCAGCCGTGCCGACGGTCGCAGGAATGGACATGATCCTCCTTATTGGTGTGTTCATGGTGATGGTTGGCCTCCTTTTCAAAGTTGCTGCCTTCCCCTTCCACGAGTGGACTCCGGACGTCTACACCGGTGCGCCCACTCCCGTCACCGGCTTCATGGCTGCAGGCGTCAAGGTGGCTGCCTTCGGCGCACTCGTGCGTTTCTATTTCTCGGTTGCGGGTCACCTCAAGTGGGACTTCGCGCTGGTCTTCGCAGTGCTCGCGGCGGCAACCGTTATCTTCGGTACCTTTGGCGGCCTAGTACAGAAGAACATCAAGCGTCTTCTTGCCTACTCGTCGGTAGCCCACGCGGGTTTCGTCCTCATCGGCGTACTCGCATTGGTCCAAGGTTCCGCGGGTGCAGTTGCTTTCTACCTCCTGACATACGGCATCGCCACGGTGGGGGCCTTCGGCATCGTCGGTCTGGTACGCGTCAAGTCTGCTGATGGTGCAATCGGTGGTGAAGCTAATCTGGTTTCCCAATGGGCGGGCCTCGGTAAGAGGTCACCCTTCCTCGCCTTCTCGATGCTGATCTTCCTGCTGTCCTTTGCGGGTATTCCGCTTACCTCTGGTTTCATTGGAAAATTTGTTGTTTTCTCCGCTGGTATACAAGGCGGCCTCGGATGGCTTGTTGGCATCAGCCTTGCGGCCTCCGTGGTTACGGCCGCGGTTTACTTCCGCGTCGTACAGGTGATGTTCTTCCGTGAGCCCGCCGAGGGCGTGACCGTGGTGCGTTCCGCAGGTCTTGCAGAGGTAGCCATTGGGGTTACCGCGGTTCTTACCGTGCTGTTGGGAATCTTCCCTGCCCCTGTGCTTGATCTACTCAACCAAATTACGATCCTGATTCCATGATCGCCTCGCTTGATTCTGCTTCGGATGGGGAGTTGGAACTTGCAGTTCAGGAGGGCCTTGACGAGGTCGAGGTTCTCCTGAGCCAATCCGTTTCGACCGAACGGGATCTTGTCGAAGACCTGACCCGGCACCTTGCTGTTGCAGGCGGTAAACGGTTGCGTCCGATGCTGACACTTGTGTGTAGTCACCTTGGTGCTCCGCACAGAGCGCAGTCAGAGTCTGTGCTCAAGGCAGCAACCGGAGTTGAACTCACCCATTTGGCCTCGCTCTACCACGACGACGTCATGGACTCTGCCCCCTCGCGTCGGGGGGTTGACTCCGCACAAATGATTTGGGGAAACAACCGGGCGATCCTCGCTGGCGACCTGCTCTTTGCGCGTGCTTCATCAATAATGGCGGCCCTCGGTGAGGAAACCATTCTCTATAACGTACACACGTTTGAGAGGCTGTGCCTTGGCCAACTGAACGAGTCCTTTGGGCCGCCCGAAGGGGTCGACCCGGTCGAGTTCTACCTGCAGGTGCTCGCGGACAAGACAGGCTCACTAGTGTCAGCTGCTGCGTATTTCGGCGCGCTCCACGCGGGGGCGGGACCGGAGATCTCACGGAGTGTTCGAGACTTTGGTGAGTATGTGGGAGTCGCGTTCCAGCTGGCCGATGACGTCCTCGACATCGTTTCCCCATCCGAGGTGACCGGGAAGACCCCGGGAACCGACCTTCGCGAGGGCGTGGACACCATGCCGGTGCTACTCCTGAGGCAAGATCTTGCCAGTGGCGTCCTCGACGAGGACGGGAAGGTCATACTCGAACTACTTGATGGCAACTTACAGTCTGATGAGGAACTGAGCCGGGTCGTTACCCTACTGGGACAGCACGACGTCATTGAGAGAACCCGTGGTCTTGCAAAGGAATGGACGAAGCGCGCGCTTGACGCCCTCGACCCGCTACCTGAGTCAGAGGCAAAAGAGGCGTTGGTCGCGTTCGCGGTGCTCATGGTGGATCGGGCTGCCTGAAGCCAGCTAGGATTGGGGCCAGTTTCGTTAGCCTGAGTAAGAGAAGAAAATCCGTGTCCGGTAGTTTGAAAGTGGCCGTTATCGGCGCGGGTCCCGCTGGGATCTACGCATCCGATATTCTCGCCAAGTCTGATCTAGATGTCTCCATCGACCTGTTTGAGCGCCTTCCCGCTCCCTACGGTCTTGTTCGGTACGGGGTCGCCCCCGATCACCCGCGCATCAAACAAATCATTGTTGCACTTTTCCGTATTCTTCAGCGCGGCGATATTCGTCTCTTCGCAAATGTCGAGGTCGGAAGGGATATCTCCGTAGAGGAGCTGCGTCAGCGCTACGACGCCATCATCATTGCCACGGGTGCCGACCGTGACGCCAAGCTAGATATCGAGGGCGTGGACCTCCCACAGTCTTACGGTGCGGCCGACTTTGTCTCCTGGTACGACGGTCACCCCGACTATCCGCGCACCTGGCCCCTAGAAGCACGTCAAGTGGCGGTCATCGGCGTTGGAAATGTTGCTTTGGACGTGGCGCGAGTCCTCACCAAGCATCTTCCCGAGATGATCACCACGGATGTTCCTTCAAACGTGGCAGCTCAGTTGGCTGCAAACCCCGTTGAGGAAGTTCATGTCTTCGGGCGGCGTGGTCCCGCGCAGGTCAAGTTCACTCCGCTTGAATTGCGTGAGCTGGGGCATGTCTCGGACGTCGACATCATCGTGTCTGAAGAAGACTTTGATTTTGATGAGGGCTCACAGCGGACCCTGAAGTCATCAAACCAGCAACGCCAGGTAGTAAAGACACTCACCTCCTATGCTTCTCGGGATCCGGAAGACCACAAGGCGTCGAGGCGGATCTACCTGCACATGTTTGAGGCGCCGGAAGAAATCTTGGCTGACGAGGCCGGAAATGTCCGGGCACTTGTCACACAGCGCACGGAACTTACCGGGGATGGAAGTGTTGAGGGGACCGGGGCCCTGACGGAATGGCCCGTTCAAGCCGTATATCGGGCGGTGGGCTATTTCTCTTCGCCGATTCCAGGAGTGCCCTTCGATAGTCTCAGAGGTGTCGTCCCTAACATTGCGGGCCGCGTTGTGGAGGCAACCGGAGACGGCGCTGCGGTGGACGGCCTCTACGCAACGGGTTGGATTAAGCGTGGACCGGTTGGCCTCATTGGATCAACTAAGTCAGATGCACAAGAGACCATCGCAAACCTGGTGGCCGACGCTGAAGCGGGTGTCTTGCGCGCACCAACTGCCGGCCCTGTTGAAGATCTGCTAGAGGCCCGCGGTGTGTCATTCACTGACTGGCAGGGGTGGGAGCTGCTTGATGCCTACGAGCAGCAGCTGGGATCGCAGTGGGGTCCTCTCCCCAGCGGTGGTACGAGAGAACGCGTCAAGGTGATTTCCAGAAAGAAGATGATGGAGATCGCTGCCGGGGAAGATGTTGAGTCCCTCGGTCTTGCTTCGGGTGAAGACTGGGCGGCTGACCCGTTTGTGGGTGAGCCGGGTGAGCTCGGCAGCCCGACGGCGCCGCAGCGGTTTGAAGACTTCACGGGGCCAAACTCATAGGGAGAGCTAGGCTATAGGCCATGAACCGTCGCCTATCGAACACAACGAAGACCGTTGGTCTGTTTGCCCTGATGTGGGCGATCCTGCTGGCCCTCGGTGCTGCAATTTCAGCCGGGACCAACGATTCTTTGTGGCTGTGGATCTTCGCCGGGATGGGAGTGATCTCAACATTCGTCACCTACTGGAACTCGGCGACTCTTGCGCTCAAGCAGATGAACGCCTATCCCGTCACTCGGGAGGCCGCGCCGGGACTTTACGCGATTGTTGAAGACCTGACATCCAGGGCCGGAATGCCGATGCCATCCATTTGGATTGCTCCGACGCAGAACCCGAACGCATTTGCGACGGGACGCAATCCGCAGAATGCCGCAGTCTGCTGTACGGAAGGCATACTGCAGGTTCTTGACGAAAGGGAGCTACGGGGCGTCCTCGGACATGAGCTCATGCACGTGTATAACCGCGACATCCTCACGTCCTCGGTCGCTGCTGCGATGGCGGGACTGATCACGAGTCTCGCACAGTGGGCACTTCTTTTTGGTGGCCGCGACCGCGACCGGGGGGCAGGTTTTCCAGCAATCATTGCCGCACTGGCTGCGCCGATGATTGCGTCGATCGTCCAGTTGGGTATTTCGCGATCCAGGGAGTATGACGCGGACGAGGACGGGGCGCTACTAACGAACGATCCGGTCGGACTGGCCATGGCTTTGAATAAAATCGACAACCTGGGCCGCCAGGCTCCGATGGAGAGAACTCCGGACCGTGAGAGCGCCTCTGCCATGATGATTGCCAATCCTTTCCGTGGCAAGGACATGACGAAGCTGTTCTCGACGCACCCTCCTATGGAGGATCGGATTGCCCGGCTCCATGCAATGCAAGAAGAGATGAACCAACAGTAAGGAAATGCCAGTGGCTGACTCATCATTTGACGTTGTTTCAAAGATAGATGCGCAAGAGGTTGACAACGCGGTCAACCAGGCGGTCAAGGAGGTGTCCACCCGCTATGACTTCCGTGGAGTGGACGCATCCCTGAAGCAGGTCGGGGAGACGATCGTTGTGGAGGCGAACTCTGCAGAGAGGGCCATGGCTGTCATTGATGTCTTGCAGTCGAAGCTTGTTCGCCGTGGTGTGTCGCTGAAAGTGCTTGACTTGACGGATCGTGAGCCGCAGATAGCCGGGAAGATCTACCGGTTGGTTGTCCCTTTGAAGGAGGGGATTGATCAACCCACCGCGAAGAAGATAACGAAGCTGATCCGTGATGAGGGGCCAAAGGGAGTACGAGCTCAGATCCAGGGTGATGAGGTTCGGGTTTCTTCTAAGTCTCGCAATGACCTGCAGGACGTGATTGCACTGCTCAAAGGGGCGGATCTGGATGTTGCCCTGCAGTTTGTGAACTATCGCTAGTCATGCGTTAGTAATGCTCCTAGAGGGGCTCGGATGAGGTGCGAGAGATCACGCACTACCTCCGGGATGGAGTGGAAGATTGGGCCCAAAAGCTGGTAATCTTTCACGGCACCCACTTGAGGGTGCAAGGCGGATTGCCCGAGTGGCCAAAGGGAGCTGACTGTAAATCAGCCGCGGAATGCTTCGGGGGTTCAAATCCCTCATCCGCCACAGTAGGAAAGCCCGGAACCTAACGGAACCGGGCTTTTCCGTTGCCCGGCCCGGGGTTTTGGTGGGGATGCGGCCATTATTGGTGTCTAAACTCGGGGATGCGGCCATTATTGGGGGATAGCGGCCATTATTGGTGTCTAAACTCCGGGGTTTGGGCGTGTCGTTAGGGTTGCCACTTGCCTGCCCATCCTTTTCTGGCCCAGAGTCCGTCTTCGGTGGTGATGCCGGTGTCGTACTGTTTGGGGCCGCCCCCGAGCGTAACGGTGCGCGCTTGGCGCAACGGTGCGCGTTTGGCTTGAATAACGGCGTAATGATGCGCGAAATCGCGCCAAACGCGCACCGTTATCCAAGACTGCGCCAAACTCGCACCGTTATCCAAGACTGCGCCAAACGCGCACAATTATTCTGGGGATGTCGGCCAGAACGTGGTGTCTTAGACGGTGTGGACGCGGGCATTGAGGGGGTGTCAAGCGCCTGTTAGTTTTGCGTGGAGAGCGACTTTGAAATTGCGTGTTTTGCGTGCTTGTTTGTTGTTTCCATGTCTCAGCTGAGGTTTGGACGATACGGAGCCGACTACGCCATAGCGAGCCGACTAGGCCTAGTTCGAGTCAATAAAACAGCGTTATTCGACCAGGCTGGCTCGCTAAGGCGTAGCGGGCTCTGCAAGCCCTGGTCGGCTCGCTGGGCCTAGCTGGCTCGCTATGGCGTAGCGGGCTCTGCACAGCCCACTGGCTCTGCAAGCCCTGCTGACTCCGCACGGCCGGAATCTAGTGAGCATCGGCAGGTTATCCCAAGGCCTGCACGGTGGTTTTAGTTTGCCGCGCACGGTGGTTTTAGTTTGCCGCGCACGGTGGTTCCCGTCCGTTTCATTGAAGCTGGGCGATCCAGCCCCCACAGAAGTATGATTCGCGCCATAATGAGACTGCTAGCCGAAGACACCGACGTCTTTGGGAGGACAACTGGAGGGCAACCATCATGGCTGAACTAGCTGCGCAAGCAATTGTGGATGCAGTAGGGGGACCAGAGAACATCGAGAGCCTGACGCACTGTGCCACGCGTCTGCGTTTTCAACTGGTCAACTCAGAACTTGTAGATTCCGCAGCACTAGATAACATTGACGTGGTCATGGGATCGGTTCCCCAAGCCGGGAATCGCTACCAAGTCATAATCGGCGGTGGTGTAGCCACCGTGTTCCAACAGATCAACAATCTTCCAGCTATGGGAACCACCGCTGCCAAGTCGGCTGACGATGTGAAGGCCGAAGCGCGTTCGAAAGGTCCCCGCGGCAAGCACGCGTGGATGGACGGGTTCTTTGAATACTTGGCAGACAGCTTCAGGCCCATCTTGGGCGTGCTGCTGGGAGCCTCGCTAATTATCGCTTTTGCCGCGGTGATGGACGCTTTCGGAGTCCAAGACTTCCGCGCTGAGGTGAAGCCGGCAGGCTGGCAGTTCCTAGACACAATGTGGCGCTCGGTCTTCTACTTCCTACCAATCATGGTGGCCTACAACGCTGCGAAGAAGCTCAACGTCGACCCTTGGCTAGGTGCGGCGATCATGGGCGCGCTGATGACGCCCGAGTTCATCAACCTTTCTTCACGTGATGACATCACCTGTGTTACCAACGAGGCCCTGGGAACTCAGTCTTGCCGTGCGGATATCTTCGGGATTCCGCTTCTGCTGTCAGACTACGGCGGAAATGTGTTCGTCCCATTGATGATGGCGGCACTCCTCGCAGTCGTCTATCACGGCATCAAGAAGGTTGTTCCTGAGAGCCTTCAGTTAGTGTTCCTCCCCTTCCTTTCAATGATCATCATGATCCCGATCACAGGGTTCATCTTGGGCCCGCTCGGTGTGTGGCTCGGTGGGATCCTGGGTACGGGACTCGCGTGGTTGAACACAACTGCACCACTTCTGTTTGCGGTGCTTATCCCAATGCTCTACCCATTCCTGGTGCCTCTTGGCCTGCACTGGCCACTGAACGCCCTCATGCTGATGAACATAGACACGTTGGGATACGACTTCATCCAGGGCCCCATGGGCGCTTGGAACTTCGCTTGCTTTGGGGCAACCGCCGGGGTTCTATTCATCGCTGCGCGTGAGCGTGACGCTCAGATGAGACAAACTTCAACAGGCGCCCTGATTGCCGGACTCTTTGGTGGGATCTCAGAGCCTTCTCTCTACGGCATTCACCTGCGGTTCGCGCGGATCTATCCGCGCATGCTTGTCGGCTGTTTCCTAGGCGGTCTCACGATTGGTGTGGGGTCGATGTTGCTCGGAACTGCGGGGGTCACAGCCAGTGCATTCGCGTTCACTTCGCTTCTCACCATCCCGCTCTTCTCCCCGATGTCCCTGTACGTCATCGCGATTGCCGTTGCCTTCTGCACCGCAATGGCATTGGTTGTCATTACCGACTACCGCACGCCGGAACAGAAGGCCGAAGCCTTGGCGCGCATTGCTAAGCAGAAGGCCGAGGGCGGTCCGCATGTGGACATCCTTGAGGAGGAAGAGGCCCAGGACGGATTCGAAACACCAGCCCAGCAGGCGGGTATCACTGCTGCGGACGCAGAACCGTTCCTCGAAGCCGGAGCTGTTGCAACCGCAGTCAAGGAGCGGCCGAGGACGCAGGCTCCCGGGATGGTACCGGGTACCGTGACAGTCCTGTCTAGCCCATTGCAGGGAAAGGTTGTCCCGTTGAAGGATGTTCCGGATCCAGGATTTGCCTCGGGAGCGGTTGGTGCGGGTGTGGCCATCGATCCCAGCGAGGGTCGGCTGGTTGCTCCCGGAGACGCCAAGGTGATCATGACTTTCCCAACTGGCCACGCAGTGGGTTTGAAGATGGACAGCGGTGTTGAACTATTGGTTCATATCGGCATAGATACAGTCAATATGGAAGGGTCCGGTTTCAAGGTCTTGGTGTCGAAGGGTGACATCGTCAGTGAAGGGGATCCTTTGGTTGAGTTTGATATCGCTGCAATCAAAGCTGCGGGGTATTCACCAATAACACCCGTCTTGGTGACCAACCATAAGAAGTTTGGTTCGATTGATGCGCGAGCAGATGGCGATGCGACATTCGGCTCACCGCTTCTGAAGGTCGCGGCAAAGGGCAACCAATAGCACTCAAGCGATTAGGTGTTGTGACGTCGTTGCAGCCTTTGGGTTGGGGTCAGTTTTCAGAGAAGAGAGTCGACCCCAACCCGAGCTCGTGATCTCGAACATAGCGGCCGCTCGCGGTTTGCAAGGGATGGTGTGCCTGAAGTAATCTGTCCTCTGTTGCCCCGATAGCTCAGTCGGCAGAGCGTCTCCATGGTAAGGAGAAGGTCAAGGGTTCAATTCCCTTTCGGGGCTCTGACTGTCCCTAGCGCAAGCAAGGAACAGTTGTGGCGAGGTAGCTCAGCTGGTTAGAGCGTACGACTCATAATCGTAAGGTCCGGGGTTCGAGTCCCCGCCTCGCTACAATGGTGAGTTATGGGTCACGGTAGTTGGCGTGATGCCTAATCCGTTCGTAGAATCGCTTGTGCTTATTTATATCCCGCAAGGCACCTTGCGGAAACGTTAAGGAAATATCGTGGCCAGCAAGTCCTCAGATGTTCGCCCCAAGATCACTCTCGCATGCTCGGAGTGCAAGGAGCGTAACTACATCACCAAGAAGAACCGTCGCAACACCCCGGACCGTCTAGAACTGAACAAGTTCTGCCCGCGTTGCAACAAGTCAACGGCGCACCGCGAAACCCGCTAAGCGCTTCGATCTATCTCAGACGCCCCTCCGGTAAGGTTGGGGCGTTTGATTTTTCAACCGCTGTTGCCCGCAGCGGCCAGGCATGGACCGCGGGGTGAAGGACACACTGTCCTAGTAAACTTCACACAAGCCGAGCGGTCCCACGCTCGATACATGGTTTCAAGGAGCAGCGATGGAAGGCCAAGCCGCCCCCCTGTCTCAGCTAACAACGCTGAGGATCGGGGGAGTGCCGAGAACCCTGATCGATGCAGACACAGAGAGTGACTTCATCGATGTGGTGGCAGACCACGATCATGCTGTCGGGATCCTCAAGGAGCGACGCGCGATCCCAAGCGTCTTGGAGGGCGGTAAGCAGTGGTATCGCCTCCCCGAAGAATCAGAGGAGTCCCAAAACCAACTGCTTGTTCTGGGTGGCGGTTCGAATCTGGTGGTTTCAGACGCCCCTTACCTTGGAACTGTCATCCGTGACTCGCGAAGGGACTTTGCGGTTCACGATCGTAGCGAGCGAAGTGGCATCACAGTTGAGGCAACCTCTGGAACGACGTGGGATGATCTTGTCGCCTATGCGATAGGGCAGCACTGGTCGGGTCTTGAAGCCCTCTCCGGGATCCCCGGAACTGTCGGTGCCGCACCCGTGCAGAACATTGGGGCGTACGGCAGGGAGATTGGTGAGAACCTGGCCTACGTGCGTGCTTATGACAGGCTCACGGGCCGGGTCCAGTTACTTTCCCGCGCAAGCCTTGACTTGGCGTACCGTAGTTCAATTTTGAAGAAGTCGCTATCGAACCGCAAGGCTGGTGGTGGCCGAACCTGGCAGCACACGGGGCGATGGGTTGTTCTCAGCGTCGCTCTCCAGTTGCTCGAGGACGACAGGTCAGCACCCATCCGCTATACGGAGCTAGCAAACGCGCTGAGAGTCGAGGTCGGATCCAGGGCCTCTACGGTCGACGTGAGGGCCGCTGTTCTGGAACTGCGCTCCTCCAAAGGAATGGTTCTGGACCCTGAAGATCATGACACGTGGTCTGCTGGCTCTTTCTTCACCAATCCGATCCTCACGGAGCGTGAGGCAGATGAGAAGCTGCCCTTCAAGGCGCCACGTTTTCCCGTTGAAGTGGGATCGAACGCTCCTCTTACGGGCGTGGATGAATCTCACGCGACAGTTGAGGGGAAGATCAAGACTTCTGCTGCGTGGCTTATTCAGCAGGCGGGCTTCTCGAAAGGATTCGGCCTCACGGAGAACGCGCAGGCACGACTCTCAACCAAGCACGTCCTCGCCCTCACCAACCGCGGAGATGCCACCAGTGAGGATGTGGTTGAACTTGCGAGAGCGGTGCGTGACGGTGTGGAGTCGCATTTCGGAATTCGCCTCGAGCCAGAACCCGTTCAAGTGGGAATCTCAATCTGATCGCCCAGAGACGGGGTTGACTCCAGTAAGCTGACAGTTGCTAACCAGTGTCGGTCAGAGGAGTGAAAATGGCGAAAATCAAGGTAATCGGTCCCGTTGTTGATCTAGATGGCGATGAGATGACAAGGATCATTTGGCAGTTCATCAAGGACCGTTTGATTTTCCCCTACCTGGACATCGATCTGCGGTACTACGACCTGTCGATCCAGAACCGCGATGCAACCGATGACCAGGTGACAGTTGATGCTGCGGAAGCAATCAAGAAGTACGGTGTCGGCATTAAGTGCGCCACCATCACACCTGACGAAGCCCGTGTTGAAGAGTTTGACCTCAAGAAGATGTGGCGTTCCCCGAACGGGACTATCCGCAATATTCTGGGTGGCGTCATCTTCCGGGAACCGATCATCATCAACAATGTTCCGCGTTTGGTCCCAACGTGGACGAAGCCGATCGTTGTTGGGCGTCATGCATTTGGTGATCAGTACCGTGCCACGGACTTCAAAGCCCCCACGGGTGGGACGGTGACTCTAACGTTCACTCCTAACGACGACTCAGAACCAATGGAGTTCGAGGTCGTTGAGATCCCGGAGTCCGGGGGAGTGGTGATGGGAATGTACAACTTTAACGACTCGATTCGCGACTTTGCGCGCGCCTCGTTCGCATATGGGTTGCAGCGCGGTTTCCCCGTCTACATGTCGACAAAGAACACTATTCTCAAGGCATACGACGGGCAGTTCAAAGACATCTTCCAAGAGGTGTTTGATGCCGAATACAAAGACCAGTATGAGGCCGCCGGCCTCACGTACGAGCACCGCCTAATCGACGACATGGTTGCGTCTGCCCTGAAGTGGGAGGGGGGCTATGTCTGGGCCTGCAAGAACTACGATGGCGATGTCCAGTCTGACATTGTCGCGCAGGGCTTCGGTTCCCTGGGCTTGATGACCTCGGTACTGATGACACCGGATGGCAAGACTGTTGAGGCCGAGGCCGCTCACGGCACGGTGACCCGCCACTATCGCCAGCACCAGGTTGGGAACCCGACCTCGACCAACCCCATTGCATCCATCTTTGCTTGGACCCGCGGGCTTGCCCACCGTGCGAAGCTGGATGAGACGCCCGAGGTCGCGGACTTCGCGAACACGTTGGAGGACGTGGTCATCAAGACTGTTGAGTCCGGCAAAATGACCAAGGATCTCTCCCTCCTGATCGGGCCGGAGCAGCCTTGGCTGACAACGGAAGAGTTCCTTGGCGCTATTGATGAGAATCTGCGTGAGCGACTCTCTTAGGACGACTGCCTGAAAGCAAAGCCTCTCTCGGGAAGGGAAGCCAGAAATGTCCATCCGCAACTTCGTTGAACCATCAGACGTTGAACTCATTAGTGGGATCAACGAGAGGACCGGGGAGCCGTACAGACTCGGGGTGCTTACTTCCGGTGGGGACGCACCGGGAATGAATGCCGCGGTTCGAGCTGTTGTGCGCACGGCCCTGGCCGCAGGTGCTCAACCCTTCGCGGTATTGGAGGGGTGGGATGGTGCCGTCCGGGGTGGGCAGTTCATCAAGGAGATGGATTGGTCTTCTGTATCCTCCATCCTCGGTAAGGGCGGCACCACCATCGGGACGGCGCGAAGTGCCGAGTTTCGTGAGTATGACGGGCGCCACAGGGCAGCCAAGAACCTCATCGATAAGCGCATCGACGGGCTCATCGTCATCGGTGGGGACGGCTCCCTCACCGGAGCTGATCACTTCCGTCGCGAGTGGGGCCAGCACTTGGCCGAACTCGTGGAAGAGGGGCAGATCACCCCTGAGGTCGCTCGGGACTACCCGGAGTTGACGCTGGTCGGCCTGGTCGGGTCAATCGACAACGACCTCGTCGGCAGCGACATGACTATTGGTGCTGACACCGCACTGACCCGCATCATTGCCGCGATGGACATGCTTGCATCCACAGCCGCCTCCCACCAGCGCACATTCGTTGTTGAGGTGATGGGGCGTGCCTGCGGGTACCTGCCTCTTATGGCGGGCGTTGCTGGCGGTGCAGACTATGTTTTCACACCGGAAGAACCCGCTGGAAACGGGTGGCAGCAAGACATGTGCAGGAAGCTGCAGCTGGGAAGGCAGGCTGGCCGCCGTGAATCGATCATCCTTGTGGCAGAAGGTGCTCGGGATATTTATGGTAAATCGCTGACCACAGAGGATGTCAAGACAGCACTAAAAGAGGGGTTGGACGAGGACGCCCGGGTGACGATCCTGGGTCATATTCAGCGTGGTGGCGCCCCCACGGCTTACGACCGTTGGATGTCGACGCTTCTGGGGTACGCCGCGGTGCAGGAGCTGTTTGATCCCGCCGCGTACGGGCGCGGGGTGATCCTCGGTGTACGGAGAAACCGCGTGACCCGACTACCCCTCGAAGAGTCGATTCAGGACACGAAGGCTGTTGCTGGACTCATCGAAGAGGGGGAGTACATCGCTGCTCGGCGTGCTCGCGGCAGAAGCTACTACCAGATGGGGAATGTCTTTTTCACTCTCTCTGCACCACCACAGTTGACCAAGGACAGGAAGAAGACCAAGCGCGTTGCGATTCTGCATGCGGGCGGCCTGGCACCCGGAATGAACACCGCCGTTCGTGCCGCGGTTCGGCTTGGCTTGGATTGTGGTTGGGAAATGCTGGGTATTGAGGGCTCTTGGGACGGCCTCATCAATGAAAGTATCCGCCCTCTGAACTGGGAAGCAGTCGAAGGATGGGCCTTTGATGGGGGTGCCGTCCTCGGGACGCGCCGTCCCGTTCCGAAACCGGAAGAGTACTACGCGTTGGGACGCTCCATCGAACGCAATGACATAGACGCGCTTCTTGTCATCGGCGGGCATTCCGCCTACATGGCAGTCAGCGACCTCAACGCGGCGCGGGGGCACTTCCCAGCCCTGAATATTCCGATCGTCCTCGTCCCCGCATCTATCGACAACAATCTGCCGGGCACGGAGCTAACAATTGGGGCAGATACGGCCATTAACAATGCGGTGTGGGCCCTGGACCGCATGAAGGAATCTGCTGCTGCCTCACGACGCTGCTTTGTTGCAGAGGCCATGGGGCGCAAGTGCGGCTACTTGGCGCTGATGAGCGGTATCGCTTCGGGAGCCGAATACATTTACCTCAATGAAGAAGATTTGGCTCTTGACGACCTATCTCACGACTTGACACTTATGAGGAAGTCTTTCGAGGACGGTCGTCGGGTGTTCATGGTAGTCATGAATGAGGAGACTTCAACGCATTACGATCGCGAGTTTATCTCTCGCGCCATTGAGGCGGCTGGTGAAGGGTTGTTTGATGTCCGTGACTCCGCCCTCGGTCATATTCAGCAAGGTGGGATGCCTTCGGCGTTTGACCGCATTCTCGCTACTCGGCTAACCCATAGGGCCGTGGTCTACCTTGAGCAGGCGTTCCGTGGAGGAAACACGGATGCGGTCTTCATGGGAATGGCCGATGACGGTATCACAGCGCAGCCCGTGACCATGATGTCGGAACTGTTGGATATGGTTCACCGACGACCCAGGGAGCAGTGGTGGTTGCCGCTGCGACTCATGAGTGAAACTGTTTCTTTGGAGAACGCCGAACTGCAGGTGCGACGCATCCAAATCGCTGGTTCAGCGCCCGCTGCACCGGGCGAACAACGGGTCATGAAGGAAGCTATGAGAGAAGGAAAGAAATGACCAAAGACGCCGTACTTGGCTCACCGGTTGATCCCACGACAACGGCTGCCTGGGACACCCTGGAAGAAACTGCTCAAGAGTTCGTGCCTGACATCGGTGGGTGGTTTGCTGCGGACCCGAAGAGGGCGCAGAGGTACACCCTCACTGCCGGTGATTTGCATGTGGACCTTTCGAAGAATCTGATTACGCCCTCCGTCCTCGCCCAACTCATGGCTCTGGCAGAGCAGACGGGCGTGACAGAGCACCGGGACCAGATGTTTGAAGGCGCGCGGATAAATGTAACGGAAGACCGAAGCGTCCTCCACACGGCTTTACGCCGACCTGAGGGGGAGGCCCTGCTGGTCGATGGAGCCGATGTGATGCCGGCGGTGCATGCCGAACTCAAGAAGGTCTACTCGTTTGCAGACCAGGTCCGGGACGGGTCCTGGACGGGAATCACAGGCAAACCTCTGACAACGGTCGTCAACATTGGCATCGGGGGTTCCGACCTCGGCCCCGTCATGGTCTATGAGGCGCTGAGGCCTTTCGCAAAAGAGGGGATGGAAGCACGTTTCATCTCGAATATTGACCCGACCGACGCGGCGGATACGGTTCGCGACCTTGATCCTCAGACGACGTTGGTTGTTGTAACCTCCAAGACCTTCACAACGCTGGAAACCATCACGAATGCGCGTGTTGTCCGCCAGTGGTTCCTCGATAGTCTGACTGAAGAGGGCGTAATTGATGGTCCCGACTCCGCGAAGGCGCAAGAAGCGGTTGCCAAGCACTTTGTCGCCGTGTCGACGGCACTGGATCGCGTTGCCGACTTTGGGATCGACCCTCAGAACGCGTTTGGGTTTTGGGACTGGGTGGGGGGAAGATACTCTGTTTCGTCGGCCGTTGGAACCTCCCTGGCTATCGTCCTCGGCCCGCAGGTTTTCTCTGAGTTCCTTGACGGGCTCCATAAGATGGATGAGCACTTCTTGAGCGCTCCAGCAGAGAAAAATGTGCCGATGTTGATGGGACTACTGAACGTCTGGTACGTGAATTTCCTCAACGCTTCTTCCCACGTGGTGCTGCCCTACTCCCAGTACCTGCATCGCTTCCCGGCCTACTTGCAGCAGATGACCATGGAATCGAATGGTAAGGGGGTGCGGTGGGACGGCTCGCCAGTTTCTTATGACACCGGGGAAGTGTTCTGGGGTGAACCGGGAACGAACGGACAGCACGCCTTCTTCCAACTGCTTCATCAGGGCACCAGGCTGATTCCTGCCGACTTCATCGCGTTTGCAAATCCTGTCTGGCCGCTTGCGGACGGTGATGCGGACATGCACGAACTGCTACTTTCCAACTTCTTTGCACAGACCAAAGCGCTGGCATTTGGTAAGTCTGAGGATGAAGTGCGTGCGGAAGGAACGGCAGAGGAGTTGGTATCAGCGCGCGTGTTTACGGGGAACCGCCCCACGACCTCGATCATGGCGCCAGCATTGACCCCCAGCGTGCTTGGCCAGCTGGTTGCCCTCTATGAGCACCTGACCTTTGTCGAAGGAGCCGTCTGGGGAATTGACTCGTTCGATCAGTGGGGGGTTGAGCTGGGCAAGGTCTTGGCTATGGGACTTCTTCCCGCTATTGAAGGCGACCGTGAAGTCTTGGATGCGCAGGATCCTTCAACCAAGGAGCTCATCGAATACTACTTGGCCAACCGTAAGAAGTGACCGGATGGCTCGGTTCCCACCGGGGTCTAAGGGCCCTGCGGGACCGCGGTTGTCAGACCTATGATTGACCAGAGAAATCAACTTGTTTTTTCACAAACACTGAGGAGTTATTAAATGTTGGAACCCCGCACGATAACCGTCACTGGTGCAGCTGGCAATATTGGCTATGCCCTCTTGTTCCGCATTGCGTCGGGCGCTGTGTTCGGTGATGACACGCCTGTGAAGCTGAACCTTCTGGAGATCCCCCAGGGCGTGCGCGCTGCCGAAGGTACCGCAATGGAACTGCTGGATTCGGCGTTCCCCCTGCTTGATTCAGTGAACGTGTTTGACGATGCCAACAAGGCATTCGAAGCTTCAAACATGGCGTTCTTGGTTGGGGCTCGCCCTCGTACCGCAGGTATGGAGCGCGCAGATCTCCTTGAGGCGAATGCTGGAATCTTCGGCCCGCAGGGCAAAGCAATCAATGACCATGCCGCTGAGGACATTCGTGTCCTAGTTGTTGGCAACCCGGCCAATACAAATGCTGTGATTGCTCAGAATGCAGCGCCGGACGTCCCCGCAGAGCGCTTTACTTCGATGCTGCGCCTTGACCAGAACAGGGCTATTGCTCAGCTCGCCGCTAAGACAGATGCATTTGTTCGTGACATCAAGAATGTGACTGTTTGGGGCAACCACTCCGCAGATCAGTACCCGGATGTTTCCTACGCAACTGTCAACGGCACACCCGCTGACGAGCTGGTGTCGGCAGAGTGGCTGAAGGACTACTTCCGCCCAACAGTTGCCAAGCGTGGTGCGGCCATCATCGAGGCGCGCGGTGCGTCTTCGGCTGCTTCGGCTGCTTCGGCTGCAATTGACCACATGCATGACTGGGTCAATGGCACCAAGGATGGCGAGTTCGTGACGGTTGGACACTACTCTGATGGCACCCACTACGGTGTCCCGAAGGGCCTGTCATTCGGCTTCCCCTGTGTTTCGGTGGATGGCGAATACAAGATCGTTGACGACCTTGAAATCAACGCTGGCACGCGCGGCGGCATTGAAGAGAACATTGCTGCGCTTACTGAGGAGTACGACGCCGTGAAGGCGATGGGCTTCATCAAGTAGTAGCAGATTTGTTGGAGGGGGCCGGACCGGTTGGGTTCGGCCCCCTCCTCATGTGTTGTGACCCGGTTTGGTTCGACCCCCTCCTCATGTGTTGTGACCCGGTTTGGTGGCTCTTCTGTAAGTTGTTTATTGGCTGGTCGCAGAAGAGGCCGTGGGCACCCTTCTTGCCTCGACGACCGTTCACCGTTGCCGCCACTACCCGCCCCAAACCGCGAGATCGAATAGTATCGATACATTACACTGTTATTGGGCCCGGAACTGTCGATACTATTCGATCTCGCGGAGGCGGAGGCGGAGGCCGGTGTGGGTGCCGCGGGTGTGCGTGGGGCGGCCCAGGTGCAAGGCGCCCGCGGGGTTCCCCAGCAATGCGGAGCCGCCTAAGCCATAGGGAGCCCGATAGGCCCAGCGCAGCCAGGGATGACACCGTTATGCGAGCCTAACCGGCTCGCTATGGCGTACCAGCCCCAGCTCCCAACCCAAACCCACAGGCAGTGCGACACGTACAGGATTCTCATGAGTTGAGAGGCGGACGCCGCCAAATGTATACGTGGGGATGAAAAGCGCCCCTGGGGTACGTACCCCAGACGAACATTTCGCCCCCACGTATACATTTCGCGAAAGGCTGGGCGCTTGGCCGGGGCGGGGGTTCGAGGCAGGCGTCCGGGGCCGAGGCTGGGCAGGCGTCCGTGGTCGGGGCCGAGGCTGGGCTGGGCGCTTGGCCGGGCAGGATAGAGAGGTTGGGTAGGGCAGTGGACCGGGTGGGCCGGCGCCCGACCTGTCATCTCCTCACGTGTTCTGACCTGCAGCTTTGCGCCTATGATGTTAGCGGCAACAAATTGCCTTGCGTCGAGTGGGGGCCACCTGCGTACACTCGACCAACGACATTGAGTTTTGGGTGAGGAGCCGTGACAACACCAGCAGATAGCGCTGCACCCGTGGCAAAGCTTCCAACAAGTGAGCGCCAGCGGGCTGTACTTCGTGCCGCCCAACTTTACTTTCTCGATGGCCTTACCCAAGCAGCTGTTGCGGAGAGAATGGGGTGCACTCGTTGGACCGTGGGACGCCTCCTCAAAGAAGGTGAGGACTCCGGAGTTGTCGACATTCGTATTCGTCATGCACAGGCCCGGGTCCGTTCACTCGAGATTGAACTGGAATCACGTTTCGGCCTGGCTGACGTTCAGGTTGTTGGCACCCAGGAGACCACCGGACAAACCCTGGCACTGGTTGCCCAAACTGCTGCTGATTATCTTGCTGACATTCGCCCTCGTCCGACGGCGGTAGCCCTCGCATGGGGTCGAACAACTTCGGCGGTGGCACGCGCCGCAGCACCACGATGGTCCCCAGGTACCCGCGTCGTTCAAGCAAATGCTGCACCCGGAGGGGTTGATGAGCTGCTTGGTTCTGGAGCTACCCGACTCCTGGCCCGCAAAGCCCCCGGCACAGTCTCCCTATTTGACGAGGTTTTGGAGAATTCGTTGCGGGGAGCGAGTAGCGATATCTCACCCGCAGCACGACGCGTTGTGGACGAGGCTGAGAGTGCTGACGTCGTCATCTTCTCACCCGGATCTATTCCTTCATCATCGATTATCGTCAAGTCGGGGTTCCTGTCCCACGTGGAGCTTAAGGAACTGTGGGAGCTTGGCGCGAGGGCGAACGTCCTCGGCAGGTTGGTTGATGCGGAGGCTCAGCCGGTGTCAGACAGGCTTGAGGAGCGCATTCCCGCAATGTCGCTGCGATCACTAGCGCAGGCGCAGTGGTCCATAGCCGTTTGCACGGGTCCAGACAAAGTTACTCCGCTGGCAGCTACGCTGAAAGGCCGTTTAGCAACCGTGCTGATCACTGATTCGCAGACCGCGACGGCCCTCCTCGACTAACTGTCTTCCACTGCAAACCTTGGCGCCGCCCGCACTTGTTTGGGCAGTAGGGTAGGGACGTTCCATTGTTCGGGAGCCACGCAAGTATCGAGGGGAAGTATCGTTTTGTCTTCTAGTCTCTACCAGCCGCTGTCAATCGTAGATCCAGAGATCCATGCCGTCGTCGAGGGCGAACTAGGGCGCCAACGCGGAACCCTTGAGATGATCGCATCAGAGAACTTTGTGCCGTATGCAGTCTTGGAAGCGCAGGGCTCCGTTCTGACGAACAAGTACGCGGAAGGCTACCCAGGACGCCGTTACTATGGCGGTTGCGAATGGGTAGACATTGCCGAAGAACTGGCGATTAGTCGAGCCAAAGAGCTGTTTGGTGCCGATCATGTCAATGTTCAACCCCACGCTGGAGCCCAAGCCAACGCTGCTGCCATTCAGGCTCTTGCAGCACCCGGCGATCGTTTGCTCGGCCTCGAACTGGCACACGGTGGTCACCTCACGCATGGAATGAAGATCAACTTCTCAGGGCGTTTCTACGAGTCGCACTCATACGGCGTTGACCCCATCACCTATCTGATCGACATGGACGTGGTACGTGACCGCGCTCTTGAGGTCCGTCCTAGCGTCCTTATTGCCGGATGGTCTGCCTATCCGAGGCAGCTGGACTTTGAAGCGTTCCGCTCAATTGCGGACGAGGTCGGGGCAGCACTAATGGTGGATATGGCACATTTTGCCGGCCTAGTCGCTGCGGGGCTGCATCCAAACCCCCTGCCGTACGCCGACCTCGTCACCACCACTGTGCATAAGACACTGGGAGGACCTCGGTCAGGAATGATCCTCACTTCACGGGGTGAGCAGTGGGGGCGGAAGATCGACTCGGCTGTGTTCCCGGGACAGCAGGGTGGTCCGCTGATGCAGGCTGTTGCGGCGAAGGCCGTCGCAATGAAGATCGCGGCCTCGGAGGAGTTCCGTGAGAGGCAGACCCGTACCCTTGCGGGCGCCAAGATCCTTGCTGACCGCCTGCTACAAGATGATGTGACTGCGGAGGGGATCTCGGTTCTCACAGGCGGCACGGATGTTCACCTGGTGCTGGTTGACCTGCAGGCCAGTCCCCTGAGTGGTGCGGATGGGGAAGATTTGCTTCACCGCGTCGGCGTGACGATTAACCGCAATGCTGTTCCGTTCGATCCTCGCCCGCCCAGGGTCACATCGGGCTTGCGGATCGGCACCCCCGCCTTGGCTACCCGCGGATTCCAAGTGGGAGACTTTGTGGAGGTTTCCGACATCGTTGCCACCGCGCTTCGTCAGGGTGCTCGCGGAGAGGTCGACGAGGCCGGACTGCGTGACCGAGTTGCAGCTCTCGCTTCAACGCACCCGCTCTATGAAGACATCGCTGATCTCAAGGTCATGGCATGAGGTTTCCTTGGCTGACAGGTTCCGCAGGCGAAGGGGGAGATGTTGCCTTACCGCTTGACGGGTCGTCGCTCGCTGCAAGGAAGAAGCAACAGCTCCGAGATCGAGTGGCGATCCTCAAGTCCAAGGGCGTGACGCCCGGGCTGGGGACGATCCTGGTTGGGGAAGACCCGGCCTCGCACATCTATGTTGGCGCGAAGCACCGCGACTGTGAAGAGGTGGGGATCCGCTCTATCGACGTCCGCCTCCCGGCAGATGCAACGCAGGCAGATGTGGAGGCTGCGGTTCGCAGACTGAACGCAGATCCATCCTGTACCGCCTTCATCGTGCAGCTCCCTTTGCCGGATCACATTGACGAGTCGGCGATCTTGCACCTCATGGACCCCGCGAAGGATGCGGATGGCCTCCACCCGTACAACCTGGGTCTCCTGGTTGAAGATATTGCGGGGACTTCACAGGCCCCTCAACCATGTACGCCCAGAGGCGTTGTGGAACTCCTCCGTGACAATGGAGTGGAACTGCGCGGGGCGCGAGTCTGCGTTGTTGGGCGTGGTCTGACGACGGGTCGCCCTCTAGGTTTGATGCTGGGACAGCGTAGCGTTGGTGCCACTGCGGTTCTTTGCCACACCGGAACCCGTGACCTCCGGGCTGAGATGCGAGCAGCTGATGTCATTATCGCCGCGGCAGGGGTTCCCGACCTGGTCACTGCCGAGGACGTGAAGCCAGGTGCTGCAGTTGTTGACGTGGGGGTATCAAGGCGGGACGGGAAGATTGCCGGGGATGTGGCAGACGGTGTTCAGTTCGTTGCGGGCTGGCTGTCACCCAATCCGGGTGGAGTCGGACCGATGACGCGCGTCATGCTTCTTGAGAATGTGGTCCACCAGGCGGAGCTGCAAGCATAGAGCAGAACGTTAGTGGGCCAGATCCTCGTGTGAGGCGTGCAGGTCTGAGTCGATCTGAAGCGTGACGTGGTTCAGATCGACATCAAACCCGGACTTGAGTGCTTCCTGCAGGTCGTGGAGTACTTCTACTGTTTGACCAGATGACACGCACTCTTCGGAGACGATGACGTGTGCAGTGAGGATGTTCAGTCCTGTGCCGATGCTGGAGACGTGGAGGTCGTGAACCTGGCGCACAGCCGGATTCTCACAGATCCTCTTGCGGACCTCGTTGAGGTCAAGCCCGCTTGGTGTTTTTTCCAGGAGGATGTCGACTGACTGTCGCAGGATAGCCACGGCGCGCGCCGCAATCATGATGGCTATTAGAAGGGAAGCCAGAGAATCGGCGTAAGGCCACCCTGTCCACATCAGTACCAGGGCAGCTACGATGACAGCCACGGAACCCAGGGCATCCGCGCTCACCTCAAGGAAAGCTGCCTTCATGTTAAGGGAAGCTCCGCGTCCTCCAAAAAGGATCGACATGGAGATCACGTTGGCCACCAGCCCGATGACACCAACTAGGAGCATGGGCCCGGCCTCGACGGCCGTGGGGTTCATAAAGCGTCCGACCGCTTCCCACCCAATGAACCCGCAGAGAACAATGAGAAGACCAGCCTGGAGGCCAGCCGCCAGTATCTCTAGCCGCGCAAACCCCCAGGTCCACTTGTCTGTTCGAGGGCGGGTCATCAGGTGAGCTGCGAAGAGCGCAACAACGAGGCCGATTGAATCGGTTGCCATGTGGCCGGCATCAGCGAGGAGCGCTAGGGAGCCGCTCCAGATGGCTCCGACTATCTCGACAAAGAGAATGGATGCTGTGACACCTAGGGCCCAAGCAAGGCGCTTCCGTGACATGGTGGCGGTTGCGTGGGTGTGAGAGTGACCATGGCTTGGGGCCGGCAGATCTCCCGGGGTGTTGCTCATAGTGATTCAAGCTATCCCATATTTGGTTCCTGGGCTACCTGCACCACCTGGCATACTGGGGCGGTGACTTCTACCAGTTTTTCTGTAGCCTCTGTAAACGTCAACGGCATTCGCGCCGCATACCGGAAAGGGATGGGGCAGTGGATTGAAGAAGCACAACCCGATGTGCTCCTGCTCCAGGAAGTGCGTGCCGAGGAGAAAATCGCGGCTGATCTTCTTGGCGACCAGTTTGATACTTTCATTGCGCCCTCACTGATCAAGGGACGCGCGGGAGTGGGGGTTGCCGTTGCCAAAGACTCCACCAAGATTGGGCTGGCTCCCGGCGCACAGCACACCATTGGTCTGGCACAGCAAGAAGAGCTGGTTGATTCAGGTCGTTGGATAGAGGTCGACCTTGTGACCGCGAGCGGGCTTCCGCTGCGAATGGTGTCCGCATACTTCCATTCGGGCCAAATCAACGACCCGAAGCAAGATTTCAAGATGCGGCACCTGGCGAGCATTGATGCCCGCGTTCGGGACCTGCTGTCCCGCAGTGGTGAGGGCGGTCCGCAGACGCTGGTGGCCGGGGACTTCAATGTTGTTCGCTCAGAGATGGATATCAAGAACTGGAAGGCCAACTACAACAAGACCTCCGGTGTCCTTGATGAAGAGATGGCCTACTTGAATGGCTGGGTCGACGCTGGTTGGTGCGATGTGGTGCGAACACTCACCGGGCCAACTCCGGGGCCCTACTCCTGGTGGTCCTGGCGCGGCAAGGCGTTTGACAATGATACTGGTTGGCGCATCGACTACCACTATGCAACACCAGGACTGGCGGTACGTGCGCTCGCAGCGAGGGTGGATCGCGCAATTTCCTGGGACACGCGGTTCTCAGATCACGCGCCGGTAGTTGTTCAGTTTGAAGCCTGATCGTCCTCGCTCGCTTCGAGTTCATCAGGATCTGCGTGCCCATCCGCATCTAATGGATGTGCCGGAATAAGGTCCCCCGTCACCGGGTTGTGTGGCCACGCCAGCGTCGCGGGTCGGCTGAGTGTGACGTAGTTCGGCCGTTTGTCAGCGTGGACTGAGTCCTTCTTAACCTTCATGACCACGGCAGGCGGATCCGCCATCCACGCCGAGACCATTAGTGCAGCTCGTGCCACAAAGTTGACCCAGAGGAGCAGTGCTGCCGCCGTAGCGATGGTAGCGATGACGGGGTCGTTAGACGCGCCCATCAGTGCCTCACCACCAAAACGGAGGGTGGTGGAAGCAACTGCAAACATGACGGCCCCAACAAGGAGGGTGCGGCGAGGCACCGCGATGCGCGCCACAAATGTCACCATCACCATGAACATGAGGAAGTCAACCAGTGAGGGAACTCCGAGACGTATGGCCCCAAAGGTGTGCGTTTCGAGGATCTCGCGGACTCCCGGGAAGACCGACACGACCCATTCTTCGAAGCGTCCGGTCATAACCGTCAGGACAGCGGTCGTGATCACTCCTAGGAAGAGCAGTATCAACCCGGCAAAGTACCGGGGGTATGCGGTCACTGCCGTGCCAGGGTAGTCAAGAAGGCCGAACATGGATCGGAGTCCGTCCACGATGTAGCGGATAATCTGCATCGCCGTCCAGAACGCAGCAACGAATGCAATGATGCCCGCGACAAGGGTCCCATTGCCCAGAGATATGTCGGAGAGATCAACAATCCCGCTCGTGCCCGTCGCCGGGTTTGCAATCAGTCCGGGAACAAACCTGTTGACCGTATCGATAACCAGAGACTGGAACGCAGCGCTTGCGGAGAAGAAGTGAGTAAAGATCACCCACGCGACCGTGACCACGGCACTGAGCGAGAAGATTGCCATATAGGAGATTGCACCCGCGGCAATTCTCCCCTTCTGCATGGAATACCGCGCCAGACCGCGTCCAATTCTGCTGTGCTGGTAGACATCAATTAGCGAGGCGATCTTCGACTTGAGGCCTTGCTGTCGCAATGCTGGCCCAATGTCCCGCACCCCTGACTTCCACTGCTTGGCGTGCACGAGGACGTACGAGACGTCCCCAGATTGAGCAACCTTGCTGTCAGGTGACTGCGCATCGGAGTCGGGGTTTGACATAGGCAAATCCGTTTCTAGGAGGAGAAGTCGAACAGCGCCGCCGAGTTGTAGGAGCCGCTTGCATCAAGGCGGTCCAGTCGGAAGCCAGGAACCATCCACGTGGCTTCGAATTCTTGCCCCAGGGCAAGGGCTGTCTCGAGCTGAGGTTCGTCTAGACCCTGAGCAAGTGTGATGTGTGCATGATAGGGGAACCGTAAGTCATACTGCAGGGGCCCCGAACGGACGTCGTCTGCGAGGTCTTCACATTGGCGCGATCCTTCCTCTACAGAGAGGAAGACAACGGGGCTGACCGGGAGGAATGTTCCGGTGCTTCTAACGGTAATCCGAAATGGATGGTGGCGCTTCGCGACAAGAGCGAGGTGCTCAAAAACGGCCTCGCGCTGATCAATGGGAACCGCGAGTGGCGGCATGATTGTGATGTGAGCGGGAACGCTTGCCCCGGCCTCGTCCCCCAGTGCCAAACGTGCTTCACTAATGCGCGATAGCCATGGTTCAGGGACCGCTATGACTACACCAAGCCAGTCTTCTGATTCATCGCGTGTGGGGAGGAACATCGAACCTCAAGACTATGGTGGGAACGGTTTGCAGGGGACTGATTGAGTCTACCCCGGCGCAGTGGGATGGTTCATCCCCACTTGTGGGACCTAGGGGTCGATGGGGGAGAATCGGTAAGCTTTGCCGTGGTGGATCCTGGCGTAGAGGTCCCAAACCGCAGGTAAATGAACGGAGCATACGTTGGATAAGCAGTCGCCGTGGCTGATTGTCGGCCTTGGCAACCCCGGTTCCACCTATCAGTTCACCCGTCACAACGTCGGTAGGGACGCTGTGACGATACTTGCCGCTAGGGAGGCCAGCAGCTTCTCAAGGGACAGGAGCGGATTGATGGTGGCTGACGCATTTCTCGGGCCGGGTCCGGGCAACGGCCGCACCTACCTCGCCTACTCGACCACCTACATGAACGTTACGGGCCCTCCCGTGGCTGCGTTTGCCCGCAGGTTCAGCATTCCAATCGAGCAGATCCTAGTAATCCACGACGACCTCGACCTCGAACCCCACACCCTCAGACTCAAGAGAGATGGGGGAGAAGGTGGACACAATGGACTGCGGTCCATATCAGCTGCTCTGGGCACCAAAGACTACTTGAGGTTACGCATCGGCATTGGACGTCCGCAGGGTCGCCAAGATGCGGCAGGCTTCGTCCTCGCGCCAATCCCAAAGGCAGAGCGAACCGAGTGGACGGTGACTGAGGAAATGGCGGCGGATGTGGCTTGTGATGTCGTGACACGCGGGTTCATCCCAACCCAGCAACTTCTACACTCGGCAAGGTAGGGACGAATGAGCGACGAACACAGCATGGAGCTCTCTGCGCTACTAGAGGTCGTCCAAAATGACGGTGCCCTTGCCGCGACCCTGCCAACTATGGCGCAACCAGGGTTTGGCACTCTAGTTATCCCCGATGGACTGCGCCCGGCAGCGGTTGCGCTTGCGGTTCAAGAGAGAGTCTCTCGGGGCGTGAAGTCACCCGTGGTCGTGGTGACGTCCTCGGGGCGCCAAGGCGCGAAGTTCGCCCAGGCAGCATCCGCCTGGACAACCGGGGTGGCCATGATGCCCTCTTGGGAGACCCTGCCGCACGAGCGACTTTCACCCCAGGTCGACACAATGGCTCGACGCGCCACTATTCTTCGTCGCCTGACCCATCCGCAGGATGATGTCCCAGGCGCGGGTCCCATCTCGGTTCTTGTGCTCCCAGTTCGAACCCTGATGCAGCCCCTCATTGCCGGAATCGGTGAGATCACTCCGGTGACCGCACACGTTGGAGACTGGATCGATCCAGGTTTACTCCAGGAGCAGCTGGTCGCACTGGGATATGAAGCAGTGGATATGGTGGAGAAGCGCGGACAGGTGGCTGTGCGTGGATCTATCGTCGACGTGTTTGTTCCCACCAGCCCCCACCCGCTCCGCCTGGAGCTCTTTGGCGACGAAGTTGAGGAAATCCGCCACTTCAACCTGTCCGACCAAAGGACCGTTGGGGACGCCGAGGGCGGACTGTGGGCGCCCCCCGCCCGAGAGTTCCTCCTCACCCAGCAGGCTCGGGCGAAAGCGCTTGCGGCGCAGTCCGACCTGCCGGGAGCGCGAGAGATACTCGAGTTGGCAGCTGAGGGAATTTATGCGCCTGGTCTTGAAGCGTTGGCGCCCTCGTTGGTGTCCGGTATGGAGATGCTCAGCGACCTGATTCCGCAGGACTCACTTTTCATCCTTGATGAGCCGGAAAAAACGCTGGCCAGGGGCACCGACCTCCTGCGCACGGCCGACGAGTTTCTCTCTGCTGCCTGGGGTAGCGCTGCCGCCGGTGGGGCGATTCCTCTCTTGGCCCAGGATGCTTCTTTTGTGCCTTTTGAGGACATATGGGGGCGCGGTCCCTCAAGGGCGTGGTGGGAGTTCACGGCGTTGCCGCCACCCGCCCTCGCCGACGCCATGGTGGATGAGCAAGACACCACCATTCCAGATCAGGGTGACAGTGGTGATGCTTCCGGTGCGTCGGTGGAAGCAGTGGTGGTTAGCCCCAGACTCGCGCGCGTCGGAGGGCGCGACGTGCAGCCCTACCGCGGTGAGTTCGATCGCGCGACAGATGACTTGCGTTCATTGGCAGGGCGTGGGTGGCGCCTCATCGTTACGGTGCCAGCTCCTGGGGCTGGTCGCCGCATTGTTGAGGTGCTGCGCGAACGTGACGTTGTTGCCCGACTGGTTGAAGATGTCACCGCTGATGATCCGGTGGGTGTGGTTGCGGTTATTCCCGCTCCGGGTAACACCGGGTTTGTCATGCACTCCGAGAACCTCGCCATTCTCACCGAGCAGGATCTGACGGGGCGTGCTGGCGCGAACACTCGGGACATGCGCAAACTTGCCGCTAAACGAAAGAAGGGCATCGATCCTCTGACGCTGCGAATCGGTGACTTTGTCGTCCATTCCCAACACGGCATCGGGAAGTTCCTCGGTATAGAGACCAGAACGACGGGTAAGGGTGAGGATCGGGTCCAGCGCGACTACCTGGTGATTGAGTACCAGGCCGCGCGGCGCGGTCAGCCGGGGGATAACCTCTATGTTCCGACAACTTCGTTGGACCAGGTTTCGGCCTACTCCGGGTCGGACGCTCCCAAGCTATCCAAGATGGGCGGGGCTGACTGGGCGAAGACTAAGCAGAAGGCCCGCAAGGCGGTTATGGAGATCGCCGCGGAGCTCGTGCGCCTCTACGCGGAACGCGCAAAGGCGGAAGGGTACGCTTTCGCTCCTGACACGCCGTGGCAGCGCGAGCTTGAAGATGCCTTTGAGTACACGGAAACCCCCGATCAGTTGGCGACAATTGATGAGGTGAAGGCGGATATGGAGAAGCGGGTCCCGATGGACCGGCTTCTGACCGGCGACGTTGGCTACGGCAAGACCGAGGTCGCTGTGCGTGCTGCATTTAAGGCCGTTCAGGATGGGAAACAGGTTGCGATCCTCGTACCCACAACGCTGCTTGCCCAGCAGCACTACGACACCTTTGCTGAACGCTATGCCGGATACCCCATCAAGGTTGCACAACTGTCCCGCTTCACTTCGCCCTCGGACGCCACCAAGGTCAAGGCGGGCCTTGCCGACGGCACCGTTGACGTCGTTATTGGCACCCACACCCTGTTGACAGGGTCAGTCCAGTTCAAGGATTTGGGGCTGGTTGTGGTTGATGAGGAACAGCGATTCGGGGTGGAACACAAGGAGACCCTGAAAGCGTTGCGAACCAACGTAGATGTGCTGTCCATGTCCGCCACGCCAATCCCCAGGACCCTGGAGATGGCGATCTCTGGCATCCGCGAGATGTCGGTGTTGCAGACCCCTCCAGAAGAGAGGCAACCGGTCCTCACTTTCGTGGGACCATACTCGAACGCCCAGGTCGCCGCGGCAGTGCGTAGGGAACTACTGCGGGACGGCCAGGTCTTCTTCGTTCACAACCGAGTCGATTCGATCAATAAGGTCGCGGCAGGACTTCAGGAGCTGGTGCCGGAAGCCAGGATTCGGGTGGCGCATGGAAAGCTGTCCGAGGCCGAACTTGAGAAGACAATCATCGATTTCTGGAATCACGAGTTTGACGTACTAGTTTCCACGACCATCATTGAGACCGGCCTCGACATCTCTAACGCCAACACCCTGATCGTTGATCGGGCAGACACGTTTGGACTGTCACAGCTGCACCAGTTGAGGGGTCGCGTTGGACGAGGACGGGAGCGGGCGTATGCCTACTTCCTCTACGGCACCAACAAGACGCTCTCTGAGACTGCCCTCGAACGACTGCGAACAATCGCTTCCAACACCGATCTGGGTGCAGGGCTTGCCATCGCACAAAAGGACCTGGAGATCCGTGGGGCAGGAAACCTGCTGGGTGGCGCTCAGTCGGGTCACATTGAAGGGGTGGGCTTTGACCTGTACATACGCATGGTTTCCGAAGCTGTTGCGGCCTTCAAGGGGGAAAAGGTAGAGGACACGACGGATGTGCGAGTTGAACTGGCGGTGGATGCTCACCTTCCGGAAGAGTACGTGCCGGGCGAACGCTTGCGCCTAGAAACCTACGGGCGCATCGCGGCGGTGACGAGTGATGGCACCGAGGCCGAACTGCGCGAGGAGCTTACCGACCGATTTGGTCCGATTCCCCGCGAGGTTGATCTAATGATTGCCGTAGCGAGACTGCGAGAGAAGCTGCGGCAGGCCGGTATAACGGAGGCCCTGACACAGGGGCGTTACCTGCGGCTCGGACCGGTGCAGCTCCCCGAATCGAAGGCACTTCGACTGCAACGTCTCTATCCTGGTACCACCATCAAGCCGGCGGTTCGCCAAATCCTTGTGCCGATCTCACGACCGAGCATGGCTTCAGAGTCATCCCCGGCCGATGAGGAGCTTCTAGAGTGGGTTGAGAACCTGTTGAAAGTCCTCAGTGCTCCAATAGCGCGGAGTTAGGGGCCCAAGTTTGTCGTACACTGGGAAGCGGAGATTTCCACGAAGGGGGCGAAGTGGCTCGAGCCTACAAATTTCGATCCATTGGTAAGACACTGGCCGCAGCGGCACTCGCTTCGGCGGTTGCACTAGGACTTTCTGCCTGTGGCACATCAGGTAGTCCGGGAACTGCGTTCATTGTGAATGGTGAAAGCTTCTCAGAAACGGACCTGACAGACACTGTTACGCAGTGGGCTGAATTGTCCGGGGTTGAGGTTCCTCGTGATCAGATGGCTGGGTTTCTTGTTGAGACCACTGTCCGACTTCAGGCAGCAGATGAAGTTGGGGTTGGGCTGAGTGAGGAAGATGTACAGCAGACCCTAGAGGGTACGCTGGCGCAGGCGAACAGTGACTTGTCAGCCAGTCAGATTATTCCCCCTGTTCGTGAAATGTTCCGCGACCTGCTACTGGTCAACACCGTGCAAAGTGGCGCTGTGAGTGAAGAGCAGATCACTGAGATGAACACCCTGATTTCGGATGCATCCATCACACTAAACCCGCGTTACGGCACTTTCACCGACGGGCAGATTCAAGCTCCCGGTGCCCTGCCGGGAACGGTAACGGGAAATCTGCTTGAAGAGATCCCTGTCGGCTAAGGCCAACTAAGCTGTTCCTACTAAACCTGTTCGACAATCCACTGCTAAATAAGGAGAAACACCGTGGCAATGATCGAAGACATTGAAGCACGCGAGATTCTGGACTCCCGCGGCAACCCGACCATCGAAGTTACCGTCTACCTTGAAGACGGTGCAGAGGGCACCGCAGGTGTTCCCTCCGGTGCCTCCACCGGCGCATTTGAGGCAGTAGAGCGTCGCGATGGTGATGAGAACCGCTACCAGGGTAAGGGTGTCCAGGACGCCGTTGACGCTGTTGGTGAAGTCCTCGCCCCCGAAATCATCGGACTTGATGCTCGCGATCAGCGCGAAATTGATCGTGTCATGCTGGAAATCGATGGCACCCCCAATAAGGGAAAGATTGGCGCAAACGCCATTCTCGGCGTCTCACTTGCAGTTGCACGCGCCGCTGCTGAGTCCGCTGAGCTACCTCTCTACGAGTACCTGGGCGGCCCGAACGCACACGTCCTGCCGGTACCGATGATGAACATCCTCAACGGTGGCTCCCACGCGGACACCAACGTTGACATTCAGGAGTTCATGATCGCTCCCGTTGGCGCCCCCACATTCCGTGAGGCCCTGCGCATGGGTGCAGAGGTCTACCACACGCTGAAGGCTGTCATCAAGGAGCGTGGACTCTCCACCGGTTTGGGTGACGAGGGCGGTTTTGCTCCCGATCTTCCTTCCAACCAGGCAGCCCTTGACCTCATCGTTGAAGCGATTGAGCGCGCTGGTTACAAGCCGGGCGAAGATGTTGCGCTGGCACTGGATGTTGCCGCTACCGAGTTCTTCAAGGACGGCGCCTACCAGTTCGAGGGCGAGCCGCGCTCGACCGAGTACATGGTCGACTACTACGAGAAGCTAATCACCGACTACCCGCTGGTTTCCATTGAGGATCCGCTGTCAGAAGATGAGTGGGATGCGTGGAAGGCACTGACCGACGCCATTGGTGACCGTGTCCAGATCGTTGGTGACGACCTGTTTGTCACCAACCCGACCCGTCTGGCACGCGGTATCGAAACCGGTACTGCAAACGCCCTCCTTGTGAAGGTCAACCAGATTGGTACCTTGACTGAGACCCTTGAGGCTGTTGAGGATGCTCACCGCAATGGCTACCGCACCATGACCTCCCACCGCAGTGGTGAGACAGGCGACACCACTATTGCTGACCTAGCAGTTGCTACCAACTCCGGTCAGATCAAGACTGGTGCACCTGCCCGCTCAGAGCGTGTTGAGAAGTACAACCGTTTGCTCCGCATCGAGCAGGAACTGGGCCAGGATGCTGTTTACGCAGGCCGCAGCGCATTTCCTCGCGCTTCGTTCTAGTGTCTCGTTGCGCGTGAACTAACGCGTAGTCGTCAGGGCCCCCGGTTTTTACCGGGGGCCCTTGGCGTGGTGGATTTGGCAATGACCCGACTTCCGACAAGATGGACACTATGAGTTCCACATCCGGCCCCCCGCAGCGCCCTCGTGCGCGCGCCATGCTGGATGCGTCGGAGAAGCAGACGGTGGGGGCCCCGGAACGAGAAGTATCACGAAGGGCGCCTTCGTCCTCGACACTGAAGACCGCGACCTCGCCGCGGACGACCTCAAGTGGGATTGCAACCCGGGCCAGGAAGCCCACTACCGCGTCTCTTCGCTCCTCTACCCCCTGGAAGGAAACCTCCTTCACTTGGGGTGGTCGAAAGGGCGGCACGGGGCGTCCCGGAAGCAGTGGGACGAAAAACCATTCCAAACCAGCAGCTCAGAGGCCTGCGGATGCTGCGAAAGCACCCCGGCGCCCGATCAAGATTCACACCAAGCGCGCGCCAATGAAATGGACTTTTGGGGGACTGACCATTTCGGTGAGGTTGTTGGTAGTACTAGCGGTCGTTGGGGTCCTCGTTGTGACACTCGTACCCTTGGGTTTGCAGTGGGTGAAACAGGAGCAGGCATATCATTCTGCCGTTAACGAGGTGGCGACTGCCCAGGCGCGAGTCGAAGAGCTACAAGGCGAGTTGGAGCAGTGGAATCAAGAGGACTACATAGCTGCTCAGGCTCGGGAGAGACTGGGATACGTTAGACCCGGCGAAACCCAGTATGTGATTACCGATGCGCCAGAACCTGAAGAGGACAAGGAGCACGCGGTCGCACATAACAATGCGACGGGGCCGGAGAAGCCGTGGGCCTGGACTGTGTTGGAGTCCCTCAAGAATGCTGATCAGCCACCGGCCTCAGCAGGCCTCGTTGACTCTTCTAGGAACGGCGAGGGCGGATAGTTACGACGATGCGGAAGGATGGATGAGAGATGACGTGGTTGCAGGGAGTTCGGTGGGACGAAGCGGACCGAGAGGCAGTCATTTCGGACCTGGGTCGCGAACCGCGGGGCGTCGTCGGAGTGGGGGCGCGAGGCACGGACGGACACCCTCTCGTCCTCGTCACTTCCCCGAGGCTGCCCGATGGAACGCCGTTCCCGACCACCTTCTACCTGACAGACGCGACGCTCACAGCCGCATGCTCACGGCTGGAGGCAGAGCACTTCATGGAGCAGCTCAACGCATCTTTGGAAGAAGATGCCGGCTTTGCCACCCTCCATGAAGCCGCTCACCAGGACTACCTTTCCCGCAGGGCCGAGGTCGGTGCCGCCACGGGAACCGGGGAGGTCCCCGAAGTTGCGGGTATCAGTGCCGGTGGGTTACCGAACCGCGTGAAGTGCCTGCACGCCCTCGTCGGACACGCCCTCGTGGCAGGACCGGGAGTTAACCCTGCGGGGGACGCCTCTCTGGCAGAGATGAAGTGTCGGGGCTTGATTCCCGCGGGTTTCAGGGCAGTCTCGGCACAAGAACTTGCTGAGGGCGTCGGCAATGACGACTGACGTGGTCCGCGTCGCCGCAATCGATTGCGGGACAAACTCGATCCGCCTCCTGATTGCCGATGTGCCGCAGGGGGCCGAGGACGCGCGCGACCTCGCAGATGTTGAGCGCGACATGATCATCACCAGGTTGGGTCAGGGTGTTGACCGCACCGGAATGCTTGATCCCGCAGCAATCCAGCGAACCTTGGACGCTGCGCGCCTATACCAGGAGCGTATTGAGGATGCCGGCGTGGCGGACGTGATCATCGCGGCGACCTCTGCGAGTCGAGATGCGTCCAACCGGGCCGACTTTGTTGAAGGTATTCGCGCGATCACGGGGATTGAACCGAGGGTCATCACAGGCGCGGAAGAGGCCGCATTGTCATTTGTTGGCGCCATTTCTTCGTTGCCGCGTGACCTCAAGACGCCCTACCTGGTTGTGGATATTGGTGGGGGATCAACGGAGTTCGTCCTCGGCCACTCAGAAGTAGAACAGGCCGTGTCGGTGAATATGGGGTCGGTTCGAGTCACGGAGAGATTTGGTCCGGAACCATGGACGCCGGACAAACAGGCGGCCGCCAGGGCTTGGATCGATACCCAACTCGACGTGGCTGAGGGTTCCGTGGACTTCGCGGCTGCCCGGACCGTCGTGGGAGTGGCAGGCACAGTGACTTCGTTGGCGGCGCTGATCGCGCAGGTCCCGGAGTATTCCCCGGACGCCACCCACGGCTTGATCCCAACGGTCGAACAGTGGGCCTCCGCCCTCGACCACATGGTCAACGATTCGGTGGAGGAGAAGTCCCGACAGCCTGCCATGCCACCTGGGCGTGCTGATGTCATTGCGGGGGGTGCGCTGATTTGGGAGAGGATTTTGGTTCGACTGGGGGTCATCCCGGATCACGCGGCGGGCCCCACTACCGCGGCTCCCACAGTGGTCGTTTCCGAGCATGACATCCTGGACGGGCTGGCGTTGAGCGTTGCGGTGGCGCTGCGGGACTAATCCCGGTTTTCACGGTCCCGTCGCCTTGATCCCGGTTTCACGGTCCCAGCGGTTGTGAATTACAATCGGAGGGCCGCATCTGGCGCACACGCCCCCGTAGCCCAATGGCAGAGGCAACCGACTTAAAATCGGTACAGTGTCGGTTCGAGTCCGACCGGGGGTACTTTTTCTTCGCGCAACCACACCTGGACCGCTCTTGGAGCCCAGCAACGCCCTTAGAAACAGCCCTCAAACCGTACCTCCACCGGTATTATCGTGGATGTTGGTCCACACGGACCAACAAGAGGGAGACGACCAACGTGACTGTGCCGGGGCTGACTGCAGATAGGGACGCCGGGTAGTCGCATGCGGATCATCAATAATGTCTCCGATCTCTTGGGAGACGACCTTAAGTCCGAGATCGCGCCGGGCTCGAAGGTGCGCATCGCTGCGTCGACGTTCTCAATCTTCGCGTTTGAAGCGCTCCGCGATGAGCTCGAGAACGTCAGCGCGCTGGAATTCATCTTCACTTCGCCGTCATTCGTGACTGAGAAGGTGACAGATAAGCTTTGTAAGGAGCGTCGCGAGTTCTTCATCCCGGGCGCCCGCGCCGAGTCGAGCCTCGCGGGGTCGGAGTTCGAGATTAGGCTACGCAACAAACTCACTCAGCGTGCGATCGCGCGTGAGTGCGCGGATTGGGTTCGCCGCAAGGTCACCTTCCGTTCGAATGCCACGGGAAACGAGATGCAGCAGTTCGCCGTGGTCGACGATAAGGCTGCTTATGCGCAGCTGCAAGGGTTCACCACCGCCGATCTTGGTTACGAGCGCGGTAATGCGGTGTCGAGCTTCGTGAACAGGATCGATGAAGCTCCAATGACTGCGCAGTATATGCAGCTGTTTGACCAGATTTGGAATAACCCTGATCAGGTCAGTGATGTCACCCAGGCCGTCCACGACCACATCGCCACCGTGTACACCGAGAACTCCCCGGCCCGAATCTACTTCCTGATCCTCTATAACCTGTTCGCTGAGTTCCTTGATGACATCAACGAGGACGTGCTACCCAACGATCTCACCGGCTACCAGGAGACGAAGGTCTGGCAGAGCCTCTACAACTTCCAGCGCGACGCGGCCACCGGCATCATCAACAAGTTGGAGACCTATAACGGCTGTATTCTTGCTGATTCCGTGGGCCTCGGTAAGACGTTCACGGCGCTTGCGGTCATCAAGTACTACGAGTTGCGCAATAAGTCGGTGCTGGTGCTCTGCCCGAAGAAGCTCTCTGAGAACTGGACGAACTACAACGCCAACCTGACGACCAACATTTTCGCCTCCGATCGGTTCAACTACGACGTGCTGGCTCACACTGATCTTTCCCGAACTAAGGGCGAGTCGCTCGGCCTGCGGCTGGATCGGATCAACTGGGGCAATTACGACCTCGTCGTAATTGATGAGTCCCACAACTTCCGCAACGCCGACTACGCAGAAGAAAAGGAGTCGCGCTACCAGCGCCTCATGCGCCAGGTCATCCGCGAGGGCGTGAAGACCAAGGTGTTGATGCTCTCAGCGACCCCGGTCAACAACCGTTTCAATGACCTTAAGAACCAGCTTCAGCTCGCCTACGAGGGTGAGTCAGAGAACCTCGCTAAACACCTCAACCTGTCCACGACGGTTGAGAAGGTGTTCTCTGATGCGCAGCACGTGTTCAACGAGTGGTCCAAACTCGCTCCCGAGCTGCGCACCACCGAGCGCATCCTCCAGATGCTCGACTTCGACTTCTTCGAGCTGCTCGATTCAGTCACTATCGCGCGTTCACGCAAGCACATCCAAGCGTTCTACGACACCACCGAGATCGGTGCTTTCCCAGAACGGCGCCCACCTCTTTCGATCCGGGAGCCACTAACAGACCTCCCGGACGTACCCGACTTTAATGACATCTTCGAGCAACTTCAGGCACTGACCCTTGCGGTCTACACCCCGCTCGGATATGTGTTCAAGAGCCGGCGCTCGAAATATGAGGATCTTTACAACATCACTGCAGGTGGAGTGCAGTCCAGCATTGGGCAGGCTGGCCGCGAAGAGGGCTTGAAGAAGCTGATGACCGTGAACTTGCTGAAGCGGTTGGAGAGCTCGGTTGACGCTTTCCGCCTCACCCTGATGAAGATAGAAGGCTCCGTCACCCAGACGCTTAGGCGCATCAGCAACCACGCGGGTAATCTCGCTGATCTGAGCCCCGAACTTGCCGACCTCGACTTCGATCTCGATGACGAAGACGACGCCAACATCGAGGCACTGTCCTTCGGTGAGAAGATCAAGATCGACCTCGACGACCTCGACATCGAGTCCTGGCAACGCGACCTGTGGAACGACCGCGAGACCCTGCGCGAGCTCCTCGACGAGATGCGCAAGGTCACCCCCGAGCACGACCTCAAACTTCGCAAGCTCAAGCAGCTCATCGAGGACAAGGCCGGGCACCCGATCAACGACGGCAACCGCAAAGTGCTGGTGTTCTCTGCCTTCGCTGACACGGCCAACTATCTCTATCGAGAGCTGGCGCCCACCCTCACTGCGGCAGGACTGGACACTGCCGTCATCACCGGCGGCAGCCACGGAGCGAAAACGACCCTCGGCACGGGCTTCGACTTCCAGCAGGTCATGTCGCTGTTCTCGCCCCGCTCCAAGCAGCGCCACCTCACGATGCCACGCGAGACCCGCGAACTGGACGTCCTCATCGGCACCGACGTGATCAGCGAGGGCCAGAACCTCCAGGACTGCGACTACCTGATCAACTACGACATCCACTGGAACCCGGTGCGCATCATCCAGCGCTTCGGGCGCATCGACCGCATCGGCTCCACCAACAGCCAGATTCAGCTGGTGAACTTCTGGCCGGACATCTCCCTTGATGAGTACATCAACCTCAAGGAACGCGTCGAGAACCGCATGGTCATCGCCGACCTTGCCAGTACCGCCGACGACAACGTCCTTACCCTCGAAGACTCCGACGCGGCCTTCCGCAAGGAGCAGCTCCGCAAGCTTCAGGACGAGGTCATCGAGCTCGAGGATGTCCGAACGGGGGTCTCGATCATGGACTTGGGCCTCAACGACTTCCGCATGGACCTGCTCGGCTACATCAAGAATCACGGTGATCTTGCGGCTGTCCCCAAGGGCCTCCATGCTGTGATTCCGTCGGCACCGGATAAGGGTCTTGTACCCGGTGTGATTTTCGCGCTTCGCAACGTCGACGCACACGAGGATCTGTTCAGCGACAAAGGCGGCAACCGAGGCAACCGGCTCCACCCCCACTACCTTGTCTACCTCGACGATCAGGGAAATGTCGTCGCGGACCACACCGAAGCCAAGCACCTCCTAGACCTGCTCCGCGTCGGTTGCCGACCCTACGAGGATCCGGTCACTGAAGTTGTCCGCCTGTTCAACACCGCAACCAGCGAGGGCGCCAGGATGGACAAATATTCGGCGCTACTCACAGACGCGATTCACTCCATGATCGATGTTACCGAGGAGCGCGACATCGACAGTCTTTTCACGGGCGGGCACACAACAGCTCTCACCCAAACCATCGCCGGCCTTGACGACTTTGAGTTGACCGCGTTCATCGCCGTCGTAGATCCCAGCGAGGGAGGTGCCGATGACTGACATTCTTTACCGGTGGCCTGAGGCCGCGAAGTTCGGCAGACGCGTGCCAAAAGAGAAGTTCTACGAACGTGGCGCCGTAACCACCGTCGTGCGTGAGAAGCTCGTCAGCGAAGTCCAGCGCATCACTTGGGCGTACAAGCTTGCCGAGTCCACCGTCAATCTGCCCGGCACACCCGCAGTCCCGGAGGTGCAGGTCTTCACGATAGACGCCAAGACCAAGGATGTCGGCGAGGACGTGCTTGGCGCCATCGACAAGGCGATCCCGTTCCCCATCATCTTCGAGATTCTGCGATACCCCACTGAGAGCCGCGAAGTCAGGATGGTGGCTGCACACAAACAGCTCGGAACCGGAGCGCCGAAACTCAGCGACTACTACTCAACCGGCTGGCAGTCAGAGGACACGATACGGCAGGCCCTGCCAACAGCGATCAGTTTGCCTGCGCTTTACGCAGCACTCCTAGAACCACTGACACCTCTCACTGTCCGCCCTGGCGAGAACTTGTCGGAGGTTGCTGAGAGACTGACTGTAGTGCGGAAGTTGGAACGCGAGGTCGCGAGCTTGGAGCGAAAGCTCCGAACCGAGCCGCAGTTTAACCGCAAGGTTGATTTCCGCCGCGCACTAAAGACGAAGCAACACGAACTCACTGAGTTGGTCAGATGAAGGGCAGAAGGTAACCGATGGAGAAACTACGTATGACGTCCCCCGACCTCACGCAGGCCAACATCGACAAAATCGCCGAACTGTTCCCCAGCGTCGTTACTGAGTCGCAGGACGCAGAGGGCAACCTAGTACGCACAGTTGACTTCGACCTGCTACGCCAAGAGCTTTCCGACCACATGGTCGAGGGTCCGCAAGAGCGGTACCGACTCGACTGGCCCGGCAAGCGTGCCGCCGCCTTCGCCGCCAACACGCCGATCGCCAAGACGCTGCGTCCGGTGCGTGAGGAGTCGGTGGACTTCGACACAACGAAGAATCTCTTCATCGAAGGCGACAACCTGGAGGCGCTCAAGCTCCTTCAGGAGTCGTATCTCGGCAAGGTCAAGCTGATCTACATCGACCCGCCGTACAACACCGGGAATGACTTCGTTTACAACGATGACTTCGCAGAGACCAGTGCCGAGTACCTTGAACGATCCGGTCAGGTGTCTGAGAGCGGTGACCGCCTCGTCGCCAACACCGAGTCCAACGGCCGCTTCCATTCGGACTGGCTCAGCATGATGTACCCAAGGCTGAAGTTGGCTCGATCATTGCTGACCGAGGATGGGCTGATCAGTATTTCCATTGATGACCATGAGCTACCAAGACTTCGTGGAGTGATGGATGAAGTCTTCGGGAGGCAGAACTTCATTGCTGTTGTTGTCTGGCACAAGATGGATAGCCCGAAGAACTCTGCGCGACACCTCAGCGAGGATCACGAGTATATCGTCCTCTATGCGAGGAACGCGGACGTCTGGCGACCGAATCTCCTCCCGCGCACGGAGGACATGATTTCTCGGTACAAGAACCCAGACAATGACCCGCGTGGCCCATGGCTGCTCGGCGACCTCGCAGCTCGAAATCGGTATGATGACGGCCGCTTCCCGATCGTCACCCCAGCAGGCAGGGTGATTGACGGCCCGCCACCTGGCAGCTACTGGCGCGTCAACAAGGTGAAATTCGATGAATTGGACGCAGATGGGCGCATCTGGTGGGGTGATGGGTCGGTACGACCGGGCATCAAACGCTTTCTCTCTGAGGTCCGAGATGGCGTTATTCCGCAGACGTATTGGAGTTGGCGTGACGTTGGTAGCACCCGCAACGCCAAGCAGGCGCTCCACAAGCTAATGGAGGCATCGTCCGGCGAGAACCTGTTCGTTACCCCAAAGCCTGTCGGTTTGTTGTATCGCCTGCTCAAGATTGCATCCGACCCGGACTCCATTATTCTCGATTTCTTCGCGGGCTCAGGTACGAGTGCAGACGCCGTTTTGCAAGTAAATGCTTCAGATGGCGGCTCCCGACGCTTCATCCTGGTCCAGCTGCCTGAGCAGTTCGGAGGCAACGGCACAGAAGCCGTCGGGCGCTACAGCACCATCGCTGATGTCTGCCGCGACCGAATCTGTCGCGCAGGCAAGAAGGCTTCCGCTGACGCCGGTCTCGCGTCATCGTCATTCGACATCGGCTTCCGTACGCTTCAGATTGACTCAACGAACCTGACAGACACCATGGCGACGGCCGATTCGTTCAGTCAAGGGGCACTCATTGGGCTGACGGAAAGCGTGAAGCCAGACCGCACGGGCGAAGACCTGCTGTTCCAAGTGCTGCTCGACTTGGGACTGGAGCTCACGTTGCCGATTCAGAAGGAGACTATCAATGGCTTTGAGGTGTACGACGTTGAGGAAGGGGCTTTGATCATGTGCGTCAGGGACCGCAGTCAGTCAGTCAGTCAGTCAGTCAGACAGACAGACAGACAGACAGACAGACAGACAGACAGACCACTCCAAACTCTGTCGGATGTCGGCCGTGCTATCGCGCAGCGACATCCCCTCCGTGCCGTGTTCCTCGACGAAGACTTCGCGGACGATGCGGAGCGCATCAACGTTGGGCAGGTGTTCAGTGAACTCTCACCACACACTGAGGTCAGAACGATCTAAATGCGTCATTGCCGAGCACTCTGGAGACTTGGGCGAGCAGTACTCACGCAAGTCGTTGCAGTGTGCCTCATTATCGGGCTGGGTGGCGTGATGGAGAAACGCACACTGCACACACCCGACCTCATCGGTCAAAACATCGAGAGAATCGCCGACCTGTTCCCGCAGGTCATGACTGAGTCTCGCGACTCAGACGGCAACGTCATCCCCGCGGTCGATTTCGACCTGCTGCGGCAGGAGCTATCCGATCACATCGTTGAGGGGCCTCAGGAGCGGTACCGCCTGGATTGGCCAGGCAAACGCGCCGCCGCCTTCGCGGCGAACGCGCCGATCGCTAAGACGCTTCGTCCAGTGCGTGAAGAGTCGGTGGACTTCGATAGCACTGAGAACCTCTTCATCGAGGGGGACAACCTTGACGCCCTTAAGCTGCTTCAGGAGTCGTACCTCGGCAAGGTGAAGCTGATCTACATCGACCCGCCCTACAACACGGGGAATGACTTCGTTTACAACGATGACTTCGCCGAAACCAGTGTTGAATATCTTGAACGCTCCGGCCAGGTGTCTGAGTCTGGTGACCGGCTACTCGCTAACTCTGAGGCGAACGGTCGCTTCCATTCGGACTGGCTGACCATGATGTACCCGCGGCTGAAGCTGGCACGAAACCTGCTGAGGGAGGCAGGCATCATTGCAATCTCAATCGATGACAACGAGGTATCGAATCTCCGGTTTGTCTGTGACGAGGTGTTTGGCAGACAGAACTTCGTTGCACAGTTTGTATGGATGACCAAGAACGCCGCACGCGGAGTTCCTCCCAAGACGCTCCTAATGTCGAACCATGAGTATATCGTCGTATATGCGCGGGCAGTGGAGAATGTGCGGTTCCAGGGTCTGGATCGCGATGAAGCCGATTTCTCCAACCCGGATGGTGACCCACGAGGTCTCTGGCGTTCAGAGAGTATGAAAGCAACCGGCGCCCAAGATAATTTCTTCGCGATCCGTGACCCCGAGACGGGGAACGAGTTCCATGCGAACTGGGCCTTCTCGTCCAGCCGAGTCACCGAGATGGTTGCGGATGGCTTGGTCCTTTTCCCGGCTTCTGCGGAGGGAACTCCTCGGCAGAAGAAGTTTATTGATTCTTATGTGAATGACCGCAAAGCGTTCGTGACTGGCTTGGGTTGGCACTCGACTGAGAATGCAACGAAGTCGTTGATGGCCCTCTTTGATGGCGAGAAAGTATTTGACTTTCCCAAGCCGCTGGAGCTGTTGATGTTCTTGATTCGTCAGGCGACTTCGGTCCACGACAAAGATCTGGTTATGGATTTATTTGCTGGATCCGGGTCCTCTGGTGCTGCGACGATGAAGTTGAACGCAGAGGACAGTGGCGATCGTCGCTTCGTAATGGTCCAGCTAGCTGAGTCGATTTCCGACCAAGGGGCTGCCGGTCGCTTTGGGTTAAAGAACATCGCCGACCTTTCGCGGGAGCGCATCCGGCGTACAGCCTCAGAGATCGGCAGCAACTCTGGACTTGTCCGTGCCGGGCTCGATCTCGGCTTCCGTTCGCTTCGTGTTGATAGCAGCAACAAAGCCGATGTGCTGAGAACAGGGGATGACACAGAGCAGCTTGAACTCGACGACCTGACACCAAGCATCAAGCCCGACCGCTCCGGAGAAGACCTGCTGTTCCAAGTTCTCCTCGACTGGGGCCTTGAACTGTCGCTTCCGATTGTGCGTGAGATGGTGGACGACCGGGACGTGTTCTCGGTCGACGATGGCGCGCTGATAGCTTGCTTTGCGGAGTCTGTGACTCCCGAGGTTGTGAGAGTTATTGCTGACCGTGAGCCGCTGCGCGCGGTGTTCCGTGATGATGCTTTCGAGTCTGATGCTGCGCGTATCAATACCGAGCAGGTGTTTCGTGAGGTGTCACCTGCGACTGAGGTAAGGACCATCTGAGGAACGCCATGACCTTGACGAACGACGAACTCACTGAGGTCCTCGACCGCCTGCTGGCCGGCGGGGAGAACGAGGTTGTTGAGTTCAAGGAGGCCGCACACCGGTTCTCGGCCGACAATACAGATGAGTACACGCTGAGTGAGCAAGTTCCACTGGGTTGCCGTAACCCGGTGCCAGTCTCTGCGATGACTGACCTCAACCACGGTGGGAGCTTACGTAAATGGGAACTCAATTGGAGCTGACTAACGTAAGCGTCCGCGTGCCAAATGATGCGTTCGCGGCTAATTTCCAACGCGTGCCTTGCGTTTAGGGGCCAACATGTACGCAAGGAGTGAACGTAACGAATGAAGCTTCAGTTCAAGGTACATGGGAACGTGCCTGACCGGGCAGAAAGGACTGGAGGGTTGCAGATAGGAAGGGTGAGGGGGGTGGCGTTATGCGACGCGCCAGGTCTCAGAGAATGGCCGATTCTCAACGGAGTGGCGACTTCACCCATGCAGAAAGAACACAGAAAGGAACGCAACGTATGAAGCTTCAGTTCAAGGTCCAGCAGTACCAGACGGACGCCGTGGATTCCGTTGTTGACGTGTTCGCGGGGCAACCAAAGATTGATGGCATCTCCTACCGGGTTGATCCTGGTAGGCAGGTGTTGGGGTACAAGCAAGGGATGCTCACTGAAGGCGACGACGCGCATGACGCAGGGCTGCGTAATGCTGAGATTGTCTTGTCACGGGAACAGCTGCTTGACAATGTGCGAGCCATTCAGCGAGCGCAAAACCTTCCGTTGTCAGAGAAACTCACTTTCAGTGCTGCAGCTCCTGCGGCTCCCAACCTAGACATTGAGATGGAAACGGGCACGGGTAAGACCTACGTTTACATCAAGACGATCATGGAGTTGCACAAGCGGTACGGGTGGTCGAAGTACATCATTGTGGTGCCATCGGTCGCGATCCGCGAGGGCGTGAAGAAATCGTTCGACGTGACGGCCGAGCACTTCCAACAGCAGTACGGCACAAAGCCGCGGTCGTTCATCTACAACTCATCCCAGCTGCACGAGTTGGAACGGTTCAGTTCGGATGCTGGCGTGCAGGTGATGATCATCAACATCCAGGCGTTCAACGCCACCGGCAAGGACAACAGGCGCATCTACGACGAGCTTGATGACTTCCAGTCGCGTCGTCCAATCGACGTGATCAGTGCGAATCGTCCGATCGTGATCATCGACGAGCCACAGAAGATTGGAGCTCCCAAGTCGCTGGAAGCGCTGTCACGGTTCAACGCGTTGATGCTGTTGCGGTACTCCGCCACCCACAAGGTTGACCACACCAAGGTGCACCGCCTCGATGCGCTTGATGCCTACAACCAGAAGCTCGTGAAGAAGATTGCCGTGCGTGGCATTACCGTGAAGGGACTCGCCGGGTCGACGGCCTACCTATACTTGGACGCCATAGAAATTTCCAAGGGTGCTAGACCTCGAGCGCGGGTCGAGATTGAGGTGCAGACGGCCTCGGGCATCAAACGGCAGGTCAAACGCCTCGATATGGGCGCCAACCTCCACGATGTTTCAAACGGGATCGAGGCATACAAGGGCCTCTTCATTACCGAGGTGGATGCCAATCGCGATGTGATCGAGCTGAGTAACGGCGACGTTGTCGTGGCGGGGCAGATTACCGAGGACGTCACAGAGGATGTGAAACGGCGCATCCAGATTCGTGAGGTCGTTCGCGCGCATCTGGACAAGGAGCGCGAGCTGTTCGGACAGGGCATCAAGGTGCTGTCGCTGTTCTTTATCGATGAGGTCGCCAAGTACCGCGACTACAGTCGCGAGGACACGCTGGGGGACTACGCGCGCATCTTTGAGGAGGAGTACGCTGCAATTCGCGACGAGGTCCTGGGCGAACTCGCCCTCGACTCCGTAGCGGGGCAGTATCAGGAATACCTGCGCCGCGACCCTGTTGGGGAGGTTCACGAAGGGTACTTCTCAATCGATAAGAAGACTAAGCAGCAGGTTGATGGCAAGATTTCTCGCCGTGGCGATGACAAGGGCCAGTCGACGGACATCGGCGCATACGACTTGATTCTGAAAGACAAGGAACGTCTGCTGTCGTTTGCTGAGCCCGTCCGGTTCATCTTCTCCCACTCTGCGTTGCGCGAAGGCTGGGATAACCCCAACGTGTTCGTAATGGGCATTCTCAAGAAAAGCGACAATACCGTCTCACGTCGCCAGGAGATCGGTCGCGGGCTACGCCTGGCCGTCGACCAGCGCGGTGAACGTATGGACAACCCCGTCACGGTGCATGACATCAACGAGCTAACTGTTGTCACTGACGAGTCCTACACCGACTTCGTGACTGGTCTGCAACGCGAAATCTCCGAATCGCTTGCGGCACGACCCCGCAAAGCCAGTGCCAAGTTCTTCGAGGGGAAAGTTCTGTTCAACGACATTGATGAGACCAGGCACGCGATCACGGAGCGTGAATCCAAAGAACTGCATTTCTGGCTGATCCAGCACGGGTTCATCGACATCGATGAACACCTCAGCGAAAAGTGGCTCAATCGCGGGGCCTTGGATGAAATGCCGGAACTTCCCGAGTCTCTTCGGCCCTTCCACTACCAGGTTGCAGAAATCGTTGACTCACTGAATGCGGAAATCCCATTGCCGCCAGATGGTAAGAAGCTGAAGAAGATACCTCTGAATGAAGCCAACTTCGCGCGCAAGGAGTTCCAAGCCCTGTGGGGTAGGATCAATCACCGCGCCGTGTATCAGGTTGAATTCGACTCTGATGAGCTGATCCGCAAGGCCGTCCGCCACCTAGACCAGCACCTCAAAGTTGCGTCGCTACAGTACGTTGTGCAAGCCGGTAAGCAAAAGGAACTGCTAGAAACCGACGATTTGACGAGCGGTAGCGGCTTCGCCGTGCAGGCCACGCAGACGCATACCGAGGCCGTGAGTGCACGTTCGCAAGTCAAGTACGACCTGTTGGGTGAAATCACCGAGAAGACCCAACTCACCCGCCGCACGGTCGCAGCGGTCCTTACCGGCGTCACGCCCGCAACATTTGCTAAGTTCCGTCTCAACCCCGAGCAGTTCATAACCGAGGCAGCCCGGCTCATCAACGAGCAGAAGGCCACGGTCATCGTTGAGCACCTCGCCTACGACGCGCTCGAAGACCGCTTTGACTCTGCGATCTTCACCGAGAACCAGACCACCCAAGACTTCTCAAAGGCCGGATCGAAGCTCAAGAAGCACGTCTACGACTATGTAGTCACCGATTCCGATGTTGAGCGTGATTTCGTTACTGAGCTCGACACCAGCCAGGAGGTCGCCGTTTACGCGAAACTTCCGCGAGGGTTCTTCATTCCCACCCCGGTTGGTGACTACAACCCGGACTGGGCGATTGCGTTCACCGAGGGGAGCGTCAAGCACGTCTACTTTGTAGCCGAGACCAAAGGGTCGCTGTCCACGCTACAGCTCAAGGGCGTCGAGGATGCCAGGATCGAGTGTGCTCGGAAGTTCTTTGCGTCGCTCACCGAGAAGAACGGCAACGACGTCACCTACGACGTGGTAACCGACTACGGCGAACTGATGCAGCTTGTGACGGTGTAAGACTGTCGCATGCGGGACATTCAAAGTGACTGGCAAGCCGTCGGAGCAGCGCGCGCCCGCCCTCCACAGCCCTGAAATGTATACGTGGGGAACCAAACTGCGTCTGGGGTAGGTACCCCACGGCCGCATCGGTTCCCCACATAAACATTTCGCGACGCTGTCGTCTCCTCTTACAGTTGTTGGGTCTCTTGTAACTGGAGTGCCTCGTCGGAGTCTGGGGCCGGACTGATCCGCCTGGCAATTGGCATTGCCATCACCAGGAGGACAACCATCAGTCCGACTGCGGCCGCGAAGGCGGGGGATAGGCTCGGTAGTACCAGGGCGTAGGCGATTCCCGCTGCTGCCACACAGAATGCGCCGCCAAGAGTGTCGGCCATCTGCAGAGCGGATGAGGTCTTCCCTTTGTTTCGTGTCTTGGTCATGGCGAGCGCATGAACAGTCATGGTGGGGTAGATGAGGCCGATGCCAAGTCCGGTTATGGTCCAGCCGATGATGATTGCTGCGCCGGGTACGCCCTCGAACACGCCTGCGAAGGTGATCGCGGTGCCGACAAGTTGCACCAGCGTGCCGATCACGGGGAGTTGTGCTCGCTTCGCTTGGTCGGTGATACGCCCGGAAACGGCTGATCCAATAGCCCAGGTAATGGAACCGACTGTTAGCACGAGGCCGGCGCTGGCGGGATCCCACCCGTGTACCAGTTGGAGTAAGAGCGGGAGAAAGGTCTCCACCCCGATAAAAGTTCCGTTGGCCAGTCCGCGCAGTAGGACGGTGGAGGGGAGCCCTCGTTTTGCGGTGAACGTTCCCGCGGGGAGTAGCGGCTTCATGAACACGAAAGTGAGGATTGCCGATACCGCGATTATGAGGAGGATCAAGGGGGTGAACTCGTCTGGCTCTGTCCCGGACATGACCTGGAGTAGCGCCACCGATACGCCAGCGCCGACCGCAAGTAACACTCTGCGCTTAGTTGAACCATCTGAGTCCGCTGGTTCTGTCCGGGGAAGCGCGGCCGTGACTTTGACCAGAACTGGAAACGCCATCAGGAAAACGACAGGGACAAAACCAAAAATCCACCGCCAGCTCGCATACTGAACAACCAGGCCCGCAATTCCCGGGCCGATTAGCGCTGGCAGGACCCAGGCGGCCGCGAAAGCGGCGAAGAATGGTGGTTGTCGAAGCGGGTGTACGTGGTTGCCGATGATGGTGTAGAGCGGAACCATAGAGAGACCGCCGCCGAATCCCTGTATTGCCCTCCCCAACACAAAGATCTGCATGGATGGGGAGAAAGTGCAGATCGTTAGCCCGGCGACGAAGAGTAGTACGCCTGTGTATAGGCATGACTGTGGGCTGCGATTATCAGACCATGGCCCAGCCAGAGCTGTCGCGATCAACTGAGTGGCCATGGTTATGCCCATCGCCAGTGCGTAGAGGTTCGCGCCCTCCAATGAACGAACCACCGTCGGCATAGCAGTTGCCACAGCCAACGTCTCAAATGCGACTAAGGAAATAAGACCGACTGCAAGCCACTTCAGCAGACGCTCCTGTGACCCCTCGAGAAATATGCGTTCGCTATCCACAAGTGCCCATTATTGCCGGAAAAGCAGGTCCCAGCTAGTTCGGGAAGGTCCCGTTCCGAGACTGATCCACCACCATCTTCCCGTAGGGGAAACACGTCACGGGGATCAGCTTGAAATTGGCTATGGCCAGGGGAATTCCAATAATGGTGATGGCCAGGCCGATACCTGTGACCACGTGGCCTAGCGCCAACCACCAGCCAGCAATGATGAACCAGAGTCCGTTCATGAGTGACGAACCGACACCTGCTCCCGGTTGTTTCACTACTTCACGCCCGAATGGCCAAATGATATATCCAGCGATGCGAAACGAGGCAACCCCAACGGGGATAGTGACTATGAAGATGCAGGCAATCACGCCGGCTAGGACGTATGCAAGGAACAGCTCAAACCCCGCAAACACAACCCAGATGATATTGAGCAAAGTCTTCATTCTGCGGTGCCCCTTTCGCGAGTCGCATGAAAGGTTACAGGCTACCCAAGCCGATGCCATAGTGCTCGACACATTCGCGAGCGAATGACGCATTCTAGATGCCACCCGCGTACGGGAAGTCGCTTCCGTCTCTGGCGCCTAATGGGCCGTGAGCCCTTGTACCTGTTCTGAAGCGTCGCAGATGGTGTCGCACCGCTGGGTCAATAGTGGGGGCCACCTGTGCGTCACTGCGTCGCCGGTATCGTCTTCTGCATCGATAACCCCCTCTTGTTAGACTCGAAGACAGGGATAGGACAGTGTTTGCAAAGGGGCTTTACGTGTCGGGTGAATCAGTGGTGTCGAAGAATGCGAACACGGTTCAGGCAAGGCCTAGAAGCAATCCTCAGGAACTGTTCCCTCATCAGGTGGCGGCGATGGGGCGGTTGGATGAGTTGAATCGGGCTTCTTCTTTTAGTTCTTTGTTGGTGTTACCAACGGGTGGGGGTAAGACGAGGACGGCGGTGCAGTGGCTGATTGCTAACGCTTTGCAGGAAGGTGACGCTGATGGGGGCGGGGTGGGGCCGCGGCGGAAGGTGTTGTGGTTGGCCCACCGGCACTTATTGTTGGAGCAGGCGGCTGATGCTTTTGAGCGGAACGTGTTTTCTGATGATGCCCCGAACTTGACGCCTTTCCGGTATCGGATTGTTTCTGGTCGTCATGATCAGCCGGTGAGGATTACGCGTGATGACGACGTGGTGATCGCTAGTAAGGACAGTCTGGCTTCCAGTGCGGGTTTAGCCGCGTTGGATGCTTGGTTGGCGGGCGAGGACGAAGTGTTCGTGGTGGTGGACGAAGCTCACCATGCTCCGGCGCGTTCCTATCGAAGGATTTTGGATCGCGTTCACTCTCGGGTCCCCAGGGTGAAGCTCCTAGGGTTGACCGCGACCCCTTTCCGCACCTTGGAGCAAGAGCAGGGCTTGCTGGGAGAGATTTTTAAGAACGATGTCGTTTACAAGGCTGACCTTCAAGACCTGATTACCAAGGGGATTCTGGCTACCCCACATCCTGAAAGCCTAGAGACAAAGGTTGACTTCGGCGGGAGCCTGGTCCCCAAGAATGTTAGGACCATCGAGCGCAGCGACTACATTCCTCAAGACATGCAAGACATGATGGTGGAGCATTCGCGTAGGAACAGGTTTATTGCGCAGACTTACGCGAAGCATGTTGATAGGTACGGGCCGACGATCGTGTTTGCGGTGAATATTCCTCACGCTATCGCTCTTCGCAGGGTCTTTGAGGAAGAGGGCGTCCGGGCGGGCGCGATCTTTAGTGGCAAGAGGACTGAGTTCACCAACATTGACGTGTCCAACCATGACAACGCAGAAGAAATCAGGAAGTACGAGCGCGGTGATTTGGATGTGTTGATCAACGTTGGCATCCTCACTGAGGGGGCTGACCTACCCAGAACCAAGACTGTGTTCTTGACTAGACCCACTGTTTCTTCGGTTTTGATGACTCAAATGATTGGGCGCGCTCTTCGCGGGGAGAAAGCCGGGGGGACTCGTGATGCCCATATTGTCAGTTTCATTGATGACTGGCACGGGAAAGTGGCTTGGGAAAGCCCGGAATCCGTCATCGCAGCAGCCAACGGTATTTTGCAGGAGAGTGTCGCGCAGCGCCGGGACTATGACATGCGGCTGGTGTCGATCGAGAAGATGGAAGAGTTCGCCAGCATCCTTAACGAGGCGGTAGACACCACCGCGTTGGAAGGCATCGAGTTCATCAAGCGTGTGCCGTTGGGCATGTACATCTTCTCCCTGACCATCCCCACCAATGGTGAAGGCGACGCTAACGAGGGCGAGCTGGAACACAACCACCAGATCCTGGTTTACGACAACTCGAAGCACATGTACCAGGCGCTCATCGATTCTCTCCCCGCCCTGTTTACAGATTGGGGATTGGAGGAGGAAACCATTCCCGAGGACGTGTTGGAACTCCTGGTCGACCATTGTCGGGAAGCCTACTTTGATGAGGGCATGATTCCTCCGCTTCGGGAGCGGGACATCGAGTATCTACTCAGGTACTACGCGCAAAAGGTAGCCCAGCCAGTTTTTGTCACTTTCGATGAGATAGAACGAAGCAAAGTTGACCTGTCACGGATGGCTCGCAAGATCTTTGATGAGGACATGCGTCCCAGTGAGCAGAAGCGATACAGAGACAGACTCTGGGAAGATCCCGCCAGTCTCCTCAAGGTCTACTACGGGCGGAAACCGTATTTCCGGAGCCAGTTAGACACCGAGATCGCCAAGCTTCAAGGCGACTCCCCAACCCTGGTTGAAAGCACCGTGGTCCCAGATCAAGTGGCGTTAGAAGACCTAGCCCTGAGCGACTGGGCTGAGTATGCACCCCAGTTGTACAACCAAACCAAAGACGCGGTCTTCAACCGGGCCAAGCAAGGGTCAGAATACGTGTGTGCTGGCTGTGGGAAACGCAGCCCGTACAGGGCCTTGTTCCATATTGACCATGTCTATCCGAGGTCGAGGGGTGGGAAGACCACGGAAGTGAACCTGCAACTGCTGTGCCGGCCCTGCAATCTGGCTAAGGGTGACCGAACGTGACCTACAGGATCACACCAGCCGATGCGGCAGTGGTCCTGATACGGGCTGACCTACCCTTGACGAAAGAGCGACAACTCATCGCCACGCTATGGAAGAACCACCGCCACGTTGAGAGGCGCTACCAAGATGACGAGTCGTTATTTGCGCGCGCCATCCGCCGCGAGACGCTCAAACAGGAACGGACCCGGGACGCGGAAGACCAAGCACTACTAGCCGGAGAAAGCGACGCGCTTGAAACCACAGTTCGCCAAGCCGGCGCGGACCCTGTCCTGCGCTACTTCCAACTAATCCGCTTAGAGCTACTCCACGTGCCTGGACGGGTGCAACGCGTCATGAAACTACGTACACTACTGCGCGACCTCGGCTACAAGAAACGCTCCCCACAACTGGTTAGACGAATCAACCGGGCCCTGCGTCAAACACGACTACAGACCCTCACGCGCGGCCAAATCCCCATTCGCATCGAGGACGCCGGCCTCGACACAATGATCATCTTCCGACTCCGCCCCCGCCGACACCCCATGTGGAGGGGATTGCGTTAGGCGTAGCTCGATAGAACCGGGGATACCTGAGTTTGCTTCGAGGCGGGCGCAGCATCAACAAGGAGCGTGCGAATCTCGGCAATTGGCCGCTTGCCAAGCGATACCCTTCTTGGAAGGGGTCACATAGGCGTAGTTGTTGGAGGTAGGCGCGACATGGATTTCATTTCGAGCACGGACTTGGCAGAGGCATTGGTAGATAAAGGCCTGTGTGTCAGTTTGGTAAATGGGTACTTCAAGCCATTAGATTCGGGTGGGCGATTCGAGGGCCAATTCTTCAACCCTTTCGACAAGGAGTTGAGTAGCGCGGCCTACTGCTTTACCCCCTCCGATCTTCTGGCCTGTAGTTTCCTAGGCGCGCCGATTGAGGCCCGCGGCGTCTACGAGATCTTAGTTAGACGGCCGGAGTATTACAATGAGTTCTTGCATGAGTTTGACGTTGACGAAAGATTCGTCGACAGGCCACCTTCAGAATGGGCCAAGAAAAAAGGCTACCCAGGCCGGGACCTCTATAGGTCTCTCACAGAGATCCCCGGGATTGGCCCGACCCGTGCTACTAAGCTCATGGCGCGCAAGCGCCCGGGTCTGTTTCCGATAGTTGACACTAAGGTGCGAGCCGTCACCGTACGTGGCACCCGACCATATTGGGCACCACTGAGTGAATGGCTTAGCGCTGATAACTTCTCTTGGCACAAGAGGCTTGACAGTGTCTTGGAGTCCTCGACCGTGGCGGGCTCAATCACGACCATCCGTGCCTTTGATGTAATTGCTTGGCTTGTCGGATCTGGCAAGAACAAGCTTGCGGAGAGGGACTCGGTCTGGGTGGAGCGCTCCGTGTGAGGAGCTCCTACTGTGCGGCGCCTATTTGTCGGAGCCTGCTTGTAGTCTCTGTGAACTGATTCGGCGGTGAGTGGAGGTGGGCGGCATGAACATTGATATTGAGGCATTCCCGGTTGACGATTACATCGATTTGTGTGGGGATAACGCGCGGGGGAAGGAATTCTTGTATCACCGTTGGGATGTGGTCAAGTTCTTAAACCAATCCGGAGTTTTTCATGATGATACCGGCGATTTGGCGGGTGAACCACATCAGCGACTGGTTCGCGACTCGGTTGTGGCACGGGGGTATTCAAGTACTGATGTTGACGATGCGACCAATGAGTTGGTGCGAAGGATCTGCGGGAGACTCAAGGAACTAGGGCGTCATGACGAGCGGGTGCCGGTTGCCGACCGCCTTGCAAGGCCACTGTGTAAGTTCGCGTGCACGACTCTTCGTGAGCACACCGCAGGACTCGAGCTTCTCGCGATGACCCCGGAAGAGTCGGAGGCAATATCACCTGACTCCGCCCGGGAGTCACGCCGGGACTTTTATGAACCATCGGTCGAGGAGTTGAGGATCCGGTGTGCTCGGGTCGAGCCCATGGTAACTGATCTCCTCTTGGAGCATGGGTTCACGCGGACACACCAGACACCCGGAGAGCTGACCGAGTTCAAGGTGGATATTGCCGAGACGAAACATGGAGCGCGCAGCATGTATCGGTTCGGGCAGGTCCGTGGAGGTCTGCGTGGTACTGACGTCGACATGGACTTCAGTCTTGTTCCGCCTGGAGACTTGATTACACTCCGTTTCTGGGGTCCCACAGCAGGATTCAGTCGAGAGAAGCTCGGGCTCACGTGGACGGACACCGATGAGAAGATCGCTGGAGTGTTCGTGGAAATGCTGTTGGAGGCAAAGACACTGTTCGACAACGATCAAACGCGCCGCTGCCAACGCTAGTGAAAGCCGAAGAGATGGCAGGTGGAGATGCCCAGTACGACAGAGGTGAGCTCGGCCGAGACTGACACTCGAAGAATTACGAAACTTCGGGGTGCCATCGGATCCGCACGGCCCTGGAGTCTCCATTCTCTGGCGTTTTCCTTCGTTTGGTGGCGTCATGGAGGCGGTAAAGCGTAAGTAAACATGCAGGTCTGACACCACATGGCACCGATTGGCTGCTCCCTGGGAGGGGCTTGGAACCTCCGGTACAGTGTCGGTTCGAGTCCGACCGGGGGTACCACGGTGCTCTTACTCGAAACAACGACAGCTGGAGCATGCCCTGACCCCTGTAGGTCGGCGCGATCATGTGCTTGCCCCGTTTCTAGTGATGGACATTGGACTTCGTTGGTCTTACCCGAAACATCGACATCAGAACGAAAATTCATTAGTAGCAAGTCCCCGTCAGAATTGGCGGGGACTTGTGTTGGTCCCAAAAGTACGCCTGCTGGAAGGTGTCGCCAATTAGGGCTGTAGATATCATCGAATGGGGCAGCGAGGATTGCCTGAAGCTGGTGGTTGTCGTCTTTGTCCATGACAACCCTCAGTTCTTTGAAGAAGAGGCGGTTGAACATCCGGCGTATGTGGTCTGGGGACTGCTTGTATGCTTTGGCACTTTCAACACTCAGTTCCATCGCCGTGTCAATCAGGCCATCAGTTTTTGCTAGATCCGTGTTCAGGGCATCAAGATCCCGCATGACGGATAGGAGCTGGGAGTCCAGTTCTTTTTGCTCGCGTCTAAGCATGTCCATTGGTATGGCGTCGTTGTAGTGGGCCTCAAGTAGTTTTCGTTGCTTGCGTTCGATCTGGAGCTTCTGGGAGGTCAGGGCCTCATGTTTTTCGGAGGTGTCTTTTGTCAAGTCGCGCAGACTTTGCTTTAGCAGTTTCTCCAATTGCGATGCTTCGGTGGGCTTCATTGCCAGTCTGTCGTAGAGCTCTTGGATGAGCTCCTCAGCCCGATCAAAGGTGATGGATCGAAGGTCGCAGTTGGTTCTCTTGGAGTGACGTCCAGTGCACGAGTAGTACGGGTAAGGCATGTCGCTTCGTGTCTTAGCAACTTGAACCATCATCCTGTAACCGCATTGTCCGCACCAAAGGGTGGACTTCAGGTAGTGGTCATGTTTGATGCTTCGCTCGCCATTGACCTTGCTTCGGAGGATTTGCTGAACTCGGTCGAAAAGGTCACTGGTGATGAGTGGTTCGTGGTTGCCCGGATACTTGGTGCCATTGAAGGTAACCACGCCGAGGTAGTAGTCGTTGGTCAATATTTGATGGACTTGCCTTGTTTCTATTGGTTTCTCGGGTAGGCGCGCAGTCTGGGGCATGGTCAGCCCTCGGCTGACTAGTTCTTGGCACAGGGATCGTAGCGAGTACTCGCCGGTTGCGTACTGCTCAAAAGCCCAAGTGATGATAGGAGCACGTTGACTGTCGACCTCGACAGTGCGGTGCTCTCTGCCATCCTTTAGCTCACGAATATTCTTGTACCCGAGTGGCGCCTTGCCGTGAGTCCCGCCCTGGCGCACTTTCTCTGCCATGCCTTTCTTGACCTCATTTGAGAGGTTTTTGGAGTAGAACTCAGCGATGGAGGACATGATGCCGTGGAGGAGTAATCCACCAGGCGTTTGGTCGATGTTTTCGCTAGTGGAAACCAGCCGAACGCCATACTCGGCAAAGCGCTGGTTGATCTCCACGTCGTCGGCTCGGTTGCGAGCTAGGCGGTCTATTTTGTGGACGATCACGTAGTCGATGTTTCCGGATTCTTCTTCAAGGTAGCGAAGCATCTCTTGAAGCGCTGGCCGGTTGGTTGTCGTTCCGGAGACACCTCGTTCGACGAATTCTTTTACAACCATCGCGCCCATGGACTGCGCTTTACGTTTATTGGCATCTCTTTGGGCCGGGATAGAGAAGCCTTCTTCGCCTCCTCGTTCGGCTTGCTCTTTGGTCGATACGCGGATGTACGAGACGGCGCGTTTGGGGGTTAGACCGGCGGTCATGGCCGCGAACGGGTCAGTTATGGAGGCTGCTGGGGTCGCCACATTAGATGGCATTGTTGATGTATTCATACTCCCATTGATGCTTCTTTTCGCTGGAGAGTCCAGTGTATTTTTTGGTGTGATAGCAGGGTTTTCCACAGGTTCTCTGATGTTTTCTGGGTGTGTGCTTGGTTGGTTATTCATGGCAGACTCCTCTCGCTTCTGAGGGTTTTGGTTGTGTATTTTGCGTCGCTCTTATTTTGCGAATACGTAGGTTTCATCGTCGAGTCGAACTATGTCGTAGGCTTCTCGGGCTTCGTCTTCGAGGAAGTCGTAGTCGGGTGTTAGGTAGTCGAAGTAGAAGCCTCGCTCGCTGGCGAATTCCAAGACTTCGCGTTCTTTGTCATCAAGGTCGCAGATCTCGCTGATTGCGTCTTCGTGGTTGTGCCACGACCCGATGTAAGAGTCGTGGAAGTCGCCCATGATGTCTCCGCTCATAGCGTTGACGTTTGGTAGCGATAGGAAAGCTTGCAGGGCAGCGTCTTCGTCGTAGCGCAGGGTTCGAAGGGTCCGTTTCAGGTCTTCGATGTCTTCATTGCCGTAGATACCGGGGACGTGTACTGTGCCGGGTTGGTCGCGGATCTCAACTTCTGTGGGGACAAGAATGTTCTCAAGCTTTGGTGGGTATGGTTCGGGGTCTTGGATGCTCTCGGCGAAGCGGAACCTTTGACGCACTGCGTAGTAGCCGAGCCAGTTGATGAGGTCGGTGGCTCTGGGTGGTGCTTCCGGGTGGTTGTAAAGAGAGAGGTATTCTTCGCGGATTTCCTCGTAGTTGCCGGTGTTAGTCCTGGCGTAAGTACTGAGGTGACTGTCCGGGCCGATGGCTCGCCCGAGCACGCCCGCGATGCGCAGTGCGGTGTCCTCATCGATTTGTTTCTTGCTTTCTAAGGCGTGGTCGATTCCGGCGATGATGATGTCGGCGTTTATTTCGGAGGCAACGTCGAAGCGTCGCCAGTTCGGCACTTCCCGCACTCGCGCGGGGCGTGCTTGGGTTTCTGGGGTTTGGTGGCGGGGTTGGTAGGTTTCTGGGTTGTTATTCATCATCGTATTCACCTCCTTCTAATATTTGGTGTAATTGACTCTCGGGCGCGATGACGCCAGGTCTTAGGAATGTGTGTAGGCGGTCAGAGTCGATGCCTTCAAACACGTGGTAGTAGCGGGCGAGATACTCGAAGGCGTTATTGATATCTAGGGCGACCACGGCTGCAGGTACGTTGCCTGCTTGGCAGGCGAAGTTCAAGGCTTCATACCAACCGAGGTCGGCAGCTTTTTCACTTACGAAGTCCCTACGTGTTTCGTAGCTGCCTTCATAAGTGTCAAAGAAGCGTTGGAGTGGGCAGGTCTCTTTCATGTCAGCAGTTCTCTGCTCATCGGCGCTTTTGGACAGGTATTTCTTGTAAACCTTGACGGCATCTTCGATGAAGAGTTCTTCATCTCTGGGGTCGTTTCCTGCTAGTTCTTCTTCTGGAAGTCTGGGCATATCTGGATGCCTGGATGGTTTTTCTGGGTTCATAGTGTGTTCTCCTTTTCTGGTTACTTGGTTTTGTTGCTCCTTTCTTTGGGGCCGTTTAGTGGTGTCGACCAACGTCACGGAGGAGGCTGGCCGACACCTAGTGCTGGTTCTAGCGGTCGGTCATGATGACCGGACACTCGTCAAGTTCCAGTTTTGCTTCCACAGCGAAGTTGTCTTTCGTGTTGAAACTGAGCACTTCGTCTGTGGCCGCGAACATGACTTGCGGGTGAGTTTCTCTCCAGAACTCCAAGAGCCGGAGCAGTCCGAGCCTGTCTTCGACCGCGATTGGCCCACAGTTGTCGACAAACTCCGCGATCACGATGGTCTGCGCCTTAGTGGCCAGATCCGCAATGATTTTCCGTTGTTCATCGAGGCTGGGGTACCTGCCTGCGTAGAAGTCTGGCTCGTAGTCCTCTTTTTCTTGGCGCAGGTAAGCGACCCCGAAACGGTATGTTTCGCCTCCGTAATGGTTGTTATAGACAGATTGGTAATCGGTCATAGTTGTCGCCTCCTTTCAGCGATGCCCACGATTGGTTACGTGGCGCTATTTACTTATTTGTTCCTCCCGGCTGGTTGCAGGGAAGCCTTAGCTGCGGGACAAACCCTTGGGGTATTGGCCCCGGGGCTTGTCCCGCTGGTGCTTAGCTCGCCGAATCGGTTTCGATGGCGGTGTGATCAAAAACGACGCAACGGTCGTAGGCGACAACCAACTCGTAGCGATCCTCGATAGCTGCGTGGAGTTCGTCCTCATCCCATTGCAGGAGATCCTCGAACTCGAGCTTGGCGTTAGCGGATTGCCTGATCTTTTCCCAGTTGTTGAGCGTCAGTAGCTTCTTCTGTGCTTCTTCTCTGTCACGATCTTCGAGGATGTAGGCGTTTTCGTACTGCTCAAGCAGTTGGTCTGCGCTTAATTCTTTGACGACGGGCAGGTGAAGGAACGCTAGGAAAGCGGTACCGTGCTGCTCGTAGCCGGTCTTGACTTGGCTAAGCCACTTCTCCTTGCACATCAGCGTTTCGAGGACATCGATGGAAACGCGCGTTGCCTTGTCGATTTCCTCTCGCCATTGTTCGTTGGTGTGTTTGTACATGATCTCCCTCCTTTCAGGGCTGATTATTGATCTCCGGCTGACAGGTATTCCCCGTCAAGCACCGGTCTGGGGAAGCTCTCGTCGAGCTACTCGTGCGGGCTTGGTCCGTCACGAATCAGGGAGCTCAAGTGCTCGTGGGTGATGACGATGAACAGCTGGCCAGGTAATTTCGGCTCTGTAGAGATTGCTTGGCTCAGTTGCTGGGCCCGGCCAAGGTTGGGAACGACCCAGACCACAAGTGGGAACACCCCGAGCTGTTTCTGCTCCGCTCCGGTGCGCCGGTATGTTTCGTATTGCCAGCACTTCCGGATCACCCGGCCGGGGTTCTCGGTCGCTCGATCAACCTCAATAAAGTAGTAGTCAACAAAATCTGTGGTGGTAACCCCCAGGGCTAGGTCGGGCTTCAAAGTCGTGGCCATGCCTGCACTGCCTAGGTAGGTGCGCCAGCAACCCGGTTCTGTTTCAACCAGCGCTTCCAGCCCGGGCGTTTGGTGAGTGGTTTCTTCGAGCAAGACCCGCACCTCAGCGACGGCTAGGAGATGCTCTAGGAACGTTGTCGAGTAGTGGTGCGGACGAATTCGACCGGTGCGTTTGCCAGTCAAGAGGCGCAGGCCTTTAGTGGTAAGCGTCCAGATCGTCACAGCCGAGCCGCCTTGCCAGCCACCGACCCGACGCTCTAGTGCAGTGATGAGTCTTTGCTCTCGTAGGGAATCTAGGTGGCGGAGGGTCTGTCGCTTAGCTGATCGACGGTTGCCAAATTGGTGTCGGGCTAAGCGTCCTAGTTGGTGCGTGGTCAAGAAACGATGATCACGAAGCAGGTCTAGGAATAGTTGTTCAGTTGGTTGCAACGAGTTATCCATGAGTGGGCTCCCGTCCTTCGGCCTTACCGGTGACCCCTAACTGGGGGTCAGTCACCGCCACCCGTGCGGCACGACTGGCTGCCGGTCCGGCAATGAAGCCTTTGTTTACTAAAGCGAAACGTCTACCGAAACGTCTTGGCGTTTTTGGGTGCGTGGTAGGGGTTGTCATCGTTTGACTCTTCCGATGCCACTAGTTGCGCCCTCAAATTCTGGTTCGGCGCTTAGGTCGGTTAGCTCAAGGAGCTCTTTTTCGGTTTGTTCGGCGGGGGTTCCGTAGCGGGCGTGGGAGTGGGCGTAGATTAAGCCAGCATCGGTTCGTGCGGGGCTTGGTGGCCTCGTCCGTATCGTCACCCAGTCGGTACTGTTTCCTTTTTGTAAGATGTTGGCGTAGGCATGGAACTTGGGTAGTTGCATGAAGTCCTGTGGTTCTAGGCCAGGTGCTTGCTTAGCAGCGATGGCAGCGTCAAGTCCGTTCATGCCGAAGTAGATTTTGTTGCGGGCGTTCGCATTCATTGCTTCACGCATAGCGGGGTCGAGCTGAGAAAAGTATTGGTGGGCCATTGTGAAGGCTCCGCCTAACGATCTGGCTTGGGCTAAGGCATCGGAAAGGTCTCCTGGAATGCCAGCTATAAAGTCGTGTACTTCATCAATGAAGACTTCAATGGTGTGGCGGCGCTCAACTGGTACGCCCTGGCGCGCCAGCAGCCTTGACCAGAGCTGCCCAAGTAGGAGCGTGCCAACAAGTTTGGCAGCGTCACCGCCAAGTAGTCCCCGGTTAAGGTTTACAACAACGATGCGACGCTTGGTGATTACATCGCCGATGTCGAAGCGAGGTTTGGACTGTCCGAGGGTGGCTCGGAGGTTGGGACGCAAAATGATTTGCCGGAGCTTGTTTGAGACGGGCGCTATCTCCACGGCTTGCGCTTCGGGTCGTTTAGCGTCGTACTGCCGCCAGAAAACATCCGTCCCCAGAGGGTCGGACTGGCCTTTCAAGACTTTCTTCCGGAACGCGGGATTGGTTAGCAAGGGCTGGAGCCACAATAGGTTCGCTTCCGGAACCCTAGACAAGGTCAGAAAAGCGGCCGTAAGGACGTCGGCGGTGCGGATTCCCCAGTAGTCCTTGAACAGGGACTCGAAGATGCCGAGGAGGGAGTCAGCGGTGACGTGAGCGAGCCGTTGTGGCCCACTGAGCGGGTTGAACCCGACAGGAGCCGTGCTGGTCGGATCGATAACGACCACGTCGTCACGGCGACTTGTTGGGACTCTGGCGAGCACGTCAGTGGCTAGATCTCCTTTAGGGTCAAAAACAATTAGGCCCCTACCGGCCGTCATGGCGTCCTCGATTAGGCCCAGCATGACCGTTGACTTAGCTGAACCAGTTGGCCCGACAAGCACCGTATGGAAAAGCGCATCTTGGATCGGTAAAGCGAATTTCTCCTCCGTGCCGACACTGGCGGTTACTCCCAAGTTCCGTGGGTCACGCACCAGTCCAGTTTTAGGGGCCAGGATCTTGGGGTGGAGTGACCCAATGAGTGGAAGTGGTGGCTCACCCGCAGGCCAGGCGGCGAAGACCGGCAGCTCGCTGGAGCGCAGGCTTTGTTGCCAGCGCCAGGGAGAACGCCCCTCATGTAGGCGAGTCGGGCTGTCCACACCTAGACGTAGCTTGGCTTCACCGGTCTCAACCGTGCGAAATGAGCCAAAGACTTGACGAACTAGGAAGGCGCTACGTGCCGGACTCCCTGTAGCACCTAAGCGAATATGTACCTTGAAGCCATGACGTTCACGAGATTCAACCGGGACTTTGTTGGGGCGAGACCGTGGCGTATTGCCACCAGCCAGTAACAGCTCCAGCCAAGGGCTGGCGTTAGGACTCCAGTGTGCAGGTGAGAGGCGAGGGCCGAGCATCAACTGCAGGGCAACCTGCTCACCGTCCTGGAGCCTAGACACGGTACCGTATAGAGCTCGAATTCCAGCAGTGATCCGATCCTTGTTACTCGATAACGAGTGACCACCAACTATTTGAATGGCAGCAGCATCATTCATTTCTTTTCTGGTGCGTCTGGCTCTCACCATCCGCACTGGCAGATGCGAAACCAAAGCGTCTTTGATCGCTGGCAGCCGGTGCGGTTCACTCCCGATGAGCCACTGGGCGCCTTTCTTATCTACGCGAAACTCCAGGACGATGCGTCCAAGCTCCGGCGCGGTCGCGAACCTTTCTAAGACATCGGTGAGTTGCTCGGTGGCGATCGTGTCTTGCCACACCAGTTCCTTCCACTCCAACACCTGCTTCGGTCCATCGGTTATTTGGTTGCTACTCATCGTCTTTTCCTCCCTTCGTTTTCTTGGTTTGACGTTTCTCAGGTTTCTTAGTTGCCTGCTCGCTCATGTGCATGGCCAGTAGCAGCAGGATGCGGGCGTATTCTGACTGGTCGAACTCCTGGTTCCACACTGGGATCAAACGGAACCGTGACTGCCCAACATTCCGTTTCTTGCGTGGACGGGCCGCACTCACTTGCGCCTCCGCCTGGCATAGTCCCGCCCCGTCAACGCCAAGGGTTCCTCCACCAAACCCACAACCGCAGGCCCCCGATGATGAGAGCGATGACGGCGAGGATGAGGAACATCCACCAGATCTGCTTGACTAACATCCAGGTCAGATGAAGCAGAACGACGGCGAGAAACAGGTAAGCGCTCGAACGTAGCAGCCTCGCCGCTAAAGAGTTCGGCTTGGAATCTTCCGACATGCTTTACACCCCTCATCACGATGCCTCCTTGCCAGTAACCCCGGTTGCAGGGCCAGTAGCCGTTTCTTCTGTGGTTGGGTCTCCGGGGATCGGGTACCCCCACTTCGCTAGTGAGATCCGTGACGGTTCGGTTGGGGGTATTTCGTCGCCCCAGATATCCCAGTTCAACCGGCTCGGTGCCGGACGCCTAGCAAACAACTCCAACATCCGTGTCGACTGATCAGCACCCGTGAGGCGCTCGATCATCAGGTGGATCTCTTCTGGTTTGCGAGAGTGTTCCTGCAAGGGGTAGAAGCTCCAGTTCGGTTGAGAATGAAAAGCAACCTTGGTTCCCTTACCGCGCACGCCAAGTAGCATTAGCTCTCCAGCATTACGGAAGGTATTACCGAGGGTGAAGCGTGGCTTGGCCCAGAAAAAGAAGTTCACGTACCGATACCCCCAGGCCTCCAGAACCTTGATCCCCAGCGGCACCGTCCCAGCGGTGACCCACAAGAAACAGAAACTGTTCTCGCCCATGATTTCTTTGACTGGCTCGCCAAGACCGAGGATGCGCTCATCACTCATCACCGGATAATGGTCCTCAGCGGCGGCATAACCCTTCTTTTTCCCTCTGCGGGTCTGGTGTAAACCCCAAGGTGGGTCAGCTAAAACCACCTGGTAGGTTCCAGTCCGTGGCGTCCTGCTCCTAATCTGCTCGTTTTCTGGCATGACAAATGCTCCCTTCAATCGCCCAAAAGTCCTGGGCTAGTAAGTTGATGTCAGCCAAACCAACAGATCCTGCACTGTTTTGATGCCCCAAAAAACTGGGCGGCAGGCGGTCTGGCTTCTGCTAATGGTTATACGTCAGAAACGACGGAAGATAAATATCCGGTAACACCCGTCATTTGCTCGAAGATCCAAGCAAATGACCGGGGTTACAGGGCATAAATGGGGCTGTGAAAGTAACCGTTGACAAATACACAACACCGACAAAACAAGGGGCTAATCTGTTACCGAACGTGGCGCTCGCGAAGCAATTTCTGCCATCTGACGAAGTATCCGCTGACGCTCCAACATCAGGTCGAATGCCATCCTGACTGTGTGCTCACGAACGTCGGCTATGGCTTGCTCTTCTTGCCACCACTGGAACGTATCTCGCGCCTTAGCAATGACAGTCAGAACAAGCCAAACCACAGAAGCTGCAATGACAAGGACAAGTAGGATCCTTGGGAAGATGTACCCAAAAGCCTTGATGAACTCCGATATCCGTACAGGCATCAGAAACCCTGATTCAAGCGTTGGGCAGCGCCCAGCGCGTAGGTACCCACTAGTTGCTCCATCAAAGGGGCAACCCCCGGGTTTGTGCGAACATGCATCTCAGCCTGACCAACCAAAACTGCCACATTAGTCATCGCCAAAGATGTCAGGAACGCATGACCCGCTTCCTCGACCGCCCGGATCTCAGCACGCGCCGAGACCTGCTCAACTTCACGCTGAGTGGCCCGAGCAACCGCGCCGCTAACCCGCCTGCCTTGCTGTGTTGTCAGGGAATTACCCCCAAACAAAGAAACCTCGCTAGACATTTTCTACTCCGTTCGTGTCGTTGTCTTTTAGTGCCTCTAGTTTCTTTGGGTGGGATAGCGTTGGTCATGACAAAAAAGTGCACGGAAGAAAACGCCTCGTGCCGGAGGTGAGAGTTGGGCAAACAAAGTGATCTAGGGGACGAATCTGACGCCCTCATCGCCACCGTGAAAAAGGAGCTGACAGCCATTCGAGGAGCCCAAGGCATCCTAGATGCCCAAAAATTCAACAACTACCCCAACCTGGTTCGAGTCTGCGGGGGTGGTGACCTGCTAGAAGCCTTCTTGATGTTTGGACGCGAGATGCGTCGCTATGCCAGCGAAGGTAACCGCAACGAAGCCGCCGCAGCGCTATCTATCACGGCACCAGCCGAAACAGTCCTAGACCGGCTCGAATACGTAGTCGGAGTGTTTGAAGAGCGCGGACAGATCCGTGACCAACGCACCGGTAGGCGCTGGTCAGACAATGGAATCTCCACCATTGCAAAAGACTTGGTCTACATAGCCGAAGTCAAGGGACGACTCGGCACAGAAATGCTCACTATAGAGATCGATGGGGGCTTCGACGAGGGGCTCTTCTTGAGTATCTACCAACTAACGACCAAGAACCTCGATGAAACAGCACCACTAATTCGTCTTTGGAAACACGCCCGCGACAGCGACGAGATCCAAGAGAAAAAGATCAGCGTTGACCTTGAGAAGGTTCCGGCGACCGTAGCAAGCAACCAGCAATACCGATCGGCACGGCACCTCGTGCACATCGAACTACCCCAGGACGTGCGTGATGCACAGCAGGTGACCGCAGGAACTGTCTTTTACAGCATTTCGATTGAAGGACGAGACGCCCCAATGAGAACGGTTACCTTCGCTGATAGTAGCCAGCCAGACCCTGACATCGGCCTCCAGTTCACGGCCTACCGCACCCTAGCAACCATTGATATTGTCGCGAAGTAAACCGAAAATTGTTCAAGAACAAGCGTGCTTGGAATCTGTTACTTTCCTTCAGTGGCAAGGGCGACAAACCAATCCGAGCAACACCTTGAACACTGCGTTTGGCTGGGCCACGGGCTGGTTTGGTCCATCTTCCTGATCACTTCAAGAGGCAACGAACCGCAAGCCCGAAGCTCTTGTTGATGGAATAATTGATCGGGTAGACGTGGCTGGCGCCGAAGCTCAAATACTTGGCTGTGAACATTCCGCTGTCTTGAAAAGGAGCCCAGTAGTAGCCATAATCACCCTGGTAGCTGAAGCCGTTATTCCAGTAGCCACCACGCTGCCCGAGCCATGGGCTGTCTATTAGGCCGGTATCCGTGTACCACTTAGCGCTATTGACTGCGTTGTTAAGATTGGCAAATTGATTGACTGCGCCGGTATCTGCTGGTTCCCCATCGCCGCGCACCAGTTGTACAGGTAGCCAAATTGTCTGGTTGATTCACTAACTCCACCATCCGAATTGACTGAGGGGGTTTGTGGGATAGTTGTTGGGTTCGCGTCCGGCGGTATGTAGTATTTGGCTTCGGTGTAGGTTCTTATGCCGTCGTTATCGGGACCGTGCAGTCCGGTTATTCCGTCGCCAGTTGGGATGACATCCTCGTAGGTATTATCGCCAGCACCTGCATAAGCCAGGTTAGTTAGCATCCAACATTTGCCATCAGCTAGTTTTTGGATCCAGTAGGTGTGATTGTCTCTGGCGTCAACGGCAAGGGTCCTGGTGGTCGGACAATTGTCTGAGGTGACTAGTTGCATGGGTCCTCCAGACATGAACGGACAATCCCCCTCCGTGATCTCGCCGTCGTGGGTAATGCTGAAGGACAGGTTAGCTTGGGTATTGGTAGCCGTAACACAGTACGCGGTGCCTCCCCCCTTGTAGCTCAAGGTGTTGTTTGGTGAGGACTTGATGTCGCCATCAATCTGACCCTCATTTGTTGGGTAAGAGCCAGACTTGGCATTGGTCAGTTCAATCTGAGTTGAGGCATTCTTCAGGTCGCTCTTCAATGAGGCTATTTTGACTTGTCTTGTGATCCCGTTGTAGCTAACGGTCACTATTGCTACCAGGATTGCAATGATCACGATGACGATCAGAAGCTCAACGATTGTGAATCCTTGGCTTAGACCATTTGGTCTTGGTTTATGGGTTTGTTTTCTTTGCATCACCTGCTTTCTCCTGTTTGCTTTTGTTATTTTTGTTTGACCCGGTTTCACCGGCTGACTGCTTGGGTGTAAGCGCAAGCACTTTTGCTACTGACTATGAAGCATTTGGTTTTTCTGTCAATAGGCTTTTGGTGAAGTTCCGGTCTCGTCATGGGGTCGACGTTGCAAAAACTACAACGACAGCTTCACAAACTGCCTCACTTGACTAGTTGCGCTGTGCGCAGCCATCATGGCCGCAGACAGCCACGGTTTGGGAGTCTCGGAGAGGTAGCGATGAGGCTATGAACGATACAGCTCAGAGCACGATGAAGCTCACCGAAAGACAGCAAGAAGTCTTGAATTGGATCAAGGATGGATGTCCTGAAGGGGTCTACCTTCCAGAAGAGCTCGGGCATAAGACCACAGCACGGGCACTGCATAACCGTGGTCTGGTTCGAATATCTGGACAGGGTTCTACTTGGTCTGCTGCGCTGACAGAACGCGGCAAGGCTTGGCCAGAAGCGGCGGATCACGACTTAATCAGATTGGAGCGTGAGCGCACAGCTGCGCGCGTGCAGGCCGAACAGCAAAGGCTTGCGGCAAAGGCCAAGGAGGACGCTGAACGGGCCGAGAAAGCGCAACAAAAGGCTCGTTCGGGCAGGACATTGCCTCGCGGTGGAGCTGATAAGCAATCTGCTGGGACGCGTCGACGAAAAGCAGTGGTCAAGTCAGTTCCGGAGCCCGAGTTTACAGTCGTTTCTCCAGCCGAGGCTCGCCGCCGTGGAGGAAAACCGCGAGGTGACCGCCTAACCGGAGGGACTGTCGATCCTTGGGACGAGAAGATCCTAATTACGGTAAAGGAAGCCGCTTGGATGCTCAGTCTGACGGAAGGAGCAATCCGCGAAGCTGTCAAAGACGGAGATCTTCAACGGGTTTTCATTGGACGCGGCACCATGAACTATAGGGTCGTTTACGGTTCGCTGCTTGCTTGGGTTGATTCGATGCCTCGCGAGCCGGGCGTTTCAAAGCTGTGGTGGCGATGAACAAGCCAATTCGTGCCGAACACTGGGAACCACCAGACCCTCCCAAGCTACTGGTAAGTGCTCGGCGGGTTGCTAAAGAACTAGACATCCAAATTTGGAAAGCCCAGCAGCTTTGCTACAGCCTGGGGAGGATTTACTACACGGATGGTGGCCACCATTATCGTGTGCCCTGGAAGTCCCTGCAGCGCTTCAAGTTCCTGATGGAAGACGTCGGAATGTCCTTCAGCGAAGCGCAAACAACCATGTACCGAGAAAGAAACAGTGGCGACGGCGAGTGGACACCATACAACGCTCCGCCTATGCCGAAGACGTCGAACCCATGGGGTCTAACTGACCGGTCATGGGCTTACCATCAGAGGCACAAATGGCGCTAGAAGCAGTCAATGCGCCGAGTGCGATGCTTGAGCAAGCTTGAGCTGGGAAGGTGAATATTGTGGAGCCAGAACCCGATGAACGTCAGATGTTGGAGCACGACATCAAGGTGACTCGTGCTGAGCTCGTGGATGCGGTTGATGCCGTACGGAGTATCTCCGATGATCTAGCAATGCTTGAAGCAGCTTGGCGGCTCCGCTGGGAAACAGATTAACCCCCAGCTATTCGTCTAAACAAATGCTGACCTGCTCTTTTAGCCTCACTCTATGCTTCACGAAAATTGCCGTTCGTGCGATAATGGAACCTAGAAAGTAGCGTCAGGTTCGAGCCACAAGCTCCCGGTTACTGAGTAATCGCCTATGTGTCGGAGGTCGCCGGTACTGTAGACGGTAGAGCAATGAAGACAAGCACTAACTTGCGCTGCCGCGCAAAGGAGAATATATCGCGATGAGTCATACCGAGCGGGGAACGAACAAGGCGCAAGAAGCGCTGACGAGGGTGGTGGCGTGACATTGGCACTCAAGAAATCTGATCTCTACAGTTCGCTTTGGAGTAGCGCCGATGAGCTCCGTGGCTCGATGGATGCCAGCCAATACAAGGATTATGTCCTTACACTCCTCTTTGTTAAGTATGTGTCGGACAAGGCTAAGGCTGATCCATATTCTCTTATCGAGGTTCCCGAAGACGGCTCCTTCGACCATTTGATCTCTCTAAAAGGAAAACCAGATGTTGGCGAGAAGGTAAATGTCGCCATTAGTAAGCTCGCTGAAGCCAATGGACTCCAAGGCGTAATCAACAACGCGGACTTTGATGACCCGACAAAACTCGGTTCAGGTCAAGATCTACAAGATACCGTGACGAACTTGATTGGCATCTTTCAAGACCTCGATTTCTCCCGTTCTGGCGCACAAGGCGATGATCTCTTAGGTGATGCCTACGAATACCTGATGCGCCACTTCGCCACCCAGTCCGGTAAGAGCAAGGGACAGTTCTACACTCCTGCAGAAGTTTCGAGAGTAATGGCGCAGCTACTCAAGATTCCGGCAGGCACTCCGAAATCCACTACTGTTTACGATCCAACCTGCGGCTCTGGTTCATTACTGATCAAGGTGGCTGACGCAGCACCGAATGGTCTGTCCATCTACGGGCAAGAGAACGACAACGCGACCTGGGCGCTCGCTCGCATGAACATGATTCTCCACGGCAACGAGACCCATGAGATCGCTCTAGGGAACACACTCTCTGATCCCAAGTTCCGAACAGGCGACAACCTCAAGACCTTTGACTACCTTGTCGCTAACCCGCCTTTCTCGGTCAAGACCTGGACCAACGGCGTCAAGAAGGATTACGGGCGATTCGACGGGTTTCCAACACCACCAGCTAAGAACGGTGACTACGCCTTCTTGCTCCACATGATCAAGTCACTCAAGTCGACCGGACGTGGCGCTGTGATTCTGCCGCACGGAATCTTATTCAGGGGAAACGCTGAGGGACGAATCCGGAAGGAGCTTGTCAAGCGTGGTTATATCGAAGCGATCATAGGGTTGCCACCAAACCTTTTCTACGGCACCGGCATCCCTGCCTGCATCCTCGTGCTTGACAAGAAGAACGCCAAAGACCGCTCTGGCATATTCATGATCGATGCGTCGAAGGGTTTCGAAAAAGACGGCGACAAGAACCGTCTTCGCCCTCGCGACATGCACAAGATCGTCGATGCTTACACAAAGCAGGCGAGCATCGATCACTACTCCCGGTTTGTGCCTCTCAGCGAGATCGAAGATCCGAAGAACGACTGCAACCTCAACATTCCGCGCTACATAGATACATCTGAACCCGAAGATGTCCAAGACCTACGAGCTCACCTACAGGGTGGGATTCCCAATCGAGATCTCGACGCGCTAGACCTTTATTGGGAGGCCTTTCCGGGTCTTAGGGAAGAACTATTTTCACCGCTTAGGGACGGCTACTCGGAGCTCAGGGTTAGCAAGAGTGACATTGAGAAGACGCTAACAGAGTTCGAACCATACAAATCTGTTGTCGCTGGAACCACAGACCTCGTCAAAACGTGGTGGGACAGCAACAGGCACCTACTTGAAGGTATCTCGACGCAGACTCGACCGAATGAATTGATCGCTGAACTCAGTGAGTCACTACTTGAGCAGTTCCGATCCCACAGGCTTCTCGACGAGTACGCCGTCTACGAACAACTTATGAGTTACTGGAACACCACGATGCATGACGATGTCACGCTCATCGTCGGCGAGGGATGGAACGAAGCAGCCACACCTCGCGTTGCGCGAACATGGAAAGACAGGAGCAACAAGACTAAGTACGAGGATGCTGACCTTATCCTTGGCTCCGGAGCCAAGGCCAGACGATGGGTTATGGACCTCATTCCACCAACACTCCTGGTCAAGCGCTTCTTCAGCAACGAGCAAGACCGGGTTGATGAACTTCAATCGCGGGTAGAGGTGGTGTCTCAGCAGCTCGAGGAGTTCATCGAGGAAAACTCAATCGAGGACGGACTCCTTTGGGAAGCAATTGTCGACGAGAAGATAACGAAGAAATCCATCCAAGACCGGCTGAAAGTGGCAAAGGCTGACGGTGCAGGACAAGACGAGATCACAGCGCTGAACACCGTTCTTCTGCTCTTTACAGATCAGGCGGCTACGAAGCGGAATCTCAAGACAGCACAAACAGAGCTCGACGAGCGCGTATTGGCCAAATATGGCCAGCTAACGACGGACGAGATCCAATCGTTGGTCATTGATGACAAGTGGTCGTATGCAGTCGAAACCGCAATTCAGTCCGAGACAGCCGGGACGCTTCGACGGTTCACCGCGCGGTTAGAGCGACTTGCTACTCGGTACGAATCGACGCTCAACCAGCTTCGAGCTGATGTCGAGTCTCTAACCGGCAAAGTCTTGATGCATTTGGGCAGGATGGGATTCGACAATGAGTAATAGCCGCTGGATCGAGACTACCCTAGGGGACTTAGCTACGGTCAGGCGCGGAGCGTCGCCTCGCCCGATCGCCTCGCCGAGATGGTTCGACGCCAGTAGTGAGGTTCGCTGGGTACGGATAGCTGACGTGAATCGGTCAGACGGAAGGTTGTTGACGTCAACTACGCAGGCGCTGTCTCCAGACGGAGTAGTGAGAAGCAGATACTTGGAGCCTGGCACTCTCATTATGAGTATCGCCGCAACCGTCGGAGTCCCGGTGATTACAGCTGTTCAGTCATGCATCCACGACGGGTTTGTAAGTCTCCAAAGGCTCCAGGCCGATCAGCAATTCTTGCTCTACCTACTGAAATCGTCTGAGCATTTGCTCCGAGAAGCAGGGCAGTCAGGCTCGCAGACCAATATCAACTCGGACATTGTGCGTGAGTTTGAAGTCCGGATACCTGCTTCCAAAGAAGAGCAGAAACGCATTGGAACGACTCTCTGGGAGACAGACGATCTTATCTCTAGCTTGGATGCGGTTCTCCGAAAGCAACGTGATATCAAGCAGGGTCTGATGCAGGAGTTGTTGTCCGGTAGAACGCGCTTGCCAGGTTTCGCAGGGGAGTGGGTTGATACCCAGCTGGGTAGTGTTCTGAAGTTTCAGGCTGGCTTTCCATTTGAATCAAGATATTTCGCAACGACGCCACGAGGAGTGCGCCTTGTCCGCAATAGAGATTTGCGCGCGGACGACTCGATCACTTTTTACGAGGGGCCATACTCTGCAGATTATGTCTTGCGAAGCGGCGACGTTCTGGTCGGTATGGATGGGGACTTTGAGCCGGTGATATGGCGTTCCGAAGGCGCATTACTAAACCAACGAGTCGGTCGGCTCAGAGCCTCTTCTCAGGTTAGTTCAGCTTATCTTGCCTATGCACTCTGGTCCCCGTTGAAGGAGCTACAAGCTTCGACCGGAGCGACCACGGTAAAGCATCTTTCTCACAGCGATGTCGAGAAGATGACTCTTTCTCTTCCGGGTGTTGTTGAGCAGCAAGCTATCGCTGAGGTTTTGCTTGATGCCGATAAGGAGATCTCGGCTCTGGAGCGTCAGCTTGAGTCTGCTCGTGCGATCAAAGAAGGCATGATGCAGGAGCTGTTGACGGGTCGGACTCGGCTGGTTCCGGAGGTGGCTTCATGAGTGACGTCGGCCAGATTGAACGCAAGACTCAAAATCGCGCTGTCGACCTCTTTCGTGACCCGTCGCGCCTTGCTTATGACTATGGCGGAAATCGGGAGGACTGGGACAACCGGAACATCGACGTCCCGGTCTTGGAACAGAACCTCAAGGCTCGTGGTTACGACGATGAACTGGTTCGCCGAGCCGTCAAGCAGCTAACAGCGGCTGCTTCTTTGGGTGCGGGACAGAACCTCTACGATGCCAACCGCAAGTTCTACGAGTTGCTTCGCTATGGCGTGAAGATCAAGCGTGACGTTGGCGAGACCACAGAGACCGTCTGGCCTATCGACTGGAGCAATCCTGGAGCGAACCATTTCATGGTGGCTGAAGAGGTGACGATCAAGGGTGAGCACACCAAGCGCCCAGACGTCGTCATCTACGTCAACGGCATGGCTCTTGGGGTCACTGAGTTGAAGCGCTCTTGGGTTAGCGTCAGTGAGGGCATCCGCCAGAACATTGGCAACCAGAAGCAACACTTTGTCCGTCCGTTCTTCACCACTGTCCAGCTCCTCTTCGCAGGCAACGATGTTGAAGGTCTGCGTTATGGCGTCATCGATACACCGGAGAAGTACTGGCTGGAGTGGCGCGAACCAGGCGATGAGCCGAACCCTCTTGATCAAGCGCTACTGCAGATGTGCTCTAAGGAGCGCTTCCTTGAACTAATCCACGATTTCATTGTTTTTGATTCTGGCGTCAAGAAGGTTGCCCGCCACAACCAGTACTTCGGAGTGAAAGCCGCCCAGGAACGGGTTAGGTCCCACGATGGCGGAATCATTTGGCACACGCAGGGTTCCGGCAAGAGCCTGACGATGGTTTGGCTTGCCAAGTGGATTCGAGAGAACCAAGACGATGCCCGCGTCCTAATCATCACTGACCGTACCGAACTGGACGATCAGATTGAAGAGGTCTTCGGCGGCGTCAACGAGTCGATCTACCGAGCCTCTTCCGGCGCTGACCTGATTGAAACTCTTGGCAAGAGTCAACCTTGGCTGGTGGCATCTTTAGTTCATAAGTTTCGCGCTGCGGAGCGAGATGATGAGTCGGATGATGGCGAGACGGATGCCTTTATTGCTGAGCTCGGTTCGAGCATTCCAGCAGACTGGAAGGCGAAAGGAAATCTCTTTGTCTTTGTTGACGAGGCTCATCGCACCCAGAGTGGCAAGCTCCATAAGGCAATGACAACCCTTCTGCCGAACGCCATGTTCATTGGTTTCACCGGCACTCCGCTTCTTAAGGCGGACAAGATGACGAGCATCGAGACGTTCGGCTCCTTCATCCACACCTACAAGTTCGATGAGGCAGTTCGCGATGGTGTCGTCCTGGATCTGCGCTACACCGCTCGTAACATCGACCAGCAACTAGTCGGCCGAGAGGCAGTGGATAAATGGTTCGACGTTAAGACCAAGGGGCTGACTGATCTTTCTAAAGCTCGGTTGAAGCGGAAGTGGGGAACGATTCAGAAGGTCGTTTCGGCTCGCTCTCGCGCCTCCATGATTGTTCAAGACATCCTGATGGACTTTGAGCGCGAACCTCGTCTGGTTTCTGGTCGCGGCAACGCCATGTTGGTCAGCGAAAGCGTCTATCAAGCCTGCAAGTTCTACGAGATGTTCGCTCAGGCTGGGTTCAAGGACAAGGTCGCGATTGTCTCCAGCTACGTGCCGAGCGCTACTGCGATCTCCAAAGAAGATGCGGGAGCCGGTGCTAATGAAGAACTGATGAAGTACGACATCTACCGCCAAATGCTGTCGGACTATTTCCAGGAGCCAGCTGATAAAGCAGTTTTACGAATCGATGAGTTCGAGACCGAGGTCAAGCGTCGCTTCGTTAAAGAGCCGGGTCAGATGCGCCTGCTGATTGTCGTCGACAAGCTCCTGACCGGGTTTGACGCCCCAAGTGCCACCTACCTTTATATAGATAAGTCGATGCAGGATCACGGTCTGTTCCAGGCCATCTGCCGAGTCAACCGCCTCGATGGGGAGGACAAGACCTATGGCTATGTTGTCGACTACCGCGACCTCTTCAAATCCCTAGATAAAGCCATTCACGACTACACCGCTGGAGCCCTGGACGGCTACGCCAAAGAGGACATCGACGGTCTTTTGAAAGACAGAACCGAGCAGGATCGCAAAGACCTAGACGAAGCTCTAGAAAAAGTTCGGGCACTCTGTGAGCCAGTTGCGCCACCCAAGGGCACTGTTGAGTACCAGCACTACTTCGTTTCCAAGGTGCCGGGTGACGCTGAGCAAATCAAAGAGAACGAACCGAAACGTATCCAGCTCTACAAATCTGTTGCATCGTTGGTTCGCTCCTACGCGACACTCGCCAACGACATGGAAGAAGCTGGCTACAGCGCCTCCGAAGCACTTTCAATCAAGAAAGAAGTGGCGCACTTCGTTGCCGTTCGCAATGAAGTGGAGCGTGGCGCGGGCGAGAACATTGACATGAAGCAGTTCGAGGCCGGCATGCGCTCCCTGCTTGACACCTACATCCTGGCCGAACCGTCGGAGAACGTTGCAACCCTCCAGAAGGGGCTCGTTGAGCTGATCGTCGAGCGCGGCGACGAAGCAATCGATACTCTTCCCAAAGGCATCAAGGACAACAAGGAAGCCGTCGCCGAAACGATTATCAACAACGTCCGTAAGACCATCGTTGATGAGCGAGCGCTCAATCCCAAGTATTACGACCAAATGTCAGCCCTGCTTGACGCGATCATCGAGAAGCGACGCGAACAGGCCGACGAGTATGCCGACTACCTGCAGGATCTCCTAGATCTAACAACCAAGGTAGGCAACAAGGAGTCTGACAGGGTCTACCCGGCATGGGTGACCAGTCCTGCCCAGCGCGCCTTCGCTGATTTTGACTGGCCCGAGGGCTACGAAGCTCAGCTTGAGCACATCTCTGATTTCATCCAGAGCAACAAAGACCACGGTTGGGTTGGCAATCCAATGAAGGAGCGGGCTTTGAAACGAGTCCTGCGCCGCGAGCTTCCCAACGAGTTCTCTAACGAACAGCTCGATGATCTCGTGAATCTTCTCAAGGAGCACGATGAGTACCGCTAACGCCATTTTGACCGTTTCCGGACTCGGAGTTGATGTCTTCTATAAGGACATCAAGAACCTACATATCTCCGTCTACCCGCCAGCAGGAAGAATCAGGGTTGCAGCTCCAAAAAGCATCAGTGAGGACACGATCCGGCTAGCGATTATTGAGCGACTCTCTTGGATCAAGGATCAACGAAACCGTCTACAACATGCCGAACGCCAGACCAAGCGCGAAATGCAAACCGGGGAGACTCACTATGTCTGGGGGCAGCGCTACCGCTTGAATGCTTCGGAAACATCAGGCCGCTATCAGGTGAGAGTAAAAGGCAAGACGCTTTGGCTTATCGCACCTGAAACCGCGAACGCTGACGGTAAGCGGGCTGCACTCGACCGCTGGTACCGCAGAGAACTAAAGGCCGTGCTGCCTGACCTAGTCGAAAAGTGGCAATCAGTTATCGGTGTCGAAGCCGATAAGGTCGTAGTAAGACGCATGAAAACTAAGTGGGGGAGCTGTATCCCTGAGTCGGCAACGATTGCCGTGAATCCAGAACTCGCCAAGAAAGACCCGCGCTCCCTCGAATACATCGTTGTTCACGAACTGATTCATCTGCTTGAACGCGGACATAACGCAAGGTTTACTGAGCTGATGGACGAGTACCTCCCTGATTGGAGGCTCCGTAGAGACGAACTCAACGGAGCGCCACTGGCGGATGAGGAATGGAATCTGGAATGACGGAGCCTCGCAGCACTGAAGATGACTCTGCTGAAGGTTCAGGTTGGAACCTGCTTTTGCTTACGCCCGAATATAAAGAGGGAGAGCATAAGGTCTATGTTGACACGCTGCGGAAGGTAATCGACCAGGACAAGGATAAGCGCGTCCGAAACATTGCCCTATCGGGCAGCTATGGCGTGGGTAAGAGCAGTATCCTCGACGGGCTGCTGAAAGAGTATCCCAAACGAGCAGTGATGCTCTCTTTGCCTACGCTGGCCCCGATCAAGAAAGGTGAGGCCGGGACGTCACTTGACGGTCGTACTGACAGTAAAACGAACCAGATTCAACAAGAGATCGTTAAGCAACTCCTGTACCGCGAAGACCCCTCCAAGATGCCAGCCTCTAGGTTCAGAAGAATTGAGCCTCTGAGATTCTGGAGAGTGGCGGGGATATCTCTGATCTCAGCAGTTGTCTTGACGATCTTGTTTGTAATAACAGGCTGGATGGAAAAGCTTGCGGTAGCTGCTGCGCCGTTCGTAGACCTCGGCAACTGGCTTCCATTCTGGTTTTTCGTCATCACATTACTTGGCTCGAGTCTGCTTCAATACCTAACTTTCGGACGGATCCACATCAAGCAGTTCTCAACTGGTCCAGCCACTGTCACCCTCGGAGATGGTGTCGCCTCGTATTTTGACCAGTATCTCGACGAAATTGTTTACTTTTTCCAAGCTCACAAAAAGCGGAATATAGTTGTTTTTGAGGATATTGATAGATTTGACGACGCTCGAATCTTCGAGACTCTTCGTGAACTTAACATCCTGATTAACGCCTCCCCCAAGCTAAGAAGTCGCGATGACCCAGTTCGATTCATCTACGCGACGCGGGACAGTATCTTTGACCACAAGAGCCTAGAGAAGCAAGACCGTGATTCTGATCAAGCCGTCAAAGACCTGAAGGATCCAGCCCAGATAGAAGCCATCAGAGCCAACCGCACCAAGTTCTTCGACCTGGTCATCCCAGTCGTTCCGTTCATAAGCCACCAGAGCGCAGGAGACCTAACACTCCGAGTGTTGAAAGATGTCGACTACAAGGATGACGAGACCCTTAGTTTCGAGGGATTGCTTGACATAGCTGTTCAAACCATCCCCGAAATGCGTCTGCTTACAAATATTCGTAATGAGTTTGTCGTCTTTAGGGAGCGGATTTTCTCTGGGGACGGAGAGAGGCTTGAACTGAAAGATCCCCAGCTTTTCGCGATGATGATCTACAAGAGCACGCATCTGGCGGACTTTGAATCCATTCGATACCAGCAAAGCAATCTTGACAAGCTCTACGAGAAGCAAAGGGAACTGATTCGCGAGAACACCCGGTCGATCCAAGATGAAATACGGGGGCTTCGTGACGACCTACGTTCGGTTCGACCCGATGCGGGCTGGAGTGCTCGATCTGGTGCTACGTTGCTCGAATATATAAAGCGTTCCACGCGACAGGTGCCGTACGCTTGGGGCACCCCTGATTTCATCGTGAAAGGTGTTCTCTATGATGAAGGGGCATTGACGACCAGAGAGTTTTGGGCAGCGCTAATTAGCGCCCCTGAAGACACGAGCTTGACATGGAGGAATGCCGCTTATCGAGGGGGCCAACTCACGTTTGGCTGGGACAGTATTGAGGCCGCACTGGGGGTCACGATCGATCGTGCAGTGTGGCACGAAGAAGAACGCGCGCGCGTACGTTCGAGAATTCGTGAAAAGCAGAATGACCTGGACTTCCTCAAGAGCGCCGACATGGGAGACCTGATAAAGGAGGAGACGTTCAAGGTTAGCTATGATGGCGAGTCCCAGTCCCTCGCTGCAGTCGCCGAGGATGTCTTGGAGGCGAAAGGGCTAGCTCACAACCTCGTTAGGGCAGGCTATATTGACAGCAACTTTACGCTATACACGTCCATGTTCCATGGCACGACATTTGGGCCTGCTGCTACGAACTTCACTATTCATCACATAAAGCGCAATCTTATGGACGAGTATTTCGAGCTCAGCCCAGCCGACGTGGCTGCCCTGATAAAGGGAAAGCCCGATGATGCCATGAGGGAGTCGGTCTACTACAACATCCACATCCTTGATTACCTCCTAAGGAAGGACCTATCTAAGGCAGACGCTATGATCCGTTCCTTTGGTGTCTACAAAGATGAGCAACTTAAGATGTTGCAGGCTTATCTGGATAATGGGAGCCGTTCCGAAGAGCTTATAGAACGCCTGACAAAGGTCTCCGAGGGAGTGACTTCGTACCTAGTTTCAACAGCCAAACTTGATGACTCGACCCGGCTGAAGTTGGTGGGAGTTGCTCTAAGTAACTTCGCGGACGATATGGACTATGACGAGATCGATGACTATCTAAAAGACCACTACGCTGAGCTAGAGGTTATGACGTCTGACTCGACAAGCAAAACCCAAGCGAAGAGAATCGCTTCCTGGCTTGAAGAAGGGACTTTCAAGGCTGCTGAGCTTAGGCTCCTCGGGACCAATGTGCAGTCAGCGTTCATCGAAAGGGGACTCTTTGACATTAACGCTGACAATTTGAAGGTTATCTCGGGGGACGAAGAGGACCTGGCGCTGGACACGATCAAGGATGCGCGACCAGATGCGTTCACCTATTTGGTTCTAAGTCTTGAGGAGTACCTGAACACCATTCAGGGCTTGTCGCCGACCGTTCGTCGCCCTGACGAGTATGCATCTGCAATAGGCGAGGTGTTGGGCAAGGCCGACTTGGAGCACGTCCAGCGAATGATCGCTAACGCATCTCCTGATTGCGTCATTGAGAGTTTGGAAGACGTTCCTCAAGAGGTGTGGGAGCCTCTAGCCTTTGAAAAGCGGTTCCTCACCACTGCCGAAAATGTCGATAAATACATCGAAAAAGTCGGATTTCTAGACCAGTCCATCGCCACGCTGCTCAAAGCCAACAAGACACTTAGCGAGATAGACGGACTAGATGAAGAAGGAAAAACGGCACTGGCAGCCATAATTCTTAATGCCAGCACCACGCTACCTGAAGCGGATGTCCGCGTGGATCTAGTAGAGAGCCTGGCGCTAGATGATTGGATTCCAGTCGGGAGCATTCCTCTTGAGAATGGTTACCTCTACGCACTTCTCTTGGAGGAGGACCAGATCGAAGATGACGAAGCTAGCTACAAGCGCTTGCTGGGCCTCGACTGGTCTAGTCGGGAGGCATACATATCCAAGTCGAGGAAGTTCCACGAGTACATGACTCCCGCACTGGTAGGCACCGATTTGGCGAATCTCTTTGAAAGTCAGAGAGTCAGCGATGTGGTTAAGGAGCGGGTAGTCGATGGCGTTGAGTTATACCTGTCAGCTTCCGGAGACGCGGGCTTAGCTGAGATTGGAAAATACGCGGAATCACATAATTTTGACGTGCCACTTACAGTGGTTCGGCGACTTGCGAGAGCTGGTAAACATCCTGAAGTCGTTGTGCCACTGCTGAGCACTCACCTAGAGGACATCGACCAAGGTGAGCTGTTCCCGATCTTGCAGTACCTCGGTGGTAACTATGCGAAATTGACGGTCATAGGCCACGCGAGCCCCAAGTTTGCAGATACTCAGTCGAACCAGGAGCTCTTTGAGAAACTCAAGACACTCGGGACGGTTGCGTCCGTCAACTCGGAGGGAGAATATCTTCGGGTCCACATGAAGCGGAAGCGGTGACGTGCGTGTAGATTGGTGGTTGTTGGCATAGGACATAGAGCTTTGTGAGTCTCACTTTGCTATCGCTAGTGCTAATTCACTCTAGGTCACGGTGGTTAGATGGTCTGCCCAATTCGCGTTGACGTCTAGCTCCATGTGGTGCCATTGGCACATGAAAAGTGAGGCGTTGTTTGAGTGCTTTGTGGAGCGAATGGGAAATCGCAGCTGCTTCATCTGTGGAGTCGACGTATTGCTTAGATCCTGAGGAGGAGCGGTGGGTGTGGGTGACCGAGCAGTTCTTGGTGGTTTCGCTAGGGGCTGGCAAGAGATCGATAGCATTTCGCCGAATAACGAAGACGAGAAGGCTCGTCGAGAGGCAGCTCTGACCTCACTTACGGAGGAGCTGTCATCCATAACTAATTGTGAGAGCCTTGTGGTTCTAGCGGGTTCTGGGACTTCATTAGGCATTGTTGATAACAAGGGGAAACGCCTAGCACCAAGCATGGGTGACCTTTGGACTGATGTCTATATGCTTCAATCTTTTGGCAAAGTCGAGGAGACTCTCACTCCCGGACCGGTGGCTTCGAAGAATCTCGAGCATGTCTTGTCCGACGCTCAAGCCAGACTAGCTCTTGATCCTGTCAACACGGCCCTGAGTGAGTTCGTTTCTGAAGCAGAGGGCATCATCTGGACCAAATGCAGCTTTGTCGATAGAAACACTGACCTAGTCAGTCACGAACTCTTCCTTCGGAAGGTGGCGAGGCGGTCTACCCGCCTTCAGCGTGCCCAGGTTTTCACAACCAATTACGACTTGGCCTTTGAGGCTGCGGCCAAGAATGCCCGTTTTAATGTCATCGACGGGTTTGGGTTTGGGGGAGAGACATTCGACGGTGGCTCGTTCGATCTGGATTACGTGCAGCGCCGTCCGCACGAGCCACTCACTTTGGACCCGAGCGTCTTCCATCTCCTGAAGCTTCATGGATCAGTCAACTGGAACCTCGAGGACGAGGAGGTCCAGAAGGTTTGCGGCTCCATGAAGCCAGATAATCCCGTGCTGATCTACCCATCAGCTACCAAATACCAATTGTCCTACCAGCAGCCATATCTGGAGTTCATGTCGCGATTTCAAATGGCTCTACGGCAGCCAGACGTTGGGCTGCTCGTGGTGGGGTTCGGTTTCAACGACGACCATCTGACTGCTCCCATCAAAGCAGCACTCCGCGCCAACATAGGACTTCGTGCAGCCTTTGTCTCTCCCGGAATTCGTACTTCCGGAGCCTCGGGAACCTTCAAGGAGATCGAGCAGTTGATCATGAAGGGAGACAGGCGACTGACCTTGCTGGAGGCAACGTTCGATCAACTTGTCGAGTTGCTCCCGGACGTACCTCCTCGTGAGGAACGAGAGGTTCATGCCGAACGGTTCTCTACTCCCGGTCGGAGGCCGTGATGGAGGCGCACCCGTTTAGTCCCGACCGCCAGATCGGGCGCGTTCACCAGGTTGATGGGTCGTTTGTTGACGTGGCGCTGTCGGCAGCCAATCAGCTTCCTCGAGCTCACTATGGGGAGAAGCTCGGCAGAGGCGAGGTTGGTGAGTTTGTCGTTATAGACGTCGGCGGCGTCGCAGTGTTCGGGCGCATGTTGCGGGTTGGGGTGCCAGCCGGACGAGCCGAAACACTTGCGGATGAACCGTACACAAGGATCTCGGCTGAAGGGCGCGTACAGCTACTTTCTACGCTTGAGCTCAATGGGCGCGCTGAAAGGGGAATCGCTAGGTATCCAAGAATAGGGGACGTTGTCTTCGCGGCCAGCTCAGAGGTTGTCCTAGCAATCATTGGCGCACTTCCTGATCCGAGCATTCGCACCCTCCGTCTGGGACGGTTGTCTCTCGATGACTCTATTCCTGTGGATGTGCCATTGTCTCGTCTGTTCGGTCGACACATGGCGATAGTCGGAGCGACCGGCTCGGGCAAGAGCTGGACTCTTGGCCATATCGCCGAGAGCGTTTCATCGCTAAAGGGAAAAATGATTCTGATCGATGCAACAGGGGAATTTCGAACCCTTGGGGATCGTGCAACGCACTTGGCCTTCGGGTCCACGGCCAACGAGCCATCTAACACCAAACTCGTGGGTATTCCGCATTACATGATGCGGGAGACAGATCGCAACGCTTTCCTAAGCCCGTCCTCAGGCGCTCAACTGCCGAAACTCCGTGAAGCAGTGCGAACATTACGCTTGGCTCATGCGGTGTATTCTGATCAGAATCGAGATCCTGCGCACCAGCAATTCGCGGTTACGAACGGTCCCATCATTAAGGCCGGGAAACCAATGGCGGAGTACCAAACTGCGACATCAAGGTACACCAAAGCGATAGAGCATCCGTTCGCTCCGTTCAATATCAGGGCGCTTGCGGAACAAGTGCAGTGTGAGTGTATCTGGCCGACGGGGTTCGGGCAGAATAGCCACTTGTTTGGGAAATCCAATGACACCGAGGTCGGTTATGTCTCTTCTCTGATTAGCCGTATCAACGACTTGCTCCAAACACCAGAAATTATGAATGTAATCGACCCACAACCTGGAACGACCAACGTTGTAGGCGAAATGTTCAACTGGGTTCAGAACTCGGACAGCCATATCCTTCGCGTATCCCTGAGGAATCTGACATTCGCCAATCACCTGCGGGAGATCGTTGTAAATATTCTCGGACAGACTCTTCTTAGTTGGGCCAGGGCGGGATCCTTCCAAACGGGACCACTCGTGGTGGCCTTAGACGAGGCTCATCAGTTCTTCGACGTGACAGTGGGGGACGAACTTTCCAGCACGCACTTAAACGCTTTCGATGCGATTGCCAAAGAGGGTCGTAAGTATGGGTTGACTGTATGTATGGCCACGCAGCGGCCTGGTGATCTCCCTGCAGGCGTTCTCAGTCAGGTTGGCATGACTATTGTTCACCGCTTGGCCGATAGCCGCGACCGTCAAAGAGTGGAGCAGGCAGCAGCTGAACTCGACCATTCGGCAACGAAACTACTCCCGGGATTGGTACCTGGTGAAGCGATTCTGATGGGCGTGGACTTTCCGGTGCCAGTTAGTGTGCGAATCCAGAAGCCTGCATCGCCACCGGCATCAGATGGACCAAGCTACGACTCTTGGGGTACGGACAGTAAGCCCATGTGACGTGCGCCTCAGCACAAAAGTCCCATGGCCGCTGTCAATCCGTGGATCGATTTATTGATTTGATACGCAACGAACTGCTAGTCCGCCTTCCGAACTACTGTTATTGCTACCTAATCCGATGATGCCAGTACTGCGGAAGCTCAAGCTATAAGCGGTGCTCCCAGCCACCTTTCTGGAAGTCCAATAATACCCTAAATCTGAGTTACTGAAGCTTCCGCCATACCAGCTACCGCTATATTGTCCCAGCCATATTCCTCTTAGTCCCGCATCCGTACTAGTTAGGCCACCGTTTACGGCATCGTTCAGTGCTTTGAATTCGTTGACTGGAGAACCTCCTTGCCCTGTGGGTAAGCGCCAACCTGCGGGACAAATGGATATGGCGGTATTTGCAGCTGGCGTGGTAGAGCTCGTACAGGCACTCGTTCCTTGTTGGTTACCCATAGCGGCGCACCAGTTATATAAGTATCCGTACTGTCTAGTTGAGGTGCTCATACCCCCATCCATGGCGACTGACGGGGGTTTAGGGTAGGCGGTGAAGTTTGCGTTTGGGTGTACATAGTATTTGGCTTCAATATTGGTTCCGACGGTGTCTGCTGTACCATTTGATATCTCTTTTGTATCGCCATAGATGTTGTTGCCCCCGCTTCCGTAGGCCAGGTTGGTTAGCATCCAGCAGTTGCCGTCAGCTAGCTTCTGAATCCAGTAGGTACGGTTATCCCTAGCATCCACGGCGAGCGTTCTTTCGCTAGGGCAACTAGCTGAAGTGAAGAACTGCAGAGGACACGCACCCTCACTGATCGTGCCATCCTGCGTGATACTGAATGTTAGGTTCGCCTGAGAGTTCGTGGCCGTCACACAGAATGCACTTTCGCTTCCTGCGTAGCTTAGAGTGTTGTTCGGCGAGGCCTTGAGACCTCCGTCGATGGCGGCCTCGCTCGTTGGGTACGAGCCCGACTTGGCATTGGTCAGTTCAATCTGAGTTGAGGCATTCTTCAGGTCGCTCTTCAATGAGGCTATTTTGGCTTGTCTTGTGATTCCGTTGTAGCTAACGGTCACTATTGCTACCAAGATGGCAATGATCACGATGACGATAAGTAGCTCAATGATTGTGAATCCTTGGTTTAGACCATTTGGTTTTGGTTTGTGGGTTTGTTTTCTTTGCATCACCTGCTTTCTCCTGTTTGCTTTTGTTATTTTTGTTTGACCCGGTTTCACCGGTTTGTTGCTTGGGTGTAAGCGCAAGCACTTTTGCTACTGACTATGAAGCATTTGGGTGTGAAGTCAAGACCTGAAAAGCCATCTTGGGGCGCTCTCCAGAGGTCATCGTTGCGAAAACTACAACAAGCTGGGGGTCGCTTTGCAGCGTTAGACGCCGTGGACGTCGTAGTGAGATTCGGCTTCGATAAGTTCGTCAAGTGAGAAGTCGGGGTCATCCAGGTCCGGGCGGTCCACCTCGAGTGTGCTTGACGGCAGATGCGCGGCAGCGAGTTCGTCTCTGCCTAGGAGCTTCAAGCGACAGACCGGGCATGCGAAGGCGCTTGGGTCAAAGTAGATCTCCCAGTAGCCCATCGGTACGGGAATCCACGATCCATCGCCGAGCTTCTCGACGTCCCAGTCAACTGCTCCTTCAACCTGAGGAGTTCCAATGAGGCGTCCGGTGAAGCCACACTCTGGGCAGTCTTGGTCGACGCTTGTCGCATCTGCTGACGTGAAGTGGTCTTGGGCGACGCTGAACTTTTCGCTCTCACGCATGGCGACGACCTCCTCGAACTCTGAGGAGTCTAGGTTGCTTCTGAGATCCGCAAGTTCCTTGCTGGACTTGGCGCGTTTCAGCTTCACGGTTGCTTCGACGGATTCTTGATGCTGGATTAGCAGTGCCTCCGCAGTGTTGAACCCAGAGCCGTAGAAGTCGCTGCGGTCAGTTGAGAGCTTTGGAATCAAGTAGTCGGCGACACGTAGGCAATCTACGAGGATTGCTCTTGGTTCCGTTGCTCCCTGGGCAATGTGGACCAGCCCGTTTCTAACGTCCGCGATTCGCGCGTAGCGGGCTTTCGGTATTGGAAAGGAGTCGTCCAACGTGGCCAGGCGCTTGAGAGCTGCTCCGAGTCCGATTGTTTTCATACCGCTGCTGGAGAGCGGGTCGCCGCGCACCAGCTTGAGTAGGGAAGCTTCACCGTCTTGCGCGCCCATGGGGGCGAGCAGCGCTGGATTTACTTCCCAGAGAACAGCCTTAGAAAGGAGTTCGATCGACTGCGGTGCCATTAGGCAGACTGCTTCCCAGTCATCTTCGTGCCAAGCCGCGATGGCCTTTTGCATCCAGCGCTTGGACGCTTCCGTCAGGGCCTTTGTTTGTCCGGGTCGCGAGGGCTCGAGGCCTTCCACTGATTTAGCGATGGTGCACCTCCATAAGCGTGAACACGTGCAAGGCCGTGTCCTGGACGCACGCAATCCGTCTGCTTCAGGCTACTGGGGTGCTGGACCTAGGCCTTTAGAAAACACTCGACAAAGTGAGCTACGTCACATATAATAGGGCGTGGTCAGGTACGCTGTCGCGCCTGGCTTGCACCAAGAACAATTTTTCTGGAAGCAATTTCCAGTAGTACCCGAGCCTTAATCACTGGCGTGGGGAGGTAGTGGCGCGAACGTACCTACGCACTGTCGATGGACTCCATCCGACCTGCTCAGCTATTTTCGAACCGCTTAATCCATCTGCGTGGAGTTTTCGCCAGTGACTAACTTCAGCTTCGGTTGGTTTCATCGCTCTGGGCTTGATACCTACGGTTTCTAGATGATTCATGATCGTCACCCGGTGGAATCCATATTTCTTGGATAGATCAACCGCAGTAGCCCCAGCACGATACTCCGACGCCATTGCTTCAAGCATAGGCTTGGTAATGTGGCGGTTGTAGCGGGGAGGGCGCTGAGGCAATCGAGAAGTTCTAGGTGTAGAACGTGCAGTTTCACGAGGTTCGGCAGGTTCTGGACGTTTCTCATTGTTTTTGAGTAGCTTCCGCCCCTGAAGGAGCCGTTGTCCTGTGTTGGATGACATTCTTAGTACTTTTCTAAGCGACTGGGCGTGCACGCCCTCCACAGCCCTGAAGTGTTTACGTTGGGAACCAAACTGCGTCTGGGGTAGGTACCCCACGGCCGCATCGGTTCCCAACGTATACATTTCGCGACGCTGTCGTCTCCTCTTACAGTTGTTGGGTCTGTTGTAACTGGAGTGCCTCGTCGGAGTCTGGGACCGGACTGATCCGCCTGGCAATTGGCATTGCCATCACCAGGAGGACAACCATCAGTCCGACTGCGGCCGCGAAGGCGGGGGATAGGCTCGGTAGTACCAGGGCGTAGGCGATTCCCGCTGCTGCCACACAGAATGCGCCGCCAAGAGTGTCGGCCATCTGCAGAGCGGATGAGGTCTTCCCTTTGTTTCGTGTCTTGGTCATGGCGAGCGCATGAACAGTCATGGTGGGGTAGATGAGGCCGATGCCAAGTCCGGTTATGGTCCAGCCGATGATGATTGCTGCGCCGGGTACGCCCTCGAACACGCCTGCGAAGGTGATCGCGGTACCGACAAGTTGCACCAGCGTGCCGATCACTGGGAGTTGCGCGCGCTTCGCTTGGTCGGTGATACGCCCGGAAACGGCTGATCCGATAGCCCAGGTAATGGAACCAACTGTTAGCACGAGGCCGGCGCTGGCGGGATCCCACCCGTGTACCAGTTGAAGTAAGAGCGGGAGAAAGGTCTCTACCCCGATAAAAGTCCCGTTGGCCAGTCCGCGCAGTAGGACGGTGGAGGGGAGCCCTCGTTTTGCGGTGAAGGTTCCCGCGGGGAGTAGCGGCTTCATGAACACGAAAGTGAGGATCGCCGATACCGCGATTATGAGGAGGATCAAGGGGGTGAACTCGTCTGGCTCTGTCCCGGACATCACCTGGAGAAGCGCCACCGATACGCCGGCGCCGACCGCAAGTAACACTCTGCGCTTAGTTGAACCATCTGAGTCCGCTGGTTCTGTCCGGGGAAGCGCGGCCGTGACTTTGACCAGAACCGGAAACGCGATCAGGAAGACGACAGGGACAAAACCAAAAATCCACCGCCAGCTCTCATACTGAACAACCAGGCCCGCAATTCCCGGACCGATTAGCGCAGGCAGGACCCAGGCGGCCGCGAAAGCGGCGAAGAATGGTGGTTGTCGAAGCGGGTGTACGTGGTTGCCGATGATGGTGTAGAGCGGAACCATAGAGAGACCGCCGCCGAATCCCTGTATTGCCCTCCCCAACACAAAGATCTGCATGGATGGGGAGAAAGTGCAGATCGTTAGACCGGCGACGAAGAGTAGTACGCCGGGACTTGACCCCTGATCTTGGACACGCTGATTCCAGCACTGGGCTGGGGAAGCGAGAATCTAGGGATGGCAAGGAAGAACTACACGGACGAGTTCCGGCAGCGGGCGGTGGACTTGTACGAGTCCACGCCGGGGGCGACGCTGAAGGGCATCGCGGCGGACCTGGGGATCTCCCGGGGCGCGTTGAAGGAGTGGGTTGAGCGGCTGGGCTCCGGGACGACGACGAAGTTGACAGTGGCACCGCCGGCGGGTCGGCCGGAGTCGCAGTCGGCGAGGATTGTGCGGCTGGAAGCCGAACTGGCCGAGTCGAAGGCGGAGCGGGTCAAGCTTGAGACGGAGCGGGATATCCTCCGTCAGGCGGCGAAGTATTTCGCGGGGGAGACGAACTGGTGAACCGCTTCCAGTTCGTCGAGGACCACAAGGACGCCTACGGCGTGAAGCGGTTGTGTGAGGTCGTCGAGGTCGCCAGGTCGTCGTTCTACGCCTGGCTCGCGGCGGCCCCGGGGCGGGCAGTGAGAGCGGTGGAGGACGCGGAGTTAGCAATTGAGACGACGTTAGTGGAAATCGCCTTGTAGAACCACGGGCGCATCGCTGGGGGGAATGATCCCACGGGTTCGCGGCATCCTACCGACCTGTATCGACCTCGGCTCCCGGAAGCTCGCGGGCTGGCAGGTCGCCGACCACATGCGCACTGAACTCGTCGAGGACGCCCTCCGTGCCGCGCATCGCGACCGTGGGTCATTGGCCGGGGCGGTGTTCCACAGCGACCACGGAAGCGTCTATACGTCGAAGGCTTACGCCGCGCTCTGCGAGCAGCTCAAGGTGACCCAGTCCATGGGGGCGGTGGGCACGAGCGCCGACAACTCCTTGGCGGAGAGCGTCAACGCCACGCTCAAGCGCGAGCTCCTCGAAGGCGCGTCCGCGTTCCCGGACCAGGCCACCGCCTACCGGGCCGTGTTCCGGTGGGCGAACCGCTACAACACCCGAAGGCGGCACTCCGCGATCGGCCAGATCGCACCGAACACCTACGAGATCGCCTACACGGCAACCACGTCTGCTACCCTCGCGGAAGCGGCATAACCGAAACGACACCGTGTCCACGATCGAGGGTCAAGGCCCCCAATAGCCTGACGGACCAACTCCACCGCAGCATCCATCTCCGCACTTCGATCTTCATCCTGCGTTTTCTTTGTTTTCGATGCCACAGGCACCAGTGTTGCAACAGGCATTTCTCATGCCCACCTGCCGTGCCGACAACCAGTCAGCGAACCAGGCCAGTCACACACTTCCTTGCATAGTCCCCATTCCAGCCGTTGACGGCATAGGGTGCGCATGACGCAGTCTCGACAGAACTACATCCAAAAAACAACATGTGTCACAAATCGAATGATATCGTGGCACTAGACAAGCAACGATTGGCGCCGGCGAAACGTGTTTATCAGAGGGAAGGCTGGCACTATGCGGTCCGTAACTAACGTTCTTGCAGCTGTGTTTCTTGCTCCGACACTTACCGTTTCGCTGAGCGGGTTTGCGAGTGCCGTACACCCCGAAGAAGCTCAACGAGTCGAGGCAACGCAGCAAGCAAATGAGGCAACAACCGTCCCTCCATTAAAGCCTCGAGCTGCGCCGACATGGCACGACTATGGCTCCAGATACCAATGGATTTGCTATCTGCAATACGACGTAACTTCAATGTCGAAGTGTAGAGGCGGGACGCTGGTTATCTGGGATAAGACGCTGAAAAAAGAAGCCTCTCGTATGTTCATACCCAATTCGCCAGCAGCGCCCGCGAACGTCAACTGGTATTGTGTGGCCTCCGGGGCATCTTTCGTGTTGAGCCTTCCTGGTCAACCCGCGTCCGTTGGAGGCTGATTTTGAAGGCATCGATTGCTCTCTTAGGAGCAATCGGCATTAAGGGCTCTTGTCCATGAACCGTGGAGACAAGGGTGTCGTCATTGCTGCCCAAGTGTTGGTCTTCTTTGGCGGACTTCTTGTACTGCCGGGGCTGTGGGGAGGCTTGTTGGGTTGGCTCTATCTAGGCTTTCTTATCCTTATTCAGCTCGTGGTAATTTGTTGGTACCTGTGGTGGAGGAAAAGACCGAATTAAGATGTCATTCCCAACCTCTCGCAGCACAGGGTGAAGCGTGGAGGTGTCGATGGCAGAGTCGACGTTGGACTCTTGGGCGGCCGAGCGGGGATGCTCTCCGAGCCGATCCGAGTTCCCTCCACCAGAGGGAACATTTCTGCTTGCTCTCACATCATCGGATTATCAGATCCGACATGACAAACACAGCTTGTCGAGGTGTTGTCGATTGGACGCAACCCCAAGAGTTCGAAGTAGACCACTACCAGACCAATGCCACGGCAAACGCCCTAGAGCAAAAAATGCTGGTCCGGCACCATACAGACCTCGTGCACGGTCGAAGTATTGGTGCTTCTAGGGTAGGTCCCCGGTCCGGGTGAAAACCATCGAGATATTCTCTATTTCGTCTCCCGCGTACCCTATTCCCACCACGGGTTCGGCACCAATGTCGAAAGTAACAGTTGTCTGCGCTCGCTGGTATAGGGGAATGTCCCACGCTTCCCCGGATGCCGGTGAGTTGTCGATTCCCGTGAAGGTGTTTGTCTGCGAATCAAAAGTACCTTGCAGGACCGTTGGTCTGCCATCATCAATTGTGATTGTCATTTTGTTCTCGTCCAGAGTGATGACCGCTTGGTGCGGGTCGAACTCAGTCACCATCGGTTCATCCCCGGGGTCGAAGGGGTGTGCAGAATAGGTCCCACGATACTGGTAGACGCCTACCACCGGAGAGTCGGATGCCTGTTGTTCGGCCTCGGGTTCTCCCGGTTGATCGGGGCTTGCCAGTTCTATTTCTAGTTGTTGTGCCAGCGCGTCGAGGACCTCCAACGCTTTGCTCAGTTCCATTACATCCACTTGGGCTATTGCCTCATCGAGGCTCTCAACCTGTTGTGGTGGAAGGCTCAGGCCAGCGGCAGCTAGGTTCGATTCGAGTTCCGCCTCCGTGTTAGCCTCCGTTAGGGGTGTGACAGTGAGGACGGGGGAGTTATCCCCAGCAAGGAGTTTGTCGAGGGCGACTTCGCCTTCCTGATAGCGTTCCATTTTGAAGCCCCAGAGGCGACCGTCAGCAAAGTAGTCCATGATGTTGCCTGAAAGGTCGGCAATCAGGCCTACGGTGTCGGTCGGGTTCGGGAAAGCGACGAAGGTAGCTCCGGACAACGGTCCCGTGGTGTCCTGCATGGAACCGAACGCGGCGGTGAGTTTATGGTCTTCGCCTAACGTTATCGCACTGGTAGTTTCCCCTATTTCCACCATCACGTCGGCGCCGTTGATCACGATTGAGGCCGCTCCGGCAAGCCCAACACCCCCGGTGGAGGCAGCGGCCGCCAGGGAACCAGCCGCTGTTGGGGCTGCCAGCGCTGCAGCTCCGCCGGCAGTGGCGATTGTGGCGCCCACAAATAACCCGACTTTCGCGACTGTCTTGGTGGCCATCGCAGCCTTGGTCATCTTGTCCCAGAACGAGGCATCTTTGGTGGCCCCAGAATGAATGATCTCTTGCGCTGCATCCAATTGGGCTTTGATGTCCTTTACGTCTTGACCCAATTGTCGAGCGAGTGTCTGCAACTTTTTAGGGCCCTTGGTCTGGTCGTACGCTTTGGTGAACTCTTCGGCCCATTGCTGTTGGTCCCCGGGCGTAGCAGGAAGGAGCTTGGGTAGCGAAGTCGCTTGGTACGCTGTCGGCTGACCCCAAAAAACATCCGACGGTGGCGCGTTTGAGCTGGCCGCATCTGAATCTGTTGAATCTGAACCAGCATTCTCCGACGGGGCTGTTGCTTCCTCTCCTACGGCCGCGTCGATGATTTGAAGGCCCTGACTGATGATTAGGTCTGCATCCGCTAGCGAAGCTAGGGCTTCGTCGATTATCGTTGCGACCTCGTCTATGTTTGGTTCCTCGGCAAAATCCACCACTAAGAACCGCTCCGTCACCAAGCGTGCGTCAACGTACTGTTGCATGGCAAGCGTTGCTGCGACGTTTGCGGCTTCGACTTCTTCGGATGGCTCTGGGTAAATAAACTGGACCGGCTCAACCACCTGCGTGTCCGTGGTGGGAATTGGGGCGCTGATGTGGGCGCGAAAGCCCAGTCCTGCGAACACGAGGCCACACACAGCCAGCACGGCCAGAACGATTTGAGCGGGCAGCAAGTTGACTGGGCGGCGTACAGATGGGGCCTGGTCGGGAGCGACTGACATGACTAGCTTCCTGCCCTTCTGATTAGCTCTATGGTTGCAACTGAGTAGACAGTGGCACCACCGACCTCGATCTCATTTGCCTGTTGGCCGTAGCCAACCATGAGCCCTTCAACATCCTGCACAACCACAGGGAAATAGGCTGGCTCGACTGTTTCCAGAACTTCGGCAGTGAGGTCAAGATAGAAAGAATCAATATCTAGATACAAGAGGAGCTCAGATCCATGCAGCTCTCCGGTCACTAGCACGTCCCCCGTAGCCACGTAACCTGGGTCTGCATCCCCGTTGATGGTTGCGGTGAGGGAACTGAGAAATGCCTCAAAGCCAGCTTCACTCTGATCTGCGGGGATGGTAAGTACGCCGGTGACCAGCTCTTCAGCCATGGGATTCCCGGCTGCGTCCTCGCTATCGAAGTACCCGCGAGTAAACGTCATATCCCACGTTCCGGCGATGTCTGAGAAGACGAAGTCTGTCTTCACGTCGGCTGTGTCACCGCCCTCGACGGGGTCAGATTCGTCCGCTTGCCCAGCCGCTGCACCACCCAGTTCTACAATTGCCGGAGGAGCAACACTGATAGTTGCGCCCTCTGTTGCGTTGGACCTGGTGAGTCAAAGCAGTGCTCCGCCCGCCCATGCCAACAAGGCAACCACACCGAGCACTACCGTGATCACAATTGGTGTAATACTCGAACGTTTCACAGCACCCACCTCCGACTTGTAGATCAACTGGCCTTATGATGATTCCGCAGTTTCGGCCCTAACTATCCTTCTCCAGAACCATCCGAGTCTCTTCCCCATCGTCAACGGATAGCTGGTTCCCTTCAACGGTGCCGATTATTTCTGCGCCGTCGTCAGTTAGCAGCTTGATGTGAGAATCGTCGATCTTTTCCCATGTAAGTGATGTGTCCGTTTCGCCGTCACTGAACGCCCCGCTGCCGTCAACCGCCAAAGTCAGGGACACGGTGAACCCGTCCTCTTGAAGTGCGGCCAACTCTTCGGAGCCAATTGCAACACCGTCCATCTCCATTTCGACCATGATCCAGGTGCCGGGGAAGTCCACTGACTGCGACACCACGGTGTCGCCCGCTGTGTCCTCCCCGGACTGCACCGCATCACCCGATGTCTGCGAGGTCGGGGCGCCACTTGAACATGCAACAAACAGTGTGGTTCCTAGTAGTGACAGCACGGTTGTAAGTAGTTTGCGTGTCCGCGTCATGGCTCCTCCTTGAGTTGACTTATCTCAATCTTTCCGGATCACGGACAGGCAGGCAGGCGAATGAATCTAACGTTTTGATTGCGACATTCGTGGTTGTGCCGTGCTATTACGTGAGAGTCAAATTGTGGCGAGTTTTATCGGAGAGAAGGAGAGCAGTGCAATGAGAGTCCTGATACGTTGCAGCATAAACTGGGAGCGATCGCTGCGAACGAGTGTATTGGTAGGACTTTGTCTGACCCTTGCCGGAGGAGGGGTTCTTGGGGCCTGCAGTAGCGGCAAAGACTTGCAAACTCTCCCGACTAGTGGTGTCTTCGACTATCAGCTCGGAGGAGGATACTCCCCAGTTGACGGACAGAGACCGAATGTTGTTGTCAGGGATGTGACGGACTCTCCCGAGCCTCGTGCGTACAGCATCTGCTATATCAACGGCTTCCAGACACAACCTCTCAAGGAAGCGGAGTTCGCTAACGAGTTAGTTCTCACCGATTCCTCTGGGACACCGATAACTGACCCCGATTGGCCAGATGAGCAGATTCTTGATCCTTCAACAGAAAGCCAACGTGAGGGGATACTCGCGGTTATTGGACCAAAAATAGATGCCTGTGCGGCAAAGGGTTTCGATGCAGTTGAGATCGATAACCTCGATACTTTCACCAGATTTGGACAGATCGACCGCGCCGGTACCATTGCCTTGGCAACCTCTTACGCGACTCGCGCCCATGACGCGGGTCTGGCGATTGGCCAAAAGAACACCTTGGAACTCGGTCGTATTGGCAAGGATCAAATTGGGTTTGACTTTGCTATTACTGAGTCCTGTGCGGTGTATGACGAGTGCTCCTCATACCGGGAAACCTATGGCCCGCACGTTCTGCAGATTGAGTATGACGACGAGCTCGCTGAGGCTGGGATGACGTTCGAGGACGTCTGCTCCCTGCCGAGTCGCGCGCCGTTGACGATCCTGCGTGACCATGACCTTGTGCCTTTTGGTTCGCCGAGCTACCTCTATGAGAGATGCAGTTCCTAGTGGACCGGGTCTCCCAACGCCTGGATACAGAGTCATAGAGGGCGACAGGGCGCTGCGGCTAGTCGCCAGGTGAAGAGCCTTGAAACTCGCGCGTTCGGCGCCAGACGGCGCCTCGGGATCAGACTAGGGACTCACACGAAACCAGGAGGTCAATCTTCTTCCACTGCGTTGCTTCGTCTATGGAGTTGCCCTCCTCAACTGAGGCAAAGCCACACTGGGGAGACAGCGTGACGTTGTCGCCGATGATGGCGCGGGCCTGTGCAAGGCGGGCTTCGATATCGGCGGGTGTCTCCATTGCTGGGTTCTTGGTAGAGATGAGGCCGGCGACAAACGTCGTCCCAGTATCTTTGAGTACCGCCCACGGTTCGAATGATCCCGAGCGGTCATCGTCGTACTCCACGTAGAAGCGGTCAAACGGCAGTTGCGCAATGATCGGTGCGACCGAGTCGTAGAACCCTGAGAAAAGCGGGTGCCCCTTGAAGTTGCCCTTGCAGAAGTGAGTGGCGATCGTCATGTCCTCAGGCTTGTTCTCTAGCGCCAGCGTCGACACGTGGCGGAACCACTCTAGGACCGTGTCCTTGTCGTAACCCATTGCCTCAATGCGCTGGTTGAAGTTGTCGTCAATCAGGTACGTCCACGAAGTGTCGTCAATCTGCAGGAAACGGCACCCGTGATCACAAAGATCCCTGATGGCGTCCTGGTAAGCGAGGCCGATATCCTCGATGAGCAGGTCGACATCGTCACCGTAGTAGGGGACATCCCTCTTACCAAGCTGCAGATAGTTGTCGACCAGGATCATGTTCGGTCCAGAAATGCACTTCTTCGCTGTCACACCCGGATACTTGGCGGCCTCGTTAGCGAGGAACTCAAACGCCTCCACCTCTGGGTGCGAACGATCCGAATCGTAAGAAACCTTGCCGTCTATGTACCCCAACTCAATCTCATTGCTGACCCCATTGAGCTCCTTCACAAGGTGGTGTGTTGAGAAACCATCGAACTCTTTGAGCCAGTCGACGTGCCACCAGCGGCGGCGGAACTCGCCATCAGTTACAACGGTCAAACCATGCTCCACCTGCTGGGCAACAAGGTCAGCGATTGCGTCATCTTCAACTTCGCGCAGTTCCGCCAGGGAAATGTCGCCAGCTTTGAAGGATGCACGGGCCCGCTTCACTTCCTCCGGCCTAAGGAATGACCCGACAATGTCGCATTTGAGGTTGTGCTTGCTCTTCGACATGGCGTCCTCCGTGTGACCGGCGGCGTAAGGCATAGAACGGTCTCTTCATGGCGCCGCGCATCCCAAGATACGCCGAGAAGCATCGCTATGATCCCGCGTCCGTCAGTCGGCCGCGTGACCGGGGTAGCATGGCGACCATGACGTCACAACCGGAGCATTCCTTACCTTCGCGTGCACAACTGCACCATGGTGCCCCACGTCAACCCTGGTTCAAGAAGTTGTGGGTCTGGGTTGTCGTGGCGCTTGCGGTGGTGGCTGTGGTCACCGCGGTCGTCCTCGTCAACAATGCCCGCCAGGTCGCACCTTCGCAGAGTGGTGAGCAGTCAGGCGAAGTTGGGGAGTCAGTGGTTGATCCGCAGCAAAGTGACGAGGGCGCCCAAGTCCAAGATCCGGAGAGTAGCGGTGGGTCCGAGGGCGATTCCGCGACGACCAATGATTCAGAGGACTGTGACGCTGCCTTCGCGCAGGCCGAGTACTACGCGGGAACCCTCTATGTCAGTGAAGCAATGGCCAAGTCTCTCTTGACCACTCCTGATGGTGATGGGTTTAGCGCCGATGCGACATCGTGCGCGATTGAACGACTGGATTGGGACTGGGGTGCCAACGCTGTTGAGAAGGCGCGGTTGCTCAGTGAGGATCCAGACCTTACTGCGGAGGACATTTACGACCTGCTCACCAGTGAACACGGCGAACTCTTCACCCCCGCCCAGGCTGAGTACGCAATAGCGCAGCTCGCATCCCAGGGTTAGCGATCGGGCCAGTTGATGAACTCGGCCTCGGGAAGCCTGGAACGCATCACTTCGATGGCTTGTGGGTTCTGATCGACGAGGACGAATGACCGACCCAGCTGCGAGGCTGCAACCCCGGTTGTGCCAGAGCCCGCGAAGAAGTCGAGGACGGTGTCGCCCGGACGGCTGGAGGCTTGAATAATGCGTCGCAGGATTCCCAGGGGCTTCTGAGTGGCGTATCCGGTTTTCTCTTTCCCGGTGGGGGAGACGATGGTGTGCCACCACACGTCCGTGGGTAACTTGCCGCGAGCCGCCTTCTCAGGTGTGACGAGGCCGGGAGCCATGTAGGGTTCGCGGTCGACGTCTTCAGAATTGAAGTAGTACGAGGACGGGTCCTTGACGTAAACCAAGATTGTGTCGTGTTTAGCCGGCCATTTCTTCTTAGATCGCGCCCCGTAGTCGTAGGCCCAGACGATCTCGTTGAGGAAGCACTCCCGCCCGAACAGGGCGTCGAGTAGGACCTTTGCGTAGTGCACCTCGCGGAAGTCGAGGTGGAGGTAGAGAGTTCCGTCCTCGGACAAGAGCCGCCAGGCTTCCTCAAGGCGGGGCTCTAGGAACTCCCAGTAGTCGGCGAAACGGTCATCATAGGACGTCACCTTCTCTACGACCTGCTCGTAACGCGCCCCTTTGAACCCGACGCGGCCCGAGTCTGTGACCCGAGTCGAAGTTGACGTTCGGCGGGTCTGGGTGCGACCCGTGTTGAATGGCGGGTCGAGGTAGATGAGGCGAAATGCAGCATCTGGCATCTCGCGAATCACCGCGAGGTTGTCGCCCTCAATGACGACATTCCCAAGTCTGTGCACATCCATTGACTCACTTTAATCCAACCAGGCGCCGGAGCGATCGCGATCATCAAGCCGAGGGCGGAACGCTGGCGCAGAGGTAGCTAAGTATGGAAATCTTGGATTAGAACTACCTAGAACTTGGAGAGAGAATGTCGAACCCGGTTTTCAACCGCATGGAAGGCCAGTGGGCTAACCAGTCGACGGCCGCAACGGCTCAGGCGACACACCCCCCTGTTTATGATCAGAAAGCATTTGAGGAAGCGCGGCGTTCGTATGAAGCGCCCTCGGCTGATGCAGTTGATATGGGACGGATGACGTACGACGACGTCATCGTGAAGACAGCCCTCAACCTGGGTGTGCTGATTGCTGCTGCTGCGGCTACGTGGTTTGTGGTGGCCTCGAACTTTAGTTTGGCAATGCCGCTCATGATGGGCGGCCTGCTGCTTGGGTTCGTCCTCGCAATGGTCAACATCTTCTCCAAGACGATTCGTCCGGGTCTGATCCTGGCTTACTCTGCGCTCGAGGGCGTTGCTCTTGGCGCGCTGAGCCTGGTGACGGAAATGTGGGCCCCAGGCGTAGTTCTTCAGGCCGTGGTTGCAACATTCGCGGTCTTTGGTGTCACGCTTGCGCTGTTCGCGTCGGGCAAGGTTCGCAACTCCCCAAAGATGCAGAAGTTTGCCCTGATCTCCATTATCGGTTTGATCCTCTCCCGCGTCCTCATCTGGGTACTCGGGATGATGGGTGCGCCGATCGGTGGCGTCGACGGGCCAATGATCATGGGATTCCCACTTAGTGTTGTCCTCTCAATGTTCGCAGTGCTGATCGGGGCGATTTGCCTGATCTCTGACTTTGACCAGGTCAAAGTCGGTGTCGCTCAGGGCGCTCCCGCGAAGTACTCATGGATGTGCGCATTCGGCATGATGGTGACACTGGTGTGGCTGTACGTGGAGATTCTCAACATTCTCTCCCGTTTGCAGTCCCGCTAGAAAGACAGAAATTACTCGACCCTCCCAGGCGGTGAGGCCGCCCCAAAAGACAAGGAAAACCTTTGGAAAACGTGACAGTATCCGGACAGTTCGGAGATAAGCCACTCATTACCTTCACTTCACCCACTCCTCCTGAGGACCTCGTGGTGGAAGTTCTCGAAGAGGGCGATGGACCCGTTGTCGAGGTGGGTGACACGATTGTCTGCAACTACTTGGGCAAGGTGTGGAGCGGGAACGTCTTCGACAACTCTTATGATCGCGGTGCACCGCTGGACTTCGCTATCGGTGTTGGAATGGTGATAGCGGGTTGGGATGACGGCCTCGTCGGGCAGAAGGTCGGTTCCCGGGTTCTTCTCTCGATCCCGTCGCACCTGGCTTACGGACCCGCTGGCGTTCCGCAGGCGGGTATCAAAGGCGGCGACACGCTGGTCTTTGTGACTGACATTTTGGAAGCAATCAAACGCTAGGTTGCAGCAGAACGCTTACTCGTAACAGAACGCCCCACCGGAATCACTCGGTGGGGCGTTCGTGGTTCTGTTTTCGTTAGAGTACGCCCCGGGGGCACTCCACTCCGTTGAAACCATGGTTGCAGTAACCGCCAGGGTTCTTCTGCAGGTACCCCTGGTGGTAGTCCTCGGCGAGGTGGAACACCGGGGGCGGTGGTGAGTGGATTTCCGTCACAATCGGGCCGTATCCGCCCTCAATCAGCTTGGCTTCGTAGGCAGACTTAAGGACCTGTGCCACGTCGAACTGCTCGGGTGTGGTTGTCCAAACTGCACTGCGGTACTGGGTGCCACGGTCGTTTCCCTGCCGGTTCATTTGGGTTGGATCATGGTTTTCAAAGAAGACGGCAAGCAGATCATCAGTGGTTACCTCCGTGGGGTCGTAGACAACGCGAACTGTTTCAGCGTGACCCGTGAAGCCCGTGCAAACCTGCACGTATGAGGGATTCGGTGCCGCGCCACCCATGTAGCCAACAGCGGTGACTTTCACGCCGGGGGTTTCCCAGAGGAAGCGTTCCACGCCCCAGAAGCACCCGCCCGCCAAATAGATCTCAAGCAGGCCATTATCTGCAGGAAGGTTCAGTGGTGTACCGAGAACAACGTGTGGTGCTGCAGAGTTTTCCGTCATAATGGTCCTGACGTGATAGATGATGGTCAATCCAGTCTCGCACTTTCAGTACCCGCATAGCCAGCAACCAGCTAAAGGTGAACATGAGTCAAGAACCAGTGTCTAAGCAATCCGCAAATGCCTCGGATCGGAGTATCTCAGAGCAGGTTAGTGTGCCATTACGAGTTGCAGCAGCCTGGAGCTGGCGCATACTGATCGTGATCGTGACTGTCAGTGTTATCGTCTGGGGGCTGCGCTACGTGGCCAGCATCGTTGTCGCTGTTCTGGTTGCCCTCCTGTTGGCTCTCCTTTTGGCGCCGCTTCTGTCGTTCCTTCGCGGTAAACTCCACATGGGTAAGACCTCTTCGGCTGCGGTGGGTCTGGTCTCTGGGCTGATCCTTGTCACCGGACTAATGGCTATCGCATTGGGTCAGGTTGTTGTGCAGCTGCCGGCACTAGTCTCCCAAACCCTTGGTGGTTTAGATGATTTGCTTGCCTGGGTCCAAGATGGTCCCCTTGGACTTGATTTCGCGTTCTTGGATGGCTTCTTGGAGAGCTTCCAAGATGACCTGACTTCTGTCCTGCGCAACTATGGAGGGGTAATCGCCTCTGAGGCGTGGAGTTTCGCTACGTCGGCGGTCAGTCTTGCAGCATCCGCCTTGATTGCGCTCTTCACCCTGTTCTTCATGCTCAAGGACGGCCGGTCCATGTGGATTTGGTTCCTTCGTTGCCTGCCCAAACAGTGGCGTGAACAAACAAACGAGGCCGGAATTCGCGGCTGGGTGACCCTTGGTTCATACATCCGCACCCAGCTGAAGGTTGCTGGTATCGACGCGATTGGCATTGGCCTTGGCGCCTTCGCGCTCGGTGTACCCGCAGCTATACCGATTATGGTGTTGGTGTTCTTCTTCTCCTTCATCCCGATTGTGGGTGCTTTCATTTCGGGAGCCGTGGCCGTGCTACTCGCCCTCGTCAACAATGGTCTCACCAGCGCAATCATCATGCTGGTGGTAGTCCTGGCAGTTCAGCAGATCGAGAGCAATGTCCTGCAGCCCTGGTTGATGTCAAACGCAGTGTCGCTGCACCCGGTCGCAGTGGTGTTGGCGGTAACGGCCGGTAGCGCCGTTGCTGGAATCGTTGGTGCGATCTTCGCAGTTCCGCTTCTAGCCTTCATTAACGTGACGCTCATGTACCTGCACGGGCATGACATGTTCCCAGAGTTGGCAACTGATGAGGATCGCCCAGGAGGTCCGCCCGGCTCACTTCAGGAGCAGATCACTGCCTCATACTGGACAGCTCACCGGGTAAAGAAGGGATCTGGAAAGAAAGGGAACGCGGACGCGGGCCGGGTCGAGGTCGAACAGGCCATAGTGGCAGGGCCCGAGGTATCTGGCGCTCCGTAACAGCTAGCGGTACCATTGCGCCCCATGCGTGAGTGAAGCCCAGGTCATGAGTAAAGCCCGCACCCCCTGCGAGAGGGGGTGCGGGCTTCACTCACATTTGCATTTGTCAGCCTTGGAATGGTGAGACAGAGATGATCTCTACCGCGATTGCCTTTCCGGCGGGTGTCTCATACTTGACAGTCTCTCCGGCCGTGTGACCGATAAGTGCTTTGCCAATGGGGGCCGCTGGGGAGTACACCGACATGTTCAGTCCTTCGCCTGCATCACGAGCGCCCAGCAGGAAGGTTTCTTCAACTCCAGCAATTTTTGCAACCACGACCATACCCGGCTCGACTACGCCGTCATCAGCAGGAGTCTCTCCGACCTCGGCATCGCGCAGCAGATCTTCAAGTTGAAGAACCCGGGTCTCATTCATCGACTGCTCTTCGCGGGCAGCTTGATATCCACCATTTTCGCTGAGGTCGCCCTCACGGCGCGCGTTCTCGATAAGCCGTGCGATCTCTGGACGCTTCACATCCCTGCGTTCGTCCAGCTCGCCCTTCAGTTTGTCGTACTGACCCTGGGTCAGCCAAGTCTTTTCTGCCATAGGGGAGATCTTACGCTGGCACCGGGATTGTTGGGATCCGACTCTTGGGCGAACTCACACTTAATCGCGCTGGGGGTTAGCCAAGGACAGCCATGTATGCCGCCACGCACTGGCAAGCCCAGGCAAGAACGGTGAAGACATGGAAAATTTCGTGGAAGCCGAACCATTCGGGCCACGGGTTGGGCTTCTTCAATGCGTAGGCAACCGCGCCGACGGTGTAAAGCACGCCGCCAACTCCGACGAGAATGACGGTTGCAGGGCCCCCCTGTTGCCACATCTGCGGCAAGAACCACACCGCCGTCCAACCCAGGATCACGTAGATAAGGGTGGAGAGCCAACGGGGCGCTGAGGGCCAGAGGAGGTTGATGCTGATGCCGAGTAGAGCACCGATCCACACGACACAGAGCAGAACAACCCTGCTATTGCCTGTAAGGGTGCCAACGGTGATGGGCGTGTAGGTGCCAGCAATGAGAAGGAAGATATTGGAGTGATCAAGGCGCTTCAGAACCCGCTCAAACTTCGGCTTCCAGTAGAAGAGGTGGTAGAGCGCAGAGACTCCGAAGAGGATGAAGGAGGATGCCAAGTAAACGGCTGAGGCCCATTTCAAACCGGTAGTCGGGGCTAGGACCACAAGCACGATGGAGGCTGCTAGTGACAGCGGCGCAGCAATGAAGTGGACCCATCCGCGCAGCTTAGGTTTGCGAACAATGGGGTTTCCTGGAATCCAGGAGACTGGCTGTCTTGAAGCGACTGGCATTTGATTCCTCTCCGGTTCACAAGGCTACCGCATCCGCTGTGGCATAATTGCCGACCCGGGACTACCCGCATTTGCGGGCGCACGGCTCACTAAATTGCGTGAAGATTCAACCGCGTTCTGTAAAGTAATCTCATCGACTGAAAGTTGTGGCCATGCAAGCAAATCTTCTCTATGAGGTCTACGAGTTCCGCTTGCAACGCTCCTTGGATCCCGGGGTCCTTCCTCGGCACATCGGGGTGATCCTCGACGGGAATCGACGTTGGGCTAAGGCCTTCGGTTCCCCTGCTTCGGAGGGACACAGGGCAGGTGCCGACAAAGTGCTGGACTTCTTGCAGTGGGCTGACGAAGTCAAGACAGAGGTAGTAACGCTGTGGCTACTATCCACCGACAACCTCTCAAGAGAACCTGAAGAGATCAACGAGCTGCTGGAAATTATCAGGCAGCTGGTCGGTCATTTGGTTGAGTCCGGGAACTATCGGGTGAAGATAGTCGGAGACATGACGCAGCTGTCACCCGAGTTTGTAGAGGACGTCAAGCTGGAAGCACAGAAAACCTCTGGGCTCAGCGACGCAATGCAGGTGAACATCGCCGTGGGGTATGGGGGCAGGCAGGAACTTGTCGATGCAGTGCGGGGAGTACTGAAGGATGCCGCCGATGAAGGTCGGTCTATAGAGGATGTAGTGGCCACCCTCAGTGTTGATGACATAACCGAGCACCTTTACACCCGGGGTCAACCAGACCCGGAACTGATCATCCGTACCTCGGGGGAACAGCGTCTCTCAGGGTTCCTGCTCTGGCAGTCCGCCCATTCTGAGTACTACTTCTGTGAGACCTTCTGGCCCGACTTCCGCAAAGTTGACTTCCTTCGCGCACTCAGGTCGTTCTCACAGAGGGAGCGACGCCTCGGCAAGTAAGCGTCCACCCGCCCGTCAAGCTATCTCCCTAGTTCGCTAGCCCAGGGAGGATTGGCTCCGCGACGCTGGACGACGACATCCGCCACCTCACTGGCATCACTGAGAATCTCGCGGAGGACATCGTCGCCGATGAGGGCAAGTTGAGATGCTGCGTGTGCGCCACGGAAGCCTCTGCGCCACAGGGTGTCGATCAGTCCCCCCATGAATGTGTCACCTGCGCCGACGGTGTCCACGACCTTGACCTTGGCGGGTGTGAATTCCACTTTGGAACTGGTTGGCGTCCATGCGATCGGGCCCTGCTTGCCGCGAGTGATGACAAGGAGGGTTACCCCGAGCTCATCAGTCCAGGTTTGGGCTGATGCAACAGGGTCAGCCCCTTCGTAGAGCCACTCCAAGTCCTCATCAGAGACCTTCACGACATCCGCTTCACGGACGAAATCTTCAACAATCGCTCGCGCCTGACTGACTTCACCCATGAGGGTGGGGCGCGCGTTGGGGTCATACGTGGTGAGTGCCTGCACGTGAGCACGTTTGAAAGCATCCAGAACCGTTGATGCGCCCGGCTGGAGCACCGCACCAATCGAACCTGTATGGGCTATCTTCGCAGTCTCAGGAATCGCGATTGGGGAGAGCGGAGCCCACTCAAGATTGAAGGTGTAGGTGGCAGCGCCCGAGGCATCAAGGTGAGCCTGTGCAGTAGGGGTGAAAGCGGCCTGGTCCGAGCCAGGCACAATTCGAACGTTTGAGGCCGCCAAATGTTCCGCAATCATGGTCCCATAGTCATCACGACCAAACCAGGCAACCAAATCAACATCCACGCCTAGGCGACTGAGAGCCAGAGCGACGTTAGCCGGTGAACCGCCTGGAACAGCCGTTACATTACTCGAGTCGCTTCCAGCCCTGATGACCAGGTCAACCAGGGCTTCACCCATGACCAATACGGAGTCTGTACCGGTGGCCTTCATTTCATTCCCCTTCTGCGGTCTGCGTCGACACTCTAGAGTGAATCTGCCACAGTCCCGTTCGCTGACTGATCCTCAATCTGCTTCGCCGCGCTCTCAAGGATTGAGCGGCATCGAGATGCAAGAGCTTCCCCCCGTTGCCACAACTCTAGTGTCTGTTCTAGTGGGACAGAGCCAGCTTCGAGCTGTTGAACAATGTTCCACAGCTCCGCCTTTGCCGCCTCATAGTTCATGGTGGCTGGGTCCGCTAGCGTGGAACCGCCATTTGCGGGTGCTGGTTCGTTCTTTGCGTTCACCGTGATTCCCCTTCTGTTGAAGACTGACTTGGTTGTGGGTCCGTTACGAATGATCCCTTGGGGTTCACCCCAACAATGTTTGCCACAAACGTTCCTTCGGAAAGCATGCCCTCTATGAGTGAGCCTGCCTTGATCTCACCAGTAGTGCGGAGGATGGTCTTCGAAGGCGTTCGCAGAATCGAATATCCCCTGGCCAAAGTGGCGGTGGGAGACAGCGTGTTGAGCATGGCCTGTAGTTGCGCGACCTCAGCCTGCTGCGCGGACAGTGTTCTTGAGACCCCCCCGCGCATCCGGAGCATCGCCTGTTCCAGGCTTGATGCCTGCTGTTCAAGTGCAGCAGTGGGCCTTTGAAGAATAGGGCGTGAGGTAAGTAGGTTAAGGCTTTCAGCTTCCCGGGCAAGCACGCGGCTTGTCGCCGCAACCAGTCGGGTATGCAGATGGGAAACCCCGCTGAGTTCTTCCCGAAAGTCCGGGACCACACGCCTAGCTGCATCTGTCGGCGTGGAGGCACGATAGTCGGCAACCAGGTCCAGAAGCGGCGCATCGCCCTCGTGACCAATGGCTGACACGATTGGTGTCGCAGCACCTGCCGCGGCGCGGACCATGCGTTCGTCAGAGAACGGCAACAGATCCTCAACCGACCCGCCACCTCTAGCAATAATGATGACGTCCACGTCCGGGACCGCATCAAGTTCGGTGAGCGCCGCCGTGACCTGTTCAACCGCGTACTGGCCCTGAACCGCGACTTCCCGAATCACAAACTGGGCAGTCGGCCACCGCAGCCGTGCATTTTCAAGAACGTCCTCCTTGGCCTTCGCATCCCTGCCGCAAATCAGACCTATCCTGCGCGGAATGAATGGGAGCGGATGCTTACGCTGCGCCGCAAACAGCCCTTCCCTCGCTAACTGGGCGCGCAACCTTTCGATCTGGGCAAGCAGTGAACCCAACCCCTGGAGACGGATTTCCTTTGCCTGCAGGGAGAGGGAGCCGCGCTGTTCCCAGAAAGACGGTTTGACGCGCACAACTACCCGTGCTCCTTCAGCAAACCCCTCCCCAGCGTCTGCAACCGCACTACCGAATGCGGTAACGCGCATTGAGACGTCCTCATCGACATCACGCAGGGTAAAAAACGACATGCGTGTTGACCCCCGCGGGCTGTACTCAACAACCTGGCCCTCTACCCACATCTCAGACATGCGGTCGATGTAGCCGCGGATATTGCTGGTGAGAAGTTTCAGGGGCCACGGATTTTCCGCCGTGGTCATGGCAGCCTTTGGTGCCAAGCCTTGGTTTCGATGCGGGTTCGTAGTCATGATGACAGTCTCCCACGGGCCTCCGACACTATGCCCCCCGGCTTGTTTTCAGTTGATCATTCCGTCCCGAAGCGCCGCAGCAAATGCCGGTGCGACAGGCAGCCTTGGCAGCAAAACCATCTGGGCCGCGTGGTAGACATCGGGTTTGCCCGCCCAGGTTCCCCCCGCCTTTTGATTGCTCGGATCCAGTTCGTGGGTCCACCTACCCGGAGCCTCGATGAAGGAAGGCTTTGCGTAGTTCCACCATTCATCGACCCGCTGCCTCGCTGCCTGGGCGCTGGCGTGTTCCCCAAGTTCCTCGGCTACCGCGGCAGCAACCGTCGCCTGACCGATTGCTTCACAGACCACCCAGTGCATGCGTGCCCGCACCACTGGAACACCTTCGAAAGTGGTGGTGTAGACAAAGCCCGGCTCCCCATCGACTTCCCATCCGTCAGCAACGGCAGTCCGCGCAAGCTCTTCAGCGCCCTCGAGCAACCATTCCTCCTCGGGAAGGTCCCGCAGCGCCCGGGAACCCCGCGTTGCCAGCATCAACCTGGAGAACTCCAGCCCGTGCCCGGGTGTCACGCCGTAGGGGCGGAACGGGTGAGCCGGTTCATCGACGTTGTAGTCGGGATCAACCTGCCAGTCGGCCGTGTAGTGTTCCGGAATGCGCCAGCTGTTTTCACCGGCCCGGTCGTAGGCAAACTTGAGGATGCGGGTTGCGCGCTCCACCAGCATCGGGTCGCCAAGGACGTCCCCCGCAGCCACCAGCGCTTCAACAGTGTGCATGTTGGCGTTGATGCCGCGGTAGTCTTCACATTCCGTGAAGGAACGATCCCAGGATTCGGCCACCAACCCCGTTTCCGGGTCGAGCCAGTGCTCTTCCTGCTGGGCGAGGGCGTCCTCCAGAAGAGGCCCAGCGTCGCGATTTCCGGCGGCAAGAGTCGAAGCGGCAGCGAGGATCACGAACGCTTGTGCGTACGCTTCCTTTCTGTCATTGACAGGCACCCCGTTTCCGTCCTCGGCCGCAGTTGCCATGATCGACGAGTACCATCCGCCATAAACAGGGTCGTGGAAGTACTTCTTCAGGGAGTTCACCCCGTGCGCGACGAGTTCCTCGGTGCCAGGTATCCCGTACATTTGTGCGAGGGCGAAGACATGCGTCATCCTGGCCGAAATCCACAGCTCAACGGGGCGTTCGAGGTCGACTTCCCCTTTAGCATCCATTGTTGCGAACCCGGTTGGGACCCGCGAACCTCTCGCAAAGTCAACGAGGGCGCGAAACTCAGCATCCAGTTCGGTGCTTTCCACTGCTAACTCCTTTGTTGTATGCGGTGCCTTGTAGAGATGATGGTGATTACCCTGCTGTTAGTCCCGTGATCGCAGCAATTATGTCCTCGTAGGAGGCGTCTGCTGAGTTGAATCTTCCGACAATTCGTCCGTGGCGTAGTACGAGTATCCGGTCTGCAACGGCCCGTACATCCGGCAGGTTGTGACTGATAAAGACTACCCCCTTGCCCATCGCGCGCAGACCTTCAATATGGTTCAGTACCTCAGCAGACTGGGCGACCGAAAGCGAAGCGGTTGGTTCATCCAGAACCAGGAGCCGTGGGTTTGTCACCAGGGTCCGTGCGATGGCCACGCACTGCCTCTGCCCTCCGGAAAGGGTGTAGAGAGGCGCGCGGACGTCCGGGATACGTCCTCCGAGTTCGTCGAGGTACTCCCGTGCCAAGGTTTCCATCCTCCTCTCTGCAAGAAGACGAGTACCGTCGTGGAGCTCGCGGCCCAGGAAGATATTCGCCGTGACGTCGAGGTTTTCACATAGGGCGAGGTCCTGGAAGACAGTTGCGACGCCGAGTTCAAGGGCCTCGTGCGCCGAGCAAATCTGCACTTCTTCTCCGCAGAGTCGAATGACACCCGAACTCTGCTCGTAGGCTCCGGAAATGATGCGTGCAATGGTCGATTTTCCAGCCGCGTTATCACCAACCAGGGCAACAACCTCATGTTCATAAACGTCAAATGAGACGTCCGTGATTGCATTCACGGCTCCAAAGCTCTTGCTTAGGTTCTCAACGCTGAGAACGATTCCTGACTTTGTCATTGCACCTCATCTCCATGAGTAGAGTCTTCAACTGCAGTCGTTCCTGCCGACGCGGCTGCCTGGGCCGCTCGGTTCGCAAGAATAAGGGCGCCCATGAGCTCCGCGTTTCCGCCCAGAGCCACCTTCTCCACCGAGATCGCGTCACGGAGGAGTGGGCGGGAAGCCAATGCGGTCCGGATGGGGTCAAGGAACATGTCGCCGGCCTTGACAAGCTCGCCGCCGACCACAATTTTCGAAGGTTCGAAGAGTATGGCGAAGTCTGCGAGGACTCCACCGACCTGCGCTGCGGCATCGACAATAACCTGTCGGCAGCCGGGGTCATCATCCATGGCAAAGTTGATCATATCGGAGAGGGAAAGCTCCCCTCGATTGAGTCGAAGGAGATCAACCAGGGCCTCTGCGCCAACCACGGTGTTGAGACACCCTCTACCCCCGCAGCGACAGATGAGCCCAGTGGGTTCTATCTGGACATGTCCAATCTCTCCAGCGGTTCCGTGCGCTCCCCTGTGTACCTCACCATTGATCTTGATTGCGGCACCCGTGGCGTACGAGGCTCTCAGGTACATCGCATTAGATACGCCACGCAGACTCCCAAAGCGACTCTCAGCGAGTAGGGCAGCATTCGCGTCATTGTCAACGAGGACGGAGCGGTTCAATCGCTTACTGAGGACCTCACCCATGGCGATGTTGTCCCATCCCGGAAGTATCCCGGGGACGGCAATCATCTCGGAGGTGGGGTCGATCGGTGCGGGCACGGCAACCCCAGCAGCCAGCAAATCTGTTGGGTGCGCCCCCATACGGTCAAGCAGTTCTGCGACGAGAATCGCTGCCCTATCCAAGGTGGTGTCCGGCCGGTGATCCACTGGAAGGGGTAGGGAGATCTTCTCTTGAATCTCTAGTGTCGAGTCGGCAATCGCCACGGCCATTCCCCGCCGCCCGATTTGCAAACCAGCTACCAACCCGCTATGACGAGCCAGGGAGACGCTCTGAGCACGCCGCCCCGAGCGGATGGTGTTCCTCGCTTCGAGGATTCCACTTTTGACAAGACGCTTGACGATGTTTGACACGGAGGCTTGGGACAAACCTGTGGACGCGGCAAGCTCAACTTGAGTTAGCTGGCCATATTTTCTGACAGCCTCAAGAACGCGCGCTGCATTTGCTTCACGAAGTGAAGACTGAGAGCCCGGTCCTGTAGTCACGGCCTGATCTTACCAGTTTCTCCTTCATCAACCCGTTCATATGCCGGGAAGGTGTCTCCCCACTATGTCTTTATATCGTGAAGATAAGATATCGTGTGACTCAAGTGTGGGAGCCTTCCGATAGCAGGGAAAACCCTCTCTAGAACGACGAAGTTCGTGTATGCGGAAGGTAACAGTCTGGTAACAGATTGACTTTTAGAAGTGAAGACTAAGCGGTGAGGTATATCGTTTCAGGCGGGACAAATGGTCCCATCCACTCAAAGAAGCGTTGGAGGATGCATGGCACAGAAGCCGCCCCCAATCCTGGAGATGCGTGGCATTGTCAAGGAGTTCCCGGGCGTTCGCGCCCTCGACGATGTGACCATGACCGTGCGTCGCGGGGACATTCATTCAATATGTGGAGAGAACGGAGCTGGCAAGTCAACCCTTATGAAGGTCCTTTCGGGGGTCTGGCCTTCGGGGACCTATGAGGGGGAGATCTTTTTTGATGGTGGTCTCGTAGAGTTCTCCAACATCAAGGCCTCCGAGCATGCTGGAATCGTCATCATCCACCAGGAGTTGGCACTCATTCCTGAACTCTCCGTGACAGAGAACGTCTTCCTGGGATCGGAGATCATCAACCGGGGCCTAATCGACTGGGATGAGCAGCGGAAGGTCACTAGGGACCTGCTCGCCCGTGTGGGGCTGGCGATTGACCCGAACACCCCGATTAAGAACCTAGGTGTTGGGCAGCAGCAGCTGGTTGAGATCGCCAAAGCACTGGCCAAAGATGTGAAGCTGTTGATCTTCGACGAGCCGACCTCGGCGCTCAATGAAGAAGACTCTGCCAACCTGCTGGATCTGATGCGTAGTTTGAAAGCCAAGGGCATCACCTGCATCATGATCTCCCACAAACTCAATGAGATTGCTGCTATCTCGGATGCGGTCACAGTCATCCGCGATGGCAAGACAGTTGAAACGTATGATGTTGTTGCTGGAAAAGTGGATGAGGATCGCATCATTCGTTCGATGGTGGGACGCTCTCTTGACAACCGGTATCCTGACCACTTTTCACGTCCAGGGGAGACCATGTTTGAGGTCAAGAACTGGAGTGTTGAGCACGCGACGATTCCGGATCGCCTGGCGGTAAATGATGCTTCCTTCAAGGTTAGTAAGGGTGAAGTAGTCGGGTTTGCGGGGCTCATGGGAGCCGGTCGCACCGAACTAGCGCGGTCGCTGTTTGGCCGGACCTATGGGCAGTACCTGGGTGGTGAGCTGCTGATCAACGGAGAGAAGAAGAACCTTACGAACGTCCAAGGGGCCATCAATGCCGGTCTCGCCTATGTTCCTGAGGACCGGAAGACGCTGGGTCTTAACCTCTTGGACTCCATCCAGCGGACCATTGTCAGTGCCAACCTGAAGGCCATCATCAAAGGCGGCTTGCTGGATCTGTCGGAGGAGACCTCGGTAGCCGAGAAGTACCGCAAGGACCTCCAGATCAAGACGTCATCGGTGCGTGACGGGGTCACGACGCTTTCCGGTGGAAACCAGCAGAAGGTCGTGCTCGGAAAGTGGCTCTACCCAGACCCCGAAGTGCTCCTGCTGGATGAACCGACAAGAGGTATCGATGTCGGCGCAAAGTTTGAGATCTACAGGCTCATATTCCAGCTGGCAGACGAGGGGCGAGCGGTCATCGTCATTTCCTCGGAGCTGCCGGAACTACTGGGGATCTGCGATCGGATCTATACGATCTGTGAAGGCAGAATTACCGGCGTTGTAGATGCCAAAGTAACTAGTCAAGAGGAGTTGATGCGCCTCATGACGCTATCGTCCTCGACAACAAGAGAGACCGACGCTGAACTCGTGGGCGCGGTTGCCACGAATACCCAGATTACCGATTGAGACGACAGGACTCACAAAATGAACAAACTTAAGGAAGTGTTCGGGGGCAACATACAGCAGTACACCATGATCATTGCTCTGGTTGCTCTGGTTGCTATCTTCCAAGTCATGTCTGGAGGGCGCATGCTTACGCCCTCGAACATGCAAAACCTGATCTCTGGTAATGCCTACGTTCTGATTTTGGCAATTGGCATGGTCATGGTGATCGTGATCGGGCAGATCGACTTGTCAGTTGGTTCCGTCGCGGGCCTGGTTGGCATGGTTGTAGCGCTATCCATTCAAAGCCTGGGGATTCCATGGTGGCTTGGAATGCTGGTTGGTATTGCCGTTGGAATCCTCATCGGCTCCTGGCAAGGATTCTGGCTCGCTCAGATGGGTATTCCGGGGTTCATTACGACTCTTGCGGGTCTACTCATGTTCCGCGGGGTGGTCATCTGGATCTCGGGCTCAATCTCGGTTCCAGTACCGCGTGAGTTCGCGACTCTTGGTGCGGGGTACCTGCCGGAATGGGGACCAAACACGGGGTTTAACAACTCCACACTGCTACTGGGCATCTTGGGTATCGCCTACTTCACCTGGGCCCAGTTCAGGAAGTTTGCGAAGGCGCAGAAGCGCGGCGAGAACATGCCGATCTGGGCGCCAATCTCACGCTCCGTCCTCATCGCACTTATCATCGGATACTTGACGTACTTGTTCGGTACCGGTCGCCCCGGCACATCGTTCCCAATTCCGGGTCTGATCCTGCTCGCGCTGGTGATCATTTACCACATCATCACTCAACGTACCGCTTTCGGACGGCACATCTACGCGGTGGGTGGGAACCGAGCAGCGGCTGCCCTGTCCGGTGTGAACACCAAACGCACCTACTTCTTGGTCATGGTGAACATGTCCTTCCTTGCCGCCATTGCCGGAATCCTCTTCGTAGGTCGCGCTACCTCGGCAGGTCCTAATGATGGCAACAGCTGGGAGCTTGACGCGATTGCCGCTGTGTTTATTGGTGGTGCGGCTGTCTCGGGCGGTATCGGTACGGTTTTCGGCTCTATGATCGGTGGCCTCGTGATGGCAACACTGAACAATGGGCTGATGCTCCTCGGTGTTGGTCAAGATCGCACAGCAGTTATCAAAGGCCTGGTGTTGCTTGCAGCAGTTGCCTTCGATGTCTACAACAAGCAACAGGGCCGCCCATCGATAATCGGCAGACTTATGCGCTTCTCGTCGAAAGACGGCGACGGGGAGAAGGGAATAGAAGACGTGATGGTGTCACTCGAGCCTGCCAATGCGGGGCCTGAGAGTGATGCACAGACCGATCCCAACCGTCCGATCCCAACCGAATGATCACTAAGAACCTGAACGCGGCCGCCGGCTGATTCGTTCAAAGCATGAAATGGGCTTCTGGAAGGAAGCCGTGAAAGGAAAACAATGAAACGACGTATTGCAGGGTTTGCCGCAGTTGCGGCGGTGGCCGCCCTTTCGTTGAGCGCTTGTGGTGGTGGCCGTACCGGTACCGAAGAGGAGTCAACCGGTGGCGCGGAGTCCGGTGGGGATGCAGCGGCAGCCGGTGGTTTCGCCGCTGATGCAGCCATTGGTGTGTCATTGCCTTGGCTTGGCACTCAGAACTGGAAAGAAGCAGACACGATGTTCCAAGAGGAACTCGCGGCTGCTGGTTTCACCCCAATCGTGCAGGCTGCTGACAACAAGGTTGCCCAGCAGCAACAGCAGATTGAAGCAATGATCGAACAGGGTGCGAAGGTCATCGTGGTTGGCCCCATCGATGGCACTCAACTTGGTTCCGTCCTTGAGAAGGCAGCTGCCGAGGGTGTCTACATCATCGGATATGACCGAATGATTGAGAACACCGAGGCCGTGGATGGTGTCGTGCAGTTCGGCTCCATCCGCACCGGTGAGCTCCAGGGACAGGCACTTCTCGACGGCCTTGCCGCAGAGAAGGGTGAACCTCCATACAACATCGAGCTCTTCGCGGGTGGCCCAGCTGACCCCAACGCGCAGCTGTTCTTCGATGGCGCAATGACAGTTCTGCAACCCAAGATCGATGACGGCACGCTGGTCGTCGTTTCAGGTCAGACGGACTTCACCCAGGCCGCAACGCAGGACTGGGACAACGGTAAGGCGCAGGCGCGAATGGACTCCATCCTCGCGGGTAACTACGCAGACAAGGAAATCCAGGGTGTCCTCTCACCGAATGATGGCATTGCGCGAGCAATCATCACCTCGGCAGAGCAAGCCGGTCAGGCAATCCCGGTTGTTTCAGGCCTTGATGCAGAGAACGAGTCCATCGTTTGGATCGCCCAGGGCAAGCAGTACTCCACAGTCGCGAAGCCGACGCAGGACCTGGTTGCTGCAACGATTGAGATCATCAAGTCTCTCCAGGCCGGAAATGGCATGCCTGAGCCGAGCGAAACGATCGACAACGGAGTAAGGGAAGTTGGCGTTTATGCCCTTGAGCCCGTGGTCGTTACACAGGCCAATCTCAAAGAGGTGTTCGCCAACGATCCGGAGCGCATGGCTTTGATTGACGAGAACCTCAAGTAGAGCAGTACTAAAATGCGATTGGGTGGGTGTCTTCGGGCACCTGCCCTTTCGCATGTGTGGCCGACCGCGCTATCTTCACTCGTCAAAGCTTCGATAGATTGGACCCATGAGCGTTGTGGATGCAGACAGCAAGCGGATCCTCCTAGCGGCCCCACGCGGGTATTGCGCGGGGGTTGACCGGGCCGTGGAAGCCGTGGAACGCGCGCTGCAACTCCACGGCGCACCCGTGTACGTGCGCAAGGAAATCGTTCACAACAAGTTTGTTGTAGAGACGCTGACTGATCGGGGTGCGATCTTCGTTGAGGAGGTTGATGAGATTCCCGAGGGCGCGGTGACCGTGTTCTCCGCCCACGGAGTTTCACCTCAGGTTCACGCGGACGCGGAGGCACGATCGTTGCGGACCATTGATGCCACCTGCCCGCTGGTGACCAAGGTGCACCGCGAAGCCGTACGGTTTGCGGAGCGAGACTACGACATCGTCCTCGTCGGTCACAAGGGACACGAAGAGGTTGAGGGCACTTACGGTGAAGCGCCCGACCACATCCAGATTGTGGGAACGCCCGAGGACGTGGACCAGGTTGTAGTTCGTGACCCGGAGCGGGTTGTGTGGATTTCGCAGACCACACTGAGCGTCGACGAAACAATGGAGACCGTCGGTCGCCTTAGGCAGCGGTTCCCTGCCCTCATTGACCCGCCCTCGGACGACATTTGCTATGCCACGCAGAACCGCCAGGAAGCGGTCAAGGCCATTGGCGCTCAGGCCGACGTGATGGTCGTGGTGGGTTCGGCGAACTCTTCGAACTCAGTTCGGCTTGTCGAGGTCGCCCTCGAAGCGGGCGCTGGTGCCTCATACCGCGTTGATAAGGCCGCCGAACTGGACCCGAAGTGGTTCGAGGACGTCAACACGGTTGGCGTCACCTCGGGAGCCTCTGTTCCAGAGATCCTAGTCAAGGACGTTATCACTTGGCTGCAAGACCGCGGGTTTGGTGAGGTTGAAGAGGTTCGCACCCAGGTTGAGACCATCACTTTCGCACTTCCGCGCAACCTGAAGAATGACCTGAAGAATAACGGTCTCCTTCCCCTGCACGTCAAGGGCAGGTCGCCAGCGCCGAATCACACGCGCTAGTCGCGTCCCGCTCTGAGCCGGTTCTCACCGAATCGGAGAGGTCTATTCGCGCCCACCTCATTTAGACTGGGGGGCGTGTCTTTGACTATTGGTATTGCTGGACTGCCCAACGTTGGCAAGTCGACCCTGTTTAACGCCCTCACCCGCGCCACGGTTCTGGCTGCAAACTACCCGTTTGCGACCATTGAACCCAACGTCGGAATGGTGCCACTGCCCGACGAGCGGCTGGCGAAGCTCGGGAGTCTCTATGACTCTCAGAAGCTGGTTCCCGCCGTGGTGTCGTTCGTCGACATCGCGGGAATCGTCCGCGGAGCTTCACAAGGGGAGGGGCTGGGCAACCAGTTCCTCGCCAACATTCGTGAAGCCGACGCCATCTGCCTGGTGACCCGCGTGTTTGCTGACGAGGACGTCGTACACGTCGACGGTCGCATCAACCCTGAAGATGACATCGAGACGATCACTACCGAGCTGCTTCTGGCGGACCTGCAGACCATCGAAAAGGCAATCCCGCGGCTTGAAAAAGAGGTGCGGGGCAAGAAGACCGAGAAGGTCTTCCTCGACACCGCGCTTGCGGCCCAAAAGCTGCTGTCGGAAGGCAAGCTGCTGTCCGGGCCCGAGGGTGCGAAGTTGGATCAGGACGCGCTGCGTTCCTTCCAACTCATGACCTCTAAACCCTTCATCTACGTGTTCAACATGGACCAGGACGGGCTAGCAAACCAGGACCTACAGGCTGAACTCAGCACCCTGGTGGCGCCCTCGCCCGCGATATTCCTCGACGCGCAGTTGGAATCAGAACTGGTGGAGTTGGACGAGGACGATGCTCGCGAACTGCTGGCGGAGACGGGACAGGAAGAGTCCGGCCTCGACCAACTGGCGCGGGTCGGCTTTGACACCCTCGGGCTGCAGACCTACCTGACTGCGGGTCCCAAGGAATCACGTGCCTGGACCATCAAGAAGGGCGCCACTGCGCCCGAGGCGGCGGGTGTGATCCACACTGACTTCCAGAAGGGCTTCATCAAGGCGGAGATCATCGGCTTTGACGAACTCATGGAGCACGGCTCCCTTGTCGAAGCGCGCTCGAAGGGGAAGGTCCGCATGGAGGGCAAGGAATACGTCATGCGCGATGGCGACGTGGTGGAGTTCAGGACAGGGCTAACGTCTGGGGGAAAGAAGTGAGCCCCGCGGACGTGACCCGCGACTCCCGGCATTCGACACCCGTGGATCGGCTATTGCTGCGTTTGAGAGACGCTCGTGAGGCCGCTGGGTTGTCTACTGACGAGCTGGACCGCGAGCTCATCCTCGGCCCCGGGTGGGTGTCCAGTTTTGAGTCTGGCGAGACGCTGCCTGATCTCGACACCCTCTTCGTCTTGATCGAGCGACTCGGTGTGGACCCAGTCGCTGCCTTCAGTAATCTGGAGGACGATGACGAGGAGGTGCGTCCAGCAGAGATGGCCCGCCAGATTCGCGCCGAGCAAGTGAATGGAGATCTCGTCATCCATTTTCAGTACGCCAAGTACGACGCGCAGTACACCCTCGAGAACGCCACCCTCGAGCAATTCGAAGAGGTCCTCAAAGCGTTGCGTGATGGCTTGGCTCTCCTGGTAGCCGCGCGCGACGAAGACGAAGAGGAGCTCAAGCAGATCAAGACCAGTGCTGTGGCTGCAGCCTTCTTGAAGGCCGTTGAGATCTGGCCCGAGGCCAATGCTTCTGACCTGTGGTGGTTCATCATCTATCGCGCCTACTGCGACCCCTACAACCACCCCGCTGAGTACGCCCGACTGGACTTTGTGCAGTCGTGGAAGCGAACTGGCGGATGGGCGCTGGAAGAGATCATGGTGAGGCACTACCGGGGGGCTCTGGCCGAGCGGGGCATCTCGATTGAGATCGCCAACGGTTCTCGCAAGGCTGATCTCATGGATCAGTTCGACGTTCCCTCGCGCTTGGAGTCGGACAAGGTCGATGTCTTTCTCCTGGGCCCTGACGACCGAGTCTTCGGCGTCGTGCACGTCAAGGCGAGTTTCGCCGAGCGGCGGACTGATGACGTGCCGATGAGCGAAGCGCTGATCGCGAAGGGCTACTTCTCGCCCCTATGGACGATGGATTGCAAATCTACGCCAGCGGCCAGGCCCGTTAATAAGGGCGAGCTTGGCCTGGTGCAGGGGCGGCGCTCTGCCAAGCGAAAGGACTTCGAGGACGACGGTTCGTTCTCTGCGTGCTTCTCCTACAACGGCAACACGTTGCCCTCGCTGGACCCGGACAAGGTCGCCGCGCCGATCGTTGTGTGCGACTTCTCTGACCCGGATGACGCCTTCGTGGAGCACGTCGTGGCTGCTTGGAAGCGTTTTGCTGCTTCAGACCGTGAATAGCGGGGCCCTCGACTCGATCTCGGACAGCCGCTGGTTCGACGCCTCCACTTGAACCGCGTCGATCTCGAAGCCAAGGTACGAGCAACCCAGTTCCAGTGCGGCGATGCCAGTCGATCCGCTTCCTGAGAACGGGTCGAGCACGACGACGTCCTCGCCAGCACGACCTAGGGCTTGGATGCAGCGGCGCGGAAGCTCTAGTGGAAAGCGCGAGAAGTGCTTCGGTCCGTCGATCTTCTCGTTTCCGAACTCCCACACGCTCTTCACCGGGGGGCTCGTGCGGAAGGCGTGTCGCTCGTCCCGGGCGAAGAGGTAGATCGATTCGTGGCCGCGGTGAGGCCGTCGGCAACGTCCCTCCGGCATCGGGTTCTTCTTCTTCCAGATGACCTCACCTCGGAACAGCCAGCCGTCGTCAGACATCTCGAGCACCATGCGGTAGGGCAGCGCCAGCAGGTTTCCGTAGGTTAGCCAAGGAGTCTCCTTCTCGAGGAAGGCCTTCCGCTTGGCGCGGTTCTTGGTATAGGCGCTATTGGTGGCCGCCAGGCCAGCCCTGTCGGCTCCTAGAGAGCTGTACGTGTGGTCGTCCTGCCTCCAGTTCACGGGCGTGTTGTACGCATCGCCGATGTTGATCCAGGCCAACCCATCCCGCTTGAGTTTGGGTTGAAGGGCTTTGAAAATCTTGGTTAGGGCTTTGACGTACTCCCTCGGGTCTGTCTCCACACCCATTCCCTCAGATGTTCTCTGTCCCCAGTACGGCGGTGACGTCACCAGCACATCGATGCTTTCGTCCGGCAGTTCGGTTGCAAGGTCCAGGCAGTCGCCTAGCGCCACGCGGTTGGGGGAGAACGGTCCGAGGTTGGGTGTTGAAGACATGGCGAACTCCTCGAGGGTCAGGCGAGATTAGAGTAACGGTATCACGTCTGTTACGGACAGCGCTAACGTCTCATGATAGTTTCGGGCCATGAGGGCAGACTCAGAACGCGGGCGCAGGGCCGCCATCTACCTGCGCATCAGCCAGGACCGCGAGATGGACGGCTTGGCCATCGACCGCCAGCGTGAGCAGTGCCAGGCACTGGCCAAGTACCGCCAGTGGGAAGTGGTCGAGACCTACGTCGACCAGTCGAAGTCGGCTACCGACCGCACCAAGACCCGACCGGACTATGACCGCATGGTGGCTGACTACACCGCTGGCCGATTCACCGCGATCATCTGCTACGACCTCGACCGGCTCACCCGACAGCCCCGTCAGCTCGAAGACTGGATCGACGCGGCCGAGCTCAAGGGGCTTGCCCTCGTCACGGCCAACGGCGATGCCGACCTGTCCACCGACGGTGGACGCATGTACGCCCGCATCAAAGCTGCTGTCGCCCGGGCGGAGATGGAGCGCAAGGGTGCCCGCCAATCAGCGGCTCAACTGCAACGCGCCAAGCAAGGCCGCGTCCCGAAGGGCATGAGGCCGCTCGGCTATGCGACCAACGGTGACGTGATTCCCGACGAGGCGGAGGCTGCCCGAGCGATCTACGCCCTGTTCACGCGGCCCGCCCACCCGGAGTCCCTGCGCTCACTTGCGCGGGCTCTCAGTGGCACGCAGGAGATCAACGGGATCACGCCCCGGCCTAAGCACTCCCACGTGGTGTCCTCCGAGCGGGCCGAGCGAAGACTCGCCGAGGGCAAGGAGCCCCGGCCCATCGAACCTGACGGCCCGTGGAGCCCCTCGACCGTGCTAGGCATCCTGCGGAACCCTCGGTACGCCCGGATGTCCACCTACACGCCGAAGACTGCGCAGGCTGACGGTGGCCGACGACGCTCCTGGCGTGCGCAGATCCTCCGTGATGAGGCGGGTGAGCCGATCCGCGGGCAGTGGGAGGCGATCGTCGATGACGAGACTTGGTGGCGTGCCCAAGACATCCTCGACAACTCCGATCGAGTGACCAACACGTCGGGCTCGACCAAGCGCAAGCACCTTGGCTCGGGCCTGTACCGCTGTGCTGTATGTGGCGGCAAGGTGACGGGAGCGCCACGCGGATACCGCTGCGCGGGGCATGTGATGCGCACTGGCTCTCACATCGACGAGTTCGTCACCGGGGTGGTCGCTGCTCGGCTCAGTCAGCCGGACGCCCTGGCCAAGCACAAAACGACGGGTGAGTCCCCGGAAGCACCAGGGATCAGTGCGGCCATCGCAGAGCAGCGCGGTCGTATCCTGCGCGCCCAGCGTGACTACGACGATGAGGTCATCGAGGGGCGCGACCTCAAGCGCATCCGCGAAGCGGCGGAGGCTCGGATCGCGGAGCTTGAGGCTGAGCGCTTGCTGCGAGGTCGGGGCGGGACGCTGGCCCCGATCATGGGCACTGAGGACCCGGCGACGGCATTCCGCGAAGCACCTCTCGAGGTTCAGCGGCAGGTCATCGATACGCTCGCCACGGTGACCCTGCACGCGCAGCCACGAGGGAGGAAGGGTTTCGATCCTGCCAGCGTGACAGTGGAATGGCGTTAGGCGTTGGAGTCGAAGGCGTCAGTCAACACCAACTCGCTGATTTTCAGCGCGATCTGCTCCATCGTGTCTTCTGCTGTGTCGAGACCGCTCCGGGAGGCCAACAACGGGCTCTCGTCCCGCAACTCCTCGTAAGTGATCTCGTGCACGACGGGCACCAGCAAATCCCGGGCTAGCAAGGCAGATAGTTCCTTGTCTGCTACGCCCGCTGCCTTGAGGCGCTTCACGAACGCGGGCGTGACCAGGACAAGTCCGGCTCGAGATTTCGCAAGGCCTCGGTCAATCTCCCTCATCAGCGGGGTCCCTAGCACGACGTTCTTCTCGCTGAACCAGACCGTCACGCCGATTTCCTCGAGCGCATCGTGTAGTTCCTTGGCTGTCCCGCGCCGGTCATCCCACGCGTGGCAGAGGAACAGGTCGTAGCGATCGGGGAGGGCGCCCTGCGACTCAATCGCCTCACGAACGGGGGTGAGAGCGCGGACTTCGCTGGGGGAGTAGGTCGCGGTGGACGATGATGGTGACCACCGTGGGCGAGAACTACGTGACGAGCCGCCGGTGGAGCTCCTGCCGCCGCCACTACTCGGGTAGCTGTAGTTCGGGGTGTAGGTGTTGTAGTCCGAGTAGTAGCCGTATGAACGCCCACCGCATGCTGGGCAGTTCGCGCGACCGCTGGCGGTCCTGTGACCTTGTACTGGTGCTGTGCATTGAGCCATGCCAAGACTGTACAACTCTCCACCGACAATTCTTGCGGGAGCGCCGCACGGCGGCGCCGGGGGTCTCCATGAGAACGGGTGCCCGGCGTAAGCGCTGATTCTCCGAGCGCGGCCGGTCGGGCCCTGTTCTCATCCCTACTGATTGGAGGAGAACACCATGACGATCATCACCACCGACACGACGCCGCGAGTCTGGCCCGCCTGCCTTAACTGCTACAACAACGGACGCCTCGTCGGCCGGTGGGTCGACTGCACCGACGCCGCTGACGTTACGCTGAGCCAGCTCCACGAGGGCGCAGGCGGCCTGTCCGCCTCGTGCGAAGAGATCTGGTGCCTGGACACTGAGAACCTGCCCGTAGACCACGAGATGGGCCTCCTCGAGGCAGCCGAGTGGGGCCGGGTCTACGCCGAGGTAGGCCCCGAGCACTGGCCCGCGCTGTGCGCTTGGGTGCGCTCAGGTTCCTACGTCGCTGAAGGAAGCGGCTATCTTCCGTCGGTCGGCGACTTCGAGGAGCGCTACTGCGGTCGCTGGGACGACTTCCGCGAGTACGCCGAGCACTGGGCGACCGAGACCGACATGATGGACCGCTGGCCCGATGACGCCGTGCGCTACTTCAACTGGGAGGCCTGGACCCGCGACCTGGCAATGGACCACACAGTCGTCAACGCCCCAGCGCCGGACTACGGCGTCTTTGTCTTCCGTGACCTCTGACACGAGAACCCCGCAGCCGACGGCTGCGGGGTTCTTTGTTGTGATCGCGGTGAGCTCACAGCTCGAACTCGTCTTCGACGGGCTCGGGCTTCTCGATCTCGATTATTCGCATCCGATACACCAGTTCCTTCTGCGCTTGGTCGCACCGCGGGCAGCTACCAGTCTTGTCCAACAGTGCTCGGCAGATCCCGCAGGTTCGCTTCTCTTCAGACATCTTCGCATCTCCTCTCCACTTGGATGTTGTTCACCAGCGGTCGAAATCGTCGGCGAGCCTCTTGGCGATCCACCAGAACAATCGTGCGAACCCCGCCAAACAGGTCAGTGTCCCCAGTGCGATCAGCGCCTTGTGCCACCAGACATGCGCAGCCGCAAACGATGACCAGGCCCAGCCGAGCAACGGCCCGAGACCGAGCGCGTGCGCCGTGCCCATCGTCAGCCCGCCGAGCACAAGCAGCACTGCGGCCAACGGGAGGAGTGCCAGGCACATTCGTCCCACAGCAGTCCAGGTCACCTTGCCCTCCAACGCCTCCAGGCGACGCTCAGCGGCCCTGACGCTGGATACCACCTCATCGGTCTTGGCAACCACACGCTCGACCTCCTGGGTGGCCGCAGCGGTGCGCTGTGCCCCCAGCACGGCAACCTGATGCTCGAACCCGGCGATGGTCTGCTCGATCCTGCTCGTAGAAGGGCCGACGGCCTTGGCCAGTCGGGCATCGAGGACCTTCACAGCGTGCTGCTCGAGCTTGGCGGTGTCGATCACCACCCGACCGCGCTTCTTCACGGCCTCCGCGAGCTCAGCCGAGCTCTGGACCGTCGTCGCGAGCTGCTTCTCGATCCTGGTCATCATCGAGTGCGCGTCCAGGTCCGACCTGCGCACTGACGACCCATCGGGCAGCTTCACGGCTTCGCTGCTGCTCAGCTGCGAGGCGACGGCTGCGAGCGTCTTCTCGATCTCGGTGATCCTGCTCCTCGTCTCGTCGTCGAGCTGCGGCCTCGAGGGCTGCTCGTGCTGCTGCGAGGTCGACAGACGCTTCAGCCGGGCCGCCTGCTGCTGGTCCATCACTTTCACGAAGGTCGTCAGGTCGGCCACAGTCTTCGTCAGCTTCGAGAGCTGCTGCTCGACGGCGGGCAGCCTCGAGGTCCACTCCTCCAACATCTCCGTAGTCGACTGCTGCTCGTCGGCATGCTTCATCGTGTCCAGCAACCCCATGGGTCACTCCCTTCTGTGCGTGGTAGTCGAAGATCTGCTGGGTGCCCTCGGCCGTGAACTCGGGCGTCAGGGCCGATGCCTTCTTCCTGCCCCACTTGCCGTTGTCGTCGCGCCTCATGGAGTAGGTCCACCCGTCGCGGTCAGTGACCCTGAGCCGAACCCCGTTTTCCTCGAGCACCTGCTCGAACGCCGGGCGGTCGAGACAGCGAGGGTCAGCCAAGGACTCGTAGACCAGGTCGCCCAAGGTTTGCTCGAAGCCGCCAGGCTGGAACTCCTCTCGGCGCAGTTCCCAGTCGGGCTTCGCACGCTGGGGGTCGGCATTGGGTTCGTAGCCAGCTTCAACGAGCAACTCGTCGTTGAGTTGGCGCAGGCCCCTCGTCCAACTGGTGTTACGCTTCAGGGCCTTGCCTGTGCACTCGTCGTGGTTGATGACGTAGATGTGGCCGTGCACGTGCTGGCCCTTGGAGTCGTCGTGAATGACCACGAGGTACTCGGCGCTGAACGCGGCCTCGGCGAGGCCAACGCTCAGGCCAAGCATCTTCTTGAGGTCCTCCGGTCGGTTCACGTCGAAGACCTTGGGGTCCCCGGCGAGCACAAGGTTGTAGGTCTCGTACTTGCGGCCGTGGGCAGCGGCCATCCCCTCGGCGTAGGCGATGAACTCCTCGGGCGAACCCATCGACGACGCATAGGCAGCCGCACGGTTGGTGCCGCGCTTCATGTTGTCGACGTACTGCTGGCCGCGTCCGTACAGCGCGTACATGACACCGCTGCGGGCAGAGACACCACCAGAGATGTTGACTGTCGCGCTCATGAGCGCGTCCGATCCCCGAGCTCGGCGCGCCGAGCAGTGACGGCTGCGAGGGTCTTCTCCAGCAAGTCGTCACTGACGACCACGGTCACGGCGTCGCCAGCCTTGCGGGCCGTGGCAGCGTCTCGCCGCAGACCGTTGAGCGTGATGCCGAGCCGCCGCAACTGCTCGACCTCAGCAGCCGAGGCTGCTGTCGACCGAGGCCGGGCAGCGGCGCGCTCCAAGAGCGCCACCCCTGCCCGACGGTCGTCGAGCTCGTCCAAGAGGACGGCTCGCGCCCATGCACTCGGCTTGACGCCGAGCGCCTCAGCCCGACGCCTGGCGGCGTCGAACTGAGCACGGGTCACGCGCACATCGAGATGGGCATCGAGCGTGACCCGAGAGGTCGAACCCCCCGCGCTGGAGCACGATGTAGCGGGGGTTTCGACGCGGCCAGCAGGGATCTTGTCCGACAACTTCGCTTCGCTCGTGTCGTCCAAGATCTGCCGGCCTTCGTCCTCGGTCGCTGCGCTCCCTGCGGGCGAGGGGTGTGTGGACGCGCTGCCAGCAGCGCGACGAGGGATCACCCGTTCCACGGATACCTCACCTCCTCGCTGTGCTCGGGGGCATCGGCAGCCGGGGCGACGGGCCTAGCAGCAGGCTCTTCTGCCGCCCGCTTCGCCTTGGCTGAGCGCTTCGCCTTCGCGGCGGCGATAAGCCCCCGCGCCTGCGCGGCCAGATTGTCGTAGACGTCGACGTGATGCTCCTTAAGCACCTCGACGACCCTTGCGTCGACCCTGCGCTGCTCGGCAGCGGCATCGCGCTTGAGCTTCGCGATGCGGGCATTCGCCTTCGCGCGCTCAGCGGCGATCAGCTCGTCAAGATGGGTGGTCATGGAGATTCCTTTCGATGGATGGATGGAGGCTCACCACTGCGGTAAGCCGTTGACGACCTCGGCGAGGGCGTCGGGGTCGATGTCGGCGAGCACCCGTCGGCGTCGCTCGCACTTGGACATGTGCTCCCACTGCGCACGGGTGAACTCGCCGTACCCCAGCGAGGACAGCCAGGCGACCTTCTGGTCGACGGGCACGCGCGAGGCGAGCACGGGGACGGTGACGAGGCCCTCTTTGTGGGCGGCTACCAGCTCGGTCAGCAGAGCAGCGCCCGCGGTTCGGATACGCCGACCGGTGCTCGACTCGAAGCGGCGCTGCCAGGTCAGCCAGTCCTCGCGCGTGCGCAGGCAGCCCGTGGGGCGATCCTCGCCGGTGGTGCCAGGACGCTGCGCCGCGATGTGGCGGGCGATGTCTCGGGCGCGCTGGTAGTCACGCACGTTGTCCCACGGGGCGGTGTCGAAGCCCGCCAGCTCGTGTCCGTCCACGACGTCGACACGCAAGGTGTCCAGCAACGGCCTGCGCTTCATGTCGAAGTCGAGGGAGACCTCCGGTGCACGGTGGACAGGACCGAAGTCGACACGGTCCCGCGAGCGTGACAGTTCGCGGAACGAGGGGAACGACGTGTAGCGATTGACGACCTTGCCCTCACGAGTCAGAGCAGTGCGACGGAACCACTCCCGCTCCGCGACGCCGTAGTAGCGCCGCAGGTCCTCGCCATCGTCCAGCTCGACGTCGAGCAGATCGTCAGGGGTCCGCAGACCCGCACGCGCAATGACACCACCCGGGTCGAGCGAGACGTTCCCACGCGTCGTCAGGTTCACCAGGTCGTCCTGCTGGTGCTTCACCTCCCACACTGTCGGGTCGCCGACAAGTGCGTCCCGCGCCTCGCGGAACCCTTCAGCATGACCGAAACAGTCGTAGGTCTCGACGTCGGACTCATCGGTGATGAACCCGTCGGTGGTGACGCTGATCAGCTCGACCTCGTTGGCCATACCCAGCAGCAGCGCCCGCACCAGGCTGGTGATCATCGCGGCGTGGTACGGGCTGGTCACCGACGAACCACCGATGCTCTCCATCTCCTCAGCCCAGGCGTTCCAGCCCGAGCGCTCGGCGACGTCCTGGGCGAGCTTGCCGTAGCAGGAGTTGGTGGCGACCTTGATCGTCTGCTCCTCCAGCGAGCCCTTGCCCCAGGTCTTCTTGGCCGTCGCACGGTCCTCGACCATCTGACGAACAGCCGCCCGCATCGATCGCGAAGGCACGCCGCCCACCTCGAGAACGCGCAGGCGATACCCGATCTGCACGCGCACGCGAGCACCGAGAGCCAGCGCCAACGCCAACTCGGGACCACAGCACCACGCCCCCTCGAAGCCGTCGAAGCGCGCCCCATCCATGCCCTCGCCCTGGGCCGCGCCCACGCCCTCCGACGTCCGCGGGTAGATGATCGACTGCCCCACCTGCACCGGAAGACACGGCTCGACGCCCTCGGGGAACTCCCACCCGACGTAGGCGACCAGCGGGGTGACGACCCCCAACGGGAAGTCTGCCAAGGTCAGGTCGCGGTCCTTCACGACCTCCTCGATGCACCCGGCCTCGAAGTTGACGTCGACGACGGACGCCATCGCCGAGGGGTACGCGGACTGGATGTCGTGGTCGTAGGTCCGAGTGGGGAAGTACCCGACCCGAAGACACGAGTTCCACCCGCCGTGGAACGCCTTCTTGAAGGCGCTGTGCACCTGGTTGGCGTCACCGTCGACCGGGGTCAGGGAGCGCACGGCGTAGTAGCTCAGACCATCGTCATCAGGCTCCGAGCCCTCGTCGACGCGCACCAGCCCCTGGAACCGCGCCATGAACTCCGCGTTGGGCTGACCCTCGATGCCCCAGTAACGCTTGACGCCGTCGCGCAGGGCGTGGGCACCACCACCTGACAACGTCACCGGCGGAACAGCGTCGAGCCCCCACAGGGCCGTCAGGTACTCCACCACGATCACGGCGTCGTTCGCGCCGTACTCGAGGAACTCCACGAGGTGATCGCTCCGGAACCGGGACATGTCGGAGATCGAATCGCCCACGTCGAGCTTGGCCACGCTGCAGGCGTCACCGAGATCAGCGAGCCTCTTCTTGCCAGGAGCGGTCTGACACATGGTGTCGCGTACGGTGATGCTCAACGGGAGCCAGCGCTCACCCTGCCCGCGACCACCCGAGCGCGGCACCATGCGGATCGGCTTGAGCGAGACGAGGCCGCCACTGGCCGAGGTGACACGGCGCAGGACGTCGTCATAGCGCCCGTCGCCACGCTGACGCACGGGCTGCGCGAAGGCGGTCAGGTCGGCCTTGAGATAGTGCCCCGCCAGCACGACCGACAGACGGTGGTTCTTGTACAGCGCGTCCACGCTCGCTCGGTAGTCACCATCCACCCAGAAGTCACGGCGGGGCAAACCGCGGGCATCCGACAGCCCAGCCACCCGCCACAGGCCGGTCTCACGCACCACGACCGCCAGCGCGTCGTCGACCGCGAGACGGTCAGGCGTCAGCGGCAGGAGCACCACGTCGACCCGCTGGTCAGGAGATGCGGGGTCGATGCACGAGAACTGGTAGCTGTCGATCACCCGCGACCCGTCGGCGAGGTAGGTGAACTCCGTGTCAAACCCGATCACCGGGGCGCGGTCACCCGAGCCCATCGCACGCACAGTCGGGAGGTCGCCGAAGGCAGGCTGGGAGGTCGAACCGCTGCCCGGCGCAGGCACGCTGGCGTTGGCCGTTCCGGCCAAGCCAGTCTGCTCTCCCATAGGGGATTTTGGCCTGAAGATGTTTTCCCTGGTCAGACCCTTGTTTTCGTCAGCTTTTGTGGCACGCTTCTCAGAAAGCGTGCCACTTTCGACCGGATGATCGGCCTCTGCGGAGCGCTCGACGCGGCGTACGAGCACCGCCGTGTCGACACCAGTAATGACCTCCCGGGTGCATGTCCAAGAGGTGCTGACCAGGGCCTCTGCGACGCGCTGGAACTCGATGTCGACCGCGCTCATGAGGCCTCCCCGAGGAGGTCGCGCAGGCGGCGGGTCTGCTCCGGCGTGAGCGGGGGAGCGGCTGCGACGAGGCGCTCGATGGCGGCCTCGATCGGATCGACGGCGGATGGCCTGGCCAATGCATCGAGGTCGGAGCGAAGGATCTTGACGCGCGATCCGGTCTTTGATGCGGGTAGCTTGCCCTGCGCGATCCAGGAGCGCAGGGTCGAGTATGCGCCGTAGCCCTCGGCCACGGCTTCTTGAAGGGTGAGGTAGTGCGTCCGCAATGACGCAGGTGAGTAGGCGGTGCCCACGGTTAACTCCAGACAGCTTGAACTGTCCGGAGACGGGGGAATAGTTGTCCGGCTACTTTCCCGGTCGCCGTGCGCGATGCTCCACTGGGCCCTGAGGGGCCTCCGTGCCTTACGGGAGAAGTCACTCCCTGCCGGGTCGTCTGTATCTCAATCTCGACGTGGTTCCCGGCGCTACCCGGTGCTGACTATGCGCTGCTCACCACAGCCCACGTGGGGTGATCCCTCCTCGAACACCTTGCGGTCGCGGTGATCAAGAACTTGACGCGATTCTACCTGGTCTGTCAAGCGCGCGCAAGTTTGAGCGCTCATGACGATAGTTCTGTCCATAATGTGGTTGAATTTCGCTTCAATGTGTAGCACGCATGCTACGCTAGTGGCGTGAGTCTGAGCGAAATGCCCGTGGAGAGATTGTCGCAGCGCGAGCTGCGCAACGAATCCGGCCGGGTTTTTCGCCTTGTGAGTGAAGGGCAGCCGTTCATTCTGACGAATCATGGCGTTCCTGTTGGCCGCATTGTCCCGCTTGATGCTCAGCCGGCCAGGCTGCCGATTGCTCGGCCAGCCAAGCGCGTCGGCGGCTGGGCGGCGCTTGCACCTCAGCCGACCCGCAGTGACCGCGCGACGTCGGACATCATTGACGAGCTTCGGGCGGACCGAGTGTGAGCGCCCCCCTTGTTTACGTTGACACTTCGGCGCTCGCCGCACTCCTCATACACCAACCTGAGACTGACGCGTTAGTGGAGTGGCTTGACCATGTAGACGCCAACCTAGTGTCGAGTGATCTTCTGGAGACGGAGCTGCGGCGGGTTGCGGTTAGGGAGGAGCTTGACCAAGCCAGAGTCACCGCGATCCTTGATGGCGTCTCGTTGGCGGCGCTTGATCGTGCCGTTTACCGTTCGGCCGGTTTGCTGCCAATGCGGTACCTCCGGACTCTTGACGCGCTTCATTTGGAAGCGGCTATCCGACTTAGCGTCGATGCCGTTCTCACCTACGATCACCGACTCACAGAGGCGTCCGCAGCTGCTGGGTTCGATGTGGTTGCGCCTAGTCGAAACGCTCGGCAGTGGCACTAGATTTCAAGTAGAAGGTCGAGTTTCTGCGGCGACCGCGTGCTGCCACCCCTGGTGAAGGATCACCCTCCTAATGGCTGGTAACCAGTGGCTTCCACGTGAGGCCGTCACTGCTTATCCATTTGTTCACGTCACCGGAGACCACCCAACTGGCGTAGCCGGTGGTGAGGAGGAAGACGCCGTCGTCGTAACCGAGATCATGGAAATACCGCATTTCCTCCGGGATTGCGGCGGACTGCAGGTCTGCAGGCTGCCAAGTATGGCCATCGTCAATGCTGACCATCAGTGAAAAGTTTGGGCTGGGTGCGAACGCTGCCAGAAGAAGGTGCTCCACCCTCACAAAATCGGTGAAGGCAGCATCCTCAACTATCGTTGCGCCAAGAGCCCACGGCCCATTCGAGCGCTGAGCAAAGGCGTAGGTTCCTTTTTGGCCAAGTGATGAAGCTGTTTGGACGATCCCCAAGTTTCCGCTTGAAGCAACGACGCTTTCAGCAGGATAGACGTCGGGCGAGGTTTGGATCTCTGAAGGAGGCGGTGTGGACTGCGGTGATTGCGGACCTAGTGAAGCCTCAGGTGTCAGGTCGTTTGACAGTGCAGCATCGGGCACGCCGAGCCCCAACTGTTCAGCAGAGACGCAGGCCCGTCCCATTAGAAGACCACCGTTGTACAGGTGGTAGCAGGTGGGCGGGTAGTCGCCCCTGGTTCCCAGGTAGGTTGAACCAGCCGCGGCCACTTCCTCCACGACTTCATCCTGGATCAGCGCCGTGAGCAGGCCCCACCCGCTCACAACGACAACACCGGTGACCCCTGCGAGCGCACTCAACACTCGGAACGCTCTACCCAGGGGACTTGGTGAGGTAGACGAACGGACGAGGAAATAAAGAGCAAAGGCTGCATAGGAGCCGGCGCAGAAGGCTAGAAAGAGCAGAACCAGTGTGGCTCCAGGAAGAAGCTGCTGGAAGCTCTTCCCGGAGGGGCCCCACGTGAGGATCGCGCCAACCGGCAGGAGGAGTGTATAGCAACCTAAGAGCAGGCTGGCCGAAGCCGTCGCTGGCGGGCTTGAAGCTGGCCGCTCCACCTGCCGCCGCAAAAGTTGGTGGCGAATGAGAACCTGTTGGAGCGCAGCCACGACCATTGTCGGAATGTAGGCGAGGACGGCTAGAGCTGCCAGTTCGCCCTCGCCCTTCACTCCCAGAACGAATGCCAAGATACTGATAATGAGTGGCGCTGGAGACAGCGATGCGATCATTTGGGGAATGGTCAGAACCGTCTGGCTTCGCCAGATCAGGCGGTGCTGGCCGTAGAGGGTCACTAGTGGGAAGACTACGGGAATTCCGTAGAGAAGGAGTGACCCGAGAAGTGATATCCCTGTTGAGCAACCCCAGTTTTGCAAGTTGCAGGGCTCGTCTGGTGTGGGGAGGCGCTGTCTGAGCGAAAGCCACCAGGCGATGGCAAGCAGTGCGGGCAGGCTTGCCGAGAAAAGAGCGGTTCTCAGCGTGGCTTGCATCGACTCAACCATGCGCTTGAGCCTAGCAGCGAGGTGGTGCTGGCAACCCACCCGAGCTCACTTTCGATCCAGGAGCCGCTCACTGAGGTGACGTGTCGGGGCGGCTTATCTCTGGTGGTTGTTGTGTCCAGAACGTGGTGGAGTTCAGGTTCAATGTGTAGTTCCGGTTTGGCGTGATGGCTTGAGCCGGGGCCTGAATTGCGGTTGCGACCGTTTCTCGGCGGGTGGGATGATGATGGGATGACGACACCGACTGGCTGGGCGAACGACGATGTGGTGATTGCCAAAGCGATGGAGCTTGCGGCGACGCTGGGTGATGACCAGAATCACACGGTCGCTGCGGCTGCGATGGATCTGAACGGCAACATCTACGCCGGGGTGAATAACTATCACTTCAATGGGGGTCCGTGCGCTGAACTCGTCGTTCTTGGCATAGCGGCCAGCGCTCACGCGGGGCGGTTGGCGACCATGGTTGCTGTGGGCGATGGCGGACGTGGCGTCATTTCGCCGTGCGGGCGCTGTCGCCAGGTGATGCTGGATCAGCACCCTGACATCTGTGTGCTGGTGCCCAACGATGACCAAATCCGTTCTATCTCCGTGCGTGAGTTGCTGCCATATTCCTATGCACAGCCGGATGAAGACCCGGACCGTTTCGTACGATTCAGCCGCCGTTATCTCGACGATGTGCTTGCTGGCCGCAAGACGAGGACTATTCGTTACCGGGATCCGGTGCCCTTGGGGCGGACTACCTTTGTCTTTGAGGACGGGGAGCATCTCGGCTTCGTGACAATGTCTGGTGTCGTCGACGACGTGCGTCCCATTCGGATGTCGGATTTGGATTCCGTTTACCAGGAGGGCCTCCGCGGCCACTACCCGGATATGCCTGCGGATCCGCAACTCACCGAGGTGCGCTTTCACATCTGATCACGTGTGATCGGTGAGCAAATCACGCCGAAGTCGGCGAATCCGTGCCTACGTGCGTGTGCCCTAGAGGTTTGGTACGTGCGTGAACTAGGGGAGTTCAAGGTTGCGCCGGTTGCGCCGAAGAAAGCATGATGCTGGCCGGTGCAATCTGGTCCGGGATCCCGACTGCCACGAGTGACATTTAGGCTGTTGTCATGGCCATGACGTGGGAGCAGAAGTGCCAGCTCTTGTTCGAGGAGTCGGACGGAGTGAAGTTTGACGCTCGTGTCAAACGGTTGAAGCGGGCGGGGTCACGGGCGCAACTGATCGACTTGCTGTCCTCGTATGTGGTGCAGGGCCAGCTCCTTCATTGGCGGGGGTTTCTCTGTGCAGATCTCGCAGAGATGGCAGAGCCGACGGATGCTGCGTTGGGGGACCGCTTCGCGACGTGGCTCACCTCGGATCACGGGGCAGCCGTCCAGTACTGGGCTGTCCTGGGCCTGGTTCGGGTGCGAGGCCGGGCAGCGGAGCCCACCCTCGTCGCTCTCGCCTCCAACCCGGACGCCCCCAAGAATGTGCGGGCGCACGCCTTGAAGCAACTCGCGTGCAGCGCGGTACAGCCGTTCGACCGTGGGCTGAGCTCTGATCCAGGGTTCTGGGAACCCGACGAGATCGAATCCCGAGCTGCCGAGGCCGTCGCATGGTTCAACAGTGGCGCTCCCTCGGGGACTGGGTCCTCGGACCCCCAGCAGTACCCCGCGTTGGCTCGACCCCGCTCCCAGATTGAGCTCTTGGCCTCGAAATCGGCGAAGAAGCTCGCGCGACGTCGGCTGGCGGATGATCGCTATGACCCTGCGAATCCGACCGGCTGGCTGGTGCCCGCCGAGGCAGGGGATCTGGCCGCCATCGATGCGGTGTGGAGTCTGCCGTCGGATTACCGAGAGTTCTTGGAGAAGTTCTCTCCGCTGAAGGTGTACCTACCCGGCCGCCGGTTCGGCTGGCATGGTGAGCTCAACTTGTACGGTGCGGCGGAACTCCTGGAAGCACAACGGGGGTACTCCACCACGGGCACCGAGCGACTTCCCGGTTGGCCTCAGGGACTCGTCGTGATTGCCGACGTCACCGCCGATCGGTGGGTGATCGAGGTCAATACGGGCGAAATATTTACGGCCGAGCACGGGAAGGGAGAGTGGGACTTCTCCAAGGAATGCGGGACCTTCGCTGAGTTCTTGGCCGCACTCGCAAAGTGAGCCTAAACACGTTAGCCCTGTACGGAACTCGGTGGAGTTTAGGTTTAGCGTGTAGCGCCGCGGCGAGAGCCACTACCCGATTCGGGCTATCTGTCTGATTAATAGTCTGCTAATTGACTGATTCGAATCATGCTAAGTGTATGATGGGAGCATGGGATACGAGCGAAGAATCGTCGATGGTGAACTAGACGAACTTTTTGAGCATGTGCCCGCTCTTGTGCTTGATGGCCCGAAGGCGGTGGGTAAGACCACGACAGCCCGTCAGAGGGTTCGGGAAGTGATAGAGCTTGATTCGCGTTCAACTCGACTGCCAGTTGAAGCCGACCCATCTCAGGTACTTAACCGTCCGAAACCGTTACTGATTGACGAGTGGCAGAAAGTTCCGGAAGTCTGGGATGTAGTGCGTAGAGCAGTTGATGCGGACAATTCTGGTGGGCAGTTCTTGCTGGCTGGGTCTGCTAGTCCCAGAGATGATGCGCCGCAGCACTCCGGGGCGGGGCGAATTGGTCGTCTGCGGATGAGGCCGATGACGTTGCTAGAGCGTGGCTTGACCAATCCCACGGTGAGTTTGCGGGAAGTACTGACTGGAAAGCTCCCTCCAATGGAAGGGGAAAGCTCGCTAAATTTGAGCGATTACGCCGAAGAGATTACGGCCTCTGGATTCCCAGGGTTGCGTCGGATGTCTGAGCGTGCTCGCAGATTCCAACTTGATTCGTATCTGCGCAATGCTGTTGAGCATGATGTCCCGGAGCAGGGGCTCGCAGTCCGGCGTCCGGAAGCAATGATGGCGTGGCTAAGGGCTTATGCTTCTGCGATTTCGAGTACGGCTAGTTATTCTCAGATTCTAGACGCGGCTACTCCAGGTCAGGGTGAAAAGCCCGCTCGTTCGACAACTATCGCTTATCGGGATGTGCTTTCATCATTGTGGCTGCTCGATCCAGTGCCAGCATGGTCCCCGATGGGTAGCCCTATGACACGGCTGGGGCAAGCGCCTAAACATCATCTTGCTGATCCAGCTTTAGGCGCGCGTTTGTTGGGTTTATCTCCAGGAGCATTGCTAAGGGGAGATGGAATGCCGCTGGATTCTCGCGCGGGAAGTCTGCTTGGGGCACTATTTGAGTCCTTAGTTACGCTATGCGTTCGAGTGCCCGCACAGGCTGCAGAAGCGGACGTGTTTCACTTGCGCACTAGAAATGGAGATCATGAAGTTGACCTGGTTGTTGTGCGTCCAGACGGGCGTGTTGTCGTGGTAGAGGTAAAACTAGCGGGAGCTGTGGATGATCGGGACGTTAAGCACTTGGTTTGGCTAAAGTCACAACTGGGCGATCGGCTGCTTGACGCGATTGTGATTAACACTGGGCCGTATGCTTATCGCCGCCCCGACGGCATCGGCGTGGTGCCGCTGGGGTTGCTCGGAGCGTGACGTGTAGCGGCGGCGGAACTCGGTGGAGTTCAGGTTTAACGTGTGATTGCGTTCCGCAATGCTGATCGCCCCGGCTGCCTCGTGACGCGCCGACCGAAGCAGCAACTTGCCACGCAGGCGAAGGGACACGGCCGGTCCATGGAGGCCGAGGTCCGCGATATCCTCACCAGGGCGGCTCGACGGCCATACATCGGGATGGCACTGCTGGCTGCTACTCCCAGAGACCGGTACGGTGTTGTTCGTGAGTGGATTGACCGCGCGGATTGGGTGGATCTTCGTGGGAATCCTAGTCGCGTTGATCGTTGCCGCACCCTTCGTGTTCCCAGCCGCAACTCGGTGACCTCTCTGTCACCGTGGTTCCCGCGACAGAAGTGCAGGGGTTTCATGGGATGCGCGGATTTATGGCTGAAGGCGGAGATACTGGCACCTTCATTGTTGAAGCGTGGGGAAGCGGGCCCGGTTGGCTCTCTGAGGAGTTTGATCTCAGGGGGCACTAGCCAAGTCTCGGAGGGTGCTGACCTCTTGCTTGGAGTCGTCCTCGCCCCTGAAGTGGCTCTTCCATGTCATCTCCCCATAGAGTAGGGCGATGAGTTCAACCATGCTCCCCTCAAAGCCCGACGGCGTGACTATCACCCAGTTCACTACCAGTGACAGCAAGCGCGGCGCGCAGTGGGCCCAAGCGGTCAACATGGGTTTCAACCAGCCCCAGCTTTCGGAGAAGGCGATCGAGGCGCAGCTGAAGATCTTCGGGTCAGATGACCTGGTGGTTACGGCAGCGTACTTGGATTCTCCCGAGGGCGTCGGTGGGGCGGGTGCGTTACCCGTTGGAACCTTTGGTGCGTTCCGGGAGTCTGTAAACCTGGGAGCCGCCAGAGTTCCGGTGTCTATGTTTACGGCTGCCACCGTCCGCAATGCATACAAGCGTCGCGGAATCCTCCGGGCAATGATCGAACTGAATCTGCGCCAGGCTGCTGACGAGGGCGTGCCCCTCGCACTCCTGACCGCTTCGGATGCTTCCATTTATGGTCGATTCGGGTTCCAGAGTGTGGTGTCTGAAGCAAGCGTGGAGATCAAAGTCGACAAGTTCAAGTTGACCAAGGAAGCCCAAGCAGTGATCGACGGCTACTACGTTGACTGGGCGCTACGCGACGACCTGTTCAAGGCCGTGCGTGAAGTTGCCCTGAAGGCACACCAAACCACCCGTGGGTCCACTTCTCGCCACTTCACATTCGACCTTGAGATGTTCATGAGCATGGAGTCTGGGGAGTACGAGTCGAAGTATCGTGGCGTCCTCGCACGTGATCCCGCGGGTGAAGTGGTGGGGTACGCAGTGTACGAGTTTGTGACTGAGGGTGGGAAGACGCGCGTTCGCGACCTGGACGCGACCGATCCGGGTGCCGAAATTGCACTGTGGAACCACCTCGCCGGGATCGAGGGTCAGACAGAGGTTTCCTACGCGGACATGTCGGTCAGCAACCCACTCCAGCTGGCACTCGTCAACGAACGAGCAGTAAAAGTGACGGGTGTTTCCGACTTTCTCTGGGCTCGCATCTTGGACCCGGTCGCATGCCTGGAGGCCCGCTCTTACAGCTTCTCCGCGAGGAGCGCCACCCTTTCGGCAGCATTCACAGTTGAGGATCCGATGGGCTTTTGCTCTGGGATCTTCCAGATTCAACTCGGGGACGAGGGCGCTTCTGTGCGCAAGTTGGATCCGCAGGACCCGGTTGCAGTTGCCACTCCGACAACCATCTCTGTCAACGCCCTCGACGAGCTCGTCTTCGCCTCTGCCTCTGTGAGCGACCTGGTCACAGTTGGGATGATCCGTGGCCTTTCTGCTGAGGACGTTGAGAAGTGGGATGCCATGTTCGCGCCTGCCACCCCGGCGCGGTTCAACAACTTTTTCTGATCCTGGAAGAGTACGGCGGAAGTGAAACGCCCTTGCGCTGGTGGGTAGGGATCTGCCTATAGTCCTCTTGGCGTCTCTCAAAGAAACGTCATCAGAAAGTGGAGGACCCGTGAACGCACAGCGCATCACCGCTACACACGTCGAGCTTTCCCGCTCGGAGATGTGTCGCTGCATGCCCATGGTGTTCACGATGTGTCCGCAGCGATAACTCTGCGCCCCGGCCGCCGCCCAATTGGGCGTTGAGCCCCACTACACCCACGTCGTAGCACCGTTCCTGCGCGGACGGTTTGGCGCGCAGGATTGCACTCGGCACACCCATTCACTAACAAAGGACAGAACTGTGTCTTCTGCACCCACCGCCACGAAAAAGCGATTCAAGTGGCCATCATTTTCCGTCCAGGTCATCATCGGTCTGATCTTGGGCGTACTCCTGGGCTGGTTAGCCCTGACAATCGGGCCGGCCGCTGACGGCAGTGACAACTGGCTGGTTGTCACGCTGTCGACGATCGGATCGTCGTTCGTAACGCTCCTACGCGCCGTCGTTCCACCGCTGGTGTTCACGGCGATAGTTGCCTCGATCGCGAATCTACGCGGCATCGCCAACGGAGCGCGACTTGCAGCCAAGACACTGATTTGGTTCGCTATTACTGCCCTGATCAGCGTTGTTATTGGCATCGCCCTCGGTCTCATCATGAAGCCCGGGTTGAACACCACGGTCTCTGCCGATGCGGTAGCGGACCCGTCCCGTACCGGGTCTTGGCTTGACTTCCTCAACGGCCTGATTCCGTCTAACTTCCTGGGCCTTGAGGTTTCCACCCGGCTTGCCACGGACGAGGGCGGACTCGTCACAGGCGCGTCATCGAACGTCGGCTTCAACGTCCTGCAGATCTTGATCATCGCGATCGTGGTCGGCATAGCCGCGCTACGCGTTGGCGCCAAGGCGCAGCCATTCCTTGACTTCACCGCGTCCGCGCTGAAAGTGATTCAGAAGGCCCTATGGTGGATCATCCGCTTGGCGCCGATCGGCACCGTGGGTCTGATCGGAAATGCGATCGCCTCCTACGGTTGGTCATCCGTTGGTTCGCTGGGCACTTACGCCCTCGCCATCTACATCGGATTAGCCCTGGTTTTACTTGTCGTCTACCCGGCGATCCTTCTTTTCAACCGCCTGTCGGTTCGCAGCTATTTCCGCGGTGCGTGGCCAGCGATCCAGCTTGGCTTCGTCTCGCGATCTTCCATCGGTACGCTGCCCGTTACGGAGGCCGTCACCCAACGTAACCTGGGCGTACCTGCCGCATACGCGTCGTTTGCTGTGCCGCTCGGCGCGACAACCAAGATGGATGGTTGCGCTGCGATCTACCCGGCAATTTCGGCGATTTTCGTGGCCCAGTTCTTCGGTGTTCCCCTGGGCTTTTCGGACTACCTGCTGATCGTTTTCGTTGCAGTCGTTGGCTCCGCTGCGACTGCCGGAATGACGGGCGCGACGGTCATGCTGACGCTAACCCTGTCGACGCTGGGCCTACCCCTGGAAGGTGTTGGCCTGCTGCTCGCAATCGACCCCATTTTAGACATGGGACGCACTGCGGTGAACGTTGCTGGTCAAGCACTGGTTCCAACGGTTGTGGCGAAGCGGGAGGGGATTCTGGACTTGCAGAAATACTCCTCCACAAACAGTGCGGACTTGCTCTCCGATGATCAGAGTGAAGGAATCACAAAAGAGGTAGTTGGCGTTCGCTAGTCCGTCAGTCCGCCTCCACGATTCGGGTGGCCAACTTAGCTCGATATTACGGGCTGGGTTGGCCACCCGCTTGTGTCAAGCTCGTCCTCATCCCCATTGACATAGGGGTCTTTGAACTCGGGTGCTTCCTCATCAATTTGCGGGTCAATGACGATCTCTTCCTCCGGGTATTGAGACTCATACTCGGCGTCATCGCCCGCGCGTCGCTCTGCTTCCTCAGGTGGAAGCACTTTCTTCCACCGACGGGTGCGTAGCGGGGGCAGTTCCGAAGCGTCCTCGCGCAATGCGCGGTAAAGGGCGTACATCTGGAAGAACCCAATCACGAAGAATGGGGCAACCAGAGCGATAGAGAATGCTGATACGAAGCCAGCAAGGGGGAAGTGTTCTAAGAATGCGAAAAGTGCACCGGGAATGTCGTTGTCACCAACAACCCTGTCAACCAGCCCGCCTCCGCCGTTCATTTCAATGTTGATTGCTTCCATGCCGAAGATCCCGAACCAGAGGATGGAAAATGTTGCGGGGACGACGAGCACGCCGGTTACGAACTGACGGATGGTCCTTCCCTTGGAAATGCGCGCGATAAAAATACCGACGAATGGGGACCAGGTGATGGTCCACGCCCAGTAGAAGACGGTCCAAGAATTCTGCCAGCCGGTATCCGCGAAGGTATCGTTCCAGAATGCCAGTTGGGGAAGGCTCGCCAAGTAAACGCCAAACGATTCGATCGTTCCCTTCAACGTGTAGAGCGTGGAGCCTGCAAGCAGAACGAACACCAACAGGCGAACCGCAGCCCAAATGTTGATGGTGGAGAGAACTTTGATGCCCCTGCCCATTCCGAGGGCGACGGATATTGTGGCCAAGCCGCACACCACGCCGATGATGATCAGGAAGACCAGGAATGCGGTGACTCCAAGGATGTAGAACCATCCCATGTTCGTAAGCAGCCAGTCGTATGCAGGGATGTTCCGCTTGGCTGGGAGCTCTAGTTTTGGGCTCTTACCTTCTTTTGACCTTGGCGAGGCTAGCATCACGGCGACGGCGGTGCGACGGGAGGTGCTCCAACTGCAAGCGTGCGCCCCGTTAGCTCCTGCCCAGGAGGTCCACTATCGTTTGCGTGGACTTGAGGCCGGATCCGGTCAGTAGAACAACGGTCTTCTCACCCGGCGTGATGCGGCCCTCAGCAAGGAGTAGTGAGAATGCTGCGGCTGCGACAGCACTGGTCGGCTCCACGAAGAGGCCGCGATCGCAGAGAGATCCCAGCGCGCGGACGATGTTCGACTCAGTGACGGCGACACTTCCTCCCCTGGTTTTGCGAAGCGCAGCGATCATTTGCTCCAGTCGAAGAGGGCGGGAAATAGAGGTGCCCTCGGCAATCGTGGGGCGTACGGGCCGGTCCACGGGCTTATCGGTGCCGGACACGAACCTGGCGTCAACTGGCGAGCAGTTCAGTGGTTGCGCAGCGAACAGGCGTGGCATCGAAGCGATTTGGCTGGAGTTGACAAGTTCCTGGAAGCCGAGCCAGCATCCCAGCAGGGAACTGCCCCCACCGACTGGAACAATGACGTTGTCGGGAACGTGGAACCCGAGGTCTTCCCAAATTTCATACGCCAAAGTCTTGGTTCCTTGGAGGAAGAACGGCTGCCAGTTATGGCTGGCGTAGAAGCCCTTTCGCTCGGACTGTCGGATCGCTTCATCTTGAGAAGCAGACCGCGGCCCGGGAACTAGTTCTACCTTCGCCCCGTATGCCTTGACCTGGGAGATTTTCGAGGGCGATGTTGAGGCGGGGGCGAAGACCTTGACGTCCAGGCCCCCAGCGGCTCCGTAGGCCGCTGCAGAGGAGCCTCCATTTCCTGAGCTGTCTTCAAGGACGGATGTTATGCCTTTCTGGCGCAGATATGAGAAAAGGACGGATGTTCCGCGGTCCTTGAAGCTCCCTGACGGGTTCAAGAAGTCCAGCTTGAGTAAGACGCGACTGCGACTTTCCCAATCTGCTTCGATTAGTGGAGTTCGGCCCTCACCCAAGGAAATGGGAGTGTGGATCTCGACGGGAAGTGCCCAGTGGTAACGCCACAGCGAGCTAATGGAAGTGTCAATGTCGCTACGTGTGATTCCAGGACCAGGATCGATCCACAAGGGCCTTCCGGCGTCGGAGCGCCACCGAGGCTCAGCCAGACTGTACTCGCTACCGTCTACGGGATCGGCGTATTTCTCCACGACTTCATTCTAGATTCAGGCTCGCACAGGCTGCGGTGTCGCAGCCTGATTACGGAGCGCGACCTCAGATGACCGAAGATGGTGACGCATAGTCCACCCGAGGAGGTGGCATCGATCGTGTCAGAGGGATAGCGTGGAAGTGCCATCCGGCGACCCCTGCTTGAGAGCATCAGTCGTGGAATGTGTCGACTAGTCTCGAGAAGGGTAACCCGTGGGCCAGCAAGCCGCGTCCATCCTCACTGTGCAGCAGTACCTTGATGAGCCACCACGTCCACAGGCGGGTCGAGGTCGTTCGGCGAAGACGCCCATCCAAAGATTGATTTTCTTCCTCGCCAGCGCGGGAAAGCTGTTTGAGGGGCTGGTCATCTTCATGATCGGGATGGCCCTGCCGCTCATCACCGAAGACTTCGCCCTAAGTTCGGCCGAGGCCGGACTGGTAACCGCCACGAGTCTGGTGGGGATCCTCCTTGGAGCCCTATTCCTCGGTCATCTTTCCGATGAACTTGGACGGAGAAAGATGTTCATCGCTGAGATGGTCCTCTTCACCGTTTTTCTAGCGGGCTTCACGATCAGCCCAAGTCTTCCGGTGCTACTCGCGTGTCTCCTGGGCATGGGTATGGCGCTGGGGTGTGACTATCCCACCGCTCACCTCATGTTGTCTGAAACAATGCCGACATCCTCTAGGTCACGCACCGTCCTCGGCGCTTTTGCGTTCCAGGCTGTCGGTGCGGTGGCAGGGGCCACGCTGGCGGTGGTTGTGCTGAGCATGCCGAACGCTAGCGTTTCGAGTTGGCGGGTCATGTTTGGTCTGGTGGTTCTTCCCGCAGCCCTCGTGACTGTGGGAAGGTTCTTCACTCCTCAGAGTCCGCATTGGCTCCTGACAAGGGGGCGGGTTACGGAGGCCGAGGACGCACTCGCCCGCATCCTTCAAGTCCGGGGTGAGAAGTCGGCAGGCGTGCGGCTGGATGCCCTCCCAGCCAGTCAACGAGTATCGGAGAGCTACGCTGACCTGTTCCGACATGATGGGTCGCTACGGGCGACGATTCTTGCTTCGGCGCCTTGGTTCCTTCAGGATCTATCTACCTACGGAATCGGTATCTTCACACCCGTCATCATTGCCACCGCGCTTAGTGACCCATTTGCCGAGGCCGCAGATGCGCAAGATTCGGTGTCGGGTGTTGTCCGCGACAGTCTGGTAGGAGCGCAGGGTGCCGTGATGATTGATCTGTTCCTAGTCGTTGGGATTTTGGTCGCGATTCATTTTGTTGACCGATTCGGGTCGATTCGCATGCAGATCGTGGGTTTTGTTGGCTGTGCAGCAGGGCTTGGAATTGCTGCCGCGTCGGCCGTTGTCCCAAGTGCAACGATGCAGACCGTACTTATCTTCGCCGGGTTTATTACCTTTCAGTTCATGACCAATGCTGGGCCAAACGCACAGACTTACCTGATTGCGGGGGAGGTATTCCCGACATCGGTGCGTGGTACCGGAGCAGGGTTCGCCGCAGCGTCTGGGAAGGCGGGTGCTGCCATCACGGCGTTTCTCTTTCCAACTCTGCTAGATGGGTTCGGACAGACACCTATCCTGATCGGGTTGATGGTGTGCTCATTAGCCGGAGCAGCAGTGACCAGTCGCTTCCGGATTGATACGACAGGGAAGAATCTTGAGGTGGTTCACGAGGTCGGACAGGCTTTGCCGCTCACCGTAGAACCCGACTTGTTCGCGTGATCCTTCGTGCCCGCCCCCGATGGGTGTTCCTCCGAAGTGTGGCTACCCTGCGGCGCGAGAGTCGGAGATGGCCCAGATGCGCATTTCGTGGGGGTCAAGTTCGACGTCGAGGGCCTGAGTCCCCGTCGTGACATCGAGGGCGATGCGGTTACCAATCCGCTCCCGAAGCAGGTCTTCATTGAGTCGCGCACCTGTCCGTCCGCGATTGAGGATGCCGAGGGCGAAGCCGTGAGTCAGGTCACGGCGCCAGAACTCCAGGTTGCCGACCCGGCCCGTTCGCTGCCCCTGGTGACCCGCGGGATCCATCGCGATGGATAGCAGTGCTGGGTCTGTGAGCACACCCCGGGTTTCCTCCGTCATGGTCCGCAAATGGTTGCCCACCCTGTTAGCCCGACACCAGCCATATTTCAGATAGTCGACGCCCCATTCCGCCATGGTGTCAGCATCAGTCTGTTCATGGCCCAGCGATCCGAGGTGGTCGCTCGGATAGCGGTCGTAGATCCTCGCGCAAGTCTTGCGGCCCGGACTGGCGTAGAGCCCGAACTTCAGACCGCGGGCGTGGATTTCTTCGCCGAGGGCGGCCATGCCGGAGGGGAAGCGGTCTGGGTTTGGCAATCTTCTGCATAGCCATTGACCTCTCGATCGGGGGCTTCTCCATTCTAAGTTAGAACTGGGGCGCTTGACCCACTTAGTGCTATGGTGGCAAAGCCGGGGTCTTCGCGCTGATCAGCACTCCTCTGTGGGGGGGGGGGGGAGTACGCCCAGTTGCTGTCCTCAAGTGGTGGCTGACCCGAGGGGATCCCCAGGTTGGCAAAATAGTTGTGCTCTCGCAAAATTAATGTGTGTGGGTCGACCTGGCGTACCGCAGATACGACTCGAGCCATCAGTGGTGCCACTAGTTCCGTCTCAAATGCCGCGACAAGGGGATGGAGGGAATCGCCGATCTGCCGGTGAACGTCCTCGTCATTCAAATGGTCAAGTTGGCTGAACTTTGCCTGTGGATCAGAGAAGTCGGCCGCCAATGCTTGAGGATCCTGTCCTGTTGCGGCGGCGAAGGCGCCAATGAGGTTGGCAAAAATCTCAGGCGCTGCGCTTCCCGGTGTTGGCTCATTAAGGAGGTCGTAGCCGGCCACCGCCGGGTGCTTCCCCAGTCGCTGCGCCACGTGCGCCCACATTGCAGCGAAGCGATCCTGCAGGCCAACCCCACCGGGACCAGCCGTGTTGGCCCAGAAGTTATCCAGTGCTTCGTGAACTGCAGGGCTCGCCAGGTAGGCATCACTCCACAGGTCCGTTGCGGCGAACTCATGGGACGTGAGGGTAGCCCACGGTGGTGCACCATCACTGTAGCTTTGAGAGTCGAGGTCTTGGTGGGCATCCAGCACCGCACACATCCCGGCGGCGGCAATCAGGTCAAGCTGGGATTCTACCCAGTCGAGGTAATCACTGTCGTACTCTCCGGGCTGAGGTTCGATTGCAGCCCAGATGATGCCCAGGCGGATCAGGGTGAAACCGCGGGATGCCAGGTCAGCGATGTCTGCCCCATCCCACGGGCCCTTGAAGCCACGATCGACGAAGCTTCCTTCCGAGAGTGCAGTTCCCTTCGCCACCAGGTTGATGCCGTGGAAGACCCTGTGGCGTCCCGCGTCATCGCGAAGTAGCTGCCCGTCAGTACGCAGCTTCATTGCTGTCTCCTTCACTTACTTTTTGCGAGGCTGGCGATGGCTATCGCCGCCGCCTCAACTGAGGCACGCGCGTGCGCGTCATCTCGGTCAATCAGCCATGAAATAGTGAACCCGTCGGTGAGAGCGACCAGTAGGCGCGCTACCACCGAGGTAGGCACAGTCCACTCGGAATCGGTTTGCTCGGCCGCCAGCTCCAGGGATTCCAAGGCAAAACGGGTGTACTGGACATACTGGCCCTCGGCCAATGGGAGCGCGGAGCGCAGGGCATACTGGGTCAGTTCCAGCATCGCCTGTTCCCGACCCGGGTCGGCTCTCAAGTGGTTCAGGTATCCTTGCAGTCCTTCAGTAAGCAGCGCGGTGAGTGATTTCCCCTTCAGGTTTGCGGGCAGAATCGCTCTCTGTTCACTCGCCAGGACCTCCGTGATCAGCAGCTCTAGGAGTTGATCGCGGGACTCGAAAGCGTAGTGGAAACTTGCCAGAGACATTCCAGCCTCAGCAACAATCGCGCGTGTTGACGCGCGGCTGAGCCCCTGTTCGCCGATGACCCGGAACGCTGCGTCTATGAGGGCCTCACGACGTTCCTCCACAGGGATTCTTGCCATCTCTCCTCCTCAGCCTTGCTGCCCGACGAACTTACCCATACACTACACGGAAGTGGGACGAGCGTCCCACTCTTGCTTGTAGGTTCTCGCAGCGGAGACAAAAATGCACAACGACACCCCTGTCCACAGGGATCCCCTGGTTACAGCGCAGGCCCTTCCGCCCTCGTTCATACTCGGGACCGCAACCGCTTCGGCGCAGGTTGAAGGCGCCACACGGATTGGGCGCCGCACCCCCAGCGTGTGGGACAGATTTGCCGCGGAGCCGGGACGAATTCTTGACGGATCCACAACGGCGGTCACGGCAGACCACTATTACCGCTATGAGGAGGACGTCCGGGCCATGAAAGAGCTCGGGACTGATGCATACAGACTCTCCCTGGGTTGGACTCGCCTTCAGCCAGAAGGCACAGGCCCGCTTGATGCCGGGGGAGTCGACTTCTACGATCGCCTTCTCGATGAGCTCTGCCAGGCGGGGATATCCCCGTTTGTAACACTGTCCCACTGGGATATTCCCGTTCAGTACGAGGGCGGGTGGCTAAGCCGAGACACAGCGAAGCGACTGGGCGACTTCGCGGGACTAGTTGCGCAGCGCTTCGCAGACCGAGTTGACGGGTGGATAACCATCAATGAGCCCGCTACTGTCACACTGAACGGTTACGCCCTCGGCATTCACGCGCCGGGGGTCCCGCTGCTGTTTGATTCGCTACCAACTGTGCACAACCAACTTCTCGGCCACGGCTTGGCGGCCCAGGCCCTTCGGGCGGCTGGGGTGCCAGGGCAGATCGGTATCACCAATGTCCACACGCCAGTCGTGCCCGCCAGCGACAGTTCGGAAGATGCTGCAATGGCGCAACTGTTCGACATTGTGCACAACCGCGTCTTTGCAGATCCGGTGTTGCTTGGCCACTACCCGGAGGTGCCGGACTACCTGGGTGGAATCCTCGATGTCCTTACCGATGTTCCCGCAGGGGACTTGGAAATCATCTCCACCCCGCTAGACTTCTACGGCCTCAACTACTACATGCCAACCCGCGTGGCCGCGGGTAGCGGTTCAGGAACAAGCCCGGATGGGGAGGCCGAGGCAATGGCGGCACTGCCCTTCCGCCTCGAAGCCTTCCCCGAGTACCCAACGACCGGCTTCGGCTGGCCAGTTGCTCCTGAGTTCTTCGCGGTGGCTCTCAAGGAGGTTCATGAGAGGTATGGCGACAGGCTGCCCCCGATCTACATCACCGAGAACGGGGCAAGTTTTGCGGACGAGGTCGGAGAGGATGGGAAGGTCCACGACGCCCAGCGCACGGCATACCTCGCCCGACTGGCTCGCGGAAGTAGCGCGCTTGCGACCTCGCTCCTAAAGCGTCTTCTCCATGACGATTCCGCCGTTGGGAGCCATCTCATCGGTTTTTTCCCAACCCAGTGCCTCCCAGAAATCGAAGGTGTCCTCCGTTGTGAGGTAGGCGCGGGTTGCGCCCGATTCCTTCATCACCCGCGTGGCGATGTCGGCGAGGACGGACCCAACTCCACGCCTTCTCCACGCCTGCGCGACGTGGAGTTCGCGAATCATCCCCCAGCCGGGCCTTTCATTCCAGTTGGAGGCTTCGGAATCGATCTGGAAGTTGATGAATCCGATCGGCTCCCCGTCCTCGAAGGCCATGAGTAAGGGGGCTATGCCGCGCACGGATAGATCGACGTACTTCGGCACGATGTCGCTGCGGATCATCGCCTCCGAGAAAGGGGCATGGAAGTCCAGGGTGAAGTAGTTGACGAACATGTCTTCAAACTGTCGTCTGCGCTGGTCGTCGTAGAGTTCAATCTCCATGGCACTACTTTGCCATGGTCCGTGCGGTGGACCGGGGTTAATTATTGGGCGTGGCCGTGATACTTTCAATCTATGCGCGTGATAGACATCATAAAAACAAAGGGTAGTGAGGTCGTCTCGCTACCACCGTCCACTACGATTCGCGATCTGGTTGACGTACTGCAAGAGCGACGGATCGGCGCCGTGGTCGTCGTTGATCAAGGCTCTCTTGCGGGCATCGTCTCAGAACGTGACGTGGTTCGATTTGCGCGGGGTGCACTCACACTTGAGGATCCCCTGTCGGCGATCATGACAACCACGGTTATTACTTGCTCTCCAGAAGATGAGGCGCGTGATTTGGCTGAAATCATGACCAAACAGCGTTTTCGCCACCTTCCCGTTGTGGAGGACGGGGATCTGGTGGGTATCGTCTCGATCGGTGACATCGTCAAGGCAAGACTGGATGAGCTGGAGGCGGAACGTGACCACCTTGTCGGCTACGTTCACGGGCGCGGCGCTTTGCAGGGGACGCCAGAGTAGCTCGCTGTCGGCATGAAGTTCGGAATTATCGGAACGAACTTTGTCAGTTCGTGGTTTGTTGCGGCCGCAGAGAACACCGGTGGGGCAGTCCTTCCAACTGCAGTGTTCTCTAGGGACTTGAAGCGTGGTGAGGACTTTGCGCGTCGCCACAACCTCCCTCTGTATTACGACAACTTGGACGCGATTATCGATGCTGTAGATGCGGTCTATATTGCGAGCCCAACGAATGTGCACCTCCCGCAGGCGCTGGCGGCGATTGAGCGAGGGCGGCACGTCCTCGTCGAAAAAACGATGACGGAGAGTGTTGAGGGGACGAGGGATCTCTTTGCTGCGGCAGACATGGCGGGTGTTGTGGCAATGGAGGCCACACGAAATCTGCACGCTCCCGCCCATGAGGTGGTAAGAAACGCGCTTGGACGCCTTGGGACACTGAGGTACGCACACCTTGAGAACCTGCAGTATTCGTCCCGATATGACCGCCACCGGGCAGGAGAGGTGCTGAACGCCTTCAATCCAGCCTTAGGTAACAGTGCGGTAGCGGATATCGGAGTGTACTGCCTCGAGCCCGCACTGGACTGGTTTGGTTCACCCCTGACGCACAGGGGAACTTCGGTGCGACTTGAGAATGGTTTTGAGGCTTTGGGATCCATTCAATTGGACTACGGGGCCATGGTGGTTGACGTTGTTTATTCGAAGATCGTTTCAGGGGTTACGCCCTCGACAATCATCGGTGAGAAAGGTGCGCTGACCATTGACAATCTGGGTCAGCCTTCGCTGATTGAATGGCTGCCGCGCGACGGTGAAGCCCAGGTGCTCTCTTGTGACCCGGATGCCGCACCAATGGCGAACATGCACTTCGAGCTGCTTGACTTCGTGAGTCAAGTTCAGGCTGGCCAAGTGGATCCCCGTTGGCGTGACATCACGATTCGAGCTCGGCAGATAATGGATGAACACCTTCGGTAACCGCGCACCATACACGAAACATAATGCGCCTGACCGCATATATAAATGCAGATCGGACGGAGTATGGTGTCATGTTTCGCGTGGTAGGTTCAGTGCGGTTGGTGATCACATTCATATGACCACATTTGAGGAGTGGGCCCCGCGCCCCGTCTGAGCAAAGGGGTTAGGTGTGTCTAAGAGAGGCAACACCGAGGAGTGGGCCGAGTACGTCCGCGAACTTGGGGATTTGATCAAAGAGATTCGTGAGATGCGGAGTATGTCGCAGGAACGAGTTGCTTTTGCTTCTGGTCTGGCCAAGTACACCTTTCAGCGGATTGAGAAGGGTCTGAGTAACAAGAACGCTCCTGCGAATCCGACTTTGCTGACGCTTGTGGCAATCGCTAACTCACTGGATGTTTCGCTTGAAGAACTTCTGCCCGCCAGGGAACTTCCCGAACTCGATACCATTGCGGGCGAAGACTCTTTTCTCTAGTTTGCGAGGACGCTTCCTAGTAGCCGGTAGATACGCCCAGCGCTTTCACGTGTAACGGTGAAGGCAGTGTCATCGCTCCCGACAAAGACCCATTCTTCTGTGGCAAGTTGGGCGTCGCCCTGATTTCCATGGAACTGGTACTGGAACAGAACAACGTCAAATACTTCACCGCCGATGATTGCGGTTCCGTCACGGTGGCGGACCATACTTACCACGGGGATCGGGGTGGGTTCGGTCGCATGCACGTAGTCGGAGAAGTTGGGATCATACATTTGTTCTTGGGCAGACGCTAACGTCTCATGATTGCCGACGCACCATGAGGGACAATCACTTGTTTCCATCTCTTCACCACTTTCTCGACTATTAGCCAGTCTGTAGTCCAAGCGATGGCGTCGCTAGTCGTCTAGCGCGCAAATGGGGAAAGCTCCGGATTATGTGAACTGTGGACATCTCACTGTCCCTCGCAGGGGCGAATATCAGGTTTAGGTCAATAGCGACTAATCTGGGCCCATGACTCCAGAAGAACTCAGCCGACTCTTGCACGGTGCCCTAACCAGTCTTGCTGCAGACGAATCCTCGGCCTTGTCCGAGGACGATATCCCCAAGTCGATCGTTGTTGAGCGTCCTCGGTCGCGTGACCACGGGGATTGGTCAACGAATGTGGCAATGCAGCTTGCAAAGCAGATGGGAATGTCGCCCAGGGATCTCGCGCAGATCCTTAGCAACACCCTGGCGGCCGAGCCTGGCATCGCCGCCGTCGAAATTGCTGGACCCGGGTTCCTCAACTTCCGTTTGGATGCCGCATCGGCGGGGGAACTGGCGCGGACGATCGTTTCAGAAGGTGCAAACTACGGGTCAAACACAACACTTGAGGGCCAGAAAATCAATCTGGAGTTCGTCTCAGCAAACCCAACAGGGCCCGTGCATTTGGGTGGAGCTCGGTGGGCGGCGGTTGGGGATGCACTAGCCCGCCTACTGGAGGTGTCGGGGGCCGAAGTGGTGCGTGAGTACTACTTCAACGACCACGGAACCCAAATCGATCGCTTCTCTAACTCACTCCTGGCGCGTGCCCGCGGAGTCGAACCCCCTGAGGATGGTTACGGGGGTCTCTACATCGAAGAGATTGCCGACCGTGTTCGTGAAGCGCAGGTCAAGGCTGGAGAGCCTGATCCAGTTTCCCTCCCGGACGAAGAGGCGCTAGAGGTATTCCGGCGCGAGGGTGTGGAAATCATGTTCGCAGAGATAAAGAGTGCGCTTGAAGACTTCCGGGTTTCCTTCGATGTTTACTTTCACGAGGACTCCCTACACGAGTCTGGCGCGGTTGATCGAGCTCTGGAGGCGCTGCGTGATCGCGGCGTGCTCTATGAAGCCGAAGGTGCGCTGTGGTTGCGCTCAAGCGACTTCGGAGATGACAAGGACCGGGTTCTCATCAAATCCAACGGTGAGCCTGCCTACCTGTCAGGAGACGTTGCCTACTACCTTGACAAGCGCCAGCGAGGAGCGGACACGGCCATCTACCTTCTCGGTGCCGACCATCACGGGTACATCGGCAGAATGATGGCTGTCTGCGCTGCCTTTGGGGATACCCCCGATGAGAACATGCAGATCATCATCGGCCAGCTTGTTGACCTGGTGAAAGATGGTGAACAGGTGCGCATGTCGAAACGAGCCGGCAATGTGGTGACGCAAGAAGACTTAGTCGAGGCCGTGGGCGTAGACGCTGCGCGCTACGCGATGGTTCGTGTCTCAGCAGACACCAAACTGGTCATCGACCTCGACCTGTTGACAAAGAACACGAACGACAACCCTGTCTACTACGTTCAATACGCGCACGCTCGAACGCGTTCGGTGGCGCGCAACGCTGGTGAACACGGGGTCGTTATGGAGTCGGGTTTCCACCCGGAGCTTCTGAATCACGCAGCAGACACCGACCTCTTGGGCGTGTTGGCTCAGTTCCCAGCGATTGTCGCGCAGGCTGCGGCAATGCGTGAGGCGCACAGAGTTGCACGCTATCTCGAATCATTGGCCTCGACGTATCACGCCTGGTACTCACAGTGCCGCGTCACACCCCGGGCCGGTGAGGAAGTCAATGACGCGCATGTCGCGAGACTGTGGCTCAATGAGGCGGTGTCTCAGGTGCTAGAGAATGGTTTGGGGTTGCTTGGGGTGAGTGCGCCGGACCGTATGTGAGGGGTGCTATAGGTAGCTGTTCTTCCCAAACCCGGTCTCGAAACGTGAGCTTTGGTTGGAGAGCTGAGCTAGGTAGGACTTCATCCATACGGAGTAGGGACTGTTGACCAGTTCATCATTTGAAAAGCGTGAATCCCCGGTGATCTCCGCGGTGGCAAATGAGGGGATTTCAAGGTCGACAACGGGAGAGGTCCGTTCGCACTCCGCAACGACCAGGGGGCGGTTCTCACCGCAAAACTCGTCGATCACCCACCCGTCGGCCCCAAGCCACACGCCATAGCGGCGTTTGGCCAGCGTCGTCCCACCGCGGGCACACATTGCCACACCAACACCTATATCAATGGGGCGTTCGGCTTCGTAGCGGGTCCCTCCTATATTTGGGCCCTTGACAGTTAGCATGCAGAGATCAAACTCATCTGCGAAGCGATGCAACGCGGCCTTGCCATCTATGTCCAGAGGCAGGGCGGCAGGTGGCTGGGTGGCTTGTAGCCTGACGCGAAGTCCGTAGCCATCTTTTGCTAGGAAGTAGGTCTGGACGATTATGTCAGGCGAGTTGTCCTCAAGGAGGTGGTGGGGTAACGATGTCACCAAGAAGCGACGTTCAAACTCAAAGTCCGTGTCGCCTGTGTGCATGTCATCACCGTAGTGCAAACTTGAGTGTGGTGGAGGAAGTTAGGGGCCTGGAGTAGCGATGAGGATTAAGGAAGACCGTGTCAAAGTCAGGGTGCCCGCTACGACAGTCGATTTCGGTCCGACCCACGACTGCCTTGCAATGGCGTGTGCACTCTCCGATGAGGTAACAATCCGCGCGGTCGCTGGTGGCACTCAGGTCCGAGTCATCGACCGAACTCCCGGGGGGTCCCCAGAGCATTGGCTCAGCGCATCCGAAGTTGAGAAGCACCCAACAATCACAGCAATTCGTGGTGTCCTTGATCTGGTTGGTGCACCACAGGTCGGGGTCCACCTCACCTATCGACGGGCTATTCCCACTTCCGTTGGACTGGGGGATGTTGAGGCTGAACTCCTCGCGGGTGTGTACGGCGCGTGGACGATTCTGGGAAAGCCGCAAGCGTTGAACGAGGACGTTCTCGTTGATCTGGTCTGTAAGCTCGGGGGAAACGAGGTGCGTGCCAGAGCCGTCTTGGATGCGCCACTTGTCCTGAGGATTATGGGCGGCTCCTTCCTTCCGCTCCCGGTGGGAGAGGCGGTTCAACCTGTTGCACTTGTGCCCGGCTTCACGGACCAGGAAACGTTGGATCCAGGCCTGCTGCCGCGAGGTGTCTCATTTCCACGCTATGCCGCGAACTCTGGGCGCTCCGCTGCCCTGGTGCCACTAATCGCAGATCCTGCCGTAACCAGTGATGATCAACTGTGGCGTGACAGGCTTGTTCGTGCGACTGTCGATGACGTTCTGGAGGATCATCGTGCCTCCTTCTCCCCAGCCTCTGTCGCCCTAATACGATGGCTGAGGGAGAGGGGTAACGCGGCTTTCCTCTCTGGAAGTGGGCCCGCGGTTGTGTGTCTCTGGGACCTGGGTGCGGACGTGGTCAAGTCTGCACAGCACTCAGGTTGGGCAGTTATCGACCTCGGTGTGAGCACTGAGGGGCTGACTCTCGACGTGTGATTTCCCCCGCACGTAGAGTAGTTTTTCTTGCGCTTCGGGGATGAAAGTCCTGAAGATATGAGTACTATTAACTAGCAGGCGCGCAACGTGGCTCCCAACTGGGAACCGCAGCTCTCTTTGTTCTTAGGCTTTCGTGCCTCGCCACCGCAGATCTCACCACAAAAAGAATGTGCGTGAGCCCGCCGGTACCCACAGTTAGGAATCCTCTTCCCTTATGGAAAGTAAATCGGACGCAAGCGTTGCTTCGCTCGGAAAAATGAAGCTTGCAGAGCTTCAGAGCCTCGCCGCTCAGCAAGGCCTCAAAGGTACTTCGCGCATGCGCAAAGCGGATCTGGTAGAGGCACTCTCCCAGCCCTCGCGTAGCACTTCGGAGAAGCAGGCCACGCGGCCGCCTCGACGTGCTAATGCGGATGCCAAGAAGCAAGGTTCTGACGACTCCAACGCCAAGGGAGAGCGCCGTCAAGAGAAGGTTGCAGAGACCCGTGAGGGGCAGCCAGAGGCTGCTTCCGTGGACGTGCGTGCTGCAGTTGCCGAAGATCTTGATCGTGTTCGTTCAAGGCGCGGCGCGCAGGGCCGTGACGGTGAACGCAGGGACACTTCGGGAGGCAACAGAGGCACTGACAAGCAGGACTCTTCTTCCAACCGTGAGCAGGGCTCCACCAGCCAGCGTGACCAGGGCGCGGTTGCGCTAGATGAGATTGCGTTGCCCGAGGGCGGGGAACCCAATAGGAACCGCAACAGACGCGACCGGAACTCCCGTAGGCGGGGACGGGATCGCAACCCGAATCGCGACAGTACGACTCGCGAAGTGGGCCAGCGTGGTGGGCAGACACAAGGTCAAACACGTGGGGCCGACAGTGAACCAGTCGATGATTCACAGCTGATTCCCATTGCTGGAATCGTCGATATTCAGTCAAATCACGCATTCGTGCGTACCTCCGGTTACCTGCCGGGAAACAATGATGTTTACGTGACGTTGGGGAATGCCCGCCGTTGGGGTCTACGCGGCGGTGATGCTGTCGTCGGTGCTGTGCGACCTGCTCGTGACGGCGATCGTGGCGGGCGCAATCAACAGAAGCACAACGCCCTCGTGCGTGTCGACTCAGTCAATGGCATGACGATTGAGCAGGCGCTGGAGCGGCGGGAGTTCGCCAAGTTGACGCCCGAATACCCGCGCGAACAGCTACGAATGGAGACCACTCCCAAGGCGTTGACCTCCAGGATGATCGATCTGGTCGCCCCCGTGGGCAAGGGCCAACGTGGACTTATTGTCTCGCCCCCTAAAGCGGGTAAGACGATGATCATCCAGCAGATGGCGAAGGCCATCGAAATCAACAACCCCCAGGTCCACCTGATGGTGGTGCTGGTGGATGAGCGACCTGAAGAAGTGACCGATATGCGATCTATCGTCAAAGGTGAGGTCATTGCCTCTACCTTTGACCGTCCAGCATCAGATCACACCACGGTCGCAGAGCTGGCAATCGAGCGTGCCAAGCGCCTCGTTGAACTCGGCCAAGATGTCGTGGTTCTCCTTGACTCCATTACCCGCCTGTCACGTGCCTACAACCTTGCTGCCCCAGCGTCGGGACGTATCCTGTCCGGTGGTGTTGATGCAGCAGCGCTGTACCCACCGAAGAAGTTCTTCGGTGCTGCACGTAATCTACGTGAGGGTGGGTCGCTCACCATTATCGCCTCAGCTCTGGTTGAAACCGGCTCCAAGATGGATGAAGTCATCTTCGAAGAGTTCAAGGGAACGGGCAATATGGAACTGCGCCTCTCCCGTAGCCTCGCAGACCGGCGTATCTTCCCGGCCATCGACATCAATGCTTCAGGGACAAGGCGTGAAGAGCTGCTCCTAAAGCCCGAAGAACTGGCAATTATGTGGAAACTACGTCGTGCGCTGGGGAGCCTCGACCAAGCACAGGCACTGGAAACAGTGCTGGGCAAGCTAAAAGAGACTTCGTCGAACGCGGAGTTCCTGATGATGGCTTCCCGCACCACGTCAGGCGACTAATGACAGGAGCCGTGCCAGATCTCACGGGTGCGCCCGCTAGACCTGGACGGCTCAGAGTGACAGACTTACCTACTGGTTCCGGTTCACTGGTATCTGCCCGCTAGGGGCGGTTTCAGACCCGGGGCACTGATCCTTGAGGAGACATCATGAAGCAGGGTATTCATCCCAATTACGTGGAGACCACGGTGACATGCACCTGTGGTAACGAGTTCGTTACCCACTCCACAGTGGCCGACGGCACCATGCGTGTCGATGTGTGTTCAGAGTGCCACCCGTTCTACACGGGCAAACAGAAGATTCTGGACTCCGGTGGGCGTGTTGCCCGCTTCGAAGCACGTTACGGCAAGAAGGCCGACAAGAAGTAGCGGATGTGAAGAGCGCCGGCGATTCATTTCGTCGGCGCTCACTCATACCCTATTTCCTTCAAACTTACGGAGCATCCTGTGTCTACGCACGCCAGTCTCGAAGCCGTCGCCCCCCTCATCGCAGAATACGAAGATCTCGAAAAGCAGTTGGCAGATCCCACACTGCACTCAAACCAAGCCCGTGCACGTAAGGTGGGTCGCCGCTACGCGGAGCTGGGACGGATCGTTAAGTTGGCGCACACGCTTGCCGAGGTTGACGGTGACCTTGCCGCGGCGCAGGAACTGGCTGCCGAGGACCCGGAGTTCGCTGCCGAAGTTGAAGAGATCTCTCAGCGACGCGAGGAAGCGCTGAAAGAGCTGGTTTCCGTCCTCGCTCCACGTGATCCCGACGACGCATGTGACGTCATTCTTGAGATTAAGGCAGGTGAAGGTGGGGACGAATCCGCACTGTTCGCGGCCGACCTCGCGCGGATGTACACCCGCTATGCCGACAACAAGGGCTGGACTGTTACGGAGCTGTCGACGACTCACACGGGTCTTGGCGGCCTCAAAGAAGTGACAATCGCCGTCCGTGCAAAGGGCAACCCAACACCGGAAGAAGGGGTGTGGACCCACCTGAAGTACGAGGGCGGGGTACATCGTGTGCAACGTGTCCCCGTTACGGAATCACAGGGTCGTATCCACACTTCGGCCGCCGGCGTGATGGTGATGCCCGAGGTTGAGGTTGACGATACTGTTGAAATCGACCCGAATGACCTGCGCATTGACGTCTACCGTTCTTCAGGTCCGGGAGGACAGTCTGTCAACACGACGGACTCGGCCGTGAGGATCACTCATATGCCAACGGGGATTGTCGTCTCCATGCAGAACGAGAAGTCGCAGCTGCAGAACAAGGACGCAGCGATGCGAGTGCTACGGACCCGACTGATTGCGGAGGCGCGTGCCCAGAGAGAAGCGGAAGCTTCTGAGAAGCGCCTCAGCCAGGTACGGACAGTTGACAGGTCTGAGAGGATCCGCACCTACAACTTCCCGGAGAACCGTATCGCGGACCACAGGACGGGATTCAAGGCCTACAACCTTGATCAGGTCCTGGAAGGCAACCTTGACGATGTCATTCAGTCGGCCATTGCTGCCGATGAAGAGGCTCGACTAGAAGCCGCCGGACAGTAGTCACTGCGCTGATGCAGTCCGGCGAAGAGCAGGAGCAGTTCCTGGTGAGCCGCGGGTATTCTCGCGAAAGCGCCAGCGTCCCCGTCGAGATGCTGTTGCGCTGGGGTCGGGGAGAACTTGAGCGTGTAGGAATACCCCAGGTTGAAGCTCGGTGGCTGCTGGAATGGGCTCTCGGCGAACCACTGGGTGTCCGAACGCACGCTGGAATACGAGCAGCCGAGAAGTACCGTAGCGCGATCTCCCAACGCAGGTCCCGAGTGCCCTTTCAGCACATCACGGGGGAGATGTCTTTCCGTTACCTCACCCTCAAAGCGGGTCCCGGGGTTTTTGTTGCGAGGCCGGAGACAGAGACGCTCGTCGACTTAGCACTTGCTACGTTGGAGCCAGGAAGCGCCGTGGTTGCGGACCTTTGTGCTGGTTCCGGAGCAATTGGGTTGGCTTTGGCCACCGAAAGGTCTGACACCCAGGTAACAATGGTTGAGATCAGCCCAGCGGCCGGCCGCTACCTAGAGACAAACACACGTCGAGTGGGCCAGTTTGCCGCCGGATCGAGGGTGCGCATATGCATGGAGGATGCCACAGGGGCTTTGGCAGGGAGTGAAGAGACTCTTGACCTTGTTGTTTCCAACCCGCCCTACGTGGGTATCGTAGATGCACCAACGCAACCGGAGGCCCTAGCAGACCCAGAGATCGCGCTCTTCGGTGGGGGAGAGGACGGATTGGTGACACCAAGAGGCATCGTCACCCGTGCGTATGAACTCCTTCGGAAGCACGGAACACTGTTGATGGAACATGGTGAAGACCAGGGGGCAGCCCTTGTCGGGCATGCTGTCAATGTCGGTTTTTACAGTGCGGAAACAGTCGACGACCTCACGGGCAGACCACGCTTCTTGAGAGCAGTAAAGTAGTGAAACGGAGGCTTTGATGGCGGTGTACAGAGATACCTTGGAGTTTCCTTCCGGGGATGAGAAGTGGTTGGAAGAAGATAGCCAGATTCGACTCCTGCGCGCTGTCACAAAGGGTGAGCTGGTTGTCTTGCCAACGGACACGGTCTACGGCATCGGTGCCGATCCGTTCTCGCATTCTGCTGTTGGTCGCCTGCTTGGCGCCAAAGGGCGTGATCAAACAATGCCACCACCTGTTCTGGGTGGGTTATGTGAGGAGCTTCTTTCGCTTCTTGATTTCACTTCTCTGGAGCAGCGGGAGACGGTTGAGCAACTAGCCAGGGAGTTTTGGCCTGGGCCACTGACGATAATTGCCCCGAGTAAGGCCCAATTTGGTTGGGATACTGAGTCCGTCAATGGCACCATTGCCGTGCGGATGCCGGGCTCCGACCTTGCGATTTCGGCACTGCGTGTAACGGGGCCCCTGGCAGTTACCTCAGCAAACAGAACCGGCATGCCAGCTGCCCAAACCTTGGATGAGGCCCGCGAGTACTTCGGCGATGAAGTGAGCGTCTACATTGACGGAGGCGCGTCACCGCTGGGCAGACCCTCGACGATTGTCGACTGTTCCAGATCAGCGCCGCGAGTAATCCGCGCCGGGGGCGTGACCGCAAAGCAGATTGAAGACCTACTAGAGTCAAAGTAGTCCGTAGCGTCGGGTCAGAAGTGTCCCGGACTGTGCGGGACCCACCGCGTAGGCTGGGCAGAGATAGTTAGAGTCAGGGGGTCGAGTGCGCGTATACATGCTTGTGCTCTTGACCGCGCTGGCGGTGACGATGGTGCTGACGCCGATTGTCCGTCGCATGGCTCTAAGTTTGAACATCCTCACGCCTTTGCGCGCTCGGGACGTCCACGCACATCCCATCCCACGCCTTGGCGGTATCGCCATGACGGGTGGTGTCTTAGCAGCGCTGGCACTCGGGTATGCGATTCCCTATCTGCGCCCAATATATGAGTCCTCACCTACCCTGTGGTCGGTTGCCTTGGGGACGGTCGCCATAGCACTCTTGGGGGCGGTTGATGACGTGTGGGAGCTGGATTGGCTCACCAAACTAACAGGGCAGATCCTCATCTCCGGGGGGATGGCAATGGGTGGCGTGCAACTTCTCAGTGTCCCCATTTTTGGTGTCACAGTTGGATCTGCTTGGCTCTCTGTGCTTGTGTCAACACTGATCTTGGTCGCAATCATCAATGCCGTGAATTTCGTGGATGGGCTTGATGGTTTGGCATCCGGTGTCATCGCAATCGGCTCACTGTCATTTTTCGCATACTCATACATCCTCACAAGACTTATGGGGGCAACGTCGTATGCCACAGCCGCCGCGGTGGTTACCGTCGCCCTGGCCGGGGCATGCATAGGGTTCCTCTGGTTCAATTTCCATCCGGCGTCTATCTTCATGGGTGACTCTGGCGCAATGGTCTTGGGATTGTTGCTTGGATCGGCGACTCTGATAGTCACCGGACAGGCAAATCCGGCACTGCTCACCGAACAGTCCGTGATCACCCCGTGGATTCCAGTCATCCTCCCCCTGGCAGTCCTACTTATTCCACTTGCAGATCTGGTCATTACGCCGGTGCTGCGTATGGCGCACGGGAGAAGTCCGATGACGGCAGACCGCACGCACCTCCACGATCGTCTGCTTCTCCATGGTCATTCGCACCGCGGGGTCGTCTTGATCATGTATGCGTGGACGACTTGGGCCTGCGTGGTTGCGGTGTCGTTCTTACTAATGCCGCCACTCATAGTTCTTGCGTGGGCGCTTCCCGCGGCAGTCCTGATAGTTTTAGCGACACTCTTCCAGTTCCCCTCGGCTGCGGGTTCATCACGGCGACGCTCTCGGGGGACGGGTGTCCCCGGGGGCCGTGTCGCAGTCGACGATGGTCAGACCGTTATTTCGAGGCCGAATCTGGACCATATGTGGTCGCCCCTTAGCCACCACAAGCAGGACCCTGAGGGCAGCAGTTCTCAGGAGGGCGCCGAGGCAAAGCAATCTGGGCGTTTTCGTCCGGTTCACGCCGAATTAGTAGACAAGGAAGATGACTGATGGTCAACTCGCTTGCCGCGCGTCGCGGCCTGAAGAGGTTGAGGACGGGGATGCTCATCGGGAGCGGCGTCCTCGTACTTTTGGGACTTGCGATTGTCCTCTTTCTTTCCGGTACGCTGTGGCCCTCCGTGGTGGCAGGCGTCGGTGGGGGAGCTGTGATGCTGGTGGTGTCGTGGTTTACAACATCTAAGACGCTTGAATCTGATGATCCTTCAGTTGCGTGGATTGCCCTTGACTACATGATAAAGATCGTCCTCACTCTGGGACTTCTGGTGATGGCAAAGCAACTTGAAATGTTCAACCTTGGTGTGGTCGCAACACTGCTCATTTCAGGAATTGCGCTCACGTCCGCTGTGCAAGTGCTGGCGTTCGTGCCAGAAAAGAAGAAGACAGTTCCGTCGGAGATTGCGGACTAGTCCATGATCGTCCGGCTCACCACGTCGCTGTCCGGAGTGATGAGGATTTCTCGATCATCCGTCATGATCTTGAGGAATCCGGGGTTGCTGTCGAGGACGTACCCGTAGATCGTTTCCTCTTGAAGGACGATCTGTTCTCTCTCAACCCAGGGGGTGTCTACTGTTGAGGCAACTGCAAGCAGAGCGACACCAATCACGATACCCACGTGAGTGCCGAGTCTCGCAACCTGGCGCCTCCAGCCCTTACGCTTCGCCAGCTTCGATACCAGAATCAACAGCGCTGTGAGGGCTACCGACCAGACGATCACCCACCACATGTGCAGGGTCCGGGTCAACACGTAGGCGGTTGCGAGGAGCACGACAATGATGAACCAGTTGTTAGCGCGGGTCTTACCCAGATCCCTCTTGGAAAGCCAATAGTCCCGGTAGATGGCCAGAGGTAGGGCAATGGCAATGAGGATTCCAGAAATGGTGGGTCGCTCAAACAGGGTGCCAAGAAGAATAGAGAAGGCATCGTCAAAATTGAATGACTCAGTAAGCGAAGCCACGACGGTCCAGTTCCAGTCCGCAACTGCGAACATCCTTAGAAATAAGAGCAGCGTAACTAAGCCAACCGTTATACCTGCTTCCCCACCCGTCTTCGCGAGCCAAGAGTCCTGTCCGGGGGCCTCTTCGCTGTCAGGTGACTGACCACTTTGCTCAGCCGATGTGGCACCTTGGGACGGGGTCGATTGGCTCATAGTTCCTCCTCCTAATACTGCAGGTACGCCGCAGCAAACTCGCTTCTAGTGGGCGTTCTTACTCACTTTGAAAGCCTACACATGCAACTTGTTCCCAGTTGTCCTGATAGCATGATCGTCGTCCACCTCTATACGCGGTGGTAGTTTGGGCAATTGTCTTCACAGCAGAAGGCACGAATATCTGGAGGTACGCTCTGACCACGGCAACTGTGGCCAAGCCGGCGGAGAATCGCCTGCCTGACGCTACCCACAAGACAGAGACTGCACGGAGCAATCCTGCACGGCCGCTGTGGTGGTGGCTCGGCCTGGTGCTGCTCCTGGGCGTCGTGGTTGTGACGTTCTACCCCGGCATAGTCGACGCATTTAGCCATCCGGTCGAGGACGTTCACAGTCCCGGCATGGCCGACTTCTTCCCAGAAACGATCATCTGGGATGGCACGTTGTTCGAACTAAACCGACTCACTCTGGCACGGATCATTGCTGCCGCTGTTGTTGCGCTCATCTTTGCCGTGACGGCTGCTGGCGTGACACTCCGCCCATCTCGCGGCCAAATGCTGATTGAACTTGGCGTGTCGTTTGTTCGCCAGAACATTGGTATCGAGCTCCTCGGGACTCGCCGCGGCAAGCGCTACGGTACGCTCCTAGCCTTCACCTTCTTCGGCGTCTTGGGAATGAACCTCACCGGTATCGTTCCGGGAATCAACATCGCAGCATCTTCTGTAATGTCAGTTCCACTGGTGTTCGCGATTATCTCGTATGTGACTTTCATCAGTGCGGGTATAAAGGCACGTGGGGGATTGCGCTTCTTCAAGGAACAGTTGTTCCCTCCCGGCATCCCGTGGCCCGTGTACTTCCTGCTCACTCCAATCGAACTAATCTCAACTTTCATCGTGCGACCCGCTACGTTGGCTATTCGTCTTCTGGCTAACATGATTGCCGGCCACATGCTCCTAGCCCTGACATACTTCGGAACCCAGGTGCTGCTGATTGGCGTCGGAGCCCTGGTTCCCGTGTCCGCACTGACCCTGGCCGCAGCCGTGGTAATGACTCTGTTTGAGATGTTCGTGGCAGTACTGCAGGCCTATGTGTTTACCATCTTGACTGCCGTCTACATCAAGATGTCAGTCGAAGCCCACTAATCCAAACAACTGATCCCAACCAAAACCAAGTAACAACAGAAGGAAGAAACGATGACCGGTTCCATCACTATTCTGGGCTACGGCCTTGCAACACTCGGCCCGGGCCTCGGCATCGGCATCCTGGTTGCGCGTACACAGGAAGCCACAGCACGCCAACCCGAGGTCGCTGGTCGCCTCTTTACGAACATGATTATCGGTGCATCCCTAATCGAGGCCCTTGCCCTGATCGGCTTCGTTCTGGCATTTATTGTCTGATGGTTGCAACCATGCCGTTTCCAGCTGAGGCCGCAGCCGTAGGTGGCCTTGATGTTTTGATTCCGCCGGTTTATGAGATCTTCTGGTCGGCGCTAATCATGCTTGGGCTGTGGTTGGTGCTGGGCAAAGCGCTTCCGAAAATCTACGGAATGATAGATGACCGCCGCGAGATGATCGACGCGGGACTCGATGCTGCCGACAAGGCGAAAGAGGATGCTTCACTCGCGAAGCGTGAGCGTGAAGAAGTTCTTCGCAAGGCGCAGGAAGAGGCCCGGGAGATCCGCGGTGACGCACAGAAGGACGCAGGCCGAATTGTGGCCCAAGGTCGCCATGAAGCCCAGGCTGAAGCAGCTCGAATTACCGAAGCTGCAAGCCGTCACATCGCCACGGAGCGCGCTGCTGCCGCAATATCATTGCGTCAAGATGTGGGTACTCTAGCGACACAGCTGGCAGAGCGCATCGTTGGCGAACAGCTCACAAATGAAGAACTGTCACAGCGTGTAATCGACAGGTTCATGAGCGATGTTGAGGCCGACTTGGCTTCGACCCCCACGGGAGCGGATGCCTAGTGGGAGCGGAACAGCAGTCGAACCTTCAGGCCGCACGCGACCTGCTTCACCGGGACATCAAGATTGGTCCCCAGGGTGAAGCAGTCGGTGCTGAGCTGTTTGGTGTTTACGACACGCTGAGCCAGAACCGGCGCCTCCTGCGGGCACTGACGGACCCTGGCCGAACGCCAGTTGACCGAGTGAACCTCGCTGAGAGTGTTTTCTCCGCGCGGGTTGGCTCAGTCACCATGGCAGTGATCTCCCTGCTGGTAGGCCAGCACTGGGGTCATCAGGACCAACTGGGGACCACAATTCGTGAACTCGGCATGGACGCGTATGTTCTCGCAGAGGATTACGAGAAGAACCCCGACCTCAGCCAGCAGCTTGTGGATGCCTACGCGCTGATTGCCAGCAACCGCGACTTGCGGATTCAACTGTCTGACTTGGGGGAGGGTGACGCCGACCAGAGAGCCGCCCTCGCGGGGAAAATTTTTGAGGGCCACGTCAGCCCAATCGCGCAGAAGCTAATTATGCGGGCAGCCCACGACGTGCGCTACGGGCACCTAGTGCAACTGCTTCGGCGAATGGCGGCACGGGCTTCTGACATGAATGGCAGGGCACTGGTGGTATGTAGTACTGCTCGTCCATTGACTGAGGCCCAGGCAGCCCGGATGGCATCACTTGCTGAGCGGAAGTGGGGACGTCCCGTGGACATGGCGCAAGTGGTTGACCCATCGTTGATCGGCGGCTTCCGTCTCGATATAGGCGAGGAATCAATCGACACCTCGATCCGTACGGATATTGCCATGGCACGTCTGGCCATGGCTAAGTAGCAACAGACCTCTCTCACATGACTTGGACACAGAAGCGATTAGGAACGATCAATGACTGATCTTGGGATTCGCCCGGAAGACATTCGGGCAGCGTTGGACTCTTACATTGAGTCATTTACGCCCGTGGACGCAACGGCCGAGCAGGTCGGTCACGTTACTGAAACCGCCGACGGCATCGCGCAGGTTGAAGGTCTTCCGGGAGCGATGGCCAATGAGCTCCTGAAGTTCGAGGACGGAACGCTCGGACTCGCGATGAACCTGGAACCGACCAAGATTGGAACGGTCATTCTGGGTGACTTCTCAGGGATTGAAGAAGGTCAAGAAGTTCGCCGCACAGGTGAGGTCCTCTCAGTTCAGGTTGGCGACGGCTACCTGGGGCGCGTGGTCGATCCCATGGGTAAACCCATCGACGGCCTCGGAGAGATTACGGACCTGGAGGGACGCCGCGCCCTCGAACTGCAGGCTCCCGGCGTCATGCAGCGTAAGTCGGTGCATGAGCCTTTGCAGACGGGCCTTAAGGCCATTGACTCCATGATCCCGATTGGCCGTGGACAGCGTCAGCTCATTATCGGTGACCGGCAAACCGGCAAGACTGCCATCGCAATCGATACGATTTTGAATCAGAAGGATAACTGGGCAACCGGTGATCCTAAGAAGCAGGTTCGCTGCATCTACGTTGCCGTTGGACAGAAGGCGTCGACAATCGCTGCTGTCCGCAAGACTCTTGCTGATGCTGGTGCACTGGAGTACACGACCATCGTTGCTGCACCGGCCTCGGACCCCGCAGGATTCAAGTACTTGGCTCCCTACACGGGATCCGCTATCGGCCAGCACTGGATGTACGGTGGCAAGCACTGCCTGATTGTCTTTGACGATCTTTCAAAGCAGGCAGAAGCCTACCGCGCAGTGTCACTTCTGCTGCGCCGCCCACCGGGCCGTGAGGCGTACCCGGGTGATGTTTTCTACCTCCACTCGCGTCTTCTGGAACGTTGCGCGAAGCTGTCGGATGAACTCGGAGGCGGCTCCCTGACGGGTCTGCCAATCATTGAGACCAAGGCAAACGACGTCTCCGCTTACATTCCGACGAACGTCATCTCCATTACCGACGGGCAGATCTTCCTACAGTCGGACCTTTTCAACGCTGACCAGCGCCCGGCGGTTGACGTTGGTGTCTCCGTCTCTCGTGTTGGTGGTGACGCGCAGATCAAGGCGATGAAGAAGGTTGCCGGCACCTTGAAGTTGACGCTCGCCCAATACCGTTCAATGGCCTCGTTCGCCATGTTTGCTTCCGACCTCGACGCGACTACCCGTGCACAGTTGACACGCGGTGAACACATGATGGAGTTGCTGAAGCAGTCCCAGAGCTCCCCGATGAGTGTTGAGGATCAGGTCGCCGTGATCTGGGCAGGTACGAAGGGCTACCTAGACGACCTCGAACTCAAAGAGGTTCGCCCCTTCCAAGACGGTCTTCTGGACCACTTGCGGGCACACACAGATGTTCTGGAGAGGATCGTCGCTACGGGAACGCTCGAAGAAGATCTCGAGAGTGATCTGAAGAGTGCGGTTGAGGACTACCACCAGTCGTTTGTAGTCTCGAAGGATGGGGCAGCAGAGGGCGAAGTTGAGGCCGAGCGTACCCAAGAAGAGATCGTCCGCACGCGCGGCGGTGCGAAGAAGGACTAGGAATGGGTGGTCAACAGAGGGTCTACAAGCAGAAGATCCGCGCAACTGAAACGCTTGAAAAAGTCTTCAGAGCGATGGAGATGATTGCTGCTTCTCGAATCGGTGCCGCACGTAAGCGCGCAGTCGAAGCAGATCCTTACACGCGTGCCCTGACGGCGGCCGTTGCGGCCGTTGCGGTGCACTCGGACATCCACCATCCGCTCACACAGGAACGTTCTGATACGAACAGGGTTGCAGTTCTTGCCATTTCCTCGGACCGCGGATTGGCCGGGGCGTACTCGGCAACAATATTGCGTGAAACGGCACGGCTGATGGAAGAACTCCGCGAGGACGGGAAGGAGCCCGTTCTCTTCACCTCCGGTAAGCGGGCGGCGCAGTTCTTCAGATTCCGTGGCATCCCAATTGAGAAAGCCTGGGAGGGCGACTCGGACCGTCCGTCCGAAGAACGTATGTACGAGGTCGGTGACACACTACTCAAGTACTTCCTCGATCCAAACCCTGCAACAGGTGTGGCTGCGGTTGAAATTGTCTTCACCAGGTTCATTTCCATGGTGAAGCAGATACCTGAAATCCGCCAGATCGTGCCGCTTAGGGTCGTCGATGCTCCCCAGGGAGAAGGCGAGGGCGAAGGCGAGCTGGGCTTTGGTCCAGATGGTACGGGCTTCCCAGAGTATGAGTTCATTCCAGATGTGGACAGCGTTCTCAACACGCTACTTCCTCTTTACGTAACCAATCGCATTGCGACCGCAATGGTCCAGTCCGCAGCGTCGGAGTTGGCAGCACGTCAGCAGGCAATGCACACGGCAACAGAAAATGCCGGAGACTTGATAACCGATTACACCAGGCTTGCAAATGCGGCACGCCAGGGTGAAATAACGCAGGAAATTAGCGAAATCGTCTCGGGTGCAGACGCTCTTTCGCAGGCCAACTAGACAACACGGATTAGGCCCCCGTGGCCGCGGAAAGAGACAGAGATGGCAGACGAAAAGACTAAGCCCGCCGAGGGTCGCGTTGCGCGCGTTGTGGGTCCCGTAGTTGACGTTGAGTTCCCCCCGGATGCGATCCCCCCGCTCTACAATGCGTTGCTCGTAGATCTCGATCTACGCGGCCAGGGCGAGGGCGAAGGGCTGACAACTCTAACCCTTGAAGTTGCCCAGCATCTGGGTGACAACATGGTGCGAACCATTGCACTGAAGCCAACTGACGGATTGGTGCGCGGGGCGCAGGTAACTAACACGGGTGGTCCAATCACAGTCCCGGTTGGTGAAGTGACCAAGGGCCACGTCTTCAATGTGACAGGCGAATGCCTGAACTTGGAGAAGGATGAGGTTCTCGACATCAAGGAGCGCTGGCCCATTCACAGGGACGCGCCCTCGTTTGACCAGCTTGAAGGTCAAGAGAAGATGTTTGAGACGGGGATCAAGGTCATCGATCTGCTTACTCCGTATGTGCAGGGTGGAAAGATCGGACTCTTTGGCGGTGCGGGCGTCGGCAAGACCGTCCTCATCCAAGAGATGATCCAACGAGTTGCACTGGACCATGGTGGTGTGTCTGTGTTCGCCGGGGTGGGTGAACGAACACGTGAGGGCAACGACCTCATCCACGAAATGGAAGAGGCCGGCGTCATGGATAAAACCGCGCTGGTCTTCGGCCAGATGGACGAACCGCCTGGGACGCGTCTACGTATCGCCCTCACAGGGCTGACGATCGCAGAGTACTTCCGCGATGTTCAGAACCAGGACGTGCTCCTCTTCATCGACAACATCTTCCGCTTCACTCAAGCGGGTTCTGAAGTTTCGACACTCTTGGGCCGTATGCCTTCAGCGGTCGGCTACCAGCCGAACCTTGCAGATGAGATGGGCATGTTGCAGGAGCGCATCACCTCTGCCGGTGGAAATTCGATCACCTCGCTGCAGGCAATCTATGTTCCTGCTGATGACTACACGGACCCGGCGCCTGCAACGACGTTTGCTCACCTTGATGCGACAACCGAGCTCTCACGTGAGATTGCTTCACGAGGCTTGTACCCCGCGGTTGATCCACTGACGTCAACGTCGCGACTGCTTGATCCGAAGCACGTTGGCCAGGAACACTACGATGTTGCAACCCGGGTGAAGTCGATCCTGCAGAAGAACAAGGAGTTGCAGGACATCATCGCAATCCTTGGTGTTGACGAACTGTCTGAAGAAGACAAGGTCACTGTTGCTAGGGCGCGGAGGATTCAGCAGTTCCTCTCACAAAACACATATATGGCGGAGAAGTTCACGGGCCTACCCGGCTCCACAGTTCCCCTCTCGGAGACGATCGAAGCGTTCAAGCGTATTGCTGACGGCTACTACGACCACGTTCCAGAGCAGGCTTTCTTCAACATCGGCGGCATCGAGGATATCGAACGTAGATGGAAGGAAATCCAGGACGGTGAGTGACGCTAAGCTTCATGTTGAAGTTGTCTCTCGACTGGAACCCCTCTGGCAAGGGAACGCCTCATATGTGGCGGTCCCAGCGGTGGATGGGCGCTTGGGTATCCTCACGGGTCGCCAACCTCTTCTGACGGTATTAGAAGCCGGAGAGGTTGAGATCCAAGCGCAAGGGGGAGTGAAGGTGACTGTCTCAATCGACGGTGGCTTTGCATCCGTTGATTCAGACTATGTGACGATCGTCGCCCAGGGCGGAGAGATTTCTTCCAAGTAGTGTTGCAGAGTCACGAAACCGGAGGCGAGCATGAGTGCAGGGATGATTTTTCTTGCTGTCTCCGCCTTGATCCTCGTGGTTATCCTGGCGATGCTGACCTTCTTGGGACTGCGCGCAGCGATCCTCGTGGGTAGAAAAGCCTCATTTAGTACGTGGATCATTCGGCCGGGTGACGACCAATGGATTCGTGGTGTAGCGCTCTACGGACAAATCAATCTGGCTTGGTACCGTTTGGCCAGTCCGAGGACGACACCGGACCTGCTACTGCCACGGGCCTATCTTGAAGTGGTGGGGGGACCAGTCCCAACAGCGGACAATAGCTACATCATCGTCCGACTCCGCTCCCCTCAAGGTCTCTTCACCCTTGCGTTGGCGCAGGGAGACGCTGCCGGGCTGATCTCTTGGGTGAACTCCGCACCTCCCGGTCTCCGTGGATAGCCAGGGTTCCTAGGTTTCTTCTGAAAGGGGTACGCGTTGCGATTGGTCATAGCCGATTGCTCGGTGGACTACACGGGTCGGCTTGATGCCCATCTGCCGCGTGCAAGACGTCTGCTCATGCTCAAAGCAGACGGCTCCGTGTTGGTTCATTCCGATGGGGGTTCATACAAGCCACTGAACTGGATGACAGCTCCGTGTGTCCTTACGGAACGCGAACCGGATGAGGACGAGTCAGAGCTCGGTGTCGTGGCCGTGTGGACTGTGCAGCCAAAGAAGGTGGATGGTGCCCTACTTATCCGCATCTACGAGAAGATCGCGGAAGTTGTCGAGGAGCTGGGGGAGGACCCCGGCCTGCGCAAGGATGGGGTAGAGGCCCACCTCCAAGAGCTCCTGGCAGAACAGGTTTCCACCATTCTCGGACCGGGGTGGCGCCTGCAACGTCGTGAGCACCCAACGCCGATTGGTCCTGTCGACCTAATGGTCTATGACCCGCAGGGGCATCCTGTCGCTATAGAGGTCAAGAGGCGCGGCGGCATCGACGGAGTCGAGCAATTGACCCGCTACTTGGATCTTCTGGGGCGGGAAGAGCGCTACAAGGAGATTCGAGGAATCTTTGCGGGTCAAGAACTAACTAATCAGGCCAAAGTTCTTGCCGCGGACCGTGGTATTGAGTGTCTAAGCTTGGACTATGCGGCAATGCGGGGAATGGATAACAGTCAGGACCGCCTGTTCTAGTCAGAGAGTTCCAAACAAAGGCCGAAGGAAAATGAGTGATATTCAGTTACTAACGGGTTCAGTCGTGCTACCTGATAAAACCATCACGAACGGTGCAGTAGTGATCGAAGGTGAGCTAATAGCCTGGGTCGGAAGCCAGGCGGATCTGCCGGACCGTTACGCGGATGCCTCGCGGCTAGACGCAGACGGGTACATTCTCCCGGGCCTCATCGATGTGCACTGCCATGGCGGTGGCGGGGCTTCGTTCCCTGATTCCCTGACTGTGGCTGATGTCGAACAGGCGGCTAATGAACACCTGAAATATGGGACAACTACTCTGGTTGCCTCACTTGTCACAGCAGCAATCCCGGTGCTTGAAGAGAGGGCAGGTCTGTTGGCTGACGCCGTTGAGGCGGGCATCATTGCAGGCATTCATTACGAGGGACCATTCCTCTCTGAGGCGCGCTGCGGAGCTCAGAACCCCGCGTTCCTAGTTCCGGCAACGCCGACCGACGCAACGAAGCTAGTAGAGGCGGGCCGCGGGTATGCCGTATCCATCACGCTGGCTCCCGAAAGATGTTTGGACGAGGACGGTCGCGAGGCGGTTCGCCTGCTGGTTGAGGGAGGGATCCTCCCATCATGGGGTCACTCGGACTGCACGGTTTCGCAAGCAAACGAAGCCGTCGAAATGGGTGTTGACCTGCTTGCAGAGAACAAGATCCGCGGAGGCAAGGCCACGGTGACGCACCTGTTTAACGGTATGCCTCCGATGCACCATCGCTCTCCGGGTCCAATTCCGGCATTGTTGTCGAGCGCTCAGGACGGCGAAATCATTGCTGAGATGATCTGCGATGGGGTGCACCTCGATCCACTGCTGGTCAATGAGGTGGCCCAGATCGTCGGGCGCGACAATGCCGTCTTCGTCACGGACTCTATGGCTGCAGCTGGAATGGCTGATGGCGACTACGTCCTCGGACCCAATGCAGTCACAGTTGCCGACGGAGTTGCCCGTCTGACCGAAGGTGGAAATCTCGCCGGAGGAACTTCGCACATCATGGACCAGGTTCGCATCGCCGTTGTCGACGGGGGTATACCGCTGGAAGATGCCGTGTACATGGCAAGCAAGCAGGGAGCTAAGGTCCTGGGTCTTGAGGATCGCGGTGAGATCAAAGTCGGTCTGCGGGCTGATATCCTCGTGGCATCTGATGACTTGCACCCGGTTCGGGTGTTCCGCAACGGCGCCAGCGTCGTAGCCCAGTAGGGTCGTGCCAAAGTCTCGCGGCTCGAAGCGCGCCCACAACGGGAGGGAACACCGCCCTCTCAATATGGACGCGCTGAGGGGCGTGCCCCGCAGTGAGAGCGGGCCGGGCGGAGATAGTTACCAAGTTCAGCATGTAGGAGGTGGCGATAAGACGTACATTTGCCCCGGCTGTCTGCAACAGATCCCTGCGGGGACAGAACATGTCGTGGCATGGCCAGAAGATTCGCGCTTTGGGCGCCCTGTGGGCGTGCAGGCACGCCGACACTGGCACTCTGAGTGCTGGAGGCGAAGGTTGCGTCCCGACTAGGCCGATGAAAAGGGCCTAGCTGTTACTAAAGAGGCGGCTGATTCCAATGTGGCGTATCTTTGGCGTAGTACAGATTGTGTCCTAGTGCTCGCCATCGAGCCCAATAGCTGGTTTATTCTGTACTAACGCAGTATTTGGGAGGGAACTGGCCGTGAGCAAGGCGAAAAGATATTCGGTGCCCATCGTGCTCGGCATCATTGCCGTAGCATTGCTGGCTGTTGGCGCTCTGGCACTAACGGTGTGGCGCCCAGCCCAGCAGGTTAGCGCAACGCACAACCCCACAGAGCCATTTGCCATGACCCGCGCGGGCGTCTTCCCCCTCTATGCGGACAGTGTCAGAATCAATGTTACTGCCGAGCCAGACCAAGATGTCTGGCTTGCAGTTGGCAGCCCGGAAGACATCACCGCCTGGTTGCAGGATGAACCCTATGAGGAAATTGTTGGTCTGCTTGATCTTCAAACCCTCAAGACAATTCCCCACGGGGTTGAGGCGAATCCACAATCTGGAGAAGCTCAATCAGGTCGCGGCGCGGAGAGTGTGGAAGAGCCACAGTCAGGCGCTCAGGCTGCCAGTCCCATTAGCTCTGACATGTGGGTCGCGGAAAACTATGGGCGTGGCTCTGTCAGTCTCACCCTAAGTGGGGACGACATGGGACTGTCAATCCTCGCTGCAACTGACGGAGTGGGCCCCGCGCCAACGTTGACATTGACTTGGCAGACACCGCAATCAAACCTGCTGGCCGTGGCATCATTCATTGGTGCAGCGATTGCGACGATCATGGCGCTGATTATCGCCGTGTCGCTTGCGGGGGCAGCTCGTCGCCGGGCGTCAAGGTCTGAGGCGCTGCGGACGCTGGATGAGAGAGCCAGCACCGATACCGCAGAGATTGCTACTCTTCCGGAACTCTCCACGACTGACCACGTCGAGTCCACGAATGCTATTTCGGTGGAGGCTACTGAGACGGCGGATCCCACGGAGGTGGTCGCAGAAGACGCGGCAGAAACCGTGGAGTCAATCGACCAAGAAGTTGATGACGTGACGCCCTCGCGCCCCGACGCAGACTCGGCTGGTGATGCAGACTTAGCCGGTGATGCAGACTCAGCCGGTGATGAGGAACTCAGCGTGGCCACGGATGATATGGAAGCCAAGGACAAGCCGTCCACCAAGGATGATCAACCGTCACGCCTTGAAGCGTCTCGTAGCGAAACGGTCACGACTGATTCGGGAATGATGAACCTTTCTGCGTTGCAGCAGGGTGGGGGCTCGTTCCCAACCCGTCGAGCATTACGCGACGCGCACCGGCGCGGAGTAAGCCGCCTGGTTGTCGGGGAGCGAGAGTTTACGACGACCGCCACACCCACCGAGGAAGACCCCACCCCGGATCGGGTGCTCCACGAGCGCAGCGTGCGACCCAATAAGTGGAGTGAGGCTATGGGTGACGTCGAGCAGTGATTTGCCGCCATCCTCGCCGCCCGAGCAGTCTGGAAACGGAGAAAGCCATGAAGCGGTCCACAACAGCACTACTATCTCTAGCCGCTAGTTCCGCGTTAGTTCTTGCCGGCTGTTCCCAGCCCGTGCTGGAGGTTGCCGACCCACAGTCGGCAACGCAATCAGGTGCGCAGTCAGGTGCGCAGTCAGGCACAACCAATTCGGATCTTTCTTTGACCTTGACGGAAGACCAAGTGAGGCGAATCGTTGCTGATATTCAGGCGGATTTGGACGCATCGGTTGAAGAGAACGATACGTCGATTCTCGAAGAACGAGTTGTTGACCCCGCGCTGACCTTGAGAAAAGGCCAGTTTGTCCGAGCTGAGAAGACAGACACGGAGATTCCTGCACTGACCATAAACCAAGAGGTCTTCTCCGCGACTGTTGGTGACTCATGGCCACGTGTTCTGCTAGTAGCCTCAAATGCTTCGGGAGACCAGCCCGCAGAGGTCTACTTCATCACCCAGCAGTCCGCTAGAGACCAGTACAAGCTGGAGAACTGGACGCGGCTAGTTGGGGGCACCTCCGTGCGTGGCGTCGGTATCCGTGACGGATCCAAGGTGTTGGAGGCCGATTCCGAGGGCCTAATTATGACCCCGCAGGAAACACTCACAACCTACGTTAACCATCTGAATAGTCCTGACAACGAAGAGTATGCCCTCTTTGACGACAACGTCTTTGCTCCCAGGTATGCCGAGGAACTTACTAAGGTCAACGAGGCGGTACAGGTGGCCGGCAGTGTTACGGCCTCGGCTGCTGTGGGGGACTATCCCATCGTGGGCGTCTCATTGGATACTGAACAGTCGTTGGTATCGGCGGCTTTCACATACTCGATGACGTACAGTCGCACGGTTCCGGGATCAACGCTGGAGATGGCGGGAACTCCTGCTGCTTATCTTGAGGACAAGAACGTTATCGGTTCTGTCAGCGTCAATTATCTAGTGTCAATCTTCTTCGTTGTCCCGCCACAAGGATCTGACGAGAAAGTCTCCGTCGTGGGTTCTGAGCGTGTCATCACGTCGGTTGACCGGGATGACACAGAGCCAGCAGGCTAGCCTCGGCTGGAGGGGAATTTGGTGGAAGCTGTGGAATCGAGCAATTTTGGTGGCGTAGACCTGTCACATATGGTTGCAGACCAAGTCGCTCCAGTAGCTGATGGGGGTCTTGAAGGCTCCGGGCTGGCGCAGAATGTTCCCGCGCCACTTGTCGTAGATGTTACAGAGGCGACCTTTGAAGAGCAGATGGCGCTCTCGCAAGAGGTGCCAGTGGTCCTCGCGCTGTATTCTCCACGATCCCTCGCTTCCAAACAATCCCTTGAGATCTTGGAGTCGCTGATACGTTCAGCAGACGGGTCCTTGCAGCTCGGACGGGTTGATGTTGAAGCTAGTCCGCAGCTTGCAGCCGCATTCCAGGCGCAGAGTGTCCCAGCAACATTTGCGATCATTGCAAGGCGCCCCATTCCCTTGTTCGAGGGCGTACCAACACCGGCAGAGGCGCAGCGCATCCTCACAGAGGTGCTCCAAGCGGCGCAGCAGCTGGGTGTGACCGGACGTCTCGAAGTTTCTGATGAAGACACGGAGATTCCAACACCTGAAGAGCACTTACCAGCCCGAGCTGCCGAAGAGGAAGGCGACTGGGACGGGGCGGTAAAAGCGTGGAAAAAGGTACTGGCAAACAACCCCGCAGACAAGGAAGCCAAAGTCGCCCTTGCTAGAGCGCGGTTTGAGCGTCGCTATGAAAAGGAACTAGCGGGCGGGGCAGCGATGACTGAGTCTCCCACAACATCTGCTGACGCTCACTTCGCGGCTGGTGATGAGCAAGGGGCATTTAACGTCCTACTTGATGCACTGATCTCAGCAGAAGATGAGAGCGACAAAGAGAAGTACCGTCGCGCCCTCGTCGGCTTGTTCCCAATAGCGAGTGACACCGCAGCAGTGAAGGCCGCGCGGAACAGACTTGCCACGCACCTCATGGTGTAGGCGGGGCACCTCTCGCCCCGACTACCCCTCCGCCACGTAAGGTTGCCGGGATCCCTTAGAGTTGCTCGTAATTCGCAAGAACGGGGGCAACCTTAGGGGATTCCGGCAACCTTACGTGCAGATGAAGACGATTGATGTGGCTTAAGGGGCTTTCGCAGAAGATGCTGTGGGTATTCCTCTCGCCTCTACGACCGGTCACCGCTGCCGTCACTACCCACCCCCTCCCCGCGAGATCGAATAGTATCGACATATTACACTGTTATTGGACCCGAAGCTGTCGATACTATTCGATCTCGCGGTTTGAGATGGGGGTGGGGGGACCCGCCGTAGCGAATCCCCCCACCGTAAGTGCTCTCTGCCCTAGCTCCTCACAAGGCTACTTCTTGACGGGCCGAAGGAACGTTGCAGCCAACGGCGGAACAGACAGCGACAACGAATGATCACGATTGTTCCAGTGCAGCTCCTCCGAATGTAGGACGCTGGGGTTCGTCACCCCTGATCCTCCGTAGGCCAGGTCATCAGAGTTGAGAACCTCTTCCCAATCACCACCGAATGGTAGACCGACCCGGTAGTGCTCGTGCGGGTTACCAGCAAAGTTGATGATGCAGAGCAGATGCTCCATCTCTCCATCTTCGTTGCGTCCCTGGCGCACATAAGAGACCACGTTGTGGTCCGCATCCCCCGCATCGATCCACTCAAAGCCGGTGTAGTCGTCATCCCACATGGCAGGCGACGAGCGGTAGATATGGTTCAAATCCCTGACAAGGCGCGCGACCCCCTGATGTTCCGGGTTATCGAGGAGCCACCAGTCGAGGCTATACGACTCGCTCCACTCGCCCTCCTGCGCGAACTCTTGGCCCATGAACAAGAGCTGTTTGCCGGGGTGTGACCACTGGTATGCGTACAGCGCCCTGGTGTTTGCGAGTTTCTGCCACTTGTCGCCGGGCATCTTTGCGATTATCGAGCCCTTGCCGTGGACGACCTCATCATGAGACAGAGGCAAAATGAAGTTCTCCGAGAATGCATAGACAAGTGAGAAGGTCAGCTCACCATGGTGCCAGCGACGGTTAACCGGATCTTCTGCCATGTAGCGCAGAGTGTCGTTCATCCACCCCATGTTCCACTTCAGGCCATAGCCGAGGCCCCCGCCAGAAGTTGGCGCCGTAACACCGGGCCAGGCAGTCGATTCTTCGGCAATCATGATGACACCCGGGTAGCGGCGGTAGACAGTGGCGTTGGTTTCCTGGATGAACTGGATGGCCTCAAGATTTTCTCGCCCACCGAACTGGTTGGGGCGCCACTGACCCTCTTCACGCGAGTAGTCCAAGTAGAGCATCGATGCGACGGCATCCACACGTAGGCCATCAACATGGAACTCTTCAAACCAGTAGTTCGCGTTTGCGACTAGGAAGTTACGGACCTCATTGCGACCGAAGTTGAAGACGTAGGTTCCCCAGTCTGGCTGTTCGCCGCGCATCGGGTCCCCGTCCTCGTACAGAGGGGTGCCATCAAAACGGGCAAGCGCCCAAGCGTCCTTTGGAAAGTGTGCGGGAACCCAGTCCAGAATTACCCCGATACCGGCCTGGTGGAGCTGATCGACCAGGTAGCGGAAGTCATCAGGATAGCCAAAACGTGCAGTTGGGGCATAGTAGGAGGTGACTTGGTAGCCCCACGAGCCACCGAATGGGTGCTCCATGACAGGCATGAACTCTACGTGGGTGTAACCCATCTCCAGCAGGTAGGGGACCATCTCATCAGCGAGGTCGCGGTAGGAAAGACCCTGCTTCCAGGACCCAATGTGGCATTCGTAGATCGAAATCGGTCCTTCATGAACATTGGTCTCAGCGCGTTTGGTGAGCCACTCTTCGTCTTCCCATTCGTACTCAGAGTGCGTTACCACCGAGGCCGTAGCAGGGGGGACTTCCGTAGCATTCGCGAGAGGGTCTGCCTTTTGGAACCAGTTGCCTTCCGGTCCCTGGATCTCAAACTTGTATCGAGCGCCGATCTGTACGTCCGGGATGAAAAGCTCCCAGATGCCGGAGGACCCCAGGGAGCGCATCGAGGACCCCGAACCATCCCAGTAGTTGAAGTCGCCAACGACCCTCACTGCGCGCGCATTTGGTGCCCAAACTGCAAATGCGACTCCATCGACGTCACCCATGGATCCAGAGAGGTGCTTGCGGTGGGCTCCGAGGGTACGCCACAGCTCTTCCAATCGGCCTTCGGAGAACAGGTGTTGATCCAGTTCGCCAACAAATGGAAGGAAGCGGTAGGGGTCGTCCACCACGGTGGTGGTATCGCCGTAGCGAATACGGAGACGATAGTCAGGAACGGTATCGCCAGGAAGAACAGCAACCCACACGCCGTTGTGTTCGTGGCTTGCCGGGTACTCGGCGTCAGCGGTCACTACGGTCACCTCATCAGCGAGGTGACGAACGGTGCGGACAGTCACGATCCCATCTTCGGGGTGACCGCCTAGCACAGAGTGAGGCGAGTGGTACTCACCTCGAGCGACCGAATCCAGGACTTCGGGGGATATGGAAACAGGCTGATTAGTCATAGCTTCAAGTCTCTCACTTTGGATTGTTCACCGTGCAGATTCGCAAGCACTTCCAGGGCGGCTAGCGGGACCCTTAGGTAGTCGGGACGATACTTGGCCTCATACTCGACCTCGTAGAGCGCCTTCTCAATTTCTAAGACGCCGAGAATCATCAAGTCGGCGTCAGTAAGTGCGCTCTCTGAGCTGTAGCCCCTAAGAAACGCATCGCGAGCATTCTTTGTCCACATCGTCGTATCGGGTCCATCGTTGGCCCGTTGCCACGCGTAGTCAAAGGATCTCAACATCCCCGCAATGTCCCGAAGCGGTGTGTCCGGAGCGGAACGCTGCGCGATATCGGCCAGTGGTTCCCCTTCAAAGTCGAGGACGTACCAGGAACCATCCGGTGATCTGAGGGTCTGGCCCAAATGGAGGTCGCCATGGATTTGTTGGGTCTCGATCGAGGTGATCAATCCCCCCATATTGTCGGCGAGTACTTGTGTGAGTCGCTTCCTAAGATCCGCATGCGGCCAGCTCATGTCATCTAGGCTCGCGCGCTTGAGGCCGCCTTCCACCCTCTCCGCCAAGTCTGCAGGAAGAAAGGGGGTCCCGGAGCCGAGGGCGCTCCGCAAGCCGCCGTGCATCTGTGCGGTTAGGATACCGAGGGCGGTGGCTTCACGGCTCGGATCCTCACCCTTGGTCGCCAAGTCCACAAACAGGTCAAACCCGTCCGTCGCACCCGTGATCATTTGTGACACAACCGCTGAGCAATAGGGGAATCCCCCGAGGTCATCTGGTAGTGGCGGAAGGTCCCACGTGGCATAGAGCTTTGGGACGCCGGACCATCCCGTCTCCGTGAGCGCGGTAGGAAGCTCCACCTCGGGATGAACGCCGGGTTGAAGGACTCGGAACACCTTGGCTATCAGGCGAGTTGCCCCGCCTGTGAGGATCACAGAGCTGTTGGATTGCTCCATGCCCAATGGTCTTACGTTCGCGGCCGACTGGGCTAGTTCCGCCCTCGTGCCCGCTAGGACCGAGGCGACGTGCACCCATGCCTTCCAGAACAAGGGTTCTACAGTCCCGTCCCAGAGGGACCCGTCCTCGGTGGTTGCGACAAGGGTAGCCGAGGACGGGTTCGCGCTTTCTGCTGCTGCCACCAAGGGGACTTGCAGGAGGGGTCCGTTCTCATCAAGACGCGCCACGAGGAGCAGCGCATGCGCATTCTCTTCGCCTTTAGAAGGCAATCGCCACAGGACAACCGGGTGCAGATCTTGGTATCCGGTCGGACACCAACGCTGCTGCAGTATCCACGGGGAGACAGCGCTGGTGACCTTCGCGGTGAAGTCAGGATCCAGCGCTTCAACTTCATTGTTGTTTGCCATGCGTGAACCTATTCTAGAGTGCTGATGGCACGCACAGAAAAGACGTGCCCAGTACGCGTCCACGGAGACAGTCGAACGTAGTTCTCCCGGCCCCACTGATAGGTTGCCCCGTCGAGTTCATCAACCAGTTCCAGTGCCACAGGTGCGCCTCTGTCCTCATGGCCGTCCATCGCGCCAAGGCGGGTCCTTGTTTCCGGCTCCAGCAGGGCATCTCTGTCAATGTAGATCGTTGATTCGACCTCGTTGTGGGGATCCAAACTCACCACAACGATCACGGTGTCGTCTTTGCCAGTCGGGGAGAAACGGGCGGGGACGTGCTTTGAATAGCAGAGGACGTTCTCATTAGTGGTGTGGTGGAACGTGATTTGGTGCAGCTGCTGCAAGGCCGGGTGGCTCGCACGCGCAGAGTTCAACTGCTTCAGAAGGCCAGTGATCCCGGCCTGCTCAATGGCGTCCCAAGGGCGGACACGATACTCATACTTCTCATTGTCGATCTGCTCTTCAAAGCCAGGCCGCTGCACATTCTCAACCAGTTCATAGCCCGAGTAGATTCCCCAGGTCGGTGAGCCGGTAGCAGCCAGAATTGCCCGAATCGCAAAGATTGAGGTGCCGCCGGTGGTCATCTGGTTCGTGAGGATATCGTGAGTGGTAGGCCAGAACGCGGGTCGCATAACATACGCGGTGTCTTTCGCGACCTCCTCGAAGTAATCGATTAGCTCCTGCTTTGACTCCCGCCAGGTGAAGTACGTGTAGGACTGCTGGAACCCCACCATTCCCAGGGTTCTCATCATCGCGGGACGCGTGAAGGCCTCCGCTAGGAAGAGGACGTCGGGGTGCGTTCTGTGCATGTAGTTGAGGAAGCGCTGCCAGAACGGGATCGGCTTGGTATGGGGATTATCGACGCGGAATATCCGCACACCGTGGCTGATCCACACTTCCACTACGTCGACAATGGCCTGATAGATGCCCTCAGGATCATTGTCGAAGTTGAGAGGGTAGATGTCCTGATACTTCTTAGGTGGGTTCTCAGCGTAGGCAATGGTGCCGTCGGCGCGGGTGGTGAACCATTCGGGGTGCTCCGTGACCCAGGGATGATCAGGCGACGCCTGCAACGCTAGGTCGAGGGCGACTTCCATGCCCTGCTTTGCGGCCTCTTTTACCAGCCTGTCGAAATCTTTGAACGTCCCCAAGTCCGCGTGAAGGGCATCATGGCCTCCATCTGGCGAACCAATCCCATATGGCGATCCCGGGTCTCCCGGGTGAGCATCCAGGGCATTGTTACGACCCTTGCGGAACGTGGTGCCGATGGGGTGGACTGGGGTGAGGTAGAGGACTGTGAAGCCCATGGAGGCGATGTTCTTGACGCTTGCGGTTAGCGCATTGAGCGTTCCTGACTTCCAGGTTCCGTCCTCGGCTTGAACTGCGCCGAAGGAGCGAGGGAACACTTCGTACCAGGATCCGTACAGTGCGGCCCTACGATCAACACGCAGTGGGTACTTCACGGTGCATTCGATGAAGTCTCGCAGCGGGTAAGCCGCCATTGCTGCCTCGAGTCGGGATGAGACTGCAGCGGCGAACCGTGTCGTCGGGGAGATCGAAGTATCGCGAAGTGTCTCGATTGCCAAGAGCATCTGCTTTCCAGCGTCGCTATCCGGCTTGACCTTGCGGTAGGCGGGAACACTTGGGGGACGCTGGGCCCTCCGGTAGTCTCCGCGAACCGCCCGCTCCAGCACGCGCGCGCCCTCTTCGCACATGAGATCCGCATCAACACCGGCTCGGATCTTTATCGATGCATCGTGCTTCCAAGTTGCCCACGGATCAGACCACGTGTCAATCCTGAACGACCAGTCTCCAGGAGCGTCGGGCATAACCCACGCTTCAAGACAATCAACTCCCGGAGCAATCAGGTACATGCGGGTACGAGAGTATTCTTTGCGGTCCGGAGTTACGAGGACGACCTCGGCACCGAACTGGTCGTGGCCCTCCCTAAAGACAGTCGCGCGGACAGGGAACGCTTCACCTTCGGTTGCTTTTGCGGGGAGGGTCGCATCGGCAACTACCGGAAAGACTTCGATGGCAGGTATACGGCTGAGAAGGCGCGGATCATTCGTTTTCACACACACAGCTTACCGAGTGTGGGGCAATGACCAGACCAAGTTCATGGGTGACGTTATGGCCTTGAGATCTGTTGTGCCCGAAGAATCTTTCACAGGCTGGCAAGAAAGTGTGTCGTGTGACATAAGCTTGCCCTGTGAAAGCTATACGTAGATTTACAGTCCGCACGGTTCTTCCGCCGGAACTGAGTATCCTTGACGGCCTGGCACGGAACCTGCGATGGTGCTGGCACTATCCGACCGTTGAGTTTTTCGCCTCTCTGGCGCCTGATGCATGGGAGAGAGTGAACCACGATCCGGTGGCACTCCTCGGGGAGATCACGCCGGAGCGTTTCCAACAGTTGGCGGCAGATGCCGGCGTAGTCTTGGAAGCACAGCAGCTCGACGAGGAGCTGCGCGAGTACATGACCGCAGCCAAGTGGTACCAAGAGGCATTCGATAACGAGGACAAGCCGGAGGCGATAGCGTACTTTTCCGCGGAGTTCGGGCTCACGGAGGTTATGCCACAGTACTCGGGCGGCCTGGGTATCCTCGCAGGTGACCACCTCAAGTCGGCCTCGGACCTGGGTGTACCAATCATCGGTGTGGGATTGCTCTACGGTGCCGGATACTTCAGGCAGTCTCTGACAAGGGACGGATGGCAGAGGGAAACGTACCCTCTACTGGACCCCAACAATCTCCCACTGACACTGCTTAGGGAAGCAGATGGGACACCGACGCTGGTGTCACTGCCTCTTCCTGGAGGACGAGTTCTCAATGCTCAGGTGTGGATCGCCGATGTGGGCCGAGTACCGCTGCTCCTCTTGGATTCCAACATCCCTAAGAACGATGAGATCTCCCGTCAGGTAACCGACCGCCTCTACGGGGGATCAGCGGAGCATCGCCTTGAGCAAGAACTACTCCTTGGCATGGGTGGGATCAGGGCACTGCGAGCATTTGAGCGCATAACGGGCTCGCCGCGGCCCCAGGTTTACCACTGCAACGAGGGGCATGCCGGGTTCCTCTCTGTTGAGCGGTTGCGGGAAATCCTCGAGACTGACTCAACGATGGACTTCAAGTCCGCAGTGGAGGCAGTCCGCTCTGGCACCCTGTTCACGACACACACCCCTGTCCCAGCAGGTATCGATCGATTTGATAAGAACGTTGTCCGCCCGTACTTAGCAGCAATACCGCTGCCTGGAGTAGAGGTGGAAGATGTTCTGACGTTGGGTAAGGAGTCGTACGAGGGCGGAAACCCACACGTTTTCAACATGGCCGTTCTCGGTCTGCGCATGGCGCGCATGGCCAATGGTGTGGCGCAACTTCATGGCCAGGTCTCCCGCGGAATGTTCCAGCAGCTGTGGCCAGGTTTCGATGTGGCCGACGTGCCGATCACTTCCATAACCAACGGGGTGCACGGCCCAACCTGGCGCGATCCTCGGTTCCAATCGATGGCTCTGGAGTACATGACGCCGTTGCAAGACGCAGACGGAGAGTTCTGGCTACGAACCAGTGAGCAGGGAGGGGTGCCATCAGGAGTTATCTGGGCGAAGCGTCGCGAGCTACGGGTCAACCTTGTGGAGTCTGCGCGCCAGCGAATGAAGGAGTCCTGGCTGGAGCGTGGAGCATCACCGGCTGAGATCGGGTGGGCTGATACGATCTTGGATCCTGATGTTCTAACAATCGGGTTTGCGCGCCGAGTGCCAACATACAAGCGCCTGACATTGATGCTGTCGGACCCCGAGAGGCTTGTTCGTCTGCTGACAGATCCGGACAGGCCTATCCAGCTGGTTATTGCCGGGAAGTCGCACCCCGATGATGAACAGGGCGTCTCTCTGATCCAACGTCTGGTGCAGTTTTCGGATGACCCAAGGGTGCGTGAGCGGATTGCGTTCCTCCCCAACTACGACATGGGTTTGGCGCACTTACTTGTCCCAGGATGCGATGTTTGGCTCAACAACCCGTTGCGACCGCTTGAGGCATCCGGAACATCAGGGATGAAATGTGCTCTTAATGGAGCGTTGAACCTGTCGATTCTCGATGGCTGGTGGGATGAGATGTACGACGGCTCCAATGGGTGGGCAATACCAACTGCGGATGGGGTGGATGACCCAGCGCGTCGTGACCAGATCGAAGCCGCCGCCCTCTACGACCTCATAGAAAACACGATTGCCCCCAGATTCTATGAGAGAGACGACCAGGGAACACCGCGCCGCTGGGTTGAAATGATTCGCCATACACTGGCGACTTTGGGGCCGAAGGTCCAGGCGACGCGGATGGTGCAGGACTACGTGCAGCAGCTTTACACGCCCATTGCTGCCGCCTCGCGGATGCTGGATGTCTCACCGTACAAGAACGCACGTGAGCTGGCTGCATGGAAGAAGAGAGTTCGGGCCGCGTGGCCCAAAGTGCACGTGGAGTATGTGGAGGCCAAACTCCCCGACGTGGTGCAGCTGGGCGACAACGTCGAAGTCGCTACGCGGGTTGCTCTTGGCGGGCTCTCCCCAAGCGACGTTCAGGTACAAATGGTCCTCGGTAGGGTAGGGGGAGACGACTCTATCGTGAGCGGCCAGATCATTGAGCTAATGCCAGTGAATGGCGGCGAGAATGATGCCTACAGGTTCGCCGCCACCGAGAAGCTGGCAGTTTCAGGTGCGGTTGGGTTTGCTGTGAGGATTGTTCCTCACAGCAAACTTACGGCCTCGGATGCAGAGCTTGGACTGGTTGCAAACGCCGAATCCACCGTGGTCGCGGCGCACACCACCACGAGCTTTGGTCAGTAGACCATCCCCATGGCTTCACGTGCCTGAAGCAGGGTCGCGTTGGCTGTTTCATTCGCCTGCGTGATTCCTGCTTCGAGAACGGACAGGAGATAGCCCGGATCAGCTTCCAGCTCCGCACGCCGTGCGCGTAGCGGGGCAAGGTGCTCATTGATCGCTTCCGTGACCGTAGCCTTCAGAACGCCGCCTCCACCGTCACCGATTCGCTCGGCGATTGCTTCGGGTTCTTCATCAGAAGCCATGGATGCCAGCAGCAGAAGGTTTGAAACCTCGGGTCGCGCAATGGGGTCGTACGTGATTACCCGATCTGAGTCAGTCTTTGCCTTCTTGAGGATCTTGGCGGTCTCATCGGCGCTCATCCCCAGCTCAATGGTGTTCCCACGTGACTTGCTCATCTTCGTGCCGTCGGTTCCAAGAATGGCTGGAGCCTTCGAGAGAAGCGCATCGGGGCGGCGGAAAACCGGGTTGCCGGCACTGTCGCGGCCATAGCGACGATCAAAGCGGCTTGCGATCTGGCGGGTTAGTTCGATGTGGGGCAACTGATCCTGCCCAACTGGGACCAGGTTCGCTTTGCAGAAGAGGATGTCCGCCGCCTGGTGGACGGGATAGGTGAGGAGCAACCCTGACATCGCTCGCCCTCCGGTGGCCTGCAGCTCCGCTTTGACGGTGGGGTTCCGGTGCAGTTCCGACTCTGTTACCAGGGAGAGAAATGGAATCATCAGTTGGTTGAGGGCCGGAACCGCAGAGTGTGCGAAAATTGTCGATTTCTCGGGGTCAATTCCAGCCGCCAGGTAGTCTGCCATCAAGCCGAGGACGCGTTCCCGGATTGGTCCGACGCCGTCACGGTCCGTGATCACCTGGTAGTCGGCAATCAGGATCCACGTCTCGACGCCGCGATTTTGCAGCTCAACGCGCCCCTTCAGTGTCCCGAAGTAGTGGCCAAGGTGCAGTTTTCCCGTGGGTCGGTCACCTGTAAGAACGCGAAATCGCCTTGGGTCGAGGTCGATTTCCCGCTCAATCTCCTTAGAACGCTCAACTGCTTTGCGAACGGAGGCGGTGCTGACCTGACTGTCGCCCTCCGGGATAGCGATTTCTTGCTCCTGTGTATTTGACATGGCCACGATTCTATCTTGGCTCTCGCATACTCAAAGCTGCGAAGCCATCAAGGAGGGCGAACCCTCGCTAGACTAAACACGCGTCAATGGCGCGAATGAACAACAGTTGCTACTGCATACGGAGTCAGAATGAGCGATAGTTCCAAGCCAAACAAAGCCGTTATCCTTGCCCGTGGACTAGGGTCGCGTATGCGCCGAGAGTCGGATGAAGCATCCTTGACGAAAGAACAGTCTGCGGCAGCAGACCAGGGAGTCAAGGCAATGATCTCCTTTGGGCGGCCTTTCCTCGACTACGTGATCAGCGGCCTCGCAGACGCGGGATATGACGATATTTGCCTTGTCATCGGCCCCGAACATGACATGATTCGCGACTATTACGATTCCATTCCCAAGTCCCGCGTGAAGATCTCGTATGCGATCCAAGAGGAGCCCCTTGGTACGGCCAATGCTGTGCTGGCTGCTGAGGAGTTTGCGGGCGAGGACGCTGTGGTCGTGCTCAACTCCGACAACTACTACCCCGTTGATGCATACCGCGCGCTCCACGAACTTGATGGCTCCGGTTTGATCGGGTTTGATCCCGAGGCGTTGATTGAGAAATCTAACATTGCCGCGGACCGGGTGGGTGCCTTTGCCTTCGTGGTTGCAGACGCTGATGGCAATATGGAAGAGATCGTTGAGAAGCCTGATGCGCAGACCATTGCTCGGCTGGGGGACGAGGCCGTGGTTTCGATGAACCTGTGGCGTTTTACACCCGCGATCTTTGCGGCTGCGAAGCAGGTACCACTCTCCACCAGGGGAGAGTATGAGTTGCAGGATGCCGTCAGGCAGGCAATCGCTGACGGGGATCCTTTCACCGTGGTTCCACTGGCAGAGGGCGTCCTCGACATGTCGAACCGTGACGACATTGCTTCCGTTGCAGACGCGCTCAATGAACTGGAAGTAGTTCTGTGAGCTGGTTCGTGCCCGGACGCGTCGAAGTCTTCGGCAAGCACACTGACTACGCTGGTGGACGGTCACTGCTGATTGCTTCTGAGCAGGGCGTAACAGCATAGGCGACGGATGCTCCCGACGGAGCCCTCCCCGGCACAGTCACCGCAAGATCAACGGCTGCCGAGGGTGACGTTCAGTTGGTGGCGGGGGAACCCTCCGAGCTGCCTACAGGGCACTGGGGCAACTACGTGCAGGCAACGATCGATCGATTGACCCTAAACTTCGGGGCATTGAAGCCGGTGGTCATTGAGGTTGATTCAACCCTGCCCTTAGCCTCGGGAATGAGCTCTTCTTCCGCACTGGTGGTTTCTGTCGCTCTGGCTCTTGCTGACCACAACGACCTGTGGAACAACCCTTCATGGAGTGAGAACATTCTGGACAGGGTCGACATGGCGGCGTACCTTGCAACCATTGAAAACGGCCTCGGATTCAAAGCGCTTCCCGGTGCGCGGGGGGTTGGAACATTTGGTGGTTCCCAGGACCACGCGGCAATGCTCAACTGTCATTCTGGACAATTGGGTATCTTCCGGTTTGCCCCCACAGTTGCGGAGGGAGCGGTGTCACTTCCGGACGGATGGACCTTTGTCATTGCTGTGTCAGGGGTGCTTGCTGAGAAGACCGGCGCGGCACTGCAGGCATACAACAATGCCTCACTACAGGTTCGCAGGCTGGCGGAGTTGTGGAGCTCCAAGAGCGGTGGCTCGGCAAACACCCTGGCTGAAGTGCTCGCTGAGGAGGGCGCTCGGGAGAAGATGCTTCTCTGGGCACAGCAAGACCCGCTACTGTTGGCCAGACTGAACGCCTACTTAGTAGAGATGGAACAGGCCATCCCCAGCGCGGTTGAAGCACTGCGAAATGGCGATGTTGAGGGATTTGGCCAAGCCGCCCAGGTGTCGCATGAGAACGCGGATGCCAATTTGGGTAACCAGGTCGCTGAGACCAATGCGCTGCAGAGGCTTGCCCGTGAGCTAGGAGCGGTTGGTTCATCTGGGTTTGGGGCGGGGTTTGGCGGGTCTGTCTGGGCGTTGGTACGCACGGATGAAGCAGAGGCCTTCGCGGCGAACTGGCTCCGTGCATACCTTGAGGAGTTTCCCGAGCACTCAGAACGGGCTTCGACCCTTCTGACGGAACCGGCGGAGTCGGCACACAGGGTGTAGTGGGCGACCGGCCGGCCGGCCTGCCAGCCCCGATGCGGGCGACCCGCCGGCCCTGCCTCCGCGGTGACCCGGCGGCCCTGCCTCCACGGTGACCCGCCCACTTCTCGTGAAATGTATACGTGGGGGCGAAACACGCGTCTCGGGGCCTTACCCCAAGCGCACACTTCGCCCCCACGTATACATTTGGGGTGCTCCAAGTGGCTAGGCGTCCAACCAAGCGCTCCCGTAGCCATCCAGCGTGACATCACTCTTGAACCCGCCAGGTCCGACCACTGCGGTGGATTGTTCGTCCGCAGAGTTGTTGTAGACAAATGCGCGGCTCACGTTCGGGTACCACGCAACCTCGACCTCGGGATTCGTGGTAACTAGAACATCTCGCCACTGATCTTCAGCGTTCGCCGCCCACGTCAATGCCCTCATGAGCAGGCGCGAGTTCTCAGCCGAGTAGGGCAGTCCGCCAATGTAGACGGCCCGACCCTGCCCATAGCTGTTGACAGCCAACTTCACAGAGCCTTCGGCCTCGGCCAAAACCTGCACATTTGGACCCGTCGCGATCATGTCACCGGGATCTTCCCCGGTGTCGAGGTCGCCGTGGAGGTCTTCAAGGATGAAGTGGCCCTGGACTGGGCTTTCAGGATGGCGCGTGGATGACAGAGTCCAGTGGATCTCCATGTCAACTCCGAGCACGTCGTCCAGAATGATTGCGGGACCAGACTCAGGGGTGACACCGGTTGGGGCACCAATCCCGACGAAGCCGCCTCCGTTCCACACAAACTCGCGGACAAGTCTCTGCAGTTCGGGGTTATTCCATTCCTTTCCACCGGAGAAGGCAGTGTCTCGCGCGCCAGCGTTGATGATGACATCGACATCATTGAGGATGCTTCCCTGCGTTGAGCAGACGTCCTCGAACGAAATAAAGCGGACGTCAAGAGGAAGTCCAGCCAGAGACTCGATAACTCCGACGTAGCTGTAGATCTGCTTGTACCACAGTGCGTGCGCGACCATGTAGGTTTGCCAGGTCCGCAACGCGCCCCAAGAGTTGAGGACGGCCACAACCGGGTTTGCGGACGATGGCACGACGTGCTTGCGCCCAGCTCACAACGGCCTCGCCGATCGGATCACCTTCTGGGTTGAACACGTCGGGGAAGAAGTAGGGGAGGAATCGGCCCTCGGTGTAGCGCACGCCGGGAATGTCCGAGATCATTCTGCAAGTTGCGGCCGAACCAACTGACCCGACAACTGCGTCCAGATTGATGGCGGGGAAATATGGTCCATAGGGTTCGGTTCCGATCCAGTTGTCGCCAAGGAACATGATGGCTTCGCGTCCCTCATCATGCGTGATTGCCACCAGCTCGGCAGCTTTCTGAGATACGCGGCGCGAAGTGAAGTCGACCCATGCTTTGAACTGGTTACTGGGAACACGAAGAGGTGTGTTGTAGTGGCCGGCATCGATGAAGTCTTCCGGCGTCATTCGCCAGCCGTGCTCTACAGCGAACTCTTCCAACGCCGGGATCGAGACGGCAGCGGAGTAGCCGAACCAGTCGACGTACTTCTCACGGGCGTGGTCATCAAATGCCAAGGTGAAGTGATAGAAGAAGGTCGTGAACCGCACGACATCCACTTCGGGGTGAGCATCCAGCCAGGTGCCCAGGGCCCCTTTGACGTGGTTCCAAGTCTCGGGATACGCGACATCGTACGTGCGGTCCTTGCGTCGCGTGGGGTCATCTGCCCAGTGATTCGTGATGTAGTTGTATGTCTGGGTGCTGTCCCAGATCTGTTTCGCCAGAAAATCCACCGTGTAGATGTGGAAGGGCGCAGGGCAGTCGATGACGACAATCGCCGATCCGGCATCATCGGGATAGTCTCCCACTACGTCCGCGCCCGCCTCCATGGGAAGAGGTGGTGCTGCAGTGACCGTCCAGGCACTTGTCGGTAGTGTTTCTCCCGTCGTCCGATCAATCACCTGCCAGTAGTGCTCCCTATCCGCTACCAAATCAGGTGTGAACTGGGCACTGAGGTAGCCCTCCATGACGTTGATCGACAGGGCTTCGTTCGAGGTCGCCGTAACCGGGCGGGACATGAGGAACTGGCGTACGCGCTGCTCCGGCACAGATACTGCCCATTCTTCGTCGCCTCGAGCAGGGAAGTATGTCGAATAGACCTTGGCAAAACCATCGCTCACCCAGTCGGGGAGCTCCGTGCCGTCTGAGTTGCGCACAGCATCGACCTGGAGTCTCTCCATAAGAGCGTGAATCTCGTCGTCGATGCCTGTTTCAATCGGTAGGGTCAGGCGCCCCGCGGGGGCTCTGTTCTCTTGCTTCGCGTCGGTCACAACAGTCCTGTCTACGAGTAGGTTTTGTTAGATGAGTTCTTACCCGATGGTGAAGGTATGACCAAGGTCAACGACATCGTTGACCGCTGGAACACCGAGAACCCCAACATTCATGTCACCGCCACCAAGTTCGATGGTGCGGCTCAGGAAATGATCAAGAAGGTTGAGACCGACATCAACGCTGGTGCCGGACCTTGCCTCGCGCAGCTCGGCTACTCAGAGGTCCCGGAGCTCTTTGTTAAGGGTCTGACCGAGGACGTCACGGAGTACGCAACCCAGTACGAGTCGAACTACTCTGGCGCATTCAACATGATGAAGGTCGGTGAGACCATTGTTGGTCTCCCGCAGGACACCGGGCCCCTTGTCTACTTCTACAACAAGGCTGCATTCGAAGAGCTAGGCATTGAAGTTCCGACCACTATCGAAGAGTTCCAGACCGCGGCTGCAACAGCTGCCGCCAAGGGTGAGATGACCACCCCGGAGAACATTTCTGCGTTCTACGGTGGCCAGGATGTCTTCGCTGAGCTAGCAACCGCAAATGCGAACCTCTCCGCAGACTTCGCCTACATGCCGTTCTTCTCGGCAGTTGGCCCGTCCATGGTTGAGGCCGCGGCTGCAGCCGGATCCGGTTCCGGAACGGTAGCAGATGTCTTCACTGCTGCACAGGATGCGTCAATCAAGGCGCTGACTGACGGAAACCTCCCGGTTGCCGAATAGAAGCATCGAAGTAGCCTGAATGATGGTGATTGGGGGCGGCCTTCTCTGAAAGGTCGCCCTCGTTCACGAGTATGAAGCGGTAAGAGAAGACGCGATGGAGCGAGATGTCAACACCAGACACAGTTACGCTGGCTGACCCGGCGCTAAGCCCGAAGGATAAACCTCTGGGTGGACCTCGAAGTAGTGGAAAGCGCGGGAAAGCCGGTTCAAAGGCAGTCTCTCGTCGTCAAGCACGCGCAGGGTGGGCTTTTGTTGCCCCCTTTACGCTTGCTTTTATCCTGGTATTCCTGATCCCTATTGGGGTCGCGATCAAGCAGTCATTCACACGCAAGGTCCCTGCTGGGGGTGGGGCCTTCGGCGGTGGCGACCTCGTTGATTCCTTCGTCGGACTAGAGAACTACAAGTACGTCATCACAAACGAGCGCTTTTGGGATGGCATCGGACGGGTCGTCCTCTATGCGCTCTTCCAGATCCCAGTGATGATCATTATGGCGCTGGTCCTAGCGCTGCTCATCGATGCATTGATCATTAAGCGGGTTGCAATATTCCGCCTGGGCAACTTCCTCCCATACGCAATCCCCGGCATTGTCGCGGCGATGGTCTGGCTCTACCTATATACTCCGGAGATCTCCCCACTGGTCAAGGGTCTGGCAGTCGGGCTTGGCCGCAGGTTCAGTCAAGGGATAGAACGAGGGCGCTTCACGCACGTGGAAGAGTAATCATCAAGGACTCGCGAATGAGGGGCACGACCCAACGGGCGGGGCCGAGTCGGCTCCGTAAGGCCTAACCGGCTCTGTCTGGCCGGGAGGAACCGTCGCCTGCGCTAGCGACTTGCCGCGAAGTACACCGCCAACGACTGTGGCTCCATGGTGTAGCTTCCACCCGCCGCAGCCTGCTCGCCTTGGGCCAGAGCCAAAGCGGCCGAGTCAATCCCGCCCTCACGTTGCGTGGGCCAAGACGTGTCAGCCACCAGGACCCAGGGGTTCCCGTGGCTCTCCGGCAGCGTAATCTTTGTTGGGTTCAGAGTCCCGTTGATCACAACGAGGGCATCCACATCGTCGAGCATTCGTCCTGATCGGCGCATTTGGAAGACGCGGTTCTTGGGCTCCGACCATCCGTCGGCGCTCATGGGCGAACCTTTCCGGGTGAACCAGGAAACGTCAGGCAGCGTGTCGCCGTCGGGGATCTGTCCACTTGCAAACGACGTGGGTCGTAGCACGGGGTGTGCTGCGCGGAGCTCAAGTATGTACCGCACCCAGGAGAGCAGGTCCTCCTGGCTCTCATCCATTTCCCAGTCCACCCAGGAGATCGGGGAGTCCTGACAGTATGCATTGTTGTTTCCATATTGCGTACGGCCGAACTCATCCCCGGCCGTGATCATCGGCGTGCCTGCCGACACCAGCAGAGTTGTCAGCAGATTGCGACGTGACCTTTCACGTGCGTATGAAAGCTCCTCAACAACACCGGTCGGATCGGTTAGGTCCGGGTTCATAGCAGACGCTGCGGACGTTCCTTCAACGCCGTGGTTCCAGGAGTGATTGTTGTTAGTGCCATCCTGGTTGTTCTCCAGGTTCGCCATGTTGTGCTTATGGTCGTAGGAGGTGAGGTCGGCCAGGGTAAATCCGTCGTGTGCCGTCAGGAAGTTGACGGAAGCCAGCGGGCCACGCTTCGCGCCCGGTTGCCATCCGAACATGTCTGCAGATCCGGATAGGCGAGTAGCCAGATCATTGGGACCGGACACCTGCCGTCCAGCGGACTGCTGTTGGAAGTCCGTCAGCCAGAACTTGCGAATCGAGTCCCGATAGCGATCGTTCCACTCCCCGAACGGTATCGGGAAATGCCCGGTTTGCCAGCCGCCGAGGCCAAGATCCCAAGGCTCCGCAATCAGCTTGACGTCACGTAGGACGGGGTCTTGAGCCGCTGCAACCAGGAAGGGATGGAAGTCGGTGTACCCCGTGTCTAGGCGACCAAGAGTTGTGGCGAGATCAAAACGGAACCCGTCAACACCCATCGATTCAACCCAGTAGCGCAGGGAGTCCAGGGTCATCTGCACGACGCGTTCTTCCGAAAAGTTCAACGTGTTGCCACACCCGGTGTCATCAATCATGTAGCGAGGACGGTCGAGGACGCGGCGGTAGTACAGGAGAGAGTCGAGCCCGCGCCAACATACAGTCGGTCCAGTGTCTCCGCCCTCGCACGTGTGGTTGTAGACAACATCCAGGATGACCTCTATCCCGGCGCCATGCAGGATAGAAACCATGCCGCGGAACTCGTCAACAACGGCCCGGGGTCCTTGCGCCCGTGAGGACCGGGTCGCAAACGATGGTTCCGGGGCAAAGAACGACATCGTCGAGTATCCCCAGTAGTTTGTTAGCCCACGTTCCGTGAGGAAGGGTTCATCCATCTTCGCGTGGACAGGGAGAAGCTCGAGTGTCGTCACGCCGAGGGATTTGATGTACTCGATTGTTGCTGGGTGGGCGAGACCCGCATAAGTGCCCCTGAGTTCCTCCGGTACGCCGGGGAGATTCTTGGTGAAACCCTTAACGTGCAACTCGTAGAGGACCGTGTGATCGGGGCTGATACGAGGGCGTGGTGCGATAGCGAAGCCATTGCCAATCACCACGGACACGGGGGCGAACAGGGCGGAGTTGAGGTTCGACTGTGCGAGAGGATATGTCGTCGGGTACATTTCGTGGTCGACATGGTGGGCGTGCAGAGCCGCGCTCAGTTCAGGGGTGCCTGAGATGGCGCGCGCATACGGATCCATAAGGAACTTTGAAGGGTTGTAGTAGAGCCCCGCATCGGGGTCCCACGGGCCGAAGGCTCGGAACCCATAGGTTGCGCCCTCGCTAATGCCATCGAGGTGTCCGTGCCACAGGCCTCTGTCAGGTCCGTGAAGGGCCCAGCGTTGTTCTCTTCTTCCGCTTCCCTCTCCCGACACCACACAGAAGTCGACTGCGGTCGCATGTGCTGCAACCACTGAGATATCCACACCCCCGTCAGGGCACACCCAAACCCCAATCCGGTCAGGGTTGGGGCTCACTCGAGGAACGGGCGTGGGCGAGGGGAGAAGTACGGTTTCATTGGGCCGCGTTGCATTAGGGCTTGTCACGTTGTTCCCCCCGGTCCATTGCGCTCCGCCACCACTCCAAGGCATGGCTCTTCATACCCCAAGCTTGCACCATCTTCTGACTTTCAGAGCGCGATCTCACCAACAAGCGTCCAAATGTGCATGGCAGACTATTCTCATGAGAATCGTTGTATGTGTAAAACATGTCCCAGATGCTGACTCGGACAGGCGAATAGAACAGGGGCGTTTGGTACGCGGTGAGGATGATGTCCTCAATGAACTGGACGAACACGCCATTGAGGCAGCCGTTTCGATTGTCGAAGATCTGGGCGGTGAAGTGGTTGCGCTAACAATGGGACCGGCAGACTCCGAGGACGCACTGGTGAGAGCCCTGCAGATGGGAGCGGACCGTGGTGTCCTCATTAGCGATGATTCACTTGCGGGGGCAGATGCCGTTGGAACCGCCAGAATCCTTGCTCGGGCGATCGAAGTGATCGGGGACGAAGGGCCGGTTGACCTGGTGCTTACGGGAATGGCGAGCCTCGATGGAATGACCTCAATGCTTGCACCCGCTTTAGCAACATACTTGAACTGGCCGCTGCTCGACATTGCCCATTCCGTTGAGATTGCTGCCGATGCTCCCAGCACCGTCACCGTCGAGCGCAGGGTTGATGGCTCACTGGACACGCTGAAGGCACGTACCCCCGTCGTGGTTTCCGTGACCGACCAGGTCAACGAGCCCCGCTATCCGTCATTCAAGGACCTTCGTGCAGCTCGGGCCAAGCCCCTTGACATCTGGGAAGGTTGGGATTGGGCGGGTCCTGCTAGCGAACTTGAGTCCCTGCCCATCAGCGCGATTGAGGTGGTCGCGGCGACCCCCGTTCAGCGCGAAGAGGGCGTGGTCATCACAGATTCCGGCGAGGGCGGCAGCGCGTTGGCTGCGTTCCTCGCAGACAAGATTGAGAAGTAGGGAGGACAGTCGACATGGAACGGATTGACAAGCCCATACTGGTCGTTGTTGAGAATGAGAAGACCATTGACGAACCAACCCTGTCCTTAGCGTCGGTGAAAGTCCTCCATTTCGCCCGAACTCTAACAACCGGCACCGTTGCCGCTCTCAGCGTGGCGCAGGACATTGACGAGGACGGGCTTCGCCTTGGCGGGGCTGACGTCATCTATGTGCCCGAATCTGGCGGCTACTCACCCCTGGTTCCAGCTGCAATCGCTGACACCGCGCGCTCAGCCGTAGAAAACCTGGGTGATGTTGGTGCTGTGCTGACGGTTACCACCTACCTTGGTCGCGCTGTGACAGCTATGCTGGCAACCGCATTTCAAGCGGGCGGAGCCGTCGACGTCACCCGTGTTTGGGTGAGCGGATCTGAACTCTTTGCACAGAAAGCGGCCCTTGGTGGCGCGTGGGAGACATCCTTCCACACCACGCAGGGTGCCCCTGTTCTGGCAGTTAGGCCGGGGTTTGGGGACAAAGAGGGACCAGCGGGCGAAGGAAAGATCGTCTCGCTCGCACCCCGACTCTCCTCGGGCGCACTGCAGGTCGAGGTTATTTCTCACGTGGTCGAACCGAAAGGATCGCGTGTCTCGTTGACCGATGCGGATGTGGTTGTTGCGGGAGGGCGCGGCACGAATGGCGATTTCACCTTGGTTGAGAATCTGGCAGATGCCCTCGGAGGGGCAGTTGGAGCCACTCGCGTAGCCTGTGACGAAGGATGGGTCCCGCGAGCGGCTCAGATTGGCCAGACTGGGGTGACAGTTGCTCCCAAACTGTTTGTGGGTCTCGGCGTCTCCGGAGCGGTCCATCACACGTGTGGGATGCTGGGATCACAGATTATCGTCGCGGTCGTTGATGACCCGGATGCTCCCATAATTGAACTCGCAGATTTCACGGTTGTGGGGGACGTAAGTGAGGTCGTGCCCCAGGCTCTGGAAATCCTTTCGGCGCAAAGCTAGGGACGCCACCAAGTTGAGGAAAACTCCCGACAAACCCCCACTCGGTCCCGTCTATCTAGACCACGCAGCAACCACCCCCATGCGAGCGTCCGCGAAGCGGGCCTGGCTTGAGACCGTTGATGAACTCTCGGCTCGACCGGGAAACCCCTCGTCGCTCCACGCTGGTGGACGAGGGGCACGGTTGCTGTTGGAGCAGGCACGGGAGCGGCTCGCAGAGGCGCTTGGAGCCGAACGTGCCGAAGTGGTCTTCACTTCCGGTGCAACAGAGTCAGCCGCTCTGGGAGTGACAGGTGCTGCACTGGGCCGCAGAGCGAAGCTCCCCGAATCAGAGTGGGCGTGGCTACTTTCAGGTGTGGAACACCCGGCAGTTCTTGAGCAACGCGTGCCCCTGCGCGCGAACGGCATTACTGACCTGATGATCCCGTTGCAAGATGACGGAGTCATCGACCTGGACGAGGACGCCCTGGCGTCTCGTACTGCCGGGCGTGAGGTTGCCCTTGGTTCGCTGGCAATGGTTTGCTCCGAGACAGGAGTGATCCAGCCACTTGAGGAGTTCACACAGATCTGCCGCAGACTTGCACCGGGTGCGTACGTACACTCCGATGCGACGCAGGCAATCGGTAACCTTCCTGTGTCTTTCTCTGCTCTCGGCCTTGACCTCATGACGATTGGCGGTCACAAATTTGGGGCGCCAGTGGGAACCGGCGCACTGCTTGTAAAGAGAGGTGTAGCGCTCAAGTCCGATCGGCCCGGAGGTGGCCACGAACGAGGGATTCGCTCAGGAACCCCGGATGTTGCCGACGCGGTTGCTCTTAGCGTCGCAGCACAGGAAGCAGTGGGTGAACTCGGTGAGCGTCGACGTGTGACAGCCAAAATGCGCGCCAAACTTCTGGGGGGACTTCCCGAGCAAGTTGCGCTGACAACGACTGCCGGAGCCGTTGAGTCGATAGTTCACCTCAGCCTCCCGACTGCCCACCCCGAGGTCATCCTGCTAGAGATGGACCGCCAGGGCATCCACGTTTCAGCCGGTTCCGCGTGCCACGCAGGCGTTACCAGACCCTCTTCCGTCCTCCTCCACATGGGGCGTGATGAACACTCCGCCCTCGGGGTTCTCAGAGTGTCAATGAGTGCCACAACTTCAGAAGAAGAGATTGACAGATTCCTCGCAGCTTTGCCCCACGCTCTTGAGCAAGCGCAACGGATGGACCAGTATGACCTGCGAGGTAGCTCCCGGTCATTTCGCCGAAAGGGTGGGGAGATGGAAGGTCAGGGGGTCCCAAAATGAGAGTTCTTGCGGCACTGTCGGGCGGCGTTGATTCAGCTGTTGCAGCGGCGCTTGCGGTCGACGCCGGTCATGATGTCACAGCCGTGCACATGGCGTTGTCTAGTGAACCGCAAGCCTGCCGGGTCGGATCCCGGGGCTGCTGTTCCCTAGAGGACTCCCAGGATGCGGCGCGAGCTGCGGAGATCCTCGGGGTTCCCTTCTATGTTTGGGACCTTTCAGAGCAGTTCGAGGAGACTGTCATTGACGACTTCTTGGCGGAGTACCGAGCGGGGCACACACCGAACCCCTGCGTTCGTTGTAATGAGTTCGTGAAGTTCAAAGAGTTGCTGGATCGCGGTCGAGCCCTAGGTTTCGATGCGGTTTGCACGGGTCACTACGCGAAGATGGTCCATGGACCAGATGGTTGCGAACTTCATCGCGGCGATGATGAGTTGAAGGACCAGAGTTACGTTCTGGCGGTGATGGGCCGCGACGAGCTATCGCATGTTCTACTTCCACTGGGCGATGCGCCCTCGAAGGCATGGGTCCGTGAGCAGGCGGAAATCCGTGGTCTTGGGGTTTCCAACAAACCTGATTCGTACGATATTTGCTTCATTCCCGACGGTGACACGGGCGGATTCCTTGAGCGCCACCTCGGCTCGGCGCCCGGGCAGATTGTCGATGAAGACGGCACGGTGCTCGGTGAGCATTCCGGGTATTACAAGTACACGATCGGGCAGAGAAAGGGCCTGCGCATTGGGACGCCCTCGACATCAGGAAAACCAAGGTACGTATTGGCGACCGAACCTGCAACCAATACCGTAGTGGTAGGCGAGTCGACTCTACTTTCCGTGAACACGATCGCGACCAGGAACCTGGTTTGGCAGTCAGCTCCGGAAGACCTCGTTGTGGACGAGGACGCGCAGGAAGCGTTTGGTACAGCAATGGGGACAAGGGCCCTGAGAGACGTCCCTGAGAACGTCTTCACGGTGCAGATTCGAGCTCACGGCACACCAACGGTGGTTTCTGCTCTGCAGATCGAATCGGGGCACGACGGCGACGCCCTCGAACACTTGGTCGTTAAGCTGGCGGAGCCGATCCGTGGGGTCGCGCCCGGCCAGTCCCTGGTGGTCTACAAGGGGCGACGGGTTGTTGCAGAGGGCACCATTGCGACCGCGGTGAGGACTGCGATGTCGGTCTCATCATCGCAGCGTACGAATGTGGCATAGTTTGTAATCAGCCGTGTTTTGGGGCCGCGACACGCCCGAAACGTGAGCATTGGAGCCGAAGATGCCGACGGGGTGGTGTGTATCTCGTCCCAGGGAGTTGGCGTTGGGGGCCAAGGCATGCCAAACTATGCAAGCTGCCCTGCGCAAGCGGGGTGGTCCTGGACGCGGTAGACGCTGAAGGTTGAGGCACTTTTCGGTTCCTCCTTCTTCAGTTTGTACTTGCAGAAAGGTAAGGCCCGGGCACCAGAGCCTGGCCGACGGGAATACCCCACAGCCCTAGTTTCCAAAGTGGAAGCAGGTCGGGGCTCAGTTCGCTGAGTTCCGATTCCGACAGGGTTCAAGACGTGGGAGAACAAGTCGGCACTAGCGGACCCCGGAGCCGTAGTTCTTTTGACAAGACATAGGCCCAACCAGAGCCGATCTGGAAGCCGCAACGGTGTGCGTCTCATCGCAGACACGCCCGAATGCGGGGGCCGGTGACGAATCTGTACGAGAAGAGGTAGACGGCATGGCGGCACAAAAAATCCGCATCCGGCTGAAGTCGTATGACCACGAGGTCATCGATAGCTCTGCGCGCAAGATTGTAGATACTGTGCAGCGTGCTGGTGCCACTGTCGTGGGCCCGGTGCCGCTTCCGACCGAGAAGAACGTGTTTGTCGTTATTCGGTCGCCGCACAAGGACAAGGACAGCCGCGAGCAGTTCGAGATGCGCACGCATAAGCGGCTCATCGACATCATTGATCCCACGCCCAAGGCCGTTGATTCGCTTATGCGTCTCGACCTGCCGGCGGACGTGAACATCGAGATTAAACTCTGAGGACATCGGAATGACTACTGACACCAAGACTGCGGCCCTACTCGGCCGCAAGCTCGGCATGACCCAGGTCTGGGACGAGGACGGAAAAGTTGTCCCCCTGACGGTTGTGCAGGTTGGCAAGAACGTCGTTACTCAGGTGCGTACCGAAGAGAACGACGGCTACTCTGCCGTCCAAATTGGCTTTGAGGATATTGATCCTCGTCGCGTGACCAAGCCTCTGCTTGGCCACTTTGAAAAGGCCGGGGTTACACCCAAGCGCCACCTCGCGGAGTTCCGCACAGCCGCAGCCGCAGATTTTGCGGTTGGCTCGGAACTTGCAGCCGACACCTTTGAAGTGGGCCAGAAGGTTGATGTTTCTGGCAACACCAAGGGCAAGGGCTTCGCAGGTGTGATGAAGCGTCACGGCTTTGCAGGTGGCCCAGCATCACACGGCGCTCACAAGATCCACCGCAAGCCCGGTTCAATCGGTGCTTGTGCGACTCCTGGTCGCATCTTCCGCGGACAGCGCATGGCTGGCCGCATGGGTGGAGAAAAGCGCACGGTCCAGAACCTGATTGTTCAGGGCGTCGACACAGAACGTGGCCTCCTGCTGATCAAGGGTGCTATTCCCGGCCCTCGTAAGGCTGTTGTCATGGTTCGTACCGCTGTGAAGGGGGCCTGAGCATGGCGAAGAACATCACCGTAGGTGAAGATCGTAAGGTTCCTGTCTACGACGCCGAGGGCGCAAAGACGAAGGCAACCGTTGTTCTCCCGGCGTCGATTTTCGACGTTGCTCTGAACATTCCACTTATCCACCAGGTCGTCGAGGCGCAGCGTGCTGCAGCCCGACAGGGAACCCACGCGACGAAGACTCGCTCGGAGGTTTCCGGCGGCGGTAAGAAGCCGTGGCGTCAGAAGGGTACAGGTCGCGCTCGTCAGGGTTCGATCCGCGCTCCCCAGTGGAAGGGTGGAGCTGTTGTCCACGGACCACAGCCGCGTGACTACTCGCAGCGCACACCCAAGAAGATGATTGCGGGCGCTCTGCGCTCTGCACTGTCGGATCGCGCTCGTAACGACGCGATTATCGTCTTCTCAAGCCTTGTGTCGTCTGATACTCCTTCCACGAAGGCAGCAATCGCGACACTGCGCGCAGTTACAGATGCCAAGAAGGTTCTGATCGTTATCGATCGTGAGCAGGCTGGAGCAGAGGTCGCTGTACGTTCTTTCAAGAACATTGAGGGCGTAGGCATCGTCTGGTCGGATCAGTTGAACACATATGACGTGGTTGATTCAGATCGCGTTGTGTTCACCGAAGCAGCCCTCGCCGCCTACATCGAGCGCATCAACAAGGCACGCGCCCACGCGGCACGAGAAATCGCTGAAGCGCAGGACGAGGTCGTTGAGTCCAAGGTCAAGGCGAAGAAGGAAGCGAAGGCCGACAAGACCACGGAGTCTTACGAAGCCGATCACGCCAAGAAGGAAGCCAAGACCGCTAAGGCCGAAGCTGCAAAAAAGGCTAAGGAGGACGACAAGTGAGCCTCGAAGCAACAAAGAATCCGCGTGACATCATCTTGAAGCCCGTCGTGACTGAGAAGTCATCACTGAGCCAGGATGAAGGAAAGTACACGTTTGAAGTTGACCCCAGGGCCAACAAGACGGAAATCAAGAACGCGATCGAAGATCTCTTTGGCGTGAAGGTTGAGAAGGTAGCGACTCAGAACCGTCAGGGCAAGGCTTTCCGCCGCCGTGATGGTCTTGGACGTCGCAAGAACGTCAAGCGTGCGATCGTCACTGTCCGCGAAGGTTCCATCGACATTTTCGGTGAGTCCGGGATCTAGAGCGCAGGGGTAGAAGAAATATGGCTATACGCAAATATAATCCGACGACTCCTGGTCGTCGCCACGGGAGCGTCTCAGACTTCTCTGAGATCACGCGCTCTTACCCTGAGAAGTCTCTGGTGCGTCCGATCACGAAGACTGGTGGACGTAACTCCTACGGACGAGTCACTTCCCGCCACCGCGGTGGCGGCCACAAGCGTGCGTACCGTTTGATTGACTTCAAGCGGAATGACAAAGATGGCGTACCAGCACGTGTTGCGCAGATCGAATACGATCCCAACCGCACTGCTAACATCGCTCTGCTGCACTACGCAGACGGAGAGAAGCGTTACATCATCGCTCCTCAGGGCGTGACGGTTGGAACGGTTATTGAGAACGGTCCTAAGGCCGATATCAAGCCGGGTAACAACCTGCCCATGCGCAACATTCCACTCGGTACTGTGATCCATGCTGTCGAGCTCAACGCTGGACAGGGAGCACGTTTGGCTCGGTCTGCTGGATCTTCGATTCAGCTGGTTGCCAAGGAAGGTCGCTTCGCTCAGTTGCGTCTCCCCTCGGGTGAGATCCGCAATGTGGATGTTGACTGCCGTGCAACGATCGGCACCGTAGGGAACGCCGAACAGGGCAATATTTCCCTCGGCAAGGCTGGTCGCGCACGTTGGAAGGGCCAGCGTCCCAAGGTTCGTGGTGTTGCTATGAACCCGGTCGATCACCCACACGGTGGTGGCGAGGGACGTACCTCTGGTGGCCGGCACCCGGTCAGCCCATGGGGTAAGCCTGAAGGCCGTACTCGGCGTCCGAATAAGGCGAGCGACAAGCAGATTGTTCGCCGTCGTCGTACTGGCAACAAGCGCTGATAGGGAGCTGGACACATGCCACGTAGTTTGAAGAAGGGTCCCTACGTAGACCCAAGCTTGCAGAAGAAGGTCGACGAGCAGATTGAGAAGGGGACGAAGCAGGTCATCAAGACTTGGTCGCGCCGCTCGATGATTACTCCGGACTTCCTGGGCCTCACCTTCGCAGTTCACGACGGTCGCCGCCATGTGCCGGTGTACGTCACCGAATCTATGGTTGGCCACAAGCTCGGCGAGTTTGCGCCTACGCGCACTTTCCGTAGCCACGTGAAGGACGACCGTAAGGGCCGGCGTCGCTAGACGCTGGGGAAGCAAGGAGCTAGAAGATGGAAGCCAAGGCGAAGGCGCGCTACGTTCGCGTCACGCCCCAGAAGGCACGACGGGTCGTTAACGAGGTCCGTGGGAAGTCCTTCCTTGAGGCAGCCGACATGCTTACGTTCGCCCCCCAGCGGGTGGCCCGTGATGTCAACAAGATTCTTCACTCGGCAGTTGCCAATGTGAAGGTCCTTGCCGACAAGAACGGTGAGAACGTACAGGATGCCGATTTGTGGATTCTTGAGACATATGTCGATGAGGGTCCGACTATGAAGCGTTTCCAGCCACGAGCCCAGGGCCGTGCAGGAACGATTCTGAAGCGTACCAGCCACATCACCGTGGTTGTTGGAACTAAAGACGAGAAGGAAGGGGATCGCTAGATGGGCCAGAAGGTAAACCCCACTGGTTTCCGCCTGGGGATCACCACCGAACACCGTTCGCGGTGGTTCTCGGACTCGACTACCAAGGGACAGCGCTACAGCGACTATGTAGCCGAGGACGTCAAGATCCGCGAGGTTCTTTCTGATGGCCTCGAACGTGCTGGCATCTCTAAGGTAGAGATCGAGCGCACGCGGGATCGCGTACGAGTTGACCTGCACACTGCACGTCCAGGCATTGTCATTGGACGTCGTGGTGCTGAGGCAGACCGTTTGCGTCAGGACCTGGAGAAGCTCACGGGCAAGCAGGTACAGCTGAACATTCTCGAGGTCAAGAACCCCGAGATTGATGCTCAGTTGGTCGCCCAGGGAGTAGCAGAGCAGCTTGCTGCGCGCGTCTCCTTCCGCCGGGCAATGCGTAAGGCAATGCAGTCTGCGCAGCGCGCGGGAGCAAAGGGCATTCGTGTCCAGTGCTCCGGGCGACTCGGTGGCGCAGAAATGTCACGCAGCGAGTTCTACCGTGAGGGTCGCGTGCCCTTGCAGACGCTGCGCGCAAACATTGATTACGGCTTCTTTGAAGCACGTACCACATTCGGCCGTATTGGCGTCAAGGTGTGGATCTACAAGGGTGACATGACCGAACGCGAGTTCGCACGTGCCCAGGCCGAGCAGGCGAACCGTGGCGGAGGACGCCGCGGAGATCGTCGCGGTGGTCCGGGACGTCGTGGCGGGCGTGATGGAGGCGCTGGACGCACTCCTCGCACCGGTGGTCAGGGAACCGAAGCTGCCGATCAGGCTCCCGCAACCGCTGACGCGGATCTGCAGGCACCTGTCGCTGAGACCGCTACGGAGGCCTGAAGCACATGCTGATTCCCCGTCGAGTAAAGTACCGCAAGCAGCACCGGCCAAACCGTAAGGGCATGGCCAAGGGTGGCACGGAGTTGGCTTTCGGTGACTACGGCATTCAAGCGCTGGAGCACGCCTACCTGACCAACCGTCAGATCGAGGCAGCTCGTATCGCTATGACGCGTCACATCAAGCGTGGCGGCAAGGTTTGGATCACTGTGTTCCCGGACCGCCCGCTAACAAAGAAGCCTGCCGAGACCCGCATGGGTTCGGGTAAGGGTGCTCCTGAATGGTGGGTTGCCCCGATTAAGCCCGGACGCATTCTGTTTGAACTTGGTGGTGTCCCGGAGCCTTTGGCACGTGAGGCTATGCGCCGCGCCCGTCACAAGCTTCCGATTAAGACCCGTTTTGTGGTCCGTGAGGGTGTGGAGAACTGATGGCAGACAACGTATTGACCACAGCGGATCTAGATGCAATGGATGACGCTGCACTCCGCAAGGAGCTGGAGCGCGCTAAGGCTGAACTGTTCAACTTGCGTTTTTCGCAGGCTGTCGGCGGTCTTGAGGATTCGGGTCGCATGAAGGCAGTTCGCAAGAACATTGCCCGCATTTACACGATTGCGCGTGAACGTGAACTTGGTTTCCGTACTGCGCCCGGTAGCGAGGATTAGAAGAGATGGCAGATTCAACTGCTCCCGAGCGTAATCAGCGCAAGACGCGCCGAGGCTATGTCTCGAGCGACAAGATGGATAAGACCGTCGTGGTGGTCCTTGAGGACCGCATTAAGCACCCGCTGTATGGCAAGGTGCTTCGCAAGGCCGTCAAGGTCAAGGCACACGATGAAAATAACGAATGCGGCGTGGGTGACCTCGTGCGCATCATGGAGACTCGTCCGCTGTCAGCGACAAAGCACTGGCGCGTAGTCGAGATCCTGGAAAAGGCGAAGTAGTGAGTTGGGCCAAAGGATCACTCCTTTGGCCCAACATTCCACTAGCATTTCCAAGCAACCAAATCCGTTCGGCCAGGCTCTCTGGCTCGCCAGAGAGAACCAGCACGACGACAGGAGTCATAAGGAATGATCCAGCAGGAGTCACGACTCAAGGTCGCTGATAACACGGGCGCAAAGGAACTTCTTTGCATCCGTGTTTTGGGCGGCTCGGGTCGGCGCTACGCGGGCATTGGCGACACGATTGTCGCCTCGGTCAAGGACGCGATCCCAGGCGGCAACGTCAAGAAGGGTGAAGTCGTCAAGGCTGTCATAGTCCGCACGAAGAAACCATCCCGTCGGTTGGATGGCTCATACATCCGTTTCGACGAAAACTCGGCCGTTATCTTGAAAGCTGACGGTAGCGAACCGCGTGGCACGCGCATTTTCGGCCCTGTTGGCCGTGAACTGCGTGACAAGAAGTTCATGCGCATCGTCTCGCTAGCACCGGAGGTAATCTGATGGCCGCGAAGATCAAAAAGGGTGACCTCGTAGAGGTCGTTCGAGGACGTACATCGGACTCGAAGAAGATGAATGCGCGCAATGCTCGCCGCGACGCCGAAGGCCTTGAGCCATTGGCAGCGGGGGACAAAGGCAAGCAGGGTCGTGTCATCAAGGTTTTCCCTGAGAATGGCACAGCACTGGTCGAAGGTGTAAACCTGAAGACGCGCCACGTCCGTCCCGGACAGTCCGGCGATCAGGGGGGCATCGTGACAAGCGAAGCACCAATTTCCCTGGCAAAGCTCGCCCTCGTCGACCCTTCGACTGGCAAGCCAGTTCGCGTCGGGTTCCGTGAGGACGTCGTGGAGCGCGATGGCAAGAAGAAGACCATCCGTGTTCGCGTTGCCCGTGGTGGCAGCCGCCGTGGCATCACACCGGGTAAGGAGCTTGACGCATGAGCCCGCGTTTGAAGGAAAAGTACGAGGACAAGGTCAAGGCGGAACTGATTGAACAGTTCAATCTTGAGAACGTCATGCAGGTTGGTAAGCCGGTAAAGGTTGTCGTCAACATGGGTGTGGGCGAAGCAGCTCGAGATGCGAAGGCTCTCGATGGTGCTATTGCCGACCTCCAGGCGATTACAGGTCAGAAGCCGCGCATCAACCGCGCCAAGAAGTCCATTGCCCAGTTCAAGCTTCGCGAGGGCCAGGCAATCGGTGCATCCGTAACGCTACGTGGCGATCGCATGTGGGAGTTCCTGGATCGACTGCTGTCGGTTTCGCTGCCCCGTATTCGCGACTTCCGCGGCTTGTCTCCCAAGCAGTTTGACGGACATGGTAACTACACTTTTGGTTTGACAGAACAGTCCATGTTCCACGAAATCAACGTTGACAACATTGACCGTGTTCGCGGTATGGACGTCACCATTGTTACGTCTGCAGATACCGATGAGCAGGGGCGTGAGCTCTTGCGTAAACTCGGTTTCCCTTTCAAGGAGGCGTAACCGATGGCAAAAACATCGCTGAAAATCAAGGCTAGCCGCAAGCCCAAGTTTGCTGTGCGTGCCTACACCCGGTGCAACCGTTGCGGTCGACCCAAGTCGGTCTACCGTAAGTTCGGCCTGTGCCGCATCTGCCTGCGTGAACTCGCCCTTAAGGGTGACCTCCCGGGCGTAACGAAGAGCAGCTGGTAACACTTACGACGTAGGTCTACGGGCATTACGCCCGATAGCGGAAACCGCGTCGAGGAAGGGGTCCGCCCCAAAATGACAATGACTGATCCAATCGCAGACATGCTAACGCGTCTGCGCAACGCGAACCAGGCTCACCATGAGTCTGTGTCGATGCCGTACTCCAAACTGAAGAATGCCATTGCGCAGATTCTCCTCAGTGAGGGCTACATCAAGGCGATTTCTGTTGAGGATGCCCGTGTGGGCAAGACTCTGGTACTCAGCCTGAAGTACGGAAACAAGCGCGAAAGGGCCATCACCGGCCTGCGGCGCATTTCCAAGCCGGGGCTGCGTGTATACGCGAAGTCCACAAACCTCCCGCAGGTCCGCGGTGGTCTAGGCGTGGCGATTCTTTCGACCTCGTCCGGATTGCTGACAGATCGCCAGGCGGCCGACAAAGCCGTGGGCGGCGAAGTTGTCGCCTACGTCTGGTAAGGGAAGAGCGAATGTCACGTATCGGTAAGCAGCCGGTGGTTATTCCCGCCGGTGTAGAAGTAAAGATTGACGGAAACGTCGTCACCGTTGTGGGCCCGAAGGGGACTCTCACTCAGGAACTGCGTGCCCCCATCACCGCGAAGGTTGAGGGTGGCGAGGTTGTTCTTGAGCGCCCCGTGGATACCCGTGAGGCGCGCGCATTGCACGGCCTGTACCGGACCCTCGTCGCGAACATGGTGGAGGGTGTCACCAACGGGTACTCGAAGACACTTGAGATTGTCGGTACCGGTTACCGTGCAACTCAGAAGGGCGCGAATGTCGAGTTTGCGCTTGGGTACTCGCACTCGATCACGGTGGAACCAGAAGCCGGTATTGAACTTGCGGTCCCTTCACAGACCAAGGTCGTGGTGAGCGGAATCGACAAGCAGCAGGTAGGCGAAGTCGCGGCGAACATACGCAAGCTGCGCAAACCAGAGCCTTACAAAGGCAAGGGTATTCGCTACGAAGGCGAAGTCGTACGTCGCAAGGTCGGAAAGGCGGGTAAGTGATGGCTTACGCGGTCAAAGGTAAGGGCAAGGTTATTGCTCGTAAGCGCCGCCACCAGCGTGTGCGTCAGAAGGTCAATGGCACCGCCAGTCGTCCTCGGCTGGTCGTCACCCGCTCGAACCGTCACATGTTCGCCCAGGTTGTCAACGACACTGAGGGCAACACCGTAGTGTGGGCGTCCACCATGGAGCCAGAGCTGCGCAGTGACGATGCGAAGAAGACGGACAAGGCTCGTAAGGTCGGTGAGCTCATCGCTCAGCGTGCCAAAGAGGCCGGCATTGAAGAAGTCGTATTTGACCGCGGTGGCAACGTCTACCACGGCCGAGTTGCGGCAGTAGCGGAAGGCGCCCGCGAGGGCGGCCTGAAGCTGTAGGCGCGAGAAAAGGAAGAGAGAGTATCTGATGGCTGCACAGCAGCGAGGTAGTAACGATCAGGACAGTTCCGCGCGCCAGAGCCGCGATGGGGCAGGTCAGGGTCAAGGCCAGGGCCGTGGTCGTGGTGGCCGCGGTGGTGACCGTCGCGACAACCGTCGTGAACAAGATCGCAATCAGTATCTGGAGCGCGTTGTCGCTATCAACCGTGTGTCTAAGGTTGTGAAGGGTGGCCGACGCTTTTCCTTCACCGCCCTCGTCGTTGTCGGCGATGGCGAAGGTATGGTCGGGATCGGTTACGGCAAGGCCAAGGAAGTTCCAGCGGCTATTGCCAAGGGTGTTGAGGAAGCAAAGAAGAGCTTCTTCCGCGTTCCCATGATTCGCAGGTCGATTCCCCACAAGGTTCAAGGTGAAGATGCAGCGGGCGTAGTAATGTTGCGTCCTGCCTCTCCGGGAACCGGTGTAATCGCCGGCGGTCCTGTTCGCGCAGTACTGGAATGCGCTGGCATTCACGATGTGCTGACGAAGTCACTTGGATCTTCAAACGCAATCAACATCGTGCGTGCAACAGTTGCAGCGCTCAAGCAGCTTGATGAGCCTGAGGCAGTGGCTGCTCGTCGTGGCCTCCCACTGGAGCGTGTAGCACCGGCAGCAATGCTTCGTGCACGTGCAGAAGGTGTTGCTGATAAGAAGGCAGCGGCGGAAGCCGCTGAAGCAGACAAGGCAGCAGCGGGGGTGAGCAACTGATGGCGAAGGTCGAAATCACTCTGAAGAAGTCACTTTCAGGCCAGAAGGAGAACATCCGCGAGTCCGCGAAGTCCCTGGGTCTGAAGAAGATTGGTCAAAAGACTGTCCGTGAGGACACCGCGGTTGTTCGAGGCCAAATTCAGACAATCAAGCACCTGGTAGAAGTAGAGGAGGCGAAGTAGGTATGGCTACTAACAAGAAGAACGCCAATCTGCCCGCCGAGGGCGAGGTGTTGAGGCTACATCACTTGGCTCCCGCACCCGGTGCCAAGAAGGATCGCACCCGTGTGGGTCGTGGTGAAGGTTCCAAGGGTAAGACCGCGGGTCGCGGCACCAAGGGAACTAAGGCACGCTATCAGGTTCCCCTCGGATTCGAGGGTGGCCAGATGCCCATCCACATGCGTCTTCCGAAACTGCGTGGGTTCACAAACCCCTTCCGTGTCGAGTACCAGGTTGTAAATCTGGACACTCTGGCTGATGCTTACCCTGAGGGTGGCTCAGTCACGGTTGAGGATCTTGTCGCCAAGCGTCTTGTACGTAAGGGAGAGCCGGTCAAGGTTCTCGGTGGCGGTGAAATCACAGTGGCACTGGAAGTTGAGGTCGACAAGTGGTCGGCTTCGGCAGAAGCGAAAATCAAGGAGGCGGGCGGCTCAATCTCCGCTCGCTAGTAAGAGTGGAGGGTGCCGAGACTCGGTGCCCTCCCTTTTTCTTACATCAAATTTGTGCTTGCTCATCAAATGTGGGCACCGCAACCCGACTTAGGAAGTAGTCTGGGCTAGTCTCAAAGCTTGTCCAGATGGCTAATGCCCCCCGGGGTTTGGAGGAAGTGTGTTCAAGGCTTTCGCACAGGCATTCCGTACGCCTGATCTGCGACGAAAGATTCTCTTTTCGTTGCTAATCATGGCTCTGTACCGCCTTGGAACCTTTATTCCCACACCGGGAGTGTCGGCTTCGAACGTAAATGCGTGTCTCGCCCAGCAGGAATCAACTTCTGTGCTCGACATGTTCAACCTGTTCTCGGGCGGCGCTTTGATGCAGCTGTCCATCTTCGCCCTCGGCATCATGCCGTACATTACGGCGTCGATCATCATCCAGGTTCTCAGGGTCGCAGTGCCAAGGTTGCAGGATCTACATCTTGAGGGACAGTCGGGACAGTCAAAGCTGACTCAGTACACCCGCTATCTGACAATCTTCCTGGCGATCTTGCAGTCGACAACGATGATCACAATGGCAGCGTCCGGGCAGATGTTCCCCAACTGCCCCAATGAAATCATACCGAATGCAACATTCGCGACCTACCTATTCATGGTTGTGGTTATGACCGCGGGGACGTCCGTCATCATGTGGTTCGGCGAACTGATCACGGAACGCGGAGTCGGCAACGGAATGTCCCTGCTGATCTTCACTTCGATCGTGGCAACTATGCCCATGCAGCTGTGGGACATCGGAATGACCAGGGGCTGGCTGACCGTCTTGGCCATTCTGGTGATCATCTTGGCAGTAACGGTTGCGGTCGTTTACGTTGAACAAGCGCAGAGGCGAATCCCCGTTCAGTACGCCAAGCGAATGGTCGGTCGGCGCACTTACGGCGGGACCACCACCTACATCCCACTGAAGATCAACATGGCTGGCGTCATCCCAGTTATCTTCTCGACTTCGATCCTGGGCCTACCGCCGTTGATTGCTCAGTTTGGAGATCCCGCGTCTGGCTGGGTGCAGTGGATTGGACGCAACTTCTCTCATCAGAGCGGTTGGTACATGTTGACGAATGCTGTGCTGATCCTGGCGTTTGCCTTCTTCTACACCTCCATTACCTTCAACCCTGATGAAGTCTCTGACAATATGAAGCGTTACGGCGGTTTCATTCCTGGGTACAGGGCAGGCAAGCCCACCGCTGACTACCTGCGTTACGTCATCAACCGCATCACCACTGTCGGGTCGATCTACCTGGTGATTGTTGCGATTCTGCCTTCGATCGTCATGATCCCGCTGAACCTCGGTCCGAACCAGATGCCATTTGGCGGAACGACCCTATTGATCATGGTTGGTGTCGGCCTGCAGACCGTCAAGGAAGTAAACTCTCAACTACAACAGCACCACTATGAGGGATTCTTGAAATGACCGCGATGATCCTGCTCGGTCCGCCCGCCGTTGGGAAGGGGACCCAGGCTGTCTGGCTTGCGGAGTGCCTGGGCGTTCCGACAATTTCGACGGGGCAGATCTTCAGAAGCAACATCGAGGACGGCACTGAGTTAGGTCGACTCGCTGACTCCTATATTTCTAAGGGTAAGTTCGTTCCTGATTCGATAACGGTACCCATGGTGGACGCTCGACTTTCAGCTCCGGACGTCGAGGGCGGTTTCATCCTCGATGGCTTCCCTCGCAACTTGGATCAGGCACACGCCTTACGTGACTTGCTTGCAAGTCGGGGGGTGAAGCTCGACATCGTCCTCGAACTGGAGGCCCCCGAGGGCGTTGTAGTAGAACGCCTTCAGAACCGGGCTGGTGTGGAACACCGCAGTGACGACAAAGTTGATGTTTTCATTCAGCGGCTCAAGGACTACCACGAGCTAACGGAGCCAATCGCTACCTATTACGCAGATCAAGACCTCCTCGAAGTCATCGATGCAAACCAAGATCGTGAAGGCGTCCATGACGCCATCATGGCAGTGCTGAAAGACAAAGGTCTCTGCAAGTAGTGGAACGTCCAACCATCAAGTCGCCAACCGAACTTGAGTACATGCGTGAAGCAGGTCTGGTTGTAGCGGCCATCCATCGGGCCCTCATTGATGCGACGAAACCCGGGGTTACGACCGCTCAGCTCGACCAGGTTGTAGCAAAAGTTGTAGCCGATGCGGGCGCAAAGCCCAACTTTCTTCACTATCAGGGGTTTCCTGCGACGGTGTGCATCTCAGTTAATGACGAGGTCGTGCACGGTATTCCAGGGCAGCGCGCACTTGAGCTCGGCGATATCGTGTCATACGACTGCGGTGCATACGTGGTTCGTGCTGGCAAGAAGTGGCATGGTGACGCTGCAGTCACGGTGGTCGTTGGAGACACTCACATTCCGGATGCTCAGTTCGCACAGGGGATTCATCCTGAGGGGGAAGTTGGCGGAGTGAGCCCGGTGACTTTGTCGCGGCGCCGCACACTCTCTTCCGTAACCCGGGGATCTATGTGGGCTGGTATTGCAGCAGCAGCCACAGCAAAGCGGACCAATGACGTTGCCGCGGCTATCGAGGACTTCGTGGAAGCCGAGGGCGCAGCGATCCAGGCCGATCAAGGGTGGTCCCCCGAGATTATCGAAGGTTACACGGGTCATGGAATCGGCACCCACCTGCATGAAGACCCGACGGTCTACAACTATCGGACCCGAGGTAGGAGCGGCAAGCTGGTCGCCGGGATGGCGATTTGTATTGAGCCGATGGTTATTGCAGGGGACTCGACCTCGGCCGTCCTCGATGACGAGTGGACTGTTGTCACAGTCGAGGGTACTGATGCCGCTCACTGGGAACATACCGTGGCAATCGGTAAACACGGAATTTCCGTGCTGACTGCTCCCGATGCTGGAGCCGCAGGCCTAGCCCCATTTGGGATTACGCCGATTCGCAGCTTCGTCTAGCAGAAGTTTTCGTGAGTTCCATAACTACCTGCTGCTGGCCCTTTGTCAACAACTAAGTCTGCACTAGGCTAAACAGTCGGGCATACTCATTTCGGGTGCCACTGGCTAAGCGTAAGGACCAGCGGAATATATGGCAAAAAAGGACGGCGTAATCGAAGTCGAGGGCAGTGTCGTTGAGGCGCTCCCAAATGCGATGTTTCGTGTCGAACTTGAAAACGGACACATCGTGCTCGCACACATCTCAGGCAAGATGCGGCAGCACTACATCCGAATTCTGCCTGACGACCGCGTGGTTGTTGAACTAAGCCCGTATGACTTGTCACGTGGACGGATTGTCTACCGCTACAAGTAAGGTTCGGTTGGTTAATCTTCGTGGGGAACGCAAGGGATCCTCGTAGACGGCCTCGACAGTTGCGACTTGCAACAAAGGAACAGCAATGAAAGTAAAACCAAGCGTCAAGCGGATCTGTGACAAGTGCAAGGTGATTCGTCGCCACGGCACCGTCATGGTGATTTGCGAGAACCCCCGCCACAAGCAGCGCCAGGGCTGACACCAGTCAGATAGGCGCCCGAAGAGATTCGGGTGGTATCGGAAAAGCTCTCCCGAACAGGACGGATGTCCTGGACCCTCGGTTCGGAGGCCGAGGCTGGCGGCAGTCTGAAAGGACAGCGTCAGTAGGGAAGGCAAGACCTTCGAAAACAATGGAGCATAGAGGAACATGGCACGTATCGCCGGCGTCGACCTCCCCCGCGACAAGCGGCTTGAGGTTGCGCTTACCTACATTTATGGCATTGGACGCACCCGTTCTAAAGAGACGCTGCAGGCCACGGGTATTAGCCCCGACCTGCGCGTAAAGGACGCCACAGAAGAAGACATGGTTGCCCTGCGTCAGTACATCGAGACCCACTTTGAGGTGGAGGGCGATCTACGACGTGAGGTCCAGGCGGATATCCGTCGCAAGATCGAAATCGGCAGCTACCAGGGCATGCGTCACCGTCGTGGCCTTCCGGTTCGCGGCCAGCGCACAAAGACTAACGCTCGCACCCGTAAGGGTCCGAAGCGTACGGTCGCCGGTAAGAAGAAGTAGACGGGTAGGTAGGGAATATGGCACAGAAGACCCGCGCCACAACCTCGCGTAAGCCGCGACGGAAAGAACGGCGCAATGTAACGAACGGCCAAGCTCATATCCGTTCGACTTTCAACAACACGATCATTTCGATCACCGATACCACAGGCGCTGTCATTGCTCAGTGCTCTTCGGGTCAGGTCGGCTTCAAGGGGTCGCGTAAATCGACACCATTTGCGGCGCAGCTGGCTGCAGAAGCTGCTGCTCGACGTGCGCAGGAACAGGGCATGAAGAAGGTTGATGTCTTCGTGAAGGGCCCCGGCTCTGGACGCGAGACAGCTATCCGTTCGCTGCAGGCCGCTGGTCTTGAGGTTGGCACCATTCAGGATGTCACACCGCAGGCTTTCAATGGTTGCCGTCCTCCTAAGCGTCGACGCGGCTAATTGACTTCTGCTTGGGCGGGTAAGAGCTCGCCCAAGCGCATATTTCACAGGTTATTTCCCGCCCGGTGGGGCGGATCCGCCCTCGGTGTCATATAGCGGGCACCGGGAAGAAAGGAATCAACGTGCTCATTGCACAGCGACCAATCCTGACTGAAGAAGTCATTTCTGATAACCGTTCACGCTTCACCCTTGAGCCTCTGGAGCCTGGTTTTGGCTACACGCTTGGTAACTCTTTGCGCCGTACTCTGCTGTCCTCTATTCCGGGCGCTGCAGTCACATCGCTTCGTATCGAAGGTGTTCCGCACGAATTCGAGACGATCGAGGGCGTAAAGGAAGATGTTGCTGAGATCATTCTGAGCATCAAGGCTCTGGTGTTGGCTTCGGACAACGACGAGCCTGTCGTTATGTACCTGCGCAAGTCAGGCCCCGGTGTCGTCCTAGCATCTGACATCACACCTCCCGCTGGCGTGGAGATCCACAACCCGGATCTCGTTATTGCGACGCTCAACGAGAATGGGAAGTTGGAGGCTGAGCTGACTGTGGAGCGTGGCCGTGGCTACGTTCCGGCTGCTCAGAACAAGCACTTCGACGCTACGTACGACGAGATCCCGGTGGACTCGATCTACTCTCCGGTGCTGAAGGTGACCTACCGCGTGGAAGCAACACGTGTTGAGCAACGTACCGACTTTGACCGCCTCGTCCTCGACGTGGAGACAAAGCCGTCCATTGCTCCTCGCGATGCTGTTGCATCTGCAGGGAAGACACTGGTTGAGCTCTTCGGTTTGGCACGTGACTTGAATGTTGAAGCAGAGGGAATCGAAATTGGCGTTGCTGCCACTGACGAGACTCTCGCTGCGGACCTAGCGCTGCCGATCGAAAGCCTGAACCTGCAGTCACGCTCGTACAACGCGCTGCGTCGTCGTGGCATCCTCACCGTTGGTGAGTTGGTGGCACACAGCGAGGCCGACCTGCTTGACATCCGCAACTTCGGCACCAAGTCGATTGAAGAGATCAAGGAGTCCCTTGCGACTCTGGGAATGGCTTTGAAGGATTCACCTCTGCCCGGTGAGGGTGGCGAATCCGGAGAGTCAATCTTCAGCGATGACCTGGGCTTATAGCCCAACCAACTTTTCTGATCCAACCTAAGTTATCCAGGAGCATTCATGCCCACTCCGAAGAAGGGCCCCCGGCTCGGCGCTAGCGCGTCACATCAGCGGAAGATTCTTGCTAACCTTTCGTCTCAGCTAATCTTCAACCGCTCGTTGAAGACAACTGAAGCCAAGGCCAAAACCCTCCAGCCATACTTCGAAAAGCTTGTCACGAAGGCGAAGAGCGGCACCATCCACGATCGCCGCGTCGTATCGCGCAAGATCACTGATCGCGATGCCGTTTACGAGCTGTTCGATGTCATCGCACCGGAACTCGATCCAGAGCGCAATGGCGGCTATACCCGGATTACCCGTATCGGTAACCGCAAGGGTGACAACGCCCCGATGTGCGTGATTGAGATTGTCCTTGAGCCTGTCGTCAAGAAGGCAACCGTCAAGACTGCAGAAAAGGTTGCGGCTGCTGCCGTTGCCGAACCTGTGGTTGAAGAGGTTGAGGAAGTTCTCGAAGAAGCCGAAGAGGCCGTTGAGGCCGAAGAGGTTGCTGACGAGACCTCCGACGAGGACGACACCAAGTAAGTCGTTTCACTAGGAAGCCATCCCGTATCCGCTATGGATCTCCGGGGTGGCTTCTTTGTGTCTGCGCCGCCGCGCAGCGCGTCGGCCTCGGCCCAACCCCAACCTCCCCGACGCCCGCGACGCCCAGCCTTCCTCGACGCCCAGCCTTCCTCAACGCCCAGCCTTCCGTGAAATGTATACGTGGGGGCGAAATGATCGTCTGGGGTACGTACCCGAGAGGCACGTCTCATCCCCACGTATACATTTGGCGGCGTCCACCTCTCAACTCGTCAAAGCCCCGTGTGCGTGAGACTGCCTGTGGTCTTGGGGTGGGAGATGCGGAGCTATGACTGTTACGCCATACGGGGCCGGTTGCGCCTTACGGAGCGAGTTTAGCCGCATTTTCCCTAAAATCACACGGTTATGCGGACCAAACCCGCTCCGTAAGGCGCAACCCGCTCCCTTATGACACCGGGCAGCGTCGGAACCAACCTCAACAACGAGCAAACAACAACCCACCGACTCGAAACAGCCTGGCAACCCGCGATCACTTGAGTTCGGCCCCATCTAGGCGCCTCGGTCCCGCGGAGGTCGCATCTGGTTGCAGTCTGAGTCGCTTTTCCGACCTGCGGGGGACCGGGAGCACGGGGGGACGAGGGGGGAGTAGGCTGGGGCGGCAGGCATTTCCGCTAACTGCACTGAAGTGGCAGGAATCTGCGGGGATTTCGGGGTTTTTTGAGCCACAAGAGTGTAGTTAGTGGCGGATGCGCCCGGCCGAGGGGTCGGAGGTGCGGCGGCGGGGTGCGGCGGCGGAGGGGGTGGTGCGGGGGGCCGAGGGGCCAGGAGGGGACCGCGGAGTCGCGCAGGGGGACGAGGACGCGGGTGGCGCAGGAGGACGAGGGCCAGCGCAGCAGCGACGGAGCGAGGGCCAGCGCAGCGGCGGTGGAGCCGCGGTATGGGGGCGGATGCCGCCGGCTGCAATGTGGTCACGGCGACTTGCGGGTAAGTTTGTATCATGTCTAGTTCTGGTCCCCTCACCCTGTGCATCGATTGCGGTGGTGGTGGCATCAAAGGTTCGGTTGCCGACGAGTTCGCCACTGTCATTGCGAATCCCGTGCGGAAGCGCGCCCCCTACCCCATGCCCCCGAGGGTCCTTGTCGAGACGATATCTTTGATCGCCGCTGAACTACCCCGTGCCGACCGCGTTACCGTTGGGATGCCGGGGATGATCCGCCACGGGCGTGTCATCGCAACGCCCCACTACATAACCAAGGATGGGCCCCGTTCCAAGGTGGTGCCAGAACTGAAGGATGCCTGGCGCAACTTCGATATGAAGGCCGCCATTGAGGATACTTTTGACCTCCCCACCATCGTTCTCAACGATGCGGAGGTTGCGGGCGCCGGCGTGATTACTGGGACCGGCCTCGAAATGATCATCACCCTAGGAACGGGTTTGGGCAACGCAATCTTTGATTCCGGAGCACTTTCTCCCCACGCGGAACTGTCCCAGGGCCTCGTGCGTTGGGGGCTGACATTCGACGACTACCTTGGCGAGCATGAACGCCTCCGTCTTGGGGATGCGCACTGGTCACGCAGGGTGCGCCGTGTCATTGAAGGGTTCGTTCCCGTCTACATGTGGGACCGGCTCTACATTGGTGGTGGCAACGCCTCAAGAATCATCATGTCACCCCGAAATCCACTGCCCGAGAACATCGTGTTTGTGCGTAACGAGGCCGGAATCTTCGGGGGAGTGAGGGCCTGGGATCTGACTGGAGCGCACCGGTGAGAGGACCTAGCGAAGCGGGATCCGTTCCGCGGCAAGAGCCTGACGAGGCAGGGTTCATTCCGCGGCAAGAGCTCGGCGAAGTAGGATCCGTTCCGCAGCAAAGGTTGCGGTTCGATCTTTGCTACGACGGCTCAAACCTGCATGGTTGGGCTAAGCAGGACGGCTTGAGAACCGTTCAGGGCGAACTGGAACGCGCACTGACGACGATTTTGCGCCGGCCCATTTCACTGACCGTAGCGGGCCGTACCGATTCTGGTGTTCATGCCAAACACCAGGTGGCTCACTGCGATGTGAATCAGTTCGAGGGCGATCCGCAGAAACTTCGAGACCGCATCAACGGGATTCTTGCTTCCTCTTACTCGGCTCTCTGGCGCCCTCTCATTTCAGGTGGTTCCGTGGCGCGCGGGACCTTGATAAAGGGGGAGGCCGACATCGTGGTCACCACGGTTGCCGTTGTGCCCGACACCTTTGACGCACGATTCTCGGCGACGGGTCGTCAGTATCGTTATCTTCTCAGCGCTTCCCCGCAGAGCCGCGACCCTCTGACAAGGAACGCTCGCTGGTGGGTTCCCTACAACGATCTTGACGTCACAGCCATGAACAACGCAGCCATCGTCCTCTTAGGTGAGCACGACTTTCTTTCATTCTGTAGGCCCCGCGAAGGTGCGACCACAATCCGCACCCTGCGTCACCTCGAAGTGGCCGAGGGCGAGGACGGAGAACTAACCATTGACGTTTCTGCCGATGCCTTCTGTCACTCAATGGTGCGATCCTTGGTGGGTGCGCTGGTCGAGGTTGGAAGGGGTGCGCGCGACGAAGACTGGATGAGGGCCCTAGTCGACAACCCCACTCGAGGCCACGGGGTTCCAGTCGCACCGGCACGTGGATTGACCCTGATGGGGGTTGCCTACCCCCCGGAACGCGAGTGGTCAGAGCAGTCGCGGCGGGCAAGGACACTGCGCACGCTGGAAGACTGTACGGAGTGCTGACCATTCGGGATGGGCGGACGGACCAAGCCCAGATCACTGAGAGTCTGACGGGCTCAGCCCAGATGACTGAGGAGTCCAGCACAATTCCGCGGGTCCTTTGACCGGAGGGAATCCGGGTCGATAGACTCAGCTCTGTTGTGTGGTCTGCGTATTGAACACCTCCCACTCGTTTGATATGCCCGACGCGCCGTGAAACTCGGCCTTATGTCGGCGCTGCGCAACAGTGACTTTTGAAGTGAATAGGGACTCCGGCTGCCCGCTGACTGTGAGAGCCCCTGTTCCGAACGAAGAGAATTGAAGGCTAGACAGGTGCGCACCTACTCACCGAAACCTGGAGATGCGGACAAGAAGTGGTACGTCATCGATGCAAACGATGCCGTCCTCGGACGTCTCTCTGCCCAGGTTGCCACGCTGCTGCGTGGCAAGCACAAGCCGACGTTCGCCCCTAACGCTGATATGGGCGATTACGTCATCGTGATCAATGCTGACAAGGTTGTTCTGACCGGCAAGAAGCTGGATCAGAAGAAGGCCTACAGCCACTCCGGTTTCCCGGGTGGGCTCAAGACGGTTTCCTACCGCACACTCATGGACAAGAACCCTGAGCGCGTGATTGAGAAGGCCGTGTGGGGCATGATTCCCCACAACTCGCTGGGCCGCCAGCAGATCAAGAAGCTGCATGTATATGCGGGTGGAGAGCACCCCCACGCAGCCCAGATGCCCATCCCGTACGAGCTGAAGCAGGTCGCCCAGTAGTTCGGGCGCTGACGGCACACACTTTTAGGAGAACCGTGGCTGAGACCACCGAAGTTTTGGAACTGGATGAGGAAGTTGCTCCCAGTTCGTATACATCAGAATCCGAAGAATCTGCCCCTGGGGCAGGCGCTTCGATCACGGCACCGGGCGCTGGCCTCGGTCGTCGTAAGGAAGCAGTTGCTCGCGTTCGCCTGATTCCAGGCACCGGAGAGTGGACCATCAACGGTCGCACCCTGGACAACTACTTCCCGAACAAGTTGCACCAGCAGTTGGTGAACTCCCCGTTCGCGCTGCTTGATCTTGAAGGTCGCTTTGACGTTGTAGCACGTATCCATGGTGGTGGCCCCTCGGGTCAGGCCGGTGCTCTTCGTCTGGGTGTTTCCCGCGCGCTGAATGAGATTGATCGTGATGCGAACCGCGCCGCTCTGAAGAAGGCAGGGTTCCTTACACGTGACGCTCGTGCAGTTGAGCGCAAGAAGGCCGGCCTGAAGAAGGCCCGTAAGGCACCGCAGTACTCGAAGCGCTAAATCGGCAAATCAAACGCCGACCAACGCAAATACAATAAGAACCTCCGTCACAGATGTGGCGGAGGTTCTTATACTTAGGGATGTGTGTTCGCAAGAGCGGGTTGCGCAAGGAACAGAGATTAGAGGTAGATGATGGGCAGACTATTCGGTACCGACGGGGTTCGTGGCCTCGCTAACCGAGATATCACCGCAGAACTTGCGTTAGCACTGGGTGAGGCGGCAGCCCGTCGAATTGGTGGTACCGATAAGAAGTCCCGCGGTTCCCGCAGGCCACGTGCAATCATCGGTCGTGACACCCGAATCTCGGGGGAGTTCCTTGATCACGCTCTGGCTGCAGGCCTAGCCGCAGCCGGTATGGATGTGGTTCGCGTTGGCGTTGTTCCGACACCCGCGGTGGCGCACGTGACTGCAACTGAAGAGGGAATCGACCTCGGCGTGATGATTTCTGCTTCACACAACCCCATGCCGGACAACGGCATCAAGTTCTTTGCCCGCGGCGGTTTCAAACTGGAAGACTCGATTGAAGATGAGATCGAGGCTCTTTTGGAGAAACCGTGGCAACGTCCGACGGGTGCTGCCGTGGGTGAGGTGTGGTATGACGACGACCTGGCTGAGAAGAGCTACGTTGACCACCTCGTTGAGTCTTGCGGTACAGACCTCTCCGGCCTACGTATCGCGGTGGATTGTGCGAATGGCGCGGCCTCGGTGTTTGGGCCGGAAGCCTTGCGCCGTAGCGGTGCGGACGTCGTTGTCATCAACGCTTCACCGGATGGTCGCAACATTAACGACAACTGTGGTTCCACGCATCCAGAGCAGCTGCAGGCTGCCACCGTTGCTTCCCGAGCGGACTTTGGCGTTGCCTTTGACGGGGATGCAGACAGGTGCCTGGCAGTTGATGGGTCTGGAAGCCTCATCGATGGTGACAAGATCATGGGCGCGCTTGCCCGGTCAATGCGCAGTGAGGGGAAGCTGCACGAGGACACCCTGGTCGTTACTGTCATGTCGAACTTGGGCCTGGTGAAGGCAATGGAGGCCGAGGGGATCAGTATTGTGCAGAGCCCGGTTGGAGACCGCTACGTCCTCGAGGCAATGCGCGCCGGCGGATTCTCACTTGGTGGTGAACAGTCGGGCCACGTCATTGCCTCTGAGTACGCAACAACCGGGGACGGCGTCCTTACTTCGATGCTGATCGCAAGGATGGTGAAGCTGTCCGGGAAGTCTCTGGCAACGCTCGTAGCCGACATTCCGCGTCTTCCGCAGACTCTGGTCAACGTCTCGGGTGTGGATCGCAACGGCCTTGATCACCCAGAAGTTGTTGAGACGGTCAGTTACGTTGAACGTCTACTTGGTGATACGGGACGCGTCCTCATGCGGCCTTCCGGTACGGAACCCCTGGTACGCGTCATGGTTGAGGCTCCGACCCAGCTCCAGGCTGACGGGATTGCCGAACTGCTGGGACACGCAGTCAAGAAGCACCTGGCACTCGATCAGAAGTAGGGATCTACATCTTCCTGAGGTAGATGTCCTGGATGGTATGGTCGGCCGCCTTCCGCAGCACCATTGTTGCGCGAGGGCGGGTCGGCTCAATGTTGTCCAGCAGGTTGGGGAGGTTGATTGCGGACCACAGACGGCGCGCGGTTGCGATTGCCTCATCGTCCGGGAGGTCAGCATAGTTTCGGAAATATGACGCAGGATCAGCGAACGCTGCTGTACGTAAGGTGAGGAACCTATCTACGTACCACTCCTCAATGTCCTCTGTGGCGGCGTCAACATAAAGCTGAAAGTCGAAGTAGTCCGAAATTGTCACGCCGGGAATATCCGGGCCGGTCCTCGCGGGCTGCAACACGTTCAACCCCTCGACGATGAGGATGTCGGGGCGCCGCACTGTGACCTGCTCGCCCTCAACAATGTCGTACGTGACGTGGGAGTAGATCGGCGCGGACACCGATCGTTGCCCGGCTTTGATTCGGGCCACAAAGTCAAGGAGTGCAGCTCGGTCATATGACTCGGGGAACCCTTTCCGGTCCATCAGGCCCCGCCGCGCGAGTTCCGCGTTGGGGTAGAGGAACCCGTCGGTGGTGATCAGGTCTACTCGCGGTGTCCGGGGCCACCTCGACAGTAGGAGCCGCAAGAGTCTTGCAACAGTTGATTTTCCGACGGCTACAGAACCGGCCACGCCGATCACGAAGGGTGTGGGGTACTGCGAGCCCTGATGGAGGAATGAACGTCGCGCCGCCCTCGTCCGCCAAGTTCCATCAACGTGGAGCTGGAGCAGAGCTGAGAGGGGACGGTAGATGGCGTCTATCTCTTCAAGGTCAATGGGGTCGCCGAGGGTTGCAATTGCTGCAACATCCTTAGCGGTCAGCGGGAGTGGGCTCTGCGAAGCGAGCGCAGACCACTGTTCGCGGCTGAAATGCTCGAACGGGCTCGGGCTGGTGGTCGTTATGTCAACATTGATCACGTCATGATTATTCCGCATGCGGCTACTGTGGTGGGAGGAGAGCAAATGAACGAGATTGATCAGACACTGATCGCGGCCCACCTGAGAGTTCCGGGTCCGCGTGACCACAAGTACAGTCGCGGGGTCCCGATGCTTGCCACAGGTTCTCCAACTTATCCGGGAGCAGCGGTACTGGGAGTTGGCGGCGCTCTCGCGGTCGGGCCCGGCATGGTCCGCTACACGGGGGCCGCTCGGTGCGAAGACCTGGTTATCTCAGCATTTCCTGAGGTGGTGCTCGGCGGAGGGCGTTTTGACGCAGCACTCATCGGCAGTGGCTGGGATTCTTCAATGGCGTCCTATGTCGAGGTCGTAGCGCGAGAGTGCGCTCTCGAGGGGCGACCGCTGATTGTGGATGCTGGTGCCCTGCGCGGCGCGCGGGAATGGGCGAACGACAACCCTTTGGTTGTGGCGACCCCGCATGTTGGGGAAGCATCCGAAATCCTCACCCTGTTCGGAGAGGAATGGTCACGGGCTGAGGTTGAGAAAGACATCGAAGGTGCGGCTGTGCGGCTCGCACACCTCGCCCGATGTGTGGTTGTTGTCAAGGGGGCAACGACCTGTGTGGCCACCCCCGCTGGCACATCTTTCTGCTTCCAGGCGCCGACTGCGTGGGGTGCGACGGCTGGTGCCGGTGATGTTCTGGCAGGGATGATCTGCGCGGCGGTTGCCCAGGTGCAGGCACTTGCACTGCAAAAAGGCTCTTCCCTCAGCATCGATGACCTGGCGGGCCCTGTCGCATGTGCCGTGGGCCTGCATGGGTTTGCAGCCGCATCTGCGGCGGGAATTCTTGATGCCAACTTGGAACCCACCGGATCCCAGGGCCACCCGATTGTTGCCACGGATATTATCAAGGCGGTCCCCAACGCTTTTGAGCAGATCCTCTGAAAGGGAGCTAAGTGTATTTTGCCCTTGCCCTCGTCCCCGCCTTCCTCTATGGCTCAATGGGCATCATCCTCTTGAAAGTTGGGGGAGATGCCCGGCAGCACACACTTGGCGTCGCTCTGGGCTCTTTCGTCAGTGCGACTGTGTTGGCGCTGATTCTGGGATTGGATACTGACTCGACCTCGATTCTTGTCGCCTTCTGCGCGGGTATCGTGGTCGGGTTGGCCTCGTACCTGCAGATTTCCGCATTCCACAAGATTGGTGTCTCACGCGTTATGCCACTGACTACAGGTGGGCAGTTGCTGGGGATCTCACTGCTCGGCATACTCCTCTTCGGAGAGTGGCTCGGGTCAGCGGCCCTACCGGTTGGCCTGGTTGGCCTAGCTCTGATCATCCTCGGGGTGATGCTCACATCCTGGCAGCAGAAGCCAACGGGAGACTTCGACGAGGGCGGGGAAGTCGTGGCGGTTCCCTACGACCCGGTCGCTGTGGCCGCACCCGGCGTAGGCTCCCCAACCCCCGTGGATACCAGGCCGAAACAGCTGGTGTCCGGCCTCATCGATACGGGTCTGTCCACCCTGTTCTACATTGCGTTTCCAATTATCATTCGCTACTGGGAAGTTGATCCCCTGCGATCCTTCTTCTACCAGGCATTCGGGATCCTGCTGGTCGGATTCATCGTCTCCTTTCCATTCTTCACCAAGCAGTTGGGCCGGGTTGATACCAGATGGTCCAAGTACACGCTGGCGGCGATGATCCCTGGCGGTATGTGGGGGCTTGGCGTCGTCATCATGCAGTTTTCCCAGGTCAAAGTGGGTGTGGCGGTCGGCTTCTCCCTGTCGCAACTGAGCGTAATCATCGCTACCTTCGGGGGAATCTGGATACTGGGAGAGAAACGTACAAGGAAGGAAATGGTTGCCATATCGGTGGGCGTCCTCGTCCTCGTCGTCGGTGCTCTGCTGCTCGGGGTGGCGAAGTCTCTTGACGTTGCCTAGCTACGGCTTCCCGAGTGGATGCGTGGTACAGGCAACGATGAAGTCCGCGCAAGCGGTGGAATAATGGGCAGAGTGGAAAACCTAGAACCCGACAATTACCCGGCATGCATAACCGTGGACCTTGGCGCCATCCGCCACAACGTGGCAAAGCTGAAAGACTACGCCAACGGGTCCGCGCTACTGGCCGTGGTGAAGTCCAACGGCTATGGGTTTGGCCGGACAGAGGTGGCATTTGCCGCATACGACGAGGGCGTGCGGTGGTTTGCCGTCTCCAGAATCCCTGAGGCACTGGCTCTACGACGCGACTTTGATGGGGCGCACCTCGACCCGCAAGAGACACACATACTGACTTGGATTGGCGCTCCCAACCACGACTGGGTTAGTGCCCACAAAGCCCACCTGGATGTTTCTGTGTCCACTGTTGGCCAACTTGAGCAAGCCATTCTTGCTGCACGCGAAGTAGCCGAGGAGTGCAACGAGCCACTTCGCCCGGCACGCATTCACCTGAACGTGGATGTGGGCATGTCCAGAGGTGGGGCAACAGAGGTGGAGCTACCCGAACTGGCTGCCCGCGCCAAGCAGGCCCAAGACGCCGGTGAAGTGCAAGTTGTGGGCCTCCTTGCGCACCTTCCCGAAGCCGACGATCCGTACGGCCCGGGCAAGGCGGTAACAGATTCCCATATTGTCCGCTTCCGCGACTACAGAGAGTCGGTTCTGGCGGCCGGTCTGACCCCGGAGGTCTGCCACCTTGGGGCAACAGCGGGGACACTGTGGCACCAGGATGCTCACTTCGACATGGTCCGCCCCGGGATTGGCATTTACGGGTTCTCGCCGAACCCGGCGGCCTCGACCTCGTCCGAACTTGGCCTTGTCCCGGCAGGCCGTTTCACAACCACTGTCACCCAGATCAAGCTTATTGAGCCGGGCACCCGCGTGTCGTACGGGGGAACTTGGGAAGCCGACGAGCCGACGTGGATCGGATTGCTTCCAGTCGGGTACGCCGACGGGATTCCGCGCAGCATTTCAAACAGGGTCTCGGTCCAGGTCCAAACCGCGGCTGGGGTAGTCAACGCGCCCATCATCGGACGAGTGTGTATGGACCAAATCATGATTGACCTTGGGACGGACCCGGAGACTCCCGCGCAGGTAGGTGACGCGGTTGTCCTCTTCGGAGATCCGGCAAAAGGGGAGACGTCCGTGGACGACTGGGCGCGGGCCAGCGAGACGATCCACTACGAGGTACTCTCCAGACTTCCCGAGCACATTGTCCGCGTCTACCTAGACCCTCCCGAAAGGATCGACTACGAGTTCCTAGCCAAGAATGATGGGGGAGGTGCCTGATGCGGTTCGACGTGCGCACTGAGACAGCGGATGAGACCCGCGCTGTAGGGGCCAGCCTTGCCCATCTTCTCAAAGCAGGTGACATGGTGATTCTGGTGGGCGATTTAGGGGCGGGCAAAACAACGCTGGTTCAAGGACTTGGCGCCGCATTGGGAGTCCGAGGGCGGGTGACATCACCAACGTATATAGTCTCGCGTGTCCATCGCTCGCAAGAGGCCGGCCCCGACCTGATCCATGTTGATGCCTACCGTGTCGAAGACGACCTTGACATGGAAACCGTCGACCTGGAGGCTTCTTTGGAAGATTCCGTCACGGTTGTGGAATGGGGACAGGGGAAAGCCGACCGCCTCAGCGCAGACCGCTTTGAGTTGACCCTTCAGTTCGATGGCGAGGACGAGGACGCGCGGAAAATCAGCCTGGTCGCCCTCGGAGAAGAACCTGAGAGACGCCTTGCAGAATGGGTGCAGACACGCCCCCTTGGGTAAGAAAGGAATGCAGTGCGTTCGCTTTGTATTGACACTTCAGTTAGCGCCACGATCGCCCTCGTAGAAGACGGGGTCACTCTTGGCCAAGCAACCGACCCGGACTCCCGCCACCAGGCGGAGGGTTTGGGGATGTTACTCGAAAACGTCCTCCTCAGCGCAGGCGTTACCGCAGGTGCGGGCTCGGCCAACATTGAGCAGATTGTCGTTGGCGTGGGGCCGGGGCCATTTACGGCGTTGCGCGCAGGGATTGCCTTCGCCTCCGCCCTGGGTCGAGGCCTGGGGGTGCCTGTCTTGGGAGTGCCCAGCCTGGACGTCCTCGGATCGCAGGCTGCGAGGGAGCACCCCGGCGGGGACGTCCTCGTCCTGACCGATGCTAAGAGGCGTGAGGTCTACTTTGCGCTGTATACGAAGGAGGGCGGAACCCCTGGGGTAGGCCCGCAGGTTGGCAAATTGGCGGATGCATTGAAGCTGGCTGATGCAAGTGGTGCCCGAGTGTTCTTCTCAGGTGTGCGCCCGCCCCACCTCTTGGATGACCTTGAGTCCTCGAGTGCCGTTGACCTGACGCTTGATCCCGCGGTGCTAGCCACGGTCGTTCAGGAACGGACGACACAGAATCCCCAGGCGTCCTTTCCCTTAGAGCCTCTCTATCTGCGCCGTCCCGATATTCAGGGTGGAACAGCCTAAGTGGAGGTCGAGTTCCGCAGACTAACCGCGACCGACGTGGCAAAGGTGCATGAGATTGAGAAGGCAGTGTTTCCCGCCGAGGCCTGGTCGGAGCGCCTCATTAGAGAAGAACTGACCAGCCGCTGGGGACACTATATCGGGGCATTCATGGGGGAGAGCCTCATCGGGTACGGTGGAATAAAGGGAGCCCATGAGGGTGATCTGATGACGCTTGCGGTCAGTGCTGACTACCGCCGTCTTGGCTTGGGGAGGCAGATTGTTGAGCTCCTCTTAGAGCAGGCGCGGGCGGCGGGGATTGGTGAGCTGTTTCTTGAAGTTCGCGTTTCGAATGACCCCGCGCGGGCGTTATATCAAGAGCTGGGTTTTGCCCCGGTTGGCGTGATCGCGAACTACTACCGCGACCCCGTAGAAGATGCGGTTGCGATGAGGATTGAGCTCTAGGTCATCTTTCAGGTATTTCCGTAAGCCGGTGTTACGTAATCACCTTCTCAAAGTGGAATTCTGAGGTGCTATCGTGGCGAGATTTCGAGTGTCGTTGTCATCTTGATGATGGCGTTTTCCCGCGGAACTCCAAGGATGTGTCATGCTTAACGCCTCCCGCCTGCCGCATATGGTTGAAGGTCCCGGGTGCGAGTGAGATTCGCTTATTAGGGTAATTCCCATGGCCACAAATACTGTCGCAATCAAGAGGCGGCGAGCTTGGACCACCACTGTATTTATCAAACAGTTGATGGCGCTCTCCGGACTGTTCCTCGTTCTGTTCCTTCTGTTCCATGCCTATGGAAACCTCAAGCTGTTTATTGGAGCTGAGGCTTACGATCACTACGCACACTGGTTAAAGGGAGAGGCGTTCTACCCGATTTTCCCCAAGGGCACGTTCATCTGGGTCTTCCGCGCGCTCATGGTCGCTGCGATCGGCATCCACATCTTCAGTGCGTTCTACACCTGGTACAAGTCAAAGAAAGCCCGCAAGCACCAGTACGCGGTGAAGAAGAGTGCTGTTGACGCTTATGCGGCACGCACCATGCGTATCACCGGTGTGCTACTGATCTTCCTGATCGTGTTCCACCTCCTGCAGTTCACGACGCTGACAATTCGCACAGGCTTTACTGCAGAAGCGACGCCATACGAGATGGTGATTGCCTCGTTCCAGCAGCCGTGGATCTTTGTGGTTTACCTGATCTTCGTCTCGCTGGTCACGGCTCACGTTGGGCACGGTTTCTGGTCTGCATTCCAGACCATGGGGTGGGTCCGAAAGAACACGCGAACCTTCATGTTGTGGCTGTCCGGCATAGTTGCTGGCGTCATCTTCGTGATGTTCATGCTGCCCCCGTTGTTCATCGCCACCGGCGTCATCCACTAGGCGCACAGAGGATATAGAGAAAATGACTAACGACAAACTAGTTGATGGCCTCTACCGTCTTGGCGACGATATTGAGGACACTAAGGCACCGAAGAATGTGCCGCTTGACAAGGTCTGGCAGACACGCAAGGCCGAAGTCAAACTGGTCAACCCGGCCAACCGGCGCAAGCGCAGCATCATCGTGGTGGGAACCGGGCTTGCCGGTGCCTCCGCGGCCGCCTCGCTTGGTGAGCAGGGCTACCAGGTTGACGCCTTCTTCTATCAGGATTCCGCGCGACGCGCGCACTCCATTGCAGCTCAGGGTGGCATCAATGCCGCTAAGGACTACCGCAATGATGACGACAGCGTCTACCGCCTGTTCTATGATACGGTAAAAGGCGGCGACTACCGGTCACGCGAATCTAACGTCTACCGTCTCGCCGAATGCTCGGTCAACGTCATCGACCAGGCAGTTGCCCAGGGCGTCCCGTTTGCCCGCGAGTATGGCGGATACCTCGATACCCGTTCATTCGGTGGTGTTCAGGTTTCCCGTACGTTCTACGCACGTGGTCAAACAGGCCAGCAGCTTCTGATCGGTGCTTACCAGGCACTGGAGAGGCAAGTCGCAGCGGGCACCGTGCGTGAGCACTCACGCCATGAGATGGTTGAACTGATTATCTCTGAGGGTCGTGCTCGTGGCATCGTCTGCCGCAACATGGTCAATGGTGAACTTGAGACCTACACGGCAGATGCTGTGGTCCTGGCTACCGGTGGCTACGGTAACGTCTTCTTCCTTTCGACAAATGCGATGGGTTGCAATGCCACGGCAATCTGGCGTGCATACAGGAAGGGCGCCTACTTCGGAAACCCCTGCTTCACACAGATCCACCCGACCTGCATCCCGCAGCACGGAGACCAGCAGTCGAAGCTGACTCTCATGTCTGAGTCGCTCCGTAATGATGGGCGAATCTGGGTTCCTAAGAATGTAGCCGACTGCGATAAGGATCCAAGGGACATCCCCGAAGAGGATCGTGACTACTACCTCGAACGTATCTACCCCGCGTTCGGCAACCTTGTTCCACGTGACATTGCTTCGAGGCAAGCCAAGAACATGTGCGATGCGGGTCTGGGCGTTGGTCCTAAGGTCAACGGTGAGCGTCGCGGTGTTTACCTTGACTTCCAGGACGCGATTGACCGCTTGGGTAAGGACGCCGTTTCTGCAAAGTACGGCAACCTCTTCGACATGTACGAGAGGATCACGGCAGAGGATCCATACTCGGTTCCCATGCGTATCTACCCCGCAGTTCACTTCACAATGGGTGGCCTGTGGGTTGACTACGACCTCGAATCGAACGTTCCGGGCCTCTACGTTGCCGGTGAGGCGAACTTCTCTGATCACGGTGCGAACCGACTCGGCGCGTCCGCACTGCTTCAGGGTCTGGTGGATGGCTACTTTGCCCTTCCAGCAGTCATGTGTGACTACCTGTCCGGAGCGGCATCGTTCCCCGTGGTTGATGACTCCACTCCAGCAGTGGTTGAAGCCAAGGCTGCGGCCCAGGCACAGATCGACCGGATGATGAGCATTCAGGGCAATCGTTCCGCGGACTCGTTCCACAAGGAACTTGGCCACATCATGTGGGAACGTTGCGGCATGTCCCGCACCCGTGAGGGGTTGCTTGAGGCCATCGACATGATCCGGGAGCTCCGCAAGGAGTTCTGGACAAACCTTCGGGTTCCGGGCAAGACGGTCGGCGAGATGAATCAGTCGCTTGAGAAGGCTGGGCGTGTTGCTGACTTCCTCGGCCTCGGTGAGCTGATGTGCATTGATGCTCTGAACCGTGAAGAGTCCGCAGGTGGACACTTCCGCGAGGAATCGCAGACGGAAGAGGGCGAAGCGAAGCGTGACGATGAGAACTTCCTCTTCGTTTCAGCATGGGAGTGGACGGGTGAGGACACACCCCCAATCTTGCATAAAGAGAACCTCACGTACGAGAACATCGAGTTGAAACAGCGGAGCTACAAGTGAACCTGAAACTACGAATTTGGCGCCAGGAGACTCCCGATGTCGATGGTGCGATGGTTGAGTATGAAGTGCGGGGGGTTTCTGAAGATTCCTCTTTCCTCGAAATGCTCGACATTCTGAACGAAGAGCTTTTTGCTCGCGGCGAGGATCCAGTCGCGTTTGACTCAGACTGCCGTGAAGGCATCTGTGGTCAGTGTGGGATCGTCATCAACGGCATTGCCAACGGCCCTGAACAGACCACAACCTGTCAGTTGCATATGCGCTCATTCAATGATGGTGACACAATCACGATCGAACCGTGGCGTGCAACGGCTTTCCCAATCATTCAGGACCTGGTTGTCAACCGCCGGGCATTTGACCGAATCATTCAAGCCGGTGGCTACGTTTCTGTGAACACAGGTGCCGCACCGGATGCGAATGTGACTCTGATTCCGAAGCCTGAAGCGGATCGCGCGTTTGAAGCGGCTGCCTGCATTGGCTGCGGCTCCTGTGTGGCTGCGTGCCCCAATGCGTCGGCCATGCTGTTTACAGCAGCAAAGGTTACTCACCTGGGTCTGCTTCCGCAGGGACATCCAGAGAACCTGAGCCGCGTGGTGAACATGCTGAACCAGATGGACGAAGAAGGCTTCGGCGGTTGCACGAACATTGGTGAATGCTCAGCAGTTTGCCCCAAGGAGATTCCTTTGGACGTTATCTCAACCCTGAACCGCCAGCTCAGCAAGGCAACCTTCAAGGGATTGTAGGCAAATCTAGGTCTCGGCCGGGACATCGCGGGTTTCTCCGCGAGATGTAAACTCTCGTGGTCTTCCGCGAAAGATAACTCTTCCCGGTCGTCCGCGAAATGTATACGGCGGGACAAGAAGTGGGTCTGGGGTGCATACCCCAGACCCACTTTGCTTCCCCACATATACATTTCACGGCAGGGGCTTGAGGTGTGGCGTGATGCCGGGCGCATACCGCCTAGGTGCGGCAGGCGGGTAAGCTCTTTTCGTGAACTCTGCACCCCTGATCCTCGGAATTGAATCGACATGCGACGAAACTGGCGTCGCGCTGGTCCGTAACAAGACTCTGCTTACCGACGTAACAGCCACCTCCATGGATCAACACGTGAGGTTTGGCGGCATCATCCCAGAGATTGCTTCGCGGGCCCACCTTGAGAGCTTTCTCCCCGCACTTGATTCCGCCCTCGAGCAAGCGGGTGTGAAGTTGAGTGACGTTGATGCGATTGCTTGCGCAGCCGGGCCCGGCTTGGTCGGCTCCCTGACTGTTGGAATCACGTCCGCAAAGGGTCTAGCAGCTGCGCTTGGTGTTCCTCTCTACGGTGTCAACCACGTGATTGGCCATCTCGCAATCGACATGTTCGAACACGGCTCGCTTCCTGACCGCTTCATCGGGTTGGTTGCATCGGGGGGACACTCCAACCTGCTGCTCATTGAGGACCTCCCACACTCGGTAGTTGAGCTGGGTGGAACACTGGATGACGCCGCGGGAGAGGCATTTGACAAGGTTGGCAGACTCATGGGGCTGCCGTATCCGGCGGGACCACACATGGACCGATTGGCTGCCTCAGCGCAGGATCCAGACGCGATCCGCTTTCCCCGGGGTCTTGGCGCCGGAAAAGACAAAGAACGCTACAAGTACGACTTCTCATTCTCCGGGCTCAAGACCGCCGTGTCCCGCTACCTCAATGAGCATCCGGAGGCCGACCACGCCGAGGTCGCAGCGGCTTTCTCAGAGTCAATCAATGACTCGCTCACCGCGAAGGCTGTTCGAGCGGCTGTGGATAGCGGATGCAAAGCGATCGTCGTCGGCGGAGGTTTTGCCGCAAATTCTCGCCTCCGCTCACTGCTAGCGGAGCGTGCGGGCAAAGAAGGGATTGAAGTGCGGATCCCACCAATGCGGTACTGCACTGACAATGGCGCCCAAATCGCAGCCCTTGGGGCTCTGCTGGTAGAAGCCGGTCTCCCGCCCTCGCCCGCAGATTTTGGGCCCGATTCTGGAATGGAACTGGAACAGATTTACATGTCCTAGTTGAGGCCGCTAGATCCTACGCCCAGCCCCCGAGTGCCTGCCGTTAGACTGCCGAATCTCAGCAAACGCCTGCGGTGAGAGCGGGGAGTCGGCCCCCATTTCGGCCCTCATCAGTTCAACGACGTCATCAAAAGCATGCTTAGGGTTCGCCTCCGCAACAGCCCGTTGGCGCTGGTAGGACGCACCGAAGGTGAGAATCTGCCGGACTTTAGCGAGGCCGTCCGCGCAGCCGAGCCTCTCCGCTGTCGGTGCGAGATCCACCAGCATCTGCTCGACTGTGTCCCGAACGTGCTCCTCGTTCCCGTCCTCGTCCAAAATCAGGATTGCGTCCATTCCATAGCGCGCTGAACGCCATTTGTTCTCATCTGCGAACCACTGGGGGATCTCCGGCGTTTTCTCACCGGCGTCAATCATCGAAGAGTAGTACTCAACTAGGCAGTGTGCGAGCGACGCGACCGCCTCGACCTCAAGGATGTTCGTGCATGCGTCGAAAATCCGCACTTCGACGGTTCCCAGGCCTATCGAGGGGCGAATGTCCCAGCGCAGTTCGTCAAAGGAATCGATGACTCCCGTCTTGAGCATTCCGTCATGGTAGCGCTCGAGTTCGCTCCACTCGTGGAACTGTGGGGTCATGCCCGCAGTTGGCAGCTGCTGGAAAATCATCGCTCGGTTGGAGGCGTAGCCCGTGTCTTCGCCCGCCCAGAAAGGGGACGAGGCCGCAAGAGACTGCAGCTGGCCCGCACGGGTAACCAGTGCATTGACAATCGGAAGGACCTTGTCCCGGTCTTCTACTCCCACGTGAACGTGAACCCCGTAGAGCAGCATCTGGCGGCCCCAGTATTGCGTGCGGTCCACCAGTTCCGCGTAGCGCCGAGAGTCAGTGACGCGCTGGTAAGCAGGGCGTGCAAAGGGGTGCGTACCGGCGGAACTGAGGTCGATCCTCAACGCATCAGTAATCGGGCGTAGTGCTGTCACACCGTACCGGAGATCTTCAAGACACTCGCTAATCTTCGTGCGCTTTCCAGATGTGACCTCGGTTGTGTTGAGGAGCATCTCCCGGTGAATATGAGGCGAAAGCTCCTTATCTTCGCGAGCCTTTCGAATGACGGCATCCGCAGCTTGGCGCAAATCATTAGAGTCTTTGTCGACTAGTTGGAGCTCCCATTCCACGCCAACAGTTGAACGTTCCGATTGTGCAAAGTCGAGGGGCATGTCGGTAACCTCCGTGGGATCTAAGTGATCAGTGCGTTGGTGAACAGTGTGCCCGATTTTGGGCTTCGTCACTACCTTGAAACAGTGTAATGAACGCAGTTGACACCAGAGTGGGTAACGCTACAGGCTCCAGTTGGCACTCCGGTTGTTTGAGTGCCAACTGAGGCTTAGACTGGTTCCAGATCGAGGTCGTCCTTACCGGCTCCTCGATTAGTTTTGGAGTCTTGACCCCCGCGACGGCAAGGCACCCGGGCGTAAGCCCAACTGAGAATATGTTGTTACGACAGTTAGAAAGGGAGTGCGACAATGTCGATCTCCATTCAGCCGCTTGAGGACCGCGTGGTCCTTCGCACCGTAGACGCGGAAAAGACAACTTCGTCCGGCTTGGTAATCCCGGACACGGCAACCGAAAAGCCACAGCAGGGTGAAGTCCTTGCAGTTGGCCCCGGCCGCGTTGACGACGCCGGTAACCGCGTACCCATGGATGTTGCCGTGGGTGACACAGTCATCTACAGCCGTTACGGAGGCAACGAGGTAACCGTTTCGGGAGAGGATTTCTTGATTCTTTCTGCCCGCGACATTCTTGCCAAGATTGGCTAACAGGGCGGCTAAGTAAAGCAAAGCGGAGGTCGGACCGAGTTCTTCGGTCTGACCTCCGCATTCTTTTGCCTGCCTAGTGGGCTAGGGCAGGCATAGTTCGGCTGTCACCTAGCTTGCGAGGGTTTGCTCATTCAACGCGCGGATTTCCCGGCGGCGTTCCTCTTCGGTCAGGCCGCCCCAAATGCCGAAAGGTTCCCTGGCTGCTATCGAATGCGCTCTACACTCTGCCTGCACTGGGCAGCGGGCACAGACTCGCTTGGCTTGGGATGCGCGGCGTTTTCTTGATGGGCCACGCTCTCCCTCGGGGTGAAAAAAGAGTTCAGTGTCCATGTTCTGGCACGATCCCTGGTACTGCCATTCCCAGTTGTCGATGAGCGGTCCAGGTAGATGTGCGATTTCCGCCACTTTGAAACAACCCCCAAGATTTGGCACCAAAGATCCGGGGGTGTTGCTTATTCGCCCTCGGATAATCTCAACGAGTACTAGCGTAGGAAAGATCACCGTGGTTCTGCAAGGAAGTGACAGCAACTGGTACAACATTGCGCCGACAGCGTAGGCGTGTCGAAAATGCTTGCCACCAGTGCTTACAGGCATCTCAGATTTGCGCATAAATATGTCATGTAAGCGCACAGAACAGTCTCATGAAGCCCGTAGCAATACTTGGAACCGGAGGTCCTAAACGTAGTTCTGTGGTTGGGCCCACTCCCCGTATCTGCTGCGCCCCAGACGTGTGGACATGGCGTACAAACGGATCGCTAAACTACCTGTATGGCGCACTACCGCACAGATAAAATTGTTGGAACTGGACTCACCTACGACGACGTCTTACTCTTGCCGGAAGTAACGTCCGTCATCCCTTCAGATGTCGATACCTCAACCCTTGTTACACGTAATCTTCGTCTGCGAATCCCACTGCTCTCCGCTGCCATGGATACTGTTACAGAAGCCCGTATGGCGATTGCAATGGCTCGGCTTGGGGGGCTCGGTGTCATTCACCGTAATCTTCCAATTGAGGCGCAGGCTGACCAGGTGCGTTTGGTAAAGCGCAGCGAGTCCGGAATGGTGGCAGACCCCGTCACGGTCCCAGCTGACGCGACCATTGAACAACTTGATGAGCTTTGTGGGAAGTACAAGGTTTCCGGGCTGCCGGTAGTGGACGAGGGCGGTTACCTCCTCGGCATCATCACCAATCGAGACTTACGCTTTGTCCCTTCCTCCTTGTGGTCCACCACGACCGTTGCAGAGTGCATGACAAGAATGCCGTTGATAACGGGGCCCGCGGACATTAGTCGCGAGGATGCGAAGGCGCTGCTTCGCGAACACAGGGTAGAGAAGCTGCCGCTTGTTGATGGGGGTGGACGGTTAGCGGGACTGATCACCGTCAAAGACTTTGTTAAGACGGAGCAGTATCCCTCGGCATCGAAAGATGCGGCAGGCAGGCTTCTGGTTGCAGCCGCCGTTGGGTACTGGGGTGACGCCATGGAGCGTGCTGAAGCGCTGGCCAATGCGGGAGTTGACATTCTTGTTGTGGACACCGCAAACGGGGGTGCTGAGCTTGCCCTTGCGATGATCAAGCGGATCAAGGCTGACTCTGGATTCAGCGGCGTTGATGTGATTGGCGGAAATGTAGCGACGGAAGAGGGCGCTGGCGCACTCGTTGATGCGGGCGTCGATGCGGTCAAGGTGGGCGTTGGGCCGGGGTCCATTTGCACGACACGCGTTGTTGCTGGTGTTGGTGTTCCGCAGGTGACTGCTATTGACATGGCGTCTCGCGTCTGCGCTCCCGCTGATGTACCAATCATTGCTGACGGAGGATTGCAGTATTCAGGGGACATCGCTAAGGCGATAGTCGCCGGAGCGTCCACGGCCATGCTGGGTTCCCTGTTGGCTGGTTGTGAAGAAGCCCCCGGGGATCTTGTCTTCAGTGGCGGCAAGCAGTACAAGGTCTATCGTGGGATGGGCTCCATGTCGGCTATGAGCTCACGAGGTCGTAAGTCCTTCTCTAAAGACCGCTACTTTCAGGCGGAAGCGCAGAGTGATGATGAGCTGGTCCCAGAAGGTATTGAGGGGCAGGTCCCCTTCGCAGGCTCACTTGCAGCAAACGTGAATCAGCTGGTTGGTGGACTGCATCAGTCGATGTTCTACACGGGATCTTCGACCTTGGATGCCCTGCAAGCCAAGGGACGCTTGATCCGAATAACCGCCGCCGGCTTGCGAGAGTCGCACCCACATGACGTGACGATCACGGCTCAGGCCCCGAACTACAAGTCATCGAACACTTTCTAGCGGGCCTGTCGGGCTTTAAGGAGCGGGCTAGGCCTTAGTGAGCCGGTGGGGCTGGTATAACGGTGTGATGTGAGGTCGTGTTGCGCCAGACCGGCTCGCTAAGGCCCAAGTAGCTCCGGGATGCTGGATGACCCCGCAGCGGTGAGCGTCCCTCAGTGCTGGATCACTCCGCAGGGGTGAGCGCTCCGGCCGTCATCCGTGTGTGTCAAGCTGCCTGTGAGCCTGGGGTGGGAGATTGGGACCTTTGACTGTTGCGCCACAGGGTCTGCAGTGCCAGTGGTGGAAACTTGAGAACTGGCGACGGGCGCTTGGGCCCGACCTCTCAGAGCCTCCCAAGCATTACGGAGCGGGTTCTACCGTACGGAGCGAGTTCTGCCCGGCTTCTCCTTGAATCACGCCGTTATGTAAGCCAAACCCGCTCCGTAAGGCGTAACCCGCTCCGTTATGACGCGGGGTAGTGCCGGTACCAACCGCAACAACAAGCAAATGACAACCCACTGTCTCCAAACAGTTTGACAGCACGTGAAAACAGCCTTGCAGCCCGCGCATCGTGCGAAATGTATACGTGGGGACCCGAAGTGACCCTGGGGTATGCACCCCAGGCCGCCATCAGCACCCAACACATACATTTCACGAGTCGGGTGGGTCATCAACTATGAACCAGGTGGAGCGCCAACCACGAGTCCGGTGGGTCATCAACCACACAGCAGGCGGGACGCCAACCGCGAGTCGGGTGGAGCGCCAACCGCGGGTTGGGTAGGACTGCCGTCTAGAACCAGTTCCGCGAGATCGTTGTGGTGCGGCCCTGCTTCCTCAAATAGCCCTCAAAATCCTCTGCCCAGCGCGCATGGCTTGTCCTCTGGAAATCGTGAACCTCCGAGGCTGTCATCTCCGCGAGCACTGGGAACTTTGCGATAAGTGCCTCTGCCACTTTCAGGGTTAGTTCTGCGTCAACATGCGCCTGGTGTGTATCTGAAGGTAATTCGATCCCATACACGTTTGCGAGGTCGGAGAGCGTCCTCTTCCCCTTGCGAAACCTGTCAAGTGCGCGGTCGAGGACGAGAGGATCGATGATTGGCCCCACTTCCGTCCCCAATCGGGACCTGAGGGTTGGCACGTCATGACGCACAGCTTCTGCTTCGAGGAGGGGGATGTCGAAGCCAGCGTTGAACACCACAACGATTCCGCCACCACGGAAGTGTTCGGCCAAAGCGGCGACAACTTCCTCCGTAACCACTTCTACGGGTTGGCCGTGGCTGCGCGCGTATTCGGTTGTAATACCGTGGATTGCCGCGGCCGTGGGCGGAATCGCCACCCCGGGGTCCGCAAGCCAAGTGTGGTGTTCAAACGATGTGAGGTGCCGACCTTCGCCCTCGCCCGAAAGCGGACTCATGCGGTGGACTATTGCAGCGCTCACAAGCCGGTCCGTGTGCGGATTGACCCCCGTGGTCTCCGTGTCAAAGCCTGCCCAGGGGCGAGCGGCCCACGGCAGCTCCTGTAGATTCTGGGCGTCTGTCTGCGTCGTTTCTATCATGCTTCCATTCTCTACCAGGGTTCCGACAATCCGAACTACCGCCCTTAGTCCCCTCGCTCCGCTGAGACACCCAATAGACTGTATGGGTGAGCTATGAGGTAGAAATTGGTAGGGGAAAGCGTGGGCGTAGAGCTTACAGCTTGGACGATATTGCTCTGATACCAGCGCGTCGTACCAGGGACCCCGAAGATGTCAATGTCTCATGGCAGCTGGACGCATACCACTTGGATATTCCAGTGCTTGCAGCACCCATGGACTCCGTGATGAGCCCCAGCACAGCAGTTGAGATTGGTCGACTTGGTGGCGTTGGCGTCCTCGACCTCGACGGGCTGTGGACACGATATGAGGATCCACTTCCACTTCTGGAAGAGATTGTCCGGGCCCCGGATAGCGATATCACTTCGCGGCTCCAACAAATCTACTCCGCACCCATCAGGGACGAGCTGATTGGTCAGCGCCTTGAGGAGATGCGTGTTGCCGGCGTGACGGTGGCCGGGCGACTTTCCCCGCAGCGGACCCAACGGCACTGGCGAACTGCGGTCGAGGCCGGGATCGAGCTGTTCGTGATTCGTGGCTCCACGGTGTCTGCTGAACACGTCTCAAGCAGAAGTGAGCCCCTGAACCTCAAGCGCTTCATCTATGAACTGGACGTCCCTGTTGTTGTCGGGGGAGTGGCGACGTACACGGCGGCGCTGCACCTGATGCGTACGGGGGCGGCTGGTGTTCTGGTGGGATTTGGTGGCGGGGCCGCACATTCCACGCGTCAATCGCTAGGGATCCACGCGCCAAACGCGACGGCCATAGGCGATGTTGCGGCAGCTAGGCGCGATTACCTTGATGAATCGGGTGGTCGCTATGTCCACGTCATTGCCGATGGAGGTATGGGGCGAAGTGGTGACATGATCAAGGCTATCGCCTGTGGGGCTGATGCTGTCATGTTGGGGGCCGCCCTCGCACGCGCCACTGAAGCTCCGGGCCGTGGTTGGCATTGGGGTTCGGAAGCCACCCACCCCGAGGTACCCCGCGGACACCGGGCTCACGTGGGAACTGTGGGCACTTTTGAGCAGATTCTTTACGGTCCGTCGGTGCGTGACGACGGATACCTGAACTTCATCGGCGCCCTGAAGCGTGCGATGGCAACGACTGGATACGCAGAAGTGAAGGATCTGCAAAGGGTCGAGGTCGTGGTCAGCCCTTACAGACCAACGTAACAAAGACATGGCAAGCCGTTGCCTCAACACTCGGCCTGAACCAGCCGCAACCAAATCGGCATCAAACGTAATAGAGAAGCGATCTCAAGGAGAAAAACATGACGGAATACCGCATTGAGCACGACACGATGGGTGAAGTTAAGGTACCCAAGGATGCCCTCTACGCCGCACAAACCCAACGTGCCGTAGAGAACTTCCCGATTTCCGGTGAAACCCTCAAGCCCCACCACATTGCCGCCCTCGGACAGATCAAGCGTGCGGCTGCTCTAGCAAACCAGGAACTTGGTGTCGTCGACGGTGAGATCGCACAGGCAATCGTCGAGGCCTCAGATGAGGTAATCGCGGGCAAGCACGACAAAGAGTTCCCGATTGACGTTTTCCAGACAGGGTCCGGAACGTCCTCGAACATGAACACGAACGAGGTCGTGGCAAGCCTGGCATCAACCATTGCGGGTAAGTCAGTGCACCCCAACGACCATGTCAATGCTTCTCAGTCTTCGAACGACGTCTTCCCTTCGTCAATCCACATTGCCGCCTACCAGGCTGTAGTTGAGGTGCTTCTTCCGGGGCTGAAGACCCTGCAGAACTCGCTGGAAAACAAGGCTGTGGAGTTCGAGGGCGTCGTCAAGTCCGGCCGTACCCACCTCATGGATGCCACCCCAATCATGCTGGGCCAGGAGTTTTCAGGCTTCGCGCAGGCAATGAAGTACGGTGTTGAGCGGGTCGAGGGCGCACTGCCGAGGCTCGCGGAGCTTCCTCTAGGCGGGACAGCGGTCGGTACAGGGATCAACACGCCTGCGGGTTTCTCCGCTCGTGTTATTGAGCTGATTGCTGAGAACACGGGACTTCCTTTCACTGAAGCCCCGAACCACTTCGAGGCTCAGGCTGCGCAGGACTCCCTCGTGGAGCTTTCCGGGCAGCTGCGCACAGTTGCTGTTTCCCTGGTCAAGATCGCCAATGATCTGCGTTGGATGGGATCCGGCCCCCGCACGGGTCTGGGTGAAATCAGCCTTCCCGATCTGCAGCCAGGGTCGTCAATCATGCCGGGCAAGGTCAACCCCGTGCTGCCTGAAGCAACAGTCATGGTGGCAGGGCAGGTCATCGGTAATGATGCGGCTATTGCATTTGCGGGTTCGCAGGGCAACTTTGACCTGCTGGTGATGCTGCCGGTTATGGCTGCGAACCTCCTGCAGTCCATAAATATCCTGGGCAATGTTTCGCGCACCTTGGCCGACCGCTGCGTTGATGGAATCACCGCAAACGTCGAGGCATGCCGCCGCTATGCAGAGTCGTCACCCTCGATCGTCACGCCTCTTAACCGTCTGATCGGTTACGAGAATGCCGCGAAGATTGCCAAGCACTCGGTCAAGAACGATATGACTGTTCGCGAGGCCGTTGAGGACCTTGGATTCGTTGAGCGTGGGGAAGTCACTTCGGAGCAGCTCGACGCCGCGCTTGACGTCTACTCCATGACGGGTCCGAAGCAGAGCTAACCCGCTGCCCAAATGTATGTGTGGGGGCCCAATGTGCGTCTGGGGTATCGACCCCAGACGCACATTGGGCCCCGTCGTATACATTTGAGGACCCGCGCCTCTAAGGTCGCCGCTGTCGCCCGTGAAGCCCAGACGCGCTAGACCTGGGTTGTGCGACCTCTGTAGACCAGAATGCCTGTGAGGACGATGCCGACCAACGCAATCACAATGATGTAGCCAGCCGTCTGCAGCGCAGGGTATGTCGCCATCACTCCGAAGGTGAGGGCCTGAATCAGGGAAACCGCAGCCCCGCCCGTGTAGTAGGCGCGCTTCTTGGCGGGAGAAACCCTCGCGATTACCGCCAGGGCGCCCGCCAGAACACCGAACGCTACCGCCAAGACAAACACTAAGACAGTCATGCTTCCGGCGTCCCTTCGTCTTGGAGTCGCAGGTCTGGTTTAGTCGCTCTGGGGTCTGGTTCAGTCGCGCTGGGGTCCGGTTCCGGTGTGTTGGGCGTTGGCTCAAGCCCGTTGAGGTTGGCCTCGAGCTGTTCCAGCTCTGCAAGCCAAGGCGCGGCCAGTGCATCCGATGGCATCCGCCAGTCACCGCGCGGTGACAACGAGCCCCCGGCCATCACCTTCGGGCCATTCGGTAGCGTAGAACGTTTGTATTGACTGGTAAAGAACCGCCTGAAGAAAACCCCCAGCCACTTCACCATCTCAGCTCGCGAGTACTTCTCACCCCATGCAACCTCTTGCATGAAGAGTATCTTCGCCGGTCCGAACCCCGCATTCAGCAGGTGGTAGAGCGTGAAATCCTGCAGTTCGTACGGGCCGATAGCAGCCTCCGTCGACTGCCCGCCGCCATCGTTACCCGGCACCAGTTCTGGGGAAATTTCCGTGTTGAGAATGCTGGATAGCACGCCCGTGACCGACTTCCCGAAGGACTCGGAACTGATCACCCAGCGTAATACCTCTTGAATCATGGTCTTAGGAAGGCCGGCATTGACGCCATAGTGACTCATGTGGTCGCCAACGCCAAACGTGCACCACCCAAGCGCCAATTCAGACAGGTCACCCGTACCCACAACGATCCCGTGGTTCTGCCCTGCCAAGCGGAACAGGTAGTCAGTCCGCAGACCAGCCTGAACGTTCTCAAACGTCACGTCGTACACGGGCTGCCCTCCGCCAAAAGGATGACCCATTGCCGTGAGCATTGCGCGTGCAGCCGGACGTATGTCCAACTCCTCGAAAGTCACCCCGACCTCGTTGGAAAGGATCTCAGCATTCGTTCGCGTCTTCTCCGAAGTGCCGAAACCGGGCATGGTGAACGCGAGAATATCGCTGCGAGGACGCCCCAGCTCATCCATTGCACGCGCCGCAACAAGCAATGCGAGAGTCGAGTCAAGCCCGCCAGAGACTCCGATGATCAGCTTTGAAGTGTTGATGGCGACCATGCGCCGTACCAGGGCGCTCACCTGGATAGCCATCGCCTCTTCCGCCGGGGCATCCACCTGGGATTCGACACCGCCCATGAACGGGAAGCGAGCAATCGCACGGTGAACCCCGACATCGTGGCGCGGAGGCGCAAGTTCCACACTTACAACCGCAGGCGGCTCACCGACCTCGGCGGTGTGTGCGTTGTCTGCGAAAGTGTTCTGTTTGCGTCGCCGATTCACCAGCAGGTCCACGTCGACGTCCGCGACGGTGATGTCGAGGGCGGGACGGAACGTAGTGGTATGAGCAAGTGTCTGCCCGACCTCGCAAATCAAGGTTTCTCCATCCCACGCCAAATCGGTGGAGGACTCACCAAAGCCCGCCGCCGAATAGACGTAGGCCGCTAGAGAAGTGAGGGACTGGGCTGCAATCAGAGAGTGCCGCGTTGAGGTTCGCCCCACTGTCGCTGGGGAAGCCGACAGATTAGCGATGATGGTTGCCCCCTGGAGGGCAGCTACGGACGAGGGTGCAATGGGTACCCACACGTCCTCGCAAATCTCTACGGCCAGACGGAACCCCGGAAGATCGCTTGCTTCGACCTGGAAGGAGCCGAAGGGGAAGACGCCTTCCTCGCCCTCGGAATCCTCCACCAGTCGCCCATCCCAACGCGTCGCCTTCACTTCGCTGATTGCATCGAGAGTTGAAAAATACCGTTTCTCATAGAACTCGCTGTATGCAGGCAGGTGCATCTTGGGGGTGATTCCCAGGATTCGCCCTCGATGGACGACCACTGCGCAGTTGTAGAGGCGGTCGCGCAGTTCCAGGGGGGCGCCGAAAACCAGGATGGGGAAGAGGTCTGCCGAGGCAGCCACGATCTCATCGATTCCCAGGCGTACTGCCGCCAACAGGGGAGCGCTGAAAACCAGGTCATCTATGGAGTATCCGGTGAGTGTTAACTCAGGGAACACCGCAACCGCAACTGCCTCCTCATGACATGCCCGCGCAGCGCGAATTACCTCTGCTGCATTTGCGGACGGGTCGGCAAGGTGAACGGGCACAGTGACACCGCCAACGCGGACCAGCCCATGGCAATAGATTGACCTGTACGTATCCATCGGGGTTAGACCACCGTCATCGCTTGGGTGGCGATGGCGAGTTCTTCGTTGGTGGGGACGACCATGACACGCACGACGGAGCCCTTGCGAGAGATCGTGATGGCGTCGCGCGGGCGCTGACCGTTTGCCTCTTCGTCCAGAAGCAGTCCGAGAGGCTCAAGCCTTTGGCAGACCTCGCGGCGAAGATCAATATCATTTTCACCGATACCGGCCGTGAATGTGAGGACGTCGAGGCCGCCCATCTCCGCAGTGTAGGCACCGATGTACTTGACGATGCGGTTGACGTAGATGTTGAGGGCTTCGCGGGCACGCTTGCGGGCGCTGTGGTCACCGGAGCGGGCAATATCGCGAACCTGACGCATATCGTTGTCGCCGGTCAGTCCCTTCAGACCGGAACGGCGGTTCATCAGTTCGTCGACGTCATCAACTGACATTCCTGCGACGCGTTGCAAATAGAAGGTGACGGCCGGGTCAATATCACCGGTTCGGGTGCCCATCACCAGTCCCTCAAGTGGCGTCATGCCCATTGAAGTGTCCACGGCGTGATCGCCCACAATCGCAGACGCTGATGCGCCATTTCCGAGGTGGAGAACAATCTGCTTGAGGTCGCGGCCGCCAAGGATCTCAGAGACGCGTTTCGATACGAAGCGGTGTGAGGTTCCGTGGGCGCCATAGCGGCGGATTGAGTAGCGTTCCGCAATGTCGCGGTCGAGGGCGTAGAGGGCAGACTCTGGAGGAAGATCCTGGAAGAACGCGGTGTCGAACACGGCGACCTGGGGGATCTGCGGGAGGAGTTCTTGCGCAACCTTGATTCCAACCAGAGCCGGCGGGTTGTGCAGCGGTGCCAGTGTTGAGAGTTCATCAATAAGGCGAATCACCCGGTCGTCAACAAGCGCTGGGCCGTTGAAGTAACGGCCACCCTGAACAATGCGGTGACCGACCGCGACAATGTTTGCTTCTTCGAGTGGGGGGCCGACCTCTTCGAAGAGGTCGAGGATCATCTTCATGGCGTCAGCATGAGTGGGGATGGGTTCAGTAATGTCAACTTCGCGCACCGAGTAGCGGTGGTGCAGGTGTCCCACGTCCTCGCCAATGCGTTCCGCAAGCCCCTGAGCTACAGAATGCCCAGTGTCCGGATCGATTAGCTGGTACTTGAGGGATGAGGATCCGGAGTTGATAACCAATACGGTCTGAGGCATTACTTGTTTCCTTCTGCTTGTGCCTGGGCCTGGACGGCGGTGATTGCCACGGTGTTGACGATGTCTTCAGTTGTTGCGCCACGGGAGAGGTCGTTGATTGGTTTAGCCAACCCCTGAAGGATTGGGCCAACCGCGACGGCGCCCGCGGTGCGCTGCACGGCCTTGTAGGCGATGTTGCCCGAGTTGAGGTCTGGGAAGACGAGGACGTTTGCCGCGCCCGCGACAGGGGAGCCAGGGGCTTTTTGCTTGCCCGTCGTGGGATCGATGGCCGCATCAAACTGGAGTGGGCCCTCAATCGCCAAGTCAGGTGCAGCCTCCCGCGCCAAGTGCGTTGCCTCGGTAACCAGATCGGGTGAAGGGCCGGATCCCGACCCCAGGGTCGAGTAGGAAAGCAGTGCAACCTTGGGGTCAACACCAAAAGCTCTTGCTGTCTGCGCGCTAGAAAGCGCAATCTGCGCCATTTGCTCCGCGGTGGGGGAGACAACGACAGCGCAGTCACCAAACACCATGACCCGGTCAGACATGAGCATCAGGAAAGAGGAGGACACCAGGTTGACGCCGGGGGCCATCTTGATGATTTGGAATGCGGGGCGGATTGTGTCCGCGGTCGTGTGGGTCGCACCCGACACCATTCCGTCAGCGTCGCCCATTTTCACCATCATGGTGGCGAAGTAGGTCGGATCTGCAACGACCTTTCGTGCGTCCTCGACCGTCATGCCTTTTGCCGCGCGAAGTCGCGCCAGCTCTTCCGCGTACTTTTCGAAGTGGTTGGGGTCCGAAGTGGCCAGGATTGTGGCTCCGTCGATGTTCAGTCCGAGGGCGGAGGCCTTGGCACGGATCTCGCCCTCGTTCCCAATTAGGATGATGTCTGCAACACCCTGGGCAAGGAGCTCATCAGTTGCTGTGAGAATCCGCTCGTCCTCGGGCTCAGGAAGGACGATCCGTTGCCGGTTCGCCGCGGCTCGCTTGAGAAGGTCACCCTGAAATGCCAGTGGGGTAACAACGTCAGGCGCCGCTACAAGAAGGGAGTGGATGTCATCTGCCGCAAGCGGTGCGTCGAACACGGGGACTACGTCTTTAGAGATTGCAACACCTCGGGCGCCAGAGACAACAACGCCAGCCACGGTCGCGTGGTGCCTGCTTGCCCTAGCAAGGAAGGTAGTGATTTCCTGGTCCAGCAAATTCGCGCTCATTCCCGCCCCGTCCAGTGCATAAACAACGGACAGATCAGCACTTGCCGCCAGATCCAGGTTCCACCCCAGCAGGTCGAATGAGGGCGACGGAACGGCCCCGACACCCTGCACGATTACGGTGCCCTGCTGTGCCGAGCGTAGGGACACCACACTTTCGCCGAGGGCGGTCTTGGGATTCTTGACTAGGTCCGCGGTGGTTCCGCCCGAATAGGCATTGAAGACGCCCAGATCAGAACCCAGTTCGCCCTCTTCGAGGGTTGCTTGAAGATCTTCGAATACCTGGTTGACGACCTCTGCGGCCTCTGAACCTAAAACTATTAGACGTGAAGACACTGTTATTCCTTACTGGCCCAGTGAAGAGTTACAGCGGGCCATGCAGACGAGGTGCGCGCGGGCATTTCCACGTTCCATCGTACCGCTCGCCACTGATTTGTTTCTTCCCCTTTCCTGCCGCTAGGGTGGTGGCTATGTCTCAAAACTTCCGGTAGTCCGATCCGCTTTGTCGCAGTAGCGACAGCGTAACCATCGGACAGACGCGCCACACCCCAAGGGCTCCCCAGCGGAGACGAGTGATCTGCGCTCTCGGTACCAAATCAGACTTTTCTTATAGGAACCTTTACGTCTTTAGAGGCATATTATGGCAAAAAGCTCCCCCACTTCCCCCTTGAACTCAGGGCCCACAGAGGCCTCAGGTGCCACGCAGTTTCTTGAAGAGCGCGCGGATGAAGCCGGCATCAAGCTGCCACCTTTGGGTAAAACTCCAAAGCGGTGGCCCAAGATGCTCCAGGCCCCCAAGGGGCCGCCCCTGTTTTACGGCACCACACAGAAGGGTTTCCTCCTGGCGGTGATGAAGGCATGTCGCGGTCCGATCATCGTTCAAACAATCGCCCTGTCAGTTGGCACGGTGATCGGTGCACTGCTTCCCGCCATCATGGGCAGTTCGATAGATTCCGCAATCGACTTTGGTCTTTCGGGACCCACCTGGGGGTGGCTTGCACTTTTCGTAGGTTTGATCCTGGTGATGTCACTGGGTGATGGCTTCAACCAGATGGGCGAAATTGCCGCATTCCTCAACGGCTGCTTCGGTCCGGCGCGGACCGTTGCCCACCGCATTTCACGCGCGGGGCGTGCCGCTAAGCAGGATAAGCCCGCGGGTGACGTTGTCACTGGGATTATTGATGACTCAGACAAGGTGGGGGCCGCGGTCCTCTTTGTTGCGGAAGTGGTTTCCTCAATCTTGGCGATCACCGTCGTCACCTTTGTGATGTACCAGATGTCACCCCTGTTGGCGACAGTTGTCGTCATTGGTTTGCCTATCGCGCTGATCTCGATAGCGCTGCTCGTCAAGCCCATGCAGAAGAAGTTTTCTGTGGTCCGTGAGGAATCAGGCAAGCTCACCACCATTTCCACCGATGCGGTGATGGGGCTGCGTGTGCTGCGAGGTGTCGGTGGAGAGGACTACTACAACGCTCGTTACAAGGAGCAGTCCCACCGGGTGCGGGACGCAGGGATCGCCGCGGCCCGCAACCAGGCAGCCCTGAACATCACGCGGACCTCCGTGCCGCAGTTGTTCATCGCGGTTATCACCGGTTTGGGCGCGTTCTTGACGTTCGAGGGCGTGATCAGCGTCGGGGAACTGGTGGCATTCGCCGGCATGACTGCCTACCTGTCCACGCCCTTCAGTGTGGCTGGTCAGGCTGCATACCTCGGAACTCGCGCCTGGATTGGTTCCGGAAAGCTTGCTGATTTCTCAGCGGTCGAGCCACCTACCACAGAGGAACTTCTGGAGAGTGAAGAGGAACTAGAAGCCGGGGGAGCAATCGATTTCGCCTCCGCGCCGCTCACCGATATGGCAACCGGGGTGTCTATCAAGCCCGGGCTGCTCACCGCCCTCGTCGCCCCACTTCCCGCTGTTTCGTCGCAGGTGGCGCAGCGTCTTGCTCGCGTCAATGATGAGTTTGAAGTTCGGATCGGGGATAGGGACGTGCGTCGCCTCCCGTTGGCGACTGTTCGTGAGGGGATCCTTCTGTCCGAGGACGATGCCCAGTTGTTCAGGGGGACCCTTCACTCGGGACTCCGGGGGAACACCGCAGAATTTCCGCCACCGCGTGGCGTTACCGAACTGGTGTACCGCGAACACATCGAGGAAGCAGCCCGTGAAGAGGGCACCCTATTCCGTCCCGACCGAGTCCCTGACGATGAACGACTCGCAAAGTCGATGGCGGTGGCTGACGCCGGGGACGTCCTCGACTCCCTTCCAGGAGGGATGGCCGGTTGGCTAACTGAGCGGGGGCGAAACCTCAGCGGGGGGCAGCGCCAGCGGGTTGCCCTGGCGCGCGCTATCTACGCAGACGCACCCATCCTCGTGGCTGTTGAACCGACCTCGGCCGTCGATTCCCACACGGAAGAGAGGATCTCCAGGGCCATTCGCGAAGAGAGGCAGGGTCGTACCACAGTGGTGGTTACGGCCTCCCCGCTGTGGTTGGAGAAGTGTGACGAAGTGATTGTGCTGGATGGGGACGGGACCGAGCAGGCCCGTGGAACACATCAGGATTTGAAGGCGCGAGCGGAAAGTGGCGAGCCGGGGGCTCTGGCCTACGCCGCCATCGTGGACAGAGAGGCAGGTGAGGGCAATGAAACTCCCCGTGGCTAATGGAAGACAGATCATCGCCGGGCTCATCAGGCTCATTCGCCGCCATGCGGCCGCATTCTGGGTGGTCGTGGCCCTGCAGTTGGTAGCGGCAACCGCCACCGTTGGACTCCCGTGGATCCTTGGCGACATCATTGACAATATCCGTCGGGGGACAACCTCACGGTACGTCGGCACCATGGTGGGGATCTCCATTGCCTTGGTGCTGGTGGGCGCAGTTGCGGCCTACTTCTCTGAGTACCGAGCACGCATCTTTGGTGAGACGGTTTTTGCGCAGATGCGCGAAGAACTGGTCGAAACTGTCACGAACCTTCCTCTTTCAACTGTGGAGGAAGCCGGCACAGGGGACCTCCTCGGTCGGACTACCCGCGATGTTGAACGGGTGCAGTTCATGGTGCGTCAAGGGATCTCGGCGATCATGGTGTTGGCTACATCGATCATCGTGACGATTGTGGCGTCGGTGTGGAAGTCTCCACTCCTCGCGACGTCACTACTTGTAGCAATCATCCCCATCATTTTCGTTATGCGGTGGTACTTGCCGCGCACCCTTCCGGCGTACCGTGCTGGGTCGAGTGCTTGGGCGCGGATGTCGGGGGCGATTGCCGAGACCATCGACAATGCTGAAACCGTTGACGCTCTTGGTCTGCAGGACATTCGCAACAACCGCATCGATGAGGCAATCCGTGAAGCGTGGCGCCTAGAGCGCTACACGGCGTGGCAACGCATCTACCTTATGGTGGGTCTGGTGTTCTTCGCGACCCTGCCGGTAGTCATCGTGGTCGCTCTCGGAGCGTGGGTGCTTCCCATGGGTCTAGTCACCGCTGGGCAGATTGCCGCAGTCGCCATGTATGCCTACCAGATGCGTGGACCGATCTGGAACTTCACCTTCTGGTTCGATGAAATGCAGGTTTCGCAAGCCTCGTTGGGCAGGATCTTTGGTGTCTCTTTGGTTCATCCGGACCGCGAGGCCAGCGACAAAGAACCTGTGGACAACGACGTTGAGGTGTCCGACGTGCGCTACGCCTACACGGAAGGTCGCGACGTCCTCCACGGCGTTGACCTTAGTCTGGTCGAGGGCGAGACCCTCGCAATGGTCGGACCGTCAGGGGCCGGTAAGTCAACGCTAGGCCGCATGCTCGCCGGGATTCATCCACCCAAGAGTGGCCACGTCACAGTGGGGGGTGTCGACCTTGTCGATCTGGCGGAGGACAAGCTGCGCAAGCAGGTGGTACTTGTCAGCCAGGAACACCACGTGTTTGTCGGCACAATCGCCGATAACCTCAGGCTGGCGCGTGCCACAGCAACCGATGAAGAGATCAGGGATGCCCTGGGAGCTGTTGGTGCTCTCACCTGGGTTGATTCTCTTCAGGGCGGCATCGACACCGCGGTTGGAGTGGCCGGATACCCGCTGTCTCCGGGGCGAGCCCAACAGCTGGCGCTAGCGCGAATCGTCCTCATGGACCCCCACACACTGGTGCTAGATGAGGCAACATCTCTAATGGATCCCAGTGCGGCACGCTCTCTGGAGCGTTCGTTGGGGCGGGTACTTGAGGGAAGGACGGTTGTCGCGATTGCTCACCGTCTCTACACGGCTCAAGACGCCGACCGAGTTGCGGTGATGATCGACGGCAACATCGCAGAACTTGGCAGCCATGAGGAACTAGTGAGACAACACGGAGAGTATGCCTCCCTGTGGGCATCGTGGCAGAAGAGTTAGGTAGTCACGGGCGCATGCGGGGCTAGAATGTGCCCGTGACTACCACAGAACTCCCCACAGTCCTTGTCGTCGATTTTGGTTCCGCCTCAGCCCAGGCACTAGCGCGTCAAGTGCGTGACTGCGGCGTCTACTCCGAAGTTGTCCCCCGTTCTTGGACGACTGAACGACTCCTTGGTGAGCAACCAGCATGTGTGATTATTGCCGGGGACCTCGCTTCTCTTGAACCCACTTTGGAGGAACCCGGCCCGCTTGACTTCGCCGCGCTTGCGGAAGAATTTCCCGTCGTCCTCGCCGACAACGACAGTGGAAAGATTTCCGTCCTAGTTGGAAGGGACCGTCGTGAGATGACGGGGGAAGAGTTCGACAGGGGCGCCCTCGAACGTGTTCTTTTTGAAGATGCAGACGTTGAGGCAACCTGGACGACGGAGGCCATTGCGCAGCAGTTGATTAAAGAGGTGCGCGAACAGGTGGGGGATGACCGGGTGATCCTGGCGCTCTCGGGAGGTGTCGATTCCTCGGTGGTTGCAGCCCTCATCAATGAGGCGGTTGGCGACCAGCTAACCTGCGTTTTTGTTGATCATGGTTTACTCCGCAAAGGTGAGCGCGAACAGGTTGAAGAAGATTTTGCCGCGGCGCGTGGAATCGACCTCGTGACGATCGACGCCGAAGACCGTTTCCTGAAGCGTCTGGAAGGTGTGGAGGACCCGGAGGCGAAACGCAAGATCATTGGCGAAGAGTTCATCCGGGTGTTCGAGGACGCTCAGAGGGACCTGGCTGCAGCCGCCGCCGCGAAGGGGCAAGAGGTCAAGTACCTCGCTCAGGGAACCATTTACCCCGACATCATCGAGTCTGGTGTGGGTGAAGGCGTCAACAACATTAAGAGTCACCACAACGTTGGTGGTCTCCCGGATGATCTCGACTTTGAGTTGGTGGAGCCGCTACGGCGACTCTTCAAGGACGAAATCCGTGAACTGGGTCGCGCCCTCGGAATGCCCGACAAGTTGGTGTCACGTCAGCCCTTCCCAGGACCCGGCCTTGGCGTTCGCGTTGTTGGTTCCCTGACCAAAGAGCGTCTCGACATCTTGCGTGAGGCTGACTTTATTGTCAGGGAAGAGCTGTCGGAGTCGGGCATGGATGCACAGATTTGGCAGTGCCCTGTTGTCCTGCTGGCAGACGTGCGCTCCGTCGGTGTCACAGATGGGGAACGCACATACGGGTATCCGATCGTGCTGAGGCCGATCATGACCACGGATGCGATGACGGCAGACTGGGTGCGAGTGCCGTTTGACGTCCTTTCGGACATTTCCGACCGCATCACCACGGAAGTTCCCCAGATCAACAGGGTCGTCCTCGACATCACACCCAAGCCGCCCGCAACGATTGAGTGGGAGTAGGCGTGGCACGTAAGTCCCGCAGCTGGCCGCCCGAGGGCGCGCCGCTACCGTACCCGGTGATGGACAACCACACTCACCTGCCCGTGCACGAGGGCGAAATCCCCAGGGCTGATGGATTCCGAATGCCCCTTGATGAGCAGCTCGGTCGGGCTCGGGATGTCAACGTCACTTCTCTCATCACGGTGGGGTGTGAGGTTCCTGATTGGGAGCCGACCCTGCAGTTGGCTCACGAGTATCCGCAGGTCAGGGTTGCACTCGCGATTCATCCCAATGAGGCAGCCCTTCACGCGGGGCACTTGGAGAAGTCGCCGGACGGCTACGATCACGAGATCCTTCCTCACCACGTGCCTCTGATTGAAGCGCTGAGTCACCTTTCCGGTCTCCTCGACGACCCAAAGGTGGTCGCGGTTGGGGAGACGGGGTTGGACTATTTTCGCACCGCTGACCCCGGGCGGGAAGCACAGCGCGAGTCGTTTTCAGCGCACCTAGAACTGGCTCGCATCCATAACCTGCCGGTTCAGGTCCACGATCGTGACGCACACGGCGACTGCGTGCGGCTCTTGGATGCGGATGCTAGTCGCAACCAACCGATTGTGTTTCACAGTTTTTCGGGAGACGCCGAAATGGCGCGGGAGGTGGCCTCGCGAGGCTGGTATGCGTCATTTTCCGGCATGTTGACGTATCCCGCGAATGTGCACCTCCGCGAAGCATTGGTTGAGATGCCCAGGGAGCTGGTTTTGGTTGAGACGGACGCTCCATACCTCACTCCTGTGCCGCACCGCGGAGACCCGAATGCTTCCTACTCAATGATTTACACGGTTCGAGCAATTGCTGAACTCTGGGAGGTAACGGATGATGTGGCATGCGCGATTCTGATGGCAAACTCCCGCAGGCTGTACGGGACCTGGTGACGAGTTGGTAGATCAGCAGTCGTCATCCCGTCTGCTCGGCCCTGCAGAGATCCGCGAACTGGCCGAAGCACACGGAATCATGCCCACCAAGAAACTGGGGCAGAACTTCGTTCATGACGCGGGTACTGTCCGCAAGATAGTGGCTAAGGCTGGTGTGACACCGGGTCAGGTGGTGCTCGAGGTCGGTCCAGGGCTGGGGTCGCTAACTTTGGGTCTGCTTGAGGCAGGAGCCATTGTTGAGGCTGTGGAGTTGGACGGGGGCCTGGCACGGGCCCTTCCGTCGACGGTGGAGGCTCGGGGTGGGGACTGGGCCTCTCGCGTCTTCGTTGTGAACATGGACGCCCTCGACTTGCGGGCCAGTGATCTGCCTCAGGCCCCCGGTGCGCTGGTTGCCAACCTTCCTTACAACGTCGCGGTTCCTATTCTCCTGACCGCCCTCGCTAATCTCCCGTCGCTCGAGTCAGCCCTGGTGATGGTGCAACGGGAAGTTGCTGACCGCCTCGTCGCCCCGAAGGGGTCCAAGACTTATGGGGCCCCCACGGTGAAACTGGCCTGGTATGGCCAATCTTCACGGGTGGGCATAGTTGGTCCCAACGTGTTTTGGCCGCGCCCCAACGTTGATTCCGCGTTGGTTCGAACCACTGTTAGTTCAACGTCCCGCGGCGGCACGGAGCTTCGAGACGCTACTTTCGCCCTCGTCGATGCCGCATTCGAACAGAGACGCAAGATGGTGCGGGCCTCCCTGAGAAGCCTCATCCCAGATAGCGTCGAACTGGGACGCATATTCGCAGACGCCAGCATTAGCCCGGAAGCTCGACCGGAAGCCCTGGAGATTGACGATTTTGTGGCCTTGGCGAGGGCGTGGGTGCAGCGGTGACCAGGGTTGTTGCTTCCGCTCCGGGGAAAATCAATCTGGCTCTGCTGGTGGGAGAGGTTGATGAGAGCGGCTACCATCCGCTGAGCAGTGTCTTTGAGGGGATCAGTCTCAGGGAGTATGTCGAGGTCGAAGAGCACGACGCAGCCACGGCAGGCTCGCCAATCGGTGCGGTGACCACAACGCGGATCGAGGTGCACACCAGGGTTTACTCGGTTGGCCCCGGTTCGCGTGAACCGCGGTTCGACCCGGTGGCGACACAGGCTTTCGCACAGTTCGATGGACCTGGACATTTGGCTTTCCGCGCGGCGCAACTCCTTGCGAGACCGGGTGTTTTGTTGCGAATCACGATTCACAAGACACTTCCTGTGGCCGGCGGTATGGCAGGTGGATCAGCGGATGCAGCGGCTGCGTTGGTGGCGATGAATGCGCTGGCGTCGGACCCGGTAGCGCAGTGCGACCTCGAACGTTTGGGACGAACGCTGGGAGCCGATGTTCCGGCTTGCCTTGTCGGGGGGATCGCCCTCGGCCTGGGTCGCGGTAACCACATGGAGCAACTCGACCCGGGGACGTCATCGCCAAGTGCGCAATCCCGGTGGTGGGTTGCGATTTTCTCCGATGAGGGTCTGTCAACACCGGCGGTGTTCAACCATTTTGATGCAGCCGCCCGGGCGGGGCACGACTTGGGGGGACCAGCGGAATTCGATGCTGGGAGATCGATCGATCCGCGACTGCGCCGCTCGCTCCTTGCCCCGGGGACCGAGGTCGCTTCTGCACTGGTGAACGACTTACAGTCGGCGGCCTTTAGTCTGCGCCCTGACCTGGCGGCCACGGCCCGTGTACTTGCCGATCTGGGCATTCCGTGGATGATGTCAGGGTCGGGGCCGACCCTGGTCGCCCTAGTCGACAGTGAAGAATCGGCGCAAGACGTGGCCGCACGTCTTGAGGCGTTGCCACGAGTGAGTGGGACCGCGGTGATGTGGGGGCCGACAGAGGGGGCTCGCCTTGAGGAGGCCCTCCCGAAGTGGTGTGCGTCTTAGCCATCCGCCCTGGCCCTGACTCCGGTACTTCCGGCCACGGGCTGGGGCCGGGGCTGGGCGCGTGCGAGGTCTAGCCCGCCGAGCCCTCCGGCCTGTCGTTGTAGGCAACCTGCAGCTCATGGTCTGCTTTGATCTGCTTGACCATCAGGGAGCCGCCGCTCTCTAGGAGCGCACGCTTCCACGGCAAAACGCCCTCGATCTCAATCTGGATCGACCAGGACAAGATGGTTCTGATGAGGACGATGAGGCCCAGGATCACTGCCTCTTCTATCGATGGCTTCGAAGTGATTGTGCGCACCAGGTCTGCCGCAACCAGGATCTCTAGGCCCAGCAAGATCGCACTTCCGATGGTGATCCGTAGTGTGCTGAACGCCTTGGCACCACCCTCTTTGCGGCTCAGGGAACGGACTGCGAGGGCCAGGGCGATGATGAATCCCAGCACCATTGTCAGGGTGCCCAACAACTCAAAGGTTTCCGCAATCGCCGTGTAGATAGTTTCCATATTCTCTTCCGCTCACCGAACTGCCGGACACAACGCTACATTACCGGTGCGGTCCTGTCTGATTGCGTCAAGTTCGCTGCTCCACTGTACTGATTCTGTCTCAACCCCAAGTAGTCTGACTCCGTGAGCAATGTTGCACCCGCCCTTGACGAACTGCGCCGAACGCTTTCAGCAGCGCGCTTCCCGCTGCGATGCCCCGGCGCTCAAGAAGGCACGGAAACCTCCATTGAGTTAGCCCAGCAAATTGATGACTACCTGCTCCCCAGGTACACCTCTTTGGATGCACCGCTCCTGGCTGTTGTCGGGGGTTCCACCGGAGCGGGCAAGTCGCTGCTAGTCAACTCCCTGGTCCGCGAACACGTTGCACGTTCAAGCGCAATCCGGCCCACCACACGCGACCCCCTACTGGTACATGCGGTCGAGGACGGAGCCTGGTTTTCCTCTGAGAGGATCCTCCCCGGGCTGGCTCGCCTGTCCCGTTCAAGAGGCACTAGCCAAGTTGTTCCCGATCCCCTCTCACAGGCAGGTGAGCCCGGCGCAAGCAGCCTGGAACTGGTCCAGAGTCCCGCTGTTCCCCACGGGCTTGCCATTTTGGATTCCCCGGATATCGACTCGGTCGTCGAGGCTAACCGTCGCCTTGCTGGGCAACTCCTTGCCGCCGCCGACATGTGGATCTTCGTCACCACGGCTGCCCGCTACTCGGATGCAATCCCCTGGAAGCTTCTGGCCGAGGCCGCATCCCGCAACATCGTCCTCGGCGTTGTTGTTAATCGAATGCCGGCGGGGACACAGAGGGAAATCCTCCCCGACCTCGCCAAACACCTTGATAAAGAGGGGCTGGGCAGCGTACCGATTTTCACGGTCACAGAGTACAAGGATGAGGACGGACTGATACCGCAAGCGGAGCTCGCACCTCTGCGGGAGTGGTTGCTGAGCCTTGCCGCAAGCGCCGCCTCTCGGGCAGCTGTGGCACGTCAGACCCTGGAAGGGGCAACTAACGCCCTCCTACTTCGCGAGTCGGACGTCGTTAATGCACTGGAGCAGCAAGCTGCTGCGGCCTTACGGATGAAAGAGGAGGTGGCCGCCGCTTTCGCGCGGTCACGCGGGACTGTTGAGGTTTCCTTTGAGGACGGGACACTGCTGCGCGGGGAGGTCCTTGCTCGCTGGCAAGAGGTTGTGGGGACTGGCGAATGGATGCGCAAGCTTGAAAGTGGTGTGTCGTCAGTCCGTGACCGCCTAGCAGGGTGGTTGCGTATTCAACGCCAGGCATCATCGGCCTCGGCAGTGGATTTGGCAGTCGAGGATTCGCTTCTGACCTCTCTAGTTTCCACAGCGGAGGAAGCGATAGCGAACGTGGAGCTGCAGTGGGCGTCGCGCACCGAATCCGCCGAGGTGGCGGAGTTCGCGGCATTGCGCCTGCGCAGCTCTGAAGAGCGCGAAGTCGACGCGGCGGAGGCAGTCCGACAATGGCAGCGCGACCTCGTCGAAATGGTGTCGTCAACGGGTAAGGATAAAAAGACGACCGCGAGGTTGCTTGCTGTCGGGGTAAACGTGGTGGGTGCGGCACTCATGGTGGTGATTTTTGCTTCAACGGCCGGGCTCACCGGTGCAGAGTTGGCGGTTGCTGGGGGAACTGCAGTTGCTGCTCAACGTGTGCTCGAGGCCGTCTTTGGGGATGATGCAGTGCGAAAGATGACGGCGAGGGCGAGAGAGGATCTCTCGGAGAAAACCGCGCACTTCTTTGAAAAGGATGCTGATTCTCTGCTCGCGGCAGTGGACCAGTACGGTATCAACATTGATGGTCCCGCAAACGTTACGGCTTCGTTCGCGGCGGTTCGTGATGCCTTACGGACGGAGCAGTGGCAGTGAGGGCGGTGACGCTCGTGGAGGGCGGTGTCGCACTTGAGAACGCGACAGCTCTCAGCCAAGGTAAACTGGCAGCCTCAGTGACTGAACATGCGCGAGCGCTGAGCCAGAAGATCGCGGGACGACGCTGCGTTGACATGGAGTCGACGGTTGTTGTTTTCGCAGGTGCTACGGGATCGGGTAAATCGTCGCTGTTCAACGCGGTGATAGGGCGAAATCTTGCACGTGTCGCGGTGACGAGGCCAACTACTTCGGAGCCGCTTGCGGTGTATGGAAACGACTGTTCGGCACTGCTTGACTGGCTCGGCGTGAGGACGCGACACCAGGCTTCTGATGTGCCGTGGCTTGCAGGTTCCGACCTCGTTCTTGTCGACCTCCCTGACATTGATTCAACTGAAGTGCAGAACCGGGTTGTGGCCGAACGGCTCATCTCCCAAGCAGATGTGGTTGTCTGGGTGGTTGACCCCCAGAAGTACGCGGATGGGGTACTTCACTTGGAGTTCCTTTCTGGTCTGCGCGAGCAATCTGGCGGGATGACGGTTGTGTTGAACCAAGTGGACCTTCTCAGAGTCGATGATGCGCTCCGTGTCGAACAGCACCTCCACCAGCTTCTTGATGAGCGGGGATTCCGCGGGGAGGTGCGTGTCACCTCGGCCATGGAGGGGCGCGGAGTTGCGGAGTTGAGGGATGAGATCGTGGCGGTGGCTGCCACGAAGCGGGCTGCCGCGCAACGTTTGGCCGCCGATCTGCGTTCACAAGCCACCTTGTTCACGAGGGCGGCCGAGGACGAAGGTGGCGCACTGGTGGCACCCGCGAGTCTTCCCGGGTTTGATGGTGTCAGCGGTTCCCTTTCACGTGCGCTTGGAGCTGACACGGTGGCTCGCGCTGCCGGTCAGGCGTATGTCCACAGGGGGGTGAAGAGCGTGGGATGGGTGTGGACGCGGTGGATCCGCTCAAGGCGACCCGACCCGCTCAAGCGGCTTCATCTTCAGGGTTCGGGGGAGTCCCAGTTTGCGGCATCTTCGTCCCTGGTCTTGTCAGATACCCAGCAGGCAACAACTCGCGTTGCGGTGCGGAGATATGCGCGGGCGGGGACTACCGGTCTCCCCACAGCTTGGCGTAATCAGGTGGTTGCCGAGGCCGAGGGTGGCGCGGTGAACGCGGCGCGCGCCATGGATGGGGTTCTGGTCAAGTCGCAGGATGATTACGTGCGTCCCCCTCTGTGGTGGCGGGCGGCCGCTGGTCTGCAGGTCTTGCTCGCCGCCGCCGCTGCTGTTGGTCTTGTGTGGCTTGCAGCCTACTGGGTGGCTGGACTGGTGAAGATCGTGCTTCCCGAACCTCCCTATTGGGGGCCGATCGCCGTCCCCACGACACTTCTGGCCGGGGGTCTGCTGCTCGGGTGGCTGCTGGGCGTCCTCGGCCGACTGCTGCTACGCAGCGGTGGGAGGCGAACCAGACGCCGGGTGCAGGAGGACCTGAATGCCCAGGTGGCAGCGGTTATGGGGACTGCCGTAGTGTGCCCGTTGCAGGAGGCTCTGGACGAGTACGGACGTTTTGTGGCGGACGTCGAAACACTAGCCAAGGTTCGAGTGCGCTAGGGTTCGGCTACATCGGCGGCTATCCGAGCAGGTCTGAAAGCTCCAACCATTGCTCCTCAAGTGCCTCTTTCTCCTCCGTGAGCTGGTGCAGTTCCCCAGTTAGTTTGGAAAGGCCCTCAAAGTCCGTTTGGTCGTGATCAGCGAGCCTTTGGTGCTGCTTGGCGACCTGCGTCTCCAGTCTTGACAACTTTCGCTCCGTTGACGTGAGTTCCTTCTCCTTGGCGCGCAGTTCAGCGCCGCTCGAGGAAGGCGGCGTAGCTGACGGCTCAGAAGTGTCCGCGGACTTCTGGGCAAGTGTCAAGTACTGGTCGACACCTCCCGGCAGGTCACGGAAACCTCCGTCAAGGACGGCGTACTGCGTGTCGGTGACACGCTCGAGGAGGTAGCGGTCGTGCGACACAACGATGAGCGTTCCGGGCCACGTGTCCAGCAAATCCTCCAGTGCAGTGAGCATCTGGGTGTCGACGTCGTTGGTCGGCTCATCGAGGATGAGGACGTTGGGCTGGCTGAGCAGGATCAGCAGTAGTTGCAGCCGACGTTTCTGTCCACCAGAGAGCTCACGGACTCGGGACTGGAGGTGAGCGGTCTTGAAGCCGAGTCGTTCCAGTAGTTGCGCGGGAGTCTGCTCTTTGCCATCGACCTCGAACGTGGTCTTGGTGCGGGAAAGCACCTCACGGACTCGATCATCGCCAATATCTGCAAGGGCAGAGAACTGCTGATCCAACACCGCCATTTCTACGGTCTTGCCCTGCTTGACCCTTCCGCTAGTCGGTTCCAGAGCGCCGGACACTAAACCGAGCAGCGTGGACTTGCCCGCGCCGTTCGCCCCGAGGATGGCGGCACGCTCACCGGGCGCGATACGCCAGGTAACGTCCTTGAGGATTGGTTTAGCAGGGTCGTAAGAGAAGGAGACATCCTCGAGGTCGATAACGGTTTTCCCCAGGCGGGCCGTCGCAAGTCGGCTGAGCTCCAGACTGTCTCTGGGGGCCGGTTCGTTTTCGATGAGGGCGTTGGCCGCGTCGATACGGAACTTCGGCTTCGATGTGCGGGCGGGCGCGCCCCTGCGTAGCCAGGCCAGTTCCTTTCGCATGAGGTTTTGCCGCTTGGCTTCCGTCGCACTTGCCATCCGGTCACGTTCCACACGTTGGAGGACGTATGAGGCATACCCGCCCTCGAACGGTTCCACAATCCCGTCGTGAACTTCCCAGGTATCGGTCGAAACCTCATCTAGGAACCAGCGGTCGTGAGTGACAACGACAAGGCCACCAGCAGATTTGGACCAGCGGGTCTTCAGGTGGTTTGCTAGCCACGCAATACCCTGCAGATCGAGGTGGTTGGTGGGCTCGTCAAGGATAAGGATGTCCCACTCGTCAACAAGGAGGGCCGCCAGCGCAACCCTGCGTGCTTGTCCGCCGCTGAGGCTCCCGATGGGAGAGTGCCAGTCAAGGTCCGCGACCAGCCCGTCTATGACCTGACGAACTGTGGGATTGCTCGCCCACACGTGTTCGGGGGTGTCGCCGACAATGGCTTGCCCGACCTCGAGTGACGCGGGAAAATCATCACGTTGTGACAGGTAACCCACGCGCAGCCCGCGACGTGGCACCACGGCTCCACTGTCGGGGGTCAAATCACCTGCGATCAGGCGTAATAGGGTAGTCTTGCCGTCACCGTTGCGGCCGACGATACCGATTCTCTGCCCGTCTCCGATGCCCAGGGTGACGCTATCAAGCACGGTATGGGTAGGGAATGAGACGGTCGCGTCTTCGACGCCAAGTAGATGAGCCACTGGTCAAGGTTAGTCCAGTGGGCACAATTTTCTTGTCGGGCAAGCCTGTGACAGAATGGCTGTTGCTTTCCGCCCTGGTGTAAAGGCAGCACAGGGGTTTTTGGTGTCCTTAGTCCGGGTTCGAATCCTGGGGGCGGAGCGACATGTGAGACTCGCGCAACCTAAGGGGCAACCAAGTGAGCGGGATTATTACAACCGGAGAGAAGCGTCTGGTCCTTGCCAGTGGCCGTGCGTATCCGGAGTTGACCGAGCAGATTGGCAACGCCCTAGGGTGTGACGTCATTCCCACCACCGCCTATGACTTTGCTAACGGGGAAATCTACTTCCGTTTCAACGAGTCGGTGCGCGGCGCGGATGTCTTTATTGTCCAGTCCATGACAGCTCCCATAAACAAGTGGCTGATGGAACAGTTGATCATGATTGATGCGGCTAAGCGGGCCTCCGCGAAGCGTATTACAGTCGTGGCGCCGTTCTACCCCTACGCTCGCCAAGACAAGAAGCACAAGGGTCGTGAACCTGTCTCAGCCAAGCTGGTTTCGGACATGTACCAGGCTGCCGGTGCTGACCGTGTTATGAGTGTTGATCTGCACGCCGCCCAGGCTCAGGGCTTCTTCGACGGCCCCGTCGACCACCTTTGGGCTATGCCCGTCCTCGTCGACTACGTGCGTCAACGTATCGATCTTGAAAAGGTTGCAGTTGTCTCCCCGGACGCTGGACGGATCCGTGTGGCAGAGAAGTGGGCCGCGAAACTTGCGAACTGTCCGCTGGCTTTCATTCACAAGACCAGGGATACCTCTAGGCCCAACGTTGCGGTCGCCAACCGCGTTGTCGGTGATGTCCGAGGGCGACAGTGTGTAATTGTTGATGACCTCATCGATACCGCTGGCACAATCACCGAAGCGGTGCGTGTTCTCTTCCAGGAGGGCGCCGATGAGGTGATTGTGGCCGCCACGCACGGCGTTCTTTCGGCACCTGCATCGCAGCGGCTTGCGTCCTGCGGCGCCTCAGAAGTGATCATTACTGACACCCTGCCGGTTAGTCCAGAGCAGCAGTTTGATCAGCTCACCATTCTTTCGGTGGCGCCCCTTCTGGCGCGCGGCATTCACGAAGTGTTCGAGGACGGTTCGGTAACATCGATGTTTGATGGAGAAGCGTAGGGTGATTCACCCCGCACTCTGAGGGTTGATTGCGCGCGTGGTTCCTCGCTAGGCTGGTTTGGTTGCCTGGCGAGGGAGACATTGTGCTCCGTGATCGACAGGATTGAGCATCTCTTCGCAGGTGGTCGTCGGGCATTGCAAGGAAGCGGCCCGGGGACGTCAGCGCTCCCGCCGCCACACGAGAATGGGAAGTGAAGAGAAAATGGCTCCTGTAACTGAGAACAGCATCAAGGGCACAGTCCGCACAGAGGTCGGCAAGGGTTCGGCTCGCCGCGCACGCCGCGAAGGTTTGATCCCGGCGGTTCTGTACGGACATGGACACGAATCGGTTCACCTGGACCTGCCCGGCCACGAGGTATTCCTTCTGACGAAGGACTCCGCAAACGCAGTCGTGTCGGTCAACTATGGTACGAAGAGCCAGTTGGCCCTGGTCAAGGCCATTCAGCGTCACCCCGTGCGTCGCGATATTCTTCACGTCGATCTGCTCGCGGTTTCCGCGACCGAGCGCGTTGAGGTCGAGGTGCCGATCTCACTGGTTGGGGAGCCAGCCGCTGGAAACCAGCTGCAGCAGGAAGAGTTCACACTTCTTGTGTCCGCCCCCGCTATTTCCATCCCGGATGTCATCGAAGTTTCGGTTGAGGGCCTCGAAGAGGGTTCAGTCGTTCGCGTTGAGGATATTGCGTTGCCAAAGGGTGTTGAAGCCGGCGAAGAGCTCCTGACCCGCGACATCGTGTCGGTCGTGGCAATTACAGACACCGCTGAGGAAGAGGCATCCGCACTGGCCGATGCAGAAGCTGAGGTTGAGGCAGCAGTCGAAAAGGACTAAAGCCCGCGCGCCAGAGATTTAGGAAGGAACTTCCGTGCAAAGTGGCCAGAGCCAAGCAAGTGCCGATGCGGCGCTGCACTCCATCATTCCCGCCGGGGGTGCTGGAACCCGGCTCTGGCCGCTTTCGCGTCAAGGGGCGCCGAAGTTTCTTCTGGACCTGCTGGGGCAGGGTGTTTCGCTTCTCGAGGCAACGATCCTCCGTCTAGCCCCAATATCTGCTTCTGTGACCATCGTCACCGGACCTGCGCACACCGAAGCAGTGGAAGGGCAGATCCGGCGGTTGAAGGATGCCGGCCTGCTGTCTTCCGACCTCGACGTCTCGGTGGTGACGGAGCCATCGGGCCGTGACTCAATGCCGGCGATTGGCTTGGCGACCGCCCTCGTCGCACAAAAGTATGGAACCGATGCCATAGTTGGCTCGTTCGCCGCGGATCACTCTATTGGGGACGAGGACGCCTTTCGCAGCGTTGTCCTTGACGCGGTCCTTGCGGCACGTCGCGGCTACATCACCACGATCGGTATAGAGCCAACTTCGCCCTCGACGGCATTTGGGTACATTGAGGCAACCGATCAGATAGTGGCACCCGGGGCGCAGCTGGTCTCCAAGTTTGTTGAGAAGCCCCCACGCAGTGTCGCAGAGCAGTACGTTGCATCCGGCTACCTGTGGAATGCGGGCATGTTCGTTATGGGTGCCGATACCGTCCTCGACCACCTTGGGAGGCTCCACCCGCGGATGGCCACAACTCTTGGGACACTGGCGTCGCTGTGGGGTGGTGTCGACGCTGAGGTCGCGTCGCAGATCGACATGGCGTGGAATGACCTGCCCAGAATCGCCATCGACCACGCCCTGGCAGAACCTGTGGCCGAGGACGGGGGAGTGGCCGTTGTGGCCGCGCCACCTGCGGTTGCATGGAGCGACGTCGGCGACTTCGCAGCACTTGCGGATATGCGTCGTGACGGCGCGTTACGAAGGGGAACGGGTGCGATTCCAGTTCTCATCGATTCGGACGGGGCATTCGTTAGTGGACATTCGGACAGGGTAATCGCGGTGGTGGGCATCGAGGGTGCAGTCGTCGTGGACTGCGAGGATGCGTTACTGGTTACCACCAGAGAACAGGCACAGAGGGTGAAGGAAGTTGTCGATACTTTGCATTCGCGGGGGAACGAAAGATTCACATAGGAGACCTTTGTCTCAAATAGTGATCCAGATTGCAAGGATCACAAAATTGTTGCGGTTCACGTCGATGACTGTCATTCGTTAGGTGAGCAACGACTCCGTGGTTAGGCTACGATCATGACCCCAAGCGATCGCGGTGTTTTACGCACCCCTGATCACGACGGGCATAGAAGAATCTCTACCAGGAGGAATACGTGAAGAAGACAATGCGATTCGGCGCTCTGGCCGCCGTTGCAGCACTGGGTCTTGCAGCCTGTGGCTCGGCCCCCGAAAGTGCACCAGCCGACCAGTCCGGCGAATCCGGAGGCACGGCTGCTGAAACCACCACCGACGTCAAGGCCTGCATGGTCTCTGACTCCGGTGGTTTTGATGACAAGTCCTTCAACCAGTCGGGCCACGACGGCCTGATGCGCGCGAAGGAAGAACTCGGTGTCCAGGTTGACCAGGCTGAGTCCTCGTCCGACGCCGACTTCATCCCCAACATTGAGAACATGGTTCAGGGCGGATGCGACATCATCATTGGTGTTGGCTTCCTGATGGCCGATGCAATGGATGAGGCTGCTGCTGCTTACCCAGAGACCAAGTTCGCTCTGGTTGACTCCGGCTTCAACGCTGAGCACGACAACGCCAAGCCGCTGTTGTTCAACACGGCTGAAGCTTCGTACCTGGCTGGCTACGCCTCAGCTGCAATGTCCACCACGGGCAAGGTTGGCACATTCCTTGGTATGAACCTTCCCTCGACCGCTATCTTCGCTGATGGTTACGTCGATGGTGTTGAAAAGTACAACGAAGTTCACTCTGAGGCCGTTGAGGTCATCGGTTGGGACAAGGCCGCACAGGACGGCATGGCCACTGGCAACTTCGAAGATGTTTCTAAGGGCAAGCAGTTCTCTGAGCAGCTTATCCAGCAGGGCGCAGACGTAATCATGCCTGTTGCAGGTCCCGTTGGTGCAGGCTCACTGGCAGCTGCCAAGGAAAACGCAGGCACCATGGTTGTGTGGGTAGACGCCGATGGCGCTCTCACCAACCCGGATGATGCTTCCGTGATCCTCACCTCAGTGATGAAGCAGATCTCCGCTGCTGTCTTCGATGCCATTCAGTCAGTTGTTGATGATTCCTTTACCTCAGCTGCATACGTTGGAACCCTTGAAAACGGTGGCGTGGGTATTGCCCCATGGCACGATTTCGAGGACAAGGTTTCACCAGAGCTGAACGAGGAGCTTGAGGGACTCAAGGCCGACATCATCTCCGGCACCATTGTTGTTGAGTCTGTCAACACACCTTCATAAGTCAGGATGCACGACAGTGCCCTAACTGATTAGGTTGGCGGGGGTCTGGGAAACCGGACCCCCGCTTTCTGTCCCCACGGTTGCCTCAAGCGCAAAGATGCAGAGAAGACACTCAAAGTCAATCTATGCTTGAGGGAGTCTTTTGAAAAACTAGTTGGTAGGGGCGGTGCAAATGGAATTGTGCCGTGAGACTGTGTAGTCTCTTTCCCTACCCCCAGAAACTCTGGTTACCCCTACAACGATGAAGGGATCGATGTGGAACTTGAGCTAAAAGGGATCACGAAGGTCTTCGGACCATTGGTAGCGAACGACTCAATCAGTCTCACGGTCAAACCTGGAGAGATTCATGCTCTGCTAGGTGAGAACGGTGCTGGTAAGTCAACGTTGATGAACGTGCTTTACGGCCTCTACCAACCTGATGAAGGTCAGATCCTTATAGACGGCGAACCCGTCCACTTTTCCGGGCCCGGTGATGCCGTGGCAGCTGGGATTGGCATGGTTCACCAACACTTCATGCTTGTGCCCGTGTTCACGGTTGCAGAGTCCGTTTCGCTTGGCTACGAGCCTACAAAGGGCGTCGGCGGAATCCTCAACCTCAAGGAAGCGCGTGCGCGAGTCACTGAGCTGTCTGATCGGTTCGGATTCGGACTCAAGCCTGACTCTATAATCGAGAATCTCCCTGTTGGTGTCCAGCAGAGGGTTGAGATTATCAAGGCCCTCTCCAGGGACGCCAAAGTGCTGATCCTCGACGAGCCGACCGCGGTGCTGACACCTCAGGAAACTGACGAGCTCATATCAATCATGAAGCAGCTAAAGGAGTCCGGTACTTCAATCGTCTTCATCACCCACAAGTTGCGGGAGATTCGCGCCGTTGCGGACACTATTACCGTTATCCGTCGCGGCAAAGTGGTGGGGCAGGCGAAGCCAACGGATTCTGAGAAGGATCTGGCTTCGATGATGGTGGGACGCCCAGTCAGCCTGGAAGTTGAGAAGACGCCACCCAAACTTGGTGAAGTCGGCCTCGCATTCAATGAGGTATCACTGGTGGACGAGGACGGATTTACCGCCCTCGATCATGTTTCCTTTGAGGTTCGCAACGGGGAGGTCCTCTGTATTGCCGGCGTGCAAGGCAACGGACAGACTGAGATTTGCGAGGCGATTGTTGGTACTCAGAGCATCGATGGTGGAACCATCAACCTTGCCGGAACTGACGTAAACAACGTCTCCATTAAGAAGCGTTTCAGTGACGGCCTCGGCTACGTCCCAGAGGACCGATCGACAGACGGAATGATTGCCACCTTCTCCATCGCGGAGAACTTGATTCTTAACCGTTACGACCAAAAGCCCTACGCAACCGGTGTCAATATGCACCCGGGAATCATCAAGGAAAGCGCTGAGAAGGTGACGCGGGAGTTCGACGTGCGCCTAACCAACGTTGAAGACCCCATCTCAACCCTGTCTGGCGGAAACGCGCAGAAGGCAATTCTGGCTCGCGAGCTCTCCAGGCCGATCAAGGTTCTGGTGGCATCTCAGCCCACCAGAGGTGTTGACGTTGGCGCTATCGAATTCGTTCACAAGCGCATCATTGAGGAGCGCGACGGGGGGACCGCGGTCCTCGTTGTGTCAACGGAGCTGGATGAGGTTTACAGCCTGGCTGATCGAATCGCAGTTATGTACCGCGGTGGGGTAGTCGGGATCGTTTCGCCGGACACACCCAGGGACGTCCTAGGTTTGATGATGGCTGGCATTCCTTATGAGGATGCCATCGCACAGGCGGGCGCTCCGGCCAGCCAGGAAGGGAAGAATAACGGTGAGTAGTCCTGCAGTTCTTGACCCGCAGCCCCCGACTCTAGAGCCGGACACAGGTCCCAACGAGGCAAAGCAGTGGTGGAAGTCCTTCATCAAGGGTGTTCTCAGCCCATCGGCAGGAACAATCGCTCTGGCGATTCTCCTGGCATTGGTGATAGGCGCGCTGATCGTCGTCATGTTCGACCCGGGAGTCCAAGCTGCGGCTGGATACTTCTTTGCCGCTCCTGGAGACTTCTTCGCTGAAGCGTGGCGTGCATTCTCCGGGTTCTTCACGGCGCTGATTCGTGGTTCAATCTTTGACTGGCGCCAAAGCTCCTTCCAGGCTGCTTTCCGCCCCCTGACGGAGTCCATCGTTCGTGCCACCCCGCTGATTATTGCGGGCCTGGCAGTGGCGGTGGGGTTCACCGCAGGCCTGTTCAACATTGGTGTCCAAGGTCAGCTCATCATTGGTGCCCTGGTCGGTGGTTACATCGGTTTCGCATGGAACCTACCCCTTGGTGTCCACATCATTGTTGCGATTATCGGCGCGATTATCGGCGGAGCAATATGGGGTTTCATCCCGGGCATATTGAAAGCTCGGCTGGGTGCTAACGAAGTCATTGTTACCATCATGCTCAACTCGGTAGCCGCGCTGTTCCTAGCAGCAATGCTGCAGACACAGCGCTTCTATGGTGACGGGTATCCGGGGAAGTCGACAAGAGTCCTCTCAACCGGTGTTTACCCATCGCTACTTGGCAGCGGATTCCGACTGAACTTCAGCATCATTGCCGCGATCCTTGCCTGCATCTTTGTATGGTGGCTCTTGGACCGATCCACCTTTGGTTTCGAGATCCGCGCTGCTGGTGCCAACCCCGATGCCGCTAAGACTGCTGGCATCAATGTTCCACTTGTGGTCATTATGACGATGACGCTTTCAGGCGCCCTCGCAGGTTTGGCAGCAACGGCGCCGGTGCTTGGCACAGAGAAGGCCATCACTGGTGGTGTGGCCGGCAGCATTGGCTTTGATGCCATCACGGTCGCACTCCTTGGCCGATCTCGGCCCATCGGGGTGTTCTTTGCCGGACTGCTGTTTGGCGCGCTAAACGCTGGTGGAGCACTGATGCAATCGTCGGCGGGCATACCCGTGGATATCGTTCTCATCACCCAGGCAATAATCGTCCTCACGATCGCAGCATCCGAAGCGATACGCGCGTCCCGTGAACGAAAGAAAGTCAAAGCACAAACCGTGGCGAAGGTTGAAGAAAAACACGAGCCAGACTCGGATAAGTCAGCACAGATGGAAGGAGTTGTGGCGTGAGCACAGTAGCTACCACCCCATCGAAATCTGAGGATCGCACCGGCGTCTCCGCAGACATAGTCCTTCCAATCTCTTGGCGAGATCCTGTTGTCAATGCGCTGATGGCGCTGACAACCGTCATCATGGCAATTGCTGCAAACGGAGAGTCAAACATTTCGTTTGGCGGAGCGACAAGCTGGTTCGCCATGGGGACCGTCACCGTCAATGCTCCGTTGACAATCTGGATCATGGCGATCATTGGCCTCGTGTTTGCGGCAATCACCTTCAAACTGGCCATTGATCGCAAGCCTGTCCCAGGCTGGTTCCTAGTTGTCGTCGGCACGGCCTTCGTGATCGGCTTCCTGGTTCTAGCAGTTGCTGGTCGTCCCTCGGCCGTGCTGCCTGTGGTGTCACTTCTTGCTGGTGGCTTGATGTTTGCGACACCGCTGGTGTTCGGTGCACTCTCTGGCGTCATCAATGAGCGCGCCGGCATTGTCAACATTGCGATTGAAGGCCAGCTTCTGTTTGGTGCATTCGCAGGTGCCGTCACTGCTTCCATCTTTGGCTCGTCGTGGGCCGGATTGATTGGTGCCCCAATTGCGGGTGCTCTTCTTGGTGCATTGCTGGCACTGTTTACCATCAAGTACAGAGCGGACAACATTGTTGTTGGCGTCGTCCTCAACATGCTGGCCCTCGGTGTCACCTCGTTCCTGTTCTCAACTCTCTTGTCCAACTCGAGTCACTTGAACAAGCCGCAGAGACTGCCAATTATTGCGATCCCAGTCCTGCAGGACCTTCCAATCATTGGCCCGGTTATGTTCCGCCAGACAATTTTGGTTTACCTGATGTATGCGGCTGTCATCATCCTGCAGTTCATGCTGTTCAACAGCCGTTGGGGCCTGCGCCTCCGTGCGGTTGGTGAGAAGCCACGCGCAGCAGACACAGTCGGCATTCGGGTGAACTCAATCCGTTGGCATAACGTCCTTCTCGGAGGCGCTGTCGCCGGCTTGGGTGGGGCATTCTTCACCGTCGGGCAAGGCTTGGCCTTCTCTAAAGACATGGCAGCGGGCAACGGCTTTATCGCCCTCGCCGCCATGATTCTGGGACGGTGGAACCCCATTGGGGCACTCACAGCCGCGTTGTTGTTCGGGTTTGCAACCAACCTTGGTGCTGTCATGCAGGCAGTTGGGGCTCCGGTCCCGGCCGAGTACCTGCTGATGATTCCTTACCTCGTGACCATCCTTGCGGTGGCAGGGTTCGTCGGGGCGGTGAGGCCACCCGCGGCAGAAGGGGTCCCGTACCCATAGAGTTTCAGATCTGAGGCCCGCGTCCAACCGGCGCGGGCCTCTTCATCCAACCAACACTTAGTGACAAAGGAGTCCCATGACTACAAGAAGGATTGACGAGGACGTCTGGCGCCAACTACATGAGCACGCTGTAGCGGCCATGAAAACGGCCTACGTGCCATATTCAAAATTCCCAGTGGGGGCAGCAGCACTCGTAGATGACGGACGTATCGTCACTGGCTGCAACGTTGAAAATGCCTCCTACGGGGTTGGGTTGTGCGCGGAGTGCGGGTTAGTCTCCGACCTCGCACGAACCGGCGGAGGCCGACTGATTGCATTTGCGTGCGTAGATGGGTTGGAAGAACCTGCATCCCCGTGCGGAAGATGTCGGCAGTTGCTGTTTGAATTTGGGGGTAAGACCCTAATGGTGGCGATGCCGGAGGGGATCATGAGTATGGCAGAGGTACTGCCGGGCGGTTTTGGTCCCGACGACCTCGACCGCGTCTGGGATGCAGAGCGTAACGGAACCTTGGAAGTGGAAGAAGAAGCAGAATGAGTATGCCTGAAGCATTTGACGCGGTTGATGTTATTCGCGCGAAAAGAGACAACAACCGGCTTTCGGACCCGATGATTGACTGGGTGATCGACGCCTACACCCGCGGGGTTGTCACCAGCGACCAGATGGCGGCCCTGGCCATGGCAATCTTCCTCAATGGGATGAGCCGGGAAGAGATTGTTACGTGGACAACCGCGATGATGAACTCCGGCATCCGCATGAACTTTGATTCTCTGGGGCGGCCAACCGCGGATAAGCATTCAACCGGGGGTGTGGGCGACAAAATCACGCTGCCGCTTGCACCACTAGTCGCTGTTTTTGGCGTGGCTGTCCCCCAACTATCGGGCCGCGGCCTGGGACACACCGGCGGCACACTCGACAAGATGGAGTCGATCAAGGGGTGGCAGGCAGAAGTCTCTGACAAGCAGATGATGGAAATGCTGGGCCAGAATGGTCCCGGTGCGGTGATTTGCGCAGCCTCAGCCGATCTCGCGCCAGCAGACAAGAAACTCTACGCGTTGAGAGACGTCACGGCGACGGTAGATTGCATTCCTCTGATTGCGTCTTCGATCATGTCGAAGAAGATTGCGGAGGGGACGGATTCACTGGTTCTTGATGTCAAAGTTGGCTCCGGCGCCTTCATGAAGGATCAGGCACAGGCACGTGCGCTTGCTGAGACGATGGTTGCCCTCGGCACGGACGCGGGTGTGCGGACGTCGGCGTTGCTGACCAACATGTCAACACCGTTGGGGCTGATGATTGGTAACGCCCTCGAAGTGCAGGAATCCATTGAAGTTCTGGCTGGCGGCGGTCCCAGTGATGTTGTTGACCTGACGGTATTGCTGGCTGAAGAGATGCTGCGGCTGGCAGGAAAGCCAGACGAGGACGTTCGGGCAGCTCTCAATGATGGGCGCGCCATGGATCACTGGCGGGCCATGGTTGAGGCCCAGCATGGCGACCTTGATGCCCCAATGCCTAAGGCAAAGCACAGCGAAGTGGTCTATGCGGAGTCAGACGGCTACGTAGAGACCATGGATGCCTGGGGAGTTGGCATTTGTGCGTGGCGCCTGGGTGCGGGGCGGACTAGGCAAGGGGAGAAGCTGGACCTTGGTGCTGGCGTTCAGATTCACGCCAAGCCGGGTGATTACATTAAGAAGGGCTCTCCGCTGCTCACGCTCTTTACCGACACACCTGAAAAGTTTGCACGTAGCATTGAGGCGCTCGATGGTGCGATTGAGATAGGTAGTGAGAAGCCTACGAGCGTCACGCCGCTGGTTCTCGATCGAATTGATGCCAAATAGTTCTATTCAAGTGAGTCGATGTTAAATGGCTCTGTTCAAACGGGGAGGCGCCGGTTCCGGATGCCTCCCCACCAGATGTAGTTAAGGAGATAATTATGACCAGTCGTGAAGACGTTGCGGGGATGGTAGACCACACACTACTGAAGCCAGAGGCGACGGCGAAGGATGTTCAAGCCCTCATCGATGAGGCGGTGGAACTTGGGGCCTACTCGGTGTGCGTGTCACCCTCGATGCTCCCCATTGAGGTTCCAGAGACACTGAAGGTGGCTGTGGTCGTCGGCTTCCCTTCGGGGGCTGTGAAGGCTGGTGTGAAGGCATTCGAGGCCGCCCAGGCTGCCGCAGATGGGGCAGATGAGATCGATATGGTCGTGAACCTGGCGTTCGTGAAGGAAGCTGACTACGAGGCCGTTGAAGAGGAGATCCAGGGTGTGCGCGATGCAGCTCCCGATGTGGTTCTCAAAGTCATCATTGAGTCGGCAGCACTGACTGATGATGAGATCACGGCGACGTCGAAGGCCGCCGTGAACGCGGGTGCAGATTTTGTGAAGACGTCAACGGGCTTCCACCCAGCGGGCGGTGCGTCCACCCACGCGATTGAGCTGATGCGTGCCACGGTTGGGCCAAACATCGGAGTTAAGGCTTCGGGTGGGGTGCGTGATGCTGCCGCTGCTGAAGCGATGATTGCGGCTGGGGCGAGTCGGCTGGGCCTGTCGGGCACGGCGGCGGTGCTGGACGGTTTGCAGGGCTAGCGCTCCCGTTAGGGCGGGCTCGGCCCGGGCGCCGAGCGGGGTCAGCTCACCTGGCCCGGCTCGCTTGGGTCGGCTCGCTTGGGTCGGCTCGCTTGGCCCCAGCTCGCTTGGCTCAGCTCGCTTGGCCCCAGCCTCTAAGGTTGCCGCAATCACGTAAGGTTGCCCGAAAATTTGCAAGAAACGGGCAACCTTAGGGGATCCCGGCAACCTTAGGGGATCCCGGCAACCTTACGTGACGGCGGCAACCTTACGTGATTCCGGCAACCTTACGTGACGGCGGCAACCTTACGTGATTCCGGCAACCTTACGTTGGTGTGCGTGCCTGGGAGCGGGCCTGGGAGCGGGCCGATGGAGCGTGTGGGTATGTGGGTATGTGGGTATGTGGTGTGAGAGCGGACTCGGGGTATGTGGGTATGTAGTGGGGGTGGGTATGTAGTGGGGGTGGGTCCCAGTGGGACCCACCCCCACTACATACAGTCAGATACCGATCGCCGGCTGCATCGCCAACTTGATTGCATCGAGACGCTGAGCGGCCCGAACGCGCGCCGCGGCAACCGCGCCATCCGCAACCGGCTCGATGACCTCGATATAGCACTTCAGCTTCGGCTCGGTCCCCGATGGGCGCACAACGACGCGATCGTCATTCTCAGTGATGTACAAAAGCCCATCGGTCGGAGGAAGGTCCTCGGAACCCTTAGCCAAGTCCACCGCTGTAACCACCGGAGATCCGGCGATCTCTGTCAGCCCGCCTGCGCGCAGATTTGCCATCCCCTTCGCAATCAGGCTGAGATCATCAACGCGGATTGTCAGGGGGGATGTTGCGTGAAGACCGAACTTCTGGGCCAACTCATCAAGCAGCTCACCAAGATTGCTGTCCCCGGCTTTCAAGGATGCCGCCAACGCCGCCAGCTTTGACCCTGCTGAAATACCATCCTTGTCGCGGACGTAGTCGGGGTCCACACAGTACCCCAACGCCTCTTCGTAGCCGAAAACAATGCCGGGGACCCGGGAAATCCACTTGAATCCCGTCAGGGTATTGGCATGGCCTAAACCGAGGTCGGCTGCCACTTTCCCAAGTAGGCGAGAAGAAACGATCGAGTTCGCAAGCATCTTTGAAGTGAGCTCGCCGGGATCTGTGGAGGCCGCGACTTCCAGAGCCTTTTGGCGACCAAGAAGTGAGCCAACCTCATCGCCCGTGAGCTGACGCCATCCAGAGGGTGACGACTCATCAGGAATGGCCGCCGACGAGCGATCCGCATCAGGGTCATTCGCCAAGATGATGTCAGCGCCGATTTCGCGCGCTGTCTTAAAGGCAAGGTCAAGAGCTCCGGGCTCTTCCGGGTTCGGGAACGCAACCGTTGGGAAATCGGGGTCCGGCTCGTGCTGCTCGGCAACAACAGTGACATTCTTGAACCCGCACCGGTCCAGTGCCTTCATAGCGGTTTCCCCGCCAACACCGTGCATTGACGTGAGAACAATCTTCAGGTCACGGGGTCCGTCCGGGACGATCTGGGATATTCGCTCAATGTACTTGTCAACAATCTCATCCCCGATGATTTCCCAGCCTGATTCAGCGCGAGGCACCGATGCCACGGATGGCACAGCCTCGATCTGCTCAAGGATCTGGGCATCAAATGGGGGAACAATCTGCGTGCCCTGACCGGCTCCCGTGACAACCTTGCCACCAAGATAGACCTTGTAGCCGTTGTCTTCGGGTGGGTTGTGAGAAGCAGTCACCATCACTGCCGCGTCCGCATTGAGATGGCGCAGTGCGAATGCAGTAACAGGTGTCGGTAGTGCAGTCCCAAAGACGAGGGCGTGGCCACCACCGGCCTCAACGACTGCCGCGGTATCCAACGCAAACTGGTGCGATCCATAGCGCGCGTCGTATCCCACGACGACTGTGAAACCATCCGGCAGTTGTGAATGGAGAAAATTGGTGAGCCCAGCAGCCGCCCGGATAACCACCGCACGGTTCATTCGGTTGGGTCCAGCACCTAGATGTCCGCGAAGACCAGCTGTGCCGAAAGTGAGCATCCCGGAGAAGCGGTCGGCGAGTTCTGCTGTGGCGCCCTCGTCCCCGTCATCGGAGAGGGCCAGAAGACCCCGAAGCTCACCTGCGTCAGCCATGTTCGGATCATCATCGATCCAAGTTTCGACAGCCGCGCGATCGAACGGTGTTGTAGACATTGATTCCTCTCTAGACATGTGCGTTACATCTTCTGGACGACGTCGGCGAGAAGTCGGGCGATACGCGGCCCGGCCTCGGCGCCTGCTTCAATAACTTCTTCGTGAGACAGGGGCTCAGGCGAAATCCCAGCGGCGAGGTTAGTCATCAGTGACAGCCCGAGAATCTCAAGCCCAACCTCACGTGCTGCGATGGCCTCCAACGTGGTGGACATGCCCACCAGGTTCCCGCCGATAACCCGAGCCATATTGACCTCAGCCGGCGTTTCATAGTGGGGACCGCGGAACTGAACGTAGACGCCCTCGGGAAGAGAGGCATCCACTGTCCGTGCCAGGGTGCGCAGACGCGGTGAATACAGGTCCGTCAAGTCAACAAAGTTGGCGCCCTCTAGGGGAGACTCTGCCGTCAGGTTGATGTGGTCACTGATGAGGACGACCTGTCCAGGCTTCCATTCGACGTTGAGACCGCCGCATCCGTTGGTGAGGACGACCTGGTCGCAGCCGAGGGCGGCCGCGGTGCGCATCCCATGTGCGACGGCGCGAACCCCTTTACCCTCGTAGTAGTGGGTCCTTGATCCAAGGACGAGGGCGACCTTGTCACTTCCATATATGCGGATAGTGCGCATGGTCGCGGTGTGTCCGGCAACGGCGGGGGCTGAGAACCCTGGGACCTGGGCGGCATCAATCTCATCAATCGTTTCACCGATGAGGTCTGCCGCGCCTCCCCAGCCGGAGCCAAGCACAAGAGCAATATCGTACGTTTGTATACCTGAGTGGGCCTTGATCGCCTCAGCTGCTTGCGCTGCGAGGTCGAATGGGCCTGTAGTTAGATCTTCTTTGGTCATAGCGGCGAATCTACCGTGTTTGGGTGCGCGATGGGTAGTTTTGCTTGGCGCGGCGGAATGTGGAATCTGGCTACTTTGCGTGTCGCTACACGCGCGAACAAGTCCATGCGCTTGGATCTAAAGACCGACATTCTTACTCGAGGGGGAGCTTTGGCTAAGAACGCAAAAGTACACATGCGTGGTCCCGTAATCATGCGCGGCAGGGAGTTGCCCAGCGACATGGCTGACCAGAAGCTTCTGCAGTCACGAACGGAAGACCCGTGGCGAGTCATGCGAATGCAGGCGGAGTTTGTCGAAGGTTTCTCTGCCTTGCGGAGCATCACGAATGCGGTCTCTGTGTTCGGCTCCGCGCGAACACCGCAGGATTCGCCCTACTACCAAATGGCGGAAGAAATTGGACGCCTTATTGCTGAGAACGGCTTCGCAACCATAACGGGTGGCGGTCCCGGCGTAATGGAGGCGGCAAACAAAGGTGCGTACCAGGCAGATGGTGTTTCCGTTGGGCTGGGCATTGAACTGCCATTTGAACAGGGAATGAACCAGTGGGTCAACCTTGGAATCAACTTCAAGTACTTCTTCGTGCGCAAGGTGATGTTTGTTCGCTACGCGAGGGGGTTCATCGTTCTTCCCGGTGGATTCGGAACGCTGGATGAGCTGTTCGAGGCCGTCACCTTGGTCCAAACCGGAAAGATTGACTGGTTCCCAATCGCCCTCGTCGGACGGGACTACTGGGCACCTTTGGTGGGCTGGCTGAACGATACGTTAGCAGAGCAAGGAATGATCAACGTGGGGGACACAGACTACTTCAAGGTTGTGGACACGGCGGAAGAGGCGACTGCGCACATTTGGGACAGCATCGACGGCATGCACAACGGCGCAGATAAATCCTAACTCAGGGCAATCTATTCGCAATCCGCGTAGAATGGATGCGGAGCAAATGGCGTAGCTAACGCATCAAGGAAGCGGAGGGGTTTTCGATGGCAGCGATGAAGCCAAGAACCGGTGACGGACCACTAGAAGCCACCAAGGAGGGGCGCGGAATCATCATGCGCATCCCGAGCGAAGGTGGTGGGCGTCTGGTTATTGAGCTGACCCCGGACGAAGCCGCGGAGCTGGCGCAAGCATTGCAGGACGCAGTCTAGACACCAAAGGCTATAAGTAAGAGGCGATGCGCAGGTTTGCGTATCGCCTCTTTGTATTGGGTGTGAAGCTAAATTGCTGGGGCGGGCCGGACAGCCAAGAGGGCACCATCGCCGGTTGGAATCAGGCACGTCAGGAAGTCTTCCGACTCAAGGAGGGTCTTCGTCACCTCACGTAGCGCAACCGTGTGCGGGTCCCTGCGCGCTGGGTTTGCGACATTACCGAACCACAGAGCGTTGGGTATCACCAGCGCTCCACCGGGGCGGAGCAGGCGAAGTGCATGACTCACGTACTGGCCGGTCTCTTCGGGGAGTGCATCAATTGTGACCATGTCGTAGGAGGAGTCGGCCAAGCGCTGCAACACGTCCAGAGCACGCCCGTTAATGAAGCGAGTCCGAGACGAAGGGACCTGGGCGGCCCGGAACGCCATGGCAGCAGATTGCTGGAACTCAACTTCGGGGTCAATGGTTGTGAGGACCCCCTTGGGGTTCATCCCAGACAGGGTCCACAGTCCGGATACTCCCGCACCAGTGCCGATCTCGACCACTGCCTTGGCATTGCGCATCGCCGCGACCGAGTGGAGGAACGCGCCTGTTGCTGCCGATACAGGGTCAGCTCCCAGTTCGATAGCAACCTCTCTGGCGGCAGCAATAACAGCCGGCTCAGTCACGTAGTCTTCGCAGTAGACCCAGATGTCATTCTTCGCAACAGACATGTCTTCCTCTTCCCGAGTTGGCTTAGGGCCAGGCTACCTTGACGCGAGGGCGATGTGAGTGAACTCAGCCAATAACACGGTGAAACTAGCGGCGTACGGGAGCCACTCCAAGGGGCCGGCCCGCTAGGCCTCGACTGTGCTCGGCAAGTTTGGCCGCGAGGGTACGTAGCTCCGTAGCCGTTGGGGAAGCGTGGTGGGCCGCGGTGCTCGAAGCAATTGGCACCCCGCTGTCTCCGCCCTCGCGGAGCGCTATATCGAGGGGTACCTGGGCAAGCAGAGGCACCTGGTAGCCGAGTAGGGCACCAAGGTGCGCGCTGACAGTATCGCCACCGCCTGAACCAAAGATCTCCAGTCGTGAACCGTCGGCTTGAGTAAGGTAAGCCATGTTCTCAACGACGCCGATGACCCGCTGGCGCGTTTGTGTCGCAATGGAGCCGGAGCGTTCTGCGACCTCGGCTGCCGCGATCTGTGGTGTGGTGACAATGAGGATCTCAGCGTTGGGAAGGAGCTGGGCAATAGAAATTGCAACGTCCCCTGTACCCGGAGGCATGTCGATGAGGAGGACATCTAGGTCCCCCCAGAAAACATCAGCCAAGAACTGCTGGAGCGCGCGGTGCAGCATTGGTCCGCGCCAAATAATGGGTTGCCCCTCTGGCACAAACATTCCAATCGAAATGACCTTGACCCCGTCCGTTCCGATGGGCGGGACGATCATTCCATCAATGGACTGCGGCTCGTGGGTGATCCCCAGCATGCGTGGAAGGGAGAATCCGTAGATATCCGCGTCAAGTACCCCAACTTTGAGGCCTTGGCCCGCAAGTGCCACAGCCATGTTGGCGGTGATTGAGGACTTACCAACGCCACCCTTACCGGAAGTGACTGCAATGACGCGAGTGAGGCTATCCGCCTTCGTAAATGGGATCTCACGTTCGGCGTGACCAGTTAGCTTCTCTCGCAAAGCCTTCTTTTGGTCGTCGTCCATGACGCCCATTGTCACCTCGACGCCCTCGACGCCCTCGACCTTCCCAACTTCCTCTTCGACGTCTGCGGTGATTGTCCCGCGCAGGGGGCAGCCCGAGGTCGTTAGCAGTACGTGAACCGTGACGCGGCCTCCGTCAATGTCTATCCCTTTGATCATCCCCAAGTCAGGTAGAGGGCGGTGGATCTCCGGATCGATCACTCGTTCCAAGGCTTCCATTACAGCGGCTTCATGTACGGTCATGCGACCAGCTTAGAGGAGCGGGGCCGATCGTCCTCATCCGCCAAGCTAAGGGCGAAGCCATTGTGTACGCAAGCCCGCGGGAAACTATGGTGGACCTATATAACAGGTAAGGAAACTGACATGCCACGCAACATTGTCTCTTCACGCTCGCCCCAGATGCCCGTGGGAACCGAGGTTGCCGCGTTTCGTACGCATGCAGAAGCAACGGCGGCGGTTGAGAAGCTCTCTGAGGAGCACTTTCCTCTCACCAGTGTGACGATAGTCGGTTCAGATCTGCACATGGCCGAACAGATCCTGGGGCGAATGACCCCTGCCCGGGTTGCACTCACGGGAGCGACGCAGGGTCTGACCTGGGGACTTCTGATGGCCTTGTTCTCCCTGCTGCTTTACCCGCAGGCCGGGGCCATCATCCCCGCGATACTCATAGTCGTGGGCATCCTTCTGGGCGTTTTCATCACGATGATTTCGTGGGCACTGCGCAAGAACCGGGGAAGTTTTGCCGCGCAGAGCACCCTGGTTGCCAGTCGGTACGCGGTGCTGGTCTCCGAAATGCCTGACCGTGCGTTCACCCTCCTGAGCGGCATGCCGGGCAACCTTACAAGCAGTCCCCGGCGCCCTGTTCGTCGTGAGGAGTATCCCCGTCACCAAGTCGTTGCAACTCCGCAGGAGCCCACACCTGGGGACCCGCGTTGGTCACAGGTGTCACCGGAGGTACCCGCCCAGCAGGACCCACAGGTCGATCCACTCAAGCCAACCGAGTACGGCTCACGACGCGATGAGGTTCCGCGGTTTGGTGTTCGCCTTGAGGTGCCCGAAGGTTCGACTCAGGCCGATCCTCATGTCGGTGGGGACCCCAAGGACGACAACCCGGCGTAGGTTAATCCCTGCGAGACTGGACTTCTTTCATCCATTCTTCAACATCCTCGCGCACCCGCGGAATATCCTCACTGAGCCTGCGTGGTTTGCCGAGGGCATCCATGACAATATCGTCCTCGACCCGCACCCCGATGCCACGGAACTCCGCTGGGACGGCAAGATCATCGGCGCGGAAGTAGAGGCCGGGTTCGATTGTGAAAACCATTCCCTCTTCCAGCAGGCCGTCCTGGTACATCTCCTGGCGCGCCTGGGCGCAGTCGTGAACGTCCATTCCCAGGTGGTGGCATGTTCCATGGGGCATCCACCGGCGGTGCTGCTGACCCTGAGGTGACAGCGATTCTTCAACAGAGACTGGGAGAACACCCCACTCGGCGAGGTGACGGGCTAGTACTTCCTGGGCGGCCTCATGCAAGTTGCGGAAGCGGACGCCGGGTTCCTTTGCCCGCTCGAAAGCCGCGTCGGCGGCCTCGATAACAGCATCGTAGATTTCGGCCTGCGTGGCGCTGTAATGCCCACTGACGGGGAGTGTTCGGGTGATGTCAGCCGTGTAGAGAGAGTCCAGTTCAACACCCGCATCGACAAGTACGAGGTCGCCTGCCTCCACAGTCCCAGAGTTGTCCATCCAGTGCAGCGTGTTGGCATGGTTGCCCGAGGCCGCGATTGTTTCGTAGCCCAGCCCATTCCCGTACTCGCGAGCGACGGATGCGAAGGCGCCTTCGATCACGCGTTCCCCGCGGGGGTGGCCAATCGTCCGTGGCAGGGAGCGGATAATGCTCTCGAAGCCGGCCTTGGTTGCAGCCACTGCCTTCTCCATCTCCCGGACCTCGTAGCGGTCTTTGGTGAGGCGCAGTTCGCTAAGCGTTTCGGTCAGTGCGTCGTCAGCCTGGCGCGCATCCTCTCCAGTGGGAAGACCCGCCTGCTCCCGAACCTCATTCACAAGCGCCTCAACCTGGCTGTCAGCGTTCGTGACAACGCGGATCTGGACGGCACCAGCATCTTTTGCGAGGGCGTCCTTCAGCGTATCGATATGTTCACAGCGGATACCTGTCGCTGCTTGCATTTCCGCGAGAGATGGCCGGGCGCCTACCCAGAATTCTCCGTAGCGTGAATCGGCGTAGAATTCCTCTGAGGTGCGAGAGGCGCGGGGGACAAAGTAGAGGATTGCCTCGTGTGTTGCGTCGCTGTCTTGGTTTTCCTCACCGTTGGGGTGAAGAACTAGTACTGCATCGGGTTCCATTTCGCCCTCGAGGCCGCTGAGGTGCGCGAATGCGGAATGGGCCCTGAAGCGATAGTCCGTATCGTTGCTGCGAACCTTCAAGCCGCCGGCTGGGACTACCAGCCGTTCGCCCTCGAACACCTTCCCGATTTTCTGGTGGCGATCTTCAACGAAGTCGGCAGCCCCTGTTCGGGCGAGTCCCAGTGGCGTGCGGTCACCCCAACTGCTAGCCATGAACTCTCGGAATGCCTCCGAAGAGGGGCGATGGGAGCGGTTATTGACACGCTCCTCGAGTGCCTGTTCGCCATCCTTGGGTGAACTGTCTGGTGAAGCGGGGGATTGGGGAGAATTCTTGTCAGTCATGGTCCTATCTTCCCACGCTTGCCAACTCGCATTAGCACCCAAGGTCGACCCGTAGTATGAGCTCTATGGCTTCTCTAATTGATCCCCACGCCCACACCCTGCATTCGGACGGTACGGACACGCCAGAGGGCCTGGTGCTGGCGGCAAAAAGTGCGGGGCTTGACGTCGTGGGCATAACCGACCACGACACAACACAGGGTTGGGCAGAAGCCGTAGAAGCTGCGCGACGTCACGGTGTGGGACTGCTGCTGGGTGTTGAAGTCTCAGCCGTCTACCAGGGTAATTCGGTCCACATCCTTGGATACCTCATGGATCCGCAAGACCATTCTCTCAATCTTTTGTTCGAGGACGCTCGCCGGGAGCGAAGCACGCGACTCGCACGGATGGCGAGCAACCTGGCTGCTGACTACCCTCTCCTGGACTGGGAGGCCCTCAAGGAAAGGGCCGGTGACGCGGCGTTGGGCCGGCCGCATCTGGCAGATGAGTTGGTGCTACAGGGCTATTTCCCGAACCGCAGTGCGGCCTTCGAGTGGGCGCTTCATCCCAACGGCCCGTACTACGTTCCTCAGAAGGTGGCCAGCCCCACCGAGGTCGTGGAACTGATACGTCAAGCGGGAGGGGTCCCCGTCCTCGCGCATCCACAGTCATCCACCCGCGGCTGGAGTGTTCCGGAGGATCTGGTTGCCGAGATGGCACAGGCGGGCCTTTTTGGGATTGAGAGGGACCATCGTGATCACGACGCGGTAGGGCGCGAAACTGTCGAGCGTCTGGCGGCTTCACACGCCCTTTTCATGACGGGTGGTTCTGACTATCACGGCACAGGTAAGCCGAATTTTTTGGGAGAAAACAGTCTGGACCCGTATATTTTGGCTGAGATCGAAGCACAGGGTACGTCGAAGGTAGTTCGCAGTTGAGTCTGGATGTCATAATTTCATTGCCGCTCTTGGCAACCACTTTCATCACGCTATTCGTGATTATGGATCCGCCCGGCACGGTCCCGGTTTTTCTTGCGCTGACGCGCACCATGGACCGCCAGCGGAAGAACAAGGCAGCATTTCAGGCGACCCTCACGTCTTTCGGTGTGATCGTTGGGTTCGCCGTCGCAGGCAAGTACCTTCTCCAGGGTCTGCAGATCTCTATGGATTCGCTGCAGCTTTCCGGCGGTATCCTGCTCTTCCTGGTTGCCATGGAGCTCCTGATGGGCAAGGGAGAATACGGCGAATCTGATGGGGAGACCAACACCAACGTCGCGATGGTTCCTCTCGGCACCCCGCTTCTTGCAGGTCCGGGTGCGATTGTTGCCGTTATGGTTTCAGTCAACCAGGGTGGTGGGACTATCGCAGGCTGGGTTGCAGTGCTGACTGCCGTGGTTCTCATGCACGTCGTCATCTACCTGACAATGCGGTGGTCAGTGGGTTTGGCCAAGATACTTGGCGACAACGGGGTCTTGGTGCTCACGAAGATTTCCGGTGTCCTGCTCGCTGCAATCGCCACCCAGCTTGTGGTCGACGCGGCATTCCACTTCGTTGCTGCATTCCAATCGGGGGCCATGGGGTAGCCAGCTCTTGATAAAAGGGGCTGTCGGTGGTCTTTGAATCCTCCGGTGTGGAGGAGGCTGTGGTGAGAAGGTTAGCCACAGCCCCCGTGCCTACTACTCGCTAGGTGTCGAGCCAGACGAAGAAGACTTGCGCGTCCTCTTGCGAGGTCTGCGCTGCGAGGTTGGTGCGTCCGTGGACTGCTTCTCACCGCGGTTGCCTCTGCCCCCACCGTTAGCGTTGCCTCGTCCACCTCTTCCGCTTCGTCCATCGCCGGAGCGTCCTCGACCGGAGCCGCCGCCGTTGCGTCCTCGACCGGGAGTAGAGTCGCCGCCCTTTCCGTCGACGTCCTCGATCTTTTCTGCGTCCAAACCTGCTCTGGTTCGCTGTGATCGTGGAAGACGTCCGGTCACGTTCGGATCGATGCCGAGGTCTTCATAGAGGTGTTCTGACGTGTGGTAGGTCTCGACTGGCTCGGCAATGTCGAGGTCGAGGGTGCGGGAGATGAGGCCCCAACGTGGCACGTCATCCCAGTCGACGAAAGTGACGGCAGTGCCCTTCTTGCCCGCACGTGCAGTTCGACCGATCCTATGAAGATAGGTCTTTTCATCCTCGGGGCACTGGTAGTTGATGACGTGTGTTACGTCGTTGACGTCAATGCCACGTGCTGCGACATCGGTGGCGACGAGGACGTCAACCTTGCCGTTCTTGAAGGCGCGCAGAGCGCGCTCACGAGCGCCTTGACCCAGGTCACCGTGGAGGGACCCGACTGCAAAACCCCGCCCTTCCAGATCATCTGATAGGGCGGCGGCAGTGCGCTTCGTCTTGACGAAAACCACGGTGCGTCCGCGTCCATCAGCCTGGAGGATACGAGAAAGAACCTCAGCTTTGTTGAGGGCGTGGGCGCGGTAGGCGAACTGGTTCACCTCCGCAACGGTTGCGCCCTCGTCATCGGGATCCTGGGCCCGGATATGTGTGGGCTGGCGCATGAAGCGGCGGGCAAGTGTGATCACAGGGCCCGGCATTGTCGCTGAGAACAGCATTGAGTGGCGCGCTCCTGAAACCTGGGAGAGGAGCTTCTCAACATCGGGAAGGAATCCGAGGTCGAGCATCTCATCGGCCTCGTCCAACACCACGGTTGTGACGTTGTTGAGTCGAAGGATCCCCCGGTTCGCCAGGTCGATGAGGCGTCCAGGCGTACCCACCACGACCTCAACACCGTCTTTGAGTGCTTTGACCTGAGGTTCAAATGCGACGCCGCCGTAGATGTCGATAATGCGGACGGGGAGGTTCTTGGCAGCGGCTCGGAGATCTTCTGCAACCTGCTTGCACAGTTCGCGGGTGGGAAGAATGATCAGCGCTTGCGGCGCGCCGGGGTGGGCGAGTTTATCGAAGCCCGGTTCGCCCGGTGCCACAACGGTTTCAAGCACGGGAATACCGAACCCGAGAGTTTTTCCTGTGCCGGTCTTAGCCTGGCCGATAATATCGTTGCGTTTGAGTGCAACCGGGAGGGTCAGGGCCTGGATTGGAAATGGGTTGACAATACCTTTTTCGCTGAGCGCGTCAACAATCTCGCTGCGGATTCCAAAGTCCGCGAAGGTTGTCTCAACGGTCGCACTGGTTTCTTGGGTCACGTTTGCCTTAAATATCTAGAGTGTTATCAAGTTCAGGCAGCCGATCGCGCATTATCTGTCATGCAACATGTGTTGAGGGGTCTTCACCTTCGGACCCAGCCCGTTTTCGCCAAAGCGATCGGGCAGCCAGACCAAAGTCTACCGGGACCGTGGCGCGTAATCGTGTGGGCTTATAGTCTTTAACTATGACTAGCGAAGATGCAGACCAAATGAAATCAGGTACAAGCGCCGTGGTGGGGTTGTTTGCCTACTGCGCATTAGCGGCAATGACGCGGCTTGCCAAAGACGGCGACCAGGCGCCGAATACCCAGGCACACGTCGATTTGGCGCGCCTCGCGGACTCGGGTTACAGGCGGTTCTGTGATCTTGATTCCTACGCGACTGAGAGAGGCTTCTCAATTGTTGAGGCAGCTGGCCAGTACGCGGGTTTGTTTGATGAGCTGGATCAACGCACCCGGCCCTCAAACTGGTGGGAACGGTGTGTGAAGAGTTACGTGATCTTCAGCGTGTTTGGGGACGTTCTGCAGGAACTGAGCGACCGCCACCAGGTTTTTTCGGAGGTCTTCAACGTCTGGGACTTGGGTCAGGGGGCGTGGGTAGTCAAGAACCTGGGTCCGCTTACCGACCAGGACGACCAACTCGCCGCGAGGTTGTCACTGTGGGCGCGACGGGTGGCCGGGGAGACGTTTGGATTGGCAAGGGCAACACTGTTTACCTATCCGGAGCTGGCGGTTGACCCAGAGACCGCAGATGCCATCATTGAGTCTGCGACCCGGCGCTACAGGGAGCGCTTGCAAGAAGTGAACCTGAAGCCCTAGCGTCGGTGCGGTGTTCCGGCGCGGGCCACAGAGACTTCAGGCGCGTCCGAACCCGACCCTGTGGGACTGAGAGGTAGGAACGAGGACGTAGCCGATCATCGAGGCGGGGATGACAACGCGGTCACCCTTGGTGTCGGTGAGATCGAGAATGCTATTGGTTTCGATGGCCTCTTTTACCTGGGCCATGATTTCGTCCTCATTGCCGGCAACCTCAAGTGAGAGTGTGCCGACACCTGAACGGAGGTTAAATGTGACCTTCATTGTCTTCACTTTCGCGCGCGTTAAATGTGTTTTCCTCAAGTCTAGAGCCGCGAAGACGCGAAATGTCGGAGGGGTGGGGGATACTCGCTGCTAGCGAAAGATTTCTGGTCTTCCGAAGTACCTGTGCTGTAGAGAGAGGGGTCTGGCATGTCGGATGGGGTCATTCTTGATGGCTGCCAGCAGGCGGCAGTGGATGCCGCGAGCAGTGGGGGACACGTCCACGTCGTAGGGGGCCCCGGAACTGGTAAGACAACTGTTGCGCTGGCCGCAATGACTGAGGCACAGAGGCGGCTAGCAAACGTTGACCATCAACTCTGGGCACCCGCCCTGTTCTTGGTTCCTGACCGCCGGCGGGCACGTGAGGCTGAGGTGTTGCTTGCTCGCAGGTCTGCAGGGGAACTGTCTGGATTGAGCGCGGATGGGAGCCACCGTTTAGTGAGGTCCCTTAGCTCTTACGCCTACCTGATTCTGGGGCTGTGGTTGGTTGAGAGAGAGGATGCACTCGAGCGGCCGGTGATGCTTTCCGGTGCCGATGAGGACGCTTGGCTTGCAACCTTCTTGGAGGCAAGTGAGGTTGCGCGGCGGGAAGTTCCAGAAGTGGTGCTCCGAAGTTCCCAGTTCCGCATGGAGGTGCGCAACATAATGGCGCGCTGCGGGCAGGCGGGACTGCTTCCAGGGGATCTGGGACTTCTTGGTGTTGAGTTTGAGAAGCCGACCTGGAGAGTGGCTGCAACGGCCTACGCCGCCTACGCCGGCGACCGAAGCGCCTTCACGACCTCCTCGTCCCACATCGATGCCGCTCGAATACCGCTGATCGCCGCGGGAGTTCTTCGCGTTTGGGATTCGCTCGCGGAAGCTGAGGGGGTAGTGACGCCGAAGCCTCTGCCCGGCGTGGTGATAGTCGACGATTCTCAAGATCTCCCAAGGTCCGCGCTCCCCCTACTGGAAGAGATGGCATCCGCAGGATCTCAGGTGGTAATCACAGGAAGCCCAGATGAGGCGGTGGCTGCATTCCGTGGTGGGGTTCCAGATCTTGGCCGTATCTGCGCAGAAGAACTCGGAGCCTCTCGGGTACTGCTGCGGGACAATCACAGGTCGGCTCAAGGTGTTGCGTCGGCGATCCAGGAGGTAGAGGGGTGGTTTACTCCGCGGAGACGGGACCGGATCAGTAGGGAGGTCGTGCTTGACTCTGAGCACCGCGAAACCGGAGAGGGGGACGCGCCCAAGCGCGTTCTTGTTGAATCGCTGGCCACCCAGTCGCACTTGACGGAGCGGGTCAGTGCAGTCTTCCGTGCTTCGCATCTGTTTGGTGGCGTGGACTGGAAAGACATGGCGGTCGTTGTGCGTCACGCTGACGCGGTCGATGGTGTGGCTCGTGCTCTGGCACGGAACGGAGTTCCGGTGCAGAGCGGGGAGCGGCCCGTTGTACTCTCCAAAGTCCCATTGGTCTCCTCCATGTTGTCTCTACTCACCATCAAAGATGGTGATATGACTGCCGAAGCAGCCGACCAGGAAGCGTTAGAACTGGCAGTTTCTCCCCTTGTCAGGGTTGACTCCCTGGGCTTGTTCCGCATCTTGAGAGACTTTCGTGGTCAAGTTGAACCCGATGAACCCTCCGGCATCTGTGCCTTGTTCGACGCAATCGAGGCTGGCCGATATGTGCCGTCTCAACCCGGTCTCCAAGGCTCGTTCAGGAAGCTAAAGGTGGCCTCGCAGCTCTGGTCTGTGCGAGCCGCGGCTGCAGCGATGCCTGCGCAACAGGGGCTATGGATGGTTTGGGACATGTCAGGATTGGCGGAACCACTCCGTGACTCCGCGCTGCGTGGGGCTTCATCCGGGCGTGCCGCATCAGAAGACTTGGACAGTGTGCTCGCGTTATTCCGCAAGGCGGACCTGTGGAGCCAAGAGAGAGCAGATCAAGGTTCGACGGCGGCAGATGCCCGCACATTCGCGGAGCAAATCCTTGGGCAAACCATTGCCACAGATCCGCTTGTTCCACGCGGCCTCAACGAAGCTGGCGTATGGATTGTTACGCCCACGCAGGCTGCGGGAAGGGAATGGGAGACAGTTGTGGTCACGGGCTTGGACGAAGGGTCGTGGCCCTCCCCCCTGAGACGTGGCCTGGGTGATCTTCCGACGCTTGAAGGCATTCTGGATGATGCGCGGCTGCGTGGTTGGCCGGGTGAATCCCGGATTGCTGACTTCCTGCCAGATCGCAGCGCCGCGGTTCCTTTCAACCGGGCAGTTGCTTCTGCATCCCGAAGAGTAGATGAGGCGCGACTCTTCCTGGTTGCAATCTCTCGTTCACGGGGGGATGTTCACCTTCTGTGCACGAACAATGAGGACTCCTCGCCCTCGGCCTTCATAACCAATCTTCTTGACTCAGGCGTGGCCGGTGAGGTGCGGAGGACGGGCGGTCAGGAAGGGCAGGTGGGCTCGGCGCTGACGATTCCGACACTTGTCTCACAAATGCGAAGGAGACTAGTCGGTACGAATAGCTCCTCGGATGAGAAAAAGGAGGCTGCACGCGTTCTTGCGCTCTTGTGGCGTGAAGGTGTGGATCAAGCAGATCCGGGCCTGTGGGACACCGGAGGGTCGCTAAGTACGGACAGTCCGGTGCTGGAACAGGGACCCGTTCGCCTTGGTCCATCGTCCATCCAGACAGCTGTCGATTGCGGTCTGAAGTGGTTCCTCCAGGATATAGGTGGGCACAATCAGGAGCTTCACTCAGAGGCAAGGAACCTTGATGGGGCAATGATCGGGACGATCATGCACAGGTTAGCTGAGGAAAACCCGCATGCAGGGCCTGCGGAGATGAGGTTGGCGTTAGATCAAGCTTGGGAACAGCTTGGCCTCACCCTAGATACCTACTGGGAGAGAAGGGCATTTTCTGAGATGTCCAACATGGCCACCCGGATGGGACAGTACTTTTCTTCTTTCAAAGGTGAGGTGCTTACTGAGCAGACGGTGAGGTTTCCTCTGGGAGACGTCCTCGTCTCGGGGCGTGCGGACAGGATCGAAATCGATGGCGAAGGCTTGGCGCGGGTCATTGATGTTAAGACGGGGAAGTCAGACGCCAGGGCCAAAGGCGAGGACAACCTGCAGCTTGCCGTCTACCAGGTTGGCGTAGTGGAAGACGGATACCAGACGGGCGGCGCGGCATTGCTAGCACTGCGAAGCGACAGCCCGCTGAAGGCACAGGAAGCATTCGATCAGGAACAGATTGGTGAGACGAAGGGTCTTCTTCGAGACCTGGGTGATCAGTTGGGTGGTAAGCGCCTGCTGGCTCGTCCGGAGGCTTCCCTCTGTCGGTCTTGTGCCTTTCGGCATGTTTGTCCTGCCCAGGCCGACTCGACAAGGAGCAGCGAATGAGGGAACACGCTCTTGGGTGCGACGCACATGTTGGAGCGCCGCCAAGTGAGAAGCCGGGGTCACCTTCTCTAGCAGAGTTGATTCGGACACTTGGTTTGCAGACACCTACTTCCGAGCAGGCAGCAATCGCAGAGTATCCGCCCTTCAGCGAAGTTGACGGTGTCGAGCGGGGGCTTCCGCTGCTTGTTGTCGCCGGGGCAGGGTCAGGAAAAACAGAGACCCTGTCACTGCGCGCCACGTATATCGCAGCACACTACGGCATCCCCGGAGAGAGCATACTTGGCCTGACGTTTACCCGGAAGGCAGCGGGGGAGCTGTCGCAGAGGCTTCGGGATCGACTTCAGTCATGGGCCGATATCTGCCAAGAGAGCGGTGGGGGAGCCTCGGCGGGTGCAGGCTTGGCTTCACGGTTGGACTTCAGTCACGTTCCAGAGGCAACGACATACAACGCATTTGCACTTGGCATCGTGCAAGAGTTCGGTGGGGCAGCGGGGTTCGACCCTCAGGTGTCCCATATGGGGGAAGCCGCAGCATGGCAACTCATGAGCGAGGTTGTGGCGTCGTGGCGTGAAGACCTTGCAAAGGAAGATTCAGAGGCGACGGTCGTTGAGAGGGCGCTAGGCCTCAGGGATGCCATTGCAAATCAAGCGATGACTGTCGAGCAGGCACGTGCCGGACTCCTAAGGCTTTATGGACAGTTTGAGAGTGCTCGCCTTGAAGGAAAGAGGTCTTTCACCAAGTCCTTCTATGTTCCGGGTCAGCAAACAGTATCTCAGCGCCTCGAACTACTCAAAATGATCGAGGTCTTCGATCAACGTAAACAAGCCATGGGGCAAATGGACTATGCCGACCAAGTCAGTGCGGCGATACGGATAGTCGAAGAGTTTCCAGCAGTGCGCGAAGAACTCCGAGAACGCCACAAAGTGGTCTTTCTGGATGAGTTTCAAGATACCTCTGTTGCGCAGATGCGGTTCTTGGCATCCCTCTTCGGAGACCACCCGGTCACCGCGGTGGGTGACCCCAATCAGGCGATTTATGGTTGGCGTGGCGCTTCCGCGGCTTCACTTGAGGAGTTTCATCCTAGGTTCAACAGGGGGGCTGTACCTGAAAAGACACTGACTCTGTCGACTGCTTGGCGTAACGACCAAGCTATTCTTCGGGCTGCTAATGTCCTGGCGGCGCCGCTTGCGAAAGTCCCAACCTATGCGCGCACCTCACGGAAAAATGAGGGGTCCGAGGTGGTTCTTCCACAACTTCAATCTCGAAGTCACGCTGGCGTGGGTTCATCACAGGCAGTCTTTACCGTCACAGACAGCGAAGCGTTGCTACGCACAGTTGAGTTCGTCAAGCAGTCCCGTGAGAAGTTCTCTGCCGATGACGGTCACACGCCTGCTTCGGTTGCAGTTCTGTCCCGAACGAGGGCCGCTTTGCAGCCGGTAGTAACCGCCCTTCGTGAGGCCGGAGTGCCTGCACAGATCGTTGGTGGGGACTCTTTGCTTGGACATCCGGTGATACGGGACCTCAGGGCAGCCCTAGAGATATCTAACGACGTCGGCAAGTCTGCGCAGCTTCTAAGACTACTAACCCACCTTGACCTTGGTGCAGGGGACCTTCGAGCCCTAGGGAACTATGCGAGAGCACTTTCCTTCCGGCGCAGTTTGCCCTCAGGCGACCGGTCCCAGCATTCGACACCTGAAGCGGAGTTGCAGCATTCAAAGGACAAGGGGCAGGTGGGCCGAGCTTCGGAGCGTGAGGCGCCTCTACTGCTCGATGCAGTTGATGCCTGCTCCCAAGGTGTTCCGATTAAGGGCCTCAGCGAGGTTGGGGCACGGCGCGTTGCACGCCTCGGGATGCGACTGCGCAATCTCCGGTCGTGGTCCACGATGGGTCTGGCAGAGCAGATTCAGGAAGCCAGAAGTCTGCTGGGATTGGACCAGGAGGCAGCGGCGGATCCGACCTCTGAAGATGTCACAGCAGTCCTGGATGTCTTTGCTGATGTCGCACTTGAGTATGAGGCCGGAGCTCAAAGGGCAACCATGGGAGCATTTCTCACCTGGCTGGATGCAGTGGAGAAAAAGGAGCGGGGTCTTTCTGTTCCGTCCGTCAACATCGATCCCAATGCTGTCCAAGTCATGACCATTCATGCCTCAAAGGGACTCGAATGGGATGCAGTAGCCCTGGTCGATGTGGCAGCTAGTCGCTTTCCCAGTACAAGGGGAAAGGGCTCAACTACGTCAAAGGGTGTCACCAAGCCTCCACAGATTCCTGCTCCCGCAATGGGCTGGTGGCAGGATGCGGGTGTTCTGCCATATCCGCTCCGGGATGACCACGCCCATCTTCCGGATCCGCAAATATGGGACATGTCCAGATCCGGAGGTGCAATGGCTGCGGAGTTCAAAGAAGAGGTTGGCCAGTACCTCCAGGATGAGGAACGCAGACTCGCTTATGTTGCTGTGACCCGAGCAAAGCGCGCACTACTGTTGATTGGCTCTTGGTTCGGGGATGGTGTGACACCTCGTTTTCCGTCCGTATTCATGGCGGAGCTTTTTGCAGCGGCGAAGAGTGCCACCGGGGTGAACAGCGGTCCGGCCTGGCGCGACTTCCTTGATGGTAGTCCCCATGACTTTTCCGTTCCCAGCAACAGCAATGGGCATCGTGGGAAGTCCGCAGCTGTTCCTGCTCTCACCATGGGCGAGCTTGCCCCCCTTCCTCCCCGCGAGGAATGGGAGTCGTTGACTCGCCGCGGCGAGTCAACGGTGTTCCCGCGGGATCCGGGTCCCGTGCGACGGCAAGGCGAGCAGGCGGCAGCCCGCGTTATCGAAGCATTCACGAGTGATGACAACCAGACTGCCAGTCGGTCGGAAAGTCTTGCGTCCCTATCCGACCAACTCTTAGCAAAAACGACCGAGTTGCTCCTTGCGGAGCGTGATCATGAAGAGGCATGGCAAAAGGGTATTGAGCAGAATCTCAGCGGAGACGGTGTCCTAGATCGCGTTGCCTTGTTACGTCCACTTTCAGTCACCGAGATTGCTGGGTTTGCGGTGGATCCCCAGGTTGGTGCTCGCGATATGTTGAGGCCGGTACCTGCCAAACCGGGCCAATCGGCGCTGGTTGGAACACTGCTTCATTCCTGGTTAGAGAGGAAGTTACGGCGGCTTTCCGTCGCGGCTGCCAATCCCGACGGCGAAGAAGGCGAGCGTGGCAGCGGCGTGCTCAGTCCGGATGAGTATGAGCTTTTTTCTGAGCTGAGGACGTCGGCAGAAGCGATTGACCTAACTCAATATGAGGTTGTCGCGGTTGAAGTTCCCTTCACGGTCACTCAACGGGGGCGGATAGTCCGTGGTCGAATCGATGCGGTCTTGCGGGACTCAAGTGGCGACTATATGTTGATCGATTGGAAGACGTCCTCGCGCAAGAAAACCTCACTGAGTGCGCAGGAACGCAAGCGCTATGGGACCCAACTGGGCTATTACCGGCAGGCATGGGCTGACCGTGCAGAAGCCGATAATTCCTCTTTGACGTGTGCACTAGTTTTCATCTACCCGGGGGGCACCTGGTGGGTGTCAGAAGCTGAAATTGTGGGCGAGGACCCTGCTCAGATGTAGAAGGTTCACCGGGGCGCCGTTAGGGGACTTCGATGCTGCCGGTCTGGTCTGAATCCCACGTGGGCTCCGCCCCGGTTGGGTGGGTTCCTGCTGATCGAGCTGACTGATGCGGAAATGGGTCATAAGCGCCGGTGGCATGTTCCTGATCCTCAGCTGTCTCCTGAGTGCCACCCAAGCCAATTCTTCGAGGACTCTGCGCTGAGGGCACAATCACCTCTGTTTCTTGTGCCTGCCACCTCGAACGTGGCCCGGAGCCAGTCCCGGGTTCAGTCTGCTGCAACCGCATTAGGGGCTCCTCTTCCACGGTGAAGGCGATCTCAACAACCTCTTGCCGTTTGGGTACCAACCTGTGGTCGCCAATCTCAGAGTCCATGTCTCGAAGCGCCTGCACACCGGCTCGTCGCCATTCACGGTCCTCACATGCGACTCCGCGCGCGTACCACCTGAGAGTCTCAAGTTCCGCAAGCAGCGTTGCGCGGGCAAGTACATGCAAGTCGGGAGATTTCCTGGCTAAAGCGTATGCCGATTCAAATGAGCTTAGGAACGCATCTGATGCATATAGCATCAGCCATGCCATGTCCTGCGCTGGGTCCCCAACTGCCGCAGAATCAAACCCGAAGATTCCCAGCACTGCTCCGCCGGGGGCCACATACACATCTTGAGAGCATAAGGAGCCGTGGAGTGGGACTGGTTGAAAGACCCAAAGTGAGTCTTCACTGAGCGCGTCAAGCCACCTGGACCTCAATCGCGCAGGGATCGCGCTCACATGCCTATCGACGAGCTGCTTGAGAGCACGGCGTGTTCTCTCGGCATCTGCGTACTGTCCACAGATGCGCGCAAATTGGGTCGCCTCCAGCTCGTGAAGCGCCGCCAAAGATGATCCAAGTGACTTGGGGAGAAGGCCTGCTACGGAAAGGTTCTCGTTAGTGAGCGCTGCGCCGCCGGGATGGCGAAAGACCATTACGGTGCCTCCACCATTGCGACGGATCTCTCCCTCCAATACTGGCGTCTCGAAAGGGAGTTTCCGGTCTGCCTGTGCGTCTTTCAAGAAGTCGGTAGTCCTAACGAAACGCTCCTCCTTCTTGTCGCTCCACGCATGGGCCGGGGCCCAGGAAAGCCATGAATCGCCAAGAGCGTCGACAAGGGACAGCCATTGACCAGAGTCAGATGACTGCATTGCTCCCCTTATTCCCCTCACCTGAATGGATGGCATCGCGGCGGAGCTCAGAGCCGCAAGTTCGAGTTCCGATACTGGCTGGACATTCTTGGATTCAGACATCACTGCCTAACGCTATCGTGCGGACCGAGCGAAGAGTGGATCACACCCCGAATTGGCATCGGTTAGGCTTCACGTGTGAGTACTGACTTTTCTTCCGCCATCGCCGCACTGCGAACCACCATGGGTAACATCGTGGCTGTCTCCAATCCTGACTTCCTGAAGTCTGAGATTGCGAGGTTGTCTGAGGCCGCAGCTGCCCCCGACCTTTGGGATGATGCTGATGAGGCTCAGAAGGTGACCTCGGAGCTCAGTCACATGCAGTCCGACCTTGAACGTCTTGATCGGACAGTCGCACGCATCGATGACCTTGAAGTTCTTGTTGAAATGGCTGAAGAGTCGTCCGACGAGGACGAAAAACGCGAACTCCTTGCAGAGGCGCAGACTGATTTGGGTGCCCTTGAGGCCGATGTAGCTGAGTTGGAGATCCGAACCCTGCTGGACGGTGAGTACGACGAACGGCACGCTGTCGTGACTATTCGGTCCGGTGCGGGCGGGGTTGACGCTGCAGACTTCGCTCAAATGCTCATGCGTATGTACTTGAGGTGGGCTGAACGCAAGGGCTACAAGACTCGCGTCCTCGACACATCCTATGCGGAAGGTGCAGGAATAAAGTCGGCAACTTTCGAGGTTGAGGCGCCCTATGCCTACGGCACACTCTCTGTGGAAGTGGGAACCCACCGACTGGTCCGCATCAGTCCATTTGATAATCAGGGGAGACGTCAAACCAGTTTTGCGGCAGTGGAGATAATCCCCCTGATTGAAACCACGGACGAGGTCGATATTCCTGAAACCGAGCTGAAGATCGATGTCTTCCGTTCCTCAGGTCCAGGAGGTCAGTCTGTGAACACGACGGACTCTGCAGTGCGAATGACGCATATCCCCACTGGCATAGTTGTCTCAATGCAGGACGAGAAATCGCAGATCCAGAACCGTGCGGCAGCACTGCGTGTCCTCCAGTCCAGACTACTCATCCTTCGTCATGAGGAAGAAAAGGCCATGAAGGATGAACTGAAGGGCGATGTCAAGGCTTCTTGGGGTGATCAGATGCGCTCGTACGTTCTGCAGCCTTTCCAGATGGTCAAAGACTTGAGGACGGAGCATGAATCGGGCAATACCCAGGCTGTTTTTGACGGGGACTTAGATGACTTCATTGATGCGGGAATCCGTTGGAGGAAGAACAGTCAAAAAGAACAGTTTGGTGCCTGAGCGCAAAATCAGCACACGAGGGCGCGCCGCTGAGAACCGTGATCATTGCCTGCATAGGGTAGAACGGTTGACAACTCAGTCAGGTCCAGGGCCCCAGAGCAAGAGTTTGTGAGTAGTGAGAGATGATCCGTTTCGAAAACGTTACCAAGGTGTACGCACGCGGAGCCGCGCCTGCACTCGACGATGTCTCCCTTGAGATTGAGCGAGAAGAATTCGTCTTCTTGGTAGGAAAATCAGGTTCTGGAAAGTCAACATTCCTCCAGTTGGTTCTCCGTGAGCAGCGTGCAACTGTGGGGTCAGTCTGGGTCTTGGGTCGCGACCTCACGCATTTGTCGCAATGGCGCGTGCCAAAGCTGCGTCGCCAAGTAGGGACGGTGTTTCAAGATTTCCGTCTGCTTCCACAGAAAACCGTGTATGAGAATGTGGCTCTGGCGATGCAGGTCATTGGAAGACCAAAACACGCCATTGCCGCGGCTGTTCCCGAAGTAGTAGAAATGGTCGGGTTGCAGGGCAAAGAGAGTCGGCTCCCTAGCGAGCTATCTGGTGGTGAGGAGCAACGTGTTGCTATCGCTCGGGCGATGGTGAATCGCCCACCTTTACTCCTTGCCGATGAGCCCACAGGGAACCTGGATCCGGAGACCAGCCTGGGGATTATGCGGTTGTTGGACAGGATTAACCGCTCTGGAACCACGGTAGTTATGGCAACCCACGACTCGAAGATTGTCGATCAAATGCGTAAGCGCGTCATCGAGTTGGAGGACGGACATGTCATCCGCGATCAGGATCGCGGCGTATACGGGGGGACGCGCTAACCATGCGACTCAGATTCATTCTGTCGGAGACCGGTAAGGGCCTGTCCCGAAACAAGGCGATGGCAGTTGCCGTCATAATTGTTACCTATATTTCTCTTCTCTTTGTTGGTGTTGCTGCGCTCGCTCAAATCCAGGTCAACATGTTGAGGACTGACTGGTACGACAAGATCGAAGTTTCGATTTACATGTGCGCGGCAGATGACCGTGCGCCGTCTTGTGATCTTCAAGAAGCGACTGAAGAGCAGATAGACGAGGTACGCACACGCCTTGCGTCGGACGACCTCCGGCCGTATGTCGAAGAGGTATACGAAGAAACAAAGGAAGAGGCGTTTGCAGCCTTCCAAGAAATGTACGGTGACACCGCATTGGGGGACTGGACCAGTGCGGACATGCTGCAGTTCTCTTTCCGCGTGAAACTTGTTGATCCGGAGCAGTACGAGATCATTCAGGAGGAGTTTGGCGGAAGCCCCGGTGTCTCCGAAGTTCGGGATCAGCGGGAGCTTGTCGAACCAATGTTCAATGTTATCGAAATGGCGAAGCTACTCTCTCTCGCGCTTGCGGGGATTATGACGATTGCGGCTGTCCTACTGATCACGGTAACGATCCGATTGAGTGCAATGAGCAGGGAGCGTGAAACCCAGATCATGCGTCTGGTCGGCGCGTCGAACCTCTTCATTCAGGCACCATTTATGGTCGAGGGCGCAATCGCAGCACTAGTTGGGGCAGCCTTGGCGGTTGGGACACTGTTTGGTGGAGTCCACCTGTTGGTTAACAACTGGTTGGCCGATTCGTTCAATTGGGCCCAGTTCATTGGGTTCCAGGAAGTTTGGATGATCACGCCTCTTCTGGTGGGAGCAGCTCTTCTGTTAGCCTTGGTCGCATCTGCATTCTCATTGGCCAAGTACACGCGGGTGTGATACATGAGTTCAAACAGTAGTCAGAAGAAGAATCCGGCTCGACGTCGACGCTGGATACAGTTTGGCGCGATCCTAGCGGCAGTTGCACTAGTGATGATGACGGTCTTGTCGATCCCCGCGATGGATGCGTCCGCAGATGAGCGGTCGGACGCGGTTCAGCGACTCAATGAGAGCCGATCGAAAGTTGATGGCCTCCAGGACAAAGTTGAGGGCATCGATGCGGAGCTAGCTTCCCTGTTTCGGCAGATGGAGCAAACCAAGATAGATGTTGCTACCGCCCAAATTGAACTTGTTGATACAGAGGCAGAACTTGCAGAAGCGCAGCGCAACCTCACTACAGCGAGGGCCGAGCTGCAGGAGGCTCAAAGAGAACTTGATGAGCTCACAACTGCGGTAGGTGTCTCCCAGAGTAATGAGGGTACTCTTACCGCTGCCGTCGGGGATATGGCCAGAGAGCTGTACCGGGGGAAGTCCACCTCGACCATGCAGGTGGTCATGTCTGCTGAGGGGACAGCAGAGATCAACAGCAGAGCATCTGCGGCCAGCAGCCTGGGTCGGGTCCAGTCCAAGGCACTTGATGAAGTTCGCTCTTCATTGGTGGTGCAGGAGAACCAGCAGGAGCGTCAGACCGCGATCACCGAGAGAATTGCTGTCCTAGAGGCCGAGGCCAAGGCTGCAGCGGAGGCTGCTGAAGGAGCCAAAGCGATTGTCGAGGACAAGCTGGACGCCTTGGAGGAGCTGCAGGTAACACAGAGTCAAGCAGAAGCTGAATGGAACGCGCGTAAGAGTGAAGCGGAGGCGCAGTTGGCTTCCTATGACGCTGCCGGTGCGCAGGCTGCCTCGGATATTGCGCGAATTGACGGGGAGAATGCTACCAATCAGACAGTATTCGAGAGCGGTGGAGGCTCAGCTTCTGCATCCTCTGGCGGAGTGTTTGGAAATCCGTTCAGCTTCAGTGCCCCTGTGACCTCAAATTACGGGTGGCGAGTCCACCCCATTTTCGGCACTCCCAGGCTTCATGATGGAACTGATTTCGGAGCGGCGTGTGGAACCCCACTTTTGGCAACACGAGCAGGACAAGTAACGTCGGCCGGTTGGCTTGATGGACTTGGCAATCAGGTCACCATCAACCACGGGTTGGTGAACGGAAGCTCGATGGTGACAAGATCAGGGCATATGCAAAGCATTGCAGTATCGGCAGGTCAGTCTGTGTCCCGCGGACAAATTATTGGATACACGGGCACCACCGGTAACTCGACGGGTTGCCACCTCCACCTGTCCCTGTTTGTCAACGGGTCGAGCACTTCAATCCTCGGCTATATGTAAGACTGCCTGCTTCGTGTAGGCATCCTCGACCGGGAGCCTACCTTGCGAGGTGCGACCACCTCTGTTGGGAGCATTCTTCATGCTGTATGCTGACGCGCTGATACCAAATGGGGATTGAGAGATGGCAAAGAACTGGAAGCAACCCAAACCCACTGAGGGTGAGCGCAAGAAGGCGCTATCTGACGAGAAGAAGGTCGTCGCCCGCAATCGTCGTGCCAGACACGATCTAGAGATCGAGGACACACTTGAGGCGGGGATCGCCCTCGGCGGTACCGAAGTGAAGGCGTTGCGGATGGGTAGAGCGTCTATTGTCGACGGGTGGGTAGAGTTTGACCGCGGCGAGGCATGGCTTTACGGAATCAACGTTCCCATGTATTCGCAAGGGTCGTGGAATAACCACGCGCCCACTCGTAAGCGGAAGCTTCTGATGCACAAGTCGGAAATTGAGAGGTTTGCGCAGCGCGTGTCGGCCAAGGGATACACGGTTGTGCCATTGGAGTTGTACTTCATTGGGGGTCGGGCGAAGGTAGAGATCGGCCTTGGCCGAGGTAAGAAAGAGTGGGACAAGCGGCAAGCGTTGAGGGAAAAACAGGATGAACGTGAGGCTCGACGCGCAATGAGTAACTACCTCAAGAGACCCACCAGGGCATAGATGCTATAGCAATTACTAGTGGAAGCGTGTAAAGTTGCTGGGCAGTGTTGAATTATCTCGTTGAGGTAGTTGATGCTGGCGTTGAAAACTCAATAGGGGATGATCGGTTTCGACGGCGGTTGTCGATCGAGGGGAAGCGGGTCGAGGACGTGCGCTTTGCTCGTTAACGATGCGTACAAACAATTAAGTGCCGAACAGAAGAGCACTGACTTCGTCCTTGCTGCCTAATCTAATTAGGTAACAGGACCTTTAAAAGTCCGTCAGCCCGGGGATTGCTTCTTCCCCGGTTCCTGGCGTCGTTTAGGAAGCCACTGGAGTTCCGCAGTGTCAATGGGCGGAACTCGACACTAAGTTGACTGAGCCCATTCGGTAGAGCGTTTGCACTATGCCGAGGGCTGAGAAATTGATTGCAGACTGCACCCGGAGAATATCTCGGGGCCAACCGTCGGACGCGGGTTCGATTCCCGCCATCTCCACTTCGAGGGGAAGTGTCGAACTCTTTTGCGAGAGTCGGTGCTTCCCCTTTTTCTTTTGCTTCTCGCAGGTCAGCGAGGGTGATCTCGGCGGCTCCGCCGAAGAACCAGGACGCGATGGTGAGGGTGTCTGGGCTGAGGAAGATCTTGTCTACGAAGTATTCGAAGAGTAAGTCTCTGGTTTCTTTGGTATCCATTGTGGCGTGGGCGAAGCGCTGGTAGAAAGTGCCGATGGAGGCTTCGTCTTCAAACAGATTCGCTTTGACGTGTTCGGCTTGGATGGCGGCGTCGAGTTCTTGTTTTTGTTCTTCGAGTGCTGACATTGCGGTGGCTGTGGTTTCGTTCATAATGCCCATGGAGATGGCTTTGACGAAGTTAGCTAGTTTGCCTTCAACATCTTTGCGACGGGATTCTAGGCCTTCGAGGATTTCTTGGCCGCGGCTGTGAGTTTCCCGGTAGTGGTGAGCCATGTCTACTGCGAGGGAAGCAAGCATTTCGGTGTCATCAAGGAACGATTCCACAATGTTGACTACCCGGTCTTCAACATGTTCTTTGCGCACTGGTTTAGCGGTGCACTGTTTCTTGCGCTGGTTCAGGCAGTAGTAGTAGCGGTAGGTGCGCTTAGTTTTCGAGGTGCCCGAAACTCCTTCTAGCGGCCCGCCACACTGTTCGCAAAATAGTCTTCCGGTGAGCCAGTAGTCCGGTGCTGCTTCGCCCAGTGATTCGAGCTCGGCTTTGGTTTTGGACCCGAGTCGCTTGTTCGCGGCGAACTTCTTCTGCACTTCTGCGAAGGTTTGGCCATCGATGAGTTGCGGCATCCCGCCGGGGATAACGTGCCCGGCGTAGGAGTATTCCCCAATGTAGGCGCGGCTTTTGAGTAGTTTGTTGAGGGTTTTGGTGGTGAAGTGTTTGCCGTAGGTGGTGCGGATTCCGGCTGCGTTGATTTCGTCGGCGATCTTTTGCATCGACTTGCCACGGGCATAGTCATCAAACATTTGCTTAACCACTGGCGCGGTCTGCGGATCGGGAATGTACTTCTTGTCGGGCCCGGTGAGGAAACCAAACATTTTACGTCCGTTACTGAGACCTTGCTGAGCGTTGAAGTTCACGCCGCGGCGGATGTTCACTGACAGCTGCCGTGAGTAGTACTCAGCGAAGGCGTCATTCATCCCCTCCATTAGGATCGAATCAGGGTCATCGGTGGGTGAAAAACCCTCAATATATTGAAGTCTCGCGCCAGCCAATCGGATCGCGTTTTTAACCCTGAGTAGGTCAAGACGGTCCCGCCCGAGCCGGTCATTTTTCCAAACGACGACATAGGCTGGTTTGATCGACGGCAGTTCACGCAGCATCTGTTGAAACTCGGGACGGTCTGTGTTGGTGCCGGTCTTGGCTGCGTCTGAGTACTCCCGTACAACTTGGAGACCCCGGGCCTTGGCCCAACGATGGACTAGGTCACGCTGCTGCTCAATGGAGGCTTCGTTCTGCGAAGCGGACGAATACCGGTAGTAGCCTACGACGAGGTCGTTCTCGTTAAAATCCGGAAGATTGTATTTTCTACTCATGACTGTTCCTTCAAAGTTTGTAATGCATTCCAAACGCTAGTTGCAGAGATACCTGTTGCGGCAGCGATTTCGCGCACCGATTCGCCTTTTTCGTGGCGGGCAGTAATAACAGCCCGCATGTCTTCGGTGAGTACCGGTGGGCGGCCCCCGACTTTGCCGCGGCGTTTAGCAGCCTCTAATCCGTCTTTGGTCTTCCGGCTAATGTCTCTGCGGCGGTCTTCAGCTAGCGCCAACGCCATATCGAGCACGAAGGAGCGTTCGGTGTGTTCCCCGGCGGCTATGCCGTCAAGAACCTTAACAGCGATACCGCTTTCAAAAAGGTCGTTGAGAACTACCAGGCCTTCGAGGAGGTTGCGGCCCAGCCGGTCTACTTCTTGCACGGTGAGCATGTCTCCCGGGCGCAGGTATTCCAGTGCTGCTTGCAGCCCGGGCCGGTCAGCTACTTTCAGCTTGCCGCTGACCTTCTCTTCGAATACCTTGACGCATATCGGATCCAAGGCGTCATGCTGCCTGCGGGTGTCTTGCTCGGTTTTACTGACTCTCACGAGTCCGACGAGTGCCATCACCGCCACCTCCGTTCACTTAACGTGTTCATCTAAGCTTACCTCATAACTATCTTCTTGGACGGGTTGTTGAACAAATCTCCGGGTGAGATCTGCGATCCGGTGCTTTGATGGAGGTTGTTGTTCATTCGGTCGTTTATTGAACAACGTAAACAAGTCGTAGCACCGCTTGAGATATGCGGAGTTGATGGTGAGCGGACTGCTTCGCAGGGTAGCCCCGCCACAAGGCAGGGCCGGGAAACTGCCCGGAGAGTAGTTTGCACAGTGTAAGTGCGTCAATTCATTAGAGCATGACAGGCCAGCTGTGTTGACTGCTTTCCGATCACCTCTACTGATCAGGAGAATCCCACATGAAAACTGCAATAGATACCCATACGCCGCGCGCCTGGATAGGCTGCTTGGCCTGTTACAACGAAGGCCGTCTTGTTGGCGAATGGTTCGACGCCATAACTGCTGACGAAGTAACGCCGGAAACACTCCACGGCGAGAGCGCTGTGGCTGAAGCCCATGATGAACTATGGGTGATGGACCATGAGAATATTCCCGTCTCTGGTGAGATGAGTCCAGAGGAAGCTGCTGCTTGGGGCCGTGCCTTTGCTGATGTTGATGAATACCACCGTGCCGCAGTGTTCGCTTGGGTCCAATCCGGTGACTATATCGCTGAAGGCACCGGAGATCTGCCCAGCATTCCTGATTTTGAGGAACGCTACTGCGGACAGTGGAGCGATTTTGATGAGTATGCCCGCAACCTTGCCGACGAGATCGGTTTGCTGGACGGTATCCCGGAAGAGATAGAACGGTACTTTGATTGGGACCCCTGGATCCGAGACCTGCACTTCGATTACACCGAGTGTGATGATCCCGAAGGTGGAGTGTTCGTATTTCGGATAATGTAGTCGCCCTTACCCCGGAGCCTGCTGGCTCCGGGGTAAATGTTTTCTTACCAGCGTCCATACTCGTCACCGAGCTTCTTTGCGCCCTTGAAGATCAGCCATCCGGCTCCCACTGCTCCAGCTACCGCGCCGAATGCGATTAGCGCTTTTTGCATTGCGGTTTCTGCTTGTAGGAATGAATCCCAGGCCCAGCCGAAGATCGGACCGATCCCCAGAGCATGCGAGATGCCGATAGTAAGGCCACCGACAACGAGGAGCACCGCAGCGAGCGGCAGAATAGCTAGGGCCATCCTGCCTGCCGCCGTCCAGGTAACCTTTTTAGAGAGCTGATCCAAACGATCTTCGGCGTTATCGATTGCCTTCACCGTTTTGGCGGCGGTCTCAGTAACGGACGCGACTTGTGCGGCGGCATCCTGAATCTGCTTCGCACCCACGGTTGCGGCCCTAGTTTCCAGAGTCTCCAACTGCTTTTCGAGACGAGATACCGGACCTTCCACAGCCTTAGCTAGCCGAACATCCAGCACAGCTACGGCTTGTGCAGTGAGAGATGTGGTGTCAATCTCGATCTTGCCCTGGGCAGCCAACGCTTCCGCCTGGTTCTTAAAGGCTGAGGTCAGTTTCTTGAGTTCGTTCTGGATAGCGTTCGCGAGCTTGAATGCTTCGAAGTCGGACTGCTTTAACTTGGTTCCGTTTTGTAGCACCACGGTGCTGTTCCCCGCCAGTGTCGCCGACATCGTTTCTACTGCCTTGACCAGTTCGCTGAGCAACAAACGCTGCTCGGGCTGCTGTGAGTCTGTCAGCAATTCGGTGAGCCTCGCGGTGTTTTCTTCTTGCTGCTTCAAGCTCTGGGTGTTTTCGTTCGTCGCTACCGTTAACTGAGTTAATTGTTCCTCGATAGCCGGTAACCTTTCGTGCAACTCGGCCATATTTTCCTCCCGATCGTCCTTCTCCATCATTTCGTCGAGTAATCCCATCATCCTTACCTTTCTGTGAGTGATAGCTGAAGATGCGATCTGCACCTTCTTTAGTGAATTCCGGTGATAGACCGGAAGCCTTTTTACGGCCGAGCTTTCCGTTATCTTCGCGCCGCATTTTGAATGTCCAACCGTCACGGTTCGTAACTACGAGCGTCACTCCGTGCTCAGCTAGAACCTCTTCGAACTTGTCTTGGGCAGTTGAGCGCGGATCCGCAAGAGCGGTATAAACCTTGTCCCCGAGGATCTGCTCGAAACCTCCGGTAGTGAAGCTTTCCCGCCGGAGTTCCCAGTCCGGCTTGGGCTCCGTCGGATCTGGTAGAACTTGTAGACCTTCGTCTTCCATGAGCTCGTCATTGAGCTGGTGTAAACCGTGCCGCCACGATGTGTAGCGTTGCAGGCTCCCGCCGGTTAGATTGTCATGGTTGATCACCAAGATATGAGCGTGTGCGTGGCCACCAGCCGAATCCGCGTGCACGACGACCATATAGTCAGCGCTGTGCATACGCTCTGCTAGTTCCGCGGCAACATCCCGAACCTGGTCCAGGTCCGTTTGTGCGGTGACATCGAATTCGTCGGGGTGGAATGCCAACACATAGGAATAGAGTTGGTTTTTCCTGCCGTGAGCGTGGGCAAGGTTTTCAGCCCTAGCAACAAACTCGGCAGGAGTGGAGCTGTCACCCTCCATGGAGATCGCGATCGCCGAGGCCCTAGTTTTGCCGTCAACTAGGAGCTGAGTTTTTCGGTCTTTGGAATTCCCATACAAAACGTAGGAAACGGAGCCCGAGGCATCCTTAGAGGGGCGAACGTTAACGGTGCTCATATGCGCGTCCGATCCCCAAAAGAGTCGCGCAACTGATCAACTGCTGCCAGCACCTCATGCAGCAGCGCCTCATCAACGGTGTTGCCTTTGCGCAATGTCTGATTGAGATTCACCCCGACGCGACGCAGCTGCGCAATAGCCCGCGCTTGCTCCGGATTCGGCGCAGCCAAAGCTACCTGAATCAGCTTCGATTCCAGGCTCCGCCTAGAATCAAGTGCATCGAAGATGACGGCGCGAGCCCAGGTGCTGGGCCTCACGCCAAGGACTCGGGCCCGGCTCTGGATCTCTTTGCGCTCCGAGACTGTGAGCCTTATGTCGAGCGAAGTAGCCCTTCGCTCGGGCGTCACCTCAGCCCCCGGAACAGCGGGACCTGTGCTGCCGCGACTACTAACCCCGCGAGCCTCGGATACTACGCTTTGCTTTGTGTCTCTCCCGGGGTTAGTAGTCAGGCCAGCAGGGTACTTGTCGGACATCTCGCTGTGGCGAGAGTCTTCCAAGTACCGCTGGCCCCCGTCCTCAGCAACGTTGTTGCTTGCGGGCGGCGGGGAGTGAGGACCGTTGTTACGGTCCTCAGCGAACGGATCGAATCGTGTCACGATTCCTCCTCTTGCGGCTGACTGCTGTCAGCCTTTTTAGTTGAACTCGCTGCCTCATCTTCCCGCTGTGCAGCAGCTTCCTTACGGAGGTGCCAGGCACGCTTGGCGGGCAATGACCGCTGCTGGTGCTCGAACTCGTTTAGCATTTTCTTCAGATTTTCCATAGCTTTTTCCTTTACTAGTTGGGCCGAATATCATCGGCTGTGGGGTGCGATCCTGAAGGTATCGAAACCATCCGATTTAGGTATGGTTGGAGCGCGTCGATAGGCAACATTTGCGCAGCGCGTTCCGGACGGCGCGCGTTGTCCCAGTCACCTCTGGTAACCGTCCCTAGGCCCCATTCGCTGAGCCAGTCCAGCCGGTGCTGGACGGTGAATGACCTATCTGCCAGTGTCGGGATAGTGATTACGCCTTGTCTGTGCGCCATCACGAGGGACATCAACACGGAGCGCTGCGGAGTGACGATACGGCGGCCCCTCCCGTGAGTGAATCGCACGTCCCAGTCCCGCCATTCCTCAACAGTGCGAAGACACCCAGTCTTGGCGATATCCCGGGCTAGTTCGCGTGCCCGCAGACAATCCGCTACCGTTTCCCAAGGTTCGGTGGTGAACGTTGCAATCTCGTGCTGGGTGCCATCCGGAAGGAGCACCCACTGGTTTGTCATCGAGCCCATCACTGGGCGCCGTTTCAGGTCATAATCCATTGAGATGGAGCGTTCAACCTTTGAGGGTATGAAATCTTTGCGTTTATCCCGGCGGCTTAATTCCTGGAATGAAGGAAAACGCGTGTAGCCGTTCGGGACGCGACCTTCGCGAGTAACGACGGCTCGAAGCAGAAACTCCCGGTCTTCAATACTGTCGGGGACGATACCTTTCGGTGCTTTCAGCCCGTTGTGCGCACAAACCCCGCCGAGTTCCAAGGAAACATTTCCGCGCGTGGTGAAATTGACGAGGTCGCCTTGGGAGTGTTTCGCTTCCCAGACCATCGGGTCACCAGTGAGCGCGAGGCGTGACTCTCGGAGAACATCGGCCAGTCCGTATAGGTCGAGTGCCTCAACCACAGGAGGCTGTACGTCAGTAATGAAGCCATCGGTAGTTACGCTGTAAACATTGCCACCGCCGGTCGTGATCTGGTTCAGTGCGGCAAGTAACTGTGCTCGCACCAAACTGGTAGTCATCGCCGCATGATAGGGGCTCGTAATACCGGAACCTCCAACTGCATCCATCTCTTGCGAATGTGCGTTCCAGGCCCGCTGCTCAGCAACATCCTGTGCCGTTTTACCGTAAACCGAATTCACCGCAGTCTTCAGCGTTTTCTCTTCGATACTTCCGGATCCGTACATCACTTTGGCAATGTTCCGGTCATCAATAAGCTGCTTGACTCCGTGGCGTAGTGACTTGCTCGGGGAGCCGTCCTCAAGCGTTAGAATCCGCCCGATAAAGCCAATCTGGCAGAAAACTTTTGCGCCCAGTTTCAGCGCAAGCCACAGCTCGGGTCCACATACCCATGTGCCCGCTACTCCTTCGGAGGTGCGAGGATAGACCAAGGTTCCGTCAGCGACGATTGGCAGAGTTGGGTGAGCAACATTTTCGGGGAATTCGAAAGAAACGAATCCCACAAACGGGGATGTTGGGCCCGGCACGTCATCCAACGTCAATTCCCGTTCATGAACTACCTCTTCAATGGCTCCCGCTTCCCAGTCAAGATCATCAATAAGCGCCATAGCTGTTGGGTACGCATTCTGAGCATCAATATCTACGGTCGGGAACGGATAGAACCCGGGCATTGGGCACGAGTTGAGACCGCCGTGATAGGCACTTGCAAACGTGCTCATCAGTTGTTTCGCAGATCCATCTACCGGATTTCGTCCCCGCTTGGAGTAGAACGTAAGCCGGTCGCCGTCTTCGATGATTTCCACACCATCGTCTTCATCGACTAAGCCAGCGAACTTCTTGCGAAAATCGGCCGTGCTCTCCGCGTCTAAATAGGACGAACCGCTGTTAACTAGTGCCGAGGCAGCTCCACCGGATAATGTCACCGGTGGAACGACACCGTCTCCCCATAGCCGAGCCATATACTCAACAACGATCACAGCATCGTTGATCCCGTATTCGAGGAAATCTTCTAGGTGTTTTTCCCGGTATTGACTCATTCGAGAGATCCAATTATCCGGCACCTCAAGTTTCGGGACACCGCAAGCAGCACCCAGATCAGCGAGACTCTTTTGCCCTGCAGGGGCATGAGCCATTGAGTCCCTAACTGTGACCGACAACGATTGCCACCAATAACCGTTTGCGCTGCCTTTTTGCATCCGAAACGGAAGGAGGGTCACGAGGCCGCCAGCAGCTGACGTCAGCCGCGTTAGGTGATCAACATCCCTTGACTTTTCATCGATACGAAATGCTGTGAGGTCGGCACTGCCGTAGTGACAAGCTATAACTAGCGGAACACGGAACTTTGCCAGCGCCTCACTGCGGTCGAACGGATCCTCACTCCAGAACGCAGACCGCGCTACTCCACGAGGCCCCACATCATCCGACACTAGGTACGACTTCCAGAGTTCAGCCGCTTCAACAACGGTCCACAACGCGGTATGCAGCGATATCCGGTCACCCGTCAGCGGCAGGATCACCACCTCGACCATCGCTGAGGGGTCCAGCGGATCCCGAGTGCAGAACTGATACGAATCGATAACCCTGGTTCCGTCGACCGTCGTGAACTCTGTGTCGAAACCTACGACGATTCCTTCTTTGCCGGTGCCCATGGCGCGCACCGATTCGAGCCCACCGAACGCCGTCGCTGAAATCGACACGGCAGTAGCAACAACACCGGAGCCGCTACGGTCACGCGGTCGTAACATGGGGCTCCCCATAGTGGCTATTGACCGTGCCAGATTTTCTGCCGCCTGACCGGGACGAAATTCAGTCTCGATATCGTCAGAAAACTGTGGCAGAACCGCATTGCCACAACTAGCGACGGTATTCGGAGACAAAATATGTCCCGAAACTCCGGCGTTAGCGGGCAAAGTGCCGGAACCGGGTACCGTGTTTCGCGACCGCCGCCGCACGAGCACCTCGAAGACTGCCGCAGAACTCCCAGCTCGGCTAGACCTAGCATCAACTAGATCAACAATCTGATGCGATTCCCACCCCGGTGCGCTCATTTGTTGCCACCACGGCTTTCCTGAGTCGCGGAAGTTGTCGCTACAGGAATTGCCAGAGATTCAAGGTCCGCGAGTCGTACCTTTACACGGGACCCAATCTTGACCGCAGGCAGGCGACCATCAGCAATGTATTTCCGAAGGGTCTGGTAAGCGCCGAATCCAAGCGCAGAAGCTTCTTTAAGAGATAGGTAACGCTTTGTATGACATTGTTGGTTGGGATGTCCAAATTTTCCCATGTTCGACTCCAGACAGCAGTAACTGTCCGGAGAGGGGTGCTTTCCCGGCTATGTCTGGGCGGCCTGATGTGCCGTGCTCAACTCACTAGCGGAAATCCGCCGTTGCTTTCCAGGAGCGCTAACTCCCTACCCAGCCTCTTGCTCAAATAATCTTGGAGGATCTACCGGCTGCTAGCCGTTCGGTGTGCTACACCGTGGAACGTTTATAAACGCCCACCCTCGGGGTGATCCCTCTCTAGCAACCTAGCAATCGCGGTAACTAAAGCACTAATCGCGAGTCTACCATGGGTGTCAAGCTAGAGCAATAGGTGCCGCTGTTTACCACCTTTCGGTGTATTGCTGAGAAGCAACTTTTACATCAGAACAAGGCTAGAGCAACAGGCAACCAACTACGAGTTGACTGATATGCGATTTGAAGCGGGTATTTGTCAGACGTCCTGGCTAAACTGAAGGAGTAATAACGTGGTGATCAGTGTAGGAGTGGACTGCAGCCTAGGGGGAAGAGGAAGATGCGCGTGATGGAGATGACCTTGTTGGTGTCACTTTGAGCCGACTTTTCGAAACTGTATGGGTGAACATCAGTGACTGAAGCATTCGACTTTGCTGGTGCTAATACTTCTCAGAGGGAAGCAATCTCAACCACTGAGGGCGGCCTATTAATAATCGCTGGGCCTGGAACAGGCAAGACTTTCACGCTTGTGAACCGCGTCGTCTATTTACTTGAGCAACTCGCAGTCGAGGCTTCACAAATTTTTGTGGCTACTTTCACTGATAAAGCGGCAAAAGAGCTAGTCACACGAATCTCGAACGAGCTTGACCGACGCGGCATCCGGGCAAACGTAAACGAGATGTATGTTGGCACTTTCCACTCTCTTGCTCTCAGAATCATAAAAGAGAATCTCGAGTTCACGCGCCTGAAAACTGGTTTTCGAGTACTTGACTCCTTCGATCAGTCATATACGGTATTTCAGAATTACCACCATTTCGAGGCAATCGAAAACATCGAGATGATTCTCCCAGGTAAGAGCAAGTGGCGGAACTCTTCTACGATAACTAAGTGGGTTAACGCACTATCTGAAGAACTAATCACTGCTTCTGAATTGAGCGACGATCTCGACGTAGAGACCAAGGTACTCGGCGAGATTTACGAGGTTTACCTTCGTGTAATTGACGAACAGAATCTTCTTGATTTCGCAGGTATCCAAGTCGAGGCTCTTCGGATTCTCCGAGAGAACGACGCCGTACGTAAAAGATACACCGATCAGCTTCGCTACATCATGATCGATGAGTATCAAGACACCAACTATATTCAGGAACAGCTTGTTTTCTTGCTCGGTGAGAAGCATAAGAACATCTGTGTTGTTGGTGACGATGACCAAGGCCTATATCGCTTTCGTGGCGCCACAATCCGCAACATTCTTGAATTCTCCGATCGATTTGAGGGTAGCGAATGCAAGACTCTTCAACTCACAGAGAACTATCGCTCAACGCCGGGAATAGTGGACTTCTATAACAACTGGATGGAGACGACATCCGGATCGAAATTCAAGTTCGAATGGGACGAGTACAGGTATCGCAAAACTATCGTTGCTGCGGGTGAGCCCGGACCCAACTGTCCAACTGTTGTGAAAGTAGCGGGCAAAGAGGATGCCGATGAGTGGCACAAAGAGATCCTGGCGTCCATCCGCGCGATTGAAAGCAGCGAAAGTTTCACAGATCTCAACCAGATTGCCTTCCTCTTCCGCTCGGTGAAGCATCCCTCCGTAACGAAGCTCGCCGAGTTTCTAGAGTCAAACGGCATCAACGTGTACTCACCGCGCTCGGGTCAGTTCTTCGACCGATATGAAGTGAAGCTTGCTTTCGGCTGTCTGATGCTCACTCTGCCGAATTACGTCATAGCACTTGAAAACGACGAGTTCCACTGGTTACCTGATGACTACCATCGTTTCATCCTTTCTTGTGTGGTTACTGCCAACGAGTATCTAGTCGAATCCAACAACTTCGATTTACTCAAGTGGATCCAACGCACCGGTCGCTCCCATGCAGGTATCACTGAACCCACCGACTATGCGTTCTCGGGGATTCTCTATCACCTATTCTCGTTCGAGCCCTTCTTGACGATGCTGTCAACCTCCATGGACTCCGGGGTTGTAGATATACGGCCGAGTCGAAATCTAGCGCTTCTCACACAACTGGTAGCGAAATTCGAGTACCTCCACCACGTCACTCTGCTCTCACCTAAACTTTTCCAAGGCAAGCGACAAATCGACTCCCAAACTGAACGCCTTTTCAACCTCTATCTGCGGTTGCTCTACCAAGGTGGGATCGCCGAGTATGAAGATGACTCTGAGTACGCACCTTCAGGCTGTGTGTCGTTCCTTACTGTTCACCAATCTAAAGGGATGGAGTTCCCGATTGTTTTCGTTGGTTCACTCAACGCTGTGCCGAGAAAGCAAGAAGACGCGCTACTCACGATGGTTCTAGAACGTCATCAAAAGCGTGCGGAATTCGAGCCTAGAGATCAAGTAAAGTTCTTTGATTTCTGGAGACTTTATTACACCGCATTTTCCCGTGCCCAAAACCTTCTCGTCCTCACAGCAAACGAAGAGAAATCAACGCCGTCACAGTATTTCCGTGACGTTTACACGCCGTTACCAACATGGCGAGACGGGGGCTTCAACCTTTCTCTCTTCGACTTCGAAACAGTAAAAGACGTTAACCTGAAACAGGCTTTCTCCTTCACCGGGGACATTACTGTTTATGAAACCTGCTCTCTGCAGTACAAGTTCTTCAAAGATCTAGAATTTGCGCCGGTTCGAGTAAACGCGATGCTTTTTGGCAGACTGGTCCACCAAACGATCGAAGACATCCACCGGGCTGCGCTCCGTGGGGAAACCAGCCTGATCACTCCGGACAACATCGACGCGTGGTTCAAGATGAACTATGAGAACCTTTCCAAAGCTGAGCGCATCTATCTAGCTGAACCTCAGCAACAGGCGGCGCTTGAACAGGTTCAACGATATGTGTTGCGTCAGCGCGGAGACTGGTCGCGCATTAAAGAAGCCGAGGTAGACGTGTCACTCGTCAAGGCTGATTACATTCTTGACGGCACCATTGATCTAATCCGAGCTGACGATGGGTCGGTAGAGATTATCGACTTCAAAGCTACCAAGAAGCCCGATATGGTCTCGGATCACGAAATGATAGAACGGTACCGGCGGCAACTGCATGTATATGCTCACCTCGTCGAAGAACGAACCGGTGAGCGGGTGTCGAAGATGCATCTTTACTACACCGGAGAAGAGTCTGGTAATCCGATGATTTCCTGGCCATACTCCAAAACTGCTATCGAGGCTACTGTCACCGTCTTCGATGAAGTGGTGCACAAAATCCTCAACAAGAACTATCAGCAGCGAGCTGAATCCTTGAAAACCTGCAAAGAGTGCGACTTCAACGCCTACTGCGCAAAGAAAACGAACGAGAAAGAGGCTGCCCGATGAGTGAACATAAGCAAGAACAGTTTGAGTTCTTCGATTTACCGACGATTAAGGGTTTCCCCGAACTCCGTTGGACAGGGAAGCGCCCCTACCGCTCGACCCTCTACTACCCGGCACAGCTTCGGGAGCGCTACGGGGATGAAATCAAATCTGGTCCCCACGAAGGCTGGATAAACAAACTTTTCTGGGGTGACAACCTCCAAGTAATGAGTCACCTCCTCGCAGAGTTCCGCGGAAAAGTGGACCTCATCTACATCGACCCACCCTTCGATTCAAAGGCTGACTACAAGAAGAAGATCAGTCTACGAGGCAAGACAGTCACTAACGATGCGTCTTCCTTCGAAGAGAAGCAATACGGTGACATCTGGACCAACGATGAATACTTGCAATTCATGTACGAGCGCCTAATAATTTGCCGCGAGTTACTCTCGGACACCGGTAGTATCTACTTGCATTGTGACTGGCATAAGAGTCATCACTTGCGCATGATCATGGATGAAATCTTTGCCCCAAGTAATTTCCTTAACGAAGTGATCTGGGCATACGGCAGCGGCGGTGGAAGTAAAGATCGTTTCGGACGTAAACACGATACGTTGCTTTTCTACGCGAAAAAGGAAGGCCGTCACCAGTTTTTCCCTGATGAGGTACGCGTACCGTATTCAGCGGTGATTCCAGATAAGTGGGCAGATAAGTTTGACCCTCGGGGCAAGTATTGCCCTGACACCTGGGACATCTCTCGTCCTCCAAATCATTCGGCTGAGTGGGTAAAATACCCAACCCAAAAACCAGAAGCTCTCCTGGAGCGAGTGCTTCTTGCGTCCTCAAAGCCCGGAGATATCGTATTCGACTGTTTTATGGGGTCCGGAACAACTCAAGCCGTTGCTATGAAGCTCGGTAGGAAGTTTATTGGATCTGACATAAACCTCGGCGCCGTTCAAACCACCTCTAAGAGGCTCCTAGTGATTGCCGAAGGGATTGAAGCTAAACGAGTCAGCCTACTCGACTCCGACGACGAGGAGTTGCAGAAGTTCACTGGATTTGAAGTGTTAAATGTGAATAACTACGACTTCTTTAGGAATCCAGTTGAGGCGCGGCAACTGCTCATTGAGGCTCTTGAGGTCCAACCCTTCCCAGCAGCTAATGTGTGGGATGGTGAGCTGGATGGGCGAATGGTGAAGATTATGCCAGTCAACCGGATTGCGACCAAAGCTGACTTGGAAGAGCTAAAGGCTAACCTTCCGTACAAGACCTATGAAAAGCGTAAGGAAGAAAACCCGGGTAAGCCGGTAGAGCGCATTACTCTTGTTTGCATGGGGCACGATGCCGATTTGAAAGCATCGCTTGAAGCTGAACTGGCTGACTACAAGGTAGATGTTGAAGTAGTTGACATTCTTCGTGACCGGAAGGACCTGCATCTCAAGCGTGAGGCAGAAGCTGAAGTTGTGCGCGAAGGCGGGAAGCTCGTTATCAGACAGTTCTACCCGCTAAACCTTATGCAGAAATTGTCGATGCAGAAGGAGTTTGTTGATGATTGGCGGCAACTTGTCGAATCGGTAATGATCGATTGGAACTATGACGGTGTCGTTATGGAGCCAACCATTACCGATGTTCCTAGTAAAGACGAATTGGTTGCCGGATTCTACGAAATCCCGGATGACGTTGGAACTATCAGGGTCAAGATCACTGATCTGCTCGCTGAGTCACTTGAAGTCGAGGTGGGGTAGGACGTGGCTAAATCGACTAAGACTTTCGACAAAGAGTTCTCCTTCTACTCCGAGCTCTGGCGGTTCTATGCTGCGAATAGAGGCAAGATCAGGTCCCGGTACAACGACTTAACAAAGAAATTCCTCGCCTACAACGACCCGGCTGACAACTCGGGAGCATTCTTGCGCCCGCCGCAGTTCGAAGCGCTCGAGATGTATGTATTTATTAAGGAGTTTCTAGACAATCGTCAGGTGTATGAGATCTTCGACGAGTGGCGCAAACGCGAAGGGAAGTTTGCAGAGCGTTCTTACTATTCCATCTCTGTTGAAGGGCAGGCTCGGTTCTTTGATGACGTCACAGAGGAGCAAACCGATCTGCTCTTCAAGCAGATGAAGGCGTACCGGGAGAGCTACTCGAACTACATTTACGCGCTGACCATGGGGCTAGGGAAAACCATTCTCATGGCTACGTGCATTTTCTACGAGTTCTTGCTTGCAAACAAGTATCCGAAGGATAAGCGCTTTGTCCATAACGCGCTGGTTTTCGCCCCAGACAAAACCGTGCTCGAGTCTCTTCGCGAAATAGTCACCTTCGACAAGTCAAAGGTGATTCCTCCCGAATACGCCCGCATCCTTGACCAAAATGTGAAGTTTCACTTTCTAGAAGACACCGGATCTTCACTACAGACTCTAGATGGATCCGACTTCAACATCATCATCTCAAACACCCAGAAGATCGTGGTGAAGAAGAAGCGCACCAAAGGCACTGCTGTCGAGACACTGTTTTCAGCGAAACCTTCCTCACTCCTCGGCACCGTATTCGGAACCGAGGATGAAAACGGTGAAGGTGAGATTAGCGACGAAGCAGAGTTGATTGAAAACCAACGATTCTTGAAATTGACCAGGCTCAAGCAGCTAGGAGTCTATGTAGACGAAGCCCATCACCTCTTTGGAGCTGGGCTTGAGAAGGAACTCCGAGGAAAGACGCAGGCCAAGACTTCGTTACGCGACACCATTAACATGCTTGCAGAGCGTACCTCCATAGTTGCTTGCTATAACTACACGGGTACACCTTACGTGAAACGCCAGCCGTTACCAGAGGTTGTGTACGCCTACGGGCTGCCTGAGTCGATTAACAAGGGGTACCTAAAGCAAGCCAATGTGAAAGCCTTCGAAAATGTGAAGAGCGAAGAGTTCCTAAAGGAAGCTGTGACTACGTTTTGGGCTCGTTACGGTGAACATACCTACGATGGTTTGACCCCGAAGCTCGCGATTTTTGCTGCGACCATCGAGGAAGCGCAAGACGAGGTGCGCCCAATCGTAGAACGAATCATTGCGGATCTTGGGCTCGACGCTTCGAAGATCTTAGTTAACGTCGGAGACACCAAAGTAACGAAAGACGAAGACATCCGGAACTTCAACGATCTTGATAAGCCTGGGTCGGTTGGAAATGAAAAGCAGTTTGTTATTCTCGTGGGCAAAGGTAGGGAAGGCTGGAATTGCAAATCGCTCTTCGGGGTTGCGATGTTCAGAAGCCCAAAATCAAAGATCTTTGTGCTGCAAGCCACGATGCGGTGTCTCCGGCAGATCACCGATGAACAGCATTCGGCTTCGGTGTTCCTCTCGAAAAGCAACTTCGACATACTCGACGCTGAACTTGAGGACAACTTCAACATGGATCTCGATATGCTCGGAGGCGGTGAGCCGCCAGAGCGGAACAGTTACCAAGTTCGTGTGATGCCACCACCCCGAACCATCACTTTGAAGCGCATCTGGCGTGAGTACACTCTAGAAGAAACCGGATACAACGGACCGATCGATTTCGGACTTGAGGATCTAGACCTATCGAAATATGCTGCGACGAGTTTCGAGAAGAGCAAACTCACCTCGCAAACTACCGTTAAGGAAGAGAACGTAGACCATCTACGCGAACGGGTCCGATACTCTCAGTTCTCGCTTGCTGGTGAACTTGCACGTTACCTAAATTTGTCGCCGATCTTTCTTGACAAGATCCTCCGCGAATCAGTAGACGGGGCAGACCTGATTCTTCAAAAGGTCAACGACTACAACGAGGTATTAGACGATGTCATCGTCCCCGGTATCTTTCACGCGATGTACGAGATATCTAGTGAGATCAGATCTGATGACAGAGACTTGGTGCTACTACACGAACCGAAGGGGCGTGGCTACTACGAGTTTAGAGCCAAACCTGAGCTCGTTATACAGCGCAACTCTTCCAAGGTTACGGACCAGCAGCGAGACAAGAGTTTCCACGCCGACACCTACTGTTTTGACTCTAAGCCGGAGCAGCAGTGTTTCTGGCAGTATCTAGAACAAGATGAAGTCGCAGAAGTGTACTTCACCGGTATGTTCACTGCGAACCAAGGGGATCTGGCTATTCAATACTACGATCCAGAATCAAGACGCATACGTTCTTACTACCCAGATTTTGTTGCACGGATGAGAGATGGATCCGTGCAGCTTGTCGAGGTAAAGGGTGACAACATGATCGACGACAAGATTGTGAAAGCCAAAGCACAAGCAGCAACAGAGATGGCCACCGCGGCAGGCGTGGATTACAAGATGTACGCCTCATCGAAGATCATGACCACGAATGTATTCGCTCCAGAGGAACCCGCTGATGCAGTTGAACCTACACTGCTAGACGGTCCTTAACGACGTAGAGGATGAGATCAGCGGTCTGCGGTCGACCTATTCGACCGAAGGCGCAACCTTATGTATAGCTATTGTTGGCCGGACTGCGAGCCAACACATTCGAAGGGCCTCTTGCGGGGCATAATTGTTTTAGGCTTGTAGTATTTAAGGTTTAGCGGAATTTACGGGGAGGAGGAATCATGTCTGTTGCCCTTGACCGGACAGCAGCAAGTCTGTTTTCAACAGCGCTGCTGCGTCCCATCGTGAGGGGAGAAGATAATCCTCTCCTCGCTGCTCGGCTAAACGATTATCGAACGCAGGTAGGTGGGGCCAGTAGCCCCAACAGCGAGATTCTGAGAAGTGCTTACTCGCGACTACGTCGACACTACCGTAATGAATATGTATACAAGAACTCGATTGCTCAACGACTGTTCATAGGAAGACATCGCGCGGCAAACTCTGCGCTGCTGCAAGAGGTGCCCATTGGTGAATCGATTGCGGATTGCCTGTTTGTGAATGGCGGTGTTACTGCTTACGAAATCAAAACAGAACTTGATACTAGTACGAGGCTACTAGCGCAGATAGAGGATTATTACCGAGTTTCAACTCAAGTTTTTGTTGTCACGCATCGGGGGCTAGAAGCAACATACCGTGAAATTCTTTCTGATTCACCGGTCGGTATTATAGTGATGAACCCTGCCTGGGGAATAAGTGTGCGTAAAGCAGCAGCCGAAAGCAAAGAGAGCCTTGAGCACCAAGCATTGTTTAACCTTCTGCGGGTAGAAGAACGACGGGTTGTACTAGAACTAGCTGGTATTCCCGCTTTAGAAGTTCCGAACGGTATACGATATAAAACATGGCTTGACCTAGCCATGCAAATTGATGTGTGTAAATTCCAGTCATTGGTGTCATCTCAGCTCAAACAGCGGCAAAACGCTCTTCCAGATCTGGTGGTCAAGGATCCTCGTACCGCTCCGCTGCGCTCGGCCTTATTGAAAATTGGAGTCTATAAGAGTAATGAAGTGCTCAATGTTGATCGCTGGCTTAGTGAGGAGCGCTAGATGTACTTTCCATACTTGAGAGGCAAGCAAAACGAGTTGCTTGCGATACGTGAGCTAGCGGCAGAAGGCATAATCGGGGAATCGGTACGCCCGATTATTGAACCGGTGAAGGTCAATCTTTCATCGGGGATGCCGCGCCTAATGGAAGCGCTGTCTGGCAAGAATATTGTGCCGCTAGTTATTTTGAACCCAAAAGTCGGAGAAATTGCTGAAGACCAACACGGCGTTAGTACAGTTTCGGATTTCTTCTTCGATAGTAAGTTTAATTACGAGCCAACTTTGTTGTTGGATTCAGTTGAAGGATTCGAACACCAGGTGTCTCAACACCAAGCAGTTCTAGAGAAAACCGGAAGGTTTGCAGTGGTGGCGCCCGGCGGTCCTGGGGTTGAGACTCTACAGACTGCCCGCAAGATTCTTGACAATCAAAACCTAGTGCCAAGCACTTTAGTTGTAGCAGCCCAGTCGTACTCGAGAGTTAAACGTGCATGGGATACAAGCGAACTTGTAACACTCGTAGACCCGTTCAAACCTGAAGATAGAAACGCTGACTACGTTAACAACGGCGAAGAAGAGTTCTCCGACGAATACTTCTATTTCAGCGATGACGGATGGAACGGTGTGTCCGATCACCAGACCATCGGCGCTGGCTGGACAGTAGGAGGGTTCACCCCTCGAGTAGTCGCTATTCACTGGACGTACAAGGACCCTCAGGTCGACAGGATAATGATTAGGCACTTTACATCAGGCGGCGTGGAAAGCCTGCAAGGGGATGTCGCATCTAAGTTCCTCACCGCAGCGCAGCACCTAGTCAGATTCTTGGATGCGCATCGTATTCCAGACACTCTGGGTTCTCGGCAAATTCGTAGACACGTGGGGAACGAAACTTTCCCAGGCTTAGGCCCGGTGAAAAAATTCAGCATAGAGAATCATATTGAGCTGATAGCGCGGGTTGCTGAATCATAATGCGGATTTGTAGTGATTGTTTTCACGCTCCATCCTGGCCAGCAAATGCACTCGGTGAACCGTCAAGCGGAAAATGTTCATTTTGTTGCAAAGTGCGTAAGTCTTGGGAACCGAAGGCGTGGTCTGAGCATCTACTAGGGTTACTCGATCTATATGATATAAGTGCTGAAGGATTGCCCATCGGTGAGCGAGTTCAAAAGGACTGGAGTCTGTTTAGGACTGACAGGACTGATCTGATCAGTGATTTCATTGTCGAAGCCGTTAAAGGAACTGAGTACAAAGTTTCTCAACTCACAACCATTGAACCTAAGAGGGAAGCGGGTTTAGGGTTGGTGGGTAAATGGGAGAATCTCTCAAATGAGTTAAGGAATACTGATCGCTATTTCGCGGTCGGAGCAGTCGATTTTCGGGATTCCATTTCCGGCCTTCTACGCCAACATACTTCCCTAATGAAACAAGGAAATCGTCTTTACCGGGCTCGTGTACATGAGCAAAGTGAGCAGTTTGCGCCCAAAGACCTCGACGCTCCTCCTAAAGATCTGTGCACACCGGGCCGAGCTAATCCAGCAGGTATCCGTTACATATACTTGGCGCATTCACACGATACAGCTATTCACGAAGTCAGGCCACAACGCGGTGCCGTGGTAGCTTTTGGAGAGTTCGCTGTCCAAAGAGATCTGGAACTTTTCTCTCTAGTGACGAATGATGCGCCCGACTTTTTTGGCGACGGAGCAAGCGACGCTCTGGACGTACGAGCTCTAGTGCTCGCTTTAGCTGAGCAGCTTCAAGCACCAGTTCTTCAAGCTTCTGGTCCTATTGATTATGTCCCGACCCAATACCTTTGCTCACTTGTCCGGGCTGAGGGGCTTGACGGTGTTGAATACCCTAGCTCTCTGGATTCTAGCGGAACCAACGTAGTACTCTTCGAGCCGGATGATGTCAAAGTCAATGACAATATTGAATATGTACGTATTGATACAGTTTCCGTGGACTGGTCTGTGACTACACTTCCGGACTTAGGGGGAAGCTAATCAGCAGGTGACTACTTACCGCCCAGAGTTCGACACGTGCCCCCTGAGCTCCACTCGAGAAATGGTTGAGACATTACTCGTATCAGAAAAGCCCGGTTTTCCGGGCTTTTCTTGTTTGTGGATCCAACTGAAAGCCAGGATTCGTGGACGAATACGGCCGAACCCGATGTCACTGTAGTGTTGGCCTGTGGAAGTTCTACGAACAGTGACAAACGCGGTCAATGAGGCCGTGAAGGCATTGGTGTCGATGCTTCGCGACGCCTTCACGGCTTTTGTTCAGAACTGGCCTGTCCTGTTCACGTTGTTCTTTGCGGGGACGGCGCTTCGCGGCCTATTCCTTTGGTTGGCGATAGAGGCATCCAGCTTCTCCCCTTTGCTGGGCATGCTCCTGCTCCCGCTTGCGCCTATTTCTCTGCTGATCGCCCTCGTCCTCATGCTGCGGAGAGTCGCGCCCACGCTTCCCGAACTGCAGGAAACGCTGGTGGGGAGTCGGCAAGCCCAAGTGCGTGCAGATTTGACTATTGCCGTAATGGTGCTGGTTCCGTTTCTTGCTGTCTATGCATCGCAGGGAATGATCAAGGAGGACCGGAGATCATTTCTTTACAGCGCCACAACTGATGAATGGTTGAATCAGGGGTTCAACGCCGACTTCTCACGAGTGGTGTTCGGATCGGACGCCCAGATGATTGCAATCGTTATCATTGCGCTGGTCTTGAGGAAGGTCATTGCTGGATTCAACCTGGGGAAATCCTCACTCCCAGTCGCTGGGTTTGCCGGATACCTTGAGGCCCTCTGGCTCGTCACGTTGGCGTCCTACTTCGCGTGGTCGATCGACTCCGTGCGCGGGTGGGTGCAGTCAAGAGTTGTTATTCGCCAGGTTGGGGCTACTTTCGATGGGATCATGGCGACCCTCGGTCCAGTGGGTTCCATTATTCAAGCTGTAATCGATCAGGTCACGGGAATAGTCTCCTCAATGGGATCATTGGTGATTATTCCAGTTGCGTGGATTGCAGTTGGTGCCACAATCTACGGTTCTTCTCTGCCTAGTGCCAGACCAATGATGACTTCTGAGCAGATGACACAGCGATTGCAGCGGGTGCCAAACCCAGTTCGCCGAGTTGCGGCTCAGGTTAGCGAGCCCGTGGTGAATCCATTCCGCAATACCGTTCGCGCGATAGGGCGAGTTGCTACTGCTGGCGTGATCCCAATGGTGATGTTGTGCGTCATTTTTGCATTTACCTCTCAGCTTCGCGTCTGGGTTACGCAGGTTCTTCGATTGCTGATTGGTCCACAGTCGGGTGCTTTTTGGGTGGGGGTGTCCCCGTTCGTTGACGTCTTGGCACAGTCTGTCTACATGACGGTGATGGTGTGCCTGCTTGCATCTTCAGTCAATACCATTATTGCCAGCCAACGTCGCTTAGTAGGAGAGGAATCTGCGGCTACCCAACAGGAACCTGCACAATCCAGTGCGGAGAGCGAGCCAGCGAAACCCGCACTGCCGTAGGCTCTACGCCCGTGGGTAGCGCGAAGTACCGGTCCACCTGGTAGTTTCGAGGTCGGGCGTACTGCGGGTCGACTGGAACATAGACATTGTTGAGGTCTGCGGAGGGGCCCGGCGCATCTGAATTTGTGCAGAGGTTTCCCCAAGTGTCTACGTAGGCCTCGCCGGAACTCACCTTGCCGCCAGATGTTTCGTAGACGGTGCCGGTAGAGTCCTCCAGCGACAGGGAGCACTCTGACAGAACCATTTCCGGATCCGCGTCCACCATTACAGATAGTTTCCAGAGACGCGCCCCGGGCGCCGCAGTAAACTCCACGTAGTCACCTCCAGTTTCCGCTGGAACGAGTGCCACGGGGGTCAGTATCGCGGTGTAGACCTCGTTGTTCGGGTAGTCGACAAGGGTCCTTTGAGAGGGGATTACAACCTGGCTTTCGACAGTGACTCCCCGGTCGGAACTCCACGGAAGGTAGAGGTTCACCATCCGAAAAGACGCTGCGGCTAGCGCAACCACCAGGGCCGGTAGAAGCAGTATCAAACCCCATCTGTTCCGTTGCAGCCAAGTCATGAGGTCGCCCCAAATTGCGTTCGGACTAGATCAACGGTAGATAACCGGCTGGTGACACTGGGCGCATCCGGAACAATGCCGAGGTCGACTATCGCTAGGTCGTCGCCGGGCGAACCAGACACACCTCCCGCGGGAATGTGAAGTTCGAGGCCGGGTACGTCCTCGGATGGCACTTCGAACGCAACCTGGCAGGTAATCGGGACGCCGGGTTGCGCAGGGTCGCAACCATTGGGGATGTCAGCAGGGCCACCGTAGGTTCGTCCGCCCTCGGACACCAACTCCATGCCAGCTAGTGTGTGAGGGCGATTCTTGGCTGTGACGTGCAAGTCCAGCACAACCCAGGTTCCAACCGTGTCATAAACCGTCCCGTAGCTGGTCACAGAGTCCGAGGTCGTCCAAGAGTCCACCGTGATGTCGGCAGCGCGTAGTTCTGCCTTCTGACCGACCTCAATAGTCGTGACGAAGGGTTCACTTAAAACGTCTTGAGCGGAGGGAAGTGCGCGGTCAATCGCAGACCCAACAGCAAGTCCTGCGACCACAATGACACCGGTTACCAGTAGAGCGGAGTTGACCTTTTGCATTAGATAACCTCACCCTCGACAGCAGCGGACAGACTTTGAACCGCGACTAGACTCCGGTCGGTCCAGAAAAACCCGCCGTCCAAACTTGAGGCTCGCCATGTATGGGAGAAATACTGAAGTTGTACCTGCGGGCTCCGTGGTGTGTCTGGAGGCAGCTCCCAGACCAGCCAGTACTCCTGTTCCAGTGCGGGCTGGAACGCGCGTGCGGACTGCAGGTCGATGACTCGGTAGGCAGTTGGCCCTCCCATTGAACCATCGCTCACCAGCGCGTTGGACCATAGCCCAGATTGGGGTCGAAGGTCTGTGTTCGGGATGGTTGCCGTGATGGCTTGGCTGAGCAGGGGTGCTTGGATCCACGATTCGGTTGTGTTAACTACTCTTGCCTTGACCACGAAGAAGGCGGCTTCTTGGAAGCCGCCGGGCAAAGGCGACGAGTCTGATGTCCAGAAGCTGTCGCTAATGGAGATGGTGAACGGTCGGGCGCTGACGGCCTCGGAAGAACTGGCACGTGGGGTGGTTTCTGGTTGGGCGTCTGCGGCGTTCCAACCCCCGAAGACTCCGGTCACTAAGATGAGGGCGAGTCCCGCCAGTATTGTTAGGTTGGCCGGAGATGCCAGGTCAGAGAAGAGCTTGAAGAATCGCCAAATCCCGGCCCCTCGCGTTGAACCACTCTTGGTCATAGCTCCGGGGCGCTCTCAGGACTGAGGGTACGCACATGGCCTAGTATATTCGGGCTTCTGCACCCACGGTAGCAACGCTCGGTACCTGTGGCTTTCCTCCGATGAACCAGTAGGCGAGGGCGACCACCACGGCTCCACCAACAAGGTTTCCCAAGCCGACCCAGAGGACGTTAAAGCCGTAGAGCGCCAGCGTACCGTTGGGATCTCCGGAGAGGATGCCTATCGTGTAGGTCGTCATGTTGGCAATGACGTGCTCAAACCCAGAGGCTATGAATGCGGTGATGGCAATGAAGATCAACGCGATCTTCGTCCCGTCTGACTCAACCCGTGAACCGATCCAGATCGCCAAGCAGACGAGGACGTTGCAGAGAATCCCACGAGCGAACAGTTCCAGGGGACTTTCATGTGCTTTGCTGGCAAGCATGTCAGACAGCATTGTGCCGGCGGCTTCATTTGACACCAGAACCCCGGATGCGACGATTAGGGATCCAAAGAGAAGCGCACCCAGCGCATTGGCAAGGCAGATGAAGCCGAGTGTCGCGGAGGCTCTTCCTAGCTTTACCGACTTCATCAGGACGCCGAGGGGCAGGATCATCATTGCAGATGTTCCCAGGTCAGCGCCTGCGAAGACTGTCAGCGTTAGCGCGGCACCAAAAACGAGTCCGCTGACCAGCTTTGCAAACCCGTCTCCCGTTGCCAGGAGCGGACCGGCTGTACTAACCATAAGGACGACGCCAACACCCATGTAGAGGCCGGCGAGCATCCCTGAGACCATGAAGCGTCCCGGCTTCTTCAGCCCCGCAACTTTGTCGGTGGCCACGTCGGCTTGAACATTGAGTGTTTGTGGAATCGTAAGCACGTCCCGATCTTGCCAGAGGGTGTCGGCCTAGACGTGGCGCCTTGGTCCTGCTCTTGTCAGTTAGTGACGGAACCCTCGCCTACCATGGATGTGAGGCGCCCTCCGCCGCTTCATTTCTCTAGTTAGGTGGTTCATTACGTGGTTTCGGTAAACGAGTCCTACAGTGTCGACTTACTCCCGGGCATTTCGGCTTTGGACAGACTGTCCCTTCAGTTCCAAACATCTGACCGGGAGCTTTCGTGCAAAAGCGATGCTTCCTGCTCAATTGCTCATTTGCTGGTGACAGGCGAGGGTGTGACGCTCGAGGGGGGTTGGGACTTGGACTCGCTGGGGACCGCAGGTTTCAAGGCCAAGCTTGGTGAGACACTTGTGCTGCCCAATCCAAGCGGTGCGAAGACAATCCTTGTTGGGTTGGGAGTCAGGGAAGACTTGGATGAGGACGCGTACCGTGAGGCGGGTGCTGCTTTCACGAGGTGCGTGGGTAAGAGTGGTCGCGGCTGCATCATCCTGAATGAGTCAGCCGACCCCACGCAGGTGGTTGCCTTGGTTGAAGGTGCTTTGCTTGCCGCTTACTCACTGACGACTTTCAAGTCCGAAAAGGATCCAGAGGGTACGCCGGAGCTACGCGGGCTGACGATCGTTGGTTCAGATCGGGCTGCAGTTGCACCGCAGGTGTTTGAGGCCGCTTTGGTCCGTGCACGGGCACTGGTGCGTGCGACCTACATCGCGCGTGACTTGACCAATGCGCCGCCCGCACACCTCACGCCACGCACCCTCGTCGAGACGGCAGAGACGTTGGGGAAGCGGTTCGGGTTTGAGGTTGAGATTGCCGATCACGCCAAGTTGGAAGAGATGGGGTGCGGGGGAATCATCGGTGTCAATCGTGGCTCCGAGTACGAAGCAAGCCTCATCAAACTCCGTTTTTCACCCACGCGGAAGCAATCGGAAGAGAGGCGCCTAGCGCTTGTGGGTAAAGGCATAACTTTTGATTCGGGTGGCCTCAGCCTGAAACCTGCCGCATCAATGATCAACATGAAGACCGACATGGGCGGGGCCGCTGCAATACTCGGCGCATTCTCGGCTTTCGCTGATCTTGATGTGAATATTCCGGTGGATGCTTGGCTCCCGACGACCGACAACATGATTTCGGGTGACTCAATGCGGGTGGGTGAGATCATTACCGCGCGCAACGGGAAGACTGTCGAGGTCACTAACACGGATGCGGAAGGCCGTCTCATCCTGATGGATGCCCTTTCGTTGGCAGCAGAGTCGAAGCCCTCATGGATCGTTGACATCGCGACGCTCACGGGTGCGCAGATAATCGCCCTCGGCGACGATGTTGCGGCAATCATGGGTAACGATGAGGACCTCCTTGGGGAGGTGGAGCGCGCTGGTGACGCAACGGGAGAGGCCGTTTGGGAGTTGCCACTGCACGAGCGGTACATGAAGATTCTCGATTCGAACCTTGCTGACATCGCCAATGCGAACATGTCGAATCGGGCGGCGGGGAGCATTACTGCCGGCCTCTTCCTCTCGAACTTCGTGAGTGAGGTGCCGTGGGTTCATGTTGATATTGCAGGACCATCGATAAGTGCAGGAAACGATAGGTGGCTCCGCAGTGGTGCGACTGGGTTCGGGGGGCGCCTTCTAGCGAAGCTTGCGGAGGATTTGGGTGCCTAATCTCGGGAAATTTGCCACAATACGCGTGTTTTCAACGTTTCAGACCTGACAAACTCCCCGCTACTGTGTAGCGTTTTCGTAGGTCACGTTAGTGGCTTGAGAACTTTCACCTACAAGAGGATGACTAATGTCGATTAACCGTACCGAACTGGTATCACAGATGGCTGAACGCTCGGGTCTTACCAAGGCTCAGGCTGACTCTGCGCTGGGTGCTTTCCAGTCCGTTATCATTGATGCCCTTTCCGAGGGCGAGTCGGTGCGCGTCACCGGCCTACTGTCGGTTGAGCGTGTTGAGCGTGCAGCCCGCACCGGTCGTAACCCACGCACCGGTGAGGAAATCCAGATTCCGGCTGGCTACGGCGTCAAGCTGTCCGCTGGTTCAACACTGAAGAGTGCAGTCGGAAAGTAGTTTCACCGCGGAAACCGGACGCCTTGTGGCGGCGAGGATTCCGCGCACATGAAGCACCGAGACGAAGCGGGGTTGGGGGCAGGTGTCCCCAACCCCGCTTCGGGATTAAGATGGGATACGGAAAGTAGTTACCACTTACCCTCAGGAGTTGTGAATGAACATCGTAGTCTTGTCCTCCACCGAAGAAATTGCTCGTGCTGCAGCGGATCTTTACACGAACTTGCTTGCAAAGAAGCCAAACGCAGTGTTGGGACTCGCGACCGGGTCTTCGCCTGTTCCCGTATACGATGAACTGATTCGCCGCTATGAGGAAGGCGAGGTGTCTTTCAAGGATGCCCAGGCCTTCCTGCTCGACGAGTACGTCGGCCTGCCGGAAGATCACCCTGAGGGCTACCGCAACTTCATTCAGAGGGTGTTCGCCTCGAAGGTGGATTTCGCGCCTGGCGCCGTGAACGGACCGAATGGAACGGCTCCAAATCCTAAGAGGGCCGCAAACGACTATGAAGAGAAGATCGTCCAGTCCGGGGGAGTGGACCTGCAAATCCTGGGGATTGGAACTGACGGACACATTGGTTTTAACGAGCCGGGTGGCTCCCTCTCCTCGACCACACACACCCAGGTCTTGACTGAGCAGACTCGCAAGGACAACGCACGCTTCTTCGATGACGACATCGACCTTGTTCCCCGCTATTGCATCACCCAGGGTCTGGCCACAATCGGTCGCGCCAAGGCTGTGGTGTTGGTTGCGCAGGGTGAGCAGAAGGCAGACGCAATCGCGGCCCTCGCTGAAGGTGGAGTGAGCGCCCTGTGGCCCGCATCGGTACTGCAGTTCCACAATGACGCAACGATCCTGGTGGACGAAAGTGCGGCAAGCAAACTGCAGCTGAAGGACTACTACAAAGCTGCGTACGAGGGCGAAGTCGCCCTGTCCTCCCTTAAAGGCTAGTGATCATGGCTCAGGAAGCACCCGCTGGAAGCGCAGACGTCCTCGAGCTGCCCAAGACAATGCCAACATCCGGAGACGGGGATGGGGACAGGTTCGCCCACTTTGTGAGGCGTGACCGCGCAAACCAGGCGGCAGTCACCGGGCAGGCAGTCGTTGCCCTGTGCGGCAAGGTTTGGGTGCCCACGCGTGACGCTAAGAAGTACCCGGTTTGTCCGCGTTGCAAGGCACTGCGGGATGAGGCCGGGAAACAGGGTAGAAACTGGCCCTTTGCCGACTAGGTGAACAGCTTGAACGTCCTCGGGAATACCCTCCCGGGGACGTCTTGCACTCAGAGTTGAATCCCTAGAACCAGGGGTCCCATGGTGAGTGTGGTAACTGTAATCAGAACGATGCCGATCAGGTTGAGCCAGATGCCGACGCGCAACATGTCCTTCATTTGGATATATCCCGTTGAGTAGGCCACAGCGTTGGGTGGTGTCGCGACCGGCAGCATGAATGAGCAGGTGGAGGCTAGTGCAACCGGCACGACCAGCAACATAACGTCCAGCCCCGTGCCGGCTGCTACACCCCCCAGGACGGGCAGGAACGTGGCAGCGGTTGCGGTGTTCGACGTCATCTCTGTCAGCGCCATAACCAGGATGGTCACGGCGAGGACGAGGACGACCACACCCATCCCACCCAAACCCTGGGACAAATCCCCTATCCATGTGCTTAGACCACTGTTCGTGAATGCGGATGAAAGGGCGAGTCCACCGCCAAAAAGCAGCAGGATCTCCCAGGGGATTCCCTGCGCCGTCTTCGCATCGAGTAGGCGCCGGTCTGGTCCAGCTGGGATCAGGAAGAGGAGAAGCGAAATCACCATTGCGATGAGCTCGTCGGTCACACCCATGTGGCCGAAGAGCATCGGCAGGAACAGCCACGAGAGTGCCGCAAGCACAAACACTATTGCGACAAGTTTCTCACCCCGCGACATCGGCCTCATTTGTCGCAGTTCAGAGACGATTAGCTCATGTCCACCCGGAATGTCATCCATTTCTGGCTTGAAGAACACGTTCACCAGCAAGTACCAGGCTATGAGGAGGAAGATCCAAGCCATCGGTGCCGCGAAGAGGAGCCACCGCCCAAAAGTGAGGGTGATGCCGTAGTTATCCAGCATGTAGGCGCGAAGAAATGCATTAGGTGGTGTTGAGATCAGGCTGGAGGTGGCGACTATCGACGCCGAATACGCGATGCCCAACATTAGTGCCTTGGCAAAGTTGGAATGGAGTAGCTCGCTACCTTTCTTACCTCCGTCTATGAGGTGGAGGACGGAGAGGCCGATGGGGAGCATCATGATTGCCGTGGCCGTGTTGGATACCCACATGGTGATGAACCCGGTAGCAATCATGAACCCGAGAACAATCATCTTGGGTCTTGTTCCAACGACTTTGACAACGTTCAACGCTATGCGTCGGTGAAGGTTCCACTTCTGGACCGCAGCCGCCAGGAAGAAACCACCCAGGAAAAGGAAGATGGTGCCGGACGCGTAAGGTCGGGCGGTTTCAGCAAAAGTCTGTGTCTGCGCCAGCGTAAACACGATGAGTGGTACGAGGGCGGTTGCTAGAAGAGGAATCGCCTCAGTGATCCACCAGGTCGCCATGAGTGTCGCGGTGGCAGCCGTGAGCTTGAGGCCGTGCGCAGTGTAACGCGGAGTGCCGTCATAGTTAAGGGTCTCAGCAAGGGAACCAGTTAGTTGGTCTGGCATGAGAAAGTAGACCAGGATGGCCAGAGCAATACCGAGGAATATGCCCCTGAATCGCCCCTCTGCCCACACGCTACGATGTTTGGGAGGCGCCTTTGTACGGGGTTTCCTGGCATTGCTGCCGGAGTGCCCCATATATACGTCCCTAATGTTTGCGCCGTCCCCAAACGGGGCGCGCCGAGAGGGGAGTTACATCCCCTAGGCCAGACAGCGGTGAACTAGCCCCAACCCATTCAACCTAAGAGAATTTCTCCACGGGCGTTTCTGGGCCATAGTATCGAGTGCGAATTCCAGGCTCCCCGTCAGACAGGCGCCAGGCCTGGTAGGGCAACTCGTTGCGAGACTTGCGATGGCGGTCCTGAGCAGCCCAGGTCGCCTCGGGGCTCCACGCTTCCTCAAGGATGCGGCCGTTGTTGACGAGCGGAACTTGGAGCAGCCGGCCACCGACCTCAAGCAAGCGGTCCCTATTCTCTTCGCGGCTGGAACCCATTACGAGTGCTTCCTGAACTGCGCGTCCATCAGGGTTGTAGAGGCGCCCCGCAGCTTTCTCACCGCCGACAGTTCCCTTAGATTCGCTCAGTTTGGCGACGGGCTGCATCGTCCCGTCGCTGTCCTCACGTTCGACCAGCTTGTAGACGAGAGCGGCTGTCGGAACGCCGGATCCTGTTACTAGGCGCGTTCCGACCCCATAGCTGTCCACCGGGGCCGCCCCTAGCGACGCAATTGCGTACTCGTCCAGATCCGATGTCACCACAATCTTGGTCGATTGGGCACCCAGGGAATCTAGTTGCTCGCGAACCTGGAAGGCATGCGCCACTAGGTCGCCGGAGTCGATTCGTACTGCGCCGAGTTCACCACCGGCTGCGCGAGCAGCCTCGACCCCGTTGATGACCCCCTGATGGATGTCGTAGGTATCGACAAGGAGCGTTGTGTCTGGCCCGAGCGTTGCGATCTGCGCAGCGAAGGCGGCCTTTTCAGAGTCTTGAACCAGCGTGAAGGAGTGGGCCGAGGTACCCACGGTATCGATTCCGTAGCGCCTCCCGGCCTCGAGGTCGGATGTGGCGACAAACCCGCCGATCACCGATGCCCGAGCAGCTGAAACGGCGGCACGCTCATGGGTGCGGCGTGCACCCATATCGAGGCATGGTCGACCGTGGGCCGCAATGGTCATCCGCGACGCAGCTGACGCGACGGCACAGTCGTAGTTGAGGGCGGACAGGAGCAAGGTCTCGAGCAGTGTGGCTTCAGCGAATGTCCCCTCAACAGTCAGCAGCGGCGAACCCGGAAAGTAGATTTCCCCTTCCGCATAGCCGTGGATGCTCCCCGTAAAGGTAAAAGTTGACAGGAAGTCCAGAGCCTTGTCACTGAGGAATGCTTGGCTCTCAAGCCACGCGATCTGGTCGTCGTCGAAGTGGAATCGCGCCAATGCCTCAAGGACGCGTCCTGTGCCGGCGACAACGCCGTACCGACGCGATGGGGCCATTCTGCGGCCAAATAGTTCGAACACAGATCTCCGGTTTGCGACACCCGAGTGGAGAGCGGCATCGACCATCGTGAGCTCGTATTTGTCAGTAAGCAGTGCTGTTGATTCAGAAGCGGCCATGGCATAACGGTAGTCGTTTCGCCGCGCTGACGTGCGCATGCCCGGTCACCATTCGGGTCTCGTAGCCTCCTGACATGGGACGCGTCACGAGGTGTGGAGTTTCACGCCCCAAAGCCACCTTGCCCGATGGAATTGTTATAACGTCGAGGACGTGAATGACGCGCCAATCGGAGTTTTTGATTCAGGCCTTGGTGGCCTGACGGTGGCCCGCGCAATCATTGATCAGCTGCCGGGCGAAGATGTCATCTATCTTGGTGACAGTGCCAACACCCCGTATGGATCGCGCAGGCTGTCGGATGTTCGCGCGCTCACGCTTGCGGGCCTTGACCGCTTGGTTGAGCTGGGGGCCAAAATTCTCGTGATCGCATGTAATACCGCTACTGCAGCCGCACTGCAGGATGCTAGGGAACGCTACGGGGAGCAGGGGATTCCTGTCATCGAGGTGGTTACTCCGGCAGCCAAGCAAGGTGCCGCAACAACACGCAACGGCCGCATCGGTGTCCTCGGAACGGCTGCTACCGTGAGGTCGGGCGCTTACCTGGACGCACTTCGTGCCGTGCCTGACGTTGAGGTTATTCAGAATGCGGCACCAAGATTTGTTGAGTTCGTTGAAAAGGGCGAAACCACAGGAGATGCCGTGACCGAGGCAGCAAGGCAGTACCTTGCGCCGCTAATTGCCGCCGACGTTGACACAGTTATCTTAGGTTGTACCCACTACCCGTTGCTGACGGGGGTCCTGTCTCGATTGCTCGGGCCCGGCGTTCGCTTAGTGACGTCATCGGAAGCAACTGCGAATGCCACTTATTCCGAGCTTATCGACCTCGATCTACTACATTCGCCCAGGGCCGCGGGAGAGCATGCGCACTACAGGTTCCTCTCGACGGGGGAGAGCCCAGAGTTCTCCGCTTTGGCGAGGCGTTTTCTTGGTCCTGAAGTCCACGGGGTCGAGGTCGTTGCGCCCACACGTAGGGTTGGGGAGGATCGATGAGGCTCACCGTTCTTGGCTCTTCCGGATCGATGTCAGGTCCGGCATCCTCAGCATCTAGCTATCTCGTTCAAGCGCAGGGCTTTGATCGTGAGACGGGAGAGATGCGGACTTGGTCTGTCGTCCTAGACATGGGGCCCGGCTCATTTGGCCAGCTGTGGAAGCAGATGGATCCACGCGACGTTGATGCGTTGCTGATTTCTCATGGGCACGCTGACCATATGGCCGACATCATTTCCTTTCACGTCTTCCTGAAGTGGCATCCCGAAGGCCGTCAGGCACCTCTCCACACAGCGGGTCCCGCAGAGGTGCGTGCGCGCATGGCGCAGATTGATGGGTATGCCGACGAGGGCGAGATTGTGGAGTTGCTCGATTTCCACCCTGTCGCCAGTGGCGATGTCCTTCAAGTTGGACCAATGAGAATCACCGCGTTCCCAGGTAACCACACCGTGGAATCTTTTGGCTTTCGTATCGAAGGACCTTCTGAGGACCTGCAGTCCACTCAGAGCGTGACGTTGGCGTACACGGGTGACACAGATTCATGCGATGGTATGACGGAAATGGCGCAGGGTTTGGATCTTCTCCTCGCCGAATGTGGATTCACCGAGGTGGAGCAGACTCGCGGTATTCACCTGACGGGTGGACGTGCAGGGGTTCTGGCGCGCGAAGGTAGTGTTGGGCGGCTGGTGCTCACCCACATTCAGCCATGGACGGACCCGGAGGTGCCACTTTCAGAGGCACAAGCCCAGTTTGATGGCCAGACCGAAGTCGCTCTCGCAGGGAGTACCTGGGTCCTCTAGGCGAAGATCTCCCCAAGGTAGGGGGCGAGCGCTTTCAGTGCTCGTGACCTGTGGGAGATTCGATTCTTCTCTTCCTGTGACATTTGCGCGGTGGTGGAAGCAGACCCGAGGGGAACAAAAATCGGGTCATAGCCGAATCCCCCGCTGCCATGCGGCTCACGAGTCAGCGAGCCCTCAACAACGCCCTCCCTGACAATTTCTTGCCCATCAGGGAAGACAAGCGCCGCAGCGCAGACAAACCGCGCTCCGCGGTAACAATCTTTGACGTCCGCCAACTGCGCCAGCAGAAGATCCAGATTTGCCTGGTCGTCCCCGTGGGTACCAGACCACCGTGCCGAGAAGACTCCGGGCGCACCACCCAGCGCGTCAACGGAGATGCCCGAGTCATCCGCTAGTGCTGGTAGGCCTGTCGCTTGTGCTAAGTCTCGAGCCTTGATTAGAGCGTTGTCGGCAAAAGTGAGGCCGTCCTCGACCGGAGAAGTCGCATTGAAGTCAGCAAGAGTTGCGATGACCGATGGGTCGAACCCGGGTATGAAATCACCCAGGAGTGCCTTCATCTCCGCAATCTTGTGGGCATTACCCGTCGCAATAGCAAGGACGGGGGTCATCACAGTCCCAGGTCTGCGCTTGTGATTTCAACGCCGGGGGGAGTAAGGATGGCGCGCGCCTGGAGGGAGTTGAGGCGATGGAGGCCCTTCTCCGCTAGATCCAGCATCTGGGTCAGTTCACCTCGACTAAATGGCGCGCCCTCGGCTGTTCCCTGGACTTCAACAAACCCACCGCTACCCAGGCCAACGACGTTCATGTCAGTCTCGGCGCTGACGTCCTCGACGTAGGGCAGATCGAGGACGGGCGCCCCATTGACGATGCCAACCGAAACGGCTGCCACGGAGTCGACAAGGACGCTGTGTTGGTTGCGCTTCGCGATGACCCCCTTTTCGACTGCCCAGGCGACTGCGTCATGAAGAGCCAACCAGGCGCCGGTGATCGCAGCGGTTCGCGTCCCACCATCAGCCACAAGTACGTCGCAATCCACCACGATCGTGTTCTCTCCGAGCGCGCTCAAGTCAATTGCGCTGCGCAGACTACGCCCAATCAGACGCGAAATCTCATGGGTGCGTCCCCCAATTTTTCCTTTCACCGACTCGCGCTGGTTACGCTCATTGGTTGACCTTGGGAGCATCGCATACTCGGCAGTCACCCAGCCCTGACCGCTGCCCTTGCGCCAACGGGGGACACCTTCGGTGAAGGAGGCGACGCAGAGCACGCGGGTGGCTCCGGTTTCGATGAGGACGGATCCTTCACCCGTGGAAGTCCATCCGCGAATGATCTTTACTGGTCGTGCTTCGTCTGGTGCACGTCCATCTTTGCGAGTCGTGTTCGTCATATCTGTATCTTAGTCGCGTTGCAAAGTTCGACAGTTATCCACAGTTCGGCTAGAGCGGTGCGGTCCCCAGAGATAGGGGAGGAGCATCAAGATGTCGGAGGGACGGGCTACCGTAGTCATATGATGTTTGATTTCGCCCTGGCTCGCGGGGATTTTGATTCTGCCACCTCCCAGAGGGAGTCTGTGGATCTCACAGCTGAGTCTGGAGCCCATGGGGCGGTGGTGACCGCGGTGCGTGAAAGCGGCGAGTTTGCGGTGACGTTTACGGAGGGGAAGCCGCTTCTTTGGCGACCGGAAGGTGAACAGCTGGGGGCGCTGGTCTCAAGCGTGCCTGACGACAGCATCTGGTTTATGGGTAGAACAGCCGAGGGGTTCCCCCTACTGGTGGTTGTACTACCAGACGATCTCAACGGAGCCGGAAGCCTCTTCTCCCTCCTGCCGGAGGAAGTTCGCTGGTTGGACCTGATCGCCTTTGCCGCCGAACTTGAGGACTACTCGGCGTCACTACTGGTCACCCAGGCTACAGCTCTGCTTGCCTGGCATCGCTCCACAAAGTTCTGCCCGAACTGCGGAAGCCCCCTGACCCCCGGTTCGGCTGGCTGGAGCGCGCACTGTAAGGAATGCGGACGCGTTGAGTATCCAAGGACGGACCCGGCCGTGATTGTTGCCGTTGTCGATGTGGAAGATCGCCTGCTGCTTGCTCACAATGTTCTTTGGCCTGCGGGCCGAATGTCCCTACCCGCGGGCTATGTCGACGCTGGTGAAAGTGCGGAACGTACGGTTCCAAGAGAGCTTCGTGAGGAAGTTGGGATAGAAATCTTCGGGCTGCGGTATCTTGGCTCGCAACCGTGGCCCCGCCCTCGGTCGTTGATGCTGGCCTACACTGCCAAGACCATGGTGACCACGCCAGTTCCAGATCAAATTGAAATCGACCATGCCCGATTCTTTACGAGGGATGAGCTGAAGAAAGCAGTCGCAAGCAAAGAAGTCCTGCTACCCGGACCGGCGGCGGTCGCACATACTGTCATCGGCCTGTGGATGCGGGGGGAACTCCCGTGAGCCAGACTCGACATGTTGAGGAAGTAAGGAACGTGACGACATTGCGCTCACCAGAAGAGCTCTTGGATGCGCTTGACCCCCAGCAACGTGAGGCGGCACTCCAGGTGTCTGGCCCGCTCTGCGTGCGCGCGGGGGCCGGTACGGGGAAGACCCGTGCAATCACCTACCGAATTGCCTACGGAAGTGCTGTTGGCGCGGTTGATCCCAACACTGTTCTCGCAGTTACATTCACTGCGAAGGCCGCAGCAGAAATGTCCTCGAGGTTGCGGGCTCTGGGTGCTGGGAGAGCTCAAGCGATGACTTTCCACGGTGCAGCACTCAAGCAGTTGGCATACTTTTGGCCCCGCGTCAGCGGCGGACCACTTCCAAACCTGATGCCGCACAAAGCTTCCGTGGTGGCGGCTGCCGCAAGCAGGGTAGGGATTCGTGCTGACAAGCTTGTGGTTCGCGACCTCGCCGCTGAACTCGAGTGGGCCAAGGTGTCGATGGTGACGCCTGACGGCTATGCGGACTTCGCAAAGGCAAACCTACGAACCCCGCCCGCAGACCTGACTGTAGATGACTTTCCGCGTCTCTATGAGGCCTACGAACAGGCTAAAGCAGATCGTAACGCCATTGATTTCGAGGACGTGTTGCTGTTGCAGTGTGGACTCTTGGAGGAACGTGAAGACGTTGCGCGGGCAGTCCACTCACGCTATCGAAGCTTCGTGGTTGATGAGTACCAAGACGTTTCCCCCGTGCAGCAACACTTGCTTGACCTGTGGAGAGGGGAGAGGACAGACCTGTGCGTCGTCGGTGATGTCGCACAGACCATTTACTCATTCACGGGCGCCAGCTCCAAATACCTTGAGGAGTTCCCGAAGCGTATGAGGGGTGCCAGAGTGATTGAGCTGGTCCGTGACTATCGTTCTACCCCCCAGGTTGTCGCACTAGCAAACCAAGTCGTCGCCTCCGCGAAGGGGATGGATGGTCGTGCAACTACCCTTGGGCTGCCCGGCGCGGTTCGCCTGCAGGCACAACGGCCCATGGGGCCCGCGGTCTCCTTCGAACGCTATGATCACGACGTTGCAGAGGCGCGGGGCATCGCTCAGAGCATCAAGGAGCTTCACCAATCGGGAGTTCCACTTTCGGATATTGCGGTCCTCTACAGGGTCAATGCGCAGTCTGAGGCATTTGAGGAAGCCCTTGCAGATGTCGGTCTCGCCTTCCAAGTCAAGGGTGGAGCACGGTTCTTTGATCGTGAGGAAGTGAAGAGGGCCGTGCTGCTTCTGCGTCAACAAGCACGGGTGCGCGCCCTCGCCGGACAGGAAACTGAGTCTCTTCCTGACATGGTCGCCGAAGTGGTTGGGACACTGGGCTGGCAACCGACACCGCCCACCAGTGCCGGGGCTGTGCGGGAACGATGGGCCAACCTGGATGCCCTGTTAGACATGGCGCGCCGCAATCCGCAGCAGACGCCAGAACAGTTCGTCTCTGAGCTGGAAGAGCGTGCCGCCGCGAAAGCGTCGCCGACGGTTGAGGGTGTGGTCCTCTCAACGCTTCATGCTGCAAAAGGTTTGGAGTGGGACGCGGTTTTCCTCGCAGGGCTTTCGGAGGGGCTGATGCCGATTTCAATGGCGGACACGCCCGGCGGAATCGAAGAAGAGAGGCGGCTCCTTTACGTCGGTGTTACCAGGGCGCGGATCCACTTGAGCCTTAGCTACTCGCAGGCTCGATCTGCAGATCGCAAAGGTAAACGCACGGTGAGCCGTTTCTTGACCAAGATGTGGCCCAGGGAAGAAACGGCCCGTGGAAGGTGGACTGCGTCTAAACCCGGCAACAAACTGAACACACGCACAAAGTCCGGCGATATAAATGCCCAGTTCTTAGCAGAGGCAGATCAGAGTACAAGGGAGTTGTTTGAGAGTTTGCGCCAGTGGCGACTTGGCGTGACACGTGAGAGCGGTAAGCCGGCATTTACGGTTGTTGCGGATGCCACTCTCAGAGACGTGGCAACAGCGAAACCAAGGACGCTCCGCCAGTTGGGGGCATTGCGCGGAATCGGGGCTGTGAAGCTTGAAGCATACGGAACCCCGATCCTTCGCATCGTGAAGGATTACCTCCCCGGGTAGTATCAGGCGACCTGAGCCACCCCTTGACTGATCGGTCCCCGTCTGCACGAACAACCCCTGTGTGGGTACCATTCCCGAACCTCTACGCCGCTGGGGCCTACAGTCAATGAGTGCGACACCCCTCCCAGCCCGGCCGGACCAGATGCACCAATGGGTGTGGCCCCGGTTGCTGCAGCATGAATCAGCGTCACCGCTAACCCGGCTGCGGTCATACAAAGATGGTCAGCGGTAATTGGCTGGGGTGCAGTTGCGAGAGCTAGGGACGACTTAGCCCACAGCGGGAATGAGTCCTGAATGCTCAAGTCTGCGCACAGTGCGCAACCAGTTACGCCGGGAACCATGAGGGGACCGACTTGCACTTCCCGGTCACGTTGGACAATTGGCAGGTGGGGAGTGTCGCTGGACAGGAGCCGACCCAGGGTCCCATGGTCCCAAACACTGCTGCTGCACACTATTGCAAGATCAGGCAGAGTAAGTCCCGTTATTCGCAGTCCGGGGTAGCGTTCGCGAAGGTGCCGAGACAACACGGTCTGTTTTGTTCGCCCCAGCTGTTTCTCCGTGAACGCGGGTGGCATAACGCGGTCAACAGCGCGGCGGTCGCGCAACTCCAGCTCGCGAACTCCCTCTTCAGCGAGGAGCGCAGCAACGCGGGCACCAACCCTGTCGAGCCCGGAAACACGTACTCGCAGTTCACCCAGAGGGTTTGCCCCGTCCTCTAACAGTCCGACGGCGTCCAACATGACCAGCATTTCCTTCTGGCGGGGCGTCAGCGAACTGGTGTCGTGTGCTGGGCGCGAGACACGGTCTGGAGCCCGATGTGTGAGAGCAGATGTTTGGGTTCCAGGTGGGACTGCAGTCTCTATTCTGGACAGACTCTTGATCCATGCAGACTCTGCAGGTGAGAGAGCAGAGAAGACCACGGTCCTTGGTGGAGCAGACCCCACCTGAAGCTTTCCCGGTTCGATTTCGCCAACAAATGTGTGAGGGCGCAGAAGCCTCATGGATGTACCGTCCTTGGTTTCACAGGTTCAGAAATGACTTTCTCAACTGTGTACCAATCGCAGCCTCCACGTGCATTGGATTTGAAACCTGTGGACAACCCTGCGGATAACAGAACTGGGGACGCTCTAGAGGTCCTCTGGCTCGGTGTCAGAACCGTCGCCCACCTCAGGGGCCGATCCGCGCATTTCTTTGGGCACGGATTCGTCAAAGCCCAGTGTTCCCGAAAGGAGCGCTGACAGTTGCTCATCCAAGTCGCTGAGCTCTGGGTCTGTTGGAAGATCCTCAAAAAACGTGTCGGGATTTGCGAGTTGAGCAGATGTTGGAACGCGGTCTGGGTGAGCCCAGACATCGTCGCGTGCTTCCGGCCCGCCTTCGTCCGTGAGTCTACGGAAAATGGTTGCTGCACTGCGCGTTTGGCGAGGGCGGAGCTCAAGGCCGACCAGCTGGTGAAGCAGGTGCTCTCCGGATGACCCGGTAACACGGCGCCGACGCATCATTTCCTGAAGTTGGGGTCCGTGGGGGAGGTAGGGGGCGATCGCGGCTGCGGTCGTGACCTCCACCCACCCTTCGATGAGTGCCACCAGCGTTTCGAGTCTTTGCTGTGCTTGCAGTTGTGACTCGGTGGGTTCTGCCGCGAAAATGCCCCCGCTCATGGCTACTTGCAGCGACTCTGGGTTCGAGGGATCAATCGACTGTGCAGCCTCGATGATTGCGTCTTGGTCAAGGGAAATCTCCCTTGCATACCTTTCAATAGCAACTTGCAGGTCGTGCTTCAACCAGGGAACCGATGCAAAGAGCCGTGCATGCGCACACTCTCGGACTGCCGCAAACTGGAGGACTTCCTGATATCCGATGTCAAGACCATCAGCGAATGCGGAGATATTGGTGGGGACGAGGGCGGTGACGTCACCCTCTGTGAGAGGAAGACCGGAGTCGGTGGTGCCAAGCGCTTCCTTTGCCATCTCGGTCAGGGCACTACCAATCTGCGAGGCAAATGCCATTGCGGCCATCTTTGGGAGCATCGAAGATAAAGATTGGGCCAGCCCCGCCATTTGGTCGTCGCGGTCTAAATCGCCTGCGCCCATTTGTGATGCCATAGCGTCGGCCATGGCGCGCGAAGCGTTCTCAGCAACGGGATTGCAGATCTTCTTCCAGGCTGGCAGCGTCTGGTCAACCCACTCCACCTTGGTCCAAGCATCACGGGTGACACCTTTGACTGCAAAGCTGGTGACTGGATCAAGCCACAGATCGGCGACCGTAAGTGCTTGTCGCACAGTTTGTGCCTGAGCGGCTGAAAGGCGGGGGTCGCCGGACTGGAAAACCTGCTGGCGTGACATTTCTTCAACCATGCGCCAGTTCACAGGGTCGGAGGAAGCGTTCATGAGGAAACGCATCTGACCCATGGCTTGAGAAATGGCCTGGGGAGAGTCCATACCTGGTAGGGCACTTAGATCAAAGCCCTGAAGCCTCATCGCCTCAAGTGCGTCGCCTGCGGCCCCCGGGCCCAGCAGGGACTCCAAAAACGCTCTGAGTGGGTCGTCGCTATCTTCAGGACGGAAGTCTGGGTTCTGATCCATAGGTCAAGTTTAGCTTTCCTCACGTTGTGAGCCTTACGCCTTCGGCCGAATGTCGCCGAGGTTGAATCAGTGCACAATAAACCCTATGGAATCAGTGCACACCCCTTCAACAACGACCAGGCGCGACCGGTTGGTGACGCGTTGGACCAGGGTCCTTTTCGCTGTCTTAGTTGCGGCGGCTCTCGTCATGGCTGTTTCGTTGATACCGGTTGGTTACGTGATTCAAGATGCCGGCCCCACTGTGAATGTCTTGGGAAGTCAGGCTGACACTCCCGTTCTTGAGTTTTCACAGTCCGGTGACTACACAAAGCACGTGGTTCGTGAGAAGGTCCCTGACGAAGGGCAACTGCGAATGGTCACCGTTTCCTCGCTGGGTGGTCCCGGTACCACCGTGCGCGTCGGCGACGTCGTGAGGGCATGGTTCAGTCCCAGCACTGCGGTGATTCCATACTCTGACCTTTACGCGCCTGAGACAACCGCCGAGGACGTTGCGGAGGCGGGTGCCGTGCAAATGGAGTCTTCACATTCGGCCTCAGCCATTGCTGCCATGGACTACTTGGGTATTCCAATGGAGACCACCATGACGGTGGCTGGCACCGTTCCGGGTAGTGGAGCCGATGGGCAGTTGCTGGAGGGAGACGTACTCGTTTCGTTGCAGACCCCCGACGGGGTCGTGCATGAGGTGAACTCTCCGTCGGTCCCGTTTGTCCTCATGGAGAACACTCCCGCAAACTCAACGATCGGTGTGACTGTGCTTCGCGACGGGGAAATCCATAAAGTTGACATCGTCACCGCGGCCCCGCAGACATCGGAGGACGAGGGCGACAGATCTGATGGGGACGAGGACGGGGACGACAGCGGTGACAATGCGCCTCAGGGATCCCGAATGGGGGTCTACCTTGGGGCCGATACAGAGATGCCCATCGACGTGTCAATACATCTTGAGCGAATCGGTGGTCCTTCGGCGGGGCTGGTCTTCGCCCTCGGCATCGTTGACCAGTTGACTCCCGGTGGGATCACCGGTGGAGAGTCCATTGCTGCCACGGGCGCGCTGGACTTCGTTGGCAACGTTGTGCCGATTGGTGGTGTGGTGCAGAAAATGTACGGTGCAAAACGGGATGGTTCGCAGTGGTTCCTGATCCCGGACGGTAACTGTGCGGAGGCGCAGGGGCGGGAGCCCAATGGCTTACGCGTCGTGCCGGTTGAGACCCTCAGCGAAGGTGTTGCTGCAGTTCAAGCTATTGCTGATGGCGATGGGGACTCCCTGCCCACGTGCAGCTGATGGCTACGGCGCGGTTATGCGTCCTGAACGTCGGGGTTGAAACCCATCCGCAGTGCCTCAACCAAGGCGGGCACTAGGTTTTCACCCTTACCAACCCGCTCGGTATCATCGAACGTGCGGGCTCGCACAGCGCACCATGAATCGCCCTCGCGTGTGATTCCGATTGTGAGTCGCACGTCAGTCCGGGCCGGGTGATTGCTAATGAAATCGAGGGCTTCCTGCGGGTCGTCGGGAGCCTCGTCCTCGACCGAGGGGGGAACGATAATTCGTTCAACGGTGAGTGCCGAACCGAAAACAGACTCCGGCCACGCCAACTTGGGAAGAACTTCTTCCAGCTCATCGTTGGGTATAGAGTCTTGGAGAATGGCTGAAAGGTGCGCCGCTGTGCCGTCCCAGGCTTCTCTAAGGCTCGCCAAGACGTCCTCGGGAACATCGTCGGTTGCGAGCAACTGTTTGGTTGGAACCAGGGCGTAGAGCGCCGGGGGTCGGTCCCATCCCAGGCTTGCCGCGCCGACCTCAATCTCTTCAGTTACCTTCCGCAGGGCCGCGGCACGTGGAGTGGGGAGGGACATGGGGACCTGATCGAGGGTGTGCTGCGTGGGGTCCGCTTGTGGTGCTCCGTGGATTTCGCTCATGGCGGCAATAGTAGCCGCTCGTCTTTGATGTCGGCGCTCAAGGGTAGAATGTCCCCAAATCATCAGTGGGTTCCGAGGAATGTGCGGGCCCCAGAGAGGACAGCGGTGACTTTCTTCCCGACAGCAACGCCGGAGCCATCCCGAGAGCCTAAGAAGGAACCAGAGGGTCGGTCGGGCGAAGGTCCTACGACGAAGGCCGCTCTCCGCAGCCCTCTTGTGATCACTTTTGGCATCATTATTCTTCTTGCCGTCATCATCTATGTTGCGTCACGCGTGTGGACAGAGGTTCTGTGGTTCGACCAGCTCAATGCAGCGAGGGTGCTGTGGACACGTTGGGGGGCAGCGGCGGTTCTGTTCTTGGTGACCTTCGCGGTCCAGTTCGCGGCGATCACTGCCGTTGTGACTTGGGCATACCGTACGCGACCCTCCCGTCTGGGCGGTCAGAGCGGGTCCACACTTCGTGAATACCAGAAGGCTTTGGAGCCTTTCCGCAAGGCCATTTTTTGGGGTCTTCCGGCGTTAATCGCACTAATGACTGCCGCCGGAATGGCGACGCAGTGGCAAACCTTCATGGTGTGGTTCAACCGCACGCCATTCGGGGTAACTGATCCTCAGTTCAACCTTGACATTGGCTTCTATGTCTTCACGCTACCGATTCTTGACACTATTCTGAGTTTCTTGCTCAACACGGCTGTTGTGTCTCTCCTTGCCGTCATCATCATCGGCTACCTCTACGGAGGCATATCCTTCTCGCCTCGCTTTAAGATGATGTCCAGTGCCAGAATGCAGATCGGAATTCTCGGCGCGGTCCTCTCGCTGATAGTCGCATTGCGTTACTGGGTGGGGATTTACTCCCTGGTATTGGGAACTGGTGACATCGTTGATGGGGCTCTCTATCGTGATGTTCACGCGGTTCTGCCGGCACAGATGATCCTTGCGGTAATCTCACTTCTGGTCGCCGTGCTCTTCCTTGTGGCAGCATTCCGCGGAACGTGGAAGTTGCCGGCGGTTGGTGTGGCCGTGACTGTTGTTTCCGCCCTCGTGGTTGGTGGCGCGTATCCCGCCCTCGTCCAACAGTTCCGGGTGACGCCAAACGCGCGACAGATGGAAACCCCATACATCCAGCGCAACATTGACGCGACGCTGGCAGCATATGGACTGGACGAGGTCGAGTATCAGACATACGCAGCAAAGACGGATGTTTCTCCGGGGCAGCTGCGTGATGATGCAGAGGCGACTTCGCAGATTCGTTTGCTTGACCCGATGATAATTTCGCCGACGGTTCGCCAGCTGCAGCAGTCACGCCCCTATTACACGTTTGATTCCAAGCTATCGGTTGATCGTTACACGATCGATGATGAGCGCCGCGACACGGTTATCGCTGTGCGCGACCTCAATCAGGGAGGCCTGCAAACCGAGCAGCAGACATGGGTCAACCTTCACACTGTCTATACCCACGGGTACGGCGTGGTTGCCGCATATGGCAACACGGTTCGTGCCGACGGCACGCCGGCGTTCTGGGAATCTTCGATTCCGTCGGTTGGTGAGATGGGGGATTACGAACCCAGGGTCTACTTCTCACAGAACTCACCCGAGTACTCGATTGTCGGCGCACCTGAGGGAGCAGCTCCGCAAGAGTTGGACTATCCCGACGACAACGCACCATCCGGTCAGGTTCAGTCAACCTTTACGGGGGATGGCGGACCTTCGGTGGGTAACCCATGGAACAAGCTGCTCTACGCAATCAAGTTTGGCTCCACCGACATCTTCTTCTCCCAGCAGACCAACTCTGAGTCACAGATTCTTTACGAACGTGACCCACTTCAGCGAGTCTCAAAGGTTGCTCCGTACTTGACCCTTGAGAAGAAGGCTTACCCGGCAGTCGTTGACATGGATGAGGACGAGTCGACGCCCAAGCGCCTCGTGTGGATTGTTGACGCATACACGACTTCGGCAAACTATCCCTACTCAGAGCGTGTTTCCCTGTCAGCGGCGACGACCGATTCGCGTACGGCAGATATGTCGTCGCTGCTCGTTTCAGACACTGTGAACTACATGCGCAACTCAGTGAAGGCAGTTGTTGATGCATACGACGGTTCGGTTCAACTGTTTACCTGGGATGATACTGACCCGATTCTAGAGTCCTGGAAGGGCGTCTACCCGGGCATGATTCAAGATATGTCTGAGGTTTCGGGCGATCTGATGTCGCACTTCCGCTACCCAGAGGACATGTTCAAGGTCCAGCGTTCATTGCTTGAGACGTACCACGTCACAGAGGCTGCTGAGTTCTACACCGGTGGTGACCGTTGGAGGCTTTCGGAAGATCCCACGGCCTCGACCGCTGAAGGTTCAACCAGCAGCACAATGTTGCAGCCGCCCTACTACCTGACAATGCAGATGCCGGGTCAAGACAGTGCAGAATTCTCGTTGACCTCGGTCTATGTTCCAGCAGGTGGTGGTGAATCTAGACGTGCCGCGATGGCCGGCTTCCTAGCGGTCGATTCTGAGACGGGCGACACTCCGGGTGAGGTGCGCGATGGGTATGGGAAGTTGCGGCTCATGGCGCTGCCGTCCTCGACCACGGTTCCAGGACCAGGTCAGGTACAGAACAACTTCAACACCGACCAGCAGGTGGCGACTCAGTTGAACCTGCTGAGTCAGCAGGGATCTTCGGTCATCCGGGGTAATCTGCTGACACTTCCAGTCGGTGGTGGCTTGCTCTACGTGCAGCCCGTCTATGTTCAGTCGACAGGATCGACCTCGTATCCGGTTCTGCGCTATGTACTCACTTCATTTGGTGACCAGGTGGGCTTCGCTAGGACACTGAACGAAGCGCTAGACCAAACCTTCGGGGGCGACGCTCAAGCAGTGACCGGGGACGAGGACGTGGCGCCAACAACGCCCGACGGTGACGAAGGGGAGGCGCCTCTCGAAGGCGATGAAGCATTGAACGCCGCGATCATGAGTGCTCGGGATGCCATGGTGGCTGCCGATGAGGCGATGAAGGCGGGTAACTGGGCAGCGTACGGGAAGGCTCAGGATGCGCTGAATGCTGCACTGGAGGAACTGATTCGTCTGCAGGAACTGGTTGACGGAGCAGCTGCGGGCACCGGTGAGGACAGTGCTACCTTCACTCCGGGTGAAGATAGCACTGGTTTGGGCACCCTTGGTGAGGATGCAGAAGTAGCAACGGAGGACGGTAACTAGACCAGACGCGTTGATTCGCACGCTGAGGGTTCACCTACGTGGTTGAGCCTGGCATGTATGGAGGGGGACTCGGGGCGGCCCGGGTCCCCCTCTTGCTGCTGAGGCATTTGCGCAGGTGGGGACTATGAGGGAGAACACGCTAGGGTCGGTTGCCCCAGCAGTTGGCACTGCGTAGACTGTACTAGCCGACGCGGGGTGGAGCAGCTCGGTAGCTCGCTGGGCTCATAACCCAGAGGTCGTCAGTTCAAATCTGGCCCCCGCTACTAGAAGGGCCCTCTGGCCAAGTGAGAATCTTGATCAGAGGGCCTTGTCGTTTAAGCCGGATCTTCAGTTGGCCCTGGCGCGGGATTTAGGGGCTATAGGACATTTGGTGTGTCTTTTGGGGCTGTTTTCTGTGGGGATGCGGCCATTATTGGTGTCTAAACTCGGGGGTTTGGGCGTGTCGTTAGGGTTGCCAGCGTCCGGCCCAGCCTTTTCTGGCCCATGTTCCACCACGCCAGATGCCTTTGCCAACTAAGCCGGGGAGCTCCTTATTCTTTGACATGTCGAATCCAAGGTTTGCATCTCCGAAGAGTGTTGCGTTGACCGCTGATGCCGTCGCAAGCATCGCTGCAGATCCGAGCAGAATGAAGCCAGTCTTTCCCATGACTGCTTGCCCTGCGATGGCGAGGACGTGTCCCTGGTGCTTCTCCATTTCTGAGACGGACATGAGGACCACCACCAAGGTGCTAACCACTACGTATATGGCGATTACCGCGAAGAGGGCCGTGTACATGGCTCGAGGTAACTGCTTCTTTGGGTTACGCATGTCGGCGGCGGAGTTTGTGACGACACCAAACCCCTCGTACGTCACGTAGAGGAGGCCGGCAGCGAAGAAGATACCCGTCCAATGCGCGTCGCCCCCGGTCGTGAACCAACAAAGTTCACTCCGATGATCATTAGCACTAGTCCTATGCCGAGCGCTTTCGCGCCCCAGTCGGGCATGTGCCAGGCGAGGACTTCCGCCGCGTAGCCCCCGAAGCCGACCGCGTACAGCGCCATCGCTATGACCCAACCCAGGAACTGGAAAACATTGAGCCCGCCCGACAGGGTGTTCTCTCCGAAGCATCTAATCAGGAACTCCCCAGCCCCTCCTCAGCTGGGGAATACTGCGCCGAGCTTCGAGTAGGAGTAGACGGAGAATGCTGCAACCGCACCGCCGACAATAAACGCCAGCGGTACCCATGCTCCGGCTATGCTCGCAGCGAGTCCCAGCAGCGTGTATAGGCCGGCACCCATCATCCCGCCTACGCCGATGGCGGTTGCTCCCATCGTGGTGACTGAGCCGGTTCCCTTGCTTTGAGTGGTGGATTCTTCCAGGGTGCCAGAGGCCACTTGTCTTCTCCCTCATCCGATGACTGATCGGAGCGCTACCGGTGTGTCTCGCACAAATCTACGTGGATTTGCTAGGCAGCGCAGGATGAGGTGGGGGTACACCAAATGGTTCCGCTAGGCTCCGCCCGCAGCGAGCCGCATCAGATCCGAGTCAAAGTCAATGCCCGCATCCACAGACTCTGTTGTGACCTGGTGATCGGGGAAGGTGCGGCGGTACTCTGACTTCTCCTGGTTGCGTAGGGCGCGCTTCACGTTCAGTGCGGCGAGGGTAGCAAGTTCGGTTGCAGCCCTCTCGACCCTCTTTTTGACAGCAGAAGGGTATGCGGAGTCTTCAGTCGCAACGAACACTGATGTTGGAACTGTCAGGGCGCGGAGGTAGGCAAAGAGTGAGCGCATTTCGGCATCAGGCACTAGGCCATGGCGTGGCGTGCCTGCCGTTGCCGCCAAGACAACGGGGGTTGCAAGGACGGCGTCATCTGCAGCGAGATCCCAGAAAGACTTAAAAAGCCCGGACATGCCGGCCTTGTAGACGGGTGTTCCTGCCACGACGGCGTCGGCCTCTTCAACAATTTGGAGGTCGGCGCGCAGATCATCTGAGATCATTCCGGTCGCCAGTCCGATCCCCAGATCTCTTCCGACTTCCCTTAGGTTCACGAGGTGGACCTCGACGAGGGCGCCCTCGTTCTCTAACATTTCCCTAACTGCCGCGCCTATCTGGCGAACGAGGGCGGTTGTAGACGAGCTTTCTGAAGATCCGGCGCTGACGAGGGCGACCTGGATCGGGTTGGCGCTTTTCATGCCGATCACACTCTCCTTGGCTTTGATTGTTTTGGAGTCGTTTGATGTCCAAGACGAGGAGGAATGACGCTCCGTCATCGTGGACACGATACTAAAGGCGCGGGAGTGTTACCTTCACGGAGGGGTCACTGTCTTGGTAGGGAGACGTGCCCGTCACATTGTCGCCACGGTTGGGGTTGGGGCGTGGCTGACGTGGTTCCGCGTCTCCATATTTTTCCTTCACTAATGAGGCATGTGTTGGTGCCTCCGGGGTGCCCGCGGGCGTTGCGGCAGCGGTTTCCTTCCTGAGGACCGGCAGAATCTCAGAACCAATGAGATCCAGCTGTTCGAGGGCTTCCTTCTCCGGGAGTCCGTGATCAATTAGGAACATCTGGCGCTGGTAGTCGCCAAAGTACTCACGCAAGCCCAGCACGCGGTCGATTATCTGCTGGGGGCTTCCAACCAGCAACGGGGTTTGTGCAGCAACGTCTTCCAGTGCCGCGCCACCGCTGTAGACGGGCGAGGCATCAAAGTAGGGTTGGAACCCTCGGAATGCCGCTTGGCTTGTCTTCGCAACGTAGACCTGCGCACCAACTCCGACGATGGCGTCCTCGGGTCTACCATGCCCATAGTGTGCGTAGCGGTTGCGGTAGAGGTTGATTAGCCGTCTGAAGTGCGACATTGGCCAGAAGATTCCGTTAGCGAAGTACCCGTCTCCGTAGTAGGCGGCCTGCTCCGCGATCTCTGGCGTGCGGATAGAGCCGTGCCAAACAAACGGCGCCACGTCATCCATGGGGCGAGGGATCGACGTAAACCCTTGGAGTCCCGTGCGGAACTTGCCTTCCCAATCCACGACGTCTTCGTTCCAGAGGCGGTGAAGCAGGTTGTAGTTCTCGAGGGCGAGTGGCAGTCCCTGTCGGATGTCTTGTCCGAACCAAGGGTAAACGGGGGCCGTGTTGCCTCGTCCGAGCATGAGGTCGAGCCTGCCATCGACAAGGTGCTGAAGAAGTGCGTACTCTTCAGCAATGCGCACAGGGTCATTCGTTGTGATCAGCGTTGTCGCAGTCGACAGCTGTAAGGTCCTGGTGCGGGCGCCAATGTTTGCAAGGAAGGTCGTAGGTGAAGAGATTGCAAATGGCGGGTTGTGGTGCTCGCCGATAGCGAAGACGTCGAGGCCGATCTCCTCGGTCTTGACGGCGAGGTTGGTCAGAGCCTTGATGCGCTCATGCTCGCTGGGTGTGTGTCCGGAAACAGGGTCGCGGGTCACGTCGCCAACTGAGAAGACTCCAAATTGCATGTCGCTCTCCATCTATCTAGGTGCCAAAGTCTTATCGATAACCCCCAGTATATGCAAATGCATGTAAACGGGTCCATGGTCCCAGAGTATTGGATCCGTCATACTCGTGCCGAGTCTCTACGATCACTGCCAACTGGTCGGAAGTGGACGTCCTTCCTGGTAGCCGGCAGCCGTTTGTACACCTATGACTGCCCGTTCGGCAAACTCTTCAAGGTCACGCGCACCGGCGTATGTGCATGCGGAGCGAACCCCGGACGTGATCTCATCGATCAGGTCTTCGACGCCGGGGCGTCGAGGATCCAGGTACATGCGTGATGAAGAAATACCTTCTTCGTAGAGTGATTTGCGTGCGCGGTCAAACGATCCGGATGCTGCAGTGCGTGCAGCGACAGCGCGTGCTGATGCCATGCCGAAACTCTCTTTGTACAAACGGCCTTGACCGTCAGTATGGAGGTCGCCGGGAGACTCATGGGTGCCGGCAAACCACGACCCGATCATGACCTGGCTGGCTCCGGCTGCGATCGCGAGGGCGACATCTCTTGGGTGGCGAACCCCTCCGTCAGCCCAGACGTGTTTTCCGAGGGCGTGTGCTGCCTTGGCTGTCTCCAACACTGCGGAAAACTGTGGTCGGCCAACCCCGGTCTGCATGCGTGTGGTGCACATTGCTCCCGGCCCTACGCCAACTTTGACGATGTCAGCTCCTGCAGCAATGAGGTCCTCGGCTCCCGCACCTGTAACAACGTTGCCCGCCACCACAGGAACATCTGGGCTCAGAGAGCGGACTCGCCTGACCGCGTCAAGCATCTTGACTTGGTGGCCGTGAGCTGTGTCCACAACCAGGGTGTCGACTCCTGCTTCGAGGAGTGCCTTGGCCTTTCCTTCAACATCGCCGTTTATTCCAACTGCGGCGGCAACACGCAGTTTCCCGGTGTTGTCGAGCGTGGGTGCGTAGACACTGGAGCGCACAATGCCCTTCGAGGAGAGGATACCGACCAGCTTTCCGTGATTCACAACTGGCGCAAAGTGCAAGCGTTGGGAGTCTAGCTTTGCGTATAGATCGCTAAGTGCCTCGGGTGAGTGTGAGACGTGGGAGTAATCAAGGACGACAGGGTTCGGCGTCATTACTTGCCTTGCCTGTGCGTACATGTCGACGCCTCTGCAGTCTTTGGTGGTGATGATGCCAATGGGCTTCCCGTCCTCGACCACGATTGCGGCATCGTGTGAGCGTTTAGGAATAAGGCTTAGGACCGCACTGACAGGCATGTCCGGGGAAACGACTATTGCGGATTCGACGACGGGGTCGGTGTCTTTGACGCTACTGAGCACATCCGCAACTATCTCCAGCGGAATATCCTGAGGGATCACCGCCATCGCGCCACGCCGCGCCACTGTCTCCGCCATTCGACGTCCGGATACTGCCGTCATGTTCGCGACGACGAGCGGGATTGTCGTTCCTGTTCCATCATCGCTGGCAAGGTCAACATCGAAACGAGAGACGACATCGGATCGAGAGGGCACGAGGAAGACATCGTCATAGGTTAGGTCGTTGGAATGCGCTTGTCCGTTTAGAAACTTCATATCCATAGGTTATGCGCAGAAGCAAACAGAATCACGACTCAATCACGCCTGGCTGTGAGATTTGCGACCCGCGCCCCACATCGAGGTCGTAGTTCCCGATGTGGGGTCGCCCATCCAATGTCGAGAGGTTCTTCCTTTGGCTTGGCGTAGCCCTAGTGCGAGGGCGTTCCTCTTCTATGAAGTGGTTGGCGGCTGGAGTATCGGTACTGCAGTGCCACGGTGCTTGCTCCCACGGCTATGAGAATCCCCCCGAGGGAGAACAGAGCAATGGAGCCTGTCGCCCCTGTCTGTGGCAGATTGGGGCTTAGTGGGTCGGGAAGAACCGGTGTGGATGTTTCCCGTTCTTGATCCGGTAGGCCAGGTACAGATCCAACTGCGACGTTGCGCACTTTCCCCGCAGCCACATCGCCATCATTCACCACGTAAGTGAATTTTGGATGAGTCGGGCACGTGACCTTCTGGGCTGGCTTAAGCGGAGCGCTGGCACTGAGACAAGGGACTTTCGAGACCCCCAGCAGTGGGTCAGTCACAAACGCACTTGTCAGGTCAACATTTCCTGTGTTTGTCACCTCAAACTGGAAGAGGATCTTATCCCCCTTGGACGCCTTGCCTGTCTCAATCTGCTTTCCGTTGGCATCGGTGATTGTGGCTACGGATTTGCTGAAGCTGAATGCGGGTCCGATCGTGGTGGTTGTTGTGCTTTCATCCTCACAAGCCAAACCCAGTTTTGGATCGACGCAGAGGGTTGCTTGGTTCGTGACTTTTCCAGCGTCAACATCCTTCTTGGTGATGGTGTGGAAGAACTCGCCCACACACTGGGTGGAAGCCCCGGGAGCTAGCGGAGCAACTAGACACTCGCGGTCTGAGATTCCCAACATCTTGTCGGTGAGTTTCGCGGATGAGAGGGGAACTTCCCCTGTGTTCTTTGCCGTGAAGGTGTATTTGATGTTGTCCCCCTCGTCTCCCTTCCATCCGTTCCCGTTGGAATCAACTGCCTCTGAAGCCTTAGTAAACGCGAACGATGGCTTGGCGAGTGGAGTTGTCACCTCCGCACTGCAGACAGATTGCGCATCGGCTTCTCCGCATACCCGGTCGCCCGCATTTGAAACCCGATTGGTCAAGGAGCCTGCATTCTGCGTGGACATCACCTCGACATTGACAACGTCAATGAACCTACCTGTGGATGAAAGAAAGCGAGGCCCCCAGGTAACGGTACGTTTCGCAGCATCAAACGTTCCATTGTTATTGGCTGAGATGAACTTGAGACCCTCTGGAAGATGGTCGGTGGTGATGACATTCGAGATTGCCCGGTCGTTATCTTTTCCCGGGGTGGTTGTGATGGTGTACGAGATGGTGTCCCCGATGGCGGCACTATCGTTTCGGCTCGAAGAGTTCACTTCCGCTGTTTTGGACGTGGTGAGGGAAAGATAGTCAGCGCTAGATGCGGAGCCTTCGCCGGTAGCTGCGGTCAGATCCCATGATGAGGCACCGTTGACAGGAACGTTCGATGTCATTCGTAGGGAGTAGGAAGTTCTTTGCTTCTCTCCGTACATATACGTCCGGAGGTTAACTGGCATGGTCCCAGAGGCACCAAGTGCTTGGGCCATGCTTTGAGTGATGGTGAAAACTTGGGTCGACGCCGTGCAGGTGTCTACTTGTGCCATCCCGGCAGTATCGATGAGCCAGCCATTGGTATCAGCGGTCTGCACTTGGACCTGTCCGTTGCAGGAGGGGCTTAGGCCCGCCGATAGGTTGGATATCGTTACTTTCCACCCCGAGGCAGGAATTCGGTTGTAGTTGATGCGGATCCCAGGTTGTACGGCCGGCTTCCCGTTGACAAAAGCCCCACCGTTGAGGGCCGCGCCCTCAAGCTGCTGACCTGAGGCAGGAATAGACCAGTTCCCAGCAGTTCTCGCAAGTTCAACTCCGTTGCTGGTGGCAATAATTGGGCCACTGAAAGCGCTCCGGTTGAGGTAGTATGCCAGCTGCAAGTCTATAAAACCTTTTACGTTAGAGTGCGTCTCTACCTGCTCAGTTAGCGTGATTGTTAGCCGCCAGCGCCCGAGTTTTCCCTTCTGCTCGAAGTTCTTGGGTTGCGCGACCGCGAACACGGTCCCAACTGCATCTTTGATTTCAGTTGTGCTAGTCGTGGCATAGATCCATGGAGCGCTGAGATCCACATCATATGAATCGCCGACCTTAGCGCCGAGTGGGACGCTAAAATCTATGCGAATCCGTGGGTTCGGTATCGAGCCAACACTGCCGGAGGTCGGTGCGATTGACACGGTGAGAATGTCAGGTGCGGTCGCACGGGACATCAAGCGCGGGTCAGGGGTGGACCGCTCTTCCCAGTGGGTTATTCCAGAGCGGGTTACGATTTCCTGGCCCGTATCGGGATCTTGCTCCGTGATTGCATCTGAGTGTGTGGGGTCATCCTTGTGCTCTCGAGGGGCCTCTACGGGTTGAGAGATCGCCCCTGGGACATCATCCGCAGATTCAGGTGCTTCTTCTGGGGCAACCTGTTGGCTAGGCCCGGAGGATTCACCACTCGCCCCGCCCTCCGAATAGGGCGGGGAGATGGCTGACGCGGTAGTTGCTGCGGACAGGGCGATGATCAGTACGGACGCGGCTGTTACTGCACGCGCGAGTATGGGTGGACGATGGTTTTCGTTGGACATCCCTGCTTCTTCCTCATCTTGGGCGTAGCCGCCACCGTGGCGGCAACGGTTGTGACAACCCAAGGTAGGCGGGAAAGAAGATTGAAGCAGCCCGTGCACGAAGGAGTTGTGGATAACGCCAGATGTGGCGCGCGGGGGACAGAGCCGTGTGTGTCGGACTGCCTGTGAGTTTGGGTTGAGAAGTGGAGAGTTATAACTGTTACGTCACGCGGAGCTGGTTCGGCCCAATTTGCCCATGAATCACGCCGTTATGCAAGCCAAACCCGCTCCGTATGGCTCAAGTAGCTCCCTTATGACATGTGGTAGCGCGGGTAACAACCTCAACAACAAGCAAACAACAACCCACCGACTCAAGACAGTCTGGCAGCCCGCGAAGCCATAGAGCACGCCAAACAAAATGCTCCCCGGTGGCGAACCAGCTTCGCTGGGCAACCACCGGGGAGCACCTGCTAATGCATCCGTCTCCATTTTGCCTTATGAGAGGCGGGAAGACTTAGTGACGCGTGAAAGAGTGAATGATCTGGACAATGCCGTAGACGATTGCCGACAGGCCGATAACCCACCACAGGGCGATAGTCGAGTAGATCGGGGAGAACACGATGACTAGGCCCGCCAGGATGGAGACCACTGCGTAGAAAGCAGTCCAACCCTTAGATGCCGACTGGCCCAAACGTGCGAAGGCCACAAAGCCCTCGTAAATCCAGGTCACGCCAATCATGATGGCCATGAACACGAAGAAGAACGCCGCTGTGCTCTTGAGGCTTGTAAGTGCGACTACACCCGAGATGACGAACAGTGCACCGAGAAGGATGCGCCAGATGCGGGCTCCGAAGGCCATTCCCTGGGAGAAGGCACCTGCACCGACGTAAACCAGCCCTGCGACAATTACGTAAACGGCAAAAATGCCGGTAACGATAAGGGCCGTCTTTGTTGGCCAAACCATAATTGCGATACCTGCGGCGAGGGAGAGGAGTCCGAAGACACCCATCGCCATGCGCAGCTTCTCGCCTGCTTGCTGAATAATATTTCCACTCATTTTTAAGTCTTTCTATTCTGTCTGTCAGACGCGGTCGAGACACCTCTAGACGAGGCAGGAGTGTCGGATACCTAGCCCAGATCCTCAGCATCCAGAAGACCATTCTGGTATGCCTTGGCCAAACGACGAGGGATGCGAACTTCGCGGCCCCCAACCTTAATCGTCTGTAGCGCACTCATCTTGGCTTTCCAAGCTGAGCGGCGGGTGCGGGTATTCGATCGCGACATTTTTCGCTTTGGAACTGCCATAGCTAAGTCGCTCCTTCCGGGTTCTAGTGGTCTGCTTCGGCCCAAGTAGATTAGTTTGCCGGATGGCTTTGGGCACGCGGACGCCTGGTAGCGTCGCTACTGAACTGCTCAAGTCTGCCACGATTTGCCGCGCTTAAGCCAGTTTGAAGCGGTGGATCTGGATGTGAGGTTAGTCCCGGGGAGAAGTGCGAAGATGGGGTAATGCTAACAGTGGCCACCGGGACCAGCAGTGAGGTTGAGCAGGACATCAAGAGATCGCGTTTCATCGCGTTCCTCTGTCCAGCGGCTTCTGAAGCTGCTGCGCGTGAAGTCATCTCTGCGCGCCGTAGACAGTTCCCGGATGCCCGACACCATTGTTCGGCTTTCATTTTGCAGTCAGACGGGGCGACCCCACAGATGAGGTTCTCAGATGATGGAGAACCGAACGGGACGGCGGGGGCACCAATACTTGATGCTCTCCGAGGTGCTGGTCTGACCAATGTTGTGGCTGTCGTGACCCGCTATTTTGGCGGCACACTGCTTGGTACAGGAGGTCTGGTCCGGGCGTACTCCGGTTCCACCCAAGCCGCGATCCAAAATGCGCAGTTGGCCAAAATTGAGAACTGCCCCTCCTTCTCTGTGGCTCTGGACCCGTTTCTTGCCGGTCGCGCGGAAGCAGAGTTGCGGAGCCGCGGATGGACCGTAGAGAAGGTGACGTGGGGAGAGATTGTCAGCATTGACTTCTCCGTGCCACAGAATGAGGAGGGCGAAGTCGAACCGTTTATCGCTCAACAGACCGGCGGTAAAGGCAAGGTCAAGCGACGTGCCGATCGCTTCCTAGAAGTTCTGCTCTGAGCTGTAAAGAGCGTCCACATTTGGCTCGTCCCTAGTCGGCGAGCCAATCGGCCACTAGCATTTACGTGACCTGCTGCTTTCGAAATGAAAAGAGGACCCCTCATGGCAACGATTCACCCTTCGATTGACTCAACAATCGGCAACACGCCACTGGTCCGCCTCAACCGCACCATGCCGGAAGGCGTTGAGGTTCTTGCCAAGATGGAATACTTCAACCCCGCCGGCTCAGTGAAGGACCGTATAGCGCGACAGATCATCGAAGCAGCTGAGGACTCAGGAGAACTCAAGCCAGGCGGGACAATCGTTGAAGGAACCTCAGGAAACACGGGGATCGCCCTCGCCATGGTCGGTGCGGCAAAGGGGTACAAGGTTGTCCTCTTCATGCCCGCATCAATGAGTAAGGAACGCCGGGCAATCTTGCGTGCCTACGGTGCTGAGCTGGTGTTGACAGACCCTCCACTCGGGATGAAGGGTGCAGTCGCCGGAGCCGAAGAGTATGTGAAGAGCCACCCGGGTTCCGTCCTCGCTCGACAGTTCGACAATGCTGCAAATGTGCAGGCACACGTTGAGACAACCGCGGAAGAGATCTGGAGAGACACGGACGGCAACGTGGATGTTGTTGTTGCTGGAATTGGTACCGGTGGAACAGTGACCGGCGTTGGCCAGGTTCTGAAGAGTCGGAACCCGGAAATCCAGATCGTCGCGGTTGAGCCAGTCGACTCACCCCTCCTCACCCAAGGAACAGCGGGACCGCACATCATCCAGGGCATTGGAGCCAACTTCATCCCGTCAATCTTGGACCAGTCCGTCATTTCAGAGGTTATCGATGTCGAGGGCGATGCATCCCTTGTCGCAAGTCGGGAAGCCGCGAGCGAGGAGGGACTCTTGGTAGGTATCTCTTCGGGCGCTGCTCTAGTTGCGGCCAAGGAAGTTGCGAGTCGTCCGGAAAATGCTGGTAAGACTATTGTTGTGGTGCTCCCCGATGGCGGAGAGCGCTACTTGAGCACCAAACTCTACGAGCAGTACATGGATTAACCAGACCGGCGTAGGGCCCGACGTAAGACTGAGGCGGAGAGAATGCGCGGTGTAGTTCAACGAGCCCTGGGGGTCTTCCGCGAAGACCTTCAGGCTGCCATGGAGCGTGACCCAGCGGCACAGAACCCCTGGGAAGTGGCACTGACATATCCGGGACTGCACGCAGTCTGGGGATATCGCGTTGCACATGCAGCGTGGAACCAGGGACTGCGCTTCCCTGCGCGAGTGATCCAAAACTCTACGCGCTTCTTCACGGGGGTCGATATCCACCCAGCCGCGACCCTGGGACGCCGCCTCTTTATCGACCATGCCGAAGGCGTGGTGATTGGGGAGACCGCCGAGGTCGGTGAGGATGTCCTCATCTACCACCAGGTCACCCTCGGTGGTACTTCAACTGAACCAGGGAAACGTCACCCCACAGTGGGGGATCGTGCAGTACTTGGCGCTGGAGCGAAGATTCTTGGTCCGGTAAACATCGGTGCGGATGCCAAGATTGGTGCCAATGCAGTCGTGGTCCGCGACGTCCCAGACGGCAAGGTTGCTGTCGGGGTTCCAGCCAGGTTGGTCGGGGAAAAACACCCTAACAGGATGGGCTGCACGCACTAAGTCAGAGTGGCGGCATCCTCTACTTCCTGGAGTCGGCGGCGCCGCAACGCGTGAAAACCGCCAGATTCTTGGGTGTTTGAACTAACCTTGAAGCATGAGCGAACTCACACTTAAAGCGGACCCTCGTGAGATCCAGGATGGGTCGCGCCGGGAAGGGCTGGAAATCGCAACCCTGACCTTCTATGACATTCCTGCGCTTGCGGCCCTTTCCGTGAGCGCTTACGGCAACCCGGGCACTGCTGAGAGCCTTTGGGAAGCAACCGATGAGATGCGCATGTACTTTGACGGCGCCTTCGGCATGCCGCGGGACGATTCCTTCGTTGGGGCGTGGGTCAACGGTGAGCTTGTGGGAGCAATCTTCGGCGTGCTGGATTCGCCACTCGATGGTGTTCCAAGGGGTCCGTTCGTTGTGGATCTTATTGTTGATCCAAAATGGCGACGACAAGGTATTGGTAGCGCACTTGTCAACGAGCTAGCTTCTCGGGTTGGGGACTGGGGGTATGACGATCTCGCCCTGCAGCTCGACATGCGACGTTCCCCGGAAGCACTGCACATGTACCGCAGCCTCGGCTTCGCTGAAGTTGGTTAATGCGTTCTGGTTAGCGCTGGCAGGAGGGACACCAGAACAGGTTCCTGCCCTGCATGACGCGGGTGCGGACGGGCGTGCCGCACACTAGGCACTGCTGCCCGGCCCTCTTGTAGACAAACCACTTCTCAGCCTCATCGTCCTCGACTACTACTTCCGTGGAGTGCCAGTCGGGGATCATCGTGTAGATGTTGCCGCGGCGTACCCCATCATCGAGGAGCACCACGAAGTCATCCCACAGATTACGCAGTCGTTTCTCTGAGACGTTGTTGCCGCGACGGAAGGGAGAGATGCCACCCCGGAACAAACCTTCGGCGCGGTAGATGTTTCCAACTCCGGCAACAACCGACTGGTCCATGACCAGTTCCCCAACGGGGCGCCGACTACCGCGCACCCGGCCTACAAACTCCGAACGCAATCTCTCCGCGGGAGACTCATCATCGAGGGGATCTGGACCCAACCTTCCCAGAACCACCTCAACTCCCGCCGCATCGAGGACCTCGCACTGCGTGGGTCCGGTCAAGTCAGCAGCGACGGTCCCGGTAGCAATGCGGAGGCGGACTGCGCCACGGGGCGGTGGGGGAGACCAGTGGCCACTATCGATCCCAAAGTCCTCGCTGAGGCGGATTGCTTCATTCGATCTAGGTCCCACCTCGGAAGCGAGTCGCACCATTTCGAATGCGTCGCCGCCCGCGTCCTCGTGCATGTCATTCTCTGCGACGAGGGAGTCCAGTGTCCGGGGAGCTCCAATGGATGGCGTGACGCTCGTGCCGGGGCTACCGTAGAAACGCCAGGAACCATACAAACCGAGATGCACGTGCAACCAGAGTGGTCCGCGAGCCATCTCGGATGTCGCCTCGTGGCCTGATCCGAACTCGAGGAAAAGGTGCTTTCCCACAGACTGGGCGTCGAGCATGGTCATGCCGTTGAGGCGCTCCGCCCCATGAGTGAAGCGCCCCTGAGGCGACGAGGTATCACAGGCATGACCGACGAACCACTCGCTGAATGCGAGAGCGAGGCGGCGAATCGAATGACCCTCTGGCAACTGAAGCTACTTCTTGGGGGGTGCCACGAAGTTGACCAGTTTCGGTGCACGCACGATGGTTCGCATCGGCTCCTGGTCGCCAAGTGTGCGTTGCACGGGTGAAAGCTCCCGGGCAAGTTCCACAAGTTTGTCTTCGGGTATGTCCGCCGGCACGTCGATCCGGGCGCGCAGCTTCCCATTGACCTGCACAATGCAAGTAACGGTATCTTCGACCAGCAGTGATTCGTCCTGAACCACCGGGAAATCATGCTGGGCCAGTGGAGTGTCATGACCGAGGCGCTGCCACAGCTCTTCAGCAACATGAGGCGCGACGGGGGCAACCATCAGCACCAACGGTTCAACAACCTCACGTGGCACCTGATCCAGGCTGGTGAGGTGGTTGTTGAGGACGATCATGCGGGCGATCGCCGTGTTGATGCGCATGTTGTCGTACTCTTCGGTGACCTCACTGATGGTGCGCGCGAGCAGCCTCCGTGTCTCCTCATCCGCCTGAGCATCCGAGACCGTGACCTCACCCGTTTCCTCACTGACCACGTTTCGCCACAGGCGTTGCAGGAAACGCAGGGACCCGGTGACCGCACGGGTCTCCCAGGGGCGCGACAAATCGAGGGGAGCCATGGACATTTCAAAGAGCCGGAAGGAATCGGCACCATAGCGGTCGCACATCTCATCGGGAGTCACAGAGTTCTTCAGTGACTTGCCCATCTTGCCGTACTCGCGCTCCACGGGTTCGCCGTTGTATGTGAATCCGGACCGTTCGTCTCCCTCAACCTCTTCGGCTGGGACATAGACCCCGCGGGAATCCTTGTATGCGTAGGCCAGGATGTAGCCCTGGTTGAAGAGCTTGTGGAATGGTTCGGGGGCCGTGACGTATCCCAGATCAAACAGCGCTTTCTGCCAGAACCGCGCGTACAGGAGGTGCAAGACTGCGTGTTCCACACCGCCAACGTAGAGGTCGACGCCTCCCGCAGGCTTGCCGTCACGTGGACCCATCCAGTAAGAGTCGTTGATGGCCTCAATCAGATGTTCACTGTCATGTGGGTCGACATAGCGTAGTTCGTAGTAGCACGAGCCCGCCCAGTTCGGCATGGTGTTCGTGTCACGACGGTAACTCTTGACGCCATCGCCCAGATCAATCTCAACGTTCAGCCAATCCTCGGCGCGGGTCAGTGGAGTCTCCGGTGAAGAATCCGCATCGTCTGCGTCGTAGGTCTTGGGGGAGAAATCATCCAGGTGGGGCAGCAAGACAGGCAGTTGGTCTTCGGGGAGTGCATGTGCCCGTCCGTCCTCGTCATAGACAACCGGGAAGGGCTCACCCCAGTAGCGCTGGCGTGAGAACAACCAATCGCGGAGGCGGAACGTAACTGTTGCCTCACCGATCTCCCGAGCCCCAAGCCAGTCAATCATCTTGTCGATTGCGGCTTCTTTTCCGAGGCCGTTGATAGAGAAGTCGCCGCGCTCAGAGTTGATGATGAGGCCGTCACCGGTCCAAGCTGACTCTTCAATGCTGAAGTCGTCCGGAACTTCGATACCCTCAACCCCGGCGGGGTCAATGGTTTGGATGATGTCAATGTCAAATGCCTTGGCAAACGCGAAGTCACGGTCATCATGGGCAGGAACGGCCATGATGGCGCCAGTCCCGTAGCCCATCAGCACGTAGTCGGCTACGAACACCGGTACGGGAGTGTCGTTGACCGGGTTGGTGGCGTAGATGCCCGTGAAGACACCCGTCTTTTCCCCGGCCTCTGCCTGACGTTCCATATCCGTCTTGGCTGCCGCCTGTGCGCGATAGGTTGACACGGCCTCGGTCGGACTAGCGTATCCACCAGTCCACGCCTCCCGGGTCCCATCGGGCCATTCGGTTGGCACAACCCCGTTGTCCAGCAGGGGGTGCTCGGGGGAAACCACCATGAAGGTGGCGCCAAACAGTGTGTCGGGTCGCGTCGTGAACACCTGCAGATCGTCTGCGCCGGGAACCTGGAAGGTCACGGTGGCTCCGCGGGACTTGCCGATCCAGTGGCGCTGCATCAGCCGCACCTTCTCAGGCCAATCAATCTCACTGAGCGCCTCAGTCAGACGATCCGAGTAGGCCGTGATACGCATGTTCCACTGGCGTAGCTTACGGGTGAACACTGGGAAGTTGCCGCGCTCCGAGCGGCCCTCTGAAGTCACTTCTTCATTGGCGAGGACGGTGCCCAGGCCCGGGCACCAGTTCACCGGTGACTCCGACAGGTAAGCGAGGCGGTAGCCGGACATAACGTCACTCCGCTCGCCCTCGTCCAAATCCGCCCAAGCGCGACCGCCTGGAACGGCGCGCTCACCCCGTGCAAACTGTTCCACCAGCTCAGAGACTGGGCGTGCTTTGCCAAGGGAACCTTCCCCGTTGGGCATATCCGGGTCAAACCAGGAGTTGTAGATCTGCAGGAAGATCCACTGCGTCCACTTCACATAGTCGTCATCAATGGTTGCGAACCCGCGGCGCTTGTCATGCGAGAGGCCCAGGCGCCCCAACTGGCGCGTGAAAATCTCCATCGCATGCTCGGTCGTGACACGTGGGTGCTGGCCCGTTTCAATCGCGTACTGCTCCGCAGGGAGCCCGAATGCGTCAAAACCCAGGGTATAGAGGACATTCTTCTGATTCATGCGCTGATACCGCGCCAAAATATCGGTCGCAATGTATCCCAGAGGATGACCGACATGAAGACCCGAACCCGAAGGGTAGGGGAACATATCCATGACAAACCACGGCTCAAGCTCTGCCCGAGGACCCGCAAGATCGCCGGTCGGGTTGTCGGCATTGAAGACGCCGTCGCGTGCCCAAATACCCTGCCACTTCTTCTCTATTTCTCCCGCCATTTTTGCGTCATAGCGGAACTGGGGTACATCCGTCCCCGAAGTGGTGCGCAAACTGTCAGCCATCGTTACTTCCTCCTGAGTATTGCCAGAATCTAGGGTAGCGCAGGGCGCCGACATCTCTGTCGCCGCGGTCATCAATGGGGGACAATGTCTCCATGAGCACTGTTTTCGAAATGATTGTTGATGGCCAGATTCCCGGACGGTTTGTGTGGGCCGACGATACTTGCGTGGCGATCTTGACGATCGAACCGGTGGCCCCCGGACACGTCCTCGTCATCCCCCGCCAGCCGGTCGACAAATGGACGGACCTAGAGCCGGGCGTCCTCGACCACGTCATGCGAGTAGCGCAGATAATCGGTAAGGCACAGGAAGTCACGTTCAGCGTTCCGCGAACCGTGGTGATCATCGCCGGTTTCGAGGTGCCGCACACGCACGTACACGTCATCCCAGCGACATCCGAGGGTGCCGCGTCTCTGAAGGGAGCGCGGGCGGCTGACGCTGTCGATTTGGACGAGGCCGCTCATGCCCTCCGCGAGGTGCTCCGCAAACTGGGACACACCAAACACCTGCCAATGGTGATGTCTTCTTCGAGGACGTTCTAGGGTCCTAGAAAAGGTAGCCAATCTTGTCGGACATGGTCACAACGATGACCAGGATGACAATGAGGTAGAGGACCAGGGCGATTGCCCAGGAGTACTTCAGGGTTGTCTTACCCGAAGAGATGGACCTGTCGCCGAAAGACCCGGATGCCAGCGCGCCGCCCAGGATAATGGGGACGAGGGCGAGGACGGCCACCCACGTCAGCATGCAGTAAGGGCACAGCGCCCGGAAGACGGCGACGGAGGCATGCAGGAAGAACGCCACGAAACCGACCCCGGCGAGGACGCCAGCAGACATTCCCCACCACACCAGCCGGGGGAGGGATCCTTTGAAGGTAAGGACGGCGCCGAGGGCGGCCAGTGCGCCGAAGGCCATCAGCCCCACTGCTGCATTGGGGATAACCAGGAGGTGGGCCTGCGGTGATAACAATGATGATGAACAGCCAATCAGAGGGTTCACATCACACAGCAGATTGGCTTCGGGGTCTTGGAGCACTTCAAGCTCCGACTGGACCAACGCAATCGAGGAGATCAGGCCGACTATCGCGAAGAAGAGGATGGCGATGCCTGTGGCCGGGCTGGTCCATCTGACAGCTTTTGATGATGCGTTCGGCACGGGTCCCCCTGAAGTTGCGGTTTGGTAGCACTAGAGAGCTTATCTGCCCCGGCTCCCGCGTAGGAGCAGGCTCACATGCCGGGAAGACCTTTCAAACTTGCTCAAGGGACCCTGAATCCACTAGAGTTTTCATTCGTCGCAAGGGTTGGATACGGCCGATGCGGCATGGTTTTACCAGGCGCCATTAGCTCAGTTGGCTAGAGCAACAGACTCTTAATCTGTGGGTCCAGGGTTCGAGTCCCTGATGGCGTACCAACAGCAGAAGCCTCCACCTCGGTGGGGGCTTTAGCTTTGCCGGTAAGAGGTGGGATACCGGCCTCCACGCATCCCCGCCCCGTGAGATCGCATAATTCCGCCATATAACACTGTGATCGCGTCCGAAAGTGGCGGAGTTAAGCGATCTCGCGGAGTGGGGAGGGGCTGGCAAGGCGAATCGGGCTGTAGTTGATGGTAGAGGCGAGCAGGGGACTCAGGGCCCCAGATATGACTTAAGAACCGTGAACGAGCTGATTCATGTGCTTCAACTGCTCCGGGATCTATGCAGCCTGTTTGTGAGAATCGAGGACACGGCTTGTAGCTTCATGTGTCACAGCTTGTACTCTGCGGGTGTTTGGTTGCCAATGGTCGAGCGTCGACTCCAGCCGTTGTGGTAGTCCTCGGTTGAGGTGCCAGCACAATGCAAGAGCAGCCAGCAACAACTGTCACCTCCTTATGCAGCAGTCCCATCGGGAGTTGGCTATCAAGATCATCGCGGCACCAGGGAATCGGGCGGATGTCTTTGCCAAGCCGCAAGACATTGGCAGTGCCGAGCTGAGCACCGATCCCATCCGTAGGGCTTGACTTGTGGAATCGGGCGGATGAGATGATGGACACATGAGTGCCTTGGTTAACGTTGATAACTTTGCAATCGCTGAGACGCACCGCATGATGCATGATCTGCAACACGTTTCGGGAGGCGTGAACCAGTTCACCCACAACCGTGAACCGGCATCGATCAATGCGCAGGCAGTGATCAGATTGAACCGCGACACGCTCTACAGCTTCGCCGTCATCGACCTGGAAGGCGGGGCAACACTGACTATCCCCGAGCACGGTGATCGCTACCTTTCGGCGATGATCGTAAGTGAACGGCACTACGTTACCGATGTGTTCCATGACGAGGGTACACACGCTCTGAGTACCCCGGAAGACGGAACTCGGTATGCGGTGATCGCTTTGCGCATCCTCGTTGATCCGACCGATACCGCCGATGTGCGGGCCGTCGTGTCATTGCAGGACCAGGTCGGGCTGGATTGCGGTTCGGATCTCCCCTTCGAGATGCCCGACTACGACAGGGCCTCGTTTGATGAGACTCGCGAAGCGCTCTTGTCGCTTGCCCGCAACCTTAGTGGCTTTGATCGGATGTTCGGCACGCCCGATCAAGTGGATCCGGTCCGCCACCTCATTGGCACCGCCGCAGGCTGGGGTGGCCTACCTAGTGAGGAGGCCAGCTACATCGGCGTCGACCCCCGCTTGCCTTTAGGGCAATACGAGCTGACGGTCGGGCAGGTCCCGGTCGACGGGTTCTGGTCGGTGTCTGTGTACAACGCGGACGGATTCTTCGAACCCAACAAGGCAGATGCGTACACGGTCAATAACATCACCGGTACCCGTGATCCCGACGGGCGGATCACGATCCGATTCGGCGACTATCCACCAGGCACGCCGAACGCGATACCGATCACTGAGGGTTGGAACTACCTCGTCCGCCTCTACCGCCCGCATCAGGAAATCCTCTCGGGCAAGTGGGCGTTTCCCGCTCTCACCGCGTAAAGACGTTCGAGGGGGAGCGCGTTGGCGCCTAAGAATCACCACGGCGAGTTGAGCTGAATGAAGGCCAAGGACCAACTCCGCCGGGGCTTTAGTTTTGTCCTGAGAGACGCTCCGCTCCCACAACGTCTGAGAACATGTCGACATTGAACTCACTCCCTGCTCGGATAACCGAGTAGGTCCCATTGGGTTCCAGAACGATACATTTCACGTCGGTGGGGGTTGGGGCTCCAGCTTTCCTCATCGAAGAGTTGAGGTCGTCAACGGAAGTGTGTGTTGCCTTGCAGGACTCCGGTGCAGGGTTGCCGTCAACGAAGACGAGGACGGGTTTGGTCCCAAGCAGATGGCCCGAGCTTCCAGCGTGCTGAACCCCCTCGGAATAAGGGCTCCATGGTGATCAGTGTGAGTAACGCGATGATGCCGTAGGCGAGTGTGGGGGCGGGGCCTAGGATCGACCGGTGAGCCGCCGCATCAGCACCACGGTGTCTCGGAGCTCGGCAGGCTCTCTACCGGCATGGGAGTGGACCCGAGTGCGGATGTCGGCCTCGAGGGTTTCCCAAGCGACGCCTGGTACCACTGCCCTGACGGCAGCTTCTTCCTCTGCAGGCTGCGGGTAAACCCTGGGTCCCCGACCACTTGACCACGGTGGGGGCTCCGCGTGAGAGGTGAGGAGCAACAACCCTCCGACCGCCACCAGCGGTGCCACGACTTTGAGGATGTCCCTGCGCGTCAGTGATGCGGGTGACTGCATGAACGACATTGTCACCAGGTTGAAGCGCTCTGATCCCACAACCTCATCAATGTCGGTGAGGTCGGATGCAACGAATCGGGCGCTACCGTCACTGAGGCCATGGGTTCGCGCTGCAGCCAAGGCACGCTCCACCGCGGTCTTTGATGCGTCAAGGCCTGTGGCTCGCCAGCCGCGGCTTGCTAGCCAAATAACATCGCCGCCCTCACCGGAGCCAATGTCGAGGGCTGTTCCTGGGGGCAGCGTCCGCGCCACTTCTTCCAGGGCTGCATTGACACGCCCCGACCAGACTTGAGGTCTGTCGGCGTAACGCTGTTCCCAAGCATCAACGGTGGTAGGCGCCTCTTCCGGCCTATCTTGTTCGTTCTCCACGAGCGTTCCTTCAGATCGGGAAGGTGAGTGGGATCCAGCGTACCCGGTGACCCCTACTCAGTCCGATATGTTGCTGCGGCGTCTGCTCTGGGTGATAGTTGGGGGATGGAAGAAGTACGACGCCGAGGGTGCCATTGGCCAGTTTTTCGGCTCGGGCGTACTTGAGCTGGGGGAGAGTCTGGGGCCCGTGCTCTGGCAGCTGCCGCCCTCACTAGGATTTGACGCCTCCGTTCTCGAGGGCTTCCTCGACGCCCTTCCGAAGACCCTTGGGGACGCCGCAGCGCTTGCGGAAACCCCTCCGGAGATCCCTACAGAGGTTCGCGACCAGCTCATCCGGTATGCAGTCGAACCTCGTAACGCCAGTTTCGAGGCGACGGAGGCAATCGAGATTCTGAGTCGCCACAATGCCGCATTAGTCATGGCTGATTCGGCCGGTAAACATCCCTTCTTCGACGAAGTTACTGCGGACTTCACCTATGTCCGGCTACACGGAAGCCCGCGCATCTACTACTCCAACTACTCCGAGGCCGATCTAGAGGCATGGGCGGCGCGTCTGCGCCCCCTTCTTGAGGTGGGTCGGGACTGCTACGTGTACTTTGACAACACCGCCGCGGGCCACGCGCCCACTAACGCGCTGACCCTGGAGCACCTGCTCGATGCCGACGGGTGGGCGATCGGTGGCGGGGCCGCAGCCTCGTAGCGTTTCTTCGCTTCCTCGTCTTGTTTCTGATGACGAGGGCGGAGGCTGCGAGGGTGCATGGGAACAATGCAGTCGCCACTAGGACAGCGTTAATGCGGCGGTCGGAATCGACCTGTGCCGGTTGTGCCGCGGAGGAGGCACTTGAAGCAAATTGCATCTCTTCGGCCAGGTCGCGCTCCGCGGTAACCAAGAGTCGATGTGTATTAATGCCGTAGGGAGTACAGGTGATCAGGGTTAGAAGGTCTTTGCCAGTTTGTGGTTGTATCCGAGCTCTACCGTCCCGAGGGGTGTCGACGACCCGTTCGGTGACGGTGTAAGCCAGGGTCTGCCCAAGTACCCCAACGTAGATGTGGTCCCCAAGTGCGACTTCGCCGAGATGGTCGAACATGGAGGCGGTAACCATTCCTGAGTGCGCAGTGATCGCGGCATGGGTGCCCGCCCCACCTACAGGAAGTGAGCTACCTTCAAGGATGCCTGCTCCCCGCAGGAGGTCTTCGGGCGAGGAGGTCGCGTAAACGGGTAGGTCAATCTTGACGGCCGGAACCTGCACCCGGGCACGAACGTCGCTACCGACGACAACCAATGCTTGACCCGCGGTTTCGAGATCCCGCACCTCATTGGCTTGGCGTGCAGTTTCGAACTGGGCAAAGGCTGAGTCAGGTTGGAGGAATGCGTACTCAGCTACTGCCTGCGTATGGGTTGAGGCTGCGTGCCATTTGGAGACGGCTGGATACATCAGCACAGCCAACCCGGCCACGAGCACTACCAAAGAGAGGACCTTGGCGGCTGTGCGGCCGGGTTGGCTTCGTCGAGCTCTGTGGGAGTTCATCGTTGCTTTACATGGGAGCCGGCAAGGTTCATGCCTTGTCGGAGTTCCGCCTTGAGCGAGACAGCATCAGAGCTCCGCCGCCTATGCCTATCAGTGCGAGTCCACCGACCAGAAGAGCAGCTGACCCCTCGGCACCTGTCTTGGGTAGCTCTCCGCCTGCGTTGTGCGGGCTGTTGACGACGTCTACCGTTGCCGCGGAGGCAACTGGGGCGGTGACAGTAAATGGAATGGGTTCGGGAAGTAGCTCATAGCCGACCGGCGCCTGCTTTTCTACGAGCCAGTAAAAGTTGTGGTCTGGCGATCCTTCCGCCACAGTTGCCCCGTTCGCCCAGTTTGAGTAGCGCAAGCCATCAACAGTGACTCTTCCATCAGCTCCTGTGGCCCACTGGCTCTTTCCGTTGACTGATACCGCGGTCGCAGTCGCAAAGTCTTTGGTGTGAGAAGCCCGAACCTCAAAGATTGCTCCGCTCAAGAACTTGCCTTCGCGATTGTGCTTGAGGACGTTGATCCCTCCAAACTTGGTTTCGATCACAGTGGAGGGAACCTCTGTTTCCGGTTCGCCCTCACGCTGGAAGGTCAGCTCCGCTTGGTTAGAGATCTCCCCAGAAGCCGCCACAATGGCCTCATGTGTGACTGACACCTTTGCATTGGGGTTGCCGACAAGCGCGTCAAAAGCTGCCTTCCTTGCGGTGGCTCCGAGAGTGACGGTAACAAGGCCTTTGTCATGTGTGGCATTGAAATCCGTGGTCGCTTGGCCATCGATCGTCACCGTTGTGGATCGGTAGGTCAGCTTCGGATCTAGGTGGTCCTTGACGACGTACTTGGTAGTTGCGGATCCGCCGGGAATGGTGGAATCGATCGTGAATCTTATCGCCTGTCCGAGGGCGTATGCGGAGCCGTCATTCACGGTCTTTGTGACACGACTAATGGTGTTCTTCGGGTAGGCGTGGACGTCAAAGACCCAGTTCTGACGATCCTGTGGGTCCGTGAGAGGAACTGAGATCAAGAATGGCATTGACTTAGTGACCGCAGAATTGGCTGGAACGGTTGGAGCCTGGCTCTCTTGAACAAGATACAGACCAACCGGGAGACTCTTGAATGATGCAAGTCCCGAAGCGTTGGTGGTTGCCTCCTTCTTGTTGACCAGGCCGTGACCGTTCTGCGTGATCGCACCGGGGTTGAACGGGTCGAAGGTGTCGACAAGTGATTGAGCTTTCTTCCAACCGGCATTGGTTTTCAAATCAATACCTGCGACCTGTTCAATCGTGAACTTTGCGCCTTCCAACGGGGCTAAGCCTTCCAGGTCGCCAGGAGGCAGTTGCATGCCCTGATTGTCCGCTATATAGCGAGTGGGCTGAGCGTACTTGTGGACGCTGATGCTCCCGGTTGCTCCGTCTGGAATCAAAGGGGGAGGGGGAGCGGCAGATGCGGCGACGTTGGATGCACCCATTAGGACGGCAGCGATTCCCATCGCTGCAATAGTCAGTTTTCTCAAGGGAGGACCTTTCATTGGAATTGACGGATATGAGCCGGCCAACTGCCGCGGTTGCGACCTGATGACTGGCTGAACACCTACGTTTCCAACTAAATACAGTCGGCACATCTCAGAAATCTCAATCTGGGGATAACGCCGAATCTCTTGCATTGGGGACATCTCTTGACGACCATCCGTAAGATGGAGCTATGAGTAACCGTCCGCAGGAAGAAGTTCCCGGGGTTCGAGCGACACTTCGCGAAGCAATCCACGCTGAGGCAGAGATTGAACCTTCCCGAATAGGAGCATTCTTTGATGTCGATGAAACGCTGGTTCGTGGCGCCAGTGCCTACTGGGCCGCGAAAGAGATGTTTCGCCGCTCGCTTTTTGGTTTCCGGGATTTGGGATTTGCTGCAAAGGAGTCCTTCAAGTTCATTCTGTTTGGGGAGAACACGGACAAGATCGGCAGTTTTTCTTCCAGAGCCGCACAGCTGGTAGCAGGTAACTCTGTTGAAGACATGCAGCGCCTAGGCGAGGACATTTTTGAGAAGTACTTCGTTCCCAAGGTTTACAGGGCAACATACGAACTCTTGAAAGCACACGTCGCTGCTGGCCACACGGTCTACCTCATTTCAGCCACGCCGTGGCTGATAGCTGAGGAGATTGCCAGACAGATCGGGGCAGTCGGAGGTATCGGCACCAAGATCAAGGTTGCTGATGGCTACCTGATTGGCGAACTTGACGGGAAAATCGTTCACGGTGAAGAGAAGGTCGTTGCTGTCCTCGAGGTGGCAGCGGAGAACAATCTAGACCTGAGCCAGTCGTGGGCTTACTCGGACTCGGCCAACGACATTCCGATGCTCTCCACCGTTGGCCACCCCGTCGCAGTCAACCCGGACCGCGCCCTTCGGGCCCATGCTCGTGCCAATGGGTGGCAAATTCTACGCGCCCATGAAACAAAAGATGTCGTGTTGCGTTTAGTAGGCCGTGCTGCGGTCTTCGCGGCACTCGCAGGGGGTGGCTACCTGGTTCTGACAGGGGGGGCGGAAGGGGACACGGAAAGCCTTCTCCCTCCGAGGCGGAGAAGCCTGATCCCACGGGATCCCTGTGGGGAACTCGCCTCATCTACTTCGACCAGTTGGCACGAAGACGTGTTTGAGTACTATCCTCTGTAGCGGGTTTCTAACCCACTAGCCCCCGTAGCTCAATGGATAGAGCAACGGACTTCTAATCCGTAGGTTGCAGGTTCGAGTCCTGTCGGGGGTGCTTCCAGGTTGACGCATTGGAGCGATCATGAAAACCAGCAAGCAGACCGCATTCGTTACCGGAGCGAGCCGTGGGATTGGCCGCGCGATCGCCCTCGGGCTTGCCGAGTCAGGTTGGAACCTGGGCATCATCGCGACGGACGAGGACGCGCTCGCTGAACTGGCGGCTGAAATCCGCTCGTCGACAGGCTCTCGGGTCAGTGTCGCTGCCGCAGATGTGGGCGACTACCGGGCGGTGTCAACTGCCGTGACGAGTCTCATCGCCGAGGTTGGTGTCCCCTTGTTGCTGGTAAACAATGCTGGGCGCATCGACACCGAAGTCCCTGTGTGGGAAGCAGACCCGAGCCAGTTGCGGGCAGTTGTGGAAACGAATCTGCTCGGCACGCTTTACGTCGAACGTGCGGTTCTTTCAGCCGTCCTCGATCACAATCTGGGCGACTCTTCAGGCGTACGCGGTCGGGTGGTGAACCTGGTGTCCGGTGCCGGAGCTAACAGCTGGGGGATTGCCAGTGCCTACACAACTAGTAAAGCGGCACAGTTGCGCAACGTGGGGGACGTGGACGAGGCCGGGGCGCCCCATGGAATCCGCGCCTTTGGTGTGGCGCCGGGAGTGGTGCGTACCGACATGACCACTTCCATGGCAGCGCATGCTGGCCGTGAGGAGTTCACGCCCGTGGAAGCAACAGTTGAGCTGATCTGCGCGATTGGGCGTGGCGAGCTGGACGCATGGTCGGGTCGCTACCTCAGGGCGGGCACAGATACGGCCGATAGCCTCACCGCAGTGGCGGGTGTCCTTGACGCCAACCCCGAGGCGCGCCGGTTCGCGGTTGTGCCATGGGGTGACAAGGATCCCCTCTTCTGAACCGTGAGCGGGGCTTAGACCAGGAAGCGCAACAGCTCCGAATCTGAGTCCAGTTCGTCGATCCTCAAGTCCGAGGACGCCATGCGCTCGCGCAGATCGGTGAGTGAAGATTCCGAGGCCGTGTCGATCCCAACGAGGGCGGGACCGGTTTCACGGTTGTTCTTCTTCGTGTATTCGAAGTAGAGAATGTCATCTTCTGGGCCAAGCACATCATCGAGGAACTCCCGAAGCGCGCCCGGCCTCTGCGGGAATGACACTAGGAAGTAGTGGCGCAAATTACGATAAACCTGGGACCGTTCTTGAACCTCGTTGTAGCGAGTCAAGTCATTGTTGCCACCGGAAATAATGCCGACGGTGACCCCATCGAGGGGAAGGCCTTGGAGCAGGCCCGCTGCCGCCAAAGAAATCGCAGTTGTTGAAAGTGCGCCGGCGGGTTCAGCGATGATTCCATCCAGGTGGTAGAGGTCAAGCATTTCGGTGCAGACCGCACCTTCGGGAACCACCACGACCTCGTCAACCAGGTCACGAACGAGGTCGTAGGTGCAGGACCCCGCCAGCCCAACGGCGGTGCCGTCGACAAACATGTCGACCTGCGGGAGTTTGACGGGCTCCCCGGCAGCCAATGCGGCTGAGGTGGAAGCGGCGCCCTCGGACTCAACGCCAATAACGCGTACATCAGGACGGTTCTCACTGAGCCACGCGGCCATACCTGCGATGAGGCCGCCACCTCCGACCGGTACCACCACGGTTGCAAGACTGTCGCCTAACTGCTCGGCAATCTCCTTGGCAACTGAGCCCTGACCTGCGATAACAGCCGGGTCGTCATAAGGGTGGATGTAGGTCTTCCAGGAACGTTCAGCGGCCGCGAGTGCCACCGCCTGCGTTTCGTCGAAAGTACCGTCCACGAACTGCATGGTGATCCAGGGGCCACCGATGGTGGCGATGCGGCGCCGTTTCTGCCGCGGTGTGGAGGAAGGAAGAAAGATGGTGCCATGGATACCTAGCTGGGCGCATGCCATCGCAACACCCTGCGCGTGGTTCCCAGCGGATGCACACACCACTCCCGCTTGCCGTTCCGACTCAGACAACTGTGCCATTCGGTTGTAGGCGCCGCGCAGCTTGAAAGAGCGGACAACCTGCTGATCTTCACGCTTTACCAGAACGCGTACCCCAGCTGCCTCTGTGAGCCTGTCGATTTCATCCACCGCCGTGAGCCGTGCAACGTGCAAGAGGCGTTGCGCAGCCTCATCAACATCGCGTGCAGAAACGGCATGGGGGGATGATTCCGCGTCCTTCCGCCCTCGTTCATGTCCGGGCCTGCGGGCGTGTTGCTGAGTATCTTCCGTGCTTTCCACACAGACAGTCTAGGAGGGTCTTGAAACAATGCGGTCCTTGACCATATGGCGACGTAAAGTGAGGGGGTGAGTACTGACAACAGCAAACCCGTAAAGAACCCGATTGTCTGGATAGACTGCGAAATGACAGGTCTGGACCCAGAGGTTGACGAACTGGTGGAGATAGCCGTGATCATCACGGACTCCGACCTCAACCCCTTGGCCGAAGGCATTGACATCGTCATCAAGCCGTCGGCTGCATCTCTGGCGCAGATGTCCCCCTTTGTCACGCAGATGCACACGGACTCGGGTTTGATCAATGAGTTCGACTCCGGAATTCCGCTCAAAGATGCCGAGGTCGCGGTGCTTGAGTACGTGAGTTCGATTATCTCTCAGCCTGGCGTGGCCCCGATTGCCGGCAACTCCATCGGGCAGGACGTGCGCTTTCTCCGCGCCTACATGCCGAACCTGGTCGAGTACATGCACTACCGAATCATCGACGTGTCGACAATCAAGGAGTTGGCGAAGCGCTGGTACCCGCGGGTATACGTTTGTGCGCCTGAGAAGAACGGAGGGCACCGCGCGCTCGGGGACATTCAGGACTCGATAGTTGAGTTGGCCTACTACCGGCGAGCATTGTTCCCCGACGACCTCATCGAAGAGAAGGGTGTGTATCGTCGCATGGCTGAGGAAGTTCGCAGCGCTGCCGATGCCGCGTTCGCGGGCGACGAAGAGTAAGTTTTCCACAGCTCAGCACTTGCGGCGTTTTCCCCAGATCTCTCCTGACCCGCTGGCAGCCCTCCTCCTCTGTCGCCAAACTGAAGGCGGCTAGGACAAGCCCCCGCAAAGACGGGGAAGCCAGGACGAAAGGGAGCTGCTATGAGTATGAGTGATCTGATGGTGTTGCGGGGGCGTGTGGGGACCAACCTGACGCTGCATCGACCCGAGGACGGGGGAGGGCGAAGCTTCGTCCGCTTCCGAATGGTCATCCCCCGCGCCAGGCGGAATGACAGTGGCAAGTGGGAGGATGGCGAACCTAAATGGCACACCATCCGCGCGTGGGGTCCACTGGCAGAGAATATGGCGAGTTCTCTTCGAAAAGGGCAGCCCCTGGTCGTCATCGGACGACCCGCGGCTCATGCGTGGGTTGGCCAGGATGGTGAGATACGCACGGAACTTGCGATCAACGCGTTCACGGCCGGACATGACATGGGCTTTGGGATAACGAACTACCGGCGTCTTGCTCCGGTGCGGCCCGGCGAAGACGAGGGGCCAGACATCCGGATCATCCCGTCTCAAAGTACCCAGCCACACTCCGAAGAAGAAGCGGGGAACGACGACGAACTTGAAACGGAGGTGGCACACCAAGCGGATCCGGAGGTGATCCAGGAGGGTGATGCCTTAGCCGCTGGGGAGTCGGAGGAGGACGAATCCACAGAGATTTCTGACGCCGCATGATGTGACCTTCAGCCGGTCGCTTTCACGTACCCGCAGGTCCGCCTACCATGGGGGAAGTTGTCTTCTTCCCCCATGAATGGAGTGTCGTGGCTGAGTACATTTACTCAATGGTCCGCGCCCGTAAGGCGCACGGTGACAAGGTGATCCTTGACGATGTAACAATGGCTTTCCTGCCGGGTGCCAAAATCGGTATGGTTGGCCCCAATGGTGCGGGTAAGTCTTCAATTCTGAAGATTATGGCTGGCATTGATGAGCCATCGAACGGTGAGGCTCGACTAACACCGGGATACTCGGTCGGGATTCTCGAGCAGGAACCGAAGTTGGACGAAGACAAGACCGTGCTTGAAAACGTCGAGCTGGGCGTGTCGGGCATCATGTCCAAGCTTCACCGCTACAACCAGATCTCTGAGGAGATGGCAGACCCAGACGCTGACTTTGACGCGCTGATGGCTGAGATGGGTGAACTGCAGACGGAGATCGACGCGGCGGACGCCTGGGATCTTGACTCACAGCTGTCTCAGGCCATGGATGCACTGCGGTGCCCGCCCCCGGATACGCCTGTGTCCGTCCTCTCCGGGGGTGAGCGTCGCCGCGTTGCACTCTGTCGCCTCCTCCTTGAGGCTCCTGACCTTCTTCTGCTTGATGAGCCAACGAACCACTTGGATGCTGAGTCAGTGCTCTGGCTGGAGCAACACCTGCAGAAATACCCCGGTGCTGTTATTGCGATTACTCACGACCGCTACTTCTTGGATCATGTCGCGCAGTGGATTGCTGAGATTGACCGCGGTCACCTCTACGCGTATGAGGGGAACTACACGACTTACCTTGAAGAGAAGCAGCGCCGTCTGCAGATTCAGGGCAAGAAGGACCAGAAGATGGCCAAGCGGCTCAAGGACGAACTCGACTGGGTTCGCACAAGTGCCAAGGGACGTCAGGCGAAGCAGAAGGCTCGCCTCGAGCGCTACGAAGAGATGGCGACTGAGGCCGAACGGACACGCAAGCTTGACTTTGAAGAGATCCAGATTCCGCCGGGCCCCCGTCTTGGCTCCACGGTCATTGAGGCAAAGAACCTCAAGAAAGGTTTCGGTGACAGGGTCCTCATTAATGGCTTGTCATTCTCACTGCCTCCGAACGGCATCGTCGGGGTGATTGGCCCCAACGGTGTTGGGAAGACTACTTTGTTCAAGACAATTGTCGGTCTTGAGCCGCTTGATGATGGTGATCTCAAGATTGGCGAGACGGTCAAGATCTCTTATGTCGACCAGAATCGCGCTGGCATTGACCCGGACAAGCCTCTTTGGGAAGTTGTCTCGGACGGCCTCGACCACATTCAGGTCGGTAATGTTGAAATGCCGTCCCGCGCCTACGTGTCGGCATTTGGGTTTAAGGGTGCCGACCAGCAGAAGCCAGCCGGTGTTCTCTCCGGTGGTGAACGGAACCGGCTCAACCTGGCGCTAACACTCAAGCAGGGTGGTAACCTCCTGCTGCTTGATGAGCCCACAAACGACCTGGATGTTGAAACCCTCTCGTCTCTGGAGAACGCTCTTGAGCAGTTCCCGGGTTGTGCTGTCGTCGTGACACACGACCGGTGGTTCCTTGACAGGGTGGCAACCCACATCCTGGCATGGGAAGGAACCGCGGAGAACCCTGATCAGTGGTACTGGTTCGAAGGCAACTTTGAGGCGTACGAGAAGAACAAGGTCGAGCGTCTTGGTGCCGAGGCTGCGCGTCCGAAGTCGGTAACCTACCGCAAACTGACCCGGGACTAAGAGACACTCGGGCGGGTACGAAGGTACGGGGGGTGACATGGATTGTCAACCCCCCGCACCTTTGTGAGATTATTGGTCATGGTCGAAATATCTCGGGAAATCCCTGATGGGGAGCGTACAGGCGCCCTCGCCATAGTCGTCATCGACGACCATGAGATTGTTTTCCTTGGTGTGCAGCACGCATTCAGTGAAGCGGGAGTCAGCGCCGATTTTTTCTATGCTGATTCGGTGCATAAGGTGCCAACTCTGCTGAGACTTCCAGCGGTTGCTGTCTTGGATCTTCGCCTGCATGACGGCTCCAGACCAGCCGAATCCCTGGGGTACTTGCACCGACTTGGTTTGCCCACTGTCGTTTACACTTCGGCAGACAACCCCGTCCTGGTGAGGGAAGCGATTGGTGCGGGAGCTCTTGCAGTCGTGAGGAAATCTGCTCCCCCCAGCGAACTGGTTGAGTCCATCTTGGCCGCGTCCGAGGGGAGGCCGAGTGCCGGGTTGGACTGGGCTGCCGCCCTCGACGCAGATAGGGATTTCGTTACTGAGAATCTCACGAAGAATGAGACGGCGATTCTTGCTCTCTATGCCTCGGGTGAGACGGCGGAACAGATCGCTAGACGACTCTCATTTTCCATTCACACCGTGAACAAGTCGGTGGCACGAATTCGTGAGAAGTACCGCCAAGATGGGCGCAACGTCGAGTCAAGGATCGACCTGTTCCACAGGGCAGCCGAGGACGGTGTCGTGTCTTATTTTGGGGATGACAGGGATCCTTGGGACCTCTCTAGGAGTTGAAGCCCCAACGCGAGTTGGCCCCATGGTCCGGGTTTGCGACACGAATCATTCCCTCTTGAGATGCGGTTGCTATCGGCTGCCCGTCCGGATTGTAGACCTCCGCGCGTGCCTTGGCGCGCCCCCCACCGACTGAGTCCACATGACCGCAGAAGAGTAGCCAGTCATTGATGTTGACATTTGTGTGAAACCACATGGCGTGGTCCAGTGACGCCAACGACAGTCCCGGAGTGAGCCAGGAGAGGCCAACACTCCTCAATGCGGGTTCGAGCATTACCTGGTCGATAACGTAGGCCAGTAGAGCGCGGTGAACAACCTGCGGGGTGTCACTGGCAACATCAGAACGAATCTTCATCCACAACTGCTGATCTCCGCTCCTTGATGGGTCTGCTCCCGTGTAGAGGGAAGACTGGACGTGGCGAACATCAAACGCCGCAGTCTTGCCCAAGAACTTTCCGACGGGATGATCCATGGTGCGGAAGAGTTCGAGCGCGCTGGACAGCTCTTCCGGTCCGGCAACTTCGGGGGCAACAGAAGCAAAAGACAGCCCGTCCTCGGTGGCTTGGAAAGAGGTGATCATGGAGAAAATCTCTCTTTCACCTTGGCGAGCAACGACTCTTCGGTTGGAAAATGAACGTCCATCGCGGAGGCGCTCAACAGAGACCTCGAAGACTTCATCGGGGTTCCCTCCGCGGAGGAAATATGAGTGTAGTGAGTGTGGCAACCTGTTCTGGTCAGGGACCGTTGCCGCGGCTGCCAGTAGCGCCTGGGCCACAACTTGACCGCCGTAGACACGCCGCACCTGGGGGAGGGACTGCGCGGTAAAGACGTCCTCGTCCAGTGGAGATAAGTTGAGAATCCGCAGAACCGATGCAACTGGTTCCGTATCGATCAGGGGAACAGAAATGGGAGAAGTCATAGGTCTATTCTCTCTCGCTCTGCCACTTGATGAACAATTCCCAGGTGAGGGTCAGGTTTGGGTTCATGGATGATCAGAAGCGACTATCATCTATAGGAGTTGACCATCTCCCGGAGTAAAGGGTGACCATGAACGAGGACGTTTTGGAAGTCGGCCCAGATGCCGATACGGAAAGTACAACTGCCTACGTGAACCCAGATGTGGATCACGAGTTGGTGAGGAAGTTAGCAGACCTAAACGGGGTCGCAACGTACTTTTGGACGTGGGGTGGCTCCCAGCAGCAGGTTGAGCCGGGGAACCTGCTACGGGTTTTGGAAGCGATGGGTGTGGCGGTTTCCCCCCACTCCAGCAACCATGATGTTGTGGAGGCGATCCGCGCTACTGAAGACGCACCGTGGCTTGACACCCTCCCCATCTGTACCGTGGTGAGGCGTGGTGATTGGCGTGACCTGCCTGTTCACGTGGTCCATGGTGATTCCGTCCATGTTTGGTACCGCCTTGAGGATGGCACTACAGGGGATCTAGCTCAGCTGGACCGCTATGTCCCACCCAGGGAAGTCGACGGACGGTGGAGAGGGCGCGCCACTTTTGAGATCCCAGGTACTTTCCCCCTGGGTTACCACACCGTTTTTGCGGAGGTGAACGGGGCCGAGGCCGTTTCAGCGCCGCTGATTGTGGTTCCACACCGCATTGATCCGTCCGCTTTACGTGGCGACCGGCGTTTCTGGGGCGTTAACGCACAGGCTTACTCAATCCAGTCCCACTCATCTTGGGGTGTGGGTGACTCTTCTGATCTGTCAGATCTAGCAGCCATTACTGCCGGTGAAGGCGCGCAGTTTCTGCTAATCAATCCCCTGCATGCCGCAGAGCCACTCGCGCCCATTGAGAACTCTCCCTATTTACCTGTCACGAGGCAGTGGCTCAATGTCTCGTACATTCGTCCTGAATCTGTTCCCGAGTACTCGATGCTTCCCGATGGTGTTCGGGACGACGTAGAGGACTTGCGAACGTCAGTAATGAATGAGGACGACGACGTACTGCTGGACCGGGATTCGTGTTGGGCTGCGAAGTTGGCTGCCCTCAAGATCATCTACTCGGCGCCGCGATCGGTTCATCGTGAAGCACTGTTCCAGGGCTTCTGCATGGACGGTGGTGAGCAACTCGAGAACTATGCACTTTGGTCAGCACTTGTCGAAGATACTGGCAGCGTGACTTTGCCAGACGAGTTCTCAAGCCCTCTGGCACCCGCTGTAGCGCAATTCGCTGCAGCTCACCAGGAGGAGATTGACTTTCACAAGTGGCTGCAGTGGATCGCCCTCGACCAACTTTCCGACTGTAACCACGTCGCGACGCAGCTCGGTATGGAAATTGGGTTGATGGCAGACCTTGCAGTAGGTATACATCCGGAAGGTTCTGAGGTCTGGGCAGATCGCGATGCGTTTGCTCCAGGGATGTATGTGGGGGCGCCTCCCGACATGTACAGCCAGCAGGGGCAGAGTTGGAGCCAGCCTCCCTATAGCCCGCGGCAACTTGCAGTGCGCGGCTACGAGCCGTTGCGCACTGTCATCGCAACGACTCTGAAGTTGGCTGGAGCGCTGCGGATTGACCATATTCTTGGTCTGTTCCGACTCTGGTGGCTGCCTAAAGATGGCTCGCCCGCGGATGGAACGTATGTCTACTACGACCACGAGGCAACTGTTGGAGTCCTGCTTCTTGAGGCGCACCGGGCCAATGCTGTTTTGATTGGTGAAGATCTGGGCACGGTGGAACCGTGGGTGCGTGAGTACCTGGCAAGTCGGGGGATTTTGGGCACCTCAGTACTGTGGTTCGAGAAAGAGGGGTCAGGTTGGCCGCTTCACGCTGACCAGTACCGTCGGGATATTTTGGGCACCGTCAACACGCATGACCTGCCCCCAACGCAGGGATACATTGAAGGAATTCAGACGACACTTCGAGACAAGCTTGGTTTGCTCGTTGAGGATGTCGAGGACGTCCGCGCGGCGGATCGCGAGGAGCAACACCGGATGGCGGTGCGCCTTCGGGAGTATGGCTTGATTCCGGAGGACGAGACGGACGTTGAGTTCATGGATGGCCTACATCGCTACATCTGTGCGACACCCGCCAGGCTAGTGGCGGCAGCGCTTGTGGATGCAGTCGGAGAGAAGCGGCCGCAGAACCTCCCTGGAACGAACACGGAGTATCCAAACTGGCGTGTTCCGCTCGCTGATGGCGAGGGCCGACGTGTGTGGATGGAGGATCTTGCAGTCCAGGAAGGCAACCATCTGTTCGCTGTGATGCGGGAGGCGATGGGGGAGTAGGGGGGGCAGCCTTACATGGGCCCCTTACCAAAAGCATGGAGGGCGCCCGGAACAATCCTGTCCCAGGCGCCCTCCAATGGCGACTATGCCCCTACCGGGCCGCTCCCGCTAACTTGGCTCAGCTGTTCTGAACTTGGCGAGGACTGTGCTCACCGGGCTCAGTTCAGCTCGTTGATCTCATCGGCTAGGTTGTCAGCGATAGGTCCAACCACAACCTGCACCGTCTGCCCAACCTGAACAACGCCGAAGGCTCCTGCCTGCTTGAGCGCCTTTTCATCAATCAACGTTGGATCGACGACCTCTACGCGCAAGCGCGTGATGCAGGGCTCAATACTGTCGATGTTTTCGTTGCCACCTAGTCCGGCAAGAATGTCTTGTGCCTGAGACATGGGATCCCCGTTTCACTAATGTCGCGCCAAGGCCAACTCCCGGCAGCCTCGACACTGAAATCTCTACGCGTTTTTAAGGTAGCACGGTGGCGTTTGAGCATCCCCAAAAGGTGAGCAGCTCCTCGGTAAAACCGAGGAGCTGCCTATCACATGCAGTCCGAGTCTTGAAAACGGATACCTATGCGTCCGCCTTCTGAGCGCGCAGCATGCGCTGAGCATCATCGCGACCCTCGGCGATTAGGCGGCGCAGCGAGTCAGGACGTTCCCTATGCTCATCCAACCAGTCCTGGGAGCGTGCCACTACGTCAACCTCAGGGAGGTAGCCGACCAGCGGCAGCGGTTCAAGGTCGGTGACGATGCCGGAGGCAATGTGGAAGGTGTGTTCATCCCAGGTTCGTGCCACCTGGTCATAAAACTTCTCCACGTATTGCGCGTAGGTCGCCGGGGAAGTAGTCACATGTGACCAGAACCCAGCCACCATTGCCCAACGTGTGTCGTTGGGGATCGAGACGTCGTGCATCACGGCTTCCCAAGTTTGGAGGCGCACTTCCGGAGAGTTGAAGGTCGCCCGGGCGCGGGCTGCGTTCTGCTCTCCGGTGAGAGTGTTGTCTTCCTCGCGTAGCGCGTTGATATCCGCTTCATTAGCCAGACCGCCACGTACGAGGGCGAAGAGCATTGCCCAGCGTAGGTCCTCGCTTAGCACCAGGCCATCGAGGACGTCCTCACCCTTGTAGAGGCGCTCAATCTGCTCGTACTGCGCGTGTGTCACAGCGCGCCTTGTCGCACCGAGTACAAACATCTCTTGTGCATCCGTTCCCGGGTCAGCATTCTGAGCCAACTCGAGGAGTCGGTCAGCCACAACGCCAAGTTGGGCAGGACGGTGAGCGGGTGACACGTACGAGGTCACAGCGGTGTCGATCTGGCGAAGCAGTGCAGTCAGCGACGCAATTGACGTCTCGACACGCGCTGCCTCAAACACCAGGTTGAGGAAGCGCGATGCCGGGAACTCCCCATCACGGGTCATATCCCAGGCAGATGCCAGGATGATTCTGCGGGTGAGGGGGTCATCAAACTTGGAGATGTTCGCAATGGCGAATGCCAGAGAATCATCATCCATGCGAACCTTCGCGTAAGCCAGGTCCCCATCGTTCACGAGTATCAGCGCCGGCCTCTTGAGTCCGGCGGCACTGGCAACAAGCGTGCTTGCCCCATCAACATCAAGTTCTTCGGAGAAGACGCGCTCAACCTTGCTTCCGTCCTCGTTCAAGTCGTACCCCGCAACGACAAGGCGGTGCGGACGTAGCGACGCTTGCGGGGAGAAAGCCTCTTGAAGAACGTTGAGCGAGGTCAGTGTTCCGTCCTCGTCAACGTCGATCTGAGGACGCAGGGTGGTGACACCCGCTTCCTCAACCCACACGCTGACCCAGTTCTTCATGTCCCGTCCGGATGCGATTTCCAACTCAGAAATCAGGTCGGACAGTGTTGCGTTCTTGTAAGAATGCTTGGTCAGATACTGGTGCAGCCCCTTGAAGAAGTTGTCGCGGCCTACGTAAGAAACCATCTGGCGCAGAACCGCTGCGCCTTTCGCGTAGGTGATTCCATCGAAGTTAACTTCAACGTCCGCCAGATCGCGGATCTCTGCTTTCACCGGGTGTGTGGAAGGCTTCTGATCTTGCGCCAAGCCCCACTCTTTGCGAGTCAGGAAGCCGACCCACGCGTCACTCCAACGCGTGGCTTCCGACGTTGCAAGGTGTGCCATGTACTCCGCGAAGGACTCATTGAGCCAGAGGTCATCCCACCACGCCATCGTGACAAGATCCCCGAACCACATGTGCGCAAGCTCGTGGAGGATCGTGTTGCAGCGTGATTCCAACTGCCAGTCGGTCGGCTTGGACCGGAAAATGTACTGGTCGCGGAAGGTTACACAACCCGCGTTTTCCATGGCGCCCGCGTTGTATTCGGGCACGAAGATTTGGTCGTACTTCGTGAATGGGTAGGGAATTCCGTACGCATTCTCAAAGAAAGCAAAACCGGCCTCGGTAATGTCCATGATGTCGCTGGCATCCAGGTACTTCACCAGTGATGCGCGGCTGTAGACGCCGAGGTCGATCTCACGGCCATCCGTGGAGCGGATCGTCTTGGTTTCCCCTTCGTAGGGTCCAGCGATAATCGCGGTGATGTACGTGGAGATACGTTGGGTCGGTGCAAACTTGAAAACCTGACGTCCGTCGTCGAGGGCGGTTGGTTGCGGCGTGGGGGAGACCGAGAAGGTCGTCCAGCCTTCCGGAACCGTCAAAGTGAAAGTGAACGATGACTTGAGGTCAGGCTGTTCGAAGGTCGGGTAGACGCGTCGTGCGTCTGGAACTTCAAACTGGGAGTAGAGGTAGACCTTGCCGTCGGCTGGGTCAACCGAGCGGTGCAGGCCTTCACCCGTGTGCATGTAGATAAAATCTGCATCAATCTCAACGACGTTCTTCGCTTTAAGGCCGCGGATAGGCAGGCGGTTGTCCGCGTACTCTGCCGGGTTCAGCGCCTCGCCATTGAGGGATGCGGTGTGGATCCTGTCGACGACCAGGTCGAGGAATGTCTCCCCACCTTCCACCGCGTCAAAAGTGATCTTTGTGGTCGACCGGAAAGTCTTGTCGCCAGTCGTAAGGTCGAGGGCGACCTCGTAGCTCTCAGCGTTGGTAATAACCGCGGCGCGTTCGCGGGCTTCGACTCGGGTTAGGTTCAAGCCAGGCATGGGTACCTTTCTATTTCTTACTTTTGAAGTGCTTGGGTTTGGGGGGTGTCAAGGTCGGCATCTACCAAATCTTGACCCGGTCCTCCGGCGAGATCCACAGGGCATCGCCGGGGGAGAGTTCGTAGTGGTCTGCAAACTCGTCAAAGTTCGCGAGGACGCCATTGCAGCGGAACTCGGCCGGTGAGTGCGGGTCAATGGCGAGCAGTTGGACCGCGTAGTCATTGCGCTGTTTCCCGCGCCAGATCCGCGCCCATGACGTGAAGAAGCGCTCGGGCCCGCTGAGGCCGTCAATGACCTCTGCATCTACGGGTGATGAAACCCCACTTTCTGCAAGGGCTTTCTTCCAGGCTTTCCAGGCGATTGTCAGGCCACCGAGGTCCCCGATGTTCTCACCAATGGTTAGTGCTCCGTTGACCTTCTGCTCATCATCCAGCTCCTCGGGAGAGAACTGGTCGTACTGGGAGATTAGCGCTTTGGTGCGCTTTTCGAACTCTTCACGGTCCTGGTCGCTCCACCAGTTATTCACTTCACCCTGGGCGTCAAACTGACTGCCCTGGTCGTCGAAACCGTGGCCGATTTCGTGGCCGATCACGGCCCCGATTCCCGCGTAGTTCACCGCGTCGTCAGCTTCCGGGTTGAAGAATGGTGGCTGGAGGATGGCGGCTGGGAAAACAATCTCATTCATCGACGGGTAGTAGTAGGCGTTGACAGTGTGTGGCGTCATGAGCCATTCGGTCCGGTCAACCGGCTTACCCAGTTTTGCGAGCTCCCAGTCGATATCGAACTGCGCCGATGCCATGAGGTTTTCAACCAGCGTGCGCTCGGCGGTGATATCCAGCCCCTCGTAAGAACGTGGCTCTTCCGGGTAGCCGATTTTTGGCATGAAGGTGTCGAGCTTCTCAAGGGCGCGTTCCTTCGTCATTTCGCTCATCCAATCTAGTGTTTGAATGGAATCACGGTAGGCATCCAGAAGATTGTCGACCAGACGGCTCATCTGTTCTTTGTGCTCGGGCGGGAAGTGTCGCTCCACGTAGAGACGCCCCATGTCGAAACCGACGACACCTTCGATCATTGACAGTGCGCGCTTCCAACGGGGGCGCATCTCTTCAATACCGGCAAGGGTACGTCCGTAAAAGTCGAAGGTCTCTTCAGCGAAAGGATCTGAGAGGTAGGGGCCGAACCCATCGATGATGGCGCGGGCAAGCCACAGTTTCAGGGTGTGCAGGTGGGTGTTCTTCCATAGGGTTGATGCTGCTTCAAGGAAGTCCGGCTGCGAAACGTTGAGGCTCTTTCCATCCAGGGGGAAGCCGAGGCCTGCGTCCCATCCTTCCCAGTCGAATCCAGGGTTCTCTGCAACGACTTGGGCCCATGTCTTTGGGTTGTTCTGCGGGTCGATCTCACGGCAGCGGACAACATCCCAGTGGTGAGCGGCAAGATCCGTCTCAAACTCCATGACTTCGGCTGCTGCAAGTGGCGCTTTCTCTTCAGTCGAGACACCGGCCAGGGTTAGCAGCTTCGCTACGTGCTGGACGTACTTGTCGCGGTAGTTCCGGTATTCATCTTCCCGGTAGTAGGACTCATCAGGTAGGCCGAGCCCACTCTGTTCAAAGCTTGCCGTGTACTTAGTGGTGTCGTTAAGGTCTGTCGACACGCCAACACTGAAGTAGCCGCCGATTCCGTTTCGGGTCAAATTTCCCAAGAGGCGAGCCAGATCCTCGTGGCTCTTCGCGTCAGAAACAGAGTTGAGAAGTCCCTGGATCGGCGTGATCCCAAGGCTATTCAGTGTCTTTTGGTCCATGAACTGCTTGTAGAGGATCCCGATCCGGCGTGCCTCTGCACCCTCAAGAGCGCCCTTTGCCGCGTCCGTAGCGATCTCATCGCAGCGCTTCTCAGACAGGTCATGCAGCGCATAGAACGCGCCGTCAGATGCCCGGTCCGCAGGAATCTGGTGCTCACGCAGCCAGGTTCCGTTGATGTAGCGGTAGAAGTCATCTTGGGGACGGACAGCGGTGTCCATCAGTGCGGGTTCGAGGACGTGGGCGCGTAGTTCGTTCTTGTTACTTGTCATGCCTTCATGTTAGCGCCGCCGCGCGGAGCACTTGTCTTCCTAAGCGATGAGGTGAATGCCCAGCTACCGCCGCCCCGGTGCAGTCAGTGGACTGAGACGATCAGCGCGCCTAGAAGGGAGCTTCCGCTGGTCCCTGACCGCCACCGTCGACGCGAGGTATGGGACCCGACTGCGGTGGGTCGGCGTCTACATATGTGCTTTGGGGGCTTTGCGCGGCTCCGCCATATGCACCAGCGTCCTCCGCACTCTGGCGGCGCCCGGGAATCATGCCGAGGAAGCGTGGGAAACGAATGATGTGCTTCTGCCCCTCAGTCCCGTCCCGACGCTGGAACGTCTCTACAACCAGCGTCCCCTCAATGCTGACGCGGTCACCCTTGCTGAGGATGTCTGCAAGATGCTTCGCTTCATCATCCCAGAACGTTGCCCCAACCCACAGCGGACCGCCAATGTCGGCCCACTGCCCACTTGCCTTGTCCCGCGCTGAAGCAGTCGCGTTAATCCGTAGGTCCAGCACTGCCTTCTGCTGGGGTGTCCAGCGCAGTACAGGTTCGGCAATCATTCCCGTTGCCACTGCTCGCAGTGCCATGAGCGTCCTCCTCAATAGTCTGAAGCGGGTCATCACACCATCACACCTGATGAGGGGTGACGCGCCTCTCATTTCCTGCCTTCAGCTTATGAGGAGGTTCCGACATTTTGCTGGAATAACGGTGAACTTGGGGAAAACTCCGCTTCCCGTGCACTGTGGATAGGTATTTCTACTCTTCGCGCAAAGCCGGATGAGTCCGACGGTGCCGTTCAGAGTCGTTCGCATAGGCATAGTAGAGCCCGATCAACAGACCACCCCCCACGAAGTTGCCGAGCAGTGCGATTCCCACGTTGCCAAGTGCCAGTCCGACATCGATACCGTTCCTCAGTCCTTCGACGGTAAAGAGGACCGTGTTAGCCACCGAGTGCTCAAAGCCGAGGAAGGCGAAAAGCAGGACTGATACCACCATGGCCGCAACCTTCACACCATCGGACTTGACGAACCCGTTGTAGATCAACAACATGGCGATGTTGATCATAAAGTTACAAAGAATGGCGCGGAAGAACAGATCTGCCATCCCACTGGCCCCACCAGAAACGAAAGCCAGCTTGTGTTCAACCGCGCCGGTAACAAGTTCACCAGCGCTCCCGTCCAAGAGTGTCGTGAACTTGACGATGATCGCCGTAAGCAGCCCGCCTAGGAAGTTACCTAAGAAACACAGGAGCATCACAACCCCCGCGCGACTCACGGACATGCGACGGAAGTACACGGCGATGGTTGTCACCATCATGTTGGACGTCAACAGTTCCGACTTGGAGTAGTAGATGAAGACAAGACAGAACCCAAACACCACGGCACCAAAGATTGAGCCAAGGCGGGCATCACGCGGGCTGATCTCCACAAACGCAGCAATCACGGAGTAGTTGGCCAGGTAGAAAATACCGATGAGGATCCCGGCCATCGCCGCACGCATCAGGAAGACACGCGACAGGTGCTTTGTCATCGAGGACTTCGCATCTGCTGCCTGCAGCACCGTTGAAATGAACTCTGTTCCGGGAAAGATTTTGCGGTTGTCAGTCACCATAAGGCTAATGTTCCCAGAAAAACCCGGCACAGCTACGGAAATTGCCGAGCCGTCCCACCAGAACCTCGCCAATTGCGACCAACTGCTCTCAAAGATTGAAGCAAACGTGACAGCAATTACGCTCTCAGCGGCCGCCCCGGGCTACAAACTGCGCCATGCGTCGCCTAACATGAAGGGGCATCGATCCGGCCAAACCACCGCGCATGCGGGGGAGTGGGTATCACCGGGGAGCATTCGGAAGAAAAGGTGGCGCCACGCGGTCAGCCATCCCAGTAGAACCGAACGGGTGGCCCGTTACAGCCTAATGAGCGGTGGTTGCCCTCTGACCTGGAGAACCAGGATCGTAGCGGTAGCCACAAGCGAGGTGGTACCGCGGAAGGCTCCGGCGTTTCGTCCTCGAACCGGTTGTGGATTTGAAAGAGGACGAAGATGGCATCAGAAGGCACCACGAAGCGTTTCCCGCTCCACCGCGGGGATCAAGAGGTCAACCCAAAACCTTCCTTCCCAGCAGTCGAGGAAGAGACCCTCGCGTATTGGGACGCCGACGACACCTTTAAGAAGTCGGTGGAAAATCGCGCAGCCGGTAACAAAGGTTCGAATGAGTTCGTCTTTTACGACGGACCTCCCTTTGCCAACGGCACCCCGCACTACGGGCACCTGCTCACCGGCTACGTCAAGGACGTGGTCGGTCGCTACCAGACCATGTTGGGCCACCGAGTCGAACGTCGTTTCGGCTGGGATACTCACGGTCTCCCCGCAGAGATCGAGGCCGAACGCCTCTTGGGCATCGTCGACAAGTCTGAAATTGAGGGTCCCGACGGAATCGGCATCAAAGCATTCAACGATGCCTGCAAGAGCTCCGTTCTGCGCTACACGAAGGAGTGGGAAGACTACGTCACCCGCCAGGCGCGCTGGGTGGACTTCGACAATGACTACAAAACCCTTGACCCCACCTACATGGAATCGACGCTGTGGGCGTTCAAGACCCTGTTCGATAAGGGCTTGATCTACGAGGGACACCGCGTTCTGCCCTACTGCTGGAACGACGAGACCCCGCTGTCGAATCACGAACTCAAAATGGATGATGACGTCTATCAGGACCGCACCGACCAGACCGCCACGGTCGGTGTTGCGCTTTTGGGCGAGGACGGGCGTCCCAGTGGCGAAGTCGCCCTCATCTGGACCACCACGCCGTGGACGCTGCCCTCAAACCTGGCGATAGCTGTCGGCCCCGACGTCGATTATGTGACGGTACTGCCGGTGGCTGGCCCGCTTGCAGGCAAGCTTGTCGTGATCGCGGAGGCACTTGCTGAGTCCTACGCCAAGGAGTTCGGCATTGAGGTAGTCGCAGATGCTACTCCGGAGATCGCTCCCGAAGCCTCGGAGCTAAGCGAGCTCCCGACCTCGGTGCAGGACTTGATAGTCAGCCGCTTCAAAGGTGCCGACCTGGTTGGTCGTCGCTACGCCCCGATGTTCCCCTACTTTGCTAACTCTGACGAGGACGCGGCCCCCGGACCCGAAGCCTTCCAGATACTTCAGGCCGACTTCGTGACGACCGAGGACGGAACCGGCCTCGTACACCTTGCCCCGGCCTTTGGTGAAGACGACATGAACGTCTGTCTGGCCAACGGAATCAAGACCGTGGTCCCGGTTGATGACTCAGGTTGCTTCACAACTGAAGTACCCGATTACGTGGGCGTGCAGGTTTTCGAGTCCAACCGTCTGATCCTCTCTGACCTGCGTGAAGGCTCCGGCCCGCTGGCGTCGATGAGTGAGGAGATGCGTCCGATCCTGGTGCGCCAGGCTTCCTACCAGCACAGCTACCCGCACTGCTGGCGCTGCCGCCAACCCCTGATCTACCGCGCCGTATCGTCGTGGTTCGTCGAGGTCACCAAGTTCCGCGACCGCATGGTTGAACTAAACCAGCAGATCACCTGGGTTCCCGAACACCTCAAAGACGGCCAGTTCGGTAAGTGGCTCGAAGGTGCCCGTGACTGGTCCATCTCCCGCACCCGTTTCTGGGGCGCCCCCATTCCCGTGTGGAAGTCCGACAACCCCGTCTACCCGCGGATGGATGTTTACGGTTCCTACCAGAAGTTGGCCGATGACTTCGGTGTGCCAGCCGATGAGATCAACCTGCACCGGCCCATGGTGGACGACCTCGTACGTCCCAACCCGGACGATCCGACTGGTCAATCCATGATGCGCCGAGTTCCCGAGGTCTTGGACTGCTGGTTCGAGTCGGGCTCCATGCCGTTCGCTCAGGTCCACTACCCATTTGAGAACAGGGAGTGGTTCGACAACCACTACCCGGGTGACTTTATCGTTGAGTACGTTGGGCAGACTCGCGGCTGGTTCTACACGCTGCACGTCCTCGCAACCGCGCTCTTCGACCGGCCCGCCTTCCGTACGTCACTTTCCCACGGCATCATCCTGGGTAACGACGGGCGCAAGATGAGCAAGTCCCTGCGCAACTACCCTGACGTTCAGGGCGTCCTCGACACCTATGGCTCAGATGCGATGCGGTGGTTCCTGCTCGCTTCGCCAGTGGTGCGCGGTGGCAACCTGATCGTCACCGAAGAGGGCGTCCGTGACGCGGTTCGCCAGGTGCTGCTACCCCTGTGGAACGCCTACTACTTCCTGACCCTGTACGGCAATGCCTCCAACCAGGGCGCGGGCATCACGCCGACACGTCTGGATAAGGTTGAAGATCCAGCGGCCGCATTTGCCGCGCTCCCTGAGATGGACCGCTACCTGCTGGCACGCACCCGCGAGGTTACCGAAGAGGTGCGAGTCGCGATGGACGAATACGACTTGCCTCGAGCTTCCGCGCGTATCGTCGGCCACCTCGGCGTCATCACCAACTGGTATGTGCGGACCCAGCGTCAACGGTTCTGGGACGAGGACGAGGCCGCTTTCGACAGTCTCTACACCGCCCTCGTCGTCCTCTGCGAAGCTGCAGCACCCCTACTTCCTTTGGTGACGGAAGAGATCTGGCGCGGCCTCACCGGTGGCGAATCCATTCACCTGGTCGACTACCCGAATCTGCCTGCGTCCTGGGAAGATGAGGCGTTAGTTGAGGGGATGGATGAAGTCCAAGAGATCGTCTCCGCAGCACACTCCCTGCGAAAGGCTGAGAAGCTCCGCGTTCGCCAACCCCTGGCGAAGCTGCGGGTCGTTTCCAGTGACGCCGAGGCTCTGGCGGGCTTCGCACCCATCATCGCCTCGGAAGTAAACGTCAAAGAAGTGGAGTTCGAGACGCCGGATAGGTCGGGCCTGGTCTTGCGTCAGGACCTGACACTCAACCCACGTGAGTTCTCCACCGCCGTTCGTCCTAAGACTTCCGCACTGTTCCAAGCGGCAAAGACAGGCGGCTGGGAAGTGATTGACGAGGGCGAAGGCGTGCGATTCCCCAGCGTGGAGGTCGACGGGGCCGCGGTCGAGTTGTTTGGCAACCAGTTCTCCCTCGTTGAGCGCGTCGAAGCCGAAGGGGACGAGGCCGCCACGGTGCTGGGCTCCGGATGCTTCGTCGTCCTCGACAAACTGGTCAGCGCAGAACTGGAAGCCGAAGGGTGGGCGCGCGACTTGATCCGACAAATCCAGGACACGCGCAAGGCAGAGGGCCTGCACATCGCAGACCGCATCAATGTCACGCTAACCGTGCCTGAAGACCGCCTCGAGGCCCTCGGTGTCCACGAGGACCTCATCAAGCACGAAACCCTCACCATTGATCTGGCGGCCAGCGCCGGTGATGAGCAGACGCTGACCATTTCGAAGCGCTAGATGTCCCAAGGCAGTAGAGAGAAGAAGGTGGCCGCAATGGCTAATGACGAGCAGGACTTCCAGTTACCGCAGGGCATCGATCCGGAGATGGCCCCCTTCTTCGCCGCCGCCCAGGAGGAAGACGAAGCAGACGATGACGACCTACGACTCGACGCCGCCCCCGGTAGCGAGGATGCCGTTGCGGAAGAAGGTGACGCCGACCTCGATGTTCTGCGCGCCATCGTTCGCGACACCCTCCTGGCCGGTGCAGACCCGGACCTGGTCGACGCTGTTCTGGCGGGGGAACTCGGTGAAGATGAGGATGGTGACGAAGAAGCCGAGGGCGAGGTCGATGAGGTAGCGCTTGCGGCGCTCGCCACCGGTGAGGCACACGCAATCTACCGTTCTTTGCTGACTCGTAACCCCGAGCATGACTTCGACCCGTCGATGGTCCGCATGCAGCAGGTCCTGGATATTTTGGGGGATCCTCAGGACAGTTATCCTTCCATCCATGTCGGTGGAACAAATGGCAAGACATCGACCACCCGCATGGCTGCGGCGCTTCTGCATGCATTTGGTCTTCGCGTTGGAACATACACTTCCCCGCACCTTGTGGATGTGAGGGAGCGGATTGCCATCAATGGGGAGCCGCTTTCGCCGGCGGAGTTCGTGGCCGCTTGGAAGGATGTGGAGCCCTACATCGGCATGGTTGATGCTGCTTCGGCTGCTCAGGGACAGCCGCAGATTTCGTATTTCGAGGCTCTGACAATAATGGCACTCGCCTGGTTTGGTGACGCACCCGTGGATGCGGCCGTTGTGGAGGTCGGGCTTGGGGGACGTTGGGATGCCACCAACGTGATTGATGCTGGAGTTGTCATCATCAGCCCCATTTCGCTAGATCACCAGAACTGGCTGGGCAATACCCTCACCGAAATTGCCTTTGAGAAAGCACAAATAATCAAGGACAGGTCGATCGTCGTTGTCTGCCATCAGGAAGAGGTAGTCCTCGAGGTCATCGAGCGCCGCGCCCTCGAAACCGATTCGGTACTTTGGCTAGAAGGTCGTGACTGGGAGGTCCTAAGCCGCACCCCAGGAGTTGGTGGGCAGATTGTGGATGTTCGCACTCCAACAGGTGTTTATGAGCAGCTCTTTGTGCCACTGCACGGCCTGCATCAGGCGCATAATGCTGCGGCCGCCCTTGTGGCTACGGAGGCGATGATGGGCGGTAAGGTGCTTCCGGCCGAGGTCGTTGAGGAGGGCTTCTTGACGGCTCGTTCCCCCGGACGCCTCGAGGTGGTACGCACCTCCCCAACGGTCGTCGTGGATGCAGCGCATAACCCCGCCGGGGTGGCCTCCTTGAGGGATGCTCTTGACGAGTCCTTCCGCTTCAACGTTACGATCGGTCTGTTCTCAGCAATGGCAGACAAGGCCATTGAAGAAATGCTGGTTGAAATTGAGCCGGACCTCAGCGAAATCGTCCTCGTTCCCATGGGTGGGGACCGGGCTGCAGATCTAGAAGATCTCAAAGTGATTGCCGAGGACGTGTTTGGCGCAGACCGAGTCCATGTCGCTGAAAACGTAGCCGACGGTATCGATCGGGCCACGGCACTTGCTGACACACCCCAGGATCCGACATTGACGCGCGGCATCGTGGCATTCGGGTCGATTCAGCTGGTCGGTGAGGTCACAGCCCTGCTGCGCCGCTAACGGGGTGCGGGTGCGCGGCACCCACACCGCCCCTGCGACCCACACCCACATCGGCCTCCGCCCCCGCCTCCGCGAAATCGAATAGTATCGACAGCTTCGGGTCCAATAACAGTGTAATGTGTCGATACTATTCGATGTCGCGGTTTGAGGTGGGTAGTGACGGCAACGGTGACCGGTCGTAGAGGCGGGAAGGATACCCGCAGCCCCTTCTGCTAAGAGCCGCATTCCGGAGCCGGTGCGGCCATACGGAGCTCGGTGCGGCCATACGGAGCCTGCTACGCCACACGGAGCCAGTTAGGCTTGCATAACGGTGTAATCCCTGGCTGTGCTGGGCCTATCGGGCTCCCTATGGCTCAAGTAGCTCCCTCACGACACGGGGTAGCGCCGGTACCAACCTCAACGACAAGCAAACAGCAATCCATCGACTCCCAACACTCAGGCAGGCGGCGGCACTCACGAAATGTATACGTGGGGAACCAGAACGCCTCTGGGGTACGTACCCCAGGCACGCATTGGTTCCCCACGTATACATTTGAGGGTGCGGTGCTGGGTCAGTGGGTGGGGTCGGGTGCGGTGCCGGGTCAGCGGGCGGGGTGCGGGTGCGGTGCACGGTTGCGCGGCCAGATCTCCGGGCGCGCAACTTCGTGCGGGGGCGCCATGGGACTTACGGACTGGGCTCCAGGCTGGCAAGATTGAGAGGGATCGGGCTTTAGCCCGCGCCCACAAGAATTGGAGTACTCAATGAAGAAACTCATCAATGATCCAAAAGCAGTTGTCCGCGAAACCCTTGAGGGTTTTCAGGCAGCTCACGGCGACCAGGTAAAAGTCCATTTTGACCCCGACTGGGTTGAGCGCGCTGAGCCAAAAGCAGACGGCAAGGTAGGCGTTATCTCCGGTGGGGGGTCAGGACACGAACCCCTCCATGCAGGCTATGTCGGACTTGGAATGCTTGATGCCGCTGTTCCCGGAGCCGTATTCACCTCGCCAACTCCCGACCCCATTGTCGAGGCGACGAAGGCTGCCGACCGAGGCGCCGGGGTGGTCCACATCGTCAAGAACTACACCGGTGACGTCCTCAACTTTGAGACTGCGGCGGAGCTAGCGGGAATGGATGACGTCGAGGTTGAGACAGTTTTGATCGACGACGACTGTGCGGTCGAAGATTCCCTGTACACGGCTGGGCGGCGCGGCGTTGCCGGCACGGTAATTGTCGAGAAGATCGTCGGCGCTGCGGCGGAAGCGGGCCTGCCGCTCGGTGAAGTCGCACAGATTGGCCGCGACGTTAATGCCAACACGCGCTCAATGGGCCTGGCTCTTGGGCCCTGCACGGTTCCCCACGCAGGTAAGCCTTCCTTCGATCTGGAGGAAAATGAGATCGAGTTGGGTATAGGTATTCACGGTGAGCCCGGATACCGTCGTGGCCCGATGGAACCGGCCGACGACCTCACCGAGGAACTCTATGTGAAGGTGCGTGACGACCTCGGCTTGAAGTCAGGTGACAGTGTTATCGCCCTCGTCAACGGTATGGGGGGAACCCCGGAGTCAGAGCTGTACATTGTCTACCGCAAGTTGGCGCAGTTGCTGGCAGCCGATGGCATCGAGGCAGCCCGCCCGATGGTGGGCAACTACGTAACCAGCCTAGAGATGCCGGGTGTGTCAATCACACTGACGCGCGTCGATGACGCAATGCTCGGCTACTTTGATGCACCGGTCGACACTCCAGCTTGGAAGAACTAGCAAGATCCTCATGATGTGGGTGCGCCCGGCTCGCAACTGTGGGCTGGGCGCACCTACGTCGCCTTGAAACAGTGCAGAATGTATCCGTGGCATTTTCTTGAGAGAAGTGGAGTCCGTCATGGGAAAGAACGTAACGTGGGCGCGTCGCTGGGTGGAGCTTTCTGCCGAGAGGATCGGGGAAAATCGCGAGTTGCTGATCGACCTCGACCGTCAGATCGGTGACGGCGACCATGGGGAGAACATGGACCGTGGTTTCTCCGCCGTCGTTAGCGGGCCCGGTCTTAGTGAGGCCCAAAGCGGCGCAGATGTGTTGAAGTACGTGGCGAAGACTCTTCTTTCGACCGTGGGTGGCGCAGCGGGACCACTGTATGGAACCGCCTACCTACGCGGCGCAGGAGCAATGCCGGAAGGTGACCTCACAAGTCAGGACGTGGCCAATGTGCTCGAAGCCGCAGTGAAGGGGGTGCAAGCACGTGGCAAAGCGGTGGCGGGAGAGAAGACCATGGTTGACGCGTGGCTTCCCGCGGTGCAGGCCGCCCACGATGTGGCTGACGAGGGCGGCGATGTTGTCGCCACGTTCGCTGCAGCCGCATCTGCTGGCCATGCCGGTTCCGAAGCGACGATTCCGATGAAGGCGACCAAAGGTCGCGCCTCCTACCTCGGTGAGCGCAGCATCGGCCACCTTGATCCAGGGTCGGCTTCTTCCGCACTGCTTCTTCAGGCTGCTGCCGACGCTGCATCCGAAGTGTTTGCTGAGAGTTCGGAGTAGGGATGGGGAAAGTCGCCCTCGTACTGGTTTCTCATTCCCACGCACTTGGGGTGGGCCTGGTTGAACTGGCCAAGGCAATGGCCGCGGACGTCCATATTCGTGCCGCGGCCGGCACAGACGACGGAAGGCTTGGCACGTCCTTTGACCTAGTCGAAACCGCGGTGCAAGAGGCGCTGGTGGTGTCTGACGGTGCCGGCGTTGTCTTGCTCACCGACCTGGGTTCCGCCACTCTCACCGTTGATACAGTGCTGGAATTTGCGGACGATCCAGACGCATTACGTTTTGTGCCCGGGCCTCTCGTTGAGGGCGCGGTCGCGGCGGCAGTTACCGCGCAACAGGGTGGGGACTTAGACGCGGTTGAGGCTTCCGTGAAGGAAGCCGCGTTGCAGTGGTGTGAAAAGGACTCGGTCGATCAGGGTGGTGCCGTGCCAGGCACCGAGTCTGCGGAAGCAGTCATAGCGGACGCTGCGGGATTACACGCCAGGCCAGCTGCCATGCTTGCGCAACTGGTGACAGGCTTTGATGCTCAGGTGTATGTGAACGGGACTCCCGCCGACTCCATGATAGAAATCATGGGACTGGGGGCGCGTCAAGGCGATAAAGTTACAATCACCGCCAAGGGCGCTCAGGCTGCAGAAGCAATGCAAGCCGTGGCTGACGCGATTACTATCGGCTTTGACACTGACGGAACGAACTAACAAGCGAGGAAACTTCATGCCAACACCCGATCTACTGGACCCAAGCAAGGAGCACTCCCTCGTCCTCATTAAGCCCGACGGAGTTCGTCGTGGGCTGACTGGGGAGATCCTCCACCGCATCGAACAGAAGGGTTTCGTACTCAAGGGACTGAAGATCAAGAAGGCTTCAGCAAGAATCCTTGAAGAGCACTACGAAGAACACGTGGACAGGCACTACTTCCCAGCGTTGCGCGACTACATGATGGAAGGCCCACTGGTTGCAGTGGTCGTTGAGGGCGATCGTGTCATCGAAGCCCTGAGGATCATGGCCGGTGCAACGAACCCCACACTCGCAAATCCCGGCACCATTCGCGGTGACCTGGGCCGCGACTGGGGTCGGGACGCAGTAGAAAACGTGGTTCACAGTTCAGACTCGCCAACGTCTGCGATCAGGGAGATTGCGTTGTGGTTCCCAGAACTGTCGTATGACGAATCAGGGGAGTCCACCCTGTAGTACGCCCACCAGAAGAAAGTCCACGGTAGGCAAACGTGTATCTCAAAGAGTTAACCGCCGCCGGATTCAAGTCTTTTGCTTCGACCACCCGGTTTCGCTTTGAACCGGGCATCACCGCCATTGTTGGGCCCAACGGGTCCGGCAAATCCAATGTCGTAGACGCATTATCCTGGGTGATGGGGGAGCAGGGGGCTAAATCTCTGCGTGGCTCCAACATGTCCGACGTGATTTTCGCCGGGGGAACAACCCGTGGCGCCCTCGGGCGTGCTCACGTTGAGCTCACCATAGACAACTCCGATGGAAAGCTCCCGATCGCCTACTCGGAAGTCACGATCTCGCGAACGATGTTTCGCTCAGGCGGCTCCGAATACGCAATTAACCGCTCTCCCGTGCGTCTCCTTGATGTTCAGGAGCTCCTTTCCGATTCTGGGTTGGGGCGGCAAATGCACGTCATTGTGGGCCAGGGGCAACTGGACACAGTGCTGTCTGCATCGCCGGTCGACAGGCGGCTCTTTATAGACGAGGCCGCGGGCGTTGCCAAGCACCGGCGCCGTAAGGAACGTGCGCTACGCAAGTTGGAGTCGATGGATGCCAACCTGGTTCGCGTCCTCGACCTCACAGAAGAGATGCGGGCACGACTGCGTCCACTGGCACGTCAGGCAAAAGCAGCGCGGGAAGCGGCAGGGGTGCGCTATCGTCTGGGCTACGCAACCGCCCGGATCCTCGGGGATGACCTGGTCGTGTCCCGCGCCAAGCTGGACCGCGACCTCGAACGACTTGAGAGACTACGTGACTCAGCACGGCGCGAGACCGACGCCCTCGAAGAGCTGAAGGAACGTCAGAAGGCTGTCGTGGGACAGCAATCCCGCTTCCGGGAGCGCGCCGAGCAGGTTGGTGAGCTGTACAGGGATTTCACTGAGGCAAGAGAGCGATTCGTTGCGGTTGAAGAGATAGCTCAAGAACGGGCCTCCTCCGCCGCACGCACACCGACGGCCGTGTCGCAGAGTTCCGTGGATCTTGCGGACGAAAGAGCCAAGGAGGCCGCCGCGGAGGCGCAACTTCTTCGTAGTGCCACTGAGGCGAGCGACGTTGCTTACCGGGATGCCAGCGTCGGGCGTGAGTTGGGTGAATCGAAGGTGCGCGATGCTGAAAAGGTCCTACGGCAGGTGACCGCTGATCTACGAGCTGCCCAAGAGAGCTTTGCGCGCCTCAAGCGAGATGCGGAGACCGCTGCCCTTGCCGTGGAGGCCTCGGCGGGACAGGTGCGGGGCGCACGCGAGCGGTTGACCGCGGCAAACGGACGTTGTGACGGTGCTCGCAAGGCAGTTGCTGATTTTGTGAGTACCTCACCCCACCACGATTCGGGTCTCCTTACCGGCATTGCGGGAGACACCGTCGGTTCGGAGGCCGCCGCATACGAGGACGCGGCGCGTGAGGAACAGGAAGCACGGGATCGGCTCGCAGTATCCGAGAGGTTGGAGCGGGACTGCCGCGAGGATGTTTCTAGACTGCGTTCAAGGCGGGAGACTCTAGCTGCTTCGCTTGAAGGGGGCCGTGAGGCAACCCCGTCAAGATCTGAGGAAGTGAGGCACTTCCGGGATCGGATTGGGGTCAGCCCGAGGCTTGAGGACGTTCTCGTCATTGAGCGCGGTTGGGAAGAGGCGATAACCGCGCTTCTGGGAACCATGCTCTCCGCGCGCGTTGTCGTCGGTGAAGGTGAGAGCCGCAACCTACTCGGTCAGATGCCCGACATGTTGAGCGCCCCCGACTTAGGTGCGGCGGGTCTTGTCTTCACAGATACTCCCGCGGGTCGAGGGGGCGGCGTTGAAGGGCCTGTGGCGGCCCTCCAGCCGGAACCCGAGCTATTAGCACTGGCACAGGAGTGCGGGGTCAGCCCGGCACATGATGTCGTGAAGTCGGCATCTGCACCCGGGGCTTCACCGGGTTCCTACCTCGAGCGGTTACTCGCGGACACCTGGGTCTGCGACGAGGTGGGCGGCGCCCTTGCTTTCCTGGACCGTCTGGAAGCCGAGATGGTGCCGGGTTCGGACCCGCAGTCCACGCCCACAATTGCAACGCGTCACGGTGCGGTCCTTGGCCATGATTACGTGCGTTTGCGGGGTCAGCAGGAAACGTCACGTTTGTCCCTGCGTGCCGACTTGGAGGAAACGTCGGCCCAGGAGGCTCGCGCTAATGACGCCCTCGAGGACGCGACTCGCAGTGTTGAGACTGCGCGTTCCACTCTTACGGATGCGGTGAAGCGAAAGAACGAGGCTCTGACCCGGCTTCGCGCGGCAGATGCTGAGAGGGCGAAACATGCTCAGGAGGCCGCCCGCCTGAACGCCCTCGCCCACGCTAGTGAAGTTGACGTTGACCGAATAGCGAAGCAGGTGGAGGACGCGCAGAAGCGCCTGGAGCACAGCCGAATGCTCGCGGCGGAAGCGGAGGCAAAGGTACCTGCCGCGGACCCGTCTGAGGATTCGCGGGCTTTGGCAGACGCTTCGTCAGCGGTCGAGGCAGCACGCCAGGCTCTACAGGAGGCTTGGGCGGCAGAGAACCAGGCCCGGTTGGACGCCCATGTCGCTAGGGAAAGATCCACGGCTGCTGACCGCCAAGCACGAGCTTTCGCCGCGCAGGCGCAGAGCCTACGTGAGGATCGTGCGCGCCAGGTCGCTCGCGAGGCCGCAGCCAAGCACGCCGTTGGTGGTTTTCAGTCGGTGATGACTAAGGCACGTGAAGGTGCTGCCCGGGCCGAGGGCGCTGCTGGGCAGGCCCTGAGTTTGCGTACACAAGCCCGGGAGCGCTTCGAGGAGCTGTCGTCCGAGGCCGAGCAGTTGCTGATGCAGATTGGTGCCATCGAGAAGGAACGTGCAAGCGGCAACGACGAATTGCTTCAGACCGAAGTGGCAGTTGCTCAGGAACGCTCCCAGGTCACCGCGCTGGAAGAGAAAGCGAAGACCCTGGTCGAGGACTACGGCAGACTGCTGAATCTACGCATGCCATCCCTGCTGGGTAAGTACGGGAATACGGAATCTGCCGGCAGTGGGGAAGTCCCGGCTTCATCGGAAGAACATGGTGGCGCAAACCCTGAAGAAGATACCCAGGTCAACACGGACGCCTTGTGCGGGGACGCAATAGTTGCCTCGTTTGGGCCTCACGTGCCGTGGAACCCTCAGCCGCCCCACCCGGAAGAAGGAGACGCGGAAGAGGGAGACGACCTCAACTCAAATGTCGTGTTCACACGTCAGCAGGCGGAAGAAGAACGAGGGCGAGCTGAGCGTGCCCTCTCGCGCCTGGGGATAGTCAATCCTCTGGCCGTCGAGGAGTATGAGGCGGCGTCGTCACGGTACAACTTCTTGCAGACGCAGGTGGAGGACCTTAACCGCTCCAAGTCTGATTTGCTGGCGCTGATAAAGGAAGTTGACGCGCAGGTTAAGTCGGCTTTCACTGACGCGTTTGCGGATACTGCGCAGAAGTTTGAAAGAACCTTCTCAGTCCTCTTCCCCGGTGGAACTGGACGCCTAGAGCTGACGGATCCAGACGACCCCCTCACCACAGGGGTAGAAATCTATGCTCGGCCGTCCGGAAAACGCGTTACAAGGTTGTCTCTACTCAGTGGTGGCGAACGTTCTCTGGCGGCACTGGCCTACCTGATAGCGATCTTTGAGGCGAGGCCGTCACCGTTCTATGTACTTGATGAGATCGAAGCGGCACTAGACGACATTAACCTGACCAGGGTTCTGCGCCTGCTGGAAGATCTGCGTCGCGAAAGCCAGCTGCTTATCATCACCCACCAGAAGCGGACCATGGAGTTCGCCGACGCGCTCTATGGCGTGACCATGAAAGACGGTATCACTGCGGTAATGTCACACAGAATGGCAGGCTAACGAGAGTCTTGAAGCAGCTAAGCTGACTGTGAATCCAAACTGTGGACAGGAGGAGCATCGCTGTGAAGGACGGATCCTCATGAGTGCACATCACGCCCTCTACTTGGCGCTCATTATCCTTGTGCTCCTCGCCATCCTGGTCCTGGTTAGTGCCGCCTTAGTGCGCCGCCCTCGCCAAGAATGGCAGGTTGCAGTGCGCGGCCAAACCAAAGATGTGAGGGAGTCGGGAATGCCGTCAATTCGCAATCCCGGATTGCGCCCTCGAAAAGTTAGTCTGGACGAAATGTGGGCCGCCAACTCAGTGCCGGAGAGTGCCTATCTTGGTGCGCCAAAGCTTCTTCATCGTGAAGAGGTGATGGCAGCCCTGGCTCCAGCTCCGCGTGAACTGGTGCAGCAGTACCAGGGAGTCTTCTTAGGGGCTCAGATTGCTCAGGGGCCAGCAGCACCGCCACCACCATCTCTCGATGACGACGAGTTCTATGAACCCGCGGTGATCACAGGTGAAGTATCCATCTTCAACGCTGCACTCGATCGTCCTGGTTATGAAGAGGATGAAGAGTGGACGGACGGCGCTGATCTGAAGTTCCTCGATGTGATGCGTGAGAAGGCGGAGATTGCTAAAGCGGCGTGGTCTGGCGTTAGCACATGGACCTCGGGCGCGGCGAGTTCCGTTCGAGCTCGCTTCGCCAAAGACGATGCAGATAGCGACTCGGTAGAGCACATTGTTGAGCCCGACCCAGACCCTCAGGTAGATTCTGAAGCCCTAGTTGACGCTGAGCCCATGGTCCAAGACGACTTGGAAGTGGACGTAGTGATCTTGGACGACGCTGAACTGGACGTGGAGGGCGAGACCTGGGGTAGCGAGGGAACCCAAGCGCAGCCGCCTTTGGTACCAGCGCCCCCTCCTGAACCAGAAGATCTTGACAACTGGGTGCGCGGCCTCGCAGGGGGCGAGGAAGACCGAGTGAACAGGTATCATCCCAGTTGGCGCCCGACCTCAAACACAGAATAGGACACCCCATGAACACGCTAACTGAGTTCTTCACAACACCGCTAGGACTCTTGATTGCAGCCCTAGTCTTGATTGTTGTCGTGGCCGTTATTGTTCGGGCGGTGCGTTCTGGGAAATCAGCACCCCAAGAACCCGCTGAGAAGGCGAAGCCAGCTCCTGCAACCCCACCTCCGGAAGAGGTTGAGGAGGTTGCGACTGCTGAAGACACCGAGGCTGTTGCCCCTGCTCTTGAAGAGCCGGAGGCCGTGCGAAGTCGCATGCAGCGCCTCCGCGCTCGCATGGCGTCGTCGGGTGGCATTGGGAAGGCTCTTCTCGCTGTCTTTGCTCGCGGTGACCTGAGTGCCTCCGATTGGGAAGAAATTGAAGACACCCTCCTGCTAGCCGATGTTGGTCTTGGCCCAACAGAAGAGATCATTGCGAGACTGCGGGACGAGGCGCGGGTTCGCGGAAGCCTCGACTCTGAGGCAGCTAGGGAAGTGCTCCGCGATGAGCTGCTGAAACTAGTTGATCCGGGCATGGATAGGTCGTTGAACCTGGAGCCCGTTACTGCCAGCAGTGGAAAGCTCGGTCCGGCAGCCGTCCTCGTCGTCGGAGTCAATGGAACAGGGAAGACTACGACGGTTGGAAAGATGGCTCGACTACTGCGCGCCGAGGATAAGACCGTTGTTTTGGGTGCCGCGGACACATTCAGGGCCGCTGCAAGCGAGCAGCTGGCGACTTGGGGTTCGCGGGTTGGAGTGCCAGTTGTCGCCTCAGATCGAGAAGGTGGGGATCCGGCCTCGGTCGCTTTTGAGGCAGTAAAGGTAGGGCTGGAAGCCGGGTCTGATGTCGTGATTGTTGATACGGCAGGCAGACTGCAGACCAAGACCGCACTGATGGACGAGCTGGGGAAGATTCGGCGCGTCATGGAAAAACAGGTTCCAGTTGGAGAGGTCTTGTTGGTGCTGGATGCCACCACGGGACAAAATGGTATGAAGCAGGCCCAGGTGTTTGCGCAGGCCGTGGGAATCACAGGGATTGTGCTCACAAAGTTGGATGGGTCTGCGAAGGGTGGAATTGTCATCTCCGTCCAAAAAGAACTGGGCGTTCCCGTCAAGCTGGTGGGCCTAGGTGAGGGGCCGGATGATCTGGCACCATTTGATCCCAGCGGCTTTGTTGACGCTATCGTTGGGGAATAACATCGGCCACCAAGCGGGTCCTAAACGAAGGGTTTACGTGTGTTTAACACTCTGTCTGATCGTCTGAGCGATTCGTTCAAGCGCATCCGTGGCAAAGGTGTGCTGTCTGAAGCGGATGTTGATGAGACACTCGGGGAGATTCGTCGGGCACTTCTGGATGCGGACGTTGCACTCCCGGTGGTCCGCGATTTCATCGCCAACGTTCGGGAGAAGGCTTATGGTGCAGCGCGTTCGAAGGCTCTGAATCCCGGCCAACAGGTTGTGCAGGTTGTGCACGATCAACTGGTAGAGATCCTCGGTGGTGCAACCCGGGAGTTAACATTTGCGCAGCGGGGGCCCACGGTCTTCATGCTCGCTGGTCTGCAGGGGGCCGGTAAAACCACCCTGGCCGGGAAGCTTGGTAAGTGGCTTCGGGAGAACGATAAGCGCGTCCTCCTTGTTGCATCTGACCTGCAGCGTCCCAACGCCGTCAACCAACTGCAGATTGTTGGCGAACGCGCGGGAGTTGACGTTTGGGCACCTGAACCTGGCAACGGGGTGGGCAACCCCATTGTGGTTGCGCGCAGCGGTTTGTCCGAGGCCGTTATGAACGGCTACGACGTCGTCATTGTTGATACCGCAGGACGACTGGGTGTCGATGAGGAAATGATGCAGCAGGCTCGCGATATTCGCGATGCTGTCAAACCACACGAAACGATGTTCGTCCTTGACGCCATGGTGGGTCAGGACGCGGTACAGACCGCAACGGCATTCCGCGACGGGGTTGGATTTACCGGTGTTGTTATGTCGAAGATGGACGGCGATGCACGCGGTGGTGCTGCGCTGTCCGTTCGTGGCGTGACCGGTGCGCCTATTCTCTTTGCGTCGACCGGTGAAGGCCTTGACGACTTTGAGCGTTTTCACGCTGACCGCATGGCGGGCCGCATCCTCGACATGGGCGATATCCTCACCCTGATCGAGCAGGCTGAGAAGAAGATTGATCAAGAGACTGCTGAAGAGATGGCCGCGAAGGCCATGTCGGGAGATCTGACTCTTGATGACTTCTTGAAGCAACTTCAGCAGGTCCGCAAGATGGGCTCCATGAAGAAGGTCTTGGGGATGATGCCTGGGATGGCCCAGGTCCGCGACCAGCTTGAGAACTTTGATGAGAAGGATGTTGATCGCGTTGAGGCGATCGTGCGTTCCATGACTCCCTGTGAGCGCAAAGATGTCAAGATCCTTAATGGATCCCGCCGTGCTCGTATTGCCAAGGGGTCGGGAACATCCGTCACTGAGGTGAACGGCCTCGTCAAGAGGTTTGAAGCAGCCAAGCAGATGATGTCTTCGATGGGGCAGGGCGGGATGCCCAACCTCGGTGCGATGCAGGGGCGACCCGGTCGGGCTGCTGGGCGCGCGAAGCAGAAAGAACAGGCGCGTCAGGCACAGGCACAGAAGGCTCGCGTGCAGAAGAAGGCGCGTTCGGGAAACCCGGCCAAGCGTCGTCAGCAGGAACTTGAGGCAATGCTGCCAAAGGGGCAGCGCGGTGGGAAAGCTGTGTCTCCCCAGGGGAGTGCGTTTGGGCTTGCTGCGGCTCCCGAGGCGACAGACGTTCGTGAGACGATGGATTCTCTGCCGGACGACCTAAAACGCATGTTGGGGAAGGGCTTCTAGCCCGCCCCGCTCCACAGCTCTAAGGTTGCCGGAAGCGCCTAAGGTTGCCGCCGTTCTCGCGAATTATGGGCAACCTTAGGCGCTTCCGGCAACCTTAGAGCTGTGGACGCGCAGGGCCAACGACATTTCCGTGAAGGGCACACGGAACCGAGCCAGCGGTAGAGTCTGAGCATGGCAGATAGTGAGAAATCCACCAGCGGGTCCGTTCAGGGGTGGGTACAGTGGCGTGACAACCCTGGAGAGAGGCCAACATTCCGCTACGGTACGTTGACCTGGCGAGACTCGGTTATCGAGTCGTTTGCTGAGCAGTCGGTTGCGGCGTCATCCTCGATGGTGGAGCAGCGCGCCACAGCCGACTCTGATTCGCAGCTCTTTATCGTGCCCGGCTTCGTTGATCTGCATTCTCACCTGGCGATCGCCCAGGGTCCGCAGTCGTCCGACGTGATCAGAGCACACGCGTGGGAGGAGATCAGAGCCGGCGTGCTAGCCGTCCGGGAGCCAGGTTCACCAGTGAAGGTCAGCCCCGGCGAGCTGCCGTTTGGACGGCCAATCGTCATTTCGGCAGGTCGGCACATCGCTCTGGAGAAGCGCTATAACCGGGGGCTCGCCATCGAGCTTCCCGCGGATCCCACGGAGGGAGAAGTACCCGTCCGGACAAGTCTTCTTGCAGACGAGGTTCAACGTCAAGCGTCCGCCTCTGACGGCTGGGTGAAACTGGTGGGGGATTGGATTGACCGCTCAGAGGGGGCGTCCTCGGACCTTAAACCACTGTGGAGCCGCGAAGAGCTGCTGGCCGCAATCGATGCCGCTCATGAGGTGGGGGCCAAAGTTGCCGTTCACACTTTCGGACGAGACATAATCGACGACCTGCTTGATGCCGGAGTGGACTCGATTGAGCACGGCACCGGGATGTCGGCAACGCAGATGCGACGCGCAGCCAGGCTGGGAGTTGTTGTGGTGCCAACTCTCATCCAGGTCTTCAAGTTCCCTGAGTTTGCGTCCTCGGCAACTCGCTACCCCAGGTATGCGGAGACCATGACCGATCTTTACGACGGGCGTGAGAAGTGGTTTGCCGATCTGCTATCTTCGGGCGTGATGATCCTTCCGGGCTCCGACGCTGGCGGCTACCAGGTGCACGGTGCCTTGATTGATGAGCTGGAGCAGTGGGTTGTGTGGGGGATGGAGCCCGAGGACGTACTGGCCAGCGCGACATGGAAAGCTCGCGACTTCCTGGGGCTGGACTGTTTGCAGGTTGGCGCCCCCGCGGATGCAGTTGTCTTCGCTGAAGATCCGCGCAGCTCCCCCCAGGTCTGGCGCCACCCGCAAGCGGTGGTCACAAATGGTCGTAGAGTGGTTCCCGCAACAAACCGTCTGCATTAGCAGAGCGTTAGGCAGGAGCCGGAATGCAAGACCACACACCCACAAAGAAGGACTGGCTAGCGCTCGCAGTGCTGGCCGTTGGGCTCGGGCTGATCGTTCTCGACGGGACCATCGTTGGGGTGGCATTACCCATCATTATTGAAGACCTTGGCATGGATCTCACCGACGCTCAGTGGGTGAATAGCCTCTACGCGGTGATGTTGGCGGCGCTCTTGCTGTCAACGGGCAGTCTGGCAGACAGGTGGGGACGCAAGCGGGTCTTCCTGCTGGGGATCGTCATTTTTGTTGCAGGGAGTCTCTTGGCTGCGGGCGCTGGAAGTGCGGGCGCTCTGATTGGGTCGCGCGCGGTCCAGGCGATTGGTGCCGCCCTGATCATGCCTTCGACGCTTTCCACCGTCAATGCGACATTCAGGGGGACGTACAGGGCGGCTGCCTTTGGCGTTTGGGGGGCGGTGATTTCTGGGGCGGCAGCACTTGGGCCGCTAGCCGGTGGGGCCCTGACCCAGTGGGCTTCATGGAACTGGATTTTCCTGGTCAACCTTCCCATTGGCGTCCTCGTCATCATCGCCACACTTCTTGTTGTCCCCGAAACACGCGGTAAGCCGGGTGGGCGTGGAGTCGACGTCGACGGCGCCCTGCTTAGTGCCATTGGGTTTGGCGCCCTCGTCTTTGCCATCATCGAGGGTCCCGATTTGGGATGGTGGACCCCGCAGGCTGAACTGCACCTATTCGGGTGGACGTGGGGGACGTCCATGGCCGTCTCACCCGTGCCAGTTGCGTTCTTGATTGCTGCGATCGCGCTGACCCTGTTTGTGTTCTGGGAAAGGCACCGCAAGCGGGTGGCGCGGGCGGCCCTTCTTGATCTCAGTCTCTTCAGACTTCCGACCTTCTCGTGGGGCAACGTTACGGCAGCGACGGTTGCTGCGGGAGAGTTTGCCCTGGTATTTGTTTTGCCGCTCTACCTGGTTAATGCCCTGGGCCTGGATGTGATGGGCGCGGGACTTGTTTTTGCTGCGATGGCAGTGGGGGCATTCATGTCAGGTGCGGCCGCTCGCCATGTTGCGGCACGTTTTGGGTCACCCGGTACCGTTCTGATCGGTTTGGTCTTGGAGTTGTCTGGCGTACTGGTGTTGGCATTGGTACTTCGCGACAACACGCCAGCGTGGCTGGTGGCACTTCCACTGGTGGCTTACGGGCTTGGGCTTGGTTTGGCTTCGGCTCAACTTACCGGAACTGTGCTACGCGATGTGCCGGTGGAGATTTCTGGTCAGGGTTCGGCGACGCAGAGCACAGTGAGACAGTTGGGATCGGCCCTCGGCACGGCTATCTCTGGGGCATCCCTCTCGATTGCAATGGCCGTTACCGTGCCTGCCGCTCTCGATGCGGTCGGTGTTGGCGGAGCCATGGCAGACCAGTTGGCCGACGGGGTTCGGCAGTCGGCTGGTACGACGATCTCAATGCTTCGCGCACAGGGGGACCACAGCGACCTCGGCTCTGCCACAGGCACGGTAGTTGAGGCGCTGTCGCACGGGTTTGCCCAGGCGACTTCGTGGTCGCTGGTGGTTGCAGCGTTTTTCCTAGCTCTGGGTCTGCTTGGCGCGTTCCGCCTCTGGAAGGCTACTAGCGCTAGTGGCGCGGCCGCAGTCCGAGGATAGGTTGCGAATGTCGCTAGTGGGTGGGGTGCTAGTCCTCTAGCAGATTGCCCGCTTCGGCTAGAGATGCGTCTGCTTCGGCATCGAGTTCACGCAGCACTCGTTCTGCCGTAGTGGCTTGAAGAGTGCTCACTGACGCGACAACTCCGGGGCGCAGACCGTCGGGAAGGTCCGTGCCCATGGGGAGATTGAGGACGCTACCCCCGGCGACGCGCACCATGTGGATGCCGGCTGCCACGTCCCACGGCTTGAGGGCGGTCGCCATTGAGACCCCGATCCACCCAGCTGCGACCATGGCGAGGTCGACTGCTCCTGCGCCTGGCCTGCGAACAGTGGAGTAGGCGTTCATGAGGGTTGTCTCATGGACTAGGGACAAATCCGGGTTGGCATTGAGGTCATGCACGCCCGGATAGTAGGTAGCCAACAGCGCTTCGGTCTCTGTTGTGGGCCCCCTGCTGGTCAGTAGTTTCCTGGCCCCGTCCCTCTCGTCCTCATGCCAGAAGTGCCGGTCATCGGCAACGAAGATTTCGTAGTTGAAGGGAACAGAGATCGCGCCCGCCACCACTTCTCCGTCTAGCTCCACACCTATGGAAGTTCCAAAGTAGGTGAGGCCGGAAGCAAAGTTCGCGGTTCCATCGATTGGGTCGACAATCCAGCGAACCCGATTGCTAAGAGGTGCGATGACTTCAATCACCTGCTCGGAGAGCGCGACGGCTGGAGCTTGAACGTACTCGGAAATATCCCCAACAAGTTCAGGGTCTAGTTCTTCACCCATCTCTTCACCAAGTACGGTGGAACCGGGCGCGAACTTTGCGAGGAACCAGCGGATGATCGCTTCGGTGCGCTGGTCGTGCACGGTGACGGGGTCGTGAATGTCCTGTTTCAAGCCAACTTCCGGCGCAGAGCGGGCCACGCTCCTCAAGTAGGGGGCAACCAGGGTGGTGGCGGTTGCTGCCAGTTCAGCAAGCGCAGTGGGAATTGACAGGGGAGAAACTGAGTTTTCAGACATGGGTCTAGTCTCTCGCACATCTTGTCGGAGCGTCGGTGAGCAACTCCACGTCACTAAATTGGGGCGGGGATGCGGATTCGCCTTGGGAATGTGCTCCGTAGGTGGCAGAATGTGTGACTGTACTCGGCTCCGTGCCCCCTCTCTGCACGTGAATCGCGTTCTATGGGCGATACGCCGTTGGCCCCACCAATGGAAGTGGAGCCCACCGTAATAACAAGGAGAAACCACTCAAGTGGCTGTACGTATTCGTTTGAAGCGCCTCGGCGCAATCCACGACCCCAAGTATCGCGTTGTTGTTGTCGACTCGCGGAAAAAGCGCGATGGTCGCGTGATCGAGGAAATCGGTTTTTACGATCCGATCCCTAACCCCTCGATTATCAAGATCGATTCTGAGCGTGCCGTCTACTGGCTCGGTGTTGGCGCGCAGCCTTCCGAGTCAGCACGTCGTCTGCTCAGCCTGAATGGCGACCTTGCTCGCGCATCAGGTAAAGAGAACGTTGTCAGCCGCATCAAGGTTGCTGACGTTGATAAGGCCGCTGAAGTGCAGGAAGCCATTACTGCGGCGGAAGATAAGGCGCGCAAGTCGAAGGCGAAGCAGGCTGAATCAAAGGCTGCCGCAAAGGCTGAAGCCGAGGTTGAGGCCGCAAATGCTAAGACTGAAGAAGCTGAAGAGGCTGCTGCAGAATGAGCTCGCTTGCCGATGCCCTAGAACATTTGGTGTCAGGAATTGTTGATCACCCGGAAGATGTTCGGGTCGACAGCAAAAACCAGCGCCGTGGCGAACTCTTGGAAGTCCGGGTTCACCCGGATGACTTGGGGCGAGTCATCGGTCGGAACGGACGCACAGCGCGTTCGCTTCGAAAGGTGGTTTCTGCGCTCAAGGGTAAGGATTTCGTTCGTGTCGATGTCGTAGAGACTGACCGCCGATAATCTTTTGCGGGAAAACTCGTGACTAATGGGTCTGGCCAGGGGCCGGGCCCATTAGTCTTTAATCAGAACAGCCAGACGCGAAGTCTTTTTCCAGAACCGACCGGCACGCAGGCCACGGATCCCGTATCTACCTGGATCCCGCATCTAACGGGTGTCGCGTCCGACAACAGGGAGCACCATGACGAAATCACCTTCTTCAGACCTACTTCTAGCCGGCATTGTTGGCGCAGCCCGGGGCTTGCGGGGTGAAGTTAGTGTGGATGTGCGTACGGACCGGGCGCAAAGCGTCTTCGATGAGGGCGCTACATTAACTACCTCGTCACCTGCGCACCCAGAGCTGGTTGTCGTCCGCGCGCGTGAGCACAGCGGCCGCCTCTTCGTGCAGTTCGAGGACGTCACCACCCGCGAAGACGCAGAGGCTCTGCGCGGTGTCGAGCTCCTCGTGGAGCCAGAATCTGAAGATGATGCCTGGTATGCAGCGGAGCTTGAAGGGCTCAAGGTCGAAGACGCTGATGGAAACATACTTGGCGTCGTGTCGGGCCTTGTTGCAGCTCCGGCTCATGATCTGCTCATCGTTCGAGCAGGGCAGGTGGACGTGATGGTCCCCTTCGTTGAAGAGATCGTTCCAACCATCTCGGTTGAGGAAGGTCGAGTTGTGGTTAACGCACCATCGGGCTTGTTCCCAGATGCAGATCAAGTAGCACCTCAAGACTGAGGGGCGCGACAACATGCGTTTTGACGTCATCTCCACATTTTCAGAGTTCTTCTCCGTCTTGGATCTTTCCCTAGTGGGAAAGGCGCGCGACGCGGGCGTCCTCGACATCGAGGTCCACAATCTGCGGAACTGGGCAACTGGCAAACACCTGTCGGTTGATGATTCTCCCAGCGGTGGCGGTGCGGGCATGGTGATGCGCGCCGACGTGTGGGGTCACGCCATTGACGATGTCATTTCCGAGGGTGCCGTCCTCGCGATCCCGACGCCAAGCGGTGCGCCCCTGACACAGCGCGACTTGGAGAGGCTCTCTACCGCCAAGCAGATTGTCATTGCGTGTGGGCGGTACGAGGGCATCGATGCGCGTGTTGCCGAGCACTACCGCACCTCGAGCGTGGAAGTTTTCGAGTACTCGCTTGGGGACTATGTCCTCAACGGTGGGGAAGTTGCCGCAATCGCCCTCGTCGAAGGTGTGTCGCGTCTGGTCGAGGGTGTAGTCGGGAACCCGGAGTCACTGGCCGAAGAGTCGCACTCTGCCGAAGGTTTGCTGGAGTATCCGGTCTATACGCTTCCTCGTAGTTGGCGCGGTCTTGAGATCCCCGCAGTGCTGTTCAGTGGAGACCACAGTCGGATACGGCGGTGGCGGCGTGACCAGGCGCTTAGCAGAACCGCTGCTCGCCGCCCGGACATGATTGAAAAGCTGCTGGGGAGGGGCAGCGAACTGGATAGAGATGACAGTGAGGTTCTGACTGCGAGAGGGATCGACATCTCCGGTGGTGGAGGTGGGTTCACCTTCGAGGTCGCTACGCCTGGCGATATTGCAGAGGTTGCTGACCTGGCTGCAAGGACCTTCCCCCTCGCGTGCCCACCCGGGACGACCCAGAGTGAGATTGATGATCACGTCGCCACCCACCTCAGTGTCGACGCTCTTCTCGCAGCGGTCGAGGACGGGGCGCGAATCACAATTGCACGCTCACTGAAAGACGGCACCATCGCAGCGTATGCACTGATCGAAGAGCGCACTGCACCGGATCTGCCCGGGGCGTCGGAGCGGACCTGCTACCTGTCGAAGATTTATTCGGACCCGAACGTGCATGGCACCGGTGTTGCCGGCGCTCTCCTTGACTTCGCGCTTACAGATGCCATGGCATTGTGGGGCGTTAGCAGTGTCGCCCTTGGTACCAATCGCGCGAACAAGCGTGCCATCAGGTTCTACCGTAACCACGGTTTTAAGAAAGTTGGTCGACGGACCTTTGATGTGGGTGGACGGAGTCACTCTGATTTTGTGTACGTGCGTGATCTCACCCAGTTCCCGCCCCGATAGCGCACAATATTCTTGGAGTGGCGCCGCGAGTTGTGGCAGACTGGTGCACCGAGAATGTTGGTGAGACCTGCCGCGGGGGGCCACCATGAGGCTTCTCAGACCAACCTTACGGACTTCGGTCCGGTTATGTGTTGCCACGACCTGCGGCGAAGGTAACGAGGAGCAGAAATGCAGAAGTTAGATTTCCTTGACGCAGACTCAATGCGTGAAAGCATCCCCACGTTTCGTCCCGGTGACAACGTAAAGGTTCACGTGAAGGTTATTGAAGGTAGCCGTTCCCGTATCCAGATCTTCCAGGGCATCGTCATCGCCCGCAAGGGTCACGGGGTTACGGAGACTTTCACCGTCCGCAAGATTTCCTTTGGCGTAGGTGTGGAACGCACCTTCCCTCTTCATTCCCCAACGATTGAAGAGATCGAAGTTGTCTCCCGTGGTGACGTCCGCCGCGCAAAGCTTTACTACTTGCGTGACCGTGTTGGTAAGTCAGCGCGGATCAAGGAAAAGCGTATCAACGTAACGAAATAGACATTGAGTTACCACGAACGTGGTACTTCATCGATGGCCCAGTCACCGCGAGCGGTAGACTGGGCCATCATGCATCCAGAGTTACCAGAGACGGACCCTCCGTCCCCACAAGGTGGCGGCACAGACGGTCGTCTGGATTCCAACTCGCCGCCCGCAATGCCCCCGTCTTTTGCTGTGCCTCCAGGTCGTGAGCTCCGACCCACCGTAGAAAAACTGCCACCACACGGCACCCAGTTGCCATCACGCATGGGAAACCGCACCGTCCAAAGCCCGCGAGCAAGACGTGTTGGGCGTGCCCTGCTAGAGGTTGTTGCGGTTGTTGGGATTGCTGCGATACTCGCCCTCGGACTGAGGGCTTTCGTGGTGCAGGTTTACAAGATTCCTTCCGAATCGATGATGGACACCCTGAATGTCGGCTCCCGTATCGCTGTGAACAGTGTTCCTGGTTGGGGGAAACAGGTGGAACGCGGTGACATTGTTGTCTTTCGTGATTCAGAAGGCTGGTTGGATCCTGTCGATCAGACCACAAACTCCGTTTGGTCAACCGTTGCGGGATGGTTCGGCTTCGCTCCACAGGGTTCCGAGCAGATCGTCGTGAAACGTGTGATCGGTGTCGGCGGGGATACCGTCACCTGCTGTGACGACCTCGGGCGACTCTCCGTAAACGGAGTTGCCATTGACGAACCGTACTTGGCGGAGGGCGCAGTCCCATCGACAACACCCTTCTCCGTGGTGGTCCCGGAAGGCTCGTACTGGATGATGGGTGACAATCGGCAACGGTCAGCAGATTCCGAGTACCACCTTGAGAATGGTCAAAATCCGTTCATTCCGGAAGGCTCTGTGATCGGGAGGGCGCAGTGGGAGATTTGGCCCCTTTCTGACTGGTCATACCTGGGCAATCGGGATGTCTTCGCATCCGTCCCAGACCCACAAGACGTGTCATGAAGGTGATCCCCACTGGTGAAGTCGATCGCGCACTTCTGGATTCCTGGGGTTCGCTGGCAGGGGTGGACGAGGTCGGACGTGGCGCACTTGCCGGGCCGCTCGCGGTTGGGGTTGTGGTGGTTGACAGGGAATGCGGGCCAGCGCCCGAGGGCGTGGCGGACTCAAAAACCCTGCGCCCCAGTGTTCGTGAGGCACTGGTCGAACCAATAGGTTCATGGGCTCGTGCCAGTGCCATTGGCTGGGCCAGCCCAAGTGAAGTTAGTTCCGCGGGTGTCACCGCAGCGCTTCGCATGGCGTCGCTGAGGGCGTTCGCCCTCGTGCACAGGCAATTGCAATGCGGCGGGCACACTCCACTCGGTGCGGTCTTGTTGGATGGGAAGCACGACTACCTTTCGAACCCCACCCCCGCATTGTTTGGGGCTGATTCCACTGCTCTCCCGGACCCCTGGGAGACGGGTCCCACCGCGCTACCCGTGGCGACAATGGTCAAGGCTGACCTGCACAGCCAAGTGGTAGCGGCCGCATCGATTATTGCCAAAGTCGCTCGGGATCGCTACATGTGTGACGTGCGGGATCCCGGCTACGGGTGGGCATCGAACAAGGGATACGGGGCCAAGTCGCACCTGGAGGGACTGGCGAGCCTTGGCGTGTCATCTCAGCATCGACTGGGTTGGCGACTCCCCGGAGTGAACTAACCTGTAGCCAGGCCAGGATTCGATTTCGACTTTTTAGGCCGTGGGATCGGGAAGGAAAAAGAAGTGAACCGCGACGACATCGAGAACTATGAGAACGCCTCTGAGCTGGGGCTCTTCAAAGAGTACCGGGACGTCGTCGCGCTCTTTAACTACGTTGTCGAAACAGACCGTCGCTTCTATCTGTGCAACTCGGTTGAGTTACAGGCACGCCCGGTGGGTAACGATATTTTCTTTGAGCTCACGCTCACGGATGCGTGGGTTTGGGACATTTACCGTCCTTCCCGCTTCGTGAAATCGGTCCGGGTGGTCACGTTCAAGGACGTCAACATCGAGGAACTCACGAAGCCGGACCTGGATATTCCCTCTTAGTCCACAGAACACGGTTTGCGGCGTCTTCCACAGATAGTTCTTTGTGGGGATGCAGGTTGCTCGAGATGAGCAGATTCTGTGTCTGTGAACATAACTACAGACACCACTCAAAAAATCGGTCGCAATGGGGAAGCTGCTGCGGCACGCTTTCTTGAACAGCGCGGCTACGCCATTGTTGCGGCCAACTGGCGTAACGGTCGCGACGGGGAAATCGACCTCATCGCCACGATTGACGACCTCATCGTTTTCGTAGAGGTCAAGACCCGGCGGCGTATCGGTGCGCACGGCGCGCTCGAGGCAGTGTCGCCCCTAAAGCTGGCTCGCATGCAGCGGGTTGCCCTGGCGTGGCTCGCACATGCGGGTGAGCTTTCCGCGAGGTACCGTTTCGACGTCATAGGTGTGCACGTTGCCCCGGGCTTAGAGCCGGCTTTTGCATGGCTTCAGGATGTCGCCCAATGAACTCGACGACCCTGGCCCGCACATATGCCGTAGCGCTGCAGGGGCTGAACGGAAAGATCGTTGAGGTGCAGACCCATGTCGGCCCCGGGCTAGTGGGGACGACTCTGGTCGGGCTCCCAGATGCGTCTCTTAGAGAAGCAAAAGAGAGGGTTCGCGCAGCATTCTCCTCCTGCGCCATCCCCTCGCTTAGTAAGCGGGTAACGGTGAACCTTTCCCCAGCGGACCTTCCAAAGGCAGGCTCCGGTTTCGACCTCGCGATTGCAGTTTCCATGTTGATTGCGCGTGAGCAAATGGGCATCATCGCAGCGGCGGACACTGTTTTTGCTGCTGAACTGGGACTAGATGGCTCACTGCAGGCAGTACCCGGAGCTCTCCCAATCGCGTTGGCGGCAAGTGAAAACGGGTTCAAGAGGATAGTGGTGGCCCCAGCCATGGCGTCGGAAGCAGGCTTGGTTGAGGACGTACAAATCGTGGCGTGTGGTCATCTCCGGGACCTTCTGGCGATCTTCGGGAACAGTGGTCCGGAACTTGTCGATGCTCTTGAAGGGTGGGAACTGGTTGAACAGGAGGCTGAAGGTCGCATTCTCAGAAGTGGTGACGCACCGAGTGACCGTCCCTTAGGTGGAGGTGCTTCGCTCATCACCGCTGCCGGCGATGACGCGGACATCGTGGATGTTCGAGGACAGGCATTTGCGGTTGAAGCAATGGGGATTGCCGCCGTTGGTGGGCACCACTCAATCCTCTTGGGCCCGCCCGGTGTGGGGAAGACAATGTTGGCAACGCGACTCCGTGCGCTCCTCCCTGACTTGTCGACTCGCGACTCCGTTGAGGTGACGGCCCTCCGATCCCTAGCGGGTTCAGACGGGGCTGTTGATTCCCTGATTTCGAGGCCGCCCCTGGAGCAACCCCATCATTCAGCGACGTTGGCATCCCTGATTGGTGGGGGAAACCCGATTCGGCCGGGTTCTGTTTCCCTTGCACACGCCGGAGTTCTGGTGCTCGATGAAGCTCCCGAGTTCAGCGTCAGGGTCTTGGACTCCCTACGTCAGCCCCTGGAATCTGGAACAATCGCAGTGCACAGAGCCCGGCAGAGGGTTGTCTTTCCTGCGCGGTTTCAACTGGTGATGACAGCGAACCCGTGTCCCTGTGGCGGTGGGGTAAGAGCGGGTGAGGACCGCTGCCGGTGCACACACGCTCAAAGAGATCGCTACTGGGCAAGGATCTCCGGTCCACTGCTGGACAGGCTGGACATCCGCCTCCTCCTTGAACGGCCTGACCGAAATGCGCTGACAGGCGGTTCCACGGTGGATACCGCCAGCCTGCGGGAGAGGACTGTGGCGGCCAGAGCACGGTCGGAACGCAGGTGGCGAGGGCACCCGTGGCGGTTTAATGCCCAAGTTCCGGGACGCTATTTACGGGAGCGCACCGGGTTGGCCCGTGCGGATGCCCGGGCCCTCGAACAGGCAACGGAATCCGGTCACATCTCCCTCAGAGGAGTGGACCGCATTCTTCGCTTGGCCTGGTCTGTTGCTGACTGGGAGAACCACCAAGTACCACAATCCGATGATTTGGCGCGCGCATTTGAGTTGCGTGGCCAGGAAGAGAGAATCCGATGAACTTCGAAGATCCACGATCTGTGGCGGCTGGCTGGTCAAACATCGCCGAACCCGGAGATGTTTGGGCAGGAGCGTTACGCCAAGAACTTGGAGCCAGCGATGCCCTTCGCTGGGCGCACGACCCATTCAATCCGCTTCCTCACAGAGTGGAGGGGCCGGGAGGACAGAGCGGCAAAGGAGCCGCACCGGGATGGAGGGCAGCACATAAGCGCTGGCAACCGCGCTTCTACGATCTCGACGTTGAGAGGGATTTGGCGCAGTTACAGACACTTGGTGGCCGACTCGTCATCCCGGGCGATGACGAGTGGCCAGACCAGCTCGAGGATCTCGAGTTTCGCGTTCCGCCGGCCCTCTGGGTTTTGGGAAACGCACGACTGAGAGCCAAGGATGAACCGTCAGTAGCGGTTGTGGGCGCCCGTTCAGCTACTCAGTATGGGGTTCGGGTCTCCTCAGAAATGGCTTTTGACCTCGGGGAAGCGGGCATCACGGTGGTGTCGGGAGGTGCCTACGGAGTCGATGCCGCGGCACACAGGGGTGCATTGGACGCCTATGTTGAGAAAAGCAAGAAGAGCGAGACGCTCGGTGGTGTCTCTGAACGCGTACATCCCAGTACGGTTGCCATCGTCTGCGGGGGGCTTGCGAACCTTTATCCTCAGGGCAATGAGAATCTCTTCAGGCGGATCACGGCCGAAGGTGGTGCGATTGTCGCGGAAGTCCCGCCCCGCTTTCGACCTGCGAGGTGGAGGTTCCTGGAACGGAACCGGCTAATCGCGGCCTGGGCTGATGTGACGGTTGTTCCTGAAGCTGGGTTGCGGTCGGGGGCGCTGGCAACCGCAAATCGGGCCCTGGAGCTCGGACGCGATGTGGGCGCTGTTCCTGGGCCCATAACTTCGTTTGCTTCCGCTGGTCCGCACTCCCTCATTCAAGATGGTGCGGCCCTGGTGGAGTCTGCCCGCGACGTTATCGAACTGATGGTGGGTGTCGACAACCAACCGAGACAGAGAGATACGACCGGGCAACCACCGAGTCGTAACCCCCATGCGCCAAGCGTGATTGTTGAAGCGAAACTCAAGGGACTCGGACCTGTTGCCCGGCGAGTTTACGAGGCGCTCCCAGCGACCAGCTCCGCGACGACCAGCAGTGTGGTGCGTGCCGCCGGCCTTTCGAGCGAGGACGTTGGGGGAGCTCTACTGTCTCTTCGTCTGGCTGACCTTGTCTGCAGGGACGGGCAGAAGTGGGCGCGCGCAGCGTGACGGGCTACGCCCACGCAGTGCGGCTCCTCCACAAGGAGTAAGTACAGCTACCATCAAGATGTGAGTGACAACGGTGGTAGCGGGAGAGGCGACGTAACGGTTGGCGCCCTGCTGGATGACTGGCGCTCCCACCTCCTCCGCAGAGTGGGGAGGGGCCCGGCAACAGCCAAGGCGTATCTCAGCGATGCAGCGCTGCTCCTCGCCTACTGCGGGGTCACGTTTGACTCCCCGTCCACGGACCTAGCGGATGCTGTGACTGCGCGAAGAGTGAAGGGGTGGTTGGCTGCCAGGACGACCAGTGGCTTGGCCAAGTCCACCGTAGCGAGGAATGCTGCATCAGCCCGCAACCTGTGCGCCTACCTGGTAGCGGAAGGGTGGCTTGCGAACGATCCAGCGGCTGCGCTCGAGGTTGCGAAGCCGGATTCAAGACTACCGGCGGTGCTGAGCCAAGCAGGCGCTGTGCGGCTCGCGGAGCAGGCCCGGTCTGAAGCGCAGGTTTCCGGTGCGCCTCCCGAAGCTGCGCGGAACTGGGCTGCTGTGGAGCTTCTCTACTCTTCGGCCCTGCGTGTCGCAGAACTGTGCGGCCTCGATATCCCGGATGTGGACTTCGCATCCTCCACCGTCCGGGTGACGGGGAAAGGGAACAAGGTCAGGGTCGTGCCTTTCGGGGGTCCCGCTGCCACGGCGCTGAAGCAGTGGTTGAGCGTCCGCCGCGTTCTCGAGGGAGAGAGGACTCCGAGCGACGCCCTGTTCTTGGGCAGCCGCGGCGGGCGGTTGGATAGCCGTGTTCTACGAGGGGACCTTCACCGCCTGACTGCGAGGGCCGGAGTGAGGGATGTGGCGCCCCACGGTTTACGTCACTCATCTGCGACCCACCTCCTCGAGGAGGGCGCGGATCTGCGGTTTGTGCAAGAGTACCTGGGGCATTCGTCATTGCAGACGACTCAGCGCTACACCCACGTGGACGCCAAGAGGCTCCGAGATGTGTACAAGCGGGCGCACCCGCGCGCCTGAGTCCACCACAGCGGAGCACTCAAGTTCACATCTACCAGGGTTTGAGGACGGAGGGACCGACAAGCATGCGCAGGGGATTAACGTACTCGTCCGGTCCATAGCGTGCCCCCCAGTGCAGCGTGCCTGGACTGTGGCCCGGCTCAACCGTGGCAATAGGCTGGCCAGCAACGACAACGTCCCCGCGCCCCACAAGCGGAATCACGGGCTCATAGGTGGAGCGCAGCCCGCCCTCGTGCATGATTGAAACGGTCTGCCGTGACACAACCATGCCTGAGAAAACGACGATTCCATCTGCCGGTGCGGCAATCGTTAACCCTATGGGCGCGCCGAGATCCACGCCGCGGTGTCCGCTTAGCCAAGGCAGCGCCGGGGGGTCAAAGGCGCGGTTGACTGCAACGGGAGTAAGGGTTGGCCACTGCCATTTCGACCGGACCGCCGCTGGCCCGGAAGTGACGCTGGCGCCATCGCGTAAGTGCACCTCTGACGCTACGGCTATGGGCGGAGCGCTGAGCAGCGTGGCCAATACGATTACCATGGCCAAGGCGTAGTTGCGAAGGTTGTAACTTTGGTTCCGATAGTTTGTCATGGGTGGGTCTCCGTGTCTGAGCAGAGAACCAGTGTTGCAAACAGGCGTCAGGTACCGGGGCTCCACCCGGGCTACTTGGGGATATCACCGCATCGAAGGTTCTGGGGATGAACACGGGCCCAAGCTTCGCGCCGGTGGCGCAAAACGGGCTGCCAGTGGGGTAGGGCTCACACAAACGCTGTGAGGATCCACCTGCTTCATCATCTAGACTTGTCAAGCACCTGTTCGCAGGTGACTACGCGTGTCATTTTCCGTGGACGGCGCCGGTCTTACCGGCGTGACGCAGCGGGGCACGGGGGCGACGGTCCTAGAGGCGCTTCCGGTCATGGCACCAGGGTTTGCAATCCGTTCTTGGCAGCAACCGCATTTCGGTGCGGGATCACTTCAAGAATGGTGAGTGGACATAACCAAAAAACAAGGGCCCTGGGCCCGCAACTGTTGCCAGAGGCAACGAAAGGACGAACATGGCTGTTGTAACCATGCGTCAACTGCTCGAAAGTGGTGTGCACTTCGGTCACCAGACCCGTCGCTGGAACCCGAAGATGGAACCCTACATTCTTACCGAGCGTAACGGCATCTACATCATCGATCTTCAGCAGTCGCTGAAGGACATTGATTCCGCTTACGACTTCGTGAAGGAAACCGTCACCCGTGGCGGCTCAATCCTTTTCGTCGGCACCAAGAAGCAGGCGCAGGAGCCAGTCGCAGAGCAGGCTGCTCGCGTCGGCATGCCCTATGTCAACCACCGCTGGTTGGGCGGTATGCTCACTAACTTCCAGACCGTTTCCAAGCGTCTGTCCCGCCTCAAGGAGCTTGAGCAGGTTGACTTTGACGACGTCGCGTCCTCGGGCTTCACCAAGAAGGAACTGCTGATGCAGCGCCGCGAGCGTGACAAGCTGTCGCGCACCCTCGGTGGTATTCGCGACATGGCTAAGGTCCCCTCGGCTATCTGGGTTGTCGACACAGTCAAGGAACACCTGGCAGTTGCTGAGGCGCGCAAGCTCAACATTCCCGTCATCGCCATCCTGGACACCAACTCGGATCCGGACGAGGTCGATTACGGAATCCCCGGCAATGATGACGCCATCCGCGCTGTTGGTCTGTTGACCCGCGTTATTGCGGATGCCGTGGCTGAGGGACTCCTGGCCCGCTCAGCCCCTAAGAAGGATGATTCCGCTACCGCCGAGGCCGCTGAGCCGCTGGCAGAGTGGGAGCGTGAGCTTCTGGAGCAGTCAGCAACCAAGGATGCTGTTGCAGCCGAGGTCGATAGTGCAGCGCCAGTCGTAGCAGAGGCCGCAGCAAACGCCAGCAAGGACGGCGACGTCGAGGTAGCTGAGGTTGCTACCGAGGTCGAGGGCGAAGTTGCTGCTGAGGTAGCCGCCACCCCCGTTGACCAGGCCTAAGGCGCACCAAAGGACAAGGAGAAGCTAGAAATGGCTAACTACACACTTGCCGACGTCAAGGCACTGCGTGAGCAGACTGGCGCCGGAATGATGGATGTCAAGAACGCCCTCGTCGAAGCTGAGGGTAACTACGACGAGGCTCTGAAGATCATCCGCATGAAGGGACTCAAGTCGCTTTCGAAGCGTGAGGGTCGTGAGGCCTCTGCGGGTCTGGTTGTTGCTCAGGTTGCAGATGACTTTAAGACCGGCGTCATGGTTGAAGTGAACTCTGAGACCGACTTCGTTGCAAAGAATGAGAAGTTCATTGCGTTTGCTAACGAGGTTCTGGCAGCTGCTGCTGCGTCGGGTGCTGCAGATCTTGAGTCCCTGCTGGCTTCCCCAGCGGGCGAAGGAAAGGTCCAGGACCTGGTCGACGCCATGGGTGCTCAGGTTGGTGAGAAGATTTTGGTCAGCCGCATTGCTCGCGTTGAGGGCGACTATGTTGGCCTTTACCTGCACAAGACCAGCGAGGACCTGCCCGCTCAGATCGGCATTCTTGTCGCCACTGACGACAAGGGTGAGAAGGTTGCTCGTGACATTGCAATGCACATTGCAGTGTTCAAGCCTCGCTGGCTCGATAAGGACGCTATCCCTGCCGAGGTCGTTGAGGGCGAGCGTGAGACGCTCACCGCCATCACCCTCAATGAAGGCAAGCCAGAGCATATTGTTCCCAAGATTGTCGAAGGCCGTCTGTCTGCCTTCTACAAGGAGAACACGCTGCTCGCCCAGGATTACGCTAAGGATCCGTCAGTTACCGTTGGTAAGGTTCTGGACGCGGAGGGCGCATCGGTTTCGGAGTTCGTCCGTTTCCAGGTTGGCGCCTAGTCATCCAGCGACTGCCGCCTAGTTGGATCGCCAGGTAGAAACCTGGCGCCCTCGGTGGAAGTACGTAGCATATAGGGCCGGTCCCATCCCCCACGGGGGAGGGGCCGGCTTTTGCGTGCCGGGGCTGGGGCCGGGAGTGCGAACTCGGACGCCACGGCCAACATCAGGACTATCTGACGTACGCCCAGAGCTCCCCACCGTCGGCCTCGGCTTCTGGCTGGCCCGGTTCCACCAGAAGCACGTCACGGCCAGCCTTCTGCGCAAGGAAGGCCAGGACCGCCTCACTTTGGGAGGGGATCACGAAGATGTCAGCGTCTGTCCATTCCTCCACCACTGTGTCTTCCATGGCGCGGGAGATCTGATTGGCTAGCCCACGGGGACTACTTCCGACCACAAGTACGCTTCTCGGTCCCGGAACCCGCCGGTCCTCACTGCGTGAACTGACGGTCAGGGGCCCCTCTGACTCGCCGACGAGGGAAGGCACGTGTTGTTTGTCGGAGTTTGCAACGCCGAGCGGGGTGGCTGCTTCTACGGCATCCAGCTGCTCAGGGCGGTACTCACTGCGGTAAACGGCCGCGTGATAGGCGACCACCGCCCCCGCCGCCACTAGCGTCCCTAGGGCAAAGCGCCCAGTGAAGATGGTGGTGATACCAAGCGTTCCGAGGACGAGATCCTGGAAGAAGGTCACCGCCAGGCTCACCAAACTGACCACTGCGGCGATGGCTCCCAACCATAACCACAGCAAGAGGTAGATCCGCCGGGTTGCTTCGGGAGGTGTGGTGCGGTCGCCCGCCTGGGTCGAGTCGCTTGCCTGGATCGGGTTGGCCGCCTGCGCATGGTCGCCCAGCCGCACCTCGCTGGTGTCGAGGCTCGTGGCCCGGCGCCAGAAGACCCCCCAGATTGGCGCTCCCACCCCCATCGCAACAAGCCCCATCAGCAGCGTGTTGAGCGGGGACATGCCCACCCCCACAGATGGGCTCAGCGCCTCGATCGCGGCAAAAACCACCGTTGCGACGCCAAACGTGAGAGCACCCAACCCAAGTCCCGCCATGAGGTAGAGGTAGAGTCGCCGCGCGTTCGAAGACAGTGAAAACGTCGCCCCCAGGGTGGTGCGGAAGTACCACCAGACAAGACCGCCGGCGAGGGCGGCGCCCACCTGGCTACCCGCTGCAGCAAAGTGGTCAGTGGCAGAGGTGGTCCCTGTATTCCCGATGAACCAGACGAGGACGGACCACACCAGAGCCGAGATGGATCCGAGGAAGAGGACCAGCCCACCACCCACACCCAGCGGAAGTGTGAAGATCATCCACAGGGGTCCGCGCTCAAGTTTCTGCGCCCTCGATACCCAGTAGCGGACCCAAATCAGTACCCCCGCCAGGAGTGTCCCGACTCCACCGGCAATTGCGGTGGGTGTGCCATAAACAACTGCGCCAGTCCACAGGGTTGAGGCTGAGTCACCCACCGTGGTGATGAACCCACCAACCAGGTAGAGGACGGCGATGAGAGATCCGCTCAGCAAATGGGGCGTGTTTTGGGTGACTGTCAGTGTGCGCTCGGCGATCAACCAGTTCACCAGCCAGATCGCACCCCAAACGACCACTGTTGCGAGGGACCCGCCATCCGCCGCCACGTTGTTCCCAAGTACTCCTCCGAGCAGGAAGGTCAGTGTTGGGCTCACTGCGGAAGCAGCGACGAGCAGCGCTGTGAGTGCAGTAACCGTCAGGTAGACCGCGTAAAGAGAGGAACGCTGCTGGTCCGACTTGGTTCGTTGCAACCGGCTGGTCCACCACAGTGCAACCACCAGAAGCGGGGTGCCGATGACGACGAAGGCCAGTGCTTGCGCGAGGGCGGAGTCAGAGGTATCCCAAGAGTCTGCACTCGCGCCGAACACGCGCCCAAGCAGCTCTGTGGCGCCTATACCGACGATGACGTAGAGACCGTAGAGCAAGACATACTGGAAGAACTCCCGCACATCACTGGCACCGAGCGGCCTCTTCGCATGTGTGAATCGCCGTGCTACCAGGGCGACGAGGGCGACCAAGGCAGTTAAGAGAACTGCGGCTACTGCAACTCCTGCAATCATGGGTCCTCACTCACAGTTGTAGATCGGCCACGGTTCACCGGTGATCCGCCAGTCTCCCTCAACCTGACGCAACTCCAGTGTTTCGCGGTGTGACCAGGTTGAGAAACCGCCCTCGGTCTCCGTGATTTCGAGGACGACCTTTGCGTTACTGCCACTATCTGCCGACTGTGAACCAGCCTGAATCTCAGAATCGACGAGGGCGATTGAAGCTTGCGCAGGAGCGTAGTAGTCAAGGGGAGAGGAGCATCCCAGCGCTGGGTCCATGAGTTGCAGTGCCTGTTCGTCATCGCCTCGGATGAGAGATATGACGTAGAGCTGCGCGACTCCCTCGGGCGTCGCCTCATCGAAATCGCTGCGTTGGCGTTGCCCGCTGAGGAGCGCGGCAACCAGCGCGAGCACAACAACGGCCAGCCCCGTTATTGCCAACACTGTGTTCGGTCGCACCTTCATAAGCACAGTATGGCGCCCGGAGGCCAAAATGTCGCCTAAGCTTTCGCTCATATACCTATGAAGGGAGCCAGTGTGGCCCAAGATCGACGCAGAGTCCTGCTCAAACTCTCAGGTGAGGTATTTGGCGGGGGAAAAGTGGGGCTTGATCCGGAGGTAATTTCCGGGGTGGCAGCCCAGATTGCTAAGGCCGCTGCATCCGGTGTGGAAGTGGCAGTGGTCGTCGGGGGCGGTAATTTCTACCGCGGCGCAGAGCTGTCCGCCCACGGCCTTGATCGGGCTCGCGCCGATTACATGGGCATGCTCGGGACCGTCATGAACGCGCTTGCGCTTCAGGACTTTCTTGACAAGGCCGGTGCTGAAACCCGGGTCCAGACGGCGATCACCATGACCCAGGTGGCTGAGCCATACACGCCGCTTCGCGCGATTCGCCACATGGAGAAGGGTCGGGTCGTTGTGTTTGGTGCAGGATCTGGAATGCCCTTCTTTTCAACAGATACTGTTGCTGCGCAACGGGCTCTGGAAACTCACTGTGATGAACTGTTGGTGGCGAAGAATGGGGTGGACGGTGTTTACACCGCGGATCCAAAGATCGATCCCGATGCAGAACTACTTGACGCTCTAACGTACGAGGACGCGTTGCGCCTACAGTTACGCGTCGTCGACGCAGCCGCATTTGCGCTCTGCCAGGAGAACGGACTGAGTATGCGCGTTTTTGGCATGAATGCGCCAGGGAACATCACTGCGGCCCTAATGGGTGAGAGAATCGGGACATTGGTGACAACGTCGAACGACACGGCCGGAAAGTAGAGAAATGATTGACGACATTCTTTTGGACACAGAAGACCGAATGAGCAAGGCAGTAGAGGCAACTCTGAAGGAGTTTGGGAACATCCGCACCGGGCGTGCAAACCCGCAGATGTTCACCTCACTGATGGTTGACTACTATGGAGCACCGACGCCCCTGCAGCAGTTGGCCACAATCAATATCCCAGAGGCTCGGACAGTCCTCATCTCTCCCTTTGACCGCAATGCGGTCAATGAGATCATCCACGCGATCCGCGACTCGGACCTTGGGGTCAACCCGAATGATGATGGCAAGGTCATTCGCGTCGTCCTTCCGGCGCTCACTGAGGATCGCCGCAAAGAGTATGTGAAGCAGGCGAAGTCACGTGCGGAAGATGGTCGTATTGCGGTTCGTGGCATCCGCCGTAAGGCCAAGGACCAGATTGAAGCACTGAAGAAGGACGGCGACGTCGGCGAGGATGAGGCTGAGAGGGCAGAGAAGGCTCTTGAGGTGACAACCCGCGAATACGTGGACCAGGTCGACGCAGCTTTGGCCGCAAAGGAAGCTGAGCTCCTCACGATCTAACGCATCACTTGCAGTGACAGGGACGCAGACAAGAAGAGAGCAACCACGAGGCCATGAGCCAGAACAGTCAGTCAGTATTGGCGCGGATTTTTGCCCCCGGGCCAACTCCGGATAACACGCCGCTACCAGCAACCGGGCGTGCTGGACGGAACCTCCCAGCGGCAGTCGCCTCCGGTGTCACCCTGGTTGCGGCAGTCGCTCTGGCGTTGTTCTTCGCGAGGGATCTGTTCCTGATCCTTGTTGGTTGTCTGATGGTGGTGGCACTCTGGGAGATCGCTGGCGCACTAGCTCGTAAAGGTCTCCATGTCACCCTGATACCCGTGTATGTGGGTGGCTTGGGAATGTTTGTTGCCAGCGCGCTTGGGTCCCTGGACTGGGTCATGTACGCAATGTACTTGACCTTCCTGGTGTCAACTGCGTGGCGAATCCTATCCACGAACACTCCGGGGCGTCCAATCATGGATGTGATGGCAACGGCATTCACTATCGTGTACATCCCTTTCATGGCTTCATTTGTGGGTTTGATGTCACAGAGGTCGGACACCCCGTGGCCGCTGGTGTTTTTCATTGTGGTTGTGGTTTGTAACGATCTGGGCGGATGGATGGCCGGGGTGTTGTTTGGCAAGCACCCCATGGCGCCGAAGTTGTCGCCGAAGAAGTCCTGGGAAGGATTTGCGGGTTCGGTTCTACTGTGCGGTGTCGCCGGTGGGGCCGCTACGGCCGTCCTCGGTATTCCCTGGTGGTGGGCGCTGGTATTTGCAGCGGCCGGTGCCGTGCTCGGCACACTGGGCGACCTCACTGAATCACTGATCAAGCGCGACGTCGGGTTGAAAGATATGTCGACAATTGTGCCCGGACACGGTGGGATCATGGATCGCCTTGACTCGTTGCTGTTTGCAGCGCCCGCCTTCTACCTGATCTACTCTGTAGCGTTAGGTTGGTGACGACATGAGTGATCCAAGAAAAAGCAGACACAACCAGGGTCAAGGCGGGGCGCACGAGGGCGTCCGGGCTGCAAGACCAGGCAGGATTGGCGGGGTCTCCACCCCGGCCCGTCGCGAGGTGCGCCCGACGGACCAGCCGCCAGAAGGGGCGGCTCAACCGGATGCGCGCCCCGTGCTCAGTTTCGCAGCTAAGCGTCGGGGCAAAGCCCCGGCCCACCTCGCGGATTTTGATGTTGCAAAGCGCAAAGAGTGGGCTGAAAGTCTGGGAACCAAGGGGTTCCGCGCGGATCAGATGTCGCGGCAGTACTTCGTCCATAACCAGGCCGACCCAGCGAAGATGACTGACCTGCCTCCCGCCGTTCGTGAGGGCGCCGCGAAGGAAATGCTCCCCACGTTGGTGACGGAAGCCAGTCGGCAAATAGCGGATGCCGGTGAGACGATTAAGAACCTCTGGCGTCTCTATGACGGGGTTCTTGTTGAGAGTGTCCTCATGGCTTACCCCGACAGGGTGACGTTGTGTATTTCCTCCCAGGCAGGCTGCGGAATGGCGTGCCCATTTTGCGCTACCGGGCAGATGGGACTGACACGTAACCTCTCCACCGCTGAGATCATTGAGCAGGTTCGCCACGCTAGGCGCGAATGTACAGAGGGCGTTTTCCCGGACGGCCCCGATCACCTCTCCAACGTTGTTTTTATGGGCATGGGTGAACCTCTAGCCAATATCCGTGCGGTGACGGAAACTCTGCACCGGCTGATTGATCCTGCCCCTGACGGGTTCGGCATGTCAGCCCGTAACATCACGGTGTCGACGGTTGGGCTTGTCCCTGGAATCAAGAAGCTAACCACCTTGGGAATTCCGGTCACCCTGGCGATTTCTCTGCACGCCCCGGATGACGATCTACGCGATGAGTTGATCCCGATCAACTCCCGCTGGAAGGTTGGGGAGCTACTAGATGCAGCTCGGGCCTACTTCGTGAAGTCAGGTCGGCGCGTCTCGATTGAGTACGCACTCATCCAGGACATGAATGATCAACCATGGCGCGCACAAAGACTAGCCGACGAGCTCAACAGGCGCGGACACGGCTGGGCACACGTCAACCCCATCCCACTCAACCCAACCCCGGGAACAATCTGGACGGCCTCGACCAAGGCAGCTCAGAATGAGTTCGTGAAGATCTTGCGCGACAATGGTATTCGCACGACAATCCGCGACACCCGTGGTGCGGACATTGATGGGGCCTGTGGTCAACTTGCCACGAACTGGGCTAGTAAGAACGAAGAGAAAAAGGCACATGCCGCTAATGAGGAGGGCTGATGGGCGACCTATTTCCCGTGACTAAAGGAATGGCACGTGGCTACGACCAGAACCAGGTCGATATGTTCTTTGCACAGTCGCGTGAAGCATATGAAGGTGGGATGCCTGCTGAAACATTCTCATCAGAGCAGATCCGCACTGCAGCATTCGACCTGGTGCGTGGCGGATACACGGTGCCACAGGTTGATTCTGCGCTGAACCGCCTTGAGATGGCATTCATCCAGCGTGACCGCTCAGCATTCGTTGCGGAGCACGGAGAGAATGCTTGGTTCGACAAAGTTGCCGAGGACGCAACCACCCTTTACCCACGTCTCTTGCGCCCCGCGGGTGAGAGGTTCCGCCATCCTGAAGGTAACGCCCAGGGATACTCGGTCGTTGAGGTTGACGCGCTGCTGGACCGTCTCTCAGCATTCTTTGATGACCGTGACCAGATCACAGAACGGGATCTGCGCCTCGCCACCTTCAAGGTGACGCGTGGTGAAAAGGCGTACAACGAAGCACAGGTGGACGCATACCTGGGGCGCGCTATCCAGGTGCTCATGGCAGTGTCGTGAACGGCTCCACCCCCCAACTGGTGACAATCCTTGGTTCAACCGGGTCGATTGGAACCCAGGCTCTGGAGGTTGTCTCCAGTCATCCGGACAGCTTCAGCGTTGTTGGTTTGGCTGCCGCAGGGGGCAACCTCGCGCTCTTAGCACAGCAGATACGACGCTACCGCCCTCGCGTTGTGGCAGTCGCGCGGCCCCTTCTTGAAGCGGAACTCTCAGATCCTGCAGGTGCGGGCATGCAACTAGCTCGCGCCGTACGTGAGGTAGGAGCCGAGCTACTCATGGGTAGTGGAGCGACGGAGGAACTGGCAGGCCGCTACCCGGAAGCCACAGTCCTCAATGGTGTCAACGGCGGGATAGGTCTTGCCGCAACGTTGCGTGCACTGGAATGTGGCAGTCGACTTGCTCTTGCCAACAAGGAATCGTTGGTTGTCGGTGGCTCACTGGTCACCGCGGCAATGCAGTACCCGGGTCAGGTGATCCCGGTTGATTCAGAGCACTCCGCCCTCGCCCAGGGTCTTCTTGCCGGAGTCCACGAGAAGGGCATGGTGTCGCCCGTGGTGACGGGACGCAGTGAACTGCACTCGTTAGTGCTAACTGCCTCCGGTGGACCCTTCCGGGGGAAGAAGAGCTCTGAGCTGCGCGATGTGACAGCGCAGCAGGCCCTGGCGCACCCAACCTGGGCAATGGGCCCCGTGGTCACGGTCAACTCTTCAACCCTGATGAATAAGGGACTGGAACTCATCGAGGCGGCACTCCTCTTCGATGTTCCCCCAGCGCAGATCACCCCTGTCATCCACCCCCAGTCAATCGTCCATTCCATGGTGACATGGCAGGATGGCTCCACCATCGCCCAAGCTTCTTACCCCGACATGAAGCTGCCCATCGCCCTCGGCCTCGACTGGCATCACCATCGGCCAAGTATTGGGCGGCCGCTGCAGTGGGGTGAAGCGACCTCGTGGACGTTCGAGCCGGTTGACAACGAAACCTTTCCCGCCCTCGCCCTGGCTCGTCAGGCGCTAGAGGCATCCGCAACCCACACCTGCGTCCTCAACGCAGCGAACGAGGTCGGAGTGGCGGCATTCCTAGAAGGTCAGATCCCCTGGCACCGCATTGTTGAAACGGTTGCGGCAGTCCTGGGTGAGCATGAGGGAATCGACGATCCGACCCTCGGTGACGTCCTTGCGGTACAGGACTGGGCTTTCGCTCGCGCGGCACAGCTCCTCGGACTCCCGGGCAACCCTGGGCAGGAGCTTTAGGTCGTGTTCATCGTCGGTCTGGTCATCCTCATTGTCGGGCTGATGATCTCCGTTGCCCTGCACGAACTTGGGCACATGCTGCCCGCAAAGAAGTTTGGCGCCCTCGTCCCCGAATACTGGATTGGGTTTGGGCCAACTGTCTGGAAAACTAAGAAGGGTGACACCACGTACGGTCTCAAAGCCCTCCCGCTTGGTGGATACGTGCGGATCCTTGGAATGTACTTCCCGAATGGAAACGGGCGTAAGACCAAGGCTGACGGAAGTTTGACGCTTGCGGAAATGGCCCGGCAGCAGTCGGGCGCGGAACTTGATGACGCGGCCCGTCGCGGCCAGTCAGGGAAGCCGTTCTATAGGTTGTCGACCCCTCAGAAGCTGGTGGTTATGGCGGGGGGTCCTGTCATGAACCTGCTGATAGCAGTTGTTCTCATCGCGATTGTGGTTATGGGAATAGGCTTCAATGTGCCCTCGACAAACATTGCTGAAGTGCGCAATGCCGAGGACGGTACGGCGAGCCCGGCGGTCACCGCAGGTATTGAAGCGGGGGACCAGATTGTCCAGTGGGATGGCCGACCCGTTGAATCATGGGAAGGTCTCACGGAGGCGATCCAAGCGACTGACGGTCCGGTAGATGTGGTCGCGATTCGTGAGGGGAGCCCCGTAAACCTAGTGGTGGAACCGCAGTTGCGCGAGGACGGCACACGCTACGTAGGGATTGTCAGCGCGGTGGAACGTCAGCGTGGAACACCCGCTGATGTCGCTGAGAACGTGTGGATGCAGGTCAGTGCAACCGGGCGGGCCATCGTCGCGCTACCCGTGAGTCTGTTTGATCTGGTCCAGTCCCTCTTTACCGGTGAGGAAAGGGATTCTTCGGGGGTCATTTCAGTGGTTGGGGTAGCGAGGCTGGCCGGGGATATTGCGGGAGCACCCACGGCAGTAGATAGTGATTCCACGGCGGGGACTGGCATCCCCGGCGGTATGTCATTCCTTGATCGTGCAGCCCTGATGCTGTCCTTGCTGGCTGCACTAAACGTTGCACTCTTCGCCTTCAACCTCATCCCTCTGCCGCCACTTGACGGCGGCCACGTGGCCGGTGCGCTGTGGGGTGGGGCACGAAATGTTGGCGCAAAAGTGACTGGTAAACCACGCCCCGCACCCGCGGATACGGCACGAATGGTGCCGCTCGCGTACGGGGTTTTCGCAGTTCTCATGGTGATGACAGTGATCCTGGTTGTCGCCGATCTCGTGAAGCCAATTACGTTCGCGTAACCTGGCGGCAACTAGGTGGGATAATGGCTTGGTGAGTGAAGTTTCCCTGGGTATGCCCAAAGTTAAAGACACGCCGTTTCCCCGCAAGAAGACTCGGCTCATCCACGTCGGAGATGTGCCGGTTGGCGGGGGCAGCCCCATTTCGGTTCAGTCAATGACTACGACCAAGACGTACGACATTGGTGCGACGTTGCAGCAGATTGCGGAACTGACCGCTGCTGGTTGCGACATTGTGCGCGTGGCATGCCCGACTGACAAGGATGCGGAAGCGCTGCCCATCATTGCGAGGCAGTCCACCATTCCGGTTATTGCCGACATTCATTTCCAGCCCCGCTACGTTTTTCAGGCTATCGAGGCCGGTTGTGCGGCGGTGCGGGTCAACCCCGGAAATATCCGTAAGTTTGACGACCAGATTGCTGAGATCACGAAGGCTGCGACGGATCACGGCACCTCGTTGCGTATCGGTGTCAACGCGGGTTCGCTGGACCGTCGCATGTACGCCAAGTATGGGGGAGTGACGCCGGAAGCCCTGGTGGAATCCGCCGTCTGGGAAGCGTCCCTGTTCGAGGAGCACGGCTTCCACGACTTCAAAATTTCCGTGAAGCACAATGATCCCGTCGTGATGATTCGTGCCTATGAGCTTTTGTCCGAGGCCGGGGACTGGCCCCTTCACCTTGGTGTCACCGAGGCCGGTCCGGCCTTCCAGGGGACCATCAAGTCTGCCACGGCGTTTGGCGCCCTTCTGCGGGAAGGCATTGGCGACACGATTAGGGTTTCCCTTTCAGCACCGCCGGTTGAAGAGGTCAAGGTTGGTTTGCAGATCCTCCAGTCGATGGGCCTTCGCGAACGCACCCTGGAGATTGTTTCCTGTCCGTCGTGTGGGCGCGCCCAAGTTGACGTTTACACCTTGGCTGAAGAGGTGACCGAGGGGTTGAAGGACCTTACCGTGCCCCTGCGAGTTGCTGTGATGGGCTGCGTTGTCAATGGTCCGGGGGAGGCGCGTGAGGCCGACCTGGGTGTCGCTTCCGGCAACGGCAAGGGACAGATCTTCATTCGGGGCGAGGTCGTTGAGACAGTGCCCGAAGACCAAATTGTTGAGACTCTGATCCGCCACGCTGGCGTGCTTGCTGAAGAAATGGGTCTTGAGGCCGGGGATGGCGAGGTCGAGGTTCTTGCGTAAGCTTGCAAAGGCAGTCCTCATTCCGGCTGCCAGTTTGGCCGCTTTGGCCTATATGGGTTTCCCAGCTCGGGTTGGTTTGACCGCGTCGCAAGCGCAGGTCTCCATGCCCGGGGATTTGCTGCTCCCAACCGCAGCTGTTCAGGGTGACCGAGCCGTAGTTGTTTCGGGGACCCCGGAGGATGTGTGGCCGCTCGCCCTCGAGCTGCAAAGTCTCTACGGGGACCTCTTTGATTCAGAGTTGGCGGTTGTCTATCGGCAGGCGCCGGACCTGATTGTCTGGGAGGCAGTGATGCCCGCCCGCGATGATGACCACGACCAAGACCTGTTCCGCGCTACAGTGGCCGTGGCATTGCGCCCGGTCAGCGGGGGAACAATGATCCACGTGCGTGAACGTTACGCGGTTCTAGACGGGGTACGAGGGCGTTTTGCGACCTCGGTCGTCCTCGCCACCAGCGCCGTGGTGACCAGCGCAAAACTGCACGGATTTCGGCGCCAGGTCGCCGTGGGGCAAGCTAAGAACCCACTGAAAGACTAGGGAGTTACATGCTTACGACAATGGAGCAGCTGTTCGTTAAGACACTGCGGGAAGACCCGGCCGAAGCTGAGCTCGGGAGCCACAAGTTGCTTGTTCGGGCAGGGTACATCCGCCGCGTTGCCCCTGGTATTTACACTTGGCTGCCGCTGGGCCTCATGGTGCTGCGCAACATTGAGGCGATTATCCGCGAGGAGATGGGCAGGGCTGGGGCGCAAGAGGTCCTCTTTTCCGGCCTTCTTCCAGCCGAGCCTTACAAGTTGACCAACCGCTGGGTTGATTACGGTCCCAACCTGTTCCGACTCAAGGACCGTCGCGATAATGACTACCTGCTGGCGCCGACTCATGAAGAGATGTTCACGCTGCTGGTGAAAGAGATGGTGTCGTCCTATAAGGAACTGCCACTCACCCTGTTCCAGATCCAGGTGAAGTACCGCGATGAGGCGCGGGCCCGGGGTGGGCTGCTGCGTGGGCGTGAGTTCTCCATGAAGGACGCCTACAGTTTCGACCTCACCGATGACCAGTTGAACGATTCCTACATGGTGCAGAGGGCCGCCTACGAGCGGATTTTCACGCGCCTAGGTTTGGATTACGTGATTTGCTCTGCCGTTTCCGGTGCGATGGGAGGCTCACGTTCAGAAGAGTTCCTGCTGCCCAGCCCGGTTGGCGAAGACACGTTCGTGACTTCTCCGGGTGGGTACGTGGCTAACTCCGAGGCCGTCACAACGCCCTCGCCCACGCCGTCCCCAACCGAAGGACTGGCGCAGACCCGCGTCGTTGAGACTCCGGGTGCTGACACAATCGAGACACTGGTTGAGGTCTTGGATGAGGCCGCTCCGCGCGGAGATCGTCCCTGGCAGGCTTCGGACACCCTCAAGAACGTTGTCTTCACTGTCATCGATGGGAATGGCAAACGGGAGCTACTTGTCGTTGGTATTCCGGGGGATCGCGACATCGACATGACGCGACTTGAGGCTTCTCTGTCGCCGTTCGAGGTCGAGGTGGCAACCGAGGAAGACCTCAAGACCCACCCCGAGTTGGTTGCCGGTTACATCGGCCCACAGGCCATTGGGCCGAACTCGGCGCTACGCGTTGTGGACGAGGACGGCAACCCTTCGGGTTCCGTGCGCTACCTGGTTGATCCTCGTATCGTTTCGGGAACCGTGTGGGTTAGCGGCGCAAATGAGAAGGACCTTCATACCACCGGCCTCGTGATGGGACGCGACTTTGAGGCGGATGGATACATCGAAGCAGCGGATGTTCGCGAGGGCGACCCGGCTCCGGATGGTTCGGGACCCCTGAGTCTCAACCGAGGGATCGAGATCGGCCACATCTTCCAGTTGGGTCGCAAGTATGCGGAAGCGCTCGGCCTCACCGTCCTCGACGAAAACGGCAAGGCACGCACGGTCACCATGGGGTCGTACGGCATTGGTGTTTCTAGGGCCCTAGCTGCACTTGCTGAGGTGACTCACGATGATAAAGGGCTGGCGTGGCCGGCCTCTGTTGCACCGTTTGATGTTGATGTCATCGTCGCCGGTAAGGGAACTGATCTGGAGGACGCGGCGCGGGTCTTGGCTGAAGATCTTGACGCTTCCGGCCTGAATGTTGTGCTGGATGACCGCCGTTCGGCCTCAGCGGGCGTGAAGTTCAAGGACTCAGAGCTGCTGGGGATTCCACTTTCGGTGGTGATCGGTCGCGGGTTGAAGGACGGCGTGGTCGAATTGCGTGAACGGCGTTCAGGTGAGCGTCAAGAGGTCAAGGTGGAGGCGGCGTTTATGGCTGTAACGGCTGCGCGGAATGCACTTGTTGCCGCGGAGAACGCGGGTCTTTCGGCCTTGGAAGGGAAGTAGCAGGATATGGCAATTCGTGAAATCCGCGTCATCGGGGACCCGGTGCTCCGCACTCCAACCGAGTGGATCACAGAGATTGACGATCGGGTGCGTTCCCTGGTTGAGGACTTGCTTGAGACGGTTGATATGGATGGCCGCGCGGGGCTTGCGGCACCCCAGATCGGCGTTGGGCTGCGCGCTTTCTCATGGAACATTGATGATGAGATCGGTTATGTGCTGAACCCCAGGCTGGTCGAGGTGTCAACGGAGGAGTACCAGGACGGAGATGAGGGGTGTCTTTCGGTCCCGGGCCTGTGGTACCCGACGGAGCGTGCCTGGTACGCACGGGTTGAGGGAATCGACCTCGACGGGAAGCCGGTTGTGGTGGAAGGTGAAGAGCTTATGGCCCGCGCCTTGCAGCACGAAACCGACCACCTTGAGGGAATGCTCTACATTGACAGGCTGGACCGTGCCACGAGGCGTAAGGCATTGAAGGCGATCCGCAACGCGGACTTCTGAGGGCTTTTCGTACCGGGCGCGTTTGGGATAACCTAGAGGCATCGCAAACACCACTTGGGTGATCAAGAACGTTGGGGAAGACGATCCTTGATTCCAACTGGAGGTAGCGATGCTAGGAACGTTAACCCGGGGTGTGTTGTTCATACACTCAGTCCCCCCAGCTCTTGGGCCGCACGTACAGTGGGCGGCCGGTGCGGCGCTGGGGCGTGAAGTGCGCCTGGAATGGACAGATCAACCAGCAGCCCCCGGCATGATGCGCGCGGAGCTGTCGTGGACCGGTGAAGTTGGTACTGGTGCCCGCCTCGCCTCTGCCCTGAGGGGTTGGGAACACCTTCGCTATGAGGTGACGGAAGAGGCGTCACGTGATTCTGATGGATCACGCTGGGCGCATACCCCGGAGCTGGGGATCTTCCACTATCAGATGGACTCTGCGGGCAACGTGGTGGTTGCAGAGGACCGGATTCGTGCCGCAGTGGAATCTTCCAGTAACTACGCAGATCTGCGCGACGCTCTCGATTTGGCGTTGGGTCAAGCCTGGGATGATGAGTTAGAGCCGTTCCGCTATGCAGGTGCGGGCGCCCCGGTGCGCTGGCTCCACAGGGTGGGGTAACCATGAGCTCAATTGGCGAGCAGTTTGGCGATCTTGCGGCACTGTTCGGTGGGGAAGGGGAAGCCCCATCGGACGGTGCAACGCCAACTCCGGAGAAGGACAGTGGTGACCAGGACGTCCTCGTCGGCGGTAACCTTGCTGGCGGACAGCCTCCCGCCAACGGTCAGGGGCATTCCCAACCGGCCACAACCGCCGTCCAAGGCCACCCCCAACAGACCTCAACCGCCGGAGGATCGGCTTCCCTTTCGACGCCAACTGGGATCTCCGCTAACTCAGAGGCGGCAGTTGCGGACCCCACGTTTGAGTCCACCCTGATCGCAACGATCTGTGACCTGAACGGGATGTCTAGCGACGACTTCGACCTTGATGCGAGCTTGACGACCGACCTGGACATCCAGGGTTTGCCACTGTGGGCACTGGTGGCTGAACTGGAGCGGTTTGCTGGCGCGAAGTTCCCGGATCCAGTTGTTGAGTCATGGCAGACCCCCCGCGACATCCTCGATGCCCCGAGGGATCAGGCGTAGACAGGGTCGGCTGCTGAAACCCCAGATCGTGGCGTTGCCGCTGCGTGGCGCGCCGGGGTTACGGCGCCACCTACCTTGGCCCAACCCAACTCAACCTGGCCCAACCCGGCCCAACGGTGCGTGTTGAGCCAAACGGTGCGTGTTTGGCTCGATCGGGCCTTAAATCACAGTGTTATGTCGACCAAACTCGCTCCGTAAGGCCAAGCACGCTCCGTAAGGCCAAGCACGCTCCGTATTGCTGGACCCGCGCCGTTGCGGAGCCCGCCAGGCCATGCGGAGCCCGCCAGGCCCGACTCGACTTCGAATGACAGCGTTATGCAAGCCGGCCCGGCTCCCTAACACTCGCCGGGCCGGGCCGGGCCGAGCTGGGCAGACCGGAACACCAACGCCCTGCCCGTGAACGCCATACTGGGTTAGAGCGCTACTGGTGCCCGGTCAGAGCGCTACTGGTGTCTACGCTAGAGCGCCTCGACGAGGAAGCCGTCAAAGAGCTCCGACAGTCTCTCGGTAGCACTCATGGGGAGCACCGCTGCCACGTACTGATCGGGCCGTACCACCACGACAACCCCCTCGGTCGTGTCGATGCCACGCTCGTCAAAGATGTCCGTGCGCAGACCCCCGCCAAAGACGTTGTTCAAGTCCTCGATCCCGTATGGGCCGACTTCTGGGAGGAACAGCGAGGGCGCCTTATGGACATTGATGTCCGTGTAGTCGTCCTGGTAGATGGCCTTCACATCGAACACCGAGTTCAAATCAGCACCGCGTGGTGTGTACTTGACAATGGGTGAGGACGGGTCGGTCTTCATCCACTCCGCCCATCGGCTGATTTCGGAGTTCTTCGCAAGTCCGCCCTGATCAGCAAAGGCATAGATGCGGAACCGTCCATCAGCCTTGTGAAGGTGACCCAAATGCACCTTGTTTCCGTCCGCAACCCGCACTGCTTGCGCCGAATGGAAACGCTTGCCAATGGGGTAGCCGGTTGCCAACGCCTGGCTCTGGCCCGGCTCCGTCAGCACGGAGGGGCGGTACTGTGTCATGAACCCCATGGGGAATTCCTGGGTGGACACGTAGAACTGGGCTAGTTCGTCTTTGTCTTTGAAATCCTCTGGCTTCTTGGCCATCATTGAAGACCATTCACGATCGAAGTCGATGAGGTTCTGTGCGATCTCTTGACGCTCTGCTGAATAGGTGTCCAACAGGAGGGGTTTGCCAAGCCCTGTCAGCACATACGCCAGCTTCCAACCAAGGTTGAAGGTGTCCTGCATGGAGACATTCATGCCCTGACCAGCCTTTGCGCTGTGGGTGTGGCAAGCATCCCCGGCGATAAAGACACGCGGCATGTCATCCGAGTCTGCGGGTACGTTGTCGAACTTGTCTGTAACCCGGTGGCCGACTTCGTATACGGATGACCACGCAACCTTCTTAACGTCCACCTTGTACGGGTAGAGGATGTCATTCGCCTTCTTGATGGCATCATCAATACTGGTTTCGCGGACCTTGCCGCCATCGTCCTCGGCAACATCGCCAAGATCTACGTAGAGGCGTACAAGGTATCCGCCTTCACGGGGGATGAGCAGAATCGATCCGGCCTTGGACTGGATGGCGCATTTGGTGCGAATATCCGGGAAGTCGGTGTTGTAGAGGATATCCATGACCGCCCACGCGTGGTTCGACTGGCCCCCCTTTAGTTCCCGACCGATCTTCTTGCGAACCAGAGAACGTGCGCCGTCGGCCCCGACCACATACTTGCAGTGGACCGTCTTCTTCTCGTCCTTGTTGGAGTCCGCGGTACCCAACAGTTCCACGCGGACTGGGTACTCGCCCTCGTCCCCAACAACCAGATCTGTGAGCTCCCAACCCCAGTCCGGCTTGAAGCGGCTGGGAGAGTTCGCTGCGAACTCCGCAAAGTAGTCGAGGACGCGGGCCTGATTGACAATGAGGTGAGGGAACTCGCTGACCCCGGTTTCGTCATCGATAGTTACGCCGGTGCGGATGATCTCTTCGGGATGGTCTGGGTCGGGGCCCCAAATGTTCATCTGCGTGAGGTGGTAGGCCTCTTGGATGATGGGCTCAGCGAAGTCAAAAGCCTGGAAGGTTTCAACAGAACGTGCTTGGATGCCATCGGCGTGACCCAGAACTAGGCGTCCAGGACGGCGCTCGACCATCCGTGTCGTGATGGAAGGAAACGTTGACAACTGCGCAGCCAGGATCATTCCCGCGGGGCCGCTGCCAACAATCAGGACGTCGATGTTATCAGGAAGCTGGTCGGCGTGGCTGTGGCCCTCTTCAGTTGGCTTGGTTCGCGGGTTTTCTGAGACATAACCGTGGTGGTGGAAAAGCACTGCAACTCCTCTTTAAGTTGGCTTCCATCGGATTAAAGTTGTCTTCCATCGGAAGGTCAGCAGGTGCTTCACCGCACCCAGTGAGACAGATCGTATATGATACGTGACCGGCGTGCAACATAAATCCATAGACTTCCTGATTCCACGAGGCGTAACCTCCTGCGGCGTGTAGCCCGAGGTCCCGGCGCCCGGTCCACCGTCGTGCGTGCTGCTACGCCCTGCTCTCGATTTCTGCCGCGGCGTGCTTGAGATCTGCCGCTAAATCCGCGGGGTCGTAAGACTGGTCCGTGCAGAGCAGAGCTACGGCACAGGGCCGTTCTCCCGGAATCTGAAATGGCACAGACACGGAGCTAACTCCGGGGAGTACCTCGTTGTGGCTGACGGCAAATCCCCGTTGCCAAATGGCCTCAATCTCCTCTTCTAACGAGTCTGCCTGCTCTTGTGGGAGAGGCCAATCCTCACGGGGCACTATGGAGAGAATTGCCTTTCCTGGGGCTCCGCTTGAGACTGGGTGACGCGATCCCGTGGGTTGGCTGATGGAGGTTGTAAACCCCTCTGGGGTTGCGCTGAGGAGTGTCACGCACTCGTCTTGATCCTGCATGGCAATGAAAGCTGTGAGACCAGTTCGATCAGCAAGGTTACGTAGCGTTGGGGCGGCAAGTTGGCGCAGGCTGCGTTGCGTTGCTGCGGCTAGGGGGCCAAGTCCGGGCCCGCGCACATAGCGACCATCAGGTGTTGCCACGACGAGGTCGTGGTGTTCGAGTGTCCGTAGTAGGCGGTAGGCAGTGGCTCGGGATACTCCGACCTCGTCCGCGATGGCCACGGGGGCGAGGGGGTACGGTGAGGCAGCCACCAGCTTGAGTACTTGGATCCCTCTGCTCAGCGTTCCTGCTAGTCCTTCACCCGCGCCGGTGTTCCCAACCGGGGTATCCGTGGGGGTGCCCGTGGGAGTGGGCGTCACAGTGGCCTCCTTCTAGGATGCTGCAGGGTCTCGCACAAAGGATTGTCTACACGATGGCGATCGTATACGATTCGGTATAGGCGTTGCTGTGTTCAGTATAGGTGGATGGCAGTGGCGCCCTCGCTCCAGACCGGGGAACGACCGCTGATGATCGCCCCGGGTTCGCCGATTGTCTCGACGTGAAGAGAATGGTTCATGAACGCTGAAAAAGATTTGCTGCAGAAGATAGAAAGTCAACTACTCATTGACGGGCAGTGGCGCGCATCGTCGGACGGGAACACGCTACCTGTCCGCGACCCCGCAACCGGAGAGATCCTCAAGGAGATCTCAAGTGCCTCGGTACAGGATGGGATCGACGCAGTTGAAGCTGCCGACAGGGCATTCCCCGCCTGGGCCGCGACCCCGCCCCGCGTCCGTGCAGACATCCTGCGCAGGGCATTCGATCTGGTCCAGGAACGCAAGGAGGATTTCGCCTTGCTGATGACGATCGAGATGGGCAAGCCGCTTGCGGAAGCCAGGGGAGAGGTTGCGTACGGCGCGGAGTTCCTCCGCTGGTTCAGCGAGGAGGCCGTGCGAATAAGTGGTCGCTACGGATCAAACCCCGAAGGTACGGGACGCATGATTGTCACAAAGCACCCGGTCGGTCCTGCATTCCTGATTACCCCGTGGAACTTCCCGCTGGCAATGGGCACGCGCAAAATCGCTCCGGCACTCGCTGCAGGTTGCACAGTTGTCGTGAAGCCGGCGGCGCTGACCCCCCTCACGACCATTTACTTGGCGCAAACCCTGGAAGAGGCAGGCGTGCCTGCCGGAGTCGTCAACATCATTCCCACGGATCATTCCGTCGATGTGTCCGCCGCAATAATCGATCACCCAGCGCTGCGAAAGGTATCGTTCACGGGCTCAACGCCAGTTGGCCAGCAGCTTCTCAAGCAGGCCGCAAACGGGGTGCTGCGTACGTCCATGGAGTTGGGTGGCAACGCCCCGTTCCTCGTGTTCGAGGACGCCGACCTCGACGATGCTGTGGAGGGCGCAATTCAGGCCAAGTTCCGCAACATTGGTCAGGCGTGCACTGCCGCCAACAGGTTCATTGTTGCGCGACCTCTAGTTGACGAGTTCGTAGAGAAAGTGACCGAACGAGTCCGGGAAATGCGGGTTGGCCGTGGTACGGACGAGGGCGTTGTCATCGGCCCTCTCATCGACCATCGTGCTGTTGAGAAGACCGTCGCCCTGGTTGCGGATGCGACCGCACGCGGGGCCACACTCAAGATTGGTGGGGTGGCGATCCCCGGTCCGGGAAGCTTCATTGAACCAACCGTGATCTCAAACGTTCCTGCGGGCTCGGACATCCTCAAAGAGGAGATTTTCGGTCCTGTTCTTGCAGTCGTTCCCTTTGATACCGAGGAGGACGCGGTCGCACTCGCGAACTCTACAGAGTACGGTCTGGTTTCCTACGCATACACCCGTGATTTTGCGAGGGCGCAACGTCTGATTGAGTCGATCCAGACCGGCATGATGGGTCTGAACGTGGGTGTGGTTTCCAACGCTGCTGCTCCGTTTGGAGGATGGAAGATGTCGGGGTTGGGACGTGAGGGCGGACCGGAAGGCATCGAAGAGTACCTGCAGACCAAGTACACCCTGTCGCCGAACCCATTCGTGTAGCTGTAGCGCGCCGCGGTCGGGCCGCGGTCCAGCCTTCTTTCCCAAATGTATACGTGGGGAGCAAATGTGCGTCTGGGGTATCTACCCCAGACGCACATTTCGTCCCGCCATATACATTTCGCAAATCGGACGGTGGGCCCGTTTGCTACGTCGGCTGCTAGTCCTTCTTCCAGACCAGCGGGCTCTTTGCCTGCTCCGCCTCATGGTCGGGACCCAAGGGGATTCGCGACCGGTCTCGCAGTGCGAGCGTCGCCAGGAAACCCACTGCGGTCATGATGAGCAGATACACCATGATGGCGTGCCACGAACCGGTTTGCTGCTGCAGTGCCTGGGCGATGAGGGGTGAGAAGGCCCCGCCGAGTACAGCGCCGAGAGCGTATGAGATGGATACACCAGAGAAACGAACCGACGCCGGGTATAACTCCGCGTAGAAAGCTGCCTGCGGTCCGTAGGTGAAACCGAGTCCGATGCTCAGGAAGCCAAGGCCCGCGAGTAGCCACATCGCTGTTCCCCCGTTTATCAGCGGGAACAGCGCGAGGACGCCGATCGCTTGCAACACCCAACCAACGAAGTAGGTGTTACGCCGCCCTATAAAGTCCGACGCCCATCCTGCAATGAGGGTGAAGGCCAGCCAAACTACGGCGCCACCTGCAACCGCCCAGAGGATTGCGGGCCGATCGAGCCCCAGAGGACCATCTGGATTTGCGGCGTAGGCCTGGATGAACCCACCCGTGGTCATGTAGCCCACCGCGCTGTTTCCGGCAAAGACTAGGGCCGCGATGATAACTAGGGGAAGGAAATTCTTGAGCAGCACGACCAGAGGAGTCTTCGTCTCTTGCTTGCGCTCAGAAATCTCCTTGAAAACGGGGCTTTCTTCAACGGACTTGCGGACCCAGTAGCCAACAAACACAAGTACCACTGAAAGCAGGAAGGGGACACGCCAACCCCATTCGAAGAATGCCTCTCCCGGCGCAATCCACGCCATGATTGCCATGACTGCGGAAGACATCAGCAGACCGAGCGGGACGCCGATCTGTGGGGGTGCGCCAAGTAGGCCGCGACGTCCGGGAGCTGCATGCTCCACCGCCATAAGTACGGCGCCTCCCCATTCTCCGCCTGCGGAGATTCCTTGGAGGACGCGGAGTAGGACAAGAAGGATTGGTGCAGCGATACCAATGGAGGCGTAGGTGGGTAGAAGACCAATCAGGGCAGTAGCGGCCCCCATGGTCCACAGTGTCAGTACCAGCACCAGACGGCGCCCGTACTTGTCACCGAGGTGTCCGGCAATCACGGCGCCCAGCGGGCGGAACAGGAACGAAACTCCAACCGTCGCAAATGACAGAAGCATTGCGGCATTTGGCCCAGCCGGTTCGAAGAACAGCCTGCTGAACACGAGTCCGGCTGCCGCAGCGTATACGAAGAAGTCATACCACTCCAGAGAGGTACCAATGACGGTCGCCGCGATGACGCGGCCCTGATCAGGGTTCTCCTTGAAGACTTTGCGGAGGCTGGGCGGCCTAACAGTGGGCTCACCCTCGGCGATGACGTAGTCGGTTTGTGTCATAACTCGTTACTCCCTTGTCGAGTTGTGCGGAGAGCGAGCCATCTTTGGCTTGCTCATCGTGAACACATCGTATATCATTTGGAATACGACGCAAGAGCATTTCCCAAATTCGAGGCAAACTCTCTCGCATGAAGGCCCAGTTGGCTCCAAAGAAGGATGACCGATGTTAGTCACTGCAGATTCGCGTAGCAATGGCTCTCGACGTGATCTTCAGGTTTCAGTTGGACGCGAAGCGATAGAACTCGAAGTAATAGAAGAGGTCGGTATGAGCGACATGCAGGCAGCCAATCAGCGTGCGATAGCAGAATTGCCGCTAAAGCCGGGAAAGGTGATCGCGGTTCACCTTTCCTACGACTCGCGGGCTGAGCAGCGGGGACGCAAGCCGAAGAACCCCTCCTACTTCTTTAAGCCCGTCAGCTCCCTGGCGCCAACTGGCGCAGATATATCCAGGCCAAAGGGAGCAGACCTGTTGGCATTCGAGGGGGAAATCGCTCTGATTATCGGGCAGCCTGCCCGTTGGGTCTCCACCGCCGACGCGTGGTCCTATGTCGGTTGGGTAACCGCCGCAAATGACTTCGGCATCTACGACATGCGCAAGGCAGATAAGGGCTCGAATGTTCGCTCCAAAGGCGGGGACGGCTACACCCCGATTGGGCCAAACTTCATTCGCGCCTCCGACCTCGACCCTGCGGATATCGCCATCACGACCAAGGTCAATGGAAATCTCGCCCAGCAGGACTCCAGTGCCGGCATGTTCTTCTCACTGCCGCAGATAGTTGCAGACCTGTCACAGCACTTCACCCTTCAACCCGGGGACATCATCCTCACGGGCACCCCCGCTGGGTCTTCCGTAGTTGAACCAGGTGATGCGGTAACGGTCGAGGTCGTGGCAAACGGAATCAGCTCGGGCGAACTGCTCACCACCGTTACCCAGGATGACCATGACTTTGATCCCCGCTTGGGAGATGTCCCCCAGACCGACGAGGTGCAGATCGCCGAGGCGTGGGGAACCACGCCTATAGAATCCACGCCGGAGGTTACCCTTACCGAAGACCTCAAGGAGTCGCTGCTGGGACTCCCAACAGCCGCACTCAGCGCACAGCTTCGCAAAATGGGTCTGAACAACGTCAGCATCGACGGTGTCAGCGCCATGCATCCAGAGAAGAAACTGGTCGGCATCGCCAAGACTCTGCGCTTCCTGCCCAACCGTGAGGACCTCTTCGCGAAACACGGTGGTGGCTACAACGCTCAGAAGCGTGCCTTCGATTCCCTCCAGCCCGACGACGTTGTGGTGATCGAAGCTCGGGGCGAGGCCGGGTCCGGCACCCTCGGCGATATTCTTGCCATTCGTGCGAACAGCCTGGGCGCAGCGGGGATCGTCACCGATGGGGGAGTCCGTGATTACGACGCCGTCGCAGAAGTCGGCATCCCCGTCTACACCCGGGGCGCCCACCCGGCTGTCCTCGGACGCAAACACTTCCCGTGGGAGGTCGGTGGAAGCGTGGCGTGTGGGGGCACCACTGTAGAGCCAGGTGACATCATTGTCGGGGACCGCGATGGCGTCCTCGTCATTCCCCAAGACCTGGTGAAACAGGTTGTGGAAGGCGCGCAAGCAGCCGAAGATTCCGACGCTTGGGTTGCGCAACGTGTCGCAGAGGGGAATCCCGTCGACGGTCTTTTCCCAATGAACGAAGAGTGGAAGGACCGGTACGAACAGTGGAAGAAAAGCCAGTAGCAGTGAATGCACCAAAGAAAGCCGCGAAGCCTAAGAAGAAGGCCTCGGTCTCAAAGGCAGAGCACGCCTACCTGACACTCAAGGAACGGATTCTTTCGCGCCAGTATGGACCCGGCTACCGGCTGGTTCTGGCCTCCATTGGCTCCGAACTCGACATGAGCGTCGTTCCAGTTCGTGAGGCGATTCGGCGCCTCGAAGCCGAAGGCCTCGTGACCTTCGAACGCAACATCGGCGCCTGCGTCAAGATGATCGATGATCGCCAGTACGCACAGTCAATGGAAACACTGGCGGTTCTGGAAGGGGCAGCAACCGCGCTTGCGGCTCCGAACATCACGCCGGAACAGTTAGAGCGGGCGCGCCGCACCAACGAGGTAATGCGGGGAACCTTGGATGACTTCAATCCCCGCGTTTTCACAGTCTTGAACCAAGAGTTCCACTCGGCGTTGCTGACGGGTTGTCACAACCTGCGGCTCACCGATCTGGTTCACGCAGAATGGGCGGTGCTCGGCAACCTTCGGGAGTCGACATTCTCATTCGTCCCCGGTCGGGCAAGGGAGTCGGTACGGGAACACTCTGCGATTCTGGAGCTCATTGAACAGGGGGCTCCGCCCTCGGAAATCGAACGGGCAGTACGCGCCCACCGATTGGCGACCATGGACGCCTATCTGATTCGCCAACACGACCAAGCCTCACTGGACTTGGATTAATCTGACTATTAGGAGAGCAAATGTCGGAAGCTAGCGTGGCGCCCGAAATGGCTGTGCCACAGGGTTTACCCAGCCAGATCCTGCACTACATCAACGGAGAGGCCGTGCCCTCTCTTGGGGGAGAGACTTTTGAGGTCATCAACCCCGTCACCAACGAGTCCTACATTGATGCAGCATCGGGCCAGAAGGCCGATGTTGAACGCGCTGTTGCCGCTGCGAAAAAGGCATTCGAAGAGGGTCCGTGGCCGAAAATGCTGCCGCGGGAACGCTCGCGAATCCTTCACAAGGTAGCGGATCTGATCGAGGCAGAAGATGAGCGCCTAGCGGCATTTGAGTCCTTCGACTCCGGTCTTCCCATCACGCAGGCGCTTGGACAGGCACGCCGCGCCGCAGAGAACTTCAGGTTCTTTGCGGATCTGATCGTTGCTCAGACGGATGACGTGTACAAGGTGCCCGGTCGCCAGATCAACTACGTCAACCGCAAGCCCATCGGGGTTGCTGGCCTGATCACGCCGTGGAACACCCCGTTCATGCTGGAGTCTTGGAAGCTGGCGCCCGCCCTGGCCACAGGCAATACAGTCGTCCTCAAGCCCGCGGAGTTCACCCCGCTCTCAGCGTCGCTGTGGGGGGAGATCTTTGAGAAGGCCGGAGTCCCCGCAGGTGTCTTCAACATGGTCAACGGCTTTGGTGAAAGCGCAGGGGATTCCCTGGTCAAGCACCCCGATGTTCCCCTAATTTCCTTCACCGGTGAAAGCTCAACTGGCAGCCTGATTTTCGGAAACTCCGCTCCTTTCTTAAAGGGCCTCTCCATGGAGTTGGGTGGGAAGTCCCCGGCGGTAGTCTTCGCCGACGCGAACGTCGACGATGCTGTCGACGCCACCATCTTCGGCGTCTTTTCCCTGAATGGTGAGCGCTGCACGGCGGGGAGCCGCATCTTGGTTCAGCGCGACATCTACGACGAGTTTGTCGAGAAGTACGCGAAGCAGGCCCGGAACGTCAAAGTGGGTCTACCCTCCGATCCGACCACCGAGGTGGGCGCCCTCGTCCATCCTGAGCACTATGACAAGGTGATGAGCTACGTCGAAATCGGCAAGGAAGAAGGGCGACTGGTTGCCGGCGGTGGCAGACCTGAGGGATTCCCAGAGGGCAACTTCGTTGCACCGACAGTCTTTGTTGACGTGGCCCCGGACGCAAGGATTTTCCAGGAGGAGATTTTCGGTCCGGTTGTGGCGATCACGCCTTTCGACACTGATGAGGAAGCGCTCGAACTGGCCAACAACACCAAGTACGGGCTGGCTGCCTACATCTGGACCAACGACCTGAAGCGGGCACACAACTTTGCTCAGAATGTGGAGGCGGGGATGGTGTGGCTCAACTCCAACAACGTCCGCGACTTGCGAACGCCATTTGGTGGCGTGAAGGCCTCGGGTCTGGGGCACGAGGGCGGATACCGCTCCATCGACTTCTACACCGATCAGCAAGCAGTGCACATCAACCTCGACAAAGTCCACAACCCGTCATTGGGCAAGCAGTAACGCAACGAAGTACCGGGACGAGGGCGACTCCTAGCTCCGCCCTCGTCCAATCCCTCACGCCACAACGCCAAGAATAGAAAGCAAAGGTGCTCTCATGAGTGAAGACAAGAAGGTCAGCCCCGATTACCTAGACGCCGAGGTCATCCTTGGTTCCGATCCGGTTCCCACCCCGGTTGCCCCACCCCCGGACATCCTGCGCGCAGCGTACATGGACATGGTGGTTACGGACTTGGAGGAATCAAAGAAGTTCTACGCCGACATCCTCGGGCTGGTCGTTACGGAAGAGAATGACACCGAGGTCTACCTGCGGTCGTTGGAGGAGTTCATCCACCACAACCTGATCCTGCGCAAGGGTGACACGGCCGCGATTCGTGCCTTCGGTTACCGGGTTCGCACACCTGAAGATTTGGAGAAGGCTGAGGAGTTCTACAAAGAGCTGGGTTGCCGCGTGGAGCGCGTTCCTGCTGGAACTGTTGCCGGTATGGGAGAAATAGTCAGGGTTCAGGACCCGCTGGGCTTCCCGTACGAGTTCTTCTACGACGTCGACCATGAGAAGCGCCTCGCGTGGGACTACCAGCTCTACACGCCCGGCGCCCTGGTGCGACTTGACCACTTCAACCAGGTGACTCCGAACGTCCCCCGGGCAGTTGGATACATGGAAGACCTGGGCTTCGGCGTTACTGAAGAGATTGTCGACGAGGACGGAACGGTCTACGCAGCCTGGGTGCGTCGCAAGCCAACTGTTCACGACACTGCAATGACCGGTGGCGATGGACCTAGAATGCACCACATTGCCTTCGCGACCCACGAGAAGCACAACATTCTAGCGATTTGCGACAAGCTCGGTGCTCTGCGGCTCTCGGACCACATTGAGCGTGGTCCTGGCCGTCACGGGGTCTCAAATGCCTTCTACCTGTACCTTCGTGATCCCGATGGGCACCGCGTAGAGATTTATACGCAGGATTACTACACGGGCGATCCGGACAACCCCAAGGTTTCGTGGGATGTTCACGATAACCAGCGCCGCGACTGGTGGGGCACCCCGGTTGTGCCTAGCTGGTACCGTGATGCGTCACGCGTCCTCGACCTTGACGACAACGTGCAGCCCCTAGTGGGTCGCACGGATGAGAGCGAGTTGGAGGCCACCATTGGCGCCGACGGATTCTCATATACTCGCAAAGATGAGGACGATTCCATGCCGGAGTGGAAGCTCGGTGAGTTCAAGCTGGGTAACCAGCTGTAAGTTGCGAGTCCGGGCGTGGTGACAACGGAGTCACGCGCCCGGGCTTGTTGCAATTGTCCTCTAGTAGGTCTTACTGACGAAGGGTTCTTGAATGCTTGACGATTCACAACTGACCGCGATTGCGGATGAACTGGCGCAGGCCGAGGCCGATCGCACGATGGTCCCGCTCCTCACCGCGAGATACCCAGACATGGTTGTTGAAGATTCCTACAGGGTCCAGGCCAAGTGGGTTCAGCGCGGCATTGCCGACGGCAGGCGCCTTGTGGGACGCAAAATTGGTCTCACCAGCAAAGTCATGCAGGTTGCAACGGGAATCACCGAGCCCGACTACGGTGCGATTTTCGAGGACATGGTTTATGACAATGGTGGGGAGATCCCATTCGACCGCTTCTCCAATGTGCGGATCGAGGTCGAACTGGCCTTTGTTCTGAAGACGGATCTCTCCGGTCCTGATGTGACGATCTTTGATGTGCTTCGGGCGACAGAGTACGTGGTTCCTGCCCTTGAGATTCTTTCTTCCCGGATCGAAATGCAAGGACGTACGATCGTGGACACCATCAGCGATAATGCTGCGATGGGGGGAATGGTCTACGGAGGTAATCCGGTCGCGCCCGACGCTGTTGATCTCCGCTGGGTTTCCGCACTGCTGTACCGTAACCAAACCATCGAAGAATCCGGCGTTGCGGCCGCCGTGTTGAACCATCCCGCCACGGGGGTTGCATGGTTGGCAGGAAAGCTGGCGCAGCACGGCGATGGTCTCAAGGCGGGCGATATCGTCCTCGCTGGCTCCTTCACCCGGCCAATGTGGGTGGAACAGGGCGACACGATCCTGGCTGACTACGGACCTCTGGGGACAATCTCATGCCGCTTCATTTAGACCCGGAGCCTGTTCAGCCGCATCGCGAAGGACTGGGCCAGCCGCGTCCGGCGCTCCCAAAGACACTGGGACGGTTGCTTGCGGAAACCGGTGACCGCCCCCTGGTGGGGATGTGGCTCTGTTCGGGCTCAAGTGTCATGGCGGAGATTGCGGCGGGATCGGGCTTGGACTGGTTGCTGATTGACGCAGAACACTCGCCGTTGAGCCTTGCCCAAATGCAGATGCAGCTCCAAGCCATCGCTGCCAACCCCATCACCCCGGCCATTCGTGTTCCCAGCGCCGACCCGGTGACGATCAAGCAGGTTCTTGACCTGGGTGTGCAGAACATCGTGGTTCCGATGGTTTCCGACGCTGACCAAGCCAGGGCGGCCGTCGCCGCTGCCAGGTACGCGCCGGCTGGAGTGAGAGGAGTTGGTAGCGCCCTCGCACGTTCCGGTCGGTGGGGGCGAGTCCCCGGCTACCTTGAGAACGCCAACGACTACGTGAGTGTCACCGTGCAGATTGAAACTGCCGAGGGCGTTTCAAACGCGGAAGAAATCATGCAGGTTGACGGAGTTGACGCCGTGTTTGTGGGGCCGTCAGACCTGGCTGCATCCATGGGCCTGATTGGTCGCCAGACCCATCCTGACGTGGTTTCGGCAGTAATGTCCGTGGTCGACCGAGGTCGCGCCTTGGGCAGACCGGTGGGCGTTAATGCCTTTGACACTCATGCTGCGCAAGACTACATCGCCGGGGGAGTGCGCTTTATCCTTGTTGGCGCCGATGTGACCATGGTGGCCCGGGGCAGTGAAGCACTGGCGCAAAAGTGGGTGCCGGAAGTGGGCGTTTCCGAGGCCGCAGCCTATTAGTCACGCGTACTTCCAGCAGGGCTGGGTGTGACAATGCCCCGGAAGGCCGAAGCCAACCGGGGCATTTTCACGGGTCCGCACGGACTTGGAGCGACTAGTGTTAGTTCTCCAGGCGCGGAGCCGCATCGATTGAGTAATCGAACAGTTCGTACTTGTCGATAGCCTGCTGGATCACAGAGTGGTCCAGCTTCCCGTCATAAACCAGTCCCTGCAGGACTCGCACGGCTGTCGACTCAGCATCAACGTGGAAGAAGCGGCGTGCAGCGCGGCGAGTGTCCGAGATGCCGAAGCCATCTGTGCCCAGCGTCAGGTAGCGGCCCGGGATCCATGGGCGGATTTGGTCGTGGACCATGGTGGACCAGTCGGATGTCGCAACGTACGGGCCTTCGGTTCCAGCCAGTTGGCGGGAGATGAAGGGGTGGCGGTACTCCTCATTCGGGTGCAAGAAGTTGTGCTCATCGGCCTCAACCCCGTCGCGCCGCAACTCATTCCATGAGGTCACAGACCAAACGGCTGCGTCAACACCCCAGTCCTCAGCAAGAAGACGACGAGCTTCGCGAGCCCACGGCACGCCCACACCCGATGCGAGGATCTGTGCCTTGAGGCCCCCGTTATTCGTGTGGTCATCCACCTTGTAGATACCGCGCAGAACGCCCTCGACATCTAGATTCTCAGGCTCAGCAGGCTGAACGATCGGCTCGTTGTAAACCGTCAGGTAGTAGAGGATGTTCGGGTCACGCGGGTCGTCCTTGCCATACATCCGCTTGATACCGTCTTTGAAGATGTACTTGATTTCGTACGCGTACGCCGGATCATAGGAAACGAAGCCGTGGTTTGTTGACGCCAGCAGGTGCGAGTGGCCATCAAGGTGCTGCAGGCCCTCACCTGTCAGGGTGGTGCGGCCAGCGGTTGCGCCAACCACGAAACCCTTGGTCAACATGTCGGCCGCCGCCCAGAACTGGTCGCCTGTCCTCTGGAATCCGAACATCGAGTAGAAGATGTAAACCGGCAGCAAGGGGACATTGTGGGTCGTGTAAGCAGTACCCGAAACCTGCAGGGCCGCTGCTGATCCGGCCTCGGTGATGCCGGTGTGCAGAATCTGGCCCTCGGTGGACTCCTTGTAGGAAAGCATCATGTCGGCATCGACCGACGTGTAGTTCTGCCCGTGGGTGTTGAAGATCTTTGCTGACGGGAAGATTGAGTCGAGGCCGAACGTTCTCGCCTCATCCGGAATGATCGGCACAACGTACTTGCCGACTTCCTTGTCCCGCATCAGGTCCTTCAGTGCGCGAACGAACGCCATTGTCGAGGCGACCTTTTGGGTTCCGGACCCCTTCTCAAGTGACTTGAAAGGCTTGTCCGGAATGGTCTCCCACCTCGGGTCATTCGGCAGACGCTCCGGCAGGTATCCGCCGAGGACGTGACGGCGTTCCTTCATGTACAGCAGTGCCGGATCGTCTTCGGCAGGACGGTAGTAGGGCGGAGCGCCCGGGCTTGCATCCAGCTCTTCATCCGTGATCGGAATCTGCAAGCGGTCACGTAGCAGTTTCGCATCGTCTGCGGACAGCTTCTTCATCTGGTGGGTTGCGTTGCGGCCAGCAAACGACGGGCCGAGGGCGTAGCCCTTGATGGTGTGAGCCAGAATCACGGTGGGCTGACCGGTGTGTTCCATCGCTGCCTTGTAGGCTGCATAGACCTTGCGGTAGTCGTGGCCACCACGACGCAGATCCCAAATCTGCTGGTCACTCCAGTTCTCAACCATCGCCTTGGTGCGTGGGTCCCGACCAAAGAAGTGCTCACGCACGTAAGCGCCATCATTGGCTTTGAAGGTCTGGTAGTCGCCGTCCAGGGTGTTACCCATCAGGTTGACGAGGGCGTGATCCTTGTCTGCAGCAAGCAACTGGTCCCAGCCACGGCCCCAGAGGACCTTGATGACGTTCCAGCCAGCACCCTTGAAGAATGCCTCCAGCTCCTGGACGATCTGTCCGTTACCACGCACAGGACCATCAAGGCGTTGCAAGTTGCAGTTGACGACAAATGTAAGGTTATCCAGCCCTTGAACTGCTGCCATTTGCAGGAGTCCACGTGATTCTGGCTCGTCCATTTCACCGTCACCAAGGAATGCCCAGGTGTGCTGGTGGCTGGTGTCTTTGAGGCCGCGAAGGTGCAGGTAACGGTCAACCCACGCCTGGTAGATAGCGGCTGCGGGGCCGAGGCCGAGCGACACGGTCGGGTACTCCCAGAACCAGTCAAGCTGGCGGGGGTGCGGGTAAGAGGGGAGACCGTGTTCCGTCGAAGCCTGCTGACGGAATCCGTCCAGATCGTCCTCGGTAAGGCGCCCCTCAACGAACGCGCGTGCGTAGTTACCGGGGGAGGCGTGACCCTGGAAGAAAATGTGATCGCCGCCGCCGGGGTGCTGCTTGCCGCGGAAGAAGTGGTTCAGTCCGACCTCGTACAAAGTGGCAACTGAAGCGTAAGAAGAGATGTGTCCGCCGACCCCAACCCCGGGTCGCTGAGCGCGGGTCACCATTGCGGCCGCATTCCAGCGGATCCACATGCGATAGCGCTTCTCCATTGCCTCATCACCGGGAAAGTAAGGTTCCTGCTCTACAGGAATGGAGTTGATGTAGGGAGTTGTTGTCTCAAGCGGGATCGACACGTCACGACGACGGGCCTCATCCAACATGTGCAGCAACAGGTAACGAGCTCGAGGCGCGCCCTTCTCTGCAATAAGGCCCTCGAGAGAATCGATCCATTCCTGCGTCTCATCGGGGTCGTTGTCGGGTACCTGGCTGAGCATTCCGTTTACGACTGGCCGGTTCAGGGGAGTCACTAGCAACCACATCCTTGAAGTCTTGAGTGCCCACGTTCAGTGGGCTGGCATAGTCCTATTGTCCAACAATCGGGGCCGACTTGGCGACAGATCTGGGACTTTCGGGCCATGAACTTGGACTCACCGACAAATTGAGCGTCTCATTTGCACCGACCGCGCCGCTATAGAATAGGGTTTGATCTATCGGTCAGAGCAGTATCTGATCGGTAGTAACTGTATCCATTCGGAAGGTGGTTTGACAGGTGGGCGAGGGCCTCGGGTTTGCTCCTGGTCAAGTAGTGCAAGAGTTCTACTTTGATGAGGACGTGGACAACACTTTGCGGGCAACCGTTGAAAAGGAAACCGGCGGAACCATTGTCGCCTGGGACTACGAGGACATGGTTGATGGTGTCCTCATTTGGTGGCGTGAAGAAGATGCGTTTGAAGAGGACCTGGCTGATGTCCTGATGGATGCCAGTGCAAACCTGGATGATGCCGGTGGCATCGTCTACGTGATGACGCCGAAGCCGGGGCGGAAGTCGTCTGTCCCGATCGACCAGGTTGCTGAGGCCGCGAAGACCGCGGGCCTCAAGGCTACGACCGCAACGTCGGTGGCTCCTGATTGGGCTGCAATGCGCCTGGTGGCGCGCCCTCGCAAGAGGTAGATAGCGCATACTCTACGGCTGGCAGTGTTCTGACTTTGGACAACTGCTGAGACACTTGTCGACTTGACGCCTCGGGGGTACTGGCGTGTGCTTACATTAGGTGTCTGCCGCCATTGGGACGGCACTACCCAAGGGAACACGACAATGTCGAACGTTGCAAAGGTGCCCAAATCTCCCTCTTCTGAGGCGGGCTCTCCCACATCAACTTCCATGGCCGACATGGTTGGCCACCTCTACGCTGATCTTTCTCTATCGCGCAAGATCCTGCTGGTCGCAACCACTTTCACCAGCTACATGCTGTTCGCCCTCGCCTGGAACTGGGGCGACATGTATGTGACGAGCCTGGGGTTTAGCGCTTCTCGAACTGCGGTTATGACCAACGCGATTACGCTCGCGCAGGTCGTTGGATCCCTGGTGGCTGCCAATGTCATTGTGCGGATGGGGATTCGTAACTCCTATGCACTGGCCGGCGCACTGATCGTCTTCGGCGGACTGGTTTCCCTTACTCAGGCTTTCCCGTTGGTTTTCTTCATCCGCTTCGTAATGGGGCTTGGTGGAGCCCTCATGGTTGTGATGGGGTCCGCTATCGCGGCGAAGGTCCTCACCGGCCGCGATTTGCAGATCGCCAACGGTATCGGCTCTGTTGCCTTCAACACCGGCCTCGCGGTTGCCATGACGTTCGGTGGAATGGTGGTGGGGCGGCCGATCATTGGCGTCCTCATTGCTGCTTCGCTGTCTCTAATCCTTCTCGTCGCCTGGTGGATCGTCTCCAAGATGGTTCTGCGCCCGGAACCCGCGCAAGAGGTGGCCCAGGACACTTCCTTTACGATGAAGGATGGCTTCAAAGAGTGGTTCAACTGGGTTTTCGCCCTCGCATATACCGGGCTCTTGAGCTACTACATCGTCGCATTCACATTCATGGATCCGTCGACGATCCGCTGGGTGGTTTACGCGGGGATCGTCGGGGCACTGAGCGGCACGGTAGTATCCGCAAAAACAGACAACGCGACCAAGCCACTTGTTGTTGTGTGGTGCGCCCTCGCGCAAGTGATTGCTGCCGCCGCAGTACTGGCGATGTCGGGGCATCGCCTTGAAGTTCTCATCGGCGTCATCCTTGGCTTCGTGATCTTCTTCCCAATGCCCTTCTTCGTGCAGACCGCGTTCATTCGACCGGGTGTCACACCTCGCCAAATCGCGGTGACGTTCTCCATCTTCTGGGCAGTTAGCTACGCGGGGTCGGTCGTCATCATCATGATTTTCGCCGCGATCGCAGATGCCACCGGTGGGTTGGTAGCGGGCACGAACATCCCGGTCTCAGTGGCCCCGATGATCTTCATCGTCTTTGCGGAGGCCACATTCCTGATCGGGACATTCTTGATCTGGCGCTGGTTTAAGAAGCAGAATGCACTGGCGGTGGCGTCATGAGTCTTCATCCTGCTTTCCGCGAGTACCTGGACCAGTTGAACCCACTCGTCGTGAAGGCTGCCGCCGAGGGCGTCCAACCGACCCCGGATTCAGCACGCGCTGCGCTTGCTAGTTTGAATCAGTTCGCACTCCCGGCGGTGGCTGTAGCAGAGGTTCGTGAATCAGCACTGGGTGGGATTCCGGTGCGTATCTACATCCCTGAACCCGAAGAAGCTTGTGATGTGGTCTTCTTCGTTCACGGAGGTGGGCATATGGCAGGAGACCTCGATGTTTACGACTTCTCGGCCCGCCGCTTAGCGGGTTCTTCCGGGATGGTGGTTGTTTCTGTTGATTACGCCAGGTCTCCGGAGGCGCGATACCCGATCGGCCTCGAACAGACGTATGCGGCCCTTCAGGAGGTAAGTCACGGATTGCCGGGCGTGAGGGTCACGGGCAAGATCCACGGGTTTGCGGATTCGGGTGGCGCGGCGAAGCTGGCGTCCATCGCTCAGCGGGTTGCACGTGGGGAGTGGCGTTCGCCTATTGACCGGCAGGTGCTGCTTTACCCCAGCCTCGATTACACGATGAGCGGGGAGACCATGGACACCTACGGACAGAACTATTTCCTGTCAGCAGAGCGGGTTCAGTGGTACTTCGACAACTACTTCAACGAGGGCGATGACCGCGCGCAGGCTTCACCCGGGCTCGGACCCTTCAACGCCGCGATGCCGGAGACGTTGGTGATTGCGGCGGAGTACGATCCGCTTTTCTCCGAGGCCGTCTCATACGTTGAGGCCATGAGGGCTGCGGGTTCCTCTGCTCACCTCATTGTGGCCACGGGCATGATCCATGCTTTCGCCTTCTTCGAGGCGATGGTGGCTGACGATGTCGATCGCCTCTACGAAGTGAGTGCGGACTTCCTAGCGGATGGGGAAGTGCCCAAGCAGTGGTGAAGGACACCCTCAAGCTGCTGGGCGGCGTTTTGGGGCAGACGAGGGTTTACCACTATGATGTAACGGTTGCTTGAAGCGTAAGGCGCGGACAGTAACTGCAGGGCCTATAGCTCAGTTGGCTAGAGCGCCACGTTTACACCGTGGATGTCGGGGGTTCGAGTCCCTCTGGGCCCACAATTGAAGACGTATTAGAACACCTGACATCGGTTGATGCGGGTTTTGGTTTGAGGGCCGCGAAGGGCTCAGCGAGTCGAATCGTCGCCCTTTCGTCTTCGCTGATCTCGATGCCGTCAGTGAGCGCCTGGTTCGCGAGCCGTTTGCCTTGGTCGTTCGTGCGAGCGTAGAGCGTGGCGCAGTCGACCAGCAGGCCGAGGGCTGTACTGAGTTGTTTGCGTGCCCCGGTGTGGTGGTCGTGTTCGCTGGCGAGGCGCCGGTCGATGTCGGCGACGCCGGTACGGATGCGGTCTTGGTGGCGCTTCAATGTGTCGAGGTCGATGGCGTCGGCGAAATGCGCGGCGAGGAGCTTGTCGCTCTCGTTCTGGAGCCGCTTGCGGTTCTCGGTCAGCTCGGCCAGTTCTTGGGAGCGGGAGGCGAGGCGCTTATCGAACGCGGCCTCGACTTGCGCGGCGAGGGCGGTGTACTCGGCCTCGGTGATTGCGATGTCTTGGTAGCAGTCGGCGACGAGTTGCTCAGCGACACCGATGGGAACGGCGCGGCGAGTGCAGTTCTTGCGTCTCGAAGCTCGCCCTGAGCAGACGTAGTAGCCGTATCGGACGCCTTGCTTGTTGGCTGGGTAGTCCAGTTGCATCCGTGATCCGCACGATCCGCAGTACAGTGTGCCTTTGAGGTAGTGGTCGTGTGAACGTCGCCGTTCAGAGGCAATCCTGCGCGAATCAAGCAGTGCTTGGACTTGCTGCCAGGTTTCGATATCGATTAGCGGCTCGTGTGTGCCCGGCCGCTCGGCCCCTTTGTAGCGGACAACGCCGATGTAGTAAGGGTTGCGCAGTAGTTTGAAAAAGCCTGAGCGCGCGACGGGGCCTGACGGTCGTTGCGGTGTCGGCACGGTGTTGAGGCCGCGTGCGGTGACCTCAGCTAGGAGATCGACGACGGTGCGGTCACCGGTGGCGTACTGCTCGAACACCCATTTCACGAAGGGTGCCCGCTCGGTGTCGATCTCGACGGTGCGGTACTCGCGGCCTTGCTCGTCGCGCTTACGGACGTTGAGGTAGCCGATGGGTGCGCGCCCTGGTGTGCCGCCGGTCTCGAACTTCTGAGTCAGGCCCTTGGTGACCTCAGTGGCGAGGTTCTTGGAGTAGAACTCGGCAATCGAGGACATGATGCCGTGCAGCAGCATCCCCGAGGGGGTCTCGTCGATGTTCTCGGTAGCAGAAACGAGTGTCACGCCGTTAGCAATAAGGATGCGATGAATTTCGACATCATCGATACGGCTACGAGCGAGACGGTCAACCTTGTGAACAATGCAGTAAGTAACGCGGTGCGAAACTACGAACTCGAGCATCCGTTGCAGCTCAGGTCGGTCTGCCGATCGAGCGGACTCACCTGCATCGACAAACTCTCTGACAATCTGAGCACCAAGAGACTCGGCCTTTCGCGCGTTTGCCTCTCGTTGGGCAGGAATTGAGAAGCCCTCATCGCGACCTCCTTTGGCCGCCTGCTCCTTCGTTGAAACGCGTTGGTACGTGACCGCGGTTGGTGCCGTGAAGTTTCCAAGTTCAACTGGCGCTCCGGATTGTGCCTTCACCGTATCCTCCCGTTCTGTCATGACTTGTGGTGGTTTTCTCGTCAGCCATATCAACCGAGATCTGCCGGTTGCGGAGCTCCTCAGCATGTAGTTCATCAGCAAGATGAAGCACAAGCGCCGTTAAGCGAGCAAAATCTGGTGCAGCGCGCACTCGGGGTTCTGCCGAGATTGTTCGACCCGTACCTGTAACCCGAAACTGCTTCATGCAGAGTAGGTGCACACCAGTTCCCATGGAACTTCGATCACACCTCAATTAATGAGCGTATTTCTAGACCGCCTTGAGCTACCACGCCTCTGGCAGATCGAGGTACGTACTAGTCCGTATGTAATTGCTGTGTAGCCAAGAATACCTTGGTTTACTCGATTCTTATAGGGAAGGCAGGTCGAGAGAGTCCGAGTAGCCCTCGCCCAAGTGCCGCGATGAGGAGTTCGTCTGCGCGTGTCTGGAATTCGGGGGTAAGAAAGCGAGCAGCAGCGTCAGCGATCTCAGGATCATCCCCGGGTTGATCATTGCGAAGCGCGATGATGATACCCACCTGAATGTCGTTCAGCCAGTCTTCGATGGTGGCTGCCAATGGTTTGATTGCGCCTACGACAGAGTCGGCCAACAGGCGGATCAATGCCTGGCCTTCGCGGCGTGTGAATAAGTGTTCTAGTGCCTTTTCAACCCTTGCAGACACAGTGGCAGGGTCCGATTCTGTGCCATGTTGGAGCTGGCCTTCGAGAAAGGTGATGGACTGACCCCGCATGTGACTGATGGCATTCAACGCAACATCTTCCTTGCCGCGAAAGTGGTGGTACATGCTGCCATGCCCGACGCCTGAGCGTTGCTGAATCATCTGTGGACTCGTCGCTTCGAATCCGCGTTCTGCTAAGAGTGCACATGCCGCTGCCAGAAGTTTCTGCTTTGAATCGTACGAAGGGCGACCTGGCCCTCGTCTGACTTCACTCATCTGATACCTCGGCTCTCTTACACCGCCAGCATAATTCCATACCAGTAAGTCTGAATATCCATTGGCTTCTGCGAGAATGTCAGTGGTGTCCGATACCGTCTTCCAGTAACCTGACTTGGACCACCTGGGGCTCTTTTGGTGTGTTGGGTTTGTGTTTGTGCTGGTCATGGGTGGTTTGGGTTTGGGGTTTGGGTAACTAACGGGGTTGGTAGAATGCCCAGGTGAGTCCCTTTTTGCGTAAAGTTCCCACCGCTTCGGGGGCGACCGCGGTGCAGATCGTGGATAAGAGTGGGGGCCAGTACTGAAGCGGTCCAGGTTTTGTTCCGCTGTTTATGCTAGGGCTTTTGCTCTGGCATTGGTGTTATGGTGGTTTGCTTCGTATTCGGTTGGGGTCAGGTAATCTAAGGCTTCGTGGAGACGGTCGTGATTCCACCAGTGAACCCATTTCAGCGTCTCGAATTCGACCTCGGTTACGGAGGGCCAGGGCCGGCGGGCGTGGATGAGTTCGGCTTTGTAAAGGCCATTGACGGTCTCGGCCAGCGCATTGTCATAGGAATCTCCGCGTGACCCAACCGATGGGGTAATGCCGGCTTCTTCCAGACGCTCGGAATAACGAATCGACACGTATTGAGATCCGCGATCTGAATGATGTACTAAACCAGTTAGGGCCTGTTTTTTTGCACTGTTCAGTGCGTGTTCCAACGCCTCCAAAGGCAGGTCTTCGGTTCGCATCGTCGAGCGGGTGGACCATCCCACGATCTTGCGGGAGAACACGTCGGTGACAAAGGCGGTGTAACAAAACCCGGACGTAGTTCTCACATACGTAATGTCTGCCACCCAAAGCCGGTTTGGGCCAACGGCAGTGAATTTACGGTCCACCAAATCCAGACGCGCATCAACTGTCTTAGATCCGCAGGTAGTCATGGGTTTACGACCTCGGCGGATCCCTTGAAGGCCGGCCTTGCGCATAAGACGCCCGGTTTGTTCACGCCCGATCATCCAACCCTGCCGGCGTAAGGCATGCCACATTTTGCGTTTGCCGTAAACCCCGTAATTATTGGCGTGAACCTCACGCAACACGGGTAACAACTGGCGATCACGTACTTCCCTGTGACAGACAGGACGCGTTTTAGCAGCCCTGTAGCCTCTGGAAGTGAGGAACCCGCTCTCTGTCGCACCTAAAGTGCGGCAGATCGGCTCGACCCCGAAACGATGCTTGTACATGTCGATATACGCGATCATCTCGTCACGGGGCGGTCGAGCTCGGCTGCAAAAAACGCTGACGCAGTTTTCAAGATTTCATTAGCTCTTCTCAGTTCCGCGATTTCCCGCTTTAACCTGCGAACTTCAGCAGATTCCTCAGTCGAAACACCAGGGCGCCTGCCGGCATCAACATGTTCTTGATTGATCCATCTGCGCAGTGTCTCATTAGCGATCTCAAGGCGAGGCGCCGTCTCTTTGATCACTGCTGACTGCGACAGTGACCGATCATTTTCTAGCCGATCCAAAACCATGCGTACCGCACGATCCCGAAACGACTTGTCATACTTTACTGGCATTGCTCCATCCTCTCAAAAAGGACGGAACTAAACCTGGACCGCTTCAGTACCGCATTGTTGAGCATCTGGGGTCAGCTCACAGCCCCGGTGAGCTTGCCGCACTAATGCAGGTAGGTCGGGAGCGGCTGCATCCGGGTCAAGAGGAACTGGATTTAGGTTTAGACCCCACAGTGCGTGGCGGGGCTGTTGTGCAGTCTCAGTCATCACGCTTGTTGGTGGAAGTGATCCAAAATGCGTGGGATGCTCTCGGGTTTGATGTAATCGCAGATGAGGGGTTCTTTCAACTGGTCCTGGCCCGTTTGGTGGAGCCAACTTCAATGGTTGATAGTTGCCGCGTATTGGAAGAACTGGGGGTCACCCCCGTGCATTACTCAACCTTCAAACGAGCCTTGACGCGGGCTGGGGAGCGTGATTACCGGGGCCAAATCGCGAAGGCCTGCTTCAATCATTCCCTGGTTACGAGTGGCCTGTCCCTGCTGCTTTACGACGTGACGACCTTGTATTTTGAGGCTGAGAAGGAGGATGACTACCGCAAGGTCGGGTTCTCTAAAGAACGCCGGGTTGACCCTCAAATCGTGGTGGGCTTACTGGTGGATCGGGCGGGTTTCCCTTTAGAGATCCACTATTTTGCTGGTAACAAACCCGAAACCCAAACCATCCTTCCAGTCATCAAAGCCTTCGCTGACCGTAATAACGTGGTTGACATGGTGGTGGTAGCAGATGCGGGAATGCTGTCAGCAACCAACCTTGATGCCATCGAGGAAGCCGGGTTGCGGTTCATTGTGGGATCGCGGATGACGAAAGCACCCCAGGACTTGGCGGGCCACTTCCACTGGCACGGCAGTGACGCTACCGATGGTCAAATCGTTGACACCACTACCTTGAAGCGCGGTAAGCCCCGCGCTGACCCGGAGGGCAGTGTTCCTCTCACTCCGCCGGTGTGGGACCCAGGCAATGTGGCCCACGCCAGGTCGTGGCGCACGGTGTGGCAACACCGCCACAAACGCGCAGTAAGAGACCGTCACACTCTCCAGAAGCAGCGTGAACGAGCCGAAGCAGTTATCAGCGGTGAAAGGCCCGGTAAAGCGGCCAGGTTTGTGAAGACCAGTGGCACCAAACGTGTTTTTGACCAAGCCACTTTTGAGCGGGCCCTGCTGCTTGCCGGGTGGAAAGGCTACATCACTAACATCCCTAAAACGGTGATGGACGCCCAAGAGGTTGTCGCTTCTTACCACGAACTGTGGCATGTGGAGCAGTCGTTCCGCATGAGTAAAACCGATCTGCAGGCTCGCCCTATCTTCCACCGTGAGCGAGATGCTGTTGAAGCCCATTTCACCGTGGTCTTCACTGCCCTAGCCATCAACCGCTACCTCTACGCAGCAACTGGGACCACCTTGAAAAAACTGGTACAAACCCTCCGGCCCCTACGAGACGTCACCATTCAGATCAGCGGCCAACAAATCACCGCCACCCCCAAAATCAGCGCCCAAACACAAAAAATACTCACCAACCTCAAAACCAACACGGGTAACTAAAGTGGTCCAACTCAGGTGTAACCCGAAAGTGCTTCATGCAGAGTAGGTGCACACCAGTTCCCATGGAACTTCGATCACACCTCAATTAATGAGCGTATTTCTAGACCGCCTTGAGCTACCACGCCTCTGGCAGATCGAGGTACGTACTAGTCCGTATGTAATTGCTGTGTAGCCAAGAATACCTTGGTTTACTCGATTCTTATAGGGGAGGCAGGTCGAGAGAGTCCGAGTAGCCCTCGCCCAAGTGCCGCGATGAGGAGTTCGTCTGCGCGTGTCTGGAATTCGGGGGCAAGAAAGCGAGCAGCAGCATCAGCGATCTCAGGATCATCTCCGGGTTGATCATTGCGAAGCGCGATGATGATACCCACCTGAATGTCGTTCAGCCAGTCTTCGATGGTGGCTGCCAATGGTTTGATTGCGCCTACGACAGAGTCGGCCAACAGGCGGATCAATGCCTGGCCTTCGCGGCGTGTGAATAAGTGTTCTAGTGCCTTTTCAACCCTTGCAGACACAGTGGCAGGGTCCGATTCTGTGCCATGTTGGAGCTGGCCTTCGAGAAAGGTGATGGACTGACCCCGCATGTGACTGATGGCATTCAACGCAACATCTTCCTTGCCGCGAAAGTGGTGGTACATGCTGCCATGCCCGACGCCTGAGCGTTGCTGAATCATCTGTGGACTCGTCGCTTCGAATCCGCGTTCTGCTAAGAGTGCACATGCCGCTGCCAGAAGTTTCTGCTTTGAATCGTACGAAGGGCGACCTGGCCCTCGTCTGACTTCACTCATCTGATACCTCGGCTCTCTTACACCGCCAGCATAATTCCATACCAGTAAGTCTGAATATCCATTGGCTTCTGCGAGAATGTCAGTGGTGTCCGATACCGTCTTCCAGTAAGGCCAGACTTGCCTAGTTCGGGGCAGGTATCTGCACTACTACGCACGACCCAAAGGATTTTCATTGGTGAACAGTTCTATCAATCACGCACGGATCGTCGCCTTAATCTGGGGCATTGCCGATGATGTGCTTCGCGACCTGTACGTGCGCGGTAAGTATCGCGATGTTATTTTGCCTTTCACTGTCTTGCGGCGACTCGACAGCGTGCTTGAACCAACTCGCGACGCAGTGATCGAAATGAAGAAGACGCTGGACGGCGCGGGCATCGCGAACCAGGATGGCCCGCTGCGCAGTGCCGCAGCGCAGGACTTCTACAACACCTCGGGCTTCACGCTGAAAGACCTGCGCAGCACCGCGAATCAGACACGTCTGCGGCAGAACTTCGAGGCCTATCTCGATGGCTTCTCGCCGAACGTGCAGGAAATCATCGACAACTTTGAGTTCCGCAACCAAATTCCGCGTCTCACCAAGGCTGACGCGCTGGGCTCGCTCATAGAGAAGTTCCTGCAGCCCGACCTTGACCTTTCACCCACGGGCCTCGACAACCACGGTATGGGAACGGTGTTCGAAGAACTCGTGCGTCGTTTCAACGAAGAGAACAATGAGGAAGCTGGTGAGCACTGGACGCCGCGTGACGCGGTGCGTCTCATGACGAGGCTAATGTTCGAACCCATTGCAGACAAGATCCCTTCGGGCACATACCGCTTGTACGACGGCGCGATGGGAACTGGCGGCATGCTTACTGTGGCCGAAGCGACTCTAAAGCAGCTCACCGAGCCCGCGGGTAAGCAAATTTCTACGCACTTGTACGGCCAGGAGATCAACGCTGAAACCTATGCAATCGCCAAGGCCGACCTGATTCTCAAGGGTGATGGTGCAGCTGCCGACAACATCGTCGGTGGCCCCGAATACTCGACGCTTTCGAACGATGCATTCGCTGGGCAGGAGTTCGACTTCATGCTCTCGAACCCACCGTATGGCAAGAGCTGGAAGACCGACCAGGAGCGCCTCGGTGGTGCGAAGAAAATTATCGATTCGCGGTTTATCGTCTCGCACGCGGGTGACAACGAATACTCGCTTGTTACGCGTTCGAGTGACGGCCAACTTATGTTTCTTGCGAACCTCATCGACAAGATGAAGCAAGATACGGTGCTTGGTTCACGCATTGCATCGGTGCATAACGGTTCGTCGCTTTTCACCGGTGACGCCGGGCAAGGCGAGAGCAACATGCGACGGTGGATCATCGAGAACGACTGGCTCGAAGCGATCGTCGCGTTGCCGCTCAAGATGTTCTACAACACAGGTATCGCCACTTATGTGTGGGTGCTCTCGAATCGCAAGGAAGAGCGCCGCAAGGGCAAGGTCCAACTGATTAACGCGGTCGACTGGTTCACCCCGCTGCGCAAGAACCTCGGCGAGAAGGGTGTCGAGGTCAGTGCTGCCGACGCCGACAAGGTACTCGCGGCGTTCAATGCCTTCGACGAGTTCGACGACCCCGACCACTCGAAGGTGTTCGACGGTGAGGACTTCGGCTACTCGAAGATCGTGGTCGAACGCCCGCTGCGTATCCGCGGCATCGACCCCGAGCGCGCGTACAAGGCCGCGGAGATCAAAAAGCTGAAGGAGGTGGGTGAGCGCGACGAAAACGCGCCCGCTGTCATCAAGAAGGTATTGCCGAAGAGCGCGGTGGCCGACCCGCTGCGAGGACGCTTCGCGGTGACGATCGGTGGTGAGCAGCGCGTCGTTGAGTACGAGCCCGACGCAGAACTGCGCGACACAGAGCAAGTGCCGCTCACCGAGCCGACGGGCGAGTTCGAGACAGGCATCGAGGCGTTCTTCCGCCGGGAGGTCTTGCCCTATGCCCCTGACGCCTGGATCGACGAATCGAAGACCAAGATCGGCTACGAGATCTCATTCACTCGCCACTTCTACAAGCCCACCCCGATGCGCACCCTCGCCGAAATTCAGGCCGACATCCGAGCGCTCGAAGCCGAGACAGATGACCTCATCGCAGAGATCGCGGGAGACTAGTGATGTTTCGTGACCTGCCGCAGTACCTCAATCAGCAGGAAACAAGCATGCCGTGGTGTCCGAGCATTCCGGATCACTGGCACATGTCGAGAAACAAGGCTCTCCTAGAGCCGAAACACGAGAAGGTCGGTCTACGAAGTAGCGATTATGACTTGCTGTCTCTAACCAAAGCTGGCGTAATCTACCGCGACATCGATGGCGGGAAGGGCAAGATGCCCGCCGCGTTCGATGACTACCAGGCCATCGAAGATGGCGACTTGATTATGTGTCTTTTTGATGTCGATGAGACACCTCGAACGGTCGGGCGCGCCAGGCAACGGGGAATGATCACTGGTGCCTACAACCGGTTCGTTGTGGAAGACGAAGTCCTGGCAGAGTATCTAAACCTGTTCTATAAGTCTGTCGATGACGTGAAGGGACTGAGGCCTTTGTACCGAGGCCTTCGGAAGACGGTTCCGATCGACAGCTTCCTGTCGAGTCAAGTTCCCCTGCCTCCGGTGGAGGAGCAGACAGCGATCGTAAAGTACCTCGCCCACGCGAACGCCCGCATCGACAACGCCATCGCCGCCAAGCGACGCCTCATCACCCTCCTCGAGGAACAACGAGCAGCGGTGCGAGACAAGCTTATTGAAGAAGGCGCATGGCCACGTAAGAGACTGAAGACACTTCTATTGCGTGTCGATCAAGGTGTTAGCCCGCAAGCGGAGAGTCAGGTGCCTGGTCCCGGTGAATGGGGAGTGGTCAAGTCAGGTTGTGTTAACAACGGTCGCTTTCGTGCCGATCAGGTGAAACGGCTACCGGATGGATTCGTAGTTCCAACGGCGCTGTGTATTGCTGAGGGAGATCTCTTGGTCTCGAGGGCGAATGGTTCAGCAGATTTGGTCGGTTCCGCCGCACGTGTTGTTGGGCTAGTGCATCAGTCGATCCTGAGCGATAAGACTTTCAGGCTTGTGTTGCGTCCCGATATTGATACGGATTTTCTCGCGATATCGATGAATTCCCGATCGTACCGCCAGCAAGTTCTTGCGGCCATTAGTGGTGCCGAAGGGCTGGCAAACAACCTTCCGTTGTCGGCTCTGCGGAGGATGGAGTTTTCTGTTCCACCGATCGATATTCAACGAAATATTGTCAAGCGTGAGCATGTGGAATCCCGAGCTATAGAACGCACGTCGAACCGTGTCAGCACAGAGATTCTACTTCTGGAAGAGTTCCGCACGCGATTAGTCGCCGATGTGGTGACGGGGCAGGTCGATGTGCGCGCAGTCGCGGAGACACTTCCCGATCCGATAATGCCCGACGTCAGTCTTGATGAAGACGGGACTAGTCTCGAAGATTTGTTAGGGCACGAAGACGATTGAGCCCCAGCATTTCCGCACTACTTCAAAAAGTGTTACGATTCAGGTAACATAATGGAGTTGAGATACGCAACCAACGAGCTTGAGAAACAATGCACCGAAGAACGGTACATGCAGCGCAAGCTGGGTGTGCAGGTGGCCAAGTCTTTACGGCTGCGCCTCACGGAGCTGCGCAGGGCAAGCGAACCGGCCGATCTGTTGCTCGGCGCAGGCAACTGGGAAGAGCTGAAGCAAGACCGCCAAGGACAGTGGTCTGCGAGGTTGACGAAGAACTGGCGATTAATTGTAGAACCCGAAGGTAACGACATCATCGTTTGGATTATCGAGATCGTTGACTACCACTAGTAAACAGAGAGGAGATCGCGGCATGACGCACAACAGCATGACCCCGACACTGCCTGACTACGCAGTCTCACCGGGCGACTTCATCCAGGAATGGCTCGACGAGAACGGCATCAACGCTGCGGAGCTTGCACGTCGGCTTGACGTCACGCCAAAGCATGTGTCCGAGCTGCTCTCTGGCAAGGCGCCACTCTCCGCTACTCTGTCGATTGCTCTCGAGCGTGTTACTGGCACCCCGGCGAGGTTGTGGAACCGCACGGAGGCAATCTACCGCGAGGACCTCGCACGTCTCGCAGAGTGCGAGAAGCTCGAGGCGCAGTACGACCAGGCCAAGTTGTTTCCGTTGCCCTACCTTCGCAGGTTCGGTTTTCTGATGTCTTCCAACAAGGACAAGGCTGGAACGGTGCGCGAGCTTCTGGAGCTATTCCGCATTGGGGATTTGGGAGCGTTTGAGGCGACATGGGTGCACGCGAAGGTCGCGTACCGCAAGACGAAGCTCAGTACCGACAAGACACACGAGCAAGCGACATGGTTGGCGCTCGGCGAGCGTGAGGCCGCAATCGATGACCTGCCCGATTTCGATCGTGATGCTCTGGAACGTCTGATTCCAGCATTGCGCGCACTCACCGTAGAACCGAACCCCATCGAGTCCCTCCGTAAGATCAAGGAGTTACTGCACGAGGTGGGAGTGGCGTTCGTCCTCATCCCGCCGATCCCTGGGTTCGGCGTCTACGGCGCGACTCGTTGGATTGCGGAGCACCCGGTTGTGCAGTTATCTGTCAGGGGTAAGTCGGACGACCAACTCTGGTTCACACTCTTCCATGAGCTCGGGCATGTGCTGTTGCACGGGCATAAGACTGTGTTCGTGCAGGGCACCGAAGGTAAGGAAGAAGACGAAGCCGACAACTTTGCTTCTAGGACACTGATCCCGCAGGAGTTCGTACACCGCATTCCTACGAGCCGAAACCTCGCCGCAGTTCAAGAACTCGCACACGAGCTCGGCATTGCACCAAGCATCGTGCTCGGGCAAGCGCAGCGGATCACGAAAGACTACAAATGGGGCCACTCGTTGAAGGTCAAGCTCGAATGGGGCTCTGCGAGCGAGAAGGCGGCCTAACCGTGAAATACCTCAACGAAGAGAGCCTCGAGAAACTCATCGTCGCTCAGATGACTGAGCATGACTCGGCAGAGATCGGTTGGCGCGAAGGCGACGCTGCGGCGTTCAATGCGTCATATGCGCTCGACCTCGGCGAGTTGGCTGGTTTCGTCGCCGCGACGCAACCGCACCTGTCAGAGGCACTTGGTTTGAATGCTGATTCGCCGGGGCAGCATAAGTTCCTCGCACGCCTACAGGGCGAGATCACGAAACGTGGAGTGGTGCACCTGCTGCGTAACGGCGTCGACCACCTCGGTCATCACGTCGACCTGTATTACCCGATGCCCACGCCCGGTAACGCGCGTGCGGCAGAGGCCTTCAACGCCAATCGTTGGGTCATCACGCGCCAAGTGCATCACAGCGTGAGCAAGCCCGGCGACGCCATCGACCTTGTCGCGTTCGTCAACGGTCTGCCGATCTTGACTTTCGAGTTGAAGAACAACATCACGAAGCAGACCGTGGAAGACGCGGTTGCCCAGTACCAGCGCGACCGCGACCCGCGGGATCCGCTCTTCGGATTCGGGCGAACGCTCGCACACTTCGCCCTTGATGATCAGCGCGTGAAGTTCTGTACTGAACTGAAGGGCAAGGCGTCCTGGTTCCTGCCTTTCGATCAGGGTTTCAACGATGGTGCGGGCAACCCGCCAAACCCGAACGGGGTGAAGACCGACTACCTCTGGAAGCGGACGCTCTCGCCGCTGAGCCTCGCCGGGATCATCGAGAACTACGCACAGATCGTCGAAGAGAAAGACCTGAAGTCCAACAAAAAGAAACGCAAGGCAATCTTCCCGCGCTTCCACCAGCTCGACGTGGTGCGCAAGCTACTGTCGAACGTCGCAGAGAACGGTGCCGGGCACCGGTACCTCGTGCAGCACTCGGCAGGCAGCGGTAAGTCGAATTCGATTGCGTGGCTGACGCATCAGCTGACAGAGACGACGTACGACGGCAAGCTCGCCTTCGATTCGATCATCGTGGTGACCGACCGCATCATCCTTGACAGTCAGCTTACCCAGACGATCAAGTCGTTCCTGCAGGTGGGGTCGACGGTGATGCACGCCGACAGATCGGGCGACCTTCGTCGCGCGATCACTGATGGCAAGAAGATCATCATTACGACGGTGCAGAAGTTCCCGTACATCCTCGACGACATTGGGTCTGATCACCGTGACCGCCGCTTCGCGATCATCATCGACGAGGCACACTCGTCGCAAGGTTCAAAGACCTCCGCCGCCGTCTCCCGCGCCCTGGCAGGCATCGAGGTGGATGACGACGATGAGGTCACTTTCGAGGATCAAATCAACGCGATCATCGAGGGCAAGAAGATGTTGCCGAACGCGAGCTACTTCGCGTTCACGGCGACGCCGAAGAACAAGACGCTGCAGATGTTCGGCGATCCCGTTCCTCAGGCAGACGGAACCATCGGATACCGACCATTCCACTCGTACACGATGAAGCAGGCCATTCAAGAGGGGTTCATCATGGATGTGCTCGCGAGCTACACGCCCGTGGGCAGCTACTACAAGCTCATGAAGACGGTCGAGGACGACCCCGAGTTCGACGCGAAGCGTGCATCGAAGAAGCTCCGCGCGTACGTCGAGGGCAACCAGCACGCGATCGCGCAAAAGTCCGAGATCATGGTCGACCACTTCCTCGCGCAGGTCATCGCGAAGCAGAAGGTCGGCGGCCATGCGCGTGCCATGATCGTCACCTCCTCGATCCCGCGCTGCATCGAGTACTTCCATGCTGTGCGCAAGGTGCTCGCCGAGCGTCGGAGCCCGTACAAGGCGATCGTGGCGTTCTCGGGTGAGCACGACTACATGGGCGAGAAGGTGACCGAGTCGAGTCTCAACGGATTCCCCTCGCGTCAGATCGCCGAGAAAATCAAGGAAGACCCCTTCCGTATCCTCGTCGTTGCGAACAAGTTCCAGACCGGGTACGACGAACCTCTCATGCACACGATGTACGTCGACAAGACCCTCTCGGGAGTGCTCGCCGTGCAGACGCTCTCGCGGCTCAACCGTGCGCACCCGGCGAAGCGCGACACCTTCGTGCTCGACTTCGCGAACGACGCCGACGACATCAAGCGAGCCTTCGATCCTTACTACCGGACGACGGTACTCTCTGAGGAGACCGACGCGAACAAGCTGCACGACCTAGTCAATGACCTCGATACGATGGCGATCTACACGCCGGAACAGGTTGACGACTTCGTGCGTCGATACCTCGATGGCGTAAGAATCGACCACCTGCATCCGCTGCTTGATCGGTCGGTGCAGGAATACATTGAGCTGCCCGAAGAAGACGACCAGGTGAAGTTTAAGGGCAACGCGAAGGCGTTCCTGCGCACCTACAACTTCCTCGCAACGGTGCTGCCCTATGGCAGCGTCGAGTGGGAGAAGCGGGCAATTTTCCTCGACAACCTCGTGCCGAAGCTTCCCGCACCAAAGGATGAAGACCTCTCCGCGGGCATTCTTGAGAACATCGATCTTGAGTCGTACCGGGCCGAGAAGTCCGTCGCGATGCGCATCGTGCTCGACGACGAAGAAGGCTCCCTAGAGCCCGTGCCCGCAAACAGCAGCGGCATGCTCAATGACCCCGCGCTCGAGAAGCTCTCCGCAATCGTGAAAAGCTTCAATGACCACTTCGGCAATATCGAGTGGGAAGACGAAGACCGCATCCAGCGCCGCATAGCCGAGGAGATCCCGCGCCTCGTCGCCGAGGACGAGGCCTACCGCAACGCCCAGGCGAACGGTGACCCGGTCAATGCCCGCGTCGAGAGTAACAAGGCGCTGGCGAAGGCCATGCTGAGCCTCATCGCTGACGAGACGCAGCTTTTCAAGGAGTTCCAGGACAACGAGAGCTTCAAGTCCTGGCTCGAAGACGCAGTCTTCAACGCCACCTACTTGAAGGACGCGGCGTGATCGGTATACGCGCCATTCAAATCGTGGCACTGAGCCTGCTGCGGGCTATCCTTCAGAATTCTTGATGGGATAGATGCAAGATGTCTGACGCAGATGCGCAACAGAAATTTAGCCTCGACTATACAAGCGAAGAAGCGGAGTCCTTAGCTGCAATCTTGGACGCTGCAGCTGTGGAAGCCCGTGAACCCTGGGATCTACTTGACCGAATGACGGTAGCGCTTCGTGGTGATGATGGTGAGTTCCAGAGAACAGCGCTAATTGTTTGCGTTGAGAGGGCCTTTGCGCACAGTTTTGAGGAGGAAGCGAATCATAAGGGTGCGCTAAGAATGGGAGTTCGTTTCTCTTCGCCCGATGGCAGCTGGCCTCCTGGTATCGATACGGTGCCTCTTGAGGAGAAGGAAGTTTGGGAAAAACTCTCAGAACTCGTGAATCATCCACTGCCGAAGGCCCAACTCTTAGACTTGCTCTTCACCTCGAGAAGAATTTCCGGCCCCAAGCAAGCGAGCGGCCTCATCCAAATTTACGTGGATCTGGCGGCCAATTCGAACCTTGACCCCTACTACCGGGCGTCCTGCCTTCGACGAGCCTGGAGCGTGGCGCGTCAGTATGAGCTACCCACGGAACGTGACCTGCGCCGCGCGTTGTACGCCATGGGACACAGTCTGGCAATTCGAGGCGATGTCCCGCCCGGAATTCTGTTGAGGCCTTTTGAGTCGTTGGTGGTTCCTCCTCGAACAGACGACTTTATAGACCCGACTCGACAGGATGTACGAGAGCTTCTTGAGAAGATTCGTGCAGATGAAGCGTCAATGATTGTTCAGGAAGGCGTGACAGACCTTCTTGTTGATCTTGCTGAGAATGCGGATGAAATAGCCGAGGCGCGAAGGGTGCTTGCCGCGGCATATCTCGATACTGCAAGTGCGTCGCAGGGGATGCTTTCAATGCATTGGCTGCAGACTGCAGCGCAGTACTCGCAAGCGTACGGGCTTACCGATTTGCGTGACAAAGCAGTGCGGGATATGCAGTCGATTCCGCCCGAGTCTCTCGGCATGGAATCTCACGTGTTCGATTTCACGCTTCCGATGCATATTCAGGACGGGCGACTAAGGCGTTATAGGTGGTCACGTGATCTTTTGAGCGCGCTTGAAATTTGGTTGGCTACTGATTCTCCGACGGGAGACCATGAAGCAAACGTGGAGCAATCGCGAGAACTTTCGCGCTCGGGTATCCGACAGCTGGTTACTCGTACGACTTTCGAAGCAAACGGGTTACCATTACGCACTTCGGTTGGCCCAGAGCAAGCAGAAACTGAAGAACTCGAACGTGTAGAGCAGATCAATGCCCGATTCTATAGCTTATTGCTTGCGCGTGAGCTTGATGCGATCAAGCAAGAGTACGGCGTTCTCGAGCCAGGTCTTATCGCGGCGCATTTTGTTAGGCGATACGGATGCAATGACGAGCTGGGTCAGGAGTTTGCGGAATGTCTGAGTCTGTATTGGGAAGGAAGGTATTCTGACGCTGGTCGTGCAGCATTCCCGCTTATCGAAGCGGCGCTACGTGGGACGTTATGGTCGCTTGGCAGCCCGCTCTTTCGAATTCAGACAGGTGATGCTTCAGGCAAATTCCCCGCGCTGGAAACGTACCTCACGAAACTTGAAGAGCATGAGTTTGACCCGAGTTGGTTGCGCTGCCTTAGAAATCCCATCGCGACATTGCGTAATGCGCTCGCGCATGGGCATCGGTTCCGCCTCGAATCGGACGAGGCAGCTCTGCTTATTCGCTGTGCAGGGTTACTTGTGCTCTTGACTCCGCCAGACGCCCGCCAAGCTGATAGAGATTCGATCGCAACAAGATTGGTCGATCCAATCGGCTGGGCTGCAACGCAAGTTGAGATGGTTCGGGGATGGAGTCGAGTGTGGGTACCACGATGTACTCAAGCGAGGTCACAGTGACATCATGTTTGTCTAGTTTTCCCCCACACGGTGGATCTGTGAACGCCGAACTGCTTCGCGAGCTGGTTCACGCTGACGCCTGCGGCGCGCAGGGTTCTGATTGAGTCCACTTCGCTCGGCGTCAGCGGTACTCTAGCTCGTCTACTTGGCTGTGCAACAGGCATCAGCGGCGGTTCCGGCCGCTGGTGATGCCGAGCACCGCTGTTCGCTCGTGCCTGTTCCCACGCGGCCGCGAGCTTCTGCACCTTGCGCCAGGTGTTCTGATTGAGTCCCTCTGGGCCCACCAGGGTTTTTCGTTGCAATGGTGCGGATATCTCGGAAGCCCAAAATCCCATTTCAACACTCCCCATCCACATCGGTATTCAATATGCCGCCTCCACATCCGGTTTTCACGTGCCTAGTGCGCATCCAGTTTCAACGTTTCAGGGCGCCGTCCAAGCGTCACAGCGTGAAATCTATACGTGGGGACGAAGGGAGGCCCTGGGGTTCCTACGCCAGAGGCTCTCCTGTTCCCCACGTATACATTTCGTGAAACTGGAGGGGTGGTTGCGGTATTCCTAGGCGGGCTCGACGTCGCAGACTGACTCCTGCGACGCGGCTGATCTTCGCTGGGTCGCCGTGGTCAGCATAGGTCGCCGGTAATTCGTCTCAACAATGGCGCCCTAGGTAGACATCGGCGACCTTGGGTGAGTGGAGCTGTAGACATCGGCGACCTTTGAGGGGGTGTACCGCTCCCTGTTTGCCACGTCTTCGCGCGCATATCGTCGAAGGTGTAACCCTGAGAACGAAGCCCATGGAGGATTGCCATGTCGAAGAAAACACTACTTGTGCCAGCGTTTCTGGTCTCAGCCGCACTGGGCGGATGTAGTTCTGCTGACACAAGGACAACGTAGAGCCAGGAATGCGGCCGACACAATCTACGGGTCCTCGAGCGCGGCGAGTGCTTCCCGGCTTTCTGATTTCGTCAGGGGCGGTGGAGGACAGTTCCGAGGAAGAGCTCGAGGACGTCTTCAGGTCTGCAACCAACCGTGATCTGCACGTCTGGCCAGGGCTCCCGATCGTGGTCAACTTGGACCGCTCGACGATCGACCAGCGTTTGACCCCTTCCGATTCCCGGTGCTAGTTCCACCTGGGTGGGGTGGGTTTCGAACGTGAATAACTCCGGAGCAACCAGAGCGCACACGGCTCCCGCGTCACCAATGATTGGGTTTGACCACGGCTGCCCGGTTGCCTCATCTACTGCCTCAAAGCCAAGCAGTTCACCCAGGGCATGAGCGACAGGATCGCCGCTTTGCTGCAAGTCTTCAATCTGCTTGTCACTTGCGCGAACCTGGAAGAAGACGTCCAGCCCGTACATCGTGAGCGGAACACCGGCGTTAAGGACGATGTGGGCCGCCTCGGGGTCGTGCCACACGTTGAACTCTGCTGCCGCAGTTGCATTGCCAATGCCGACCGCGCCGCCCATGAACACGATCCGCTCGATATGGTCCACCACCTCGGGATAGGTTCGCAGCAGCAGGGCAATGTTAGTTTGGGGGGCGAGGGCGACGATCGATATGGGCTGATCTGAACTCATCAGAGTGGAGCGCAACAGCTCGATAGCGCCACGATCGTCCAGTTTCCGCCGCGAGGGTGGCAGACTCACGCTCCCTAGCCCCGACTCTCCGTGAACCTCGGACGCGGAACGTGCCTCTTCAATCAGGGGGCGGCGCGCGCCGATCGCAACGGGGATATCGGGTGCGTGGATGAGGTCGAGGACGCGTAGCGTGTTCTCACCAACTCGATCAACAGAGGTGTTCCCAGCCACACAGGAGATTGCCTTGATGGCGACCTGTGGATGGCGCGCGGCGAACATGATGGCCATCGCGTCATCGATTCCAGTGTCGACATCCAAGATAATGTTGTGCGTCATTGCGTCCTCGACCGTTCCCTAGATTGCCTCTTGGGCAAATGATAGAGGACTTGGCTCTATGCCAGCATCGTGTAGTCGGTGTACCCCTCGGCCCCGCCACCGTAGAAGGCGCTGGGAATCGGAGTGTTGAAGGGACCGCCAGAACGGAGTCGGACGGGCAGGTCGGGATTGGCAATAAAGAGTGCACCGAAGGAAATCATGTCGGCTGTCCCGTCCTCGATCAGTTCGAGGGCGTCCGGGCCGGTTGGGTTTCCGAACCCGGTGCGCGGGTTCAAGATAAAAGTGTTGGGCCAAGCCTTGCGCAGCTCCAGGGTGAGGTCGCGTTCTGACTGCTCGCCAATGTGGAGGTAGGCGAGGTCGAGCTCCCCCAGTTGCTCCACAAGAGGCACATATGTCGCGGCAGTGTCGGGGTCGTCAACAATATCGTTGATGGTTGAGCTGGGGGAGAGGCGGATCCCGGTCTTCTCCGCCCCGATCTCGCTGGCCACGGCCCGAGCAACTTCGAGGGCGAAGCGACGGCGGTTCTCTGCAGATCCTCCCCACCTGTCGGTGCGCTGGTTCGCGTTCACGGAGAGGAACTGCTGGATGATGTAGCCGTTGGCGCCGTGGATTTCCACACCGTCGAACCCGGCGGCAATGGCATTCTTGGCGGCGTGGGTGAAGTCGGCAATTGTCGACTGTATCTCCGCCTCAGTTAGCTCATGGGGAGCCTCAAACTCCTGTAGTCCCTGAGGGGTGAAGATCTTGCCTTGAGGCTGCACAGCCGACGGACCCTGGGGGACCATCCCTTCGGGAAGAGTTGCGCGGTGACCAATGCGACCCGCGTGCATGAGCTGAGCAAAAATAACGCCCCCGGCCTCGTGAACAGCGGTTGTCACCTGCTTCCACGCTTCAACCTGCTCGGCTGAGTGAAGACCCGGCGTGTTCGTGTAGCCCTGTCCAACCGCAGAGGGCTGGATTCCCTCGGTGATGATCAGTCCCGCACCTGCGCGCTGTGCATAGTACTCCGCCATCAGGGGTGTGGCGAGGGCGCCCTCGGCTGTCGCGCGTGAACGCGTCATGGGTGCCATGGCGATGCGCTGTCGACTCGGGCAATCTGACGCACGCCATCATCGGTGTTGCGCGACTCCACCGCGTCCTAGCGGGAACCCTGCTTCGCAAGGTGGGGCTGCACCCTTCCCAAGAGTTGGTGATGATGCGCCTGTGGGTGGAAGGGCCGCAGCGTCAGGCTGACTTAGCCAAAATGCTTGGGACAGATTCGGCAACGATGACCCGCACAATCCAGCGTCTCGAGGCCGGAGGGTTTGTGCGTCGCGTTCCCTGTGAACATGACAGACGCGCAACTATAGTCGAAGCGACCCCTGCGAGCCTTGGTGCAAGGGAGGACGTTGAAGCATCGTGGCGGGAACTCGAGGACTGTGTGACCCGCGGCCTCAGTGAGAAGGAGCTCGCGTCCATGCTGAGTCTTCTCGGCAAGATGCAGTGCTCTCTGGCAGAGGCTATCGCGAAGTCCCGAGAATCGGTTGACTGACGGTCGCGCAACAGCGCTCCATCTGCCATGCGCTGCTGTACGGCTAGGACGTCACGAGCAATCACTACCGGACATGACTGTCCGGTATGCGCTACGCTTCCACCGTACTGACAAAACAGGGCGGTCTTCGCGCGGGTGTCAAGAACGCCATGCTTCGAGGTCGTCACCCATAGGGTTGATGTCTCCAACGCTGAGTCGGTAGCCGAGGTCGCAAGGGCTGCAGATGCCCTCGGACGTGTGAAGTCGGTAGTTCACACTGCGGGGCTATCTCCGGCGCAGGCATCGGCCGACGCAATCCTTCACGTTGACCTGCTTGGCGTTGCGCACACTCTGGATGAGTTTGGCAAAGTGATCGCCAAGGGTGGTGCGGGAATTGTTATTGCATCAATGGCCGGTACATTCATGGCCGGGAAGCTGCCACCCGAAGTGGAGCTGGCTCTGGAGCGAACCCCCACGGAGGAACTCCTGGACCTTCCCATACTGAAGGCGCCGCAGTTCCAGGACCCGGGTGCCGCCTACTCCCTCGCAAAGCGCGCCAACCAGTTGCGCGTCCAAGCGGCGAGCTTGGCGTGGGGCCATCGCGGAGCTCGGCTGAACAGCATTAGCCCGGGCATTATTTCAACGGCGATGGGTCGCGAAGAATTGGAGGGAGAATCTGGTGGCGCAATGCGCGCGATGGTTGCCGCGTCGTCGATCGGGCGCACGGGGACATCCTCAGAGATCACGGCGGCTGCGGCCTTCTTGCTTGGCGCGGAATCCTCATTCGTGACGGGCACCGACCTTCTGGTCGATGGAGGTGTTGTTGCGGCGGTTCGTTCCGGAGTGCTCAAAGCTGGGCGCGAATAGGTACGGCCAGACACGCGCGAAAACGCGGCCGTTCCGCAGGCTACTATACTGGCGCGAGTGAACGAACAGGCTTCTCCAACTGCCGTCCGACCAGTACTTGTCGTTGACTTCGGCGCCCAGTACGCGCAACTTATCGCGAGGCGCGTCCGCGAGGCGGGTGTGTATTCCGAGATCGTTCCGCATTCGATCAGCGCGTCGGAGGTCGCCCGCATGCGACCCCTGGCAATTATCCTTTCCGGTGGCCCTTCAAGCGTGTATGCCGAGGACGCCCCGGCATTCGACGCGGGGATCCTCTCCTTGGGCATTCCGACGCTGGGGATTTGCTACGGGTTCCAAACCATGGCAACCGCGTTAGGTGGTGAGGTCGCCCGCACGGGGAAGCGTGAGTACGGTTCGACGCAGCTGACCTTATCTGGGGCCGCCGCGTCCTCGACCGTTTTCGAAGGGCAGCCCGGGAGTCAGATTGTTTGGATGAGCCACGGAGACTCGGTCAGTAAGGCTCCGGAAGGCTTTGAAGTGCTTGCGTCCTCTGAGGCCACTCCCGTGGCCGCATTCGCAGATGAGGAACGGGGACTCTACGGCGTGCAGTGGCACCCTGAGGTGGTGCACTCTGAGCAGGGTCAAGCCGTCCTCGAAGCATTCCTGCATGAGGCCGCGGGAATCGCACCCGAATGGAATCCCGACTCCATCATTGAGGAGCAGGTGGAACGGATCCGCGAGCAAGTTGGCGACGCCCAAGTAATTTGTGGGCTGTCTGGAGGGGTCGACTCCTCTGTCGCCGCCGCCCTCGTACAGAGGGCTGTGGGGGAGCAGCTCACCTGTGTCTTCGTCGACCACGGCCTGCTCCGCAAGGGCGAACGCCGCCAGGTTGAGGAGGATTACGTAAAGGCAATCGGGGTCCGCCTGGTCACGGTGGATGCGAGGGAGCAGTTTCTACGCCACCTCGAGGGCGTGACGGACCCTGAAGAAAAGCGCAAGATTATTGGCCGCGAGTTCATCCGAGTGTTTGAGGAAGCCGCGGCAAACCTCGTTGCCGAGTCGCGCCAAAACGTCGATTCTGAACCGATCAGGTATCTCGTTCAGGGAACCCTCTACCCGGACGTTGTCGAATCCGGTGGCGGTTCAGGTACGGCCAACATCAAGTCCCACCACAATGTTGGAGGCCTACCAGAAGATATGACATTCGAGCTGGTGGAGCCATTGCGGGCCCTATTCAAGGACGAAGTGCGGGCAGTCGGACGCGAGCTGGGGGTCCCCGAAGTGATTGTCTCGCGACAGCCATTCCCGGGTCCCGGCCTCGGCATCCGCATCATTGGCGAAGTGACTGAGGAGCGGCTCGAGATCCTCCGGGAAGCGGATGCGATTGCCCGACAGGAGCTCACCGCAGCCGGCCTCGACGAAGAAATCTGGCAGTGCCCGGTTGTCCTGCTTGCTGACGTGCGGTCGGTTGGCGTGCAGGGGGATGGTCGCACGTATGGGCACCCGATCGTTCTGCGTCCGGTCTCTAGCGAGGATGCGATGACGGCGGACTGGACCGAGCTACCCGCCGAAGTAGTGCGGAAGATATCGAACCGCATCACGAATGAGGTGCCGCAGGTGAACCGTGTGGTCATTGATGTGACATCGAAGCCCCCGGCCACCATCGAGTGGGAGTAGAGCTCTCCAACGTGATCAACCGGGGGCGGCAGCTCGATCCTGCAATTGCGTGGTGTAATTGCACCATGAGCACTTCCTCAACGCAGCATGCCCCCACCGCGAAAACTACCTCCTACGTTGTGGGTGCCTACGCGGCATCCCCCGCCCACGGCACCTGGCACCCCGACCTCGAAGAGGAGTTCTACTCTGGACTGGCGGCCATGCCACGCGTGAACGCCCTCGAAATCCCCTGGCTTGGACGTCTTCACCCCCACGATGACCAGTGGATACTGACGCACTTTCCCGCGCGGTTCACGGCTGTCGTGACGGGTATTGGGAACGTCATGTCAACGGCGGACGAACTCGGCTTGGCATCCCCCGACGAGGACGCGCGCAACAAGGCGCTAGCTACCACGAAGAAACTTCTTGGTGACGTACGACGCTTCAATGATGAGGTCGGACGGCAGGTGGTGTCTGCGGTAGAGCTGCATTCAGCGCCGCGGGGAACCGGAACTGCTGACGCGCTTGCCGCCAGCCTTGACGAGGTCGCCGCGTGGGACTGGGAGGGGGCGCAGCTTCTGGTTGAGCACTGTGATGCGTTCATCTCCGGTCAGGCTCCGGAGAAGGGATTCCTCCGGCTCGAGGACGAAATCGCGGCGATTCGTTCTTCGGAGGCCCCGGTCAAGATCAGCATGAACTGGGGGCGGTGCGCCATTGAGCTGCGCGGAGGGGAGCAGGTTGCAGGCCAGGTTGGCGAGGCCGCTGCCAGTGGATTGCTGGATGGAATCATCTTCTCCGGCGCGGCAGATCGTGAGGGTGAGGCGGGATACGCCTGGATTGATGCCCACCACGCTTTCCGGCGTTCGCCACAGCACCCGCTGGGAGACCCGACCTCGCTCTTGACTGAGGAGAGGGTTGCGGATGCGCTTCGTGCGACCAGGTCGGCGGGCGAAGACAATGCTCCACATTGGTTGGGCGTCAAGGTGGGTTGGGCGCATCCCGGGGGCACGGTTGCTGAGCGTCTTCAAATGGTCGCAGACGCCCTCGACGGGGTAGAGCGGGCCGCGCGTTCATGACGCCGCGACGCGCGCTGGTATCTGGCGCTTCCAGTGGGATTGGGCGCGCCACGGTGCGCGCCCTGGTGGGCGACGGGTGGGAGGTCGTGGCGACGGCCAGGCGCTCCGACCGGCTCGAAACCCTTGCTGACGAGACCGGATGTGAAGTCTTTACAGCGGATCTAACCAGGGACGAGGACGTTGCGGCCCTCGCAGAGTTTGCCGGATCCACTGGGCTTGATGCGGTGGTGAATGTTGCGGGTGGTGCCCTCGGTGTTGATCGGATCGACGAGGCCGACACTGAGCGTTGGAAGCGCATGTTCGACATAAATGTGATGGCGACCCTGAAGCTCACTTCGGCGTGCCTGCCACTGCTTCGCAGGAACGGGGGAGGGTCACTAGTCTTTGTGACCTCCACAGCAGCGCACGGCACCTACCCGGGAGGGGGTGGTTACGCCGCCGCGAAGCATGCAGAACGGCAGATTGCCACAACGCTGCGCCTCGAGTTGGCAGGCGAGCCGATCAGGGTCACGGAGATCGCTCCGGGCATGGTGAAAACCGAAGAGTTCTCCCTGGTGAGGTTAGGAGATCCGCGGGCAGCTGAGGATGTGTATGCGGGAGTTGAGGAGCCACTAGTTGCCAGTGATATTGCGGAGGCAATTCGCTGGAGCCTCGACGTACCGTTACACGTCAACGTGGATCTGATGGTGCTCCGCCCGGTTGCCCAGTCGACGAACACGGACGTGGTGCGCAGGCAGCTCGCGGTTAGGGATGCGGTGGGGCTCTAGAAACCATGTCGTCAGAGGGTATTTTCATACGGAATCTGCCGGATTGTTCGAGTTGGAGAAAGATCGTACATTTCAGCGAGCGAGTTTGATCTTCTGGTCGTAGGGTTGATTAGTGGGAGTGATTTTTGTACTCCCTTACCACTTGCCTACCTGGGCTGTGAACCAACTTTTGGAGGATTCAAAATGGCAGAAAAAGCTGCTGAGTGGGAAAAGAAGGTCGTCGACGCTGAGAAGCATGCTTCGAAGGTCTACGAAGATGAGGTTGCTCGCCTTGAGAAGCAGGTTGAGCACACGGACAAGGCTGAGGCTCGCGAGGTAAAGCGCGTTGAGCGCGAAGTTGCTCTCGATGCGGCATTCGCAAAGCACCACATCGAGTACTTGGAGAAGGTAGTCCTTCACGAAGCCAAGCGTGTTGACCACGCCTACGCTGTTCTTGCTGAGAAGCAGGAGAAGGGTGAAAGCGACAAGGCCATTGAGCGCGCAGCAGAGCACGCAGTCAAGGTCGAGGACGACGCAGAGAAGCACATCGCCAAGGTCATCAAGCGTGTTGCCAAGCACCTGGAGCGTGACGCCAAGGCAGCAGCCTCACACGTTCTCAAGGGCTTGGACAAGCTTGGACTTGATGAGGAATACCTCGGCAAGGATGTGGAAGCTGATGCAGATCGTGTAGCCAAGGCCCTGGCCAAGGTTGTCGACAAGGCTGAGGCCTAAAGCAAGGAGTTGCCGCCGGGGCAGCGAGGTCCCGGATGGTTGACATAGGAGGGTGGGCACCGACTTAGGTCGGTGTCCACCCCTGTCACTTCGTGAGATCGCTTACCGGCAAGCGTGGGTGACCCGAAACCTGGAACGCCCGTGCGTTGGCTAGGGCTCGTGCGCTTATACTTTTTTCGCCGCAGGGCGCAGAAATGCGGGTTGTGTTCGGAGCTCCGGCGGTGGCCGCTGCACACGCGGGCTGAATCCAGCGAAAGGATCACGGAATGCTGCAAGGTGCGGACGTACTCTTGGCATACATCAAGGACCAGGGAGTGCGCAATATCGACGTGCGTTTCTGCGATATCCCAGGCGTGATGCAGCACTTCACTATTCCGGCGAAGTCTTTTGGGCCGGAAGTCTTCACTGAGGGCCTCAACTTCGACGGGTCGTCAATCACCGGGTTTCAAGAGGTTCACGAATCGGACATGGTGTTGTTCCCCGATCCGGCAACTGCCTACGTAGATCCGTTCCGTGAGGTGAAGGCACTCAACATCGCGTGCTTTGTCCACGACCCAAAAACAGGTACTCCCTACTCGCGTGATCCCCGTGCAATCGCGAGGAAGGCGCAGAAGTACCTGATGTCAACAGGCATTGGCGACACCGCATACTTCGCCCCTGAGGCAGAATTCTACATTTTTGATGACGTCAGGTTTGAGACGAAGCCTCAATCTTCCTACTTCCACCTCGATTCACACGGCGCATCATGGAACACAGGACGCGAGGAGGAGGGCGGGAACCAAGGGTATAAGACACCTTCCCAAGGAGGGTACTTCCCGGTGGCTCCCACCGACCACTTTGATGATCTTCGCGACGACATCGTGGTTCACATGGAGAACGCAGGGTTGGAAGTTGAGCGTGCTCACCACGAGGTGGGGACGGCCGGGCAGAGTGAGATCAACTGGAAGTTCGACACCCTCCTCAAAGCAGCGGATGATGCCATGACTTTCAAGTATCTGGTCAAGAACGCAGCCTGGCAGGTTGGCAAGAGTGCGACGTTCATGCCTAAGCCCCTCTTTGGAGAGAACGGGTCTGGCATGCACGTCCACCAGTCAATCTGGAAGAACGGCAAACCACTCTTTTATGACGAGGGCGGATATGCGGGTCTATCGGACATGGCCCGCTGGTATATAGGTGGGCTCCTGAAGCATGCGTCGTCCCTGCTTGCGTTCACGAACCCGACGGTGAACTCATACCACCGCCTTGTCCCCGGTTATGAGGCTCCGACCTCGTTGGTTTACTCCCAGGGCAATAGGTCAGCAGCGATTCGCATTCCCATAACGGGGACGAACCCGAGGGCGAAGCGTGTTGAGTTCCGGTGTCCCGACGCATCAGGGAACCCCTACCTCGCGTTCTCCGCAATGCTCCTGGCTGGAATCGATGGAATCCAGAATCAAATCGAGCCGCCTGCGCCAATCGATAAGGACCTCTATAACCTTGCGGACGAAGAGAAGGCGAAGATTGCCTCCGTGCCCGCTTCCCTTGGTGAGGCTCTCGACGCTCTGGAGAATGACTTCGAGTACTTACTGGCTGGGGATGTCTTCACCAGCGATCTGCTGCAGATGTGGGTTGACTTGAAGCGCGAAGAGATCCGTTCAATTGGGACACGTCCGCACCCGATGGAGTTTGATCTGTACTACGCAATTTAGAGGTTCCGATTATGCAGTTGGGGGTCACTCAAACTTGAGTTTGAGTGACCCCCAACTGTGTCAGGCTGTGAGTGCTAGATCGAGGTTTGCCCGATTGGCTGCATCGGTCGGCCAGTTGCGTCTAGGTCCCACTGGGTTCCGACCTCGGACGACAGAATTAGTATTCCTTCTACTAGACCCCAAATCGCGGACACCCAGGACAGCAGGCCAAACGACAAGACAGTTATTAGCAGCTGTGCGATTCCCTTACCCGTGTAACCCAGATAGAAGTTGTGTACGCCGAACGAACCGAGCAGGATCCCAAAGAGACCTGCAGCGAGCTTACTCTTCGTACTCCACGGCACTTCTTCAACGCGTACTTGTTCATAGGTTTGGCCGGGGTAGGGCTGATTGAATGGTTGGCCCGGCTGCTGGTAGCCCTCCGTATAGGGAGAGTTGGGTTGGCCAGAAGGTGCCCCTGTAGGCATTCCCTGCTGCGGAGGGGGAGGAACACTCTGTCCAAAAGGTGGAATTTCAGACGCTGGTGGAGGGGTGAAATTCGTCTCCACCGACTCCTCGGCGTAGACAACACCTTCGGGTGTTGCCAGAGGCGTGAATGCGACGGTCTCATCCACTACGACATCGTCCTTATCGTCGGGTGAGAATCGTTCGCCCGGGTTCTCTTCACTCATTTTTCCCTGCTTTTCGTTGGTAAGACACGTGTTTGATGTGTACAGCCTAGCCGGGGACGGTCTCTGGGCACCATGGGGGAGCACCCCCAAAAAACCCCTAACAGAGCCAAAAGAAGCGCCAAGCATGACGTTCAACTAGAACTTGAGCGTTGAAACTCCGACCTCCTCGATGTCAAAGGTGGAGTTCGAGCCTCACACAACAAAACCCTGCGCGGCGGGATGTAACCGTGTTAGCTGATTGCTGGTGAGGCGCACACTCATTTGGTTGAGGGCGTTCGCACCGGGAAATGTAGTCGACAGTCAGGAATATGGGTGCTTCGCACGACCAGCAACCATGCAATGAAATCAACCGCGGTTACCTCCGCAGGGATCCTCTCACTCGTAGCAACTCTGGCGTTTGCGGGGCCCGCGCTTGCGGCTCCATCGTCTGAGAGTTCGGAAGATCCTTCGGGAAGTACTTCGACAGCTGCGGTGCCTGAGGTCAGCGATGACGTACAGACAGGAACAGGTGGCGCTCTAACCACGGAACCAGGTGGTTCCGTGACTGAATCCGAACAGGACCTCTCTCAGTCCGACTCTGAGGAAGTGGAAGCGCCCGAGCTGGAGGTGAGCAGGACGCTAACCACGCCCGCCCCGACCTCGTCGGAATCGATCCCGGTGGACACGTCCGCGTGCGGGGTAATTCCACAGGGGGTGTTCTCGGGCTCTGTGAGCGGTAGTGAGCCTCGTATTTCGGGAGCGACGCGGTATGAGACTGCGTCAAACATCGCGACAACGGTCTCTAGTGTCTCTGTTGGTGAGGAAAGCGCGGTGTTCATTGCTACCGGCACCGACTTTGCGGATGGTTTGACACTTGGCGCATTGGCAGCGCACTCGGGGTGGCCACTCCTCTTGGCCCATTCCAATGGTCTGGACGCGTCTGCGAAGAAGGTTATAGCAGGCTTGCATCCCACACACATTTACATAGCGGGGGGAACGGGCGCGGTCTCCACTTCCGTGGAGAAGCAGATCATTGAGGCTACCGGACGTCCCGCAGAAGAAGTGACAGTGAAGCGTTTTGCTGGTGCTGATAGGTATGAGACGTCTGCGGAGATTGCCGAGTGCTTCCCCGAAGGATCACCTGCCTTTGTCACCACTGGAGCGAACTTTGCCGACGGAGTTGTAGCTGGGGCTCCTGCTGTCAAGCAGGGTGCGCCCGTCATCTTGACGTCCACGAACAAGATCAACGCGAGTGCCCAGGCTGCGCTTGAGCGCGTCAAATCTTCGTCTGTGAGCATCGTTGGGGGCCAGTGGTCCAGCACTGAAGTTGCAAAGATCAAGGCCGCTACTGGCGCAACCAGTGTAACGACCTACTCAGGTGCCGATCGCTACGCAACTAGTGTCAAGGTGGCGAATGCGTTCTATGGGACAGGTCCCGCAACTGTCACGTTTGCGACGGGGACCACTTTCCCTGACGCTCTGGCAGGTGTCTCGGTTGCGACGGTAACAGCTTCGCCAATTGTGCTTACAACACCTACCTGCCGGCCCAAGTCAGTTGAAGCCTTGAGCAACACGGCTAAGACAAAGGTAATACTGGGTGGGACCGGCGCTGTCAGTAAGGCCTCTTACACCACAACTTGTGTGCCGAAGCCAGCCGCACCGACGAAGACATTGTTATCCGTTGCGAAGCAACAGGTAGGAAAACGATACGCCAACGGTGCAACCGGACCGAATGCCTTTGATTGCTCTGGGTTGACCCAGTATGTCTACCGTCAGATGGGAGTCACAATTCCGCGCACCACCTACGAGCAGCTGGCAAAGGGGAAGCGTGTGACCACCCCGCGCGCCGGCGATATTGTGGTGCTGGGCGGCGGCTCTCATGTAGGGATCTACGTGTCACCAGGAGTCATGATCGACGCGGGTAACCCCCGTGTTGGTGTCTCGCAACGTGCCATCTATGCAACACCAACCGCATATCTGCGTTTTGGCTGAGGTCGAGTCGCTCTAGAGCCGTAGTCGTTGATGGCGCCCCTCCTTCGCGGAGGGGCGCCTGGCGGTTAATCGGCAACGCAAAAGCACCGATGTGTTCGCACGAAGCGCGGCGTGATCGCAGAAGTCTCGTTTCGGTTACGAAGTAGCAGAATTGACAAGTCCAACCGGCGGATCGCCTGAAAGTCTACTACTTTAGGTGTGTTAGCGAAGTCGCCAGCCGAGCCCTCGTCCTCTATTGGTGCGTGCGGCGCGGCCTCGGACGACTACAAACAACTATCTGAAAGTAGTACTAATGCGTAAATCCGTATTTGCCGGCGGCGCCGCAACCGCGGCGGCACTTGCACTTGTGCTGGGTGGCTGCTCCTCCGGTGGCACCACTACCGAACCCGAGTCGACCGATCAGAGCGGCGATGCTGCACCGGTTGAGGCGACCGAGGGTGAACTGACCGTTTGGGTTGATGAGACTCGTGAAGCTGCTGTGACGGCGGCTGCTGAGCAGTTCACCGAAGCAACTGGGACCAAGGTGAACTTGGTTTTGAAGAACTTTGATGACATCCGCGCAGACTTCACCGCACAGGTCCCAACAGGTAAGGGCCCTGACATCACGGTCGGTGCTCACGACTGGCTGGGTGAACTGACCGCAAACGGCGTTGTTGCACCCATCGAACTTGGTGACAAGGCTGGCGACTTCGAGGATGCTGCGATTTCCGCATTCACCTTCGATGGTTCTGTGTACGGCATACCCTATGCCATTGAGAACATTGCGTTGATTCGTAACGTTGCTCTCGCTCCGGAAGCGCCTGCTACCTGGGAAGACGCAATGGCTGCGGCAGATGCTGCCGGCACCAAGTACAAGTTCCTCGTGCAGATGAATGGTGAAGAGGGCGACCCCTACACCTTCTACCCGCTGCAGTCCTCTTTCGGATCGACCGTGTTCAAGCAGAACGATGACGGCTCCTTCTCGAATGAACTGAACCTCGCCACCGGTGGGGACGAGTTCGCACAGTTCCTGGCAGATAACGGCCCCAAGGGAACCGATGTCTTCAACCAGGACCGCACCTACGACATCGTCGTTGACGCATTCGCCAAGGGTGAATCGCCATTCCTAGTCGGCGGCCCGTGGATGCTCGATTCCTTCGGTGACGTTGAGCTGTCGATTGACCCCATTCCTTCTGCTGGTGGCCAGCCTGCAGCACCGTTCGCAGGCGTCCAGGGCTTCTACCTTTCCGCTCAGTCGAAGAACCCGCTGATTGCTACCGACTTCATGGCTAACTACCTTTCGTCTGAAGAAGCACAGATCGCCATGTACGAGGCCGGTGGGCGCCCGCCAGCACTGAAGTCCGCTGCCGCAGTTGCTGCGCAGGACCCGATCACCGCTGGCTTCATTGCAGCGGGTGCTGATGCACAGCCGATGCCGTCAATCCCTGAGATGGCTGCAGTGTGGACCCCTTGGGGCCGCACCGAAGCTCAGATCATTGCCGGTTCGGTTGACCCAGCTGAAGCATGGGCCAAGATGATCACTGACATTCAGGCAGAGATCGGCTAGTCACCTGTGCCCCAGCGACTCTCTGCCCACGGCAGCCCGCTGGTCGAAGTTCTGGCTGGAAGGCGCGGAGGGGCTTCCTTCCGCGCCTTCCTCATGGGCTGACTGTCAACGCCCAAGCTTTGGCGTTCATCAAGCCAGATGATGCCTTTGCGACTATCATTTTCATGTAACCCACCACTTGATTAAGTGTCAATTTTGCCTGATCAAGGCCATGAGTATTCAGTAAAGATGCTGAATTACGGAGGAAATATGGGCACTGTCCAGACGTCGGAGTCTGCGGCTGCCTTGGAAGTGGACGAAGTTCGCACTGCCAAGAAGAGTCGCTTTCGCCTTCCACCTAAAGATCCAGATGTAAACCGTTGGGGTCCGGGCTTTGTTGTGAAGCTGATCTTGATGGCTTTTGTAAATGCCTTTGGTGTTTACGTTATATTCATGAGTTTTACGAAGAGCTCATGGGGTATTTTTGCTGCAATGTTGGCGCTGGTCCTGTTTGCTGACTGGGTGTATTTCTCGGGTCGTACGATTCCGCTGAAGTACATCCTGCCTGGCCTTGCCTTCCTTCTGGTTTTCCAGATTTACACAATTTTTTACACCGTGTATGTCTCATTCACGAATTATGGGGATGGGCATAACTCCACTAAGAACGCCGCTATTTCCGCTCTGCTTATGCAGAATGAGAACAGGGTTCCAGATTCCGCTACGTACCCTCTGAAGGTGATTCAGGATGGTGGGGAGTTGGGTTTTGCGGTGTATGAGGACGGCCAGGTTCTAATTGGAACGGCAGAAGACCCGTTGCATGTTGAGCCAAATGCGGTTGTCTCTGACGGCCAGATAACTGAGGTTCCCGGGTGGGAAGTCCTCACCATGAATCAGGTTGTGCAGAACCAGCAGGAGGTCGTTTCGCTACGAGTCCCTGTTAGTGAAGATGTCAATGAGGGGGCAATTAGAACCTCAGATGGCTCGACGGGTTTTGTGGCAAGGTCAATGCTGGAGTGGGACCCCGATGCGGGCACCATGACCAACGTTGATACCGGAGTTGTCTATACCGATAACGGTCGCGGCCAGTTTGAGTCTTCCGATGGGCAGACGCTCTCTGTTGGATGGCGTGTCGGCATTGGGTTTGAGAACTATACGAAGGCCTTTGGTGACTCGAAGTTCTCCGGATACTTCTACCAGGTTCTGTGGTGGACTTTTGCGCAATCGTTCCTATCTGTTGCACTGACATTCTTGCTTGGCCTGTTCCTTGCGATCACTTTTGATAAGAAGATCCGAGGCCAGAAGATCTACAGGACCCTGATGATCTTGCCCTACGCAATCCCGGGGTTCATTTCAGCGCTGATCTTTGCTGGCATGTTCAACCGGTCGTATGGGTTCATCAACCAGGTCCTGCTGGGAGGTGCGCAGATTCCTTGGTTGCAAGACCCGTGGCTCGCCAAGTTCGCGATTTTGTTTGTGAACCTTTGGCTTGGCTTCCCGTACATGTTCTTGATTGCGACGGGCGCTTTGCAGTCGGTGCCCGAGGACGTCACAGAGGCAGCAAAGATTGATGGGGCTAGTGCATGGAGGCAGTGGCGGTCTATCAAGATGCCGCTGGTTCTGATTGCAACGGCTCCACTGCTGATCTCGTCATTTGCCTTCAACTTCAACAACTTCACGTTGATCTACATGTTGACAGGTGGTGGTCCATCGTTCGGGGATCCGTCAGTTCCTCTGGGTCACACGGACATTCTGATCACCATGGTTTACAAGATGTCGGGTATCGATGGCGGCGCCACGAAAGACTTCGGACTCGCTTCTGCGCTTTCGATTCTGATCTTCGTGATTGTCGGTACGATCTCTGCTATCGCTTTCCGTCAAACGCGCAAGCTTGAGGAGATGATGTGAAATGGCTACACAGGTAACCACAAAAGCTCCTGGAGCGGATACGGATTACCAGCCCGTACAGAACAAGCACACGTTCGGACACTGGATTCGGGAATATGGGTGGCGCCACCTCGTGGGCGTGCTGGTCGTTATCTACGCGTTGGTGCCAATCATCTATATCCTTTCTGCTTCCCTCAACCCGGGGGGAACGCTGACTGGGTCGAATCAACTGTTCCAGACGATTGATTTTGCTAACTACAGTAATTTGTCTTCCACCATGTTCTGGCATTGGATGGGCAACTCACTGGTGATTGCCATTTCGGTGTCCATTGGTACCGTGTTGATGGCGGCAGCTGCTGCATACGCCTTCTCTAGGTTCCGTTTCGCGGGGCGTCGTTTCGGGCTCACTGCATTGTTGATTATTCAGATGTTCCCGCAGATGCTGGCTTTCGTCGCTATCTTCTTGTTGCTCATGAGTTTGGGTGACGTGGTACCAATCCTGGGTGTTAACTCCACGTTGGCACTAATCGCCGTTTACCTTGGTGGTGCTTTGGGTGTGAACACCTTCCTTCTCTACGGCTTCTTCAACACGATTCCGAAAGAGCTGGATGAAGCAGCGAAGATTGATGGTTTGTCTCACGGGCAGATCTACTGGCAAATCATTTTGCGTTTGTGTGCGCCGATTCTGTCAGTAGTGGCACTGCTGTCATTCATCTCGACCTTCGGGGAGTTCGTTATTGCTCGCGTCATTCTGCAGCAAGAGCAGAACTGGACGGTGGCGATTGGGCTCTACTCCTGGGTTGCCAGCCGCTTGGATGCAAACTGGGGTCAGTTCGCTGCCGGCGCTATCATCGCGACAATTCCTGTCCTGACGCTGTTCCTCTTCCTACAGAAGTACATTGTCGGTGGTCTGACCGCCGGCGCTGTGAAGGGCTAAAACTCAGGGAAAGGTTCGACCACCGGGAAGCTTAGGACACCGGGAAAGGTCCCTTGGAGGGTGGTTCGCCAATTGGCGGCCCACCCTCCATTGCGTAAGCCCAAAGAGGAGATTGATCGCAATGTCGGAGGTCGAAGCTACAGTTCGACTATGAAGACAGAACCAGGCAGGCAAGTGGACGTGCCAGACGTCGAAAGCCAGCAGAGGCCCCCAACAATGGGTGGTTTCTCCACGTCTGTGTCGTCGTGGTTTCAAAATGCTTTTAGCGCCCCCACGCCAGCGCAAGTTGAAGCGTGGCAGGCAATCCGCAGTGGCGCGAACGTCCTCGTCATTGCACCGACTGGGTCCGGAAAAACGCTGGCTGCATTCCTGTGGGCTATCGACCGCCTGGCACGGGACAAGAGTGCGGAACCCGCGCCTTCCGCCGGGGTGCGGGTCCTTTACATTTCCCCTCTCAAAGCCCTGGGCGTGGACGTTGAACGCAACCTTCGCGCGCCGCTCGTGGGAATCCGACAAGCCAGCATCGCGGCGGGTGGACCTCCGCCTGACATCACTGTCGGAGTCCGCTCAGGGGACACGACACCTGCTGAGCGACGCAGGCTGGCAGTGCATCCCCCTGACATCCTCATCACCACGCCCGAATCCCTCTACTTGATGCTCACCGGGAAGGCAGCAGAAACCCTCAAGTCAGTCGATACCGTCATCGTTGATGAGGTTCACGCCCTCGCTGGAAACAAGAGGGGCGCCCACCTTGCCCTGTCACTGGAGCGCCTCGACTCTCTACTTCCGCAACCTGCGCAACGGATTGGACTGTCAGCTACCGTCGAGCCTGCGGCAGAAGTCGCGCGTTTTCTGGCAGGAGGGTCACCTGTGCAAGTGGTGCGACCGCCAGCCAACAAGAGGTTTGACATCACTGTTGAGGTGCCTGTGGAGGACATGTCGAACCCACCAATAGTTGAGCCGGAAATGATCAACGCCAACACGTCCGTGGAAGAGCATCGACTGGGTTCGATGTGGCCCGCCATTGAGAAATCGCTGTACCAAAGGATTCTTGCAGCACAGTCCACCATCGTGTTCACGAACTCACGCAGAATGGCAGAGAGGCTGACGGCTCGGCTGAATCAACTCCAAGGGGAGGATCAGCCGGTCCTTGCTCGCGCGCACCACGGCTCCGTTTCCAAAGAGACGCGGGCTCAGGTTGAAGAAGATCTCAAGTCAGGAACGCTCCGGTGCGTCGTGGCGACGGCCTCCCTTGAGCTAGGCATCGACATGGGCGAGGTCGATTTGGTGGTGCAGATTGATCCCCCTCCTTCTGTTTCCGCTGGGCTACAACGGATGGGTCGTTCGGGACACCAGGTCGGTGGCGCGTCTCGCGCAGTCTTTTATCCCACCCACCGTTCAAAACTGCTTGAAACCGCAGTGATAGCACAACGCATGCTCAAAGGAGAGATTGAAACGTTGAGGGTCCTGTCGAACCCGCTTGATGTGCTGGCTCAACAGACAATCGCACAGACAGTACTTGGTCCGTTGAGCGTGGACGAATGGTTCACGACGGTTCGTCGCTCAGCCCCATTTGCGAACCTGCCGAGGTCGGCCTACGTTTCCGTCCTCGACCTCATTTCGGGTCGATACCCATCCACCGATTTTGCTTCACTTCGCGCGCGTGTTGACTGGGACCGTACGTCCAACACTCTGACAGCGCGGCCAGGTGCGCAAAGACTGGCGGTCACCAATGGGGGCACCATTCCCGACCGCGGGCTCTACCGCGTTGTCGTTGGCTCTGGGGACGAGGGCGGAACTAGGGTTGGCGAGCTAGATGAGGAAATGGTGTACGAAACCCGCATTGGCGAGGTTTTTACTCTGGGTACTACCCCCTGGCGTGTTCGCCGGATCACAAAGGACACCGTGGAGGTTGAGCCCGCATTTGGCGTTGTAGCAAAGATGCCGTTCTGGCACGGAGACTCACCGGTTCGACCCGTTGAGGTTGGGGTTGCTCTCGGAGAAATGTCTGCAAATCTCGCGTCTGTCGATGCAGGTAGACGTGACGGGACTTCCACGTTGCATGATGTGGGATTCGATGAGTTCGCGGCCGCGAATGCGCTGGCGTACGTGAAAGAACAGAGGGAAGCCACCGGCTACGTACCGGACTCCACCACACTGGTTGTGGAACGAACCCGTGATGACGTCGGCGACTGGCTCCTGATTCTGCAATCACCGCTAGGGTTGGCTGTTCACGGGCCGTGGGCGTTGGCGATCAATGCTCGCCTTCGCGACCAGTGGGGCCTAGAGGGTAAGGCCATTCCCAGCAATGATGGCATTATCGTCCGGCTGCCAGACTCAGAAGCGGACGTAGACTTGGGCTGGTTCCCGGCATCGGAAGCACAGGGAACGCTGGGCTCACCACCCGCGTCAGGATCTGCATCTGGCTCGTACCCACCTGTTCGCCTGGAGGGGGCTCCTACAGCGGGTGAGATCTTTTTGCTCGATCCCGATGAAGTAGCGACGATCGTTCAGTCGGAAGTGGAAAACTCCGCCATCTTTGCTGCCCGGTTTCGGGAGGCCGCGTCGAGGGCGTTAATTCTTGGGAGCTCACAACCCGGGAAGCGTTCTCCGCTATGGCAGCAGCGTCTTCGCGCTTCATCACTGCTTGAAGTGGCTGCAAAGTACCCGGATTTTCCCATCATCCTTGAGGCGATGCGTGAGGTGTTGCAGGATGTTTACGACATCGGGGCGCTGACACAGACCATGGCTGACATCGCGCAGCGGGTGACTTCCGTAGTGGAAGTTGAAACGGAGGTGCCGTCACCTTTCGCTCGCTCCCTGCTCTTCGGGTATGTCGGGGAGTTCATGTACCAGGGGGACACGCCCATCGGGGAACGCCGACTCGCGGCCCTCAGCGTCGACCCGAAAGTGCTTCGTGAGCTGCTGGGAGACGTTCCTCTGGCCGAGTTGTTCGAAGCAGACGCAATCATTGAAGTTGAGGCGGAACTGCAGCGAACCAAGGATGGTTGGCAAGCACGTGGTGAAGAAGGACTCGTCGACCTGTTACGCATACTGGGTCCGCTCACCGCAGAAGAGGTTAGGGAGCGTTTGGTCGCTCCCGAGGGCAGTCCAGCATCCACTGACATGATCGTGGGTGAAGCCATCGCGGGACGGAAAGTTCTGGAAACCCGCCTAGCAGGTATCAAATATCTGGCTGCTAGCGAGGATGCAGGGCTCTTGGTCGCAGCGTGCGGTGCGATGCTTCCGGCAGGAGTTCCCGCCGCATTTCTTGAGGCGCCCTCGGACCCAGTTATGCAGTTGGTTTTGCGCCACATGAACAGCCATGGGCCCCTTCGCTGTGAGGATATAGCCGCACGGTTTGGGATTGCTCCCGCGACGGTCATGCTGGCATTGCGGGAGCTGGAAGATCACTCGCAAGTGAGCTCCGGTCTCTTCCTTCCCGAGGAACTGGCTAGAGCCAGATCCATTCAGCCCGGGGACGTGCAATGGTTGGCAAAGCCTGTACTTGAGCGGATACGGTCACGTTCTTTGGCAATGCTCCGCGGTGCTGTGGAGCCTGTCTCACCCGCGGTGTTCACGCGTTTTCTGGCGAAGTGGCAGTATTGTGGCCGACGTTTGAACGGTTTTGACGGAGTGTATGCCGCCCTTGAACAGTTGAGTGGGATCCCAGTGCCCGCATCAGCTTGGGAGAGCCTGGTTCTGCCAGAGCGGGTCGCAAACTACGAGGGTGCGCTGCTCGATACCCTCGTTGCCAATGGTGAAGTATTTTGGGTGGGTAGTGGCGCGATCGGGGCCAAAGACGGGTGGGTAAAGTTCTTCACCTCGGGTCAACCGGTGCACGGAGCACTTCGACCAGAGCGCCCTCGCACCGGCCTTGAGCAGGCGATCCTCGATGAGCTGGCGTCACGCGGCGCGCTGTTTATCGGCGCGCTCCAAGACGGGTTGGTCACCAAAGGATTCGAAGCTTCTGCAAACACGCTTGTCGATGCCGTCTGGGCTCTGGTTTGGGACGGATTGGTCACCTCCGACTCCACCCAGGCACTGCGCGCGCGGAGCAGGGGAGGGCGAGCTGCGCAGAAGACTCAGCGGGTTCGTCCTCGCGGAAGGTCTCTGACAAGACGAAATCTTTCGCTACATCAGGGAGCCGGGGCAAGCACACCCGGGCAACGCGGCACAAACATCGGGCAAGTTGAGCCATCTCTGAGCGGGAGGTGGTCACTGGTTGAAGAACCTGTGGACGGGCCCGCAACCGATGGCGTGGCGACGGCGTGGGCCGTAGAGATGCTTGAACGCTATGGCATCGTGACAAGAGGTGCGGTACGTACAGAACAGTTCCCTGGAGGTTTTGCTCAGGCATACCGGCTCTACACAGACTTTGAGGTCGCGGGCAATGCCCGGCGCGGTTACTTCGTGCAGGGCTTGGGTGGCGCCCAGTTTGCCGCGCCGGGAGCAGTCGATCAGTTGCGCGCAAGCGATGAAGAGGCGCAACTTGTGGGTGGTGGCCAGGTTGGGCTAGCACTCGCGGCTACGGACCCGGCGAACCCGTATGGGGCAGCACTTACCTGGCCTGAAACACTGGGTGAGGGTGGCGATCCCAAGCGCAATCCTGGCGCGCTAGTGGCGCTAGTTGATGGAAAGCCAGTCCTCTACCTAGAGAGAGGTGGTCGCACTGCACTTACAGAACGGACTGCCTCGGATGCGGAACGCGAAGCCGGGGTCACTGCACTCGTGGCTGCGACTCGTCGCGGAGACCTAGCCACGTTCACGATTGAGAAGGTGAATGGCAAGCCTGTCAGGGAGAGCGAGTGGTTTCAAGACCTGATCGATGCCGGTTTCTCAGAGGTACCACGGGGTGTGACGTTGCGTCGCAAGATCCACTAGTAGCGCGCTGCAAAATTAGCCACGGGAGAGAAGCAAGGAAGTGAAGGACGGAAGAGAAGATAACTGGAGAAGTGAAAATAGCTAGGGAAGAGAGGGGAGTGAAGGAATGCCAGAAGGCGACAGCGCATATCGCGTGGCTGCGCAGCTGGGGAAAGCACTCCAGGGCGCAGCACTCACGCAGTTTGAGATACGCACCTCCGCTTTGGCAACGGCAGACCTAGCAGGGGAAAGCGTCACGTCTGTGGAACCCTTTGGTAAGCACATATTCGTCCGGATTGGGCAGTGGTCCCTGCACTCCCACATGCTGATGGACGGGACTTGGCACATTTATAAGCCGGGCGCCAGGTGGAGGCGCCCCGCCCATCAGGCACGCATTGTTCTAGCGACGGAATCTGCGCAGACTGTTGGCTTCCGAGTCGCCCAGATCCGGCTACTTCCAACAGCCGATGAACACACCGTGGTGGGCCACCTCGGACCTGACCCGCTCAAGCCGCACTGGGATGCCGAAGGATGCTTTGTTGCCGCAGCGAACATCGCAGCAGACCCCCGCCCGATTCACGTTGCGCTGCTGGATCAGTCCAACGTTGCCGGTTTCGGGAACGAATACGCAAACGAAATGTGCTTCCTAATGCGGATTGACCCCTCGACACCTTCGAACACTGTTGACGCGATGGATTTCATGCGGCTTGGGGCCCGCCTGATTCGCGCAAACCGCAACCGGGTGGAACGCACAACGACGGGTGACACGCGTCCAGGTAGGCGGCTATTCATCTACGGCAGAGCCGGTCGACCGTGCTTGCGGTGCGGAGAGATTATCCGCTTCACACGACTGGGAGCAGACCCGAGCCGGCGGCGGCATGTCTACTGGTGTCCGCGCTGCCAACCTCGTTCCGTCCTCGGCCCATAACCCCGAAGCACCACGCCTGTGTGTCCCGACGAGGTTGGTGTCGACCATGCCGATGCACTGGAAAAGGGAATAGCAGATTCGCGGACCCACGTAGACGAAGCCCAACGATTTCAGTTCCCGCGCCAGCGCAGATGACTGCGGTGACTCAACAGGAACTTCTTCAAGGGCTTGGGGCCGCGGTGTTCTCTCCGGCTGGAAGCTCCACACCAATTTCGCAAGCCCCGGGTTCGAACTCTCGAGCGTGCGCGCATTGTGAACGATTGCCCGCACCTTCCGACCATTACGGATCATTCGCGGGTTTGCTAGCAACGCCTCCACGTCCTCATCTGAGAACAGAGCCAGGGTGGCCGGGTCGAAAGCTCCCAACAGGTCCGCCAGCTCCTCCGCGCGACCCAAAGCGGAACCCCAGAACAGTCCCGCCTGAAGAATCAGTAGCGAAAGGACGCGAAAAACCTGCTTGTCCTGCCACACCGGGACACCCCACTCGTTGTCGTAGTACCGCATCATCGCTGCGTTGCGGGCCGCCCACCGCGGCCGAGCCAACTCATCGGCACCGACAACGACATCGCCGTGCTGGTCACCGCCCTGCCCGTCGCCATCTCTGCGCCCCAACACCGCGAGTTCGTTGGTTCTCTGCAACATGAAAATACCCTCCCTCGTAGCCCGGAATGGCCGCGCCCTTGTCCCCGCCCCTACGCGAAGATGCCCCTTATGACGGCATAGTCTTAGTTTTCCCGGTGAGGGTCCCACCGCGCTCAATGCAGAAAAGCTACTGTGGATATCGCCAAGAACACGACGCTGTGGAAGAGAGGGCCCATGACAAGAGAAATGCGTTCATCGATTGCCATGGTGAAGACTGGTAGCGCCCACGCCGCCGGAGTCTTCACAGCTCAGGAAGGCCCTGTGCTACCGCCACCGCGAGGTCGTGACCTGCTGGTTGAGGTCAGGGCTGTATCCGTGAACCCCATTGACTGCCGGATTCGCCGCGGTGCGACAGTTGGGCCCGAAAGTGGTGTACTCGGTTTTGACGCCGCGGGAGTTGTGACGTCTGTGGGGCCCACGACACGTCTGTTCGAGGTCGGAGACCCCGTCTACTATGCGGGCCAAGTAGACAGATCCGGAGCTAACACGAACCAACAGGTAGTGGACGAACGGATCGTTGGCCACAAGCCGAAGAATGTCTCGTTTGCCGAGGCTGCAGCCCTTCCACTTACTGCCCTGACGGCATGGGAGGGCCTCTTCGACAAACTGCGACTCACCTCGGATTCGGTTGGCACGCTCCTTGTTTTGGGTGGTGGAGGCGGCGTGGGCTCCATGGTGATTCAGTTGGCTCACGCCCTCACGGACGTGCGAATCATTGCGTCTGCTTCGCGCCCGGAGACGAAGCGTTGGGTGAGGGAACTTGGCGCACATGTCAGCGTGAATCACTCATCTGAAAACCTGGAGGAAGAGATCCGCCGCGCAGCTCCCGCGGGTGTCGACTACGTGTTTTCCACCCATTCCGCCGGAATACTCCCGCTCCTGGCGCGTGTTATGAACCCTTTCGGGCAGATTGTGGCGATTGACTCTGCGCCCGAGGACGACTTCCAAGTCCTGAAACCCAAGGCGTTGACATGGCATTGGGAGAACGTCTTTGCACGCGCCGTGCATGGCGCCCTCGACATCACCAACCAGCACAGGGTGTTGGATGCCGTCGCCGACCTGGTTGAGGCACGCAAAATTCGTCCCACCATGACACAGGTATTCCACGGCGTGAACATTGCGAATCTCCGGGAAGCCCACCGCCGCATCGAACTTGGACATACTGCGGGAAAGATCGTCCTCGTCCGTGACGATGTGCCAAAAAATGGCCTGATACCGCGCGGGTTCAAGATGCAGTGAGAACCTCGGTGAGCACCCGGTTTCTGAGACACCCGTCCGTCAGGCGTGTCACTGGTCTAAAGTCATTCAGTGATGAAGATGCAGAGCAGTGACTGGTGGCTGACCTAAACGGTCGCCAATCATTGACGGCCGCCCAAAAGAGGCAGGCTATGCAATCTGAGGGCGGCGAACCCGGGGGACAATGTTCAACCCGGAAGGAAGGACGCCCCAATGGAAGCGACCACCAACTTTGAGAAGGACATGACTGTCCTTCCTGATGCCGTCGCGGAGCTGCTGGATCCGGCCTCGGACAAACCTGTGGCGATTGTCCGTCGGCAAGATGACGACGTCGCCGTCGTGTTGACAGGGACGGTGGGCAGCGTTGCCCTGCTTGCTGAGATACCGTTGGACGGCCCCGACGTCCTCGCCCTCATTCCCTTCCACCAGATTCGTGAGAGGGGTTGGGAAGCGCTTGCGGGAGAGGAGCAGCTGCTTTACCTACAGGTCACATCACGTTGGGAAGTCCCTCTTCAGCCGCTCCTAGACGCACTGCCACCTTCGCCACCGAAGACTGAGGATATCGGTTTCGCCGTTTCAGACGAAGAGTATGCGGACGAGGTCGGACGGATCATTTCTGACGAAATCGGCCGCGGTGAAGGAGCAAACTTCGTCATTCGCCGTGACTACCGTGCCCACACCGATGCGCCAACGCGCGAAGCTGTGTTGGCATGGTTGCACGCACTTCTCAGTTTTGAAGCCGGCTCGTACTGGACGTTTGCTTGGGTTGGGGGAGGCGTCGCATGTGCGGGGGCTTCCCCGGAACGCCATGTTTCCGCCGAGGACGGCACCGTCCTCATGAACCCAATCTCCGGCACATACCGCCACCAGCCTGACGCCCCAACGGTGGAGGCCCTTCTGGAATTTCTTGCGAACCGTAAGGAATCCGAAGAACTGGTGATGGTTGTCGACGAGGAACTGAAGATGATGTCGGCCGTCTGCCCGGGCGGTGGTGTCATGCGGGGCCCCTACCTGAAGCCCATGACCCGGGTGACGCACACCGAGTACTTACTAGAGGGCAGGTCCGACCTCGACCCACGCGATATCCTCAGGTCCACCATGTTTGCGCCCACGGTGATTGGATCACCAATGGAAAGTGCGTGCCGGGTCATTGCTCGTCATGAGACCAGCGCACGCGGGTACTACTCAGGTGTCCTCGCGCTGTTTGAATCAACGCCTGCAGGGTACCGTTTGGATGCGCCAATACTGTTGCGGACAGCGTTCATCGACGAGGACGGTGACATCACGGTTTCGGCTGGAGCCACGTTGGTTCGCCACTCCGATCCGCTGAGCGAAGCACATGAGACGCGTGCGAAAGCGAGCGGAATGCTCACCGCGTTGGGGCTTTTGCCGAGGGCGGGGCATACAGCGGCGCAGTCTGGTATCCAGGCTCCGTCTGCATCTCCGACGGCTCACATGGTGAATCTACCTGAGGTTCAGGCCGCCCTCGCCGATCGCAACCGTGACTTGGCCCCATTCTGGCGGGATGCGCAAACACCGCGCGGGGAGCTTTCCGGGTCTGCTTTGCTTGTGGACTGCGGTGATGACTTCAACCAAATGCTTGCCCACCAGCTGCGTCACCTCGGGCTTGATGCCGACATCGCCTCTTGGAAGGACGTGACGGGCTTCGAGGATGTCGATCTGGTGGTGTTTGGCCCCGGCCCCGGGGACCCGACGGACCTTCACGACCCCCGCGTCGTGCGTGTCAGGGAACTTCTTCGTGCCCGCGTTGAGGCGGGCCTGCCAACCGTTGCCGTGTGTCTTTCTCACCAGATCCTCGCAACGTTGGCGGGGCTCCCCATCGAGGTGCTTCCTGAGTCGCGCCAAGGTCTACCTCTGCGGGTCAGCATCCTTGGAAGTGAAGGGTTGATTGGCTTCTACAACACGTTTGCTGCGGTTGCCGAGGACGGGAGCATGACTCCCGACCTCAACCTCACTGTTGAGGCGGATTCGACGACGGGGATCGTCAACGCCCTCGTCGGAAACCATGTTGTTAGTGTTCAGGGACATCTTGAGTCGGTGCTGTCGTACGATGGTTTTGACGCCCTAGGTGCCGTTGTGGAGCGTGCACTTCGGTAGGCTGAGGCAAAGAGACCTGCCGGGTGGGCCAAATGGCGTTGATCGGCAAACCGTCTGACGTGTGCGTATAGGGGTGGAAGCGTGACGAAATGCTAGAGGTCGGCACAGTAGCCGGGTGGATGCAGGAATGGTATCCACCAGCAACTGCAGAGGCGTGGGATCGTGTCGGGCTGATTAGTGGATCGCGAACCACGCCGGTTACCCGAGTGTTACTTGCTGTTGATCCGGTCGAAGCGGTTGGGGAGCAGGCCCGTGCGCTTGGGGCACAAATGGTCATTACCCACCATCCCCTCTACTTGCGCGGAACCTCTTTTGTGTCCGAGGACGATGCGAAGGGGCGCTTGATCGCGGGCCTGATCAGGTCCAACATTGCTCTGCTTAATGCACACACGAATGCCGATGTGGCGCGCGGTGGTGTTGCTCAAGCACTTGCTGACCTGGTTGGAATTGTTGAAACCGTCCCGATGGTTCCAGTGGCCGATGACCCGACGGTTGGTTTGGGCCGCATTGGTAGGCTCCCGTCACCCATGCGCCTCGGGGACTTTGCGGACGTGGTTGCGAGCGCGCTGCCCGCTGGCCCAAATGGCATCCTGGTGGGCGGGGATCCCGACCGCCTGGTGACTTCCGTGGCGGTTTCGGGAGGCTCAGGGGATTCATTCCTCGCGTTAGCAGGTGATTTGGGGGCGGATGCGTATGTCACGGCTGACCTGCGTCACCATCCGGCCTCTGAACACTTGGAAGAGGGTGGGCCTGCACTGATCTGTGGATCTCACTGGGCTACGGAATGGCCGTGGCTTCCCGTCCTCGCACGTCAACTTGTAGATCGGGCGGCAGCCGAGGGGGAGCAACTGGAAGTTGTGGTCTCCCAAATCTGTACTGAACCATGGTTCGAACATCTTGCAACGACAGGTTCGACACAGGACCTCGTCACAATGCCTAACGAAGGGGCACCAGCGTGAAAGTAACCCATGCGGACCAATTGACACTGCTGGAACTGCAGGAAACTGACTTGCAGATCTCGAGGTTGGGTCATCGCATTCAGTCAAACCCGCTCCACGAGAAGTTGCGGGAACTGACGGGGCGTGCGGGGGATTTGCACCGTTCCGTTATTGCTCAGTCAGCAAACCTTGGTGACCGGCAGCGCAAGATTGCTGATGTTGAGGCTGAGGTGGCGAAGGTTGAACAGCGCCGCGTAGTCCAGCAGCAACGTCTTGATTCCGGCAAGGTAGGGATTCGCGATATGAGTGCCGTCGAGCATGAGATCAAGAAGATCCATGACCGCCGGCAACAGCTTGAGATGGAGGTCCTCGAACTACAGGAGGACTACGAGAAGCATGAAGCGTTTCTTGCAAAGACTGAGGCAGCAGTGAGTGCACTCGCTGAGGATGAGGCGAGGACGCGCGAGCAGTTGGCTGCGGATATTGCGGAACCTGCGGCGGAGTTGGCCGCGGCGGAAGAGACGGCAACGGCTCTGCGCGCACAGCTTCCGGCGGCGGTCTTGGATGAGTACGACCATCTCAGAGGTCGTTTGGGGGTCCTGGTGGTGTTGCGGTTTGAGGAGGGGCGGCTTGTAAATGCCCCCCTTGAGTTGAACCATGCTGAACTTGCGGCCCTGACCCGTGCCCCGAAGGATGAGCTGTGGGAGGCGGAGGACTCGGGGTATTTGGTGGTGCGCGTCTAGCGGACTGCTCCCGGGCCCGAACCCGGGCTCAGCGGGTTTCGCCCCCAGCTGGAACCTGCAGAAACGGTGCTCTACCCCGTGTCATAAGGGAGCTACTTGAGCCATACGGAGCCGGTTAGGCTTGCGTAACGGTGTAATCCCTGGCTGCGCTGGGCCTATCGGGCTCCGCATGGCGTAACCAGCTCCGCAATGCGGCTCTTCATCGAAGGGGCTACAGCCCCGTCTGCGAAGAAGGGGCTTGTGGTGGTGAGTTGGCCGATACGCCGGGTTCTGTAGGCGCTGCGCCGAAGCACAACGCTGGCGACCATTCATCTAGGGCTTACGTTGCCGTAAGCCTCAAGCGGTCTACCCGAAGGTGGGGAGCGAGCAGCTCCAGCCTTCTGCTTGACCTTGCACCGGGTGGGGTTTACCTAGCCAGCCAAGTCACCTTGGCTGCTGGTGCGCTCTTACCGCACCGTTTCACCCTTACCGCGTCCTCGCCAAGAGACGAGGGCGTGGCGGTCTGTTTTCTGTGGCACTTTCCCGCGGGTTACCCCGGGTGGCTGTTAGCCACCACCCTGCTCTGAGGTGCCCGGACGTTCCTCGTTAGTTTCACTTGCGTGAAGCTCCCGCGGCCGCCTAGCCAACTCACCGATGCAAACTCTACATCGTTGCGGCGATGAGGGCGACACAGCACTGGGGTCAAGGAAGTGCCGGTGCTAGTTCACTTGGGTTGAGGAGGACTGTTCCTGGCCCAAGCGATCGATTGCGTCAACAACCAGGTCCCAGAAACGGTCGGCGTCCAAAGATACGGCCGCCTGGGTATGGCAGTCAGGTGGAATATGCGCTGGTCGCAGTTCCGTCACCGTCATGCCCTGCGTGTGCTCGCCACGAATCTCCACAGAGATTGGTGCTCTCACCGTTCCGACAATCGATGGATCGATGATTCTGGCGACCGCAACTGGGTCATGAACGGGCGGGAAGTCGAAACCCTGCTCGTCGTGATATGCCTGGCGGAAAAAAGCGAACAAGTCCAACACAAACTGGCCAAGAGGGGTGTCAAGCGCCTCGATTTTTGCGGCTACCTCATCTGTGGCAAGCGCCAAGTGGGTAACATCGAGACCGATCATGGTGACCTCCCACGGCGCATCAAAAACAATGTGAGCAGCTTCGGGATCAATCTTGATATTGAACTCTGCGACCGCCGACCAGTTGCCGACGTGCATGCCGCCGCCCATGAGGACGACCTCTTTGACACGGTCAATGATTCGTGGCTCTTTACGGATTGCCATCGCAATGTTGGTGAGGGGACCGGTTGGGACCAGGGAGATGGTCTTTGGTTCCGCCTCCATGATGGTGTCGATGATCAGGTCGACGCCATGGCGTGGGTCAAGCTCCATGGCCGGTTCTGGTAGGTCAACACCATCCAGACCGGAAACGCCATGAACGTCCGCGTCTTCACCTTCCCCGATCAGTGGGCGCACACATCCAGCGGCAACGGGTACATCCGTAATTCCTGCCATGGTCATGATGCCGAGGGCGTTGCGGGTTGTCTTCTCAAGGACCGCATTGCCACCCACAGTTGTGACGGCAACCAGTTCAATATCAGGGCTGCCGTGTGCGAGCATCAGAGCGATGGCATCATCGTGCCCGGGATCGCAGTCGAGGATTATCTTCTGCATGTCTCTCAGACTCCGGGGGCCGTTGGGACATTGTTCTTGGCCTGCTCGTCGGCATAGACTGCCGCGCCAACGATGCCGGCAGTGTTGCGCAGAGCAGCCGGAACGATCGGGCACTTCAAGTCCAGCTTGGGCAGGAACCTGTCGTGCTTCTTGGAGACGCCGCCACCGACAACCATCAGGTCGGGGGAAAAGAGCATCTCGATGTGGCTGTAATACCGCTGCAAACGTGAGATCCATTCTTCCCAGGAGAGATCTTGCTTGACGCGTTGACTGGCTGCGGCATGTGATTCCGCATCCCGACCATCCAATTCAACGTGACCCAGCTCAGTGTTGGGAACCAGGATTCCGTTATAGAGCAGGGCGGAGCCAATTCCAGTGCCCAGCGTCGTGACGATTACGGTCCCGGCCACGCCTTTTGCGGCACCAAAGTAGTATTCGGCGACGCCTGCCGCATCTGCGTCATTTAGTACCGTGACTTGGTGACCTGTCACCTCCTGGAAGAGTTCATCAGCATTGATTCCGGTCCAACTCTGGTCAAGGTTAGCGATGAACGGAATGACACCGTGGAGGACGGGTGCGGGAACTGTAATGCCGATGGGGACTTCCGGGGCGGCTCCCAGCTCATCAATAATGGTCTTGCAGATCTTGGCTACAGCCAAAGGCGTTGAGCTTTCCGGGGTGTCATAGCGAACTCGTTCCCCGATGAACTCTCCCTTGTCGAGATCTACAAGAGCGCCTTTGACTCCTGATCCACCAATGTCAATTCCCACGCCAACACGTGTCATGTCAAAGCCCTTCTGGCAACCCACCATCGGGTGCCCCTAGCAAACCGGCTATGGGAGCGTCAGTATTTCCGCCCCATCTTCAGTAACAACAATAGTGTGTTCATACTGGGCCGTGCGGCCTTTATCCTTCGTCAGAACCGTCCAACCGTCATCCCATTGGTCCCACTCAACAGTTCCAAGTGTGAGCATTGGTTCGATTGTGAACACCATGCCTTCCTCCATCAGGTCCGCATAGAGAGGGGCCGCGTCATAATGGGGGACGATGAGGCCGGAGTGGAAGGCTTCCCCAACACCGTGTCCCGTGTAATCACGTACCACGCCGTAGCCGAAGCGCTTCGCATACGCGGTGATGACTCTTCCGATGACGTTGAATGGGCGGCCCGGCTTGACGGCCTTTATTCCGCGCATCATTGCCATGTACGTCCGTTCCATCAGCAGTGCGCTCTCATCATCGATGGCGCCGACACCAAACATGCCGCAGGTGTCGCCGTGAACGCCATCCTTGTAAGCGGTGATGTCGATGTTGACGATGTCGCCTTCCTCCAGAGGGCGATCATCGGGGATGCCGTGGCAAATCACCTCATTGATTGACGTGCAGCACGCTTTTGGGAAGCCCATGTATCCCAGACATGACGGATATGCGCCAGCCTCAATGATGAAACTGTGTACTGCCCGGTCAATCGCATCGGTGGTCACACCGGGCTGAACTAGGGATCCCGCAAGTTCCAGTGCTTGGGCCGCGATCCGTCCCGCCTCGCGGATCTTGAGAATCGTTTCTGGCGATTTCACGTCCGAGGTTGTCACAACTTCGGGCCCATCGTGAAACATGTACTCAGGCCGGTCGATGGATGTTGGCACGGGCAGCATCGGTGAGACCACCCCCGGGGTAAGCGTCCCCAGCGGTGCTCGCATTGCTCCGGTTGCTTCAACCATCATCGACTTCCTCTCTGCAGCCCAAACGAAACAGGTCTGAGCTTCACTCCACAATCAAAAAACCGCCTACAACGTGCGTATCTATCTACTCAACGCGGTAGTTGTCAGGCCCCGGAAACGAGCCCTGCCTAACAGCACCAACATACTCCGCTGCAGCGCGCTGCAGTTGCGCTCCCAGTTCACCGAAGCGACGTACGAAGGATGGTGTCCATTCGGTCATTCCAGCCATGTCCGACCAAACCAGGACCTGCCCGTCACACCTGGGACCCGCACCGATGCCGATGGTTGGAACCTTCAGTGCCTTCGTAATCTCTTTAGCTAGTTGAGCTGGAACCATTTCGAGGACGATTCCAAAAGCGCCGGCATCCTGCAGCGCCAGGGCATCCGCCCACAGCCGTTCCCCTTCCGATCCGCGTCCCTGAAGTCGCGGACCGCCGAGTGCATGCTCAGACTGAGGTGTATACCCGATATGGCCCATGACCGGGATTCCGCCCGCAACCAGCATTTCTATGGCGGGCACGCGTTCCGTGCCACCTTCGAGCTTGACCGCATGGGCACCCGCCCTCATCAACCGGGCCGCCGTCTGAAAAGCTGCTTGCGGTCCCGTTTCATAGCTGCCGAACGGAAGGTCCGCAACGATCAGTGGTCGTGATGTCGATCGGGCTACCGCGCCCACCGCACGTTCCATGTCGTCCACGGTGACTTTGAGTGTTGAGTCGAACCCGAGCGTCACGTTCCCCAGGGAGTCACCGACCAGAAGCATATCGACACCGGCCGCTTCAAGTATGGGGGCGATGAGAGCGTCGTACGCGGTGAGCATGGTCAGGGGGCGGCGATCCTCTTTCGCCTGTTGCAAGTGGTGCAAGCGAACCCTGCGTGGTTGGTCAGTTGATGTCATGTCTTCCACCTCCACAACTATCTTGTCACGCACCTCCGACATTTCCAGTGTGCTGCGCTTCGCTCTCTCAAGATTGGGGCTCTGTCGGTTGATGTCGGAAGGGACAGTTAGAGTAGTGACGAAGAAAAAGGGAACAGTTGGGCGACGTCGTGTCGCCGGTTCTTTACGGATTTACGAATGAAGGGACGTTCATGCCGATCACAGGCGACGCTCTCAATGCCACGCAACTAGACCCACGCGATGGCGAAGCCATTTCAGCGTGGGTGGATTCTGCACGTGCGCTCATTGACGCAGCCGGTTCTCCGGGCGATCTGCGGGATGTCAAGATCGAAGTGTTTGGTGACAAATCCGCCCTCGTTCTTGCCAACCGGATGATCGGCAAGATTGATGCTGGTGAACGTGCGTTGGCGGGGCAAAACCTAGGTGCGGCACGCAAAGAGCTCACTGCCGCATTCGACGCCCGTAAGGAAACTGTTGATGCGCAGGCCCAGGCGGAAGTCCTTCGCTCCGAAGGCGTCGACGTTACCGTTCCCACCCGTCGCACCCCCACTGGTGCGCGTCATCCGCTGGAGCTTCTGATTTGCCAAATTGAAGACTTCTTCCTCTCCATGGGTTGGCAGATTGGTGAGGGTCCGGAAGTTGAACATGAGTGGTTCAACTTTGATGCACTGAATTTTGATGCCGATCACCCAGCCCGCCAGATGCAGGACACCTTCTACATTGACGGGACCACCGTCGGTGGGGCGGACGAGGGCGATGGGGCGCTGGTGATGCGCACCCATACTTCCCCGGTTCAGTCACGCGCACTGCTCGAACATGGGGTGCCTCTTTACACAGCAGTCCCCGGTAAGGTCTTCCGCAGTGATGCGCTGGACGCTACCCACACGCCGGTATTCCACCAGGTGGAGGGGCTCGCGATTGACAAGAACCTGACTATGGCCGATCTGAAGGGAACGCTGGACCATTTTGCTCGCGCCATGTTTGGCGAGGGCGCAAAGACACGGCTCCGTCCCTCCTTCTTTCCCTTCACCGAACCCAGTGCTGAGATGGACTTCTGGTTCCCGCAGAAGAAGGGTGGACCAGGGTGGATTGAGTGGGGCGGATGCGGCATGGTCAACCCCAACGTCCTCGTCGCCGCAGGCCTGGACCCCGACGAATACTCGGGTTTCGCCTTCGGGATGGGCTTGGAACGCACACTGATGCTGCAACACGGAATCTCGGACATGCATGACATTGTCGAGGGCGATTTGAGGTTCTCGCGCCAGTTCGGACTGTTCGGAAAGGGACAATAACATGCCTTACATCTCTCTTTCTTGGCTGCGTGACCACGTTGAAGTTCCCCAGGACTCCACGACAGACCAACTTGCGGAGGCCCTGGTAAAGGTAGGAATAGAAGAGGAAGAAATCCTCCCGGCTGCCGTAATGGGACCTCTGGTGGCAGGAAAAGTCCTCTCCATCGACACTTCCAGGCAGTCCAACGGCAAAGACATTAACTACTGCCGTGTCGATGTTGCGCAGTACAACGACGCGCCCGGGACTGGCGTTGAAAAGTCGGATTTGCCCAGCCGCGGCATCATCTGCGGGGCCCACAACTTCTCAGTGGGGGACACGGTCGTCGTTGCGCTTCCCGGCGCCATCTTGCCGGGGCCCTTCCCAATCGCATCACGCAAGACATACGGCCACGTCTCGGACGGCATGATCTGCTCTGAACGCGAGCTCGGGCTAGGTAACGATCACGACGGCATCATCGTCCTTGACAAGCGCTTCTCAGCAGCAGATTTGCCCGCTGCGGGGACGGACATGATTCCCCTCCTCGACCTCGGCGAAGAAGTTCTGGAAGTCAACGTAACACCAGACCGGGGATACTGCTTTGCTGTGCGTGGATTGGCGCGCGAATACGCTCATTCCACCGGCGCCAAGTTCACGGACCGTGGCCTGGAATCTGCGATAGATGGCCAGTTGCCACAGTCAAGCGAAGGGGCGTTTGAAGTCCAGGTGGCTGAAGAATCCATCCTCGAAGGGCGTGTTAGCGCCGACCGGTTTGTAACCAGAATTGTGCGCGGGATTGACTCATCCGCGCCGACACCGGACTGGATGCGAAAGCGGCTTGAGCAGGCCGGCATGCGTTCCCTTGGACTCGCGGTTGACGTCACAAACTACGTGATGCTCGATCTGGGACAACCCCTGCATGCCTACGACCTCCGCGCAGTCCAAGCCCCTTTCGTCGTCCGCCGCGCCAGGGCGGGTGAGCCATTCATGACTCTGGATGGCACGCAGCGGGAACTGGATAGCACCGACATTGTCATCACAGATTCCCCCTCTGGACCAGGAAGCCGCATTGTCGGCCTCGCCGGGGTCATGGGTGGCCTGGATTCCGAAGTGCGCGCCGACACTACCGATGTGGTGATTGAGGCCGCCCATTTCGACAGCGTGTCGATTGCCCGCACATCTAGGCGCCACCGCCTCTTCACTGAATCGTCCAAGCGGTTTGAACGTGGGGTAGACCCCAGGCTCGCCCCGGTTGCAGCGGCGCGGGTGGCGGAACTGCTGGCCGAATACGGGGGAGGGACAATTGACGAGGCCGGCTTCGACCTCAACACCGTGCACACCCCCCAGGCAATCCCAATGGCAGCATCAGAACCGGAGCGCCTCACAGGGGTTGCCTACACGGAAGAACAGATTGTCCACTACCTCGAGGCGATCGGGTGCTCGGTCCACACCACCGAAGCAAATGAGGGTGCAGCCGACTCTGCCACAGCCAACAAGGGAGCCGCAGGCACGCAGTTCCTCGTCGTCCCACCATCGTGGCGTCCCGACCTTGTTGGGCCAGCCCACCTTGTGGAAGAAATCGCTCGACTCGACGGGTACGACAAGATCCCCACTCGCGTGGCGATGGGGCCGGGGTCACAGGGCCTTTCGGAAGCACAGACCGTCCGACGCAACGCGGCTGACGCCCTCGCCAATGCCGGCCTCGCCGAGGTGAAGTCATACCCGTTCGTCGGGAACGCCCACGATCGCCAGTTGCTGCCTGCCGACGACACAAGACGTCAGGCAGTCCGCTTGCGGAACCCGTTGGCTGACGACGCACCGCTCCTGCGCACCTCTCTGCTGGACAGCATGCTTGAGATTGCGGAACGCAATGCGTCGCGTGGAGTCACACCCCTCGCGTTATTCGAGATGGGACAGGTGACACTACCTGCGGGCACGGTTCCTTCTCCGATCCTCGGCGTTGACCGTCGGCCTTCCGAAGAGGAACTGGCTGCACTCCTGAAGGGGGTTCCCTCACAACCGTGGCATGCCGCCGCGATAGTTGGCGGCATGTTCGCGCCTCAGTCTGGGACGCAGCTGGAAGAAGGCGCTCAGCCGCAACTGAACTGGGGCTGGGCAGATGCGATCGACTTGGCACGGCAGGTTGGCGCAACCGCTGGTCTCAAAGTTGAAGCGAGCCGCACCTGGTTGCCCGAGGGGACTGAGACACTGCGTGGCGCACCACTACCCGCGACAGTCGCGCAGCCCGAAGAGGCAGCTCCCTTCCATCCCGCACGCTGTGCGACGCTGTTTGTCAGGGCAGGTAAGGGTTACAAGGTCGTTGGTCGCGCTGGCGAGCTGCACCCCAAGGTGGCTGAAGAATATGGTCTACCGGCACGGAGCGCAGCGATGGAGATAGACCTTGAGGCGATCGCTGCCTTGACGAAACCTGGGTTCCTCCAGGTCAAGCCAGTCTCAACATATCCACCTGTCAAGGAAGACTTGGCTGTCATCGTTCGTGACTACATCACGGAGGCTGACGTTGCCGCAGTGATCAGGCGCGGAGCGGGTCCACTCTTAGAGTCACTCACCCTGTTCGACATTTACCGAGGTGAGCAGATTCCACAAGGTTCCCGGTCCCTTGCATATTCACTCACACTCAGGGCGGCGGACCGCACTCTGCAACCCAAGGATGTCAACGACGTGCGCACCAGGATTATTGGCGATGTTGAGAAGAGGTTGAAGGCAACAGTCCGCACCGGATGAAACTGGTGTGACGCCCACAAACCCGCCTTTCGGTTCCCTGCGCCCAGTAGCGCAGCCGCAAGGCGGGTTTCGCGTTGACGGGGTGCCTACGTGTTGAGTCTCACCGTCTCATTCCTGGATACGGTACTGCAACTTATTCACTCCACCGTATGATTATCCAGTTGGTGATGTGCTACTAGGGGCGGAGGGTGCCGTGGCGGAGACCGGATTGGACACGAAGACTGCGCGTCACGATGCCATCCTCGAACTGGTTTCTGCGGGGCCCGTTACATCGCAGGGGCAATTGCGGGAGCTGCTTTCTGAGCGTGGCTTTGAAACGGCCCAGGCAACCCTGTCACGCGATCTTGCTGAACTGCAGGCCGTTAAAGTCAAGACGAGCAGCGGCGCGTCCGTTTACTCCGTTCCGGATGTCAACGGGGTTCATACGGGTTCAACTTTGGAGGGGAATGCTCGCTTGGCGCGCTGGTGTCAAGACCTTTTGGTCAGCGCCCAGGAGGCCCAAAACCTGCTTGTTTTGCGCACTCCTTCGGGCGCGGCAAACCTTCTTGGTTCTGCCGTTGACACCTCACGGCTCCCAGGCGTCCTCGGCACAATAGCGGGGGACGACACGATTCTGCTCATCTGTGACGACGATGAGCGTGCTCGACAGACCCGCGACCTGCTCACAAAGCTGGCTGAACGCGGATCGTCCTCGTAGACGGCGCCAGAGCGCTAGCCCCACCTAGCAAACGAACTTCAGACAAAGAGAAGACAAAGATCCCGAGTGACTGCACCGGGTGAAGACATGAAACAGGAAGTCCCCAAAAAGGGCGTGAAAGGTAGCGGCAATGAGCCAGACAAATGACCGGGTTGTTCTTGCGTACTCGGGTGGTTTGGACACCTCGGTGGCAATCGGGTGGATTGGTGAACAGACTGGGGCCGAGGTCGTCGCAGTGGCTGTTGACGTGGGGCAGGGCGGTGAAGACCTCGAGGTGATCCGCCAGCGCGCACTCGATTGTGGCGCCGTCGAAGCCTACGTCGCTGACGCTAAGGACGAGTTCGCCGAAGAGTACTGCATGCCGGCACTCAAGGCGAACAGCCTTTACATGGACCAGTACCCGCTGGTGTCCGCAATTTCCCGTCCTCTTATTTCCAAGCACCTGGTGAAGGCTGCCCGCCAGTTTGGCGCGCACACCGTCGCGCACGGTTGCACGGGCAAAGGCAATGATCAGGTGCGGTTTGAGGTCGCCATTACTTCGGTGGGCCCCGACCTGACGTGTCTGGCACCAGTTCGCGACCTCGCCCTCACACGTGACGTGGCGATCGACTACGCGGTCAAGCATGACCTGCCGATTGAAACAACCAAGAACAACCCCTTCTCCATTGACCAAAATGTTTGGGGACGCGCAATTGAGACAGGGTTCCTTGAAGACATCTGGAATGCCCCCACTAAGGACGTCTACAACTACACGGATGACCCGACCTACCCGCCGCTTCCGGACGAGGTCGTAATCACGTTTGACCAGGGTGTTCCCGTTGCGATCGACGGCCGTCCCGTGACGCCACTGCAGGCCATTCAAGAGATGAACAGGCGTGCGGGGGCCCAGGGGATCGGGCGTATCGACATTGTTGAAGATCGTTTGGTCGGTATCAAGTCCAGGGAGATCTATGAGGCGCCGGGTGCCATCGCCCTCATCACAGCCCACAAGGAGCTGGAGAACGTAACGATCGAACGCGAGCAGGCCCGTTTCAAGTCACGTGTTGATGAGCGCTGGTCGGAACTGGTTTATGACGGCCAGTGGTTCAGCCCGCTGAAGCGTTCACTGGATGCGTTCATTGACGATACGCAGACATACGTGTCAGGCGACATCCGCATGACATTGCATGGCGGTCGGGCGACGGTGACGGGGAGGCGTTCGGATACCTCCCTGTACGACTTCAACCTTGCAACGTATGAGACGGGCGATACTTACGATCAGACCAACGCGCGTGGGTTCATTGAGATCTTCGGGATGACTTCAAAGCTCGCTGCAGCCCGTGATGCCAAGTACGGGCGGGGAGTAACGATCTAGGAGTTCGCACGTTCCACGGGGCAGGACATACACCGTGGGCCGCCGCGTCCTCGACCCAACTCAGACCCCTCGATTTCGATGACGTCGATGCCAGCGTTACGCATCGCCTTATTCGATCGGGGGGTTCTTGAGTATGCGATGACCTTGCCGGGCGCCAGCGCCAACATGTTGAAGCCATCGTTCCACTGTTCGCGGGACAGTTCTGCGGCGGTAGCGTCGGGCCAGATGAACTGGAGTGGCCGCTCCAGAGTTGCTTCCAGTGCTTTGGGGACGTCCTCGGGCATTGCGCGGACGACAATGCGTTCGTCATCTGCATCCCATTCGAGTAGTACACAGGGTGACCCGATCACTTCCGGATAGATGACGAACTTATCCCGGTCAACCTGGGTCAAAACTGTGTCGAGGTGCATGAACTCGCGCCGTTCCGGCAGCATCACGGCGAGGACCCGGGTGGCCTTACCGGCGTGGAAGAGGCGCTCTGCAAGTCGTTCCACACCCTGGGGGGTAGTCCTTTCAGAGACCCCCACGGCCAACGCGCCACCGCCGAGGATGAGAATATCGCCGCCCTCGGCTGAGCGGTGCGCGCCTGACATCCCGGTGGTCCAAATGTCGAAGTCTGCATCTTTGAATCCGGGATGGTACTGGTAGATGGCGCTGTAGTGCAGAGATTCGCGTCGCCGCACCTCGCGGCTCATCGAGTTGACCGCCACTCCGCCGTACATCCACACCGATGCGTCGCGGGTGAAGAGGTGGTTGGGGAGAGGGCCGATGAGGAAGTCGTCCTCGTTCAAAGTCTGCGCGACCAAGGAGGGAACTTCAGCGATTTTCTCCCACTCGGACTTGGTGATTCCCTCCACGCAGAGGTGTGCCGTTTGTTCGGGCGTGAGGGAGTCTGCCCAGCTTTTCAACGAGGGCGAAAGCAGGGGGCCAAGCCGCTTGTAGTTGATGGTGTGCTCGAGGACGAACTCCTTGGCCTCCGGGTTCTTGAGCGTCTCCTCGAACAAATCCATGAACTCCAGCGCGACTACGCCCTGGTCTTGCATCTGCGTTACGAAGTATTCGTGCTCTTCTCTTGCGCGCCCTGGTGACAACAGGTCATCAAACAGCAGGTGGTCGTGGTTCGGCGGTGTCAGCCTCTCCATCTCCCGCCCCGGTCTGTGAACTATGACGGTCTTGAGGGGGGAAACTTCATCCTCCACATTGATCCTGAAGGTCCCTCGCGCAGCATCTGTGGTGGTTTCGTTGTTCATTCGAACTCGACTTTCTCAGGCTACCTACGAGGATACCCAGGTCGGCCGTCCCCCGTACGGCGGATGCGGTGTTATCCACAGATAGGGGCGGACTTGAATGCGCGATGCGTTTCGAAAAGGCATGATTGAGACATGGCTGACGAACAGAAAACTAAGAGTGATGGCGCGACCGAGTCCGCATCGTTGTGGGGGGGCCGGTTCCGCTCAGGTCCTTCTCCGGAGCTGGCGCGGCTCAGCCTCTCGACCCACTTCGACTGGCGCCTCGCCTCGGACGACATCGCGGGGTCCAAGGCACATGCGCGCGCCCTTGCTGAGGTGGGGCTCCTTACCGAAACGCAGTTGCGTGACATGCTGGCCGCGCTTGACGTGCTGCTTGACGACGTGTTGGCGGGGGACTTCCTTCCGACAATTGAGGACGAGGACGTGCATACCGCCCTCGAACGTGGACTTATGGAGCGCGCGGGGGCTGAGCTTGGCGGGCGGCTACGCGCCGGGCGTTCCCGCAACGACCAGATTGCGGCGCTAACCCGGCGTTACCTGCGGCGCCAGGCGCGCCATATCGGGGCTTTGACGCTCTCCCTTGTTGACGCCCTGATTGAGCAAGCCCAGGCCGCGGGGGATGCAATCATGCCAGGGCGTACCCACATGCAGCACGCGCAACCGGTTCTTGTGGCGCACCAACTGCTTGCGCATACGTGGCCGCTAGTGCGGGATGTGCAGCGCTTAGAGGACTGGGATAAGAGGGCTGCTGCTTCGCCGTATGGTGCTGGTGCTCTGGCGGGAAACACCCTTGGGCTGGATGCGCAGCAGATTGCAGGACAGTTGGGGTTCGACAGGGTTGAGAACAACTCAATTGACGCGACGGCCTCGCGCGATGTGATGGCCGAGCTTGCCTTTGTATTTGCGATGATCGGGATAAACCTCAGCCGCATCTCTGAAGAGATCATTATCTGGAACACCCATGAGTTCGGTTACGTTCGTCTTGATGACGCGTACTCCACTGGCTCTTCGATCATGCCGCAGAAGAAGAACCCGGATATTGCAGAGTTGGCGCGCGGCAAGGCTGGGCGGATGATCGGCGACCTGACCGGGTTGCTCGCAACCTTGAAGGGGTTGCCGTTGGCGTACAACCGGGACCTACAGGAGGATAAGGAGCCACTTTTTGATCAGATCGACACTCTTGATGCGTTGCTTCCCGCATTTTTCGGAATGATCGCAACCATGAAACTCAACTATGCGCGCATGGAGGAAGAGGCGCCGCAGGGTTTCTCGCTTGCGACCGACATCGCGGAATGGCTGGTTCGCGAAGGTGTTCCGTTCCGGGTTGCGCATGAGGTTGCGGGGGCGGCTGTTACTTACTGTGAGGATAGGCAGATTGAGCTTGGCGACCTGACAGAAGACGATTTGCCGAACATTGACCCACATTTGAGCCCCGACGTCCTCGGGGTTCTCACGACTGCTGGTTCAGTGCGTGCCCGCAGTGGGGCTGGCGGAACTGCTCCGGTGCGGGTGCGTGAACAGATTGGGGAGCTACGGGAGCAAACCGTCGCGGCCGCGAGGTGGTGCGAGAGTTAGGCCACCTTGACCGGGGCAACTTTGTCTACGAATGTGCGCCGACGTAATCTGAGCGTGCGGGAATAGGTGCCGTCTTGGCGCACCTAATGAATTGACAGATATGAAGGAGATACGGTGAGCGACCTCATCGAAGAACTCCGCTGGCGCGGACTGGTTGCACAACACACGGACGAAGAGAGTTTGTCCGCGGCGTTCGAGGACGGTCCTGTCACTTTCTATTGTGGTTTCGACCCAACCGCACCCTCCTTACACCACGGTCACCTGGTGCAGCTGATCTTGATGCGGCACCTGCAGAATGCTGGGCACAGGCCACTCGCCCTCGTCGGAGGGGCTACCGGATTGATCGGTGACCCCCGCGATGTTGGGGAAAGATCCATGAATGACACCGAAGTGGTGGAAGAGTGGGCAAGCCGCCTCCGCAGTCAGATTGAGCGGTTCCTCGACTTTGATACTGAGGAAAACCCGGCTCGGATGGTCAACAACTTGGACTGGACTGCTGACGTGTCGGCAATTGGTCTTCTGCGTGACATTGGCAAGTACTTCCGTTTGGGAACGATGCTCTCCAAAGATGTGGTTGCACGCAGGCTCAAATCGGATGAGGGGATTTCGTACACGGAGTTTTCTTACCAGATTCTTCAGGCCAACGACTTCCTTCAGTTGTTGCGCCGCTACGGCTGCACGCTGCAAACCGGGGGCAATGACCAGTGGGGCAACCTGATTGGCGGGATGGAGCTGATCCGCAAGGTAGAGGGCAAGAATGTTCATGTCCTGACCACACCGGTCATCACGAAGGCGGATGGAACCAAGTTCGGTAAGTCTGAGGGCGGGGCGATCTGGCTCGACCCGAAGATGATGAGCCCGTACGACTTCTACCAGTTCTGGCTACAGACTGCGGATGAGGACGTCGTGCGAATGCTCAAGGCATTCACTTTCCTGCCGCGCGAAGAGATTGAGGCGCTGGAAGTCGCGACTGAGGAGCAGCCTCACGCGCGCGCTGCACAGAAGGCCCTCGCGGCTGAGGTAACACGCTTTGTTCACGGCGAAGATGAACTGACACGTGTCATGGCGGCAACAGATGCGCTTTGGGGGCGTGGTGATCTGTGGGAGGTTGACGCGGCTACCCTGGCCTCCGCGATCCAAGATCTTCCCCAGACGACGGTTGTTCCCGGCGAAACCACGGTTCTCGATGCTCTGCTTGGCTCCGGTCTAGAGAGTGGTCGCCAGGCCGCCCTGCGCACGGTCAAGGGGAATGGTCTGTCAATCAACAACGTCAAGGTCACCGACCCAGACCGAGTCCTGTCGGATGAGGATCTGCTGGCCGGCGGTGTGGTGCTGCTCCGGAAGGGCAGAAAAACCTTGGCCGCTGGGCGTGTTGACGGCTAGGTTTTCGGACCTCGGCCGCATACGGCACCCGCGGCTTCCCAAGTAGGTCACTGCTACGCGAAGAAGGCCGCCATGTTTGAGTCTGTCAGTCGAGCAGTCGGGTCACTGTGGTGGCGACTCCTCCGCAATGGCTCGCCCGACGATACGTCGGATGAGCCAGATGATGTGCTCATTACTGCGCAAGAGCATGAGCGCGTCATCCTGCACGTCCTCGACCTCGCAACCCGACTCGGGGATGCAATGCTGTCCGTGGGCGCTTCAGCACATGAAGTGACGGTGGCGTCAACGCGGGCTGCTCGCGCGTACGGTTTGACGGACGTACACGTTGTCGTCACATACAACTCCCTGTCAGTGTCCTTCCAACAGGGCGAGGACGAGTGGCCGGCGACGGTCATGCGGGTCGTCAAATGGGATGCACCGGATCATTCGAAGCTGCAGGCTCTGCAGGAGTTGCTGTATCGGATCGAGGGCGGCCTCGACCTCGGTCTTGCCAGGGCGCGATTGCGCAGAATCCGCCGCACCAGGTTCCCCTATAGATCGGGCGCCGTCGTAGCCGCCTCAGCGTTGCTTGCCATGGGCGTGAGCGTCATGTTCGGCGCATCCGCGGTGGTCATGGCGGTAACGTTCGTTGCTGCACTAATGGCTGCGATTGTGCAGGCAACGCTGGCGAGGACGGGATTGCCGTTGTTCTTCAACCAGGTCGCCGGAGGGTTTGTAGTAACACTGGTGGCTGTTGGCGTTACTGCGGCCGGTGACCTAGGGGTTGAGATGTTCACCGACGTTAGGCCATCAATCATTGTGGCGTCGGGAATCATGATGATGCTGGCAGGAATGTCGGCAGTGGGTGCAACCCAGGATGCAATCGACGGGTTTGCGGTCACAGCGAGCGGGCGCATTCTTGACGTGATGATGCGGACGCTAGGTGTTGTCATCGGCATCTTGCTGGGTCTGCAACTTGGGGTCGTGATGGGGACGGTTGTCCCTCTCCTTCCGACTGCATTGCCATTTGGTTCGGTTCCTCAGCAGCTGGTTGGCGCCGCGGTGGTTTCCGCTGCTGCAGCGCTGACAAACGGCGGGCGGCTCAAGACGATTCTTGTCAGCGGGATCCTTGGCGCCGTGACAATGGTTGGCTTCGCGATTGCCACGGCGTTCGGTTTGGATATGGCGACAGCGAGTGGAGTGGGGGCGCTGACCTCATCGTTTGTTGGCGGGGTCGCTGCGCAGAGACTGCACATCCCCGCCATCGCCGTGACCACAGCGGCCATCATCCCGTTGGTTCCCGGAGTCGCAATATTCAGGGGACTTTTGGGCATCGTTCAGGCCGAGGGCGCGTTCGATGGCCTCGTCATTGGTGGGAACGCCTTGGTCATCGCTGCGATCACGGCGGTTGCGTTGGCCGCAGGAGTCTCGTTCGGCCTCTATATGGCAACCCCGGTTCGCTCCACCCTGCGCCGGGTCAGTCAAGCCCGCGTCGGCTTGCACCATTAGAAGAGACGTCGGTAACAGAATGTCGATTAACGACCTGCTCCGCGAAGGACGAGGGCGGATTCTAGCCCTAGGACACGCCCGAACACGGAGCATGGTAGTCATTCGGACCGCCTCTAAACACCCAGGTCAGAAGGTGTTTCAAACGGTGTGGTGCCCGTCATACGGACGGGACTAGACGGGGTGGGGGGTTTTCGGTAATGTTGTCTCTCGCCGGAAGTTACGGGGAAAGCCCACGAGGGAATGAACCGAGAACGGCGAAACGCCCAGCAGTTATTGCTAAATGGGGTGTTGTTTGTGAACTTGATAGTGTGTTTTTGTTTGTTTGAGTGTACTCAATAAATTGTTTTTGTTGGTGTTTTTTTGGTTGGGATTGCAGCCTTTTTGGTTGTTTTTTTCTGGCATTTTTTTGTTGGAGAGTTTGATCCTGGCTCAGGACGAACGCTGGCGGCGTGCTTAACACATGCAAGTCGAACGGATTGCTTGGTGCTTGCACTGAGTGGTTAGTGGCGAACGGGTGAGTAACACGTGAGTAACCTGCCCCCTTCTTTGGGATAAGCACCTGAAAGGGTGTCTAATACTGATTATTCTGCTGGAATCGCATGGTTTTGGTTGGAAAGGTTTTTCTGGTGGGGGATGGGCTCGCGGCTTATCAGCTTGTTGGTGGGGTAATGGCTTACCAAGGCTTTGACGGGTAACCGGCCTGAGAGGGTGACCGGTCACATTGGGACTGAGATACGGCCCAGACTCCTACGGGAGGCAGCAGTGGGGAATATTGCACAATGGACGGAAGTCTGATGCAGCGACGCCGCGTGAGGGATGAAGGCCTTCGGGTTGTAAACCTTTTTCGCTTTTGACCAAGGCAGCATTTTGGTGTTGTTGAGGGTATGAGGTAAAGAAGCTCCGGCTAACTACGTGCCAGCAGCCGCGGTAATACGTAGGGAGCGAGCGTTGTCCGGATTTATTGGGCGTAAAGGGCTTGTAGGTGGCTTGTCGCGTCTGCCGTGAAATTCCGCAGCTTAACTGTGGTAGTGCGGTGGGTACGGGCAGGCTTGAGTGTGGTAGGGGAGACTGGAATTCCTGGTGTAGCGGTGGAATGCGCAGATATCAGGAGGAACACCGGTGGCGAAGGCGGGTCTCTGGGCCATTACTGACGCTGAGGAGCGAAAGCGTGGGGAGCGAACAGGATTAGATACCCTGGTAGTCCACGCTGTAAACGTTGGGAACTAGGTGTGGGGCCTGTCATGGGTTCTGCGCCGGCGCTAACGCATTAAGTTCCCCGCCTGGGGAGTACGGCCGCAAGGCTAAAACTCAAAGGAATTGACGGGGGCCCGCACAAGCGGCGGAGCATGCGGATTAATTCGAGGCAACGCGAAGAACCTTACCAAGGCTTGACATACACCGGAAGCTGCCAGAGATGGTGGTCTCTTTGATACTGGTGTACAGGTGGTGCATGGTTGTCGTCAGCTCGTGTCGTGAGATGTTGGGTTAAGTCCCGCAACGAGCGCAACCCTTGTCCTATGTTGCCAGCACGTTATGGTGGGGACTCATGGGAGACTGCCGGGGTTAACTCGGAGGAAGGTGGGGATGACGTCAAATCATCATGCCCCTTATGTCTTGGGCTTCACGCATGCTACAATGGCCGGTACAGAGGGAAGCGATATCGTGAGGTGGAGCGGATCCCTTAAAGCCGGTCTCAGTTCGGATCGAAGTCTGCAACTCGACTTCGTGAAGGTGGAGTCGCTAGTAATCGCAGATCAGCAACGCTGCGGTGAATACGTTCTCGGGCCTTGTACACACCGCCCGTCACGTCATGAAAGTTGGTAACACCCGAAGCGCGTGGCCTAACCTTTTTGGGGGGAGCGTGCGAAGGTGGGATTGGCGATTGGGACGAAGTCGTAACAAGGTAGCCGTACCGGAAGGTGTGGCTGGATCACCTCCTTTCTAAGGAGCCTCACTGGCCTGCTGGCGCACTCATGTTGGGTGTGTTTGTTTGGTGGGTTTGTTGTGGGGGTTTTGTTTTGTTAGTCATTATGGGCCGCGGTGGCTTGTGATGCGGGCCAACATTTTTGGTTGGTTGGGTATTCTTTTCACTTCTTTGTTGGGGTGGCAAACATTTTCTGGTCATGGTCTTTTGATTGTGGTTGGGGCACACTATCGGGTTTACGTTCAACACTGCTGGCTGGCCTTTTGGGGCTTGTTTGGTGTGTTGGGTGTGGGTTGTTGGTGAATTGTATAGTGGTTGTTTGCATCTTTATTTTTGTGTGATTTTGTTTTGTTTGAGTGATTTTTAGACTTCAGACGCATTTTCCTTTGTTGGTTGGTGTGTTTGGGGTTGGTTCATTTGTGTGTTTGTTTTTGTAGTTTTTGTGGGCGTTCGGTGGATGCCTTGGTATCAAGAGCTGATGAAAGACGTGGCGGTCTGCGATATGCCTCGGGGAGTTGACGAGCAAGTGTTGATCCGGGGATTTCTGAATGGGGGAACCCAGCACCTGTAATGGGGTGTTACCTGCTGGTGAGTTAAGTAGCCAGTATGGGAGGAACGTGGGGAAGTGAAACATCTTAGTACCCATAGGAAGAGATATTCCGTTAGTAGTGGCGAGCGAAAGCGGATGATGGCTAAACCGTGTGTGTGTGATACCCAGCGAGGGTTGCGCATGCGGTGTTGTGGGGCCAGACATGATACACATTCCTTCGCTGGGGGGTGTGGCTGGTGTGTGCGTGGAGTTGAACAACCTGGGATGGTTGACCGGAGAGCGTGATAGTCGCGTAGATGGTTCATGTGTGCATTGGTTTGGTTTGGTGCCCGAGTAGCGCGGGGCTCGTGAAATCCTGTGTGAATCTGCCAAGACCACTTGGTAAGCCTGAATACTTCTTGATAACCGATAGTGAATAGTACCGTGAGGGAATGGTGAAAAGTACCCCGGGAGGGGAGTGAAATAGTTCCTGAAACCGGATGCCTTTAAGCCGTCAGAGCCTTATGTGCCTTTGGGTGTGGGGGTGATGGCGTGCCTTTTGAAGAATGAGCCTGCGAGTTAGTGGCATGTGGCTTGCTTAACCCGTTGTGGGGTAGGCGTAGCGAAAGCGAGTCTGAATAGGGCGTTTTTTGGTCGCGTGTTCTAGACCCGAAGCGGAGTGATCTACCCATGGCCAGGTTGAAGCAGTGGTAAGACGCTGTGGAGGACCGAACCCACCTAGGTTGAAAACTGGGGGGATGAGCTGTGGGTAGGGGTGAAAGGCTAATCAAACTCCGTGATAGCTGGTTCTCCCCGAAATGCATTTAGGTGCAGCGTCGTGTGTTGCCTGGTGGTGGTAGAGCACTGGTTGGTTAATGGGCCCTGTGGGTTACTGAGATCAGCTAAACTCCGAATGCCATTAGTGTTAGCGCGGCAGTGAGACTGCGGGGGATAAGCTTCGTAGTCGAAAGGGAAACAGCCCAGATCACCGGTTAAGGCCCCTAAGTGTGTACTGAGTGGGAAAGGATGTGGAGTTGCAGTGACAACCAGGAGGTTGGCTTAGAAGCAGCCACCCTTGAAAGAGTGCGTAATAGCTCACTGGTCAAGTGATTCCGCGCCGACAATGTAGCGGGGCTGAAGTACACCGCCGAAGCCGTGACATCAAGACTTTATTGTTTTGTTGGGTAGGGGAGCGTCCCTCATGAGGTGAAGCAGCAGTGTGAACTGCTGTGGATTGTGGGGGAGTGAGAATGCAGGCATGAGTAGCGATTTGAGGGGTGGGAATCCCCTCCGCCGTATAACTAAGGGTTCCAGGGCTAGGTTTATCCTCCCTGGGTTAGTCGGGTCCTAAGGCGAGGCCGACAGGCGTAGTCGATGGATAACCAGTTGATATTCTGGTACCGGCTTTTGATCCGTTCAACATTGTATCTAGCAGTGAGTCTTTACCGCTGGGCACGAGTTTTTCATTCCGCTTTTGTGGTGGTTTGTTAGGTTTGTGTTTGGTCGTTTTGGTGAGCGTGGGTATGGTGAGCGTGTTAACAGGGGTGACACAAAGTGGTAGCTGCTGCACACCGGTGGTTGTGTGTGTCTAAGCGTGTGGCCTGTTCCTAGGTAAACCCGGGAACGTGATAGGTGAGGCGTGATGGGAATCCCTTTTGTGGGGTTTAGTGGTGAGCCTGTTTTGTCAAGAAAAGCCTCGACGTGAGGGTCAGAGCCGCCCGTACCTAAACCGACACAGGTAGTTAGGTAGAGCATACTAAGGCGTACGAGTGAATCGTGGTTAAGGAACTCGGCAAAATACCCCCGTAACTTCGGAAGAAGGGGGACCCCTGGAAGTGATCCATCCTTGCGGTGGTGAGCGTTTGGGGGTCGCAGAGGATAGAGAGAAGCGACTGTTTACTAAAAACACAGGTGCGTGCTAAGCCGTAAGGCGCCGTATACGCACTGACGCCTGCCCGGTGCTGGAAGGTTAAGAGGAAAGGTCAACACGCTCTTGAGTGTGTGAAGCTTTGAATTGAAGCCCCAGTAAACGGCGGTGGTAACTATAACCATCCTAAGGTAGCGAAATTCCTTGTCGGGTAAGTTCCGACCTGCACGAATGGCGTAACGACTTCTCTACTGTCTCAACCACGAGCTCGGTGAAATTGCACTACGAGTAAAGATGCTCGTTACGCGCAGCAGGACGGTAAGACCCCGGGACCTTTACTATAGCTTGGTATTGGTGTTCGTTAGTGTTTGTGTAGGATAGGTGGGAGACTGTGATACTGGCACGCTAGTGTTGGTGGAGTCATTGGTGAAATACCACTCTGATATTAATGTGCATCTAACCTTGAATCCTTATCGGGTTTGGGGACAGTGCCTGGTGGGTAGTTTAACTGGGGCGGTTGCCTCCTAAATGGTAACGGAGGCGCTCAAAGGTTCCCTCAGCCTGGTTGGTAACCAGGTGTTGAGTGTAAGTGTAAAAGGGAGCTTGACTGTGAGACTGACAAGTCGAGCAGGGACGAAAGTCGGAACTAGTGATCCGGCCACGGCTTGTGGAAGCGTGGTCGCTCAACGGATAAAAGGTACCCCGGGGATAACAGGCTGATCCTGCCCAAGAGTCCATATCGACGGCATGGTTTGGCACCTCGATGTCGGCTCGTCGCATCCTGGGGGTGGAGTCGCTCCCAAGGGTTGGGCTGTTCGCCCATTAAAGCGGTACGCGAGCTGGGTTTAGAACGTCGTGAGACAGTTCGGTCCCTATCCGCTGCGCGCGCAGGAAACTTGTAGAGATCTGTCCCTAGTACGAGAGGACCGGGATGGACGAACCTCTGGTATACCAGTTGTCCCGCCAGGGGCACCGCTGGTTGGCTACGTTCGGGTTGGATAACCGCTGAAAGCATCTAAGCGGGAAGCCATCTCTGAGATTAGGTTTCCAACACCCACATTGTGGGTGTGAAGGCCCCCTAGAGACTATGGGGTAGATAGGCCAGGAGTGGAAGCATCGTAAGGTGTTCTAAAGCTAACTGGTACTAATCGGCCGACACTACAAACAAACACAACACAAAACAAAGTGTTACGAGCATATGCAAACAACCCACACAATCATTTAGATTTGCAAGCAATCACTATGCAAATTCACTAATAATCCACACACAAAGAATGTGATAACCCCAAGTAACACAAGATTTAGTTACGGGGTTGCCACACCAACAACAAACACTCACAAACAAAAAGTAGGGTTACAAACCCTAGCCGGTGGGTGGGTAGTGTGTGAACAACAAGTTTTGCGGGGGGCATAGCACAAGGGAAACGCCCAGTTCCATTCCGAACCTGGAAGCTAAGCCTTGTAGCGGCGAAGATACTCCACTCCATAGGGTGCGGGAAAATAGCACCCCCCCGCAAATCAACAACAATGTAGTGCCCCTGAACCAACACCGGTCCAGGGGCACCACTGGTTTAAGCCCAGCAACCATCAAAACCTGGGCGGCCAACAAAAACCCTCACACTACCCGCCATGACCGCCACCGCCACCAAATGTATACGTGGGGGCGAAATGTTTGCTTGGGGTAGGTACCCCACGCGAACATTCCACCCCCACACAAACATTCCACAACCCAGCCACTGCAACCAGGACACGCAACGACGCCGAGAGCAGAACCAGAAACGACAAGCCAACCGGCAGACCAGGAGGGCCAGACGGTGAGCCGCGCAGGTTGGGACGGTTGGCGCGGTTGGGACGGTTGGGACGGTTGGCGCGGCCAGGCAAACCAGGCCGGCCAGGACGTGGGCTGCGGGTATAGATCACCCTCGGGGTATGAAACACAATGTATGTAATGAAAGTACACAAAAGGATGTGGGAGAGTAGGATAGTTACGGATAGGGATCGTCTGATTTCCCGTATTCCCAGGAACACTGACGTTCATCAGGAGGCAGTCCGTGCATTCTCACTTCGATGCTGACAACTCAGCTTGCAACGCGGCGGAGGATCATGCCCGGCCGAGCTTCGGCGATCATGACCGGCGCAGGTTTGGGGATCCTGCCCGGCGCACCTTAGATGATCCTGCCCGGTCGGAGCTGTATCGGAGGGTCTACGCCCACGATGCCTCCCACTTCTTGAAGTATCCATCAGAAGTCCGAGTTGCAAGCACTCTTGACGATATTAGGGACGTGTTTGCTGACGCGCGTTCTGGTGGCGCCCACATCACCTTCCGCTCAGGCGGGACCAGCCTGAACGGGCAGTCTGTGACCGACGGTATCCTCGTGGATACTCGGCGTGGATTTCGCGGTGTTGCACCACTCGACGGTGGCACGCGGCTCCGCGTCGAACCCGGTGTTACCATTCGGCATGCCAACGCTGTCCTCCGCAGAAGTGGGCGGATCATGGGGCCCGACCCAGCCAGTGAGATCGCGGCAACTATCGGAGGCGTGATCGCAAACAACGCGTCTGGGATGTCGTGCGGTACAGAGCATAACTCCTACCGCATGATCGACTCCCTCTCTTTCATTCTCGCTAGTGGCAATCAGTTCGACACCGCGAACTCTGGCGAAGACTCGCGGTTTGCCGCACTCGAGCCGAGTCTCTATCAGGCTCTGGAGCGTTTCCGAGAACAGATTCGTCTTAGTCCTGCGCTGAAGGCAGAGGTGGAGCGGCAGTTTTCCATGAAGAACACCATGGGCTACGGTCTCAACTCGTTCCTGGACTACGACAGGCCAATCGATATTTTCAGTCATCTCCTGGTCGGAAGCGAAGGTACCTTGGGCTTCGTGTCAGAGGCGACATTCCACACTCTCCCGATTCGCGGTGATGTAGCGACCGCACTGTGGGTTTTCCCAAGCGTTATCAGAGCAGCGGAGGTTATTCCTGCGCTGGTCGACAGTGGTGCGTCAGCCGTCGAACTCATGGACTCGACCTCGCTCCGGGTCGCCCAAACCTTCGACACCATCCCCGGTTCTATTGCGGCATTGCACGTCACTGATCACGCTGCGCTGCTGGTTGAGTACCAGGAGGACAGCTCAGAAGCCATGGCTTCCCGCGTCGCGGAGGCGACTACCCTTTGCGCTTCTCTGGGTCTCAAGGCCTCATTTACTTCTGACCCTCAAGACAGAGCCATGCTCTGGTCAGTCAGAAAAGGTCTGTATGCGACCGTGGCCGGAGCGCGTCGCCCAGGGGTGACTGCCCTTCTTGAGGACATTGTGGTCCCGGTGCCCACGCTTGCCCGAACCTGCTCTGAACTGGCACAGCTCCTGTCGCGTCACGGGTATGAGGATGCCGTCATCTTCGGGCATGCGAAGGATGGCAACCTGCACTTTATGCTGACCGGAGACTTTGAGGATCCGGCCGAAAAGACCAGACTCGCGACCTTCACCGAAGATATGGTGGATTTGGTGTTGAGGAATGGTGGTTCCCTCAAAGCGGAGCACGGTACGGGCATCGCTATGGCGCCATTCGTTGAACGACAGTATGGGTCCGAGTTGTACTCGATCATGGTTGGCATCAAGCGAGCCGCCGACCCCCACAACATCCTCAACCCCGGTGTCATAATCGCCGGGGACTCTGCTGGGCAGCACCTTAGCCACTTTAAGGAGACACCCGAGGTCGATCCGTTCTTCGACCGCTGCGTCGAATGCGGCTACTGCGAACCGATCTGCCCCAGCAAGGATCTCACACTAACGCCGCGCACCAGGATTGTCGCCCTCCGAGAGATCAAGGCTGCAAGCTCGCGAGGCGACAACATGCTCGCAACTCAGCTCCAGTCTGCCTACGAGTATGCAGGTACCGAGACCTGTGCAGTCGACGGTCTCTGCGCGACTTCATGCCCACTTGGTATCAACACTGCAGATATCGTCCGCAAGCAGCGCCGCGACGAAGCGGATCAGCCATGGAGCGGCGTTTGGGGAACTGCTGCGAAGGCGTGGCCCGCAGTGACCCAGGGTGCGGGTCTGGCCCTGAGCGCCGCAAAACTCCTTCCACCCAAGGCAGTGGAAGGGACCACCCGAGCACTCCGCGCTGTTCTTGGAAAGGACAAGATGCCGCTGTGGACACCCGACCTCCCAGCCGGGGGAAGGTCGCGTGAGGCGAGTGCAAGACGATACCTGACACCACGTAGGTTCGCTGCAGAAGTGCGCGCGAGCAGTGGTGAGTTAGGCTTGAATGTGAGCTCAGCAAGCGATGGGAGCAGATCAGGGGTGCGTGCGAGTAGCAGTGAAGTTATCCCACAGTCTGGGCAAGTGCCGTCATCACCGGTTGCCGTCTACATGCCCTCCTGCCTTAACGCCATGTTTGCGCCCGGAGGTGGTGGCGCGAACACACTGCAAGATGACTTCCAGTACCTCTGCGAGCGAGCTGGGGTTCGCGTCCTCATTCCACGCTCAATAGAGTCGCTGTGCTGCGGGACCCCTTGGTCGTCGAAAGGGATGGGCAATGGGTACGAGGACGTCCAAGCTCGCACTGTCGCCGCCCTTTACGCTTCTACCGGTGGTGGCTCGTTGCCTGTCGTCTGTGATAACTCGTCGTGCACCGAGGGCCTCATCAAGCTTCTCAAAGGGGAAGGTTTGCAGGTCATCGACGGTCCGGCCTTCATTCGGGACCACGTGTTGCCCGTGCTTCGAGGGAGAGGCTTGAAGCTTGACGCGGGTTCTCTCGCGGTTGTTCATCCCACTTGCTCATCTACCCACCTCGGCAGCACTGAAGCAGTGGTCGACATTATGCAGTCGATTAGTGGCAAGGTCTATGTTCCCGACGCCTGGGGCTGCTGCGCTTTCGCTGGGGATCGCGGAATGCTCCACCCTGAACTCACTGAGTCGGCAACCAGAGCGGAATGCGCCGAAGTTGGCAGCCTGGCGCAGTCCCGCGCGGGCGAGACCAAGTTTGTTTCAAGTAACCGTACTTGTGAAATCGGGATGTCGCGCGGGAGCGGACGAGACTACTTGGGCGTCATTTCCGTGCTGGCTGCAGCCGTGCGCGATGCGGGCTGAGGGGGAATGCGGGTGCTGAGGTCAGCGCTGGAGCGCAGCGCGGGCTGAGGGGGAATGCGGGCGCTAGTTTCCCAGTGCCGCCCTCATGTTGCCGCCGTGCTCCTCAAGCAGCTCACGTGCGGTCGCGGGGGAGACTTCACGCAAGATTGCCACCGATGCCACTTTGACACTGCCGTCGGCGAGTGCGAGGGCGTCCTCGGCTGCCCGCTTGTCACAGCCCGTCACCCTCATGACCAAGTTCCGCGCCCGGACCTGCAGCTTCTTGTTCGAGGCCGAGACATCCACCATGAGGTTTCCGTACGTCTTCCCCAGTCGCACCATGGTCGCCGTAGAGATCATATTGAGGACCTGCTTCTGCGCAGATCCGGCCTTGAGCCGGGTTGAGCCGCTCAGTACTTCAGGCCCCACGACGACTTCAATCGGGAAGTCGACGGCATCTGAGAGCACAGCGGGTGAGTTGTTTGAGATCCCCACAGTTGTCGCACCGGCCTCACGTCCGGCTGCCACCGCTCCGAGTGCATAGGGAGTACGCCCTGACGCGGCAATCCCAACCACCGCGTCCGTGGCTCTGAGCTCGAACTCCTTTGCAGCCTCATATCCAGCCTGGTAGTCGTCCTCGGCGCCCTCTATCGCGTTGCGAAGTGCTTCCTCGCCACCCGCAATGATTCCCACTACTTGCGAGGGGTCCGAGGAAAAGGTGGGCGGGCACTCGGATGCATCCAACACGCCCAGGCGACCGGATGTTCCCGCACCGACATAGAACAGCCGCCCGCCCTCGTTCATGCCCGCAGCTATGGCGTCGATCGCGGCGGTGATCTGCGGGATTGCTGCTTCGATAGCCCGCGGAACCTCCATTTCCGCCTGATTCATGGCGGAGACGATTTGCTGTGTGGAAAGCAGGTCAAGATCTGCATAACGTGGGTCCACAGACTCCGTAGTTGCTTCGCTAATGGCCTCGGCTTGCTCGACGATGAGCTCCATGGGTGCCCTCTCCTGAGGGATGGCAAATCACGCCATCTCGGTGTAAGAATGTTTCACTAATGACTCGATGTGTGTAACTATATTACAGACAGGTGCGCCAGGCCATAATTTCTGAGACTGGTGTTACGGCTCATAGGTTGGTATCAAAGGAGTGCCCAATGGGAAAGAAGACAGTAGAACAAGCGTTGGCAGAGGTGTCCGGCTGGAGCGATGAGGTTCTCGTAGGACAGTTGTTCAGCGTAGCGAGTGGTGGCCACGCCGCGAAAGACATCCTCGGATTCGGGGGTGGAACTGAAAAGGAACTTCAAGAAGAAGTCCATGAGCGCCTCAAAGAGTACATCCGCCAGTACCACCTCGGTGCCGTTATCTACTTCCCGCCCGGGGGAGATCACGAGCCTGTCGCCGATATTCGCGCCACAAACCTGGATCTGCAGGCCGCTGCGGATATCCCCCTCTTGATCGCGACCGACCAGGAGAACGGGACGGTGGCCCGCGTCCGGGTGGGGGCTGCACACATGCCGGGTGCGATGGCGCTCGGCGCTACCGAAGACCCCCGGCTGTGGGCCGAGGTCGGACACGTCACCGGTGAACAGCTGCGTGCTGTAGGCATTTTCCAAACCTTCGCGCCTGTCGCCGACGTCAATGTTCTTTCGGAGAATCCAGGTGTCAACATTCGCTCTGCTGGGTCAGACCCTGAAAAGGCTTCAAGCCAGTTGGCTACCGTCACACGTGCACTAGCCGAGGGCGGGGTTGCCTCGACCCTAAAGCACTTCCCCGGCTATGGCAGCGCCGCGGCGGACCCGCACCTTGGCCTACCTTCCGTCTCACTGACTCGGGAAGAGTGGGAGAACACTGAACGCCTTCCGTTCCAGGCAGCGATTGACGCCGGTGCCGACTCGATCATGCTCGGCCATGTCGCCTTCCCTGATCTAGATCCCAAGGATGCTGCGACTTTCTCAGCCCCGATCGTCACCGATCTGCTGCGTCATGACCTCGGGTTCGAGGGCGTCATTATCACCGATGCAATGGACATGGGTGGGGCTGAGCGCCCCGAAGGTCCCGCGGAAGCGTGTGTGGTGGCACTCCAGGCAGGTGCCGACCAGATCCTCATGCCCGTCGATCTGCCCGAAGCCTACGAAGCGGTGCTACGAGCATTGCGTGAAGGGCGACTCAATCGCGCTGAGTTGGAGAAATCTGCCACGCGGATCCTCAGGCTCAAGAAGAAGCTCGGCCTCGATAGCCCACAGATTCCCGATCTCGAAATTTTCGACAATCCTCACCACACCGAACTTGCCCGCGCGGCCGCGGCAGCCTCTGTTGCTGAGCGTGATGCCTCGGTGGAAGCGAGCCTCATGCCCGGCTCGAACGTCCTCGTCATCCACCCGGGGAAGGACCCCCAAAAACGCGGAGCCAACCCGGGCGATGTCCTCACACCGATCCTCGAGGGCGCCGACCACTCCGTGACCCTGGTGGAATGGGGGGCAACTGAAGACGAGGGCGGACCGTGGCGCGGGCTGGACTCGGCTGCCACCGAAGATGCAACCGAGGCCGTGGTTGTCCTGCGTGATGCTTGGAAGGACTCACTCCCCGTCGCCGAGGTTCTGGCTGAACTTGACCAAGCCGGTCTAAATGTTCATGTGGTTGCGCTGAGGTCGCCGCACGAATCGGCCTCCGTGTCGCAGAAGCATTCGGTTTTGTTCACCTACGGTGACAACCTCTTCGCCATCGAAGCGGCTGGGAACGTCCTCGTCGGGAAAGAGAAGCCCGACGGTGGGCTCCCCATGCCGGTCACCACGTTGGAAGCAGCACAGGAGGCAGGAAAGTAGCATGCCCGTGAAGATCGGAGCGGAACGCCTGCTCGAAAACCCCGGTCTGGTCCCCGGGCAGCGCTGGGGGCTGATTACCAACTACACCGCTATCCTCGCGAACTTGGAACTCAGTGCGGTTGCTCTTCATCGCGAGCATGGGAAGGTCGCGGCTATCCTTGGGCCCGAGCATGGCCTGCGGGGAACAGCCCAGGCGGGCCTGGCGGAATCCGCCGACCGTGATCCCCAGACCGGATTGCCCGTCCTCGACACTTACGGGCTCACTGACGACAAGCTGGATGAAGCGATCGAGGCACTCAACCTGGATGCCCTGGTTGCAGACATCCAAGACGTGGGAACGCGGTTCTACACCTATGCCTGGACCGTGGTTGACTGCATGCGCAGCGCAGCCCGGCTGGGGATTCCCTTCTACGTGCTTGATCGTCCCAACCCGCTCTCGGGAGCAGTCGTGGAAGGGCCGGGGCTTGCTCCGGGTTTTGAGAGTTTCGTCGGCCGCAGCAGTATCCCTATCCGCCACGGTCTGACAATCGGAGAGTTGGCGCGCGAGTGTTCTGCGCGCGACAGCGCCGATGGCCTGGCCTCCGCCCCCGTCGAAGTCATCGCCATGGAGGGGTGGTCAAGGGAAATGTACATGGAGGACACCGGGCTCCCCTGGGTGATGCCGTCCCCGAACCTACCCACGGTTGACACCGCTCTGGTCTACCCGGGCACCGCACTGTTCGAAGGCACCACCATGTCCGAAGGTAGGGGAACTACGCGACCCTTCGAATTGGTGGGCGCCCCTTGGCTCCGCGAGTCATTCGCGACAGCTTTGAACTCGCGTTCACTGCCGGGAGCTGCTTTCCGTCCCGCTTGGTTTGTGCCGACTTTTCAGAAGCACGAGGGCGAACCGGTGTGCGGTAGCCAGCTCTATGTCACGGACCGCGAGGCATTCCGCCCGGTTCTCACGGGAGTCACCATGCTCGAAATCGCTCACGAAATATCGGGCGAGCAATTTGTCTGGAGGCGTCCGGAGTGGGAGAGTGAGCAGGTCAGAAGGCCATTTGCCGATCTACTCTGGGGCAGCCCGGTCCTGCGCGATGGGATTGATGGAGGCTGTGGCGCCCTCGAAATCATTTCGCGATCACCCGCGCCACGGCCGTATCTTGCGCCTCAGATCTACTAGAGCCGGTTGGCAGCAGCTCTGCCGCGACCTCGACTTCCAGGGTGATCTGTTGCACAAACGTAACAAAATGACCTAACAGGTTGAATGTCGGAAACAAATCTACATACAATGCATTTATTCCCACCGTTCAATGGTCGTTCGGATGGGGTCTGCGAAAGGAACAAGGATGTCCCCGAATAGGAAATGGAAGCGCGCAGCACTCGCTGCTGGTTTAGCTGCTTCCCTCGGTCTGCTGGCCGCGTGTGGCGGCGGTGGGTCAGGCACAGATGGGTCCGCAGGTCAGTCCGGAGAAGGCGCTGCCGACGGACCCACCCTGATTGCATTTGCTGGCACACAAACACCAGTTGTTGCCAACTTCAACCCCTACTCGCCGACTGCGCTCCACGCGGCGCTCGGCGGAGTTTATGAGCCGCTGTTCTTCTACAACAAGGCTGAAGCCCGCGAGCCAATCGCTCTGCTCGGTGAATCAACCGAGTGGAGTGAAGATGGCACAGAACTAACCATCAAGATCCGCGACGGCGTCAAGTGGAATGATGGCGAGCCGCTCACCTCAGACGACATCAAGTACTCCTTCACCAACGAGGGCGTACAGATGGATTACGTCGAGGACGTGGAGGTCATCGACGACACTTCAGTAAAGTTGCACTTCAACCAGCCGTCATTCACCAATGAGTACTCGATTCTCGGCGCCACCTACATCGTTCCCGAACACGTCTTCAGCGGCGTATCGGATCTGGTGACTTTCGATAACGCCACCACCCCCGTTGGAACCGGACCCTTCATGGTCGAAAACGTCACCGACGCTGCTTACACCATGGTTGCTAACCCCGACTACTGGGATGCTGAGCGCCCCGGAATCAACAGGGTTCAGTACCTTGGTATCGACGGCAACTCCTCGGCCGAGTCCCTCTTCAAGGCAGGTGAGCTGGACTACTCAACGTTCTTTGTTCCCCAGCCGGACGCCCTCGTGAAGCCTCACGACCTGGGCTACCTCAATGTCGCCTCACCGAACCCCACGGTAGTGATGATCTGCAGCAATGCGGAACTCGGTTGCACGGGAGCGCAGACACACAAGGAAGTTCGCCAGGCACTGAACCTGTCGATTAACCGCGGCGAAATCAACGAGAAGGCATACTACAACCTGGCGCAGCCGGCCTCGCCAACCTTCGTCAAGCCCGACCGTGACGAAGCCTGGGTTGCAGAAGGCATGCCTCTGACTAACCCGGACGATGCCGATCCGGCAGCGGCCAAGGAAGTTATGGAAGCCGCCGGCTGGACGCTCGGCTCAGACGGAATCTATGAGAAGGACGGCGAACGCGCCTCCATCAAACTGGAGTCGGTTGAGGGCTGGTCCGACCAGAACGCCGCCGCGGAACTCATGGTTTCCCAGGCCAAGGCCGCCGGCATTGAACTGCAGAACGGTACCATCACCAACGACCAGTACTCCGACCGTCGTATGACCGGTGACTACCAACTGTTCACGGGTGCGCTCTTCGGAACCCCGATTTCAGATCCGTTCACCATCTACCGCAACTCCTTCACCACCGACTTCACACAGCCGGTTGGAACGTCGCTTGAGCCGAACCAGACCAACTACTCGCGCTACTCCAACCCGGCAGTGGACGAGGCCGTTGCGGCAGCGGCGACAACCAACGACACGGAGCAGTTGAAGGCCGCCTACGCCATTGTTCAAGAGAACATTGTCGAGGACGTCCCCTACATCTCCCTGTTCCACGGTGGATCACAGACCTTCTTCAACCAGACTGACTTCACCGGCTGGCCAACCGAAGATGACCTGTACGCATTCCCTGCTTCCTGGGATGGTGTCTCAGCCGCCTACATCCTCTCGAAGCTTTCCTACAAGTAAACAACCGCTGCTCGCAGCATAGAAAAGGTCCGGTCACTCCCACTCCTCGCGAGGGGAGTGGCCGGACTACCTAAGACACGCAAAGGAGCGGTGGCGCGTGCGATATTACGTGCGACGAATTGCGTTCTACGTGCTCACACTTTGGGCCGCAGTATCGCTGAACTTCATGTTGCCACGGTTGATGCCGGGCGACCCCAGAACCATTTTCATCGAGAAAATCATGCGACGCGGCGGTGAGATCACCCCCGCGATGGAAAACTCGATCAACCTCATCTTCGGTGCCGATGACTCACCGATGTGGAACCAGTACATCAACTACTGGGGCAACCTCTTCAAGGGTGACCTCGGTGTGTCGAGCTCAATGTTCCCCGCCCAGGTCTCCACACTGATTGGCAATGCGCTGCCGTGGACACTGATGCTGGTGGGTATTGCCACCATCATTTCCTTCATCCTCGGTGTCGCAATCGGTGCCTTCGCCGGATGGAAGCGCGGAACCGCCGCTGACGCCCTCATCCCCGGAATGACGCTCCTTCAGTCGGTGCCCTACTTCTGGCTGGCGCTGATCTTCGTCTCCCTCTTCTCCGTCTCACTCGGTTGGTTCCCCATCATCGGCGGCTACTCCATGAGGGCCTTCCCAGCAGGACCCGAACTCAGCTGGCCCTTCATTTCCAGCGTCATTTACCACGGGCTCCTCCCTGCCCTGACGATCATCATCGCCTCAGTGGGTGGATGGGTGCTCGGCATGCGCAACATGATGGTGTCGACACTGTCGGAAGACTACGTGGTCACCGCCGAGGCTAAGGGCCTGCGAAACAGTCGCATCTTCACCTGGTATGCGGGACGCAACGCTGCGTTGCCATCACTTGCAGCCTTCGGAATCAACCTCGGCTTCGTCGTGGCAGGTTCGATCGTTATGGAGCAGGTGTTCTCATACCCCGGGGTCGGCAAACTGCTCATGACCGCCGTTCAAGACAAGGACTTTGCACTTATGCAAGGTGTCTTCCTGATAATTACCATCACCGTTCTCCTTGCCAACTTCATTATGGACATGGTTTACGGGTTCATTGATCCGAGGGCGCGTAGCAATGTCTAGTGAACAAGTAGATAACGTACTGGCTGGAGTTCCACTCCAGGTCGACACCACAGACTCAGCGGCACTATCACAGGCAACCACGCCACTTTCAGAGGGCGAAGAGATCCTTGAGAAGCAGCTGTCCTCCCGCAGGAAGGGCCGCCTTCGTCGGTCGCTTCCACGCATGGATATCAAGCTCGGCCTCGGCCTTTTCTTGACACTCGGGATCGTGTTCTTCGCAATCCTGGGCCCATTCCTGACGCAGAATCCGCGCGAGTACGGCAACGCCCCCATGCAGGCGCCCTCCGGCGCACACCTCCTGGGGACCAACAACCTGGGGGCGGACGTCCTCGCCCAGTTGGCCGAGGGCGCAGCCGGGTCCCTACTGGTTGGGGCAACAGCAGGCTTTATTGCCGTGGTGTTCTCACTGTTCTTCGGTATCGTTGCAGGCTACCGGGGAGGGTTTGTCGACGAGGCGCTTTCCCTGGTCACCAACATCATGCTGGTCATTCCCGGCCTGCCGCTGGTCATCGTGGTCGCAGCGTACATGGAAACCCGTTCGATGTGGATGATCGCCCTCGTCCTCGGCGTCACCTCCTGGGCGGGATCCGCGGTCGTGCTGCGCCTGCAAGCCAAGTCATTGCGCAACCGTGACTACGTCTCCGCATCGCGAACCGCAGGTGAGAAGGGATACCGGATCATCCTGGTTGAAATCCTTCCCAACCTGTTGCCACTGCTGGCCTCGATGTTCCTCTCCGCAGTTGTCCTCGCAGTTTTGTCCGAGGCCGGTCTGTCCTACCTTGGGCTTGGCCCATCCGGCGCAATCACCTGGGGAACAATGCTGAATCAGGCCGCCCAACAGAACGCCTTCCACGTTGGTGCGTGGTGGTGGTTTGTTCCCCCGGGGCTTCTAATCGCCCTGCTGGGTTGCGGCCTATCGCTGATCAACTTCTCGATTGACGAAACTATCAACCCGAAGCTGCGTGCCGCACCCGACGCAGTTCGGTCAGTCCGCAAAGCTGAACGTGAACTGCGCCGCAAGGACGCACAACGCAAGACACTGGCTTCTGCAGGGAAGGCATCAAAGTGACTGAAACTCTCTATACGGGGCCGCTAACAACCCCGGAACACGACGAGTACATGGCTCAGCAAATCCCGGTCCTCACCGCGGAAAACATGTCGATCACGTACGAGGTAGCAGAGCCTGTTCGCGCCGTCCGAGACGTCTCACTGGTCCTGAACCGTGGGGAGATCCTCGGCCTCGCCGGCGAATCCGGCTGCGGGAAAACCACCCTGGCATACGGGATTAACAGGCTCCTCAAACCACCCGCCATGCTCACAGGTGGGACCGTGACCATGCATGACAAGAGCGGCACAGACATCGACGTCACCGGCCTCTACGGTGATGGCCTGCGCAAGTTTCGGTGGGAGAAAATCTCCATGGTGTTCCAGGGCGCCATGAATGCCCTCAACCCGGTGATTTCGGTTCGCGCCCAGCTCTTTGACGTCTTCAAGACACACCGTCCAGGCATGACGAAGGCCGAGAAGACCGAGGCATCACGTCACCTCTTGGAACTTGTTGGGGTCGACCCAAACAGGCTCAACGCCTTCGCTCACGAACTATCAGGTGGGATGCGTCAACGTGTCATGATCGCCATGGCGCTGGCGCTGAACCCGCAAATCATGATCATGGATGAACCCACCACCGCCCTCGACGTCGTGGTGCAGCGGGGGATTCTACGGGAGATCATGCGGCTGCGCGAAGAACTCAACTTCGCCGTCATCTTCATCACCCACGACCTGCCGCTCCTCCTTGAGATTTCCGACCGAATCGCCATCATGCGTGACGGGCAGATCGTCGAACTCAACACCTCGAAGAACATTTACGAGAACCCACAGCACGATTACACGAAGAAGCTGCTGTCTTCATTCCCCAGCTTGCTTGGGGACGAGGGCGACTTCGTTCGCACCGGCACGGGCCGAGCAGGTTCCACTGCAAACCAGGGGGTAGGAAAGTGAGTCTTGTCGTTGACCACGTCACCAAGGAGTTCCGGATTCGCAAGGGCTTCAAATCCTCAATCCTGCGAGCAGTTGACGATGTTTCTTTCACACTAGAGCCCGGCAAAACCATCGCCCTCGTCGGTGAATCAGGCTCAGGAAAGTCGACAATTGCCAAACTCATCATGCGGCTGGAGCAGCCCACCAGGGGCCACATCACCGTTGACGGGCTACGGTCCACCGTTCGGGGAATCAAAGGGCAGGAGTACCTCCACCTGGTGCAAATGGTCTACCAGGACCCCTTCGCATCGCTCAACCCGTTCCACACCATCGGGCACCACATCGAGCGGCCGCTGCGGATTCACGGAAAAGCCAAGAGCCGCGAGGAAGTGGATGAACAGGTTCTGGAACTGCTTTCTCGCGTCAACCTGGAGCCCGCGCAGTCCTATGCCGACCGCAACCCCCACGAACTATCCGGGGGGCAGCGGCAAAGGGTTGCGATCGCTCGGGCACTCGCACCGGGGGCAAAGTATCTGGTAGCAGACGAGCCGGTCTCCATGCTGGACGTGTCGATTCGCCTCTCCGTACTCAATCTCCTAGCGCGACTCCAACGCGAAGATAACCTGGGTGTCCTCTACATCACCCACGACCTCGCGACCGCGCGCCACTTCTCCGACGAAATCATGGTGCTCTACAAGGGGCAGGTCGTCGAGCGCGGACCGTCCGATGAAGTTATCCTGAACCCGCAACATAAGTACACCAAACTGCTCCTCAGCGCGGCCCCTATCCCTGCCAACCACGGTAAGCTACGTGACTCGGTGCGTGCAGAAATGGCTGAGGGCGGCAGTTTTGACCAGTTCGGTAAGAACGTGCTCGCGGAGGAAGAATGATCTCGGACCCCGAAGTGCCACTCAGCGTAAGAATCCGCGGTGCACTGCCCGACCTCCAACCCGCTATGCGCAGGGTTGGGGAGATCATCGTCGCAGATCCCGCGCGCGTCTCAGGCATGGCGATCTCTGTGCTTGCCAGCGAGGCCGCAACTTCTGAAACCACCGTGATCCGATTCTGCCGGACGCTGGGTATCTCCGGATACTCAGCGTTGCGCCTGGCACTCGCAACGGAGATGGGGGCGCGGGACCGGCAGGGGCCAGATGTTGAGAACGGAGACATCTTCCCCGACGACGACATCGACTCCGTGGTGAAGAAGATCGCCTACGCTGACACCTGTTCCGTTGCGGACACAACGAATGCGCTTTCCCTGCGAGACCTGGCGGCAGTCGTCAACGACGTAGTTGCCGCAACCCGGATCGAGATCTACGGAGTCGGCGCATCCGGGCTGGTCGCCGCAGACTTCCAGCAGAAACTACACCGCATCGGGATGACGGCGTTTGCGTTTTTTGACTCCCACCAGTCCGTGTCCTCCGCGGCGCTTGCGGGGCCACAAACCGTTGCTTTTGGGTTCTCACACTCCGGTCGAACCATCGACACCATTGAGCCTCTGCGTATCGCTCAGTCGCGCGGGGCGAAGACGGTGGCTGTGACGAACTCGCCCAGCTCACCGATCGCTCAACTAGCGGACCGCACCCTGTTCACTGCGGCACGTGAGACAACGTTCCGCGCCGGGGCGACAGGTAGTCGGCTTGCGCAGTTGACGGTTGTGGACTGCCTGTTCGTAGCGATCGCGCAGCAAACCTTCGACCGGAGCATCCAGGCACTGGAGGATACGCGCGCCGCCGTAGCTGATCTTGAGGCACGCCAGAGTGGTCGGTGAGGACGCCCTCGTCGTCGGAATCGATGGGGGTGGAACCGCGGTCCGGGTGGTTGTCGCCGACCTCGCTGGGCGGATTGTGGCAGAGGCGCGTGGTGGGGGTATCAACCCGAACTCGGGAGGGGAACCCGGTCCCGTGTTGCGACAGGTGTTGGCGGACGCCCTCGACCAAAGTCCGGCCGGGACCCGGGACGCCATTGTCGGTGGGGTTGCGGGGCTAGCAGGATATCTGACCAGCCCTGACGTGCTGGAGACGGCGGCGCAGAGTGCCTGGACTGAGGCTGGACTTAGTACACAGCTTCGCGTGGTGTCTGACCTAGTGGTTGCCTTCTGGTCGGGGTTCTCCACTGGTGCTGCGCCACGTGGTCGGTCGGGGCGCGTGCTGATTGCGGGGACGGGGGCTGTCGCGGCAGCTATCCACGGCAGCGAAGTTGGCGCGGTGTGTGACGGATACGGCTACCTTCTTGGCGACCGGGGTGCAGGTGTGTGGCTGGGGCAGCAGGCTGTGCGTGCTGGCCTTGATGGCGCTTCTGGGCGGGGGCCGAAGACGATGCTGACCGACTTGGTATTATCTGGGCGATCCAGTGCAGAGGTGATTGCCGACGTATATCGCAAACCGCCACGTGACCTGGGCGGATACGCGCCACTGATTGATCGTGCGGTAGAACTGGGTGACGAGGTCGCCACACTGATCGCCGGTGAGGCTGCGGAGGAGTTGTTTGCCGCCGCGAGTGCGGTGGGGGACACGCCCTCGGACGGAGCGCCGTTAGTGCTTGTTGGCAGCATTGCCGCAGGCGCCAACCCGGTGGGTGTGCGTCTTCGGGAGCTGCTGGATTCTCGCGACGTCAGTTATGTGTTAGGCGGGGACGGGATAGCGGGGGCTGTGGCTCTGGCTACGGCGGAGGCGAGCGGGGGATAGACGCGCGGTTGCCTGCGGTCCCCAAGAGTGAGGCGAAGGGCCCGCCACATCTGGAGCGGACCCTTCGCCTTGTATAGAACCCAGCGTTTTTACGGTCTTCTCGAGGTTACAAGTGCCCCGTAGATCAGCAGCACAATCAGGGAACCACCGATGGCGACAAGCCAGGTCTGGATCGAAAAGAACTCTTCCAATGGTGCATTAAACAGCACCGACCCCAGCCATCCTCCAAGCATTGCGCCCACGACACCTAAGATCAGGGTCGAGAACCAGCCACCATTTTGCCTTCCTGGCAGGATGAGCTTGGCGATTGAACCGGCTATCAGACCGAGTAGCAGAAAAGCTAGAAAACCCATGGTTGTCTCCTTTCAAGATCGAAGTCAATTTGAGGAGAGATGGCCTACTTCTTGTCAAACAGGCCCTTCACGCCCTCGACGACATCTTCTCCGGCATCCTTGATTTTTTCGCCGGCACTCTTGACATCTCCGCGTAGCTGTTTGCCCTTGCCGTGGGCGACCTTCTCATCATCTTCGGTTATTTTGCCTACCAGTTCCTCAGCCTTACCTTCGGCCTTGTCTTTGTTCGCTGAGAACTTGTCTTCTAAGCCCATTGGCTACCACCTTCCTGAGGAGACACCAGTTCTTGATGTCCGTCTTTGGCGCAATAGTGTGACTCACGCCTCTATCATGTCTAACAGCTTGGGATCGTATGTTCAAGGGGTGGCGCTCAGTGGCCTAGTGTGCGGTGCACCTTTGTTCTCGGCTGTATGTACGGGAGATGAACAGGTAGTCTTGAGTCGTTCAAGTTTGCGTTTCCCGCCTCGTACGTTGCAGGTAAGTAAAGGAAGCTAATGTCCGTTTTGGATTTGTTCGCTAACTATCGGATTGTTCCCATTGTTGTCCTACACAAGCCTGAGAATGCGGGGAAGTTGGCTGATGCTCTCGTCGAGGGCGGTCTTCCCGCGGCAGAGATTGCTTTCCGCACCGAAGGTGCTGAGAAGATTGTGCGCACTTTGGCTGACCGGGGGGACATGCTTGTCGGTGCGGGCACAGTTCTCAATGCCGATCAGGTCGATCTAGCAGTTGACGCGGGTGCCCAGTATGTTGCTTCACCAGGTCTGAGCATTCCGGTGCTCGAGAGGTGTGCGGAGCTAGGTATTCCCGCCGTGCCCGGAGCCGCGACTGCGACGGACGTCCTCAACGCCCTCGATCTTGGCTTCAACATTGTCAAGCTTTTTCCGGCGGCTGCAATTGGTGGGGTCTCGGGCGTCAAGTTGTTGGCGGAACCGTTCCCGACCATGCAGTTCATACCTGCTGGCGGCGTTGGGGCCGCTCATATTAAGGACTATCTGGGGTTGCGTTCCGTCCTCAGCGTTGGTGGATCTTGGATGGTTCCGGGGCAGGCACTTGGGCGCGGCGACTTCAAGGAGGTTCGCGACCGCACGGCACACGCGGTTCGCTTGGCGAACTCGGTGCCGAAGCGCGCGAAGTAGGACCGCACTCCGGACGTCCGCGCCTCAGCATCCCGCACCGCCAAGCTCCTACGCACAGCATCGCCCCGGCACCCCCAGCGGTGCGGCCCAGCCGCGCCGGCGCGCGCTGGGGCCCCGCAGCCCAGCCGCGCCCTCACACCCCAGCCGTGCTGCGCCGCTGGCGCGTCGGCGCTCACGCCGCCTGCACATACCGGCTATCCCACGCCATCCCAGCCGTGCTGCGCCGCGCCACCCTGGCCAACGTCGCCGATGTCAACATGGGTCGCCGCTAATTCACCCAGACATCGGCGACCCATGTTGATATCGGCGACGTTGGGTGGTTTTTGTGTTGACTTCGGCGACCTGGGCCTCAGAACCTTCGCTCAGGCGCCAGCAGATAGCTGCTCACCGGCCGCCACATCGGCCCGCCTGGCGCCTGCGCGCGAAGTCCATGCGCTGAGAGATCGGCGGCAAGCAAGTGAGCGAGCCCCTCGGGATCACTCAGGGAGCTGTACGGATATCGCACCAGTTTCCAGCCCGCCCGCAAGAGGGCATGTTGGCGATCCATCCACGATCCGAGTGCGTCCGCACCCATAGAGAGCTTGGTTCTCCCATCCATCTCAAGTCCCAATCCGATTTCCGGGAACCCGATGTCGAGGAAGAACCTACCGCCTGGCGTCGATACTGACATTTGAGGCACTGGGCGCGAAGCACTGCTTTCGTCGCCACGGAGCACCACACTTGTGAGCCAGTACAGTGCAGCCTCGCCAGAGTTCTGGTTGCCGCTATCTATTCCACGGATGATGTCCTGGGCTCGACGTGATTGTCGTTTGGCGATTTTTCGGCTGACCTCTTCGAGCAGTCCAAGTTTAACTCTGTCGGCTTGACGCCTAGATGCCGCTGGATCCCTCGGATCAAATGGCGCGATGGCCCGTAGTGCCATGGAGCATCCAACCCAAGCTTGCAGTGGATGAGCATAACGGGCGAGATCCAGCATTGCTTCTTCAATACTTACGACCGGTACCCCTCGGACCATTTCGGTGTCTGCACGCAGCCGTATTCCCGCCAGGCGCCTCACATTGGAGACTGGCACTTTGTGCCCGTGTACTTCGACCTCGGGCAACTTCTTGAGTATCGTCCGAGACCCTGCGACGGGCGGCCAGTAGTGGACATCGGGAACATTCAGCCAGCTCTCTATCCCACGAATGGCCAAGGCTGCATCCATAGTCAAAGCCGCGATTGGGTGGTCGATATCGCCGATGGACGTTGATCGGGTGTGCACACTTGGTTGGTCGAGCATTACGGCAAGAGATCGCGCAATTGAGATCTCTCGCCGAACCTTCCAGCGTGCGGCTTCTTGCGGGATGGTTGAGACACGAAGGAAGTGACCCCGGCGCAGCAATACCGCGTGCGGATCACGTTCGTTGCTACGAGATGCTGGCGACGCTCGAGTTGATCTGAGGAGTGTCGAGGCAGTGACCGGCTCAATGATGGTTTCTGTCATCTCGACATTCAGCTCTGGTGCCGAGTCGGAATCAACCAGCGATAACCACGCCTGCGGATAACGCCGGAAATGATGTTCTGGGGACAGCGGTTTGCTGTGGGTCCATGTCGCCGATGTCGCCATAGGTCGCCGCTGTTTGGCCGATTTGTCGGCGCCCCTTGTTGACTTCGGCGACGTTGGCGGTGGGCGCTGGTCGGCGCCGACTTGGCGGGCTCGGGCTCGGGCTCGGTTGGTTAGGCCTCGGGCTCGGCTGGCTCCGGCTCCGGCTCCGGCTCGCCCTCCAAATCCCTCAAGAAGTTGTTCGCCCAATCGTCAATCGTGTGGTTCCAAACCTGGCGCTGCATCGCCCTCCACCGCTTGGAACGTTCCGCGTACGGATCTGTCAGGGCCTCCATAATCGTCTCCTTCAAACCGTCGAGGTCGTAAGGATTGACGATGTACGCCCGCTTCAGCTCCCGCGCCGCCCCAGCGAACTCCGACAGCACCAGCGCGCCCGCACGCCCCGGGTGGCACGCAATATACTCCTTGGCCACCAGGTTCATCCCATCGCGCAGCGGCGTCACCAGCATGACCGAAGCGATCCGGTACATCGCAGCCATCGTCGCCCTCGGGAAACCAGCGTGCCTGTAGGAAATTGCCGGCCGTCCCACCCCGCCAACCTGCGAGTTGATCCGCCCCACCAGCAAGTCAATGTCGTCGCGGAGCACGCGATACTGCTCCACGTCCTCGCGCGAAGGCGTCGCGACCTGCAAGAACACTGTCTCGGCGGGATCCAACTGGCCGGAGGCAAACAACTCTCCAACCGCGCGGATCCTCTGGCGCAAACCCTTTGTGTAATCCAGCCGGTCCACGCCGAGCAGGATGTTCTTCGGGTGGCCGAGCTCCTCCAGCAATGCTTCCGACTCCGCCTTCACCTCGGGGCTCTGGGCGAGGTCGTGGAAGCCCTGCACATCAATCGAAATCGGGTACGCCCTCGCCGCGCAAACATGGCTGTCCTTCACGAAAACGCGGTAGCGTTCCACGCGGTTGTCGGTGCGCTTGCGCACCAGACGCAGGAAGTTCTGCGCCCCCGCCGGGGTTTGGAACCCAACCAGATCGGCCCCGAGCAGCCCCTCGATGATCTGCCTGCGCCACGGAATCTGCTCGAACAGCTCGATCGGTGGGAAGGGGATGTGTAGGAAGAAACCAATCTTCAAGTCCGGTCGCAACTCGCGCAGCATGGCAGGAACCAACTGCAGCTGGTAGTCCTGCACCCACACGGTCGCACCGTGCCCGGCGCTCGCCGCCGCGGCCTCGGCAAAACGCTTGTTGACCTGCTTGTATGAGTCCCACCATTCACGGTGGTACTCCGGGAACGCCACGGCGTCATGGTAGAGCGGCCACAGCGTCCCGTTCGAGAATCCCTCGTAGTAGTCCTCGACCTCGGCCTCCGACAACTCAACGGGAACAATCTGGTAGCCGTCGTGGCGGAACGGCTTCACGACCTCATCCGGAGCGCCGATCCACCCGATCCACGCCCCGCCCTTCTCTCTCATGAGAGGTTCGAGGGCGGTCACCAGGCCCCCGGGCGCAGTCTGCCAGGATGTGCCCCCGTCCGCGTCCGTCACTCTGTTCACCGGCAGACGGTTGGCGACGACAACGAAACTTGGGTCCGTCGTGGTTTCTGGCATGGTGCCTCCTTGGTTCATCTTCTCCTTACGGTAGCCGCTAAACGCCCGTCCCGTCACGCACTTCGCGTCGAGGGCGCGGCGCGGGCCCCACAAATCTGGCACAGTGGGGGACATGAGCGAACCATGGATAGACGTCACGCCGGCCGCCGCAGCTTTCCCCGAACGCGTCGCGAGCCACCCGTCCCGCACCCTGGCAGCCTTCGACTTTGACGGCACGCTGGCGCGGATCACCCCACACCCGGAGGACGCGACGATGGTGGAGGAATCGGCCTCCGCCCTCGCGCGGCTCGCTGCCGAGGGCGTGCAAGTCGCCATCATCTCCGGGCGGCCCGTCGAGTCGATTGTTCGACTTTCCCGCGCCGCGGACCGGCCCGGCCTTGCCAGTGCGATCCTCCTGGGGCAGTACGGCGCCGAACGCCTCGACATGGCGACGGGGCGGGCTTCCGTTCCTACGCCGCCTCTCGGAATCGCCTCGGCTAAGGCCGCGTTGTTGCAGGTCGCGGCGGCTTACCCCGGCAGTCACGTCGAGGACAAGGGCCTCGCCGTCGCCCTCCACGTCCGCAACGCTGCCGAACCTGATGCCGCTTTCGCCGAGGTCGAGGACGCCATGCGTGACACTGCTTCGCGCTACGGCCTCACCGTGGAGCCGGGTCGCTACGTGTGGGAACTGCGCGGTGCCACCGTCACCAAGGGGGATGCGTTGTCGGCGCTTGTGGACGAGGTCGATCCCCTGGAAGTGCTGTTCGCCGGGGACGACTTGGGGGACATGGCGGCTTTTGATGCTTTGGGGCAAATCGCGGCGCGGCGTGGGACCTGCGCTGTCGTTTCCGGGTCGCCTGAAGCGCCCGAGGTCGCCGCTCGCGCTGACGTCCTCTGCGACGGGCCGGATGGGGTGGCTGCCTGGCTCACCGCCCTCGCTGACACTGTGGCGGGAGGCGTGCCGCGCTCAGTGTGACTGTATGCGCCCCCTTCTCTCCGCGAGATCGCTCAACTTGGCCACATAACAGCGTTATTGTGCTTGAAACTGGCGGAGTTAAGCGATCTCGCGGAGAAGGGGCGCGGCGGGGTGGGCGGAGGGGGTTTGGCCCTGCCCCCGTCAGGCGCCGAGCCGGGTTGCCAGGGCAGCCAGCCACTGGCTGGTCCCGCCCTCAATGCGAATCTCCACCGAGGGCCGCATGTCAATCGCTGTTGGCCCTTTGTTGATGACGGCGATGGGCATGTCACGCCGCTCCGCCCGGTTGACGAGCCGTACCCCCGTGTTCACCGCCAGTGAGGTGCCAGCAACTACGAGAGCATTTGCCCCGTCAAGGATTTCCTCGGCGTGGGTGAAGACTTCGTAGGGGACGTGCTCGCCAAAGTAGACAACGTTGGGCCGCAGCATCCCGCCGCAAGCCGGACAAACAGGGACGGCCACGCCCTCCACGTCTGTCACGTCGGCGTCGCCGTCGGGGGTGATCTGGGCGTCGGCGTTGCGGTCGGCAAACCCGGGGTTTGCAGTGTCGAACCAGGCGAGAACCTCGGACAGATTCCAGCGGTGGTCGTGCTCAATGCAGCGGATGACCCGCCCGTTCCCGTGCAGTTCGGCGATATCGTGGCTTCCTGCGAGGGCGTGCAGGCCATCCGTGTTCTGTGTGATCACACCTGACAGTTGGCCCGCGGCCTCCATGCGGGCGGTGGCCCGGTGGCCTTCGTTGGGTGCGATGTTTCGGGTTCGTAGTGCGCCTACTCGCGCGCCGCCCCAGAAGCGTTGGCGGTAGTGGTGGTCGGCGAGGAACTGCTGGACACTCATGGGTGCCCGCAGCGGAGCGCCTGTGCCGCGGTAGTCGGGGATTCCCGAGTCGGCGCTGATTCCGGCCCCGGTCAGGAGTGCAACTGGCCCGTCCGTGAACATCTGTGCCAACTCTTCGAGCTCTTCCGTTGCTTGCGTCACCGTGCCTGCATCCCTTCTTTGGTCCTTGGTCTCTGGCCCTTGATCCCTAGTCCTCGTTCCAGCATAGGCCGCACGGCGTGTGGGGCCCGGGACGAGAGGGCGGGCGGTGCCGGAGGGCGAGGTCAGTCCTGCGGGACCCTCAAGAATTTCTCCACCAACACCGTGAACCACTCCAACTGCGGCGTGATCGATATGTCCGCACCCCGCGGCAGCCCCCGCAGCGCCTGGCGAATCACCGCCAGATACCCATTGATCAGCAACCGAATGATCACATCCGGGTCCCCGTCAAACTCAATCCCCAGCCGGTTCAACGCCGGGATCAGGGCTTCCGCCACCTCATCGATGTAGGTCAAATCCGGCTCCGCCAATGCACTTGGGCCGCCAGGGTTGCGCAGTTCATCAAGCTCCAGTTCCGTCATGACAATCTGCCACTCACGCTCTGTCTGCGGATCCACGATCACCGCCTCAAGAAGCTTCCCGAGGACGTCCGCCGTCACCGGTACCGGCACATCCCCCTCACCGAGTTGAGCGACCGCGACTTTGACCAGCTTCAGCCTCCTGCGCATTTCCCTATCCACCACCGCAGCGAACAGCTCTTCTTTGCTTTCAAAGTTTGAGTAGAAGGCCCCGCGCGTGAACCCGGCCTCAGCCACAATCGTCTCGATCGAAGCGCCAGCAAACCCGTCGCTGGCGAGTACGCGGAACGCCGCATCCAGCAAGCGCTGCTGAGTTTGCGTTCGCTTTGGAGAGAGTTCCTGCATGTCGTCGCAACCTCCTGTCGATACAGTACTGTATCCGATACACTAGTGTATCGGCGCGTTTTGGGGTCTGGGAACGCTCATAGCCATCGGGACGCAGAAGCATCAGGAGCGGGAATGTCCTCTTTCCTTTACTTAGCAGGTAGGCGCGCAGTCAAGGCCCGGAAAATGGTTGTCCTTGTCTGGGTTTCCGTCCTGGCGGTCCTCGGCGGCCTCGTCTTCTTCAACATGGGCAGCCTCGACAACTCAGTGGAGATCCCCGGCACCGAATCCGGGGATGCCCTTGAGCAACTCGCCGCCACCTTCCCGCAGGTGGCCGGAGCCTCCGCCCAGATTGTCGTAACAGGCCCGGGGGTCGTGAACGAGGGCGCCAGCGCACAAGCCATCAACAACGCCACCAATGCCCTCACCGCTCTGCCGGACGTGGACACCGTGACCCCGCTGGTGGACGAGTACACTCCCGCCGAAATCAGCTCCGACGACACCAGCGTCCTGATCACCATCCAGCTAACTGCCGCGCAAGCCAACGTCCCCGATGAGGTCAAAGACGAACTCCACGAAGTCACCGCCGCGCTCAACGCTGAGCTCCCCGAAGGCTCCAGCGCCTACCTGGGCGGCGCCCTGTTCGCCCAGGAGTTCCCCACACTGTCGGTCACGGAGGCCCTCGGCGTCGTCGTGGCGCTCATCGTCCTCATCTTCACCCTGGGCACCCTGCTCGCCGCCGGCCTGCCGCTGATCACCGCGCTGAGCGGTGTCGGCGTCTCAATGGCCATCCTCTTCCTGATCGCAAACTTCTTCACCATCAACGCAACGACGCCTCTGCTCGCCGTCATGTTGGGGTTGGCAGTCGGCATCGACTACTCCCTCTTTATCGTCTCCCGCCACCGCGACCAACTCCGCGCGGGGATCTCTGTCCCCGAATCAGTCGGCCGCGCCCTCGGCACCGCCGGTTCCGCCGTCGTGTTTGCTGGCATTACCGTGATGATTGCCCTGCTTGGTCTTAGCGTCGCGGGCATCCCCTTCCTCACCATGATGGGCGCAGTCGGGTCCGCCGCGGTCGGCGTGGCGGTGGTTGCCGCACTGACGCTGCTGCCCGCCATCCTCGGCTTCGCGGGCCTGCGCGTCCTCACCAAGAAGGAACGCGCCGCCCTCGCCACCGGTGAAACGTCCGACCTGGTCGGCGGCGTCGCCCCGCCCACCCCAAACCGTTTCTTCAAGTTCTGGGTCCGCGGCGCCACGAAGCGCCCCGCGGTCACCACCGTGATCATTGTGGTGGTCCTCGGCGCGCTCTCCGTGCCCGCCCTCGGCCTACGCCTGGCCCTTCCTGACGCCGGGGTCCTTCCCGAAGGCAACGAAGCCCGCACGAACTACGAGGTCGTCGCCGAGAAGTTCGGCGAAGGCTTCAACGGCCCCCTCATCGTCACCATGCCGATCGTCACCTCCACCGACCCACTGGGCCTGATGGACAGTCTCAAGCAAGAGATCGAGGCGATTCCCGGCGTCGTCAGCGTCCCTCTCGCCACCCCCAACCTGACTGCCGACACCGGCATCATCCAGGTCATCCCAACCGGCGCCCCGGCCTCGGAGGAGACCCGCCAAGTGGTGTACGACATTCGCGCTCTCCACGACCAACTTGCCGACGAGTACGACGTCGACATCGCCGTCACCGGCTACACCGCCGTGGGGATCGATGTCTCCCAGAAACTCTCCAGCGCCCTTCTGCCCTTCGCGCTTGTGGTTGTCGGTCTCTCCCTGGTCCTGCTCACCATCGTTTTCCGCTCCATCGCGGTCCCGGTCACGGCTGCGCTCGGCTACCTTCTGACCGTCGGCGCCACCTTCGGCATCTCGGTGATCGTCTTCGAGTGGGGCTTCCTAGCCGACCTCCTGCAAGTCACCAGAACCGGCCCCATCATCAACTTCATGCCGATTGTCACCATGGGGATCCTCTTCGGCCTCTCCATGGACTATGAGGTCTTCCTGGTCTCCCGCATGCGCGAAGATTACGTCCACACCGGCCGCGCCCGCGCCTCGGTCACCTCCGGGTTCCTGGGCAGCGCCAAAGTCGTGACCGCCGCCGCCATCATCATGGTGTCCGTGTTCGCGGCCTTCGTTCCCGAGGGCGATATGAGCCTGAAACCCATCGCCTTCGGCCTGGCCATCGGTGTCGCCATCGATGCCTTCGTTGTCCGCATGACGCTGATCCCCGCCATCATGATGTGGTTGGGCGACCGTGCCTGGTGGCTGCCGAAGTGGTTGGACCGCGCCCTGCCCGTATTTGATATCGAGGGCGAAAGCGTGGTCCGCCAGCGCGCCCTCAAGGATTGGCCCGGCACTCCCGCCACCGCTGCCGCCAACGACGTGGTAGTGGACGAGGGCGGAACCGCGGTCTCCTTCCTGCTTCCCCCCGGCCAGTCCCTGCTCATCACCGGCGACACCCAGGACGTTCGCCCACTGCTGCGAGCCCTGGCCGGCCGCGAAGCCCCCGTTTCCGGCACCCTCAAGGTTGCCGACCTGCTGATCCCGGAGCGTGCCTCCGCCGTACGCCGCCGCGTCGCTTACGTGCAGGCCGGACCCCCCACCACCGGGGGAGCCGCCCGGGTTCGCGAGCAGGTCGAGCGTGCCCTGCGTGAGGGCGCCCCTATCATTGCCGTCGACCTGGGGGAGAACCTCAAGGCCGACGCTGGACTACTTGGCATTCCCGCCGCGGATGTGGGCGGTCCGATCCTGCTGGTCGGCGCCCGTACCGCCCCACCCAACCTCGCTATCGAAAACTGGCAAACCCTCAGCCTCACCACCACGCCCGCGCCGGCACAACTGCAGGAGGTGCAGTGATGACCACCCCAACCACTTCCGCAAACCCTCGCCGCAAGCGCACCATGCTGGTCGCTTTGACCGCGCTGGTCGCCCTCGCCCTCCTTGCGTTGTCCCTGGTAGGGATGCGCCCTGCCGCTGCTCATTCGCGGTTGGCCGCCGTCGTCAACAATGACGTTTCGGTCGAGGTCGAAGGCCAGATTGTCCCCATGGGCCGCCAACTCACGGCTGAACTGGTCAGTTTGGATGGTCCCTTCGAGTGGGAGATCACCACTTCCGACCGCGCCGCCGCTGGCCTTAGGTCGGGTCGCTACGCTGCGGCAGTGACGATTCCGCCGGAGTTCTCTGCCGACGTCACCTCCCTGTCATCGCTGTCGAACGCGGTACAGGCTTCGGTTGAGGTCGAGGTTGCTCCCGGATCTTCCGCATCCCGTGACACCGAGGTGGAATTAGAGGTGTGGAAGGCGACCGCCAACCTGGGCTCCATGATGACCGAAGAGTTCGTCGCCGGCATCTTCGGGGGCCTGAGCGAAATGGGTCCGCAACTGCAGGAAGCTGCCGATGGCGCCCAACAACTTGCCGATGGGGCCGAGGGCGCCCAGTCCGGCGCTTCCGCCCTCGCCGACGGCAACCGCACACTGGGTGACGGCGCCGGGCTAGCGGCCGATGGCTTGGGTCAGTTGGCGGCGGGCACCGATGAGCTCGGGGCGGGCCTGGGCCAACTCGCCAGCGGCGCCGGTGAAGCCGCAAGCGGTGCCAGCCAGTTGGCCGGGGGCTTGGGGCAGGTGTCAGCAGGTGGTCCGGCACTAGTCGCCGGTGGCACCCAGTTGGCGCAGGGCAGTCAGGCTTTCACGAACGGCCTCGAACAGTATGTTGCAGGGGTGAGTGAAGCGGCTGGTGGCGTCAACCAGTTGAATGACGGTGTCCAGCAGCTCACGCCCATCCTCGATGCTCTCAAGGACGCGCTGGGCAAAGTTGATGGCAATGTTGAGGAGCTGGTTGACCAGTTGTTGGCTCAGATTGAGGTTGTCTTGGATCAGCTGCCCGCCCTGCTTGATCAGCATTGCGTCGCCTACCCTGACAGTCCGCTCTGTGCGCCGGAGGTGCGAGCAGAGCTGGATGCCGTCCTCGCCCAGTGGCTAGTGGACTTGCGAGCTCAGATTGAAGCCGGGTTGAACCAGCAGATCATCGCGGAGATCCAAGCCGTCCTCGACCAAATCAACAGCGGTGTGGGGCAGATTGATGACCTGCTCAACGGCTTGCAGGCGCTGGCTGATGGCATGAACCAGCTCTCGGCCACCGGCACCCAGCAGTTGGTGCCCGGGGCACGCGGGATTGCTGACGGCATGACCCAGTACGTGGGTGGCGTCAAGCAGTACACCGACGGCGTCTCCCAGATCGCTGCTGGTGCCGCGCCGCTTGCCGGGGGGATTAGCCAGCTGGCCGATGGTGCAAGCACAGCCGCTTCCGGCACCGGTGAACTGGCTTCCGGTGCGCGTCAGGCCCAGGATGGCGTCGGGCAACTGGCTGACGGCGCGCAGGCGCTTGCCAATGGCACTGACGAACTTGGCGATGGCCTAGGCCTGCTGGGTGACGGCGCCGGCGAGCTTGCCGACGGCCTCGCCATGGCTGGGGACGCGGTTCCGAGCGTGAGCGACGAGCAGGCCGCAGCCCTCGGTGAGGCTCTGGCCTCCCCGGTGCAGAGCCCGGTTGTTGCAGCCGGTCAGTCAGCAGCGCCTGCCGTGGCGCTGGGTCTGCTGCTGTGGCTAGCCTCCATGTTGCTGCAGAGCGTTTACCCGCCTGCGGCCACATACCTTGCGTCTTCAACGCGTTCGTCGGCGTTCCTTGCCGTTCGCGCCCTGCGACACCCGGCGCTGTGGTCGGGTGCGATCGGTGCGGTGGGCGGCATCATTGTCGCCATGATCGGTTCGGCAAGCGTGGGTGGTTTCTTCGGCCTTCTCGCCTTCGGCATCCTGGCTGGCTTGGTCTTTGCCGCCGTGCAGCAGGCCCTGGCCCTAGTCCTTCCCAAGGGCTGGGTCACGGCCTCGGTCGCGGCCCTGGTTATCGGGGTTTCCGCAGCCTTGGCCCCAGCGGGCGTGTCCGCACTGGGTAGCCTTGCGGGCATGCTCCCGGCGGGCCTCGCGGGTGAGGTGTTCGCGGGCCTCCTCGTCCCCGGCCTTGGTTCCATCGCGGGCGCCGCGGTGCTGCTGGGACTGTGGGGGGCGCTGGCCGTGGTGATTTCCATTGTCGCCACCAGTTCGAAACGGAAGAATCCAGAGGTCGCGGCAGCAGCCGCCGCCGGATAGGTTGGAGGTATGGCAGACGCGACCTTCACCAAACAAGCTGGCGCCACCCCGGGTCAGCCCCTCTATGAGGCGGCCGGGTTGGCGTGGTTGGCCGAGGGTGGTGCGCGCGTCCCAAAGGTGATCGAGGCAACCCGCACCAGGCTCGTCACCGAACGTATCGACGAGGCCGCCCCAACCGCCGAGGCCGCCCGCCAACTAGGCGCCATGCTCGCCCACCTGCACGCCAGTGGCGCCCCCTGGTTTGGCGCACCACCGCCGGGCTACCCAGACCCTGCCAGACACGATCCTGCAACGGGTTGGATGGGAGCCGCGCCGCTGCCGCTCCTCACCGCGCCGCCGGACAGTGCCGCAACACCGGAAATGGCCGGGCTGCCGGAAGATGCCGCGCCGCAGCAAACCACCGGCTGGGGCCACTTCTACGCGAACTACCGCATCCGCCCCTACCTGGCCCGCACCTTCATCGCAGCCGAGAAAGCCGAGGTCGAAGCCCTCTGCGCCCTGCTTGCATCAGGCGCCCTCGACCACCCCCAACCCCAAGCGGTCCGCGAGGCTGGCTTCGCTGCCGCCCGCATCCACGGCGACCTGTGGAGTGGCAACATCATGTGGGGGAGGAGCGGCCCAACCTTGATCGACCCTGCAGCCCAAGGCGGTCATGCCGAGGAGGACCTTGCCACCCTGCACACCTTCGGCGCCCCGCACCTGGCCCATATCATCGCCGGATACCAGGAAGTCTCACCGCTGGCCTCCGGCTGGGAGCAGCGCGTCGGCCTGCACCAAATACACATCCTCACCGTCCACTGCTACCTGTTTGGCCGCAGGTACGTGCCGCAGACAATGGCGGCGGTCCGCGGCGTGCCCACCAGCGCAGCACTCACCTGACGAGCCTAACGGTGCGAGTTCGGCCTAACGGTGCGAGTTCGGCTCGATTCTGCCCAATATGACAGTGTTATCTGAGCCAAACTCGCTCCGTTAGGCGGGGGTGGACCAAACTCGCTCCGTTAGCCTGCCGGTGCGGGCGGAAAGCTGCCAGCGAGGCAGACACCTTCTCTAGCGACCGACGTCACCGGACAGGGCTCTGGAAAGTTGGAAAGCTTTGGATCGTCACTATCTAGTGCATACAAATAAGGTCACCTAGGTGCGGGCGCGGTTCACGAGCGATTGCGCTGCCCGTCTCGCGCGCCGCAACTGGTCTGAGTTCATCGGATCATGCCCGTACCCTGCGCGGGTCTTCATCCCGATGAGAGTAGACAGTTGCCTCGATGCAGGCTTATCCACCTCTGCCAGCAACGTCACAGCCTGTGCGTGGTCTGAGCCTTTGGCGTGAAGTCCAAGTGCCGATGCGCATATTGCATCCGCTGCGGCAATGCCAGCGTGTACGTACAAGGTTACGGCGGCATCAGCAACATCGTTCTCGTTGTCAGCCAGGTCCAGTGCTTCATCAGCCACGCTCAAGAAGCTCTGGGCTTTCGTTAGGCGGCCTACAGCTACCGACTTGTCTGCAGGAACCGTGCGTTGCGCTCGCCTCGGTGACATCATGATGCTGCCTTAGCTCTTCTGGATGCCCGCCGCAACCAGGCCATATCTCCGAGGATCTCGATCCCCTCTCGCATGACTGAGTCAAAGATCGGCGCAGACGCGACCTCTCCTTCCCGATAGGTAAGTAGGCCGACTGAATTTCCAGTCCAGGTGAGCACACTGTGTGCGAGGTCAGAGAGCTGGTCTTCGGCCTGTTCCTCAGGCACTCCATCCGGGATCACGAAGAGCAAGTCAATATCGCTGTCATCACTCATGTCACCCCGAGCGGCTGAGCCGAACATAACCACGAGGGTGGGCTCGAAGCTAAACTGCTGCTGAACCGTCTCCCGGATGCGAGTAGTCAGCGCAGACTTCGCGTCGGCGACCATCAATACTGCGTTGATAAGAAGGTGGTCTTGATTCAGAGCATACCCACTGGTGTGTCCGGCGGCTCTTTCAGAAACGATGCCTTGACGAAGAAGCCTATCAAGCGATTTTCTGACGCCGCTCAGTGACCCGTGTTCTGGTAGCACGCGGTGAATCTGATCAGCGGTTAGATGGTCGCGAGAACGAGACAAAACGGTCAGGACCTGAGAGTCTAAACCTACCGGCGCGAGGGCCGCAAACGGGTTCTGTAAGCGCAATTGCTGCCCCTTCGCGTTGGTGGACCGTTACAGGCCGCTACACCAAGGTGTATACGGGTATACACGTGTGCACACAAATATACACAAGAGCACACAAATGCACACAAAAGTACACAACTAGACACTGAAGTGCGTACTTGCACGCCATAGCCCGTTGCCGGACTCCGCTGTCGCCGCAGGGGCCCCGCACACAACTCCCGCGGGGCCCCGCGCCTGACAACTACTTCCGCGCCATCTCCCGCGCAGCCCGCATCCCAAACACCGCAGCCGGTGCAATGGTTGATCCCGGCCCGGGGTACGTGTTCCCCATGACGGATGCAGAGTTGTTCCCAGCCGCATACAGCCCCTCGATGACGCCGCCGTCCGAGCGCAGCGCCCGCCCGTCCTCGTCCGTCAGCACCCCACCCTTGGTGCCGAGGTCGCCGAGGACGACCCTGTAGGCGTGGTACGGCGCCCGCTCCACAGCCCCCAGGTTGGGGTTGGGGTGCACGGTGGGATCCCCGTAGTAGCGGTCATACGCCGAGTTGCCACGCCCGAAGTCACCGTCGACCCCGGCCCGCGCGAACCCGTTGAATCGCTCCACTGTACCGCGCAGCACTGCCGGGTTGACGTTCATCTTCCCCGCCAACTCATCCAGCGTCTTCGCCTTGACTTCGAGCCCCGCTTCCTTGCGCGCCTTGTTCGCGCGCGGGTCCATCGCGAAGGTGCGGAAGTAGCGCACGACGTAGCGTGAATCCATGATCAGCCAGTACGGCATTGACCGTTCCCCAACAATGAATGACGGGCTGCCACCCGGGAAGGCCTCAATCGAGCCACCCCACCACGCGTCGTCCATCAGTTCCACTGCCGCCCCAGCCTTCTGCGCCAAGGTGATGGTTGCGCCGGTGTTGTACTCGTTGCCCGAGGGCGAGCCCTCAATCCCGTGGTACTTCTTACGCCACTCCACGTTGGACTCAAACCCGCCGGCAGCCAGCATGACACCGCGACGAGCCCCAACCCGTACCTTCTTCCCCTCACGGTTGATGACGGCGCCAATCACGCGCCCGTCGTCCATGATGAGTTCTTCGATGGGGGAGTCCAGCCACAACGGCACGCCGAGTTTCAGCACGACGGCCTCCAGGAACGCCGTCGCCCATGCTGACCCGATCCCTGTCAGTCGCTTGCCGGTCACCCCATCCACGAACGCCGCCTGCCGCTGCGGTGATGCAGATTTCGAGGGCGTCCCAATCGCGGACATCATGTACTCAATGGCCTCTTCGCGAGAGTCCCCAACCCTGTCCCTCTGCATCAGCGGGTTGTTGGGCAACCACATCCCCCACCGGACATGGAGGTCGAGCCACCCCACTTTTCCGACCCCTCAACGATCACCGTTGACAGCCCGGAATCAGCCGCACCTAGTGCCGTCGCAAACCCGGCACCACCACTGCCGACGACGACCACATCAAAGACCTCATCAAACTTGTCACCGAATTCCTCATCGAAGCTTTGCGCCATTACTTTTCTTCCCCCTTGAAGTTGAAGCGATAAACCCACAAACTACCGGACAGTATTGTCCGGTCGCTATGCTTTAAGCATGACAAGCCGAACCGATGCCGTCAACCCCACAAGTAAGTCGGCGGATACCACCACCCGCGCCGCCCCAAAGCGCGTCGCCCCAAAACGCGCCGCCCCAAAGCGCTCCACGCCGACACAAGCCAACCGCGGTCCTGCCGCAGCCGCAGAGAACCGCGCCGCCATCCTCGGTGCCGCCCGCCGCCTCCTTGCCGAGCAGGGCTACGACATTCCCCTCTCCTTAATCGCCCGCGAAGCAGGGGTGAGCCAGGGTGTCATGTACCGCCACTTCCGCAGCCGCCTTGAACTTGCACTGGAAGTGTTTGAAGACAACTTCGTAGCAATGGAAGACATTGTTGAGAATGGGGGCGAGCACGCCATCTTCCAACTGTGGGACTGGCTGCTTGTCAAAGCCGTTGACGACGTGGGTTTCATTGAAGCCCTCCGCACAGCGCGGGCCGAGGTCGCCGACTACAACGGCGCAACCCGCTTGCGGTCCCAACTGGGTATCGCATTGGACCGCGCCCGCAAAGCAGGCATAGAAGAGGTCGGCCAACTGCAGGCCGAAGATCTAGCCCAAGCGTGGCGCATGGCCCACGGCCTAGTCATCACCAGCCGCGATGGCGAAGTGACACCGCAGTGGCTGGGTGAGATTCTCTCACTGGAGGCTGTGCGCCGCCTCCTCGGCCGCTAGCCCCAGTTAACCCCGCCATCAGTAGAGCGCAGCACCACATCCCCCGCCCACAGCCACACCACACCGCTACCGGTGCCAGCCAGAGCCGTCGCCCCAACTGAAGCAGCACTTCCAACGCAAGCGCTGGACTCAACGGCGTGCTCGGGATTGACCCGACTCACAAGTGTTCCAGCGCAGTCTGCCGCGCCGGTCTGCGCCACCAGGTAGGTGTCACCCGTTGCAGAAAGGGCTTCAGCGCCCGGGAATGCTTCGGACAACGTCCAGTTGGCTCCAGAATCGGAAGTGGTAGCAATCCGCGTATCAGAGCACAGTACCGATGCCGCAGTTGCACTCAAACTTGCAATCCGCGCCGCCTCGCAAGGCAGCGCCACTGCGCCAACCTGGGGTACAAAAGCCGCAGCCGCATTACTGGGATCCAGGTGCCATGTCAGGTCTGCTCCACCTGCCACTGCTTCCCAGTAGTCGCCATAGCCATAGGATTGTGCCACCACAACCTCAGCGCAGTTTGAGGCGTTCTGTGCCACGACGTTGACGTAACCGTCAGCACCCGTGAGGATCCGATTCGGGGAACTCAACCCTGTAGCAGCCCCATCACCGTTGACTGTCCACGTCACTCCACCATCGCCACTGGTCTCTACCGTGAACCCAGCTTCAGGGCATGCGCCGCTGGTTGCGCGGTACGCCACATCGTTATCTTGCACACCCAAAACCCGACTGAGCGCGGGAACAGTCAGCACCGGCTCGGGAGCGGGAGTAACCTCGTCCTCGCCCTCTTCTGCGGGGTCCGAGGGCGCACCTTCCGATTGTTGATCATCCTGGGCAGAAGGGCTGTAACCTGGGGTTTCGCCCGCATTGAGGACCTGCCCACGGACACTATTGAGTGCCAAGACAGCCAGGATCACCGTCACGATCCCGATCGCCACAACCCCCACAATTGAGGTCCAGTTAACACCCTGTTCGCGGTTCATACTCAGGCCAGTACCTTCCGTTCGGCGGCTCCACCGATATTAGTACAAGAACCATCCCTTGGGGCCTAGCCGCTCCACATCTATAACGTTGTACTATCTGATCAGACAAACGCCGGTGGGAATGTGGGTGATTCTCAATCGGCGCATGTCATCTGGTGGGGGAACGTGGTAAGTCTTGCCGTTCCCAACTTCACCACCAGAGGTCTAATGAACGGGGTTGGGAAACGTTGCTGGACTCAGAGCGCACCGCAGTACCTGATAAACCAAGCATTGACGAATCGAGGTTCCGCTACCTTATTCGTTCCTTCCCATTTGATGCACTTGCATGGGGGGTTTCCTTACCTCTGGCGATGCTGCTGAGGTTTGAGAGCCTGACAAGCGACGTCAGTTGGGGACACATTGGCTGGGTAATAGCACTTGCCATCGCCTTGCAGCTTTTCTACGGCTGGTTCCTCATGCTGTACCGAGGGCGTCACCTGCGCGGCTCGTTTGAAAATCTGCGAACCCTGATCTCAGTGACAGCGCTGGTCGGTATCACCATCTGGGTGTTGGATTTGATGTTCCCGGACTTCATCGGTATTCCCCGCACTGTTCCTGTCATCGCGACAGCCCTGGCAGTCCTCTTCATGGGCGGGATCCGCTACCTAGACAGGTATAACCGCCAGCGCCATTCCAAGCCGGATCCCACAGGGGACCCTGTTCTTCTTTACGGGGCCGGTCAAGTGGGGGATCACCTAGCACGGCAGATGATGACCGATTCAAATGGGTCGATTCGTCCGGTTGCCTTCCTTGATGATGACATCCGCAAGAAGCACCTCGTACTGCAAGGCGTTCCGGTGGCCGGGACACTGTACGATCTGCCTGACGTGGCAGAGGCAACGGGTGCGACAACCCTCATTGTTGCGATGGGCGACCCGGGCACAGACGTCCTCAAGAAGGTTGAAGAGGCCGCGACACCACTGGGCATCAAAGTCCAGGTCACGCCCTCGATGGCTCACATGCTGGGTGAGGGAATTAGTTCCCATGACCTGCGCGACCTAAAGATTGAAGACCTTCTGGGCCGCGACCAGGTTGATACTGACGTTTCTCAGATTGCCGGCTACCTCAACGGGAAGACAGTGCTGGTTACCGGCGCTGGCGGCTCCATTGGCCAGCAGTTGTGTGTTGAGATCAATAAGCACGGCCCCGCCGAACTGATCCTTCTTGACCGTGATGAGACGGGCCTGCAAGCAACTGAGATCAACATTCGTGGCAACGGTCTACTTGATACGGACGAGGTCGTTCTGGCCGACATTCGCGACAGCGAAACCCTGACCTCTATCTTCCAAGACCGCAAGCCCGACGTCGTCTTCCACGCCGCAGCCCTGAAGCACCTGCCAATGCTGGAGCAGTACCCCAGCGAAGCCTGGCAAACAAACGTCCTTGGCACGCTCAACGTGATCCGCGCTTGCGAAGCCGCGGGCGTTGAGACTCTGATCAACATCTCCACTGACAAGGCTGCCAACCCAACCTCGGTGTTGGGCTTGTCGAAGCGTGTCGCTGAACGCCTTGTGTCATGGCATGGCGGCCAGTCCAACCGCCGCTACCTGTCGGTTCGCTTCGGCAACGTCATTGGTAGCCGCGGTTCCATGCTTCCCACCTTCCGCAGCCTCATTGAAGCCGGTAAGCCGGTTACCGTCACGCACCCGGACGCCACCCGCTACTTCATGACCATCCCCGAAGCCTGCCAACTGGTCCTTCAAGCCGGCGCCATCGGTCGCATTGGTGAGGTACTGATCCTTGACATGGGTGAACCCGTCAGCATTCTTGACGTCGCCAACAAGATGATTGCCATGTCCGGCAAGAACCTAGAGGTGCGTTTCACGGGCTTGCGTGAGGGCGAAAAACTCCACGAAGAACTGCACAGCGACTTTGAGGTCGAGGTCGCACCCCTGCACCCCAAGATCAGCCACGCCCCAGTCCTTGGCCTGTGCCCCACAGACCTCGACAAGGACGCCTGGAACGACATGGTCGCCTACGACGCAAACCAGCGCTCACAAGAAGCACATCGCATCGAGCTGGAGTCGATGGCCGCCGTTGAAGAGGCTAAGGACGCATTTGACGCTGAGCACGTGGACGCAGGTAAGGGCGTGCAGGTCTAGTTTTCGGTTGACGAATGGCGTTCCCTCTTGCTCTGCTTTCTTGCTGTGAGGATCCCAAACTCAATGGCCGTGATCTCATCCAAAGTGGGGAGAGCCTCTTCGAGGTCCAAGCCCCTGTACTGTTCCACCCAGTCAACAATCTGGGTCCAGACCCACAGCTGCTTGCCCTGACCGTCAAGGTTGGCTTGGCCTATTGGAAACGATTGCAAGTGAGTCCATTTTCTAACCGCTTCCCGCGAGACGCCAATTCTCTGTGCGATCTGCGAGCTTCCGACGAGGTCGCGGTCCACATCTAAGAATGTGGCCGCGGGGAGCCTCTCTTGCAGCTCGCGCACGAGGCCTACCGCCTGTTCAACAACTTCTCCGTGCTCAACAAAAATCGACAGCCTACAAACAGGTTCAGAACCGGTAACAAGAAACGCTCCCAGCGTTTCTGTAAGAACGTCTTCAATGGCTTCGTTGTCGATCTCTAGATCGAGCACCCTTATAGGAATCTCAGTCATTTCTCTTCTCCTCGGCTACAGATGAGTCACCCGCCAGGCGAGCAAGACGGCTTAGTGAACCCTGCTGCTTAAGCCACGAATCTAGCAGTGACACCAACAACCGCAGCACAGGTCTCTTCGCCAAGCACGTCGCGGTTCCATTGCGCGCAGTCCATCAATCACCATCCATCAACACTGACCACAAGTGCAGGTCCCAGGAGAACGCGTCCGGGACACATAACACTGAGTTACATGCGTACGCGGACCTGCGTGATTCTGGGTGTGTTAGAGCAGCGGGAAACCTGTGCACATTTCCACGGTGATTCTAGAGTTCCCCCATCATGCGCCCAGGTTTCGAATGGCGCAATGTCCGATGAACTACTTTAGTCCGCCTCCTCGGCGCTAACCCAGTCCACGCGTGGCAGCAAGAGCGGCAGCAGGACCTCGCCGTTCAGGACCCGCCGTGAGAGGTCCATGATTTCTTGGCGTACGAACGGGTACAGGATCCTGATTCCGCATTCTGCGCCGTACTGTTCGATCAGCTCAGTAGAGAGTTCCTTTGCTGACCAACCAGGAGCATGGAAACGGGCTTGCACGGTTAGTTCAAGCTCTCCCTGCGGGAGCCCAACAAGTTCACCTGTGACTTCAATGGCAAAGTGCCCAGGATCCTCACCTTTTCCAACGCGCCAAGACACTGTTATATCGAATGCCCCGTCCCCATGAGGATCGTTCTCTTGTAATTCTTGGTCGTCGATGTATCTGGAGGCTTTCACCGTCATGGTTCTTATACTGATAAGTTCTGCTTCCGACTCCAGTGAGGCAAACAGACTCGTTCTGGCGCTCACGCGCCGACTCTCTTCAGTTGGGGCGTCGCCTTCCACGAGGGTCTCCTTACGATGGGCTGCACCTTGAGCCGTTGGTGGATCACTTCATCACTCCATAAGCCGCAAACGTCGCACTCAACAGAGGTGTTTATCCTCGCGCCGACTGCCACTGCATAGCGGAGCAAGGTCGACAGCGTCGGATTCGAGTCGTACCGCTCAAGAGTGGCCACCATTGGCTGGGTGACACCCATGCGCTCCGCCACTTGCAGTTGGCTTAGGTCTTGCCTCTTGCGCACCTGGACAAGTGAAGACAGCATCTGAAGTTGATCGTGGCGAATATGCGCAGCTCGTCGTTCGATGGATTCTGCGTCTTCGATGTTGTCCTGATCGTTCATAAACTAAACCTTATACTTCATTTGCACTAGCCACTTCCTATTTCTGAGAATGTGGCTGGTCTGTAATGAGCGCGGTGAATGCTCTGGAGGCCAGATCTATCTCGTGGTTCTGGGCGGCGCGTATTTCATCGGGAGAGCCTGCGGTGTCTTTCTCAAATGCTCTTAGCCCAAGTGCTTCATTCGGCCTGATGCTAGCCTCAATCTCCAGCAGGCGCACGGGAACCGTAAGCCGTCGTTGCACCCCCGCGTGCATTTCCAGTACAACAATGTCGTTCCAACGGAACTCGAACATTCGCCCTGGCGTTGGGCGAACAATCCTCCTGACCTCATCTGGGTCTTCCAGGGCTCCGATTTCGGCGCGCTCAAGGATTGCGCGGAAGACGCCTCTGGCAGTGCCGACCATGTAGGGATTGCGTAGACGACCTTCTTTTCCAAAGACGGCCTCTTCGAGAGAGTCCAACGCTTCATCAATTGCGCGCGAAGTGTGGTCATAGCGGCGCCAGTGAAACGTGACTGTGGTTCCGCTCGCACAGTATGAGGAATGTCCAGGAAGCATATCTCGATGGTAAGTCGACGTTCCGACATTTTGGCTTCGGATGCCACAGGGCTCTGTGGAGCTCCCTAGTCTCTCCCGGTAGCGGAAGCTACGCCGCGGTATTCGCAGCTGAGGACCACTGTTATGTCGCCCAGCGGGCAGGTATTCCTACTGCGGTCTTGCCCGACGGGACGTCCTTGGTCACGCATGCGTTTGCACCGATCGTGCAGCCGGTGCCCACAAACAGACCCTGCAGGATAACCGCGCCAGCCCCGACCAGTGTGGTTGGTCCGACGTACACTTCGCCAGAGACAATGGCACCCGGGTTGATAGATGTGAACTCCGCAAGGTGGGTATCGTGCCCGATTGTTGCATTCGGATTTACGTGCACGTGCCTGTCGAGTTGCACGTTGGTAGAGATCTGGGCTCCTGAACACACGATCACGCCGGGTTCCACTATGTTGTCTGATCCGACTACCGCCTGAGGGTGGATCACTCCTTGTGCGTGGAGCCCCTCACGGTCTAACCGCTCAGCTATTTGCTTCTTCACCCGCGGGGAACCGATACCAAGCACGTAGGCTTCTGCTGGCCTGTTTGCGATAAGGAAGTCCAACCCGCCAAGCACCTCGTAATGACGGCTCCGCAGTCGATCAATGTTGATCGTTGATGGGTTGTCATCGATGATGCCCATAACGTTCAAATGATCCTCGGGCCTTATGCACACGCGGTTGTGTGCTTCGATCACATCGAGGGTTTCCCGGCCGAAACCGCCAGCTCCAACAACGACAACATCGGTCATTTCGCACCTTCGAACCGATGGATCGTGGCTTGACCGGGGTAAGAGATACCTTCCCGGCGTAAGACTGTCAGCAGTGTTTGCAGCAAGATTCTCGCATCTGCGCCCAGGGAGCGGTTGTCAACATATTCGACATCGAGGGCGAATGTCTCTTCCCATTCCAAGCCATTGCGCCCGCTAGCCTGGGCAAGGCCCGTGATACCGGGCCGTACTAGGTGTCGACGACGTTGCTCATCGGTGTAAAGCGCAAGGTACTCGACCAACAGGGGTCGGGGGCCAACCAAGCTCATGTCGCCCTTCAGAACGTTCCACAGGGAGGGGAGCTCATCGAGGCTTGATGAACGGAGCAGCTTGCCAAACTTTGTTAGGCGGTCCGCGTCTGTAATCAGACCCTTCTCCAGGTCCACATCACGCATACTGCGGAACTTGTAGAGGGTGAAGATCTTCTCGTCTTTCCCGGGCCGCTCCTGCTTGAACAGGACAGGGGAACCGAGGTTCTGTCGCACTGCCACAGCCGTGACCGCCATAATGGGGGCCGCAACAATCAGGCCAACGCTTGCGGCTGCGACATCCAGGAGCCTCTTGGTCGGAGCGTAGAAGCGTGATGGCTCAGCCACGTGCACTCTTCACAAAGTCGGTGAGCGTATCAACCACCAGTGCTCGCTGTTCCTTGGAGAGCGCAGATCCGCTCGGCAAAGTCAGCCCTGTTGCGAAGAGTTGCTCGCTGATGCCGTTGGTTATGGCTGGTGCGCCCTCGAACACCGGCTGCAGGTGCATGGGCTTCCACAGTGGTCTGGTTTCAATGTTGTGCTCGGCTAAAGCTGCGGTGAGCTCAGCGGGGGAGAAGCCTGCTGTGTCCTCATCTACAAGGATCGCGGTGAGCCAGCAGTTGTCTTCCTGCTCGTCCTCGTCATCCACCTGGGCCTGGAAGACGGTGACGCCGGGGACGCCCTCGAACAATGCCTTGTAGGTGGAGCGCATCTCACGACGCCTGCCGATCATCTCATCCAAGCGGGAAAGTTGGGCGCGTCCCAGGGCAGCCAAGATGTTGCTCATACGGTAGTTGAAACCGATGTCGACGTGCTCGTAGTGGGGGACGGGCTGGCGTGCCTGCGTTGCCAGGTAGCGGACCTTGTCCGCAAGTTCCTTGTTGTCGGTCAGGAACATGCCACCACCGGATGTGGTCATCACCTTGTTGCCGTTGAAGGACAGGATTGCGGCCTCACCGAAACTGCCGGCTGGGTGGCCGTCAAGGCTGGCGCCAAAGGACTCGGCCGCATCCGAGAACACCGGGATGCCGTACTGATTGGCTAGTTCGATGATGGCCGGGTAGTCTGCCATCTTTCCAAGCAAATCCACGGGGATAATCGCGGCGACGTGCGCGTGGGAGGACGCTAGTGTCTCTAACGCTTCGGCGAGGAGGGCGGGGTCCATGTTGCCGGTCTCGTCACAGTCCACAAAGTACGGCTGCGCACCGGTGTAGGTGATGGCGTTGGCTGTCGCTGCGAACGTCATTGATGAGGTAACCACAGTGTCGCCCGGTCCCACACTCATCGCGAGCAGACCAAGATGCAGGGCAGCAGTTCCGGAACTCAGCGCCACGGCATAAGCACGGCCTGTGCGGGCAGCGACCTCGTCCTCGAATGCGTCCACCTCCGGACCCAGGGGAGCGACCCATCCGCCGCGGAGGGCCTTCTCTACGTACTCTCGTTCCAGTTCCCCAACGTCGGGGGATGACATGTAGATGCGTTCTGCGGCTGAGGGTTGCACGGTGTTACCACTACTCCACGTTCTTGGGTGAGGCCAGTTTGGTCACGTGTTCAGCTTAGGTCGGGTAAGGGGCGCGGTGATCGCCGCGGGTAGTTATCTTGGACATAGGCAATATGACCGTGTGATGGAAAGGGAGTGGTGGCTGGTGGGGGGAGTCTGGGCCATTCTCGGTGGAGGCTGCTCAGGTCGTGGGTCTGGGTGGTAAGAACTTCTCCACGTTCGTAAATCGTCTCATTGCTGCCGAAGTTGCGGCCCAAGAGGTGTCTGGCTCGATGTGCATGTCCGGAGGTCATGGGGTCGCAGGTTTCCGGTCAGCCCGACCACGAACTCGCGGTACCTCGAGACATTCGCTTTTTTGTTGGTAAGATCTGATCCGGTCATCTCAAACTCATCACTTTGACCCCGTTTGCTGCCTTTGAACGGCCAGAGCGGTTCGTTTCCAAGACCCACGTCGGGGTTGGCAGTGACGCATGAGGTATTGTCGCGCAACCCGATGGATCACGTCTCGCGTCTGCGTCGGCCAGTGTTGACGCGGAGCGCGCTGGCGCCTGAGGAGGCGAATGCGATTCACGCCGCGATCGCGTACGCGGCTGAGACGATGTCCGTAGCCGTCGTCGCAGCGCCTCTCACCATCAGCATGGACACGGGTTGACACGGCGCCGGACTACAGGCGATCGAAGAGATGCAGCGGCGATGGCAGGCTGCACGCTAGCGGCGGACATGGCGGATGACGGTCCTGTCCCCGCCCGGCGTGCGGTCATCGACCCGCTGAGAGCACGTCTGAGAGTGGCTGCTTCGGGTAGCCTACTTCAGACGACTAAGCCGGCGGCACGTGATGTACTTCAGTACCCGAAGCGCTGTTTGTCGACGAATAGAATCCTGAGTGAATAGTGCTACTGCGATGACGCACGCTCGTATCAACCCATGCAGTAAAACTGCAGATGAGGTGAGAACGATCAGCGGCGCGAGGGAGCCGAACCCGTAGAGCATTGTCAAATCCGATTTGAGCGCGACTTATCATCGCTAAGTGCTGCCAAGTCCAGCAGGCTCAGGTTAGAGTTAGGGTGCGCTTCCTGAAGCGGGCCAACTAAATGGACGCCAGTCTCGGAGCGCGGGACTAGGCACCCCTTGGGCACCCTCCCCTTCCAGTCACGGCCTACCGCCTTCCGGCAAGAATAGCCAGTCCTTCGAACACCGGCAACTCGCTCTCCAGCTTACATTATGTGAATCGTTGCACGTTGGACCACATCTTTCCAAACCCTTGGCATCCCCGTGAGAGACTTCGACTCTGCAGACAGGGAACGTGGAGTTTTCAATCTTTGCGCGACTCGTCAGGTGCTCGGCTTTCCGAGTGGGATCTTGACTCATGCTCGCGTAGATACGCTCCGCGGACACAATGGCGGCGTGCAAGTCCGGGTGTTCTCGGACAAAGAAGGTCATGCATGAATACACGTTGTGAAGCGGTGGATGCCGTGGAATCGCAACGACATGATGCGGCGTGGGCGAGGCTGAGGCGGTCATCGTTAGGTCCTTTCGAGTGAATTCTTACGTATGCATCTGATGAGCGCTCGCGCTACTGGGGTGCGTTTTGGGAGTGACCGGATCAGCGTTCTTCGCTGTTTTGGGGTCTTCGTCGACGGACGGTTTTACCATCGCAGGGCTAAGCATCTCTATGTACTCCCGACTCCCGCCATACGAACACTGCTTTATTTAGTACATCGGGGTTTGAGTCCCGCTAGTTCCACCCAAGACCGGTGCGCGAACACCTCTGGTCCATTCAGCCGGACAAAATCGCCGAAACTCCGGCACGCATCTCGACGCGAAGATCCTCATGGGTGATCCGATGAAGATACGACTGAACGGTGCGTTGTTCGTCTGCTTCCGAGCAGGATCCGACGTAGCAGTGAGGCAGCGGGAGTGGGCGCCATCGAGAAGATCAAAAACGTCAGTGCTACGCTGCACGATGTAGGCCAGACCCTGGCTGAGACGTTCGCGTTCTCCTGCGATCCGAGCCAACTCCTGCGACAGCTTCTTGTGATCTTCGGTGAGCATCTCACACGGGATGCCGCCTGAGTAACAGAGGCCGAGCAGCTTCTCCTGACGCGAGATCAGAGCCTCAGTCTGCTCGTCGAGTTCGGCCAGACTCTGCGCATTGTCACACGCGTGGCGGTCGAGTCGTCGGAGGTGAGACTGCCCCACCTGCCGCTGCGTCTGTCGTTACCCCGAGGAGTCATTGCGCCGTATCCCCATTTGCCACCGAGACGGTAACCTCGTGCGATCAAAGACACCTGACGCCGTTCATGGCGACCACGCCCTCTTAGTATGTATCGGTCAGCACCCAGTGAAAGCTCGTGACCGTGGGAACAGCAGCCGGTCGTGCCGGGGCAGGTCGTGTTTGCAGACCCCACTTCTTGAGCCCAGCTACGAGTTGAGCGACGTTCCACTCGCCGGTTGCGTATGCCTTGAATGCACCCACGACATGCGGAGCTCTTTCTGCGTCGATCACGACGGTTCGGACCTCCCGACCGTCAGCGGGCTGTCATGGAACATTGCCGTAGCTGATCGGTGCGTGACTCGGCATGCCGCCACGCATGGCTTTCTGACGCATCCCTCTTATGACTTCTTGCGCAAGGTTGCGGGAGTGGAATTCGGTAAACGAAGCCATGATCACGGGCAGCAATACGCCGTTCGGAGTTGTGTCGATCCCCTCTGTGCTTGCTGCCAGTTCATATCGTGCTGGGCTGGGATCGAGAAGCCGTCACTCCGGCTTCCTCTCTCCACTTGGGCGCAGTGGCTACACAGAGAGACGTACGAGACGGTCGACAGCGGCGAGGACACAGAATGAATTGAAGTTGGAACGTTAGAAGGTTCAGATGGACGGCCTCTCATCATGTGAGAACGCGTGTGGTGTAAGGCAAGCCATACGAATTGCTTCCCAGTATGACCACGTTCCTCGATAGTGTGACTTGTAAGCGAGAGAGGTGGGTGCGCGTGGAACCTGTGGTCTTTACCCAGCTCGTCATTGCCGCTGCGACGCTGCTCGCGTCATTGGGTGGCTACTTGCTTGCCGGAGTGAATGAGCGCCGCCGCGATGCTCGGACGCTGGCGCGCGAGATGGAGCTTCGCGGTGCCGAGCGAGCGTCACGGCGTGACGATGCGGCGCATGCCTTCCAGCGCGAGACCCTACTGGCGCTTCAGGATGCAGTTCAGCTCATGGCGCGGCTTACCTACAAGGCGATGCACTTTGATCACATGCAGGCACGTGGACATAAATACACACAGCTTCCCGACGCTCTCAGTGATGACATACACTCCAACGGTGTCGAGGTGCGCCGTCTGGCAACCCGCGTGCTCGATCCCGGAGTTCGTGCCGCCGTTGACGCCTTCGACGAGACATCTGCTCGTCTGTCCACCTCGCCGCGACACCTCGATGGACTCACTGGTGACGAGTTGGAGAACCGGGCCGCGGTTAGCATGGTGGAACTAAACGACGGGTATCAGGCCCTCACGTCTATTCTAGGGGAGGCTCTGCGACGTGAGATCGCGTGGAAACCTGACATCGAGTGATGTCCCCTTGCTGAGGTTCGCGAGATCACTGCTGCACCCGGCACCTTTGACTAGGTGAGCGGAGAACGACCTTGGTAGCATCGTTATGTGGAAACAGCTCAAACCGTCCTGCTGACGGCAGAGGCGCTACGGTCTCGCATGCGTGATCTACAGGCTGCTGTGTCTAGGTACTATGCGGCCACCGGCAATCATGCCGATTTCGTGCCTGAGCTTCGTGCGTTTATTACGCATACACAAGCGATCAATGATCTCCTGACGGAATCAATCGCCGATAAGACGTCCTTCAAAACAGCCCTTGTCGCACCTGACTTGGACCACCTGGGGCTCTTTTGGTGTGTTGGGTTTGTGTTTGTGCTGGTCATGGGTGGTTTGGGTTTGGGGTTTGGGTAACTAACGGGGTTGGTAGAATGCCCAGGTGAGTCCCTTTTTGCGTAAAGTTCCCACCGCTTCGGGGGCGACCGCGGTGCAGATCGTGGATAAGAGTGGGGGCCAGTACCGCATTGTTGAGCATCTGGGGTCAGCTCACAGCCCCGGTGAGCTTGCCGCACTAATGCAGGTAGGTCGGGAGCGGTTGCATCCGGGTCAAGAGGAACTGGATTTAGGTTTAGACCCAGCCGTGCGTGGTGGGGCTGTTGTGCAGTCTCAGTCATCACGCTTGTTGGTGGAAGTGATCCAGAATGCGTGGGATGCTCTGGGGTTTGATGTAATTGCAGATGAGGGGTTCTTTCAACTGGTCCTGGCCCGTTTGGTGGAGCCAACTTCAATGGTTGATAGTCGCCGCGTGTTGGAAGAACTGGGGGTCACCCCCGTGCATTACTCAACCTTCAAACGAGCCTTGACGCGGGCTGGGGAGCGTGATTACCGGGGCCAAATCGCGAAGGCCTGTTTCAATCATTCCCTGGTTACGAGTGGCTTGTCTTTGCTGCTTTACGACGTGACGACCTTGTATTTTGAGGCTGAGAAGGAGGATGACTACCGCAAAGTTGGGTTCTCTAAAGAACGCCGGGTTGACCTCAAATCGTGGTGGGCTTACTGGTGGATCGGGCGGGTTTCCCTTTAGAGATCCACTGTTTTGCTGGTAACAAACCCGAAACCCAAACCATCCTTCCAGTCATCAAAGCCTTCGCTGACCGTAATAACGTGGTTGACATGGTGGTGGTAGCAGATGCGGGAATGCTGTCAGCCACCAACCTGGATGCCATCGAGGAAGCCGGGTTGCGGTTCATTGTGGGATCGCGAATGACGAAAGCACCCCAGGACCTGGCGGGCCACTTCCACTGGCACGGCAGTGACGCTACCGATGGTCAAATCGTTGACACCACTACCTTGAAACGCGGTAAGCCCCGCCCTGACCCGGAGGGCAGTGTTCCTCTCACTCAGCCGGTGTGGGACCCAAACAATGCGGCCCACGCCAGGTCGTGGCGCACGGTGTGGCAACACCGCCACAAACGCGCAGTCAGGGACCGTCACACTCTCCAGAAGCAGCGTGAACGAGCCGAAGCAGTCATCAGCGGTGAAAGGCCCGGTAAAGCGGCCAGGTTTGTGAAAACCACTGGCACCAAACGTGTTTTTGACCAAGCCACTTTTGAGCGGGCCCTCCTGCTTGCCGGGTGGAAAGGCTACATCACTAACATCCCTAAAACCGTGATGGACGCCCAAGAGATCGTGGGGTCTTACCACGAGTTGTGGCATGTGGAGCAGTCTTTCCGCATGAGTAAAACCGATCTGCAGGCTCGCCCTATCTTCCATCGTGAGCGAGATGCTGTTGAAGCCCATTTGACCGTGGTGTTCACGGCTCTCGCCATCAACCGCTACCTCTACGCAGCAACTGGGATCACCTTGAAAAAACTGGTGCAAACCCTACGGCCCTTGCAAGACGTCACCATTCAGATCAGCGGCCAACAAATCACCGCCACCCCCAAAATCAGCACCCAAACACAAAAAATACTCACCAACCTCAAAACCAACACGGGTAACTAAAGTGGTCCAACTCAGGTTTGACTAGGTGAGCGGAGAACGACCTTGGTAGCATCGTTATGTGGAAACAGCTCAAACCGTCCTGCTGACGGCAGAGGAGGCAGAGGCGCTACGGTCTCGCATGCGTGATCTACAGGCTGCTGTGTCTAGGTACTATGCGGCCACCGGCAATCATGCCGATTTCGTGCCTGAGCTTCGTGCGTTTATTACGCATACACAAGCGATCAATGATCTCCTGACGGAATCAATCGCCGATAAGACGTCCTTCAAAACAGCCCTTGTCGCACAAGGAGAAGACGCGAAGAATCTAATACGAGGTATCAAGTACATCCGTAATGTTGATCAGCACCTTCTCTATACTGTTGCACCGGACTCCGAGAACGGGCATTTGGTCGGAGGGACATTCGGAATGCGCCTTTTTCCTGTTTGGAAGTCAATACCCCCCGAGATACATGATCAGCTGCGTCCTGGGACTCAGAAGCTGCAGCCTGCTTTTGAAGACCGCCTTGTGGGGCGGGAGATCTGGAGCTCAATGATGGACGTGCTTCGCCTTTTCGGAGCGCTGATACCTGATGCAGTACATCGCGATGGCAAAAACGAGTGGTCAGGATTCCCTCTAATGTCCCAACCGGGCATGGGATATCCACTTCATCCGGAAGAGCCGCTTGATCATGCGCAAGTACATGACTGGCTTTCCAAGCGAGTGCCGAATGGAGATCTCCGTGTTGCGATGGGTCTCCGTGTCTACGAAGGCGTAAAGTACCTCTACGGAAACACGTGGGTCAGAGGCTATTCATTCACGCCATTTGTAGAAACTGTAGACCAGGTGCGGGCGGATGTATCCGCGGGCTTCGTGTACTTGGCTTGCGAGGATATGTTCGTTCTGAAGTCTGCTAGCGATGAGTTCCCAGATGCACTGCAAGGGGTGGTTCTCAGCTCAAGTGTCGATATCGACAAGCAAGGGCCGCGGATAACTGAGCGCCATCTCACTGAAGAATGGGTAACTCCCAATTCTGAGGCATTTTGGGACGACGTGAATATGGAGGTCCGCAAGGACTTGCCTGCGAGTTGGTTCTTCGAAGTTCGGCGTGCGCGTCGCCTAAACGCTCTTGTGCCTCCGTCCTTTACGCGCAGATAGTCGAGCGATCTCGGGAGGGCCTCGCACCCTATTTCAAGGTGTGGCTCTGGGCCTCCGTGGTCGGCGCTGGCCGTGGGTCGTCTGCAGTGCCGTCTGTGGCCTCGTTCGAATATGAGCCGTGTTCAGGGTAATAGCGGCCGTCATCAGTGAGCGCGGCTGACCAGCTCTCCCCGCTGCCGATCAGGGAGCGAAGATGCCCGACCCTCAGCGCCGTTGACACGAGAGACCGTTTGCCACAACAACACTACGATCAGGAACAAGCGTGCCTCGCATGGTGGGTCGCGACCACCGGTAGACTGAGGGTGCAGAAGTAGCAGCGGGAGGTAGCAGAGCGCAGGAGGGAGGTCGACGGTCATGGCGACCAACGATCAGCTCAAAGCGCTAGTTAAGAGCCACGCGGACGGGGACGACCCTCAGTTCTACGCCGTTGCCATGCAGGTCGCAGCGAAGGCAGCTCGTGCAGGTCAGTCGAAGTTCGCCCAGGAACTACGAGACCTCGTCAATGATCTGCGAAAGAGATCAGACGCCAGTGCTCGGGTCGCATCGATCGTCCCAATTGTCCAGCCTAAGGGCGAGCTACGCTCCCTTCTCAACGTCTCCTACCCGGATGCCCTGCTAGGGGATCTGGTGCTTCCGACTCCGCTGGTTTCCCGTATCCAGGAAGTACTTCTCGAACAGCGTCAACGTGACACGCTCGCAAAGTATGGTCTAAGGCCTGCACGTCGTCTACTGCTTACAGGTCCTCCCGGCACAGGGAAGACCTCGACGGCGCGCGTCATTGCGGGCGAGCTGAAGCTCCCTCTGTTCGCAATCCGTCTCGACACAATCTTGACGAAGTTCATGGGTGAAACCGCTGCGAAGTTACGGCTTGTCTTTGATGCATTGGCTGAAACAAGGGGTGTCTACCTCTTTGATGAAGTTGATGCGCTCGGCGGCGAACGCTCTGCTCAGAACGATGTTGGGGAGATTCGCCGAGTTCTGAACTCCTTCCTGCAGTTCCTGGAGGAGGACACATCCGAAAGCATAATCATTGCCGCAACCAACCATCCACAGCTCTTAGACAGTGCGTTGTTCCGACGCTTCGATACGACGATGGATTTTGTGCTGCCTGACGATGAGGGTGTTGAGGCAGTCATCAGGAACAGGCTGGCAGGCTTCCAAAGCGGAAACTTGAGTTGGGCAAAGATCGTGCCGGCCGCGCGCGGACTCAGCCATGCGGAAATCACAACCGCTACGGAGAATGCCGCTAAACGGACCGTCCTCGACGGACGTACTCGGGTGCGAACCGATGAGCTGGTAGCGGCGCTAAAAGAACTACCGCGTATGCACCGGCGGGATGGAAAGGCTGACTAAACGGCATGGCAGAACGTGACCGCCCACATATTGTTGTGCCCATGCCGCCAACGCCGGAACCATTTACAATCCCTTCGACTGGCGGGGGCGGAGATAAACCCGGCTACACCGGTAGCCGGTTCCGCCACGGGAAGAGATTGGCGCAGGAGCTTGAAGCCGCGCTGGCTCCACCGATCGACGATGGTGAACATGAGGGCGCATATGTCACCTTCGTCTCTTCACCTGAACTTGAGCTGGCGATCGAGAGCCTGGACGTGCAGAAGAGCGGTGATCAGCCTGAGCTAGTAGCCGTGCGAGAGATCCATACCCCATCAGGGACGATCGTTGAGGCCACAGTCTTCATCCCAGATGGCAAGAAGGGGTATTTCCAGAGAAAGCTCGACGCCTATGTCCAGTCAGCATCTGATGACAAGGCAAAGAACGCCAAGTTCGTCGACGGCATTCAGAACATCAAACGCGCGACCATACGTCAGCTCTGGACCGACCCCGACGAAATGTTCCCGGTAGATCCCGCCACGACCCATTGGTGGGAGGTATGGCTTCGGAAGCGTGATGGTAACGAGCGTGAACGCATGACGCGTTTTTCCGAAGCGCTCGGGCTTAGAACCAGCAGTCATTATCTTGGCTTCGGCGACCGCACCGTGGTCCTATTGCAAGCGTCGGCGGACCAACTTGCGCAGGTTTTTGAATCGATCGACGACATCGCCGAACTCAGAAGGCCTCACGAGATAGCGAGCTTCCTCCCCGAGCTCTACGCTAGCGAACAGCGAGAATGGGTCGACGATCTACGGTGCCGTGTCGAGACCGCCTCACTCGATGCCCCCGTGGTCTGCATTCTTGACCGAGGCGTCCAAGCTAGTCATCCGCTTCTCTCACACTCGCTCGATGTGGGCGATCTCCATGCTGCTGACTCCTCGTGGAGCCATGACCCCGTGATTTGGCATCACGGAACTGAGCTCGCCGGGCTGGCACTCTACGGGGACGTTCACACGGCGATTATCGATACACACGCCGTGCGACTCGGACACCGACTCGAATCCGTGAAGATCCTCCCTGACCGCGGCAGCAACGATCCAGACCTCTACGGCGCGGTAACCGCCAGGGCAATCGACCAACCAGAGATCACCGCCCGCGACCGGAGTCGAGTCTTCATGCTCGCGGTCACCGCAACAACCGAGCGGCCCGATGGAAGCACTTCCCGAATCGGAACAGAATCTGGCAAACCCACATCGTGGTCAGCATCCATCGATGCGCTGGCATACGGCCGCGCCATAAATGACGCCACTCCCAAGTTCATGTATCTCGACCGAGATGAACCTCGAACGCCAAGGCTCTTCGTGGTATCCACTGGAAATATTCGCGATGTACGAGCCGAAGACGACCACCTCGACCGCAGCGATGCTGAAGCAATCGAAGATCCTGCTCAAGCGTGGAACGCACTTACCGTTGGTGCATATTCCGAGCACGACGACATGGTGGGTTCCCCTGCGGAGTTCAACGGTTATGTTCCCATCGCGCGTCGGGGAGAGCTCTCACCGTCGAGCCGAACATCTGTCTCGTTCGAGAGTACGCGGTGGCCGTTCAAGCCCGAAGTCGTCGCCAGCGGTGGGAATTACGCGCGCACGCCAAGCGGGGACGAAACCGATACACCGCCAAACCTTGCCGTGCTCACGACCCGATTCCAACAGTTTGGGCAGGGCTTCTTCACAACGACAAGGGACACCTCTGCTGCCACCGCACAAGTAGCCGCGCTGGCAGCGGATATCTACGCTGCCTACCCTCAACTCAGGCCCGAAACCGTACGTGCTTTGGTGGTTCATTCCGCACAGTGGACCGACGCAATGGAGGAGCGGTTCGACCCGAAAGCTAGCAAGAGTCACCTAGTCAACATGCTACGTCGCTACGGGATGGGAGTTCCCAACCTGGAACGTGCGCTCTACAGCGCGACCGACGCACTCACACTCATTTCGGAGGCCTCACTCCATCCATACGAACGAGTGGGGACCTCGAACGACGGTAAAACGCGCGAGATGAATCTGCATGAGCTCCCGTGGCCGGTCGAGCAGCTCCGGGATCTTGGGGGAGAGATTGTGGACCTGCGGGTGACGCTGTCCTACTTCATCGAGCCCAACCCATCCAGCCGAGGGTGGACAGGGCGATATATCTATCCTTCTCACGGACTTCGGTTCGCAATGAAACGACCTGAAGATAACTTCGACGCCTTCCGTCAGAGGAACAACACGCGAGCTCGTCGAGACGGGGAGAAACCTCTCAAGCTGGATACCGAGAAGGGTTGGCTTTTCGGAAGCGACCAGCAAAAAGCCCCTGGCTCGCTCCACACGGATATTTGGCGAGGGACGGCTGAGGATCTCGCGAGCAAGGGTGGCATGCTCGTCTATCCGGTGGGTGGATGGTGGAAGAACCGTCATCTCATGGACCAGAGCGATCAGGGGGTTGATTACTCACTCGTCGTCAGTATTGAGTCTCCAAACATTGATGTTGACCTATGGACCCCTGTCTATCAGAAGGTTCGTGCGGTCACTGAGATCATCGTGTGACTAGCGTGCGAGTGAGACTTCACTGACGTCTTAGCGCAGCAACATGGTGTAGCGCAGGCCCTATTAGGAGGCGGAGTGGGACGAAGTAGGAAGAAGAATCGGACAAGCGCCCATTTAGGCAAACCATCTCCTCGGCTAGATGATCTTGCGCAGGCCTATGGGAAGTTCGACGCCGACATACTCTGGAGCACGTTGTTCGCTGCAGCTTCCTCGCCCTCTGCGCGTCACCGAGCAACATCGATTGGTGTGTCGCTTGCCGCCAGCTTGCGCGCACATTCTTCTGCTGATGCGAGCCAAGGGAATCCGCTCCCTGACATACAGAAGCTGATCGATGCAGCAGCTGAGTCCAAGGGCATCAGTGTCATGCACGAGGACCACATCTCGACCGACCCCACCAATGTCGTTACTGTCCGAGTCGGTGATGAACTGCTGCGTTACGTGCCGGGGTTAGTTGAGAGGCCGATAGCCGACCTTTCTCGGGCTCTGAGACTTGCCGAGGCAGTCGACGATCGACTTGTGCGGCGACACAAGTTTGGCATCGCCAATGTTGTTCGAGTAGCGCTCAGGTACGTGGACTACTGTCTGAACGCTCTGCTGCCGGAGTGGCAACCGGCTCCCGACATCGAACTGGGCGACGAGGTCGACCTTCCAGTCAACGAACTTGAAGCCACAGCCCGGCTCGTTTCCGCTGACCCGCTTGAGTCGCTCCAGCTCGACCAAGCGGATCTGCTGGCGCTTGAATGGATGACCTCGCCGGCGGCATCAGCAAAGTACAACCACGAGAGTCCGACGAGTCCCTTCGGGCGGACTCTGCGCTACCGACTCTCAGCCTCTGAACCACACTATCGATGGTTGCCACCGACCTACGTTCCCGAAGTGCTTGCTCACGCAGTCACGGAACTTGTCGATGGCCTTGAACGTGACAACCACGCCAGGCGAGCAATCCGAGCTTCCAGCATAGATGCGATCCGACGCGCACTCTGGCGGTTCTCGAATACCTTGATCGAGGCACCCCCCAAAGCGCCCGAAGACATACCTCCACTGAGAGGAAACGAAATCCAGTGGCTCGTTCCCGTCGACGAGCCAAACTTCATCGCAGTGTCGATCCTTTTCACAGAAGACCTTCCCAGAACAGGGCCGTCGTCGCCAGCGTGCGTAACGCTTGCAGACCGCATCCGGGACCATGACCCGTCCGACGGCCCGATCTCGGCAAGGATCGCGGGCGGCCATACTATCGAGTTACTCCCAGGCACGAACGTCGTGCCACTTGTCATCTACGCTGGCGCCTCCCATCTAATGGCTCCGCAGGTGCCTGGCCAAGCAACGCTCGCACTGGAAGACCTCACTTGGATTGCGGAGACAGCAACGGCAGACGATGACCTGTATCGGTTCGCCCGCGACTTGAGTTCACCAGAATTCCCCGCCAGTTTCGGCTGGGAAGCAATCAACTATTGGGAACCATGGAGGGCGAACGACAAGACCTTCTTCAAAGGTGGGATTCGCCCAACGAACATGTACTTCGAGGCGCATGCGGGAGAAGCGGAGTGGGAGCGCGCGGTTGCTCTCTCGCCCTTAGAAGTCGCGCTTCATGGAACGGGGCTACCGCCACTGCGGGATGCGGAGACGGCCGAGATATCATCCGGCAATGTCGCGTCCGTGTCGTTTCTTGGGCCCGAGAGTGAATACGACTGTCGACAGGGAACCCACCATGCCCCCAGTCTGATCGGATGGTCCCTGTCTCTCATCACGCCTCCGATCGCAATCGTCAGGTTCGACCCGGACTGGACTGACGACCAGGAGCGTCGGTTCCTGTTTGACGTCTGTGGTGGCCTCGTCTTCGCCTTCGACGCAATCGGTGAGTCATGGCGACATGCCCACCAAGACCTCGTGGCTCCCGGATACCGACTCTGGCTTCGGACGGTTGAACGAGGCGATGAAGAGGTCGAGTTCTTATCTTTGCAGACTCGAACGGAGAGTGCTCCGCGCGTGGCAGTCTGGAGTCTTGACCTGGAAGAATTCGTGCAGGAGGCGGACGGTAGACGCTTCGCAGCCAATGCTCTGACGGCTAATGCCCTCGAACAGCTTCTTGCGTACGGCGGCGTCGGTGAGAGCGTTGCGCAAGAGATCGGACGCGAATGGCTCACCGGCCGACCATTCCTGATAGTTGAGACGAAGACCGCGCGAACCAAACTCAACCGTCTGCCAAGTCCCTGGCAGATGAGCCCGTCCGACGAGTCAGCAGCGACTGCATCTTTCGCGCGTCGATTGCACGCGACGGGCATAGAACCAGGCGTGTACCGTGGGATCGAAGCCAATGCGCTCGTCAGAACACATCTCGCACCCGCAGCTCTGGAACAGCTCAACGATCGAATCGCATTGCATGACACCGATGCGATCGTTTCCATGGGGATGGAGCAACTCAATCGCGTCTATGACCACCTCCAGGAAGAACAAGGAAACCTGACCCGTGTCGCCCAGCATCTGAGCACAGAATGGGATCCAGTGGAGCGCACGGCCGAGCTCGCCAGCGAAACGCTCGAACTACGGCAGTGCAACGAGATCATCGTTGAAGCCGCGTTGAGACTTGACCTGGACGTTCCTGGGCAGCAGCCTGTTACGGCTCAGAGTTGGAGTGCACTGCTGGCTGCCGCAGATGCATACCTCACTATGACGCGACTAAGTGAGCGGCTGCATCACCGGGTTGCTCCCGTGATCATCGAGATCAGTTCTGCATACGAACTCACATTCAAGGACGACGAGCATGTGACTGATGATTCATGGGTGCTTGAGGAGAGATCCCTCAACACAGCGGCAGCCACTATCCGCCTAGGCTCGGTACTCGATGACGACGAGGCCAGCGCAGGAGAACTTGAGGACGCCGTTGACCTAGCGATGCTGGAATCCTTCGGCGCATCCACTTCCGATCTCTTCATGGTCCTGATCACGCTCGCTCAGTGGGACTCTTTCAACGACGGCAAAAGCATCACATCTGCTTCAGAGGACGAGGCTCTCGGCTGGGTCTTTGAAGCAGTCGGTGATCCAGATGAGGAACAGCGGTTGCGTCTCAGACGCGCATTTCAAATGCTCACAGTGTCCTCAGGCATCCTGAGATCCAGCAGTTGGGAGCCGTGGCAGACACGGACTCGGAGGCATCGTCTACTTGTTCAACCGCTTGTGGCATGTTCGGATGGCACTATCCTGATCGCCCCGCAGTATCTCCTGACAACCCTGAGTGTCTACAACAATCACCTGACGCAGGGCGTTTTTCCCTGGATGGGTGAGGTTCCTGACACGGTGTCCAAGGCTCTTGCTGAGAGACGGTCGGCGAGGAACAGGGCGTTCGAGCGAACGCTCGAGCGGCAACTTCAAGAGATTGGGTTCAAGACCATCGCGCGCGTGAAGCCTGGCGACCACGCTCGTCTGGGAGTCCCGGAGCTGACGACGGAAGTGGACCTTGTTTGTGGGCGTACCGGCGACCCGAACATCTGGTTGATCGAGACGAAAGACCCCGTATCCGTTTACGGCTTTGCGGAGACAGCGCGTCAGCTGCGGACCTTCTACAGCGACTCGGAGAACAAGGGCAAGGTCAAGCCCTGTTATGCTACTCAGCTCGCGCGCAAGGAGGCAGAGTTGGGACCTTACGTTGAAGATATTGCGATGAAGCTCGGGATAGTCGAAGCTCCAGGTGCGAGTAGGCACATCCTCCAGACGCGGTTCGTAACCCGCAATCTAACGCCGGCCGGATATGTGACCCCGCGCCCTTACGAAGTGCTGACCGCGACGCAGCTTCTCACCACGCTTGGCGACGGCGAAAAGGAGGCTGGTAAGAATGAGAAAGGCGCATGCGATGGGGGTTGAACCGATGGGCTGCGAAGACGCTCTGTATAAGGAATTCAAGTCTGTCAACAATCACTACGGGATGATCAGCGAATGAACGAGACTGCATGGACCGACGAAGCGCTCCGGTCCAAGAAGCAAGACACTCTGGGTCGACTCTCGTATGCACAGCGAGCCGCGGAGCTGATCCACAGGACCCACTCGTTCGAGTCGAGTGCGGTATTCGGTCTCAGCGGACCCTGGGGCAGCGGCAAGACGTCGCTGGTGAACATGATCGTTGAGGAGTTGCAGGGCAAGCACCCCAAGTGGGCCGTGGCAAGGTTCACCCCCTGGGCAACGAGTGACGTCCTCGGCCTCTTGGGCGAGTTTTATTCGTCGCTCGCGGAGGTACTCCCGAAGAAGAAGGGGAAGCAGGTGCGACGCGCTCTCGCCGTTACAGCGTCCGTAGCTGCACCCGCTGCGAACCTGATTCCGATCGCCGGAGGTGCTGCTGCCGAAGGAGTTCGGCTCGTGAGTGAGGCATTGGCGAAGTTGCCATCCTGGCAGGTCGCGTTCAGCAAGGCGTCGGAGGAACTTAAGGAGCTCAAGAAGCCAATACTCGTGGTGATTGACGACATCGATCGGCTCCATGGCGATGAGCTGTTGGCACTGCTGAAAGTAGTTCGGTTGCTCGGCAGGTTCGATGGTGTTCAGTACCTCCTTGCCTACGACGACGAGACCCTCTACCGGAGCATGACTGTCTCGGGTACGGTCAACCCCCATGATGGTTCGGCTGAGCGGTTCATGGAGAAGATCGTCCAGTACCCGCTTTTTGTGCCCCCGCTGCTTCGTCACCAGCAGGTCGCGCGATTGAACATGGGGCTTGCCCAGATCTCGCGAGAGACTGTCGAAGATGGTTCGTCCGGCCAACGTCTTGGTGCCCTGGTGCACTGCTTCACGAATCTGCTGACGACTCCGCGGGCGATCGACCGCTATGTCGCTCAGTTACAGCACCATGTTCCGCTCCTGCCGCCGAACGAGATCGATGACGAGGACGTCAAACTGCTGACTCTTATCCGCGTCAGCTTCCCGGTTCTCTTCAACTCGATTCCGCGATACCGAAACCAGCTGCTCTCCGGGCACACCGGGGAGATGAAGTTCGATGCCAAGTCAATTCAGTATGAGCCGTTCGACCTCGAGCCGCTCCTCAAAGTTGTCCCGACGGAACACCGTGGCGATGCCCGAGAGCTGCTCGTCTCGCTGTTCCCAAAGAACCGAACGAAGGAACAGCTTTCGGTTCATGCGAGCATTCGTCGCCAGAGCGTCCAGCACGAGGAGTACTTTGACCGTTACTTCGCTATGGGCATCCTTGATCATGACGTCAGCGATGCAACGGTCGATGCTGCAGTCAAGGCGGCGACTAGTGGGGATGGAGAACCGTTGGCGCGCCTTCTCACTAGGCCGGCGGATGAGCGGCGGAGCTTGGTGCTTGGAAAATGTCTGAATGCGTCGAACCAGCCAGTCAAGGACGCTGACAGAGTGCGGCTGGCTGAAGTTGTCGCTGAGATTGCCAACTCCCTTCCTTCAGACCAAACCGAGCCGTTCAGTGACCTTGACCAGGTCCTCGCTTGGATCGGGGAGTTGCTCGTCGCGCTCGATAAAGACACGCCACCAGATGCCGTCCAGGCCGTGCTATGGAAGCTCAACGGCCCAGTGCTCCGCATCCGGACCTGGAAGAGGGTGGAGTACAGCATCGACCACGCGTATTGGTCGGCGAAGCCATCCTGGTACGACGCAGTGACGAAGGCGTTAGTGGATGAGTCAATCGCGCACTTCGTGGATCACCTCAGGCAGGGCGATGACGCGGCGGCTGGTTTTGGCGTCGGATACCAGGTCCACTTTGTCTTGCGTCACCGCGCGGAAGAGCTCCGGCTCGTTGTCCGCGATCTCATTGGCTCAAAGGATGCGGACATTTCGGTCCTCGCCTCGAGACTCGTTTCGGCTCGAACCGCTACCGGCATCAAGCCGGATTGGGAGTTGTCGGCCGATTTCGACCAGGAGACCTTCAACCAGATTGCGCCGCCGGGCGGCGACCCTTGGTATGACGAACCTATTCAGGAAGTTGACGTTCGGGATCTGAGCTGGGCAAACCGCCGCAAGTTTGCCGCTGGCCGGGTCAGCCCTCCACCTCCTGTTCCATAGAACGTGAAAACGCGGAAAGACGCCGCTACATGCGATCAATCCTGGCGCAAGTACCAAGCCGATCATCGGCTACTTGCGCAGTTGGGCACGTGCATGGGAAGCGGACCAAACAGCTGGCCAACAGCCTGCTAACCATGCAGACGGTGATGCAAAGAGTGTGCTCTTGAAGCACAAAACCCGAGGTCAGGTAGTCTATGAGACCTGCACTGCCATCTGTGGGGTAAGGGGTTCCACCTCCCGGATGGCCAAATACTATTGAGAATAGGCACCATGGGCCGCGGCACAGCTCAGTGCCGCACGTGATCGGAGGTGGAGGGTCACTGCTTCAAATCAAGTCGACCTGACAAAGCCAGCGGGCCTGCCGATGTCCGCGCGCTCGCCGGAATCACCCGCAAGGAGCTTGCCCAGCTCGCGGAAGTCTCCCCGTCAACAATCAGTCGAATCGAGCGGGCAGAACTCGATCCGACCTGCGGGACGCTTTCCCGAATACTGGAGGCTACCGGTTACCGGATCAGCGGAAATTCTCTTGTCTCCGCGGGTGATCCAAGTGCCATTGCCGCCGCCAGGTCGGTCCTGCAGTCTGTTCTTGTCGGGCCATACGTGGGCGCTCTTTGCTCGCTTGGAGACGGCTCGGCTTCCTTGGCGGACTCCAAAGGAGGAGAGACTCGGAGCTTTGGACTGGCATTTGATGAAGACATGTCCTCAGCGGTGCAAGCTGCGCTGGGGTCAACTGCGAGAGATGCCACGGAGACCGGCCGATGGATCACCCGATGGGTTCGCGCCGGGTGGCTTTCTGACCAGGCAAACGCGGATGACATGGTGACGCTCGCCGTATCTGCTGGCAACGCAGGCAAGATCACCAGGCGCAATGTTGTCCGACGCACTGTGGTCGCAGAAGGTGGCTCGCGCTCTCTTGCCAAAGAACTAGGCAATGCCGGAATCGACTACGCGGTCTCGGGGCTTCTTGCCGCGCGCGACGATCGTGCCACGGCAACATCGACCAGCCCCGTGATCTATGTCGAAGACCCAGCCCAAGCCGTGGAAGCTTTAGATCTCAGAGAAACGAGCCCCGGGGAAGGGGTACTCCTGATCGCCTCAACAGGCTCAGAGTTAGAAGGCACCGAAACCGATGACAGCATGGGGCTTACGCCAGGCACTGGTGGTACGAAGTGTTGTCAGGTACGATTATCTGTATCCGATTCGTAACAGGAGGTGCCTGAGATGCGCGCGATCACGCCTAGCACGCCGACCGGGACAACCCGTAGCGCTCTATACCGTGGCGCGAAATCAGGGCAGTGGCAGCGAATCGCGCGCGGCATTTATCTGCCGGCCGACGCGTCACCTATGGATTGGGACCAGATGGAGGCCTCCATTAGGCGATCAGATGCCACTATCTGCCTGCTATCGGCGCTCGCGCATTACGATCTCACCGATACCATCCCCAACGCCCTAGACGTTGCAATACCGCGGGGTGTCCGCACCCCTGTAACGCGGGGCTCGATCAGGTGGCATCACTTTGACAAGGACACTTTCAACTTGGGACGGGAAGACATGCTCATTCCAGGGAGTGAGCAGATCATCGGTATCTACAGCCCCGAACGCACCATCGCAGACTGCTTCCGATTGCGTTCCATCGTTGGATATGAGACTGCGCGTGATGCTACGAAAGAGTGGCTGCGCCGCGGAGGGAAACCAGCCAAGTTGATGCACATCGCCAGCCAGCTTCCGCGCGCAGAGTCTCCCGTCCTCAACGCATTGGAGTTTCTGGCGTGAATGCTGACGAAGTTTACCGAGAGATTCAAAAAGTCGCGCGCGGCGATGCGGCAAGGTTCGGTAATCCTGTGGCCACACAGGAATATCTAACCAGGCACGCCCTCGAATCATTCCTTTACCGCCTGGGTCGCACGCCACACGCACCCGACTTTGTGCTGAAAGGTGGACTTCTGCTCGGCGCATACGGCGTGCGCCGTCCCACGAGAGACGCCGACTCGAATGCGATCAGCGCGAGTACAACACCTGCTCACCTCGAGCAGGTCATACGTGACGTCGCCGATGTCGCCGTCGACGACGGCGTCACGTTCGACCTCGACAGCATCAACGTCACCGAGATCCGCGACGACGCCGAGTACCCCGGCATGCGCCTTCGTGTAAAGGCCACGATCTCAACATGGCAGGGCACTGTGTCATGGGACGTCTCGACCGGAGATCCGATTGTTCCCGCTCCACGCAAAGTCACACTCGACCGCATTCTCGGCGAACCGATCACCCTCATCGGCTATGCGCCCGAATCAACCGTGGCAGAGAAGGGCGTCACTATCCTTGAACGGGGCATCACGAGCACCCGATGGCGAGACTACGTTGACATTGTGACTCTCGGCGATGCTGGCCTTGAAGGCGAGGCACTTACTCAAGCCGTGCGCGCGGTGGCGGCTCACCGTGGCGTTGAATTGCAGGCCATTGGTCCTGTCGTTGCGGGGTATGGCACCCGCTCGCAGGCGAAATGGTCGGCCTGGCGGCGCAAGGAGGGTCTTACCGCGGTGTGTGAGGAGAATCTGGACGATCAGATGGTGCGTATCGCAGCGATCCTTGACCCGGTATTCGATACGCAGAGGGCGTTCAACAAGGAGAGCAGCACCCCGAGTGCCCCTGTGTGAACGGGTCTGTAGAAGATAGGATCTGGTCAATCAGCCGAATGGAGGCGACCACGGTACGGCGAGTATGGTCCACGCAACCAGGCGTCTACCAAGCGCAACTCAAGGCGAGGTCAACAGAGCTAAAGGCCTTGCGGATGTCCGCACGCGCCACAGCGAGTCCTGCTCACAGGCTTCGGCACGCTGTTAGCCTGGCGAAGGTGATGCCCGAATATAGAATGGGGTCATGCCGAAGAAGGTGAAGCACTCTGCGCAGCAAGACCGCAAAGGGATAGCTGCCGTTCAACAAATCATTACGAGCGACCTTGCATGGATCTTTCGCGAGCAGTCCACCGACGACTACGGCATTGACGCCCAGATTGAAGTTGTCGAGGATGATGCGGCGACTGGGCAACTCCTTGCCGCTCAAATCAAGACCGGTCCGAGCTACTTCAAGAAGGAGACGTGTGAAGGCTGGTGGTATGCCCTCAAGAAAAATGATCTCTCGTACTGGCTCGAGCACGCGCTTCCAGTGGTCGTAATCATCTGCGATCCGGTGACGGGATCTGCGTACTGGCAGGCGGTAAACGACCATACCGTCGTCACCGGAAGACGCGGAGGCAAGAAACTCCATATTCCGCGAGAACAGGAACTCAGTCAACGTTCGAAGTTCGAGCTCGAACGGATTGCCGAAGGAAAGCCTTACGAACTGCGAGTTCGAAAGCTCAGATTGTCCCTTCCCTGGATGAGGTTGCTCCAAAGCGGACGCCGCATCTTGCTGGAGGTGGACGAGTGGGTGAACAAGACATCAGGGCGCGGCGATGTCAAGATCGTGTCGGTTGATGAGGGGAACGAAGACCGAGTCGAGCTCGGCAGCTGGTTCATCATGGTGGGACTGCGGCCTTACGAGGACGTACTTCCATCGCTCTTCCCCTGGGCAGACACAGTTCTTCACGAAGAGACCTACGACGAAGCCGATCATGAGGCCTGGGAAGCTGAATGTGTCTATTGCGACAGGGAAGGAGACAGGTTTGTCTCCGAGGCGTTCGAAGAGTGGATGATCGGACGGGGTGGTGACGGCCGCTTGCGCCCATACTCCAACTCTGTCAATGAGGTCGACCATTGGCGACTTGAACTTGTTCTCAACGACCTCGGTAGGGGCTTTCTTGAAGTGGATCGGTATGCAGAGGGCAAAGGCATGGTCCTAGCACCGAAACGGCGGTAGAGGCCGACGTCGATCGTTGGTGGCGAACGAGCGGCCATGCTCAACCCGTCCCCATAACCAACCATGCCAACTTTCGCGGGTAAAAACCGGGTGAGGCATGGAACCCACTTCGCGGGCCATTTACGTAAGGCTAGCCTTCAGACACTCATACGCAGTAAATGCGTGTATATTGAACATGTGACCTATTCGACGCTGGGGGCCCTCCTCCGCTTGGCGCGGAACGCTGCCCGAATGGACCAGGCCGAACTTGCGGATCACATGGGAGTTCGCCAACAGGCCGTAAGCGGGTGGGAACGCGGAATCTCTCGCCCACGTAGAGGTGACCTGCAGATGTTGTGTTCAGTCCTTGATCTGAGCCTCAACGATGTGCTGGATGCTGGTGGTTACGACAAAGGAGGAGATAGTCCAAGCCAGAATAGGTTGCTCAACCTGCCGTTCGAGAACCTGTCGCCAGAGGCTTTCGAGGCGTTCTGTCGTGACCTACTCCAAATGCGATACCCCAGGCGCACGGCTGTGCGCAACGGGTCCTCCGGTTACAAGCAGTATGGCGTCGATGTCTATGTCGATGGAGAAGGCGAGAGAATCGGCGTCCAGTGTAAACGGCATCGAAGCTTCGGCCCGAGTGATGTGAGGAAAGCAATTGAGGAGGTGCTACCCGATTCTCAACTTAGCTCCGGGGTCATCGCCTTGAGTCGCCGAACTGCAACCCCGAACGCTCGACTTGAACTGACCAAACATCCGAGTTGGGCGCTCTGGGATGGCGAGACACTCTCCGGCTTCGTCCGTGGGCTTCATACGGCGGATAAACTCGCGTTGATCGAGAGTTACTTTCCGGAGCTGCGCGAGTCATTTCTCGGGGTTCCCGAGCCCAGTCCATGGCTTCGGCCAGATCGGTACGACACCGCACTCGCCGGCCGCCTCGGCGTCGATCGAAACTTCACTATGGTGGGCCGTGCCGGTGAGCTCAGTAGGCTAACTGAGCTCGCAACCGGCCATCACGAAGTGGTGTTCGTCGTAGGCCGTGGCGGGATCGGTAAGAGCCGACTGCTTCGCGAATTTGCCACCTCTGACATTGGTCGACCCGTTCGTTTCGTTGCCAGGGGCCAGATTGCCCCGAGAGCCTTCGAGCTACTTCCCGAGGATGCGCCAGTCATTGTGATCGACGATGCCACCGACGCGGAGCACGACGTCGCGGCGTTGGTCGACGGCATCCGCCGCGCCCGCCCAGACGCGACAGTGGTTCTCGCGGCACGGCCACGAGCCATGCCCAAGCTTCGTGCCTCCCTGGATGTGCCGGAACTATTCGCGGATGATGTCACGGTCAGCATTGCCGATCTCTCACTCGAAGACGCTGAGTCTCTAGCCTGCGAAGCCCTCGGTGATCATGCGACGGGCGGACGAGTCGAGTCTCTGGCACGGATCGGTTATGACTGCCCATTTCTCATTATTACCGGAGCCCACTTGGTCCGTTCCGGTACGCTCAGCGACGCCGACCTCGCTTCCCAAACCGCCCTCCGACGCGAAATGCTCGCTCGATTCACTGACCTTATGTTGAGCGGGACGAATGTCGACGCGCGAACCGCCGTGCTCCAATCACTGGCCGCGATCCAGCCAGCGCCGCTAGACGATGTCGAGTTCATCGAGTGCCTTGTCGCAACCAGCGGGCAGCCGCATGCAGTTCTCCTCGAGATTCTCGACGAGCTGGAGGACCTTGGGCTCGTGCTCCGGCGGGGGAAGACTGCGCGAGTCGTCCCCGACCTTCTCGGAGACGCGACGCTGGAGCGCGCCCTGGTCTCGAAGTCTGGTCTCGACAAGCAGTTCGCTCGACTAGTTGCTGACCACGCTCGCGGGTCTGCCCTCACCCATGCCATAAACAACGTCAGTATTGTCGACTGGCGTCGTCGCGCCGACGGTGATTCCAGCCTCGCTGACGTTCTTTGGTCCGCTCTAGCGGAACTCGTGCAAGATGTGCCGAACTCGGAGCGCATCGCGATCAGCAAGCGGGTTGCCGCAGTCGCCGCGGTCTACCCGGATCGTGCCTTGGACTTCGCTGATCGGCTGCTGGAGAACCCGGCTCCCGATGAGGGCGTCCAGCTGAGCGGCATCTGGTGGGAGAAGAGGAAGGTCACCAGCGACGACGTTGCCCGTTCCCTCGCGCCACTCATTGCCAATGCAGGACACCGGACGGACTTCCTTCCGAGGGCGTTGCGTAGCCTGCTCGATATCGGCCTTCCGGACGACCGGCGCGAGAACTCGAATCCTGACCATGCCCTTCGACTTGCGCGAGAGCTCGGTGAATTTCACCCTCGCCGTCCCGTTGCCTTCACCAAACGCTACGTCGAGGTTGTTGGCGAGATCCTCCGCGCCGATGAGTACCCTAGACATCGCGATCAACTAGTGTCTCTGCTCAGTCCTGCTCTGGCATATGAGGTCACCTTGACTGAGTCTAGGGGAATCGACCTCACGATCACGTACATGCCAGTCAGTCTTGAAGCCGTTGCCGATGTACGGTCTGCCGCGATCGCCATCGCCGAGCAAGTGATCGCCAGCGATGCGCGGACGGCCCGTGCCGCCACGGGGATACTGAAAGAAGCTCTGCAATCGGACGATCGGACCGAACCGGTGACGGACGAGTTTTCTAGGGTCGTAGAAATCCTCGGCCGGCTACTCGCAGACCCTGATGAGTCCGCCGGACTGCGCCTCGCTGCGTACCGTTCGTTGAGCTGGCACGCTACCTATGGGGAGGGGGCGCGCAAGAAGCTTGCGCGCGACACGCGTAGGAAGTTGCATATCGACGATGAGCTGCTAGTCATCCGACTGGTGCGTGGTGGTTGGGCCCGGGATGACGAAGACGATACCGACGATAGCGACGTGGCCGGCGATACTGGGGTGAGTCGCTACCAGCGGTCACGAGAAAGATCTGAGCGAGTCGCGGAGGAGCTCGTCGAGAGATGGGCAACTCGGTATACGCCGGACGAACTCGTCCGGCGCCTCCGAGAGATTCTCAACCAAGAACACGCAGCGAGCGACGAACAGATCTCCCCCAATGGCCTACTGTCGAAGTTTTTCCGAAGAGTCCCTGAAGCCGCTCGCATTGCCGTTAGAACTTCTACAGCCGAGACAGTCGACCTCGCTCTGGTTCGCGTTGCGCTACTCATACTCCTTGCGATGGGTGATCCCATGGCAGAGCAAACCGCGGTCGAAATGATTGGTTCGGGCTCCGAATCTGCAAGGGTTGTGGCATCCGCAGTTGTGAATGCCCCCGGAGCGTTCAATCAGGCGAGGACGCGTGTCGTTCGCGCGCTGCTGGCCACTAGCTATTCGGAAGTGCATGCCATTCTGCTTTGTGAGGCGCAATGGCTCAATGCCGAGGATCGCGCACTAGTCCTCGAAATGCTGAACGCGGCCCCCATTGAAACCGAACCGATCGTCGCCGAAGCTGCGTTGGCGGCTCTCGATGGGAGGGCTACCCCTTGGCAATCGCTTACTTCGGCGGAGCGCCACAGACTCCTCGAGCGTCTCGAAGCCACGCCGCAGCTTCCTACGTATGAGCTGGGCCAATTGTTGAAGAAGGAATTCGCTGTTGATCCCTATGGGGCGCTCGGATTCCTACAGCGGCGCGTCGAACGGCAAATATCCGATGATCGCCGGTACGAACCCCTCCCAAATATCGAGTCGATGGACCTCGACTTCGCGTCGAACAATCATCTTCCTGCTCTGATCGAAGCGCTGATCGAGTGGATCCTTGCCGATGATTCCTGGGAGAGGCGCTTCTTCGGGAGACAGATTCTTGAGGCGATGGCGACCGGTTATGACCCTCAGATCCGGTCAGTGATCCTCGACCTAGTCGGGTCGCGTGATGAATGCAGGGTTCGCCTCGCTCATGATCTCCTGAACGCCGCCCCTCAGGACTTCGTCATACGTGAACCCGAGTTCGTGGTCGACGTACTCGAAGCAGCAGGCGGACTGGAATCGGATCTGTGTGCCCATGTTCTTGCTGGCCTTCACGGCTCGGCAGAGTACGGCATGCGCTCACGCTCCGTGGGGGTAGATGACCCGAATGAGGTTGCTCTCCGTGACGGGGCCATGGTGATCTCCGACCGTTTCCCGGAGGGATCAACCGTTCGTGGTTTCTACTTGGAGGTCGCGCAGCGGGCATCCCGCCGTCTCGAGTCAGAGCGCCAGGATGACCGGAACCTTAGGGATCTTCGTTCGTGGAGTTGAAGGTCGTCTACAAGAATCAACGTCGTCCTGTGGCAGCCCCGCACGAGCTCGGTCTTCACGAGCTGCCGCTTGTCGGTCAGCTCGGCCAATCCGTTTCATCCAGCACTGGCACCTGCCCCCGCGGCTGCCGGTGAGTAGCCTCATCGTGGATCCCAAAGTGCAGCTGATGGACGCAGCCCCTCAAGTTGATGGGTCGGCAAGCCGCAAGGGCCTCTCTCGCATGTACTTCGCCTTGACAACTGTGCTCGGCGCCACCGGGAAGGGCCCAGTAGCACTCGCCGTCTACGGCCCCGTGAAGGGACACGGGCTTCGCCTCGACGTGCGCGAGCTCTTGTATGACCAGCTCACAGACGAGTTGCTCGTACCGATCGTGCGGGCCTCCCGCACCCAGTGAGCGCACGCGCGTGAAGTCGATATCTGGAATGTTCATACGGACCCTGCGCTGGCCTGGAGACCAATGGCGGGGGCCAGGGAAAGGTCGGTCAGGGCTTGCCAGAGACCCGCGTCGATTGCTGTGGGGGTGGGTCCTCGATCGGCCACGTTGAGCAGTTCCCCGACGAGTGTCAGGTCGGTTGCCTCTTGCAGTTCCAACTTGACTTGTGCGACCAACGTGTCGAGGGCGGCTCCGAGGACAGACCCCACGGAATCTGGAAGTTGTGCGACTGCGCCCTGGGCAGCGATCGCTAACCTGTCTAGCTCGTCGATCTCTGGTGCCGGTACCGTGGACCGCCATTCAGCTGGCCTCCATCGATGGAGGGCCAAAGCCCATGAAGCGTCGGCTACCATAGCGGCCAGCTCGAGGACCTTCGCGGTTGCGGCATCTACGGTATGCGCCAACGGGAGTCCGGCTGCCGTGAGGTGCTGGTCAAGAGATTCGCCCGCCAGTGGGAGAACGGGTTGCTCACCGTAGTGCGCCATGATTACGGCTAGCGGAATCGGGCGGACGCCATCGACCGCGAGCGCCCACACGTTGCAGTCGAGAGTGCGACGTTTATCCACATCAATGTTCGCTAAGGCGTTAAGTGTTTCCTCCCAGTCCTGCAGCGCCGCTGTCACTAACCATCCGGTCTGATCGATGCTGGTAGGGGAGGGGAAGGGGTCCGGCACTGACTGTAGGACGGCGCCGGGAACGGCGGCTTCGATCATGGACAACACCGCATGTTGTTGCTGTTGAGCCTTGGCTGTCGAGGCCGCCGTGATCGCATTGACTGCCGCATGGTCGCCGAAGCGCACTGAGGTCCAGGAATCTGGGTCGCGCGCAGAGCTGATCGCCGCCCGCGCCAGCCGCTCAAGTTCAGTGCTGAGTGCATCGGGGACTGGTTGATCGAGGCCGAAGTAGGTCGGAGTCAGCAATCGCGCGTGTTCGACCTTGGCAGCTGCATCTCGAAGCGACAATGCCACCGCGACGCGATTGTCGTTCGTTCCTAGATTGCTCAGCGCCTGCGCGGCGGCCCCGAGCGCTTGTGACACCGGGTCATTCTGTCGTTGAGCGTCATCCTCGCTGGCATGGGAAGCGGCTCGTTCTTTCGATCCGTCTTTCGGCGTAGAGGCTAGTTCGCCTGCTCGTTCGTTTGCAGCTTGCACACGCTCGGCCCAAGCTTGCGCATGGTGAGGCGGGTCGTTGGCCCGTAGGCGGAAGGCGCCCTCGCTTGCAATGTCCACAAGTGCCTGGGCAATCTGTGACGGTTCGAGGAGCAGGGCTGTCCATGTCGGTGCCGCCGACAACATCCGGACGGCTCCCTGGAAGCCGACATTACGTCGGACTCCAGTACGCTCCTTGAAGACCTCGCGTGCCATGTGTTTGAAGCCGGGCTCGAACCCTCCGACCCTGTAACGACGTCCCGACGGTGTGATTGTTATGACCTCGACATGACCTGCTTCCGGGCACGCGAACGCCAACTGCTGCGCCAATGCTATGACGAAGTCGTTGAGGGTATCGCTGCTGCTTGAGGAGGGGACGTCCCAAGTCATGCCGGGTGCCTGCTCCCGAACATCAAGACCATGCATGACCGTCACCGACGGATTAGACCCCGTCTGCATGGTTAACGTGACAGCCGAAGGCTCGGCTCGCGCGATTGCCAGGGCGCGGTGCTCCACTGGTCCGAAGGTAGCCTCTCGGTTCTCGCTAGCGATGAACGGATTCAGCGCAGATATCAGACGCGTCCAAGCGTCGGCTTGTGTAGCGTTGATCGGTTCGTCAAACTCCTGGAACACCGCGCTAGCCTCGGATGCGCTGAGCGTCACGGATCCCGCCAGGGCCTCCAAGAGACGGACGGCCTCGACGAGAGTCCCCGAAGTGAGCAGGCTCGCGACGAGGGCGGAATCGAGCTGTCTGGTAATGGCTTCTAACACTGGCGAACTACGCGGCGGCAGCGCTCGCGCGATCCGAGTCATCAACGTTGCTGTGCGATCGAACGCTGGTGCGCCGATCGGATCGAGGGACGTGTCTTGATTGCGAATTCCGTGGACGATTGGAGCAATTAGCGTCGGAGAGATTCCAGGAGGGGTGAGGCGCTGAATTATCGGAAGACAGGTGGTGGCATACACGATGTTGTCGGCCCGCTCGGCTCCTTCGAGGAGCTCGGCCACCCCCGAAGAGGTGGTACCTGGCTCATGAAGATTACTCGCAACCGCGTTGGCAACAGCGACGACGGTCTCCGGGAAGCGTTCGGCGGATCGGCGCAGCAACCAGCCCGCTTCGTCGGCAGGCAGCAGCCGAGCTATGACGCTCAGGGTGTCGCCGAGCGTAGGGGGCGGGGCGTCGTGGAGCAGAGTTGTCAGTGTCTGTGACCGAAGTTCGTGGAGTCCCGTCCAGATGGCGCCTTGCTCGAGGACGACATGTTCGTTCTTCAGTGTCGCCAGGGCGTCGCCGACCGCGCTGTTGCTTCCCGCGACGGCGGTGAGCGCATCTCCGAGCATTCGGGAAGTCAACGACAATCCGAGTGCGTGAGCTGCCAGGACAAGGCGAGCGGCCTCTCGCTGAGTCTCTCGGCCGGGCGCCGCCAGCGCGGCGGCTTGAGAGGCGAGGATCTGTTCCAGGTGCTTGCCTTCGCGCAGCAAGGAGAGGAACTCCATGAGTAGACCGTCACTTCGCGCAAGAGCTTCTGCGGGGGCCATCTTCGTCGTAAGCTCGGCGCGCTCGACACGCTCTGCAATTAGCTCAGCGGTGAGGCGGTCGAGCACAGGCCTGATTACACGGGTACTGCCGTTCAAAAGACGGGGGCTAAAGTCCTCTTTGCGCGCCATAGGAGCACCGATTTGCCCGAACCGGACGGGCCCACGATGACGGTGTACTCGGCATTTTTGGCTGCCTGCGTGATCTGGTCCATCTCGTCAGCCCGGATCACATCCAGACCCTGTGCGATGTGGATAGGGGCCCCATCCACGCCCAGATAGAACCGGCTCGCGGACGCCACCCCTGTGGCCGAGTAATCTGCGGGGCGGCACACGCCTGCGGACACCGCGGCGTCCAAGCCGCTTACGTCTACTGCTGACTGGACCCGATGCAGCACGGTGTCAACGTCGCTGAGCGTAAGCGTTCGGGCTCGGTTGAGGTCCAAATGACGTTGGTCCGCACTTGCCTCCCCAAAGGCTTCGTACAGCTCACCGACAGTGAATGAAGCAACCGATGGATGAACACCTTGCGTGTCGCAGAGGAGTGCTTCGGTCTGCTCGCGTAGGTTCCACGGCAACGACACGAGGTGGACACGTCCCAACACGCTGGTTGCGTCTGCTTTGGTCAGGCCCTTGGCGACGAGGGCGTCTGCTAGAGCTACGCACCGTTCGGGCTGTGCGGCAAGTGGTTCGTCCCATCCCGTGAACTGCAGGCCTGAACCGACGCTGCCATCGGTGACGATAACGATCGGGCCGGTCGTCACACGCATAGCGTGCAAGATTGCGTCGCGGATTCTTGAAGTCCCGAGCTGTCCCGCTCCAGCGCTGACCTCCTTCACCTGCACCAAGGTCTCGTCGCCTGTAGTTGTCCGACAGTCGAGATCCTCAAAGCCTTCGGGAACCAGCGCGGTGAACGGCAGGATGCCTGCACGAGACATCACAAGCACGTGCACCGAGACAGCAAGCTGCCAAGTGACACCCGCGACGTTGCGCGAGCCGTGCCGTAGCTTCCCCCAAAGCTCCTCACGGGCGTTGCTGTCAGTAGTATGTGGCGGCACCGGAGCATTGGCGCTTTTTTGTTCGATTGGGCCTCGTCTACGGGGCCTCTTTCGAGCCTTGCCAGACGAACCCATGGTGCTTGCCTCCCTAAGGTCTACTTTGGTCGATCGAGCGCGGGTTGAGCTCGACCCATAGATCGATGATAGCGATGGTCACCGACACCGCAGGCGTCGTTTGGCCCGCAGAAACACCGGAAAGCCCTCGCCCCTTGACTGGGTCAAGTAGCGGCTTGCCGCGCGGCGGGGCCGTAAGCAGAAGTCGGTGGAGGAGACACCTCAAACCAGCCCACGGTGGCGGGCTCACCTCTCAGCTGAGGTAGCTGACTTGCCAGTACGGAGGGACTCGATAGGCTGGACGCAAATGAAACGAAACTTGGCGTCCGACGGAAAGTCCACGGAGTTGCAGCACAGCGCATTTCCGGTCGGCTTGGACATGATCGAGGTGCTTACGCGGTTTTGGGGCGAGCTAGATCAAATCCTCCCGGCGAGAATCATCCATGTTGTTGACCCGTACTTCTTGGATGCTGGAGGCGAGAGTACCTATACGCATGCAGGGAACGTGGCTTCGCTCTTGAAGCCGGCATTGCGAACCGCTGAGGAGATTAGGCTGATCTACTCAAGACAACGGGAGGGAGTGGCTGCCGCGATTGAAGAGTGCTTCTTGCGTGTCAATCCCGACATAGACATCGTGCTTCACCGTGGAACTCAGATGCATGCGCGCTATGTCATAGCAGACTGCACACGGGTGTTGCGTATGGATTTTTCTTTCAACCGAATCAGAAAGTCCTTCTGCACCGTATCCGTAGTTAGTGATCCATCTGATCTTGAAGGAATCCTCGGTGAGTTGCGTCGCCTAGAAGAGAGTCCAGAAAACTGAGCGCTTCCATTGGATACAGGTGATCCTCTAGTAGTCCCATGCGACGAGTCCGGAAAGGGAGTGTTGCGCGGATATATGACATCTAACCTCGCTTGGCCGAGGGTGGGAGGCTGTTCAGGCTCTCTACAAGTCTCAACAGGGAACACAGCTATCAGGCAGTCTCAGTTTGCGTTCGGTCTACGGATATCGCTGTTGCATGAGTGGAAGACACCACTAGTTGGAAGTCTTGCCTCCCACTGGTCGGTACGCTGCCATAGAGTTGTATGCAGAAGCGGTTTTCCAATAGGTGCTTGACAGATCACCTCGCCGAATCGTAGTTGACAACCCGTGATGCTGGAACACCTTTGGAGGAATGCCCAGATGTCAACCATCCTTGTGACAGCCACAGTTCCCGTACACATTGAAAGATTCCATCTGCCGCTATTAAGGCGGCTCTCTGGGGCAGGTTGGGAAGTTCACGTCGCAAGCCGTGCGGACCTAGTCGATGAATCCATTGCTAAGTCGCATGTGGTTCCCTGGACGCGCAGTCCCTTCTCCTTCGGCAACATTCGGGCTTACAGGCAGCTTAAGTCACTCCTAGATCGTGAGCACTTTGATGTTGTTTACTGCCACACACCGGTGGGTGGGGCAATCACGCGCCTCGCTGCCCGTGATGCTCGTAAACGCGGTACAAAGGTCGTGTACATGGCGCATGGGTTCCATTTCTACAGGGGCGCACCGCTAGTCAACTGGTTGGTCTATTATCCGGCTGAGAAGATCCTGAGCCACCTCACCGATGACCTGTTAGTCATTAATGGAGAAGACTTCGATCGGGCAAGCAAGAAGTTCCCAACGAACGTGGTAATGACCAGGGGCGTCGGGATCGACTTTCACTCGTTCGAGGGCGAAGTGACCCGCGCGATGAGGACGCAACTGCGAGAGTCCATTGGACTTCAGGTTGATCGACCGATGGTGCTTGCAGTTGGTGAACTAAACAAAAACAAGAATCATGAGCTCCTAATTCGGGCATGGGCTACTGGGCCTGGCGATGGAATCGACGCTGACCTCGTCGTTGCAGGCACGGGGGGGCTATGCGAGCACCTGGAGGCCTTGGCAGCGGACCTTGGTGTTGCAGACCGGGTGCATTTCTTGGGGTACCGGACGGACATCCCCGATCTGGTGTCGGTTGCTGACCTTCTGGTTTCATCAAGTAGGCGGGAAGGTCTACCTCAGAACGTGGTGGAAGCAATGGCCGCGGGGACACCCGTGTTGGCTTCTCCGATTAGGGGACATTTTGACCTGATTACTCACGGCACGACAGGCTTTCTAACCCAAGGTTTCACACCAGAGGAATGGGCGCTGGCGCTCAGGACGATCCTCTCGGACCCGGACCGCCTGTCGCGAGTGGGTTCGGCGGGGCGAGTGAGTGCACGCAAGTACCGACTACCTGAAGCGATGCAACCGGTGTTTGCGATCTTGGACTCTCTTAAGCCGTCGGCGGCGTAGAGGCGAGGATCCACTAGAGAAGGCGGTCGTGTTCCCCCTCGAATCTCGTTGTACGTCTTCATAGAGTTTTCTGTAGGCCGTCGCAGTGTTGCTGATGTGGTAGCGGTGGGAGAGGCGTAACGCACCTTCGGACAGGCGTTGTCTGGTGTCTTCGTCTGAGAGCTGCTTGATCGCTTCCTCCATCCCTTGGACGTAATGATCAGGATCGCAGAGGATTCCGCCCTCACCATCGACAACGACCTCTTCGAATCCATCGAGGCGTGGTCCGATCACGGGTAGGCCACGGGCCATCGCCTCTGCGGACACGAGCCCGAACCCTTCCCAGAGTGAGGATGAGATAAACGCATCGTATTTGGTCAGGAGCTCGGGGATGTCGCTGCGGTTACCGAGTAGGTGGACTCGGTCGGAGACCTGCGCCTCGACGATTTGCTGTTCGAGGTCGGGACGTAAGCGCCCCTCACCGACGATATCGATCTGAATGGCAGGAAGATGCTCAGCGAGCTCAACGAGGCGGTGGAAGCCCTTCTGCGTATCAAGCCTTCCGACGCTCACCAAGCGTAGACACTTTTCTGGCTCCGAGTGCGCGCGTTGTGCGCTTCGGTTAACTTCGGTGAAGAAGCGATCGCCTATTCCATTTGAGATGACGGGATAGCGTTCCGATGACGCGCGGGAGCCTAAGTGTTCGAGAAGCGCGTTTTTGGTTCCTTCGCTGATCGAAGCAACTGCCCCATAGCGCGAGTACGCGAAGCTTTCGATTGGTTTGAACCACCCTAAGTCTCTCCGTCGGTTCCATGTATTGTGCTCGGTGTACACCTTCGGTGCGGACACAAGCAGCGCAGTGTAGAGAGTCGGGAAGAGGTGAACGTGCACTACGTCTGCTTTGCGCGTTGCAAGTCTGAGCTTGAGGGCACTGAGAAGGCTCCAGCGGTTTCTTCCGAGTGTCCGCACACGAATCCCTGCCTCAAGAGCATCATCGTAGGGGATGCCCTTGCTAGGGACGAGCGTGACGATCTCGACATCGTCCCCGACTTCCCTCATCGTCGTTGCCAAGTCGATAACGAGTCGTTCAGCGCCTCCGGTGTTCAATGATGTGATGAAGTGCGTGATTTTCAAGGTGTGATCTCCTCGGTATCGGGGCCACTGCAGGAACTCTAGTGCAGCTAGTGCATTAGAATGAGTACCAATTCTAGGGGAGGATGCGAGATTTGGTAGCAGGGCTGTTCGCGGCAGCAGGACTGATCCTAGCCTTACCGTTGATCATCGGTTTGCGGTCGAAGAGTATGGGAACCTTCGTAATAGCCTCCATCGCGGCTACACATGTGCTTACTAACTTGAATGACTCAGCACTCATAGCCGTTGGAACTGTTCTGCGTCTCCCAACGCTTCTTGCTGGGGTTCTGTTCGCACTCAGCCAGAAGACTCCCCAGCACCGAGCGAAGACGGATCCAGCTTTCGTCATTTACCGCTCAGCGCTGTTCTTATTTGTGGCATTCGGCATTATCTCATCCATTTGGGCTCCAGACCGAGTGGACACGCTCATCAAGTCCGCAACATTGGTCCTCCTGCTAGCTTTCTTGAACTTGATGAAGACTCGTCGGTGGGACGTCGATGCACGAGTTCTTCGTGGTGATATTGGGGACTTTGTCTTTGTTTTGCAAGTGACACTGGTCGTCTCGTACCTCCTGACATTCTTAGGAGTCGTCCCATTTGGACAGTTTCAAGGACGCTATTCAGGGATCTTCTGGAACCCGAACACAGTCGCAATGTTGGGGGCAACGCTAATATTCCCTTCTGCATGGCTATCGCGGTCGCGACGCTGGCCTGTGCGGGTATCGTCTGTTGCGATTCCAAGTGCCGCCGTCTTGCTTTCAGGCTCGCGAGGGGCACTCTTAGCAGTCGCCATAGGAGCGTTATTTTTGCTACTAAAGTCGATGCTCGTACGCCCCACAGTCGTGAAGTGGGCTGCCCTTGCAGTAGGGGCTCTAAGTGTCGCCTTCTGGGAGGACATCCTCATGTTCGTGGTGCAGACTTCGCTGGGAAGCCGAATACCGGCCCTTACGCGGCTTTACCGTGGGGGCGAGCTGGCTCTAACTGAGACAGGTCGTTCTAATATATGGAGGGACTCCGGGACTATCTTTGCCGATAGTCCTCTACTCGGACATGGCCTTAACTCTACACGCACTGTGCTCAAGGACTACTACGACGTCGGACTAACAGACACGGTCTTGGGTCATGCCCACAACTCGTACGTCGAGCTCTTACTCGATGTGGGCTTGATTGGAGTGTCCGTGATAGCGGTTGCATTTGCGGCGCTTATTGTGAGGCTACTGATTCTCAACGAATCGGCAGCACTCTTGGCTGCTGGCGTTGTGACTGGATTTGCGCTTGGGATGACGGAGTCATTTATTTTTGGGTTGGCGGCAGCGTCGGCTATCCTCTGGTGGTGGACGAGTTTCGCTGTATTTGCACTTCCTTTCAAACACCCGCATGGTGATGCAGTACAACGGCGCAACACGGTGCACCCTCGCTACCATGGGCCATTTGAGAATCAGCAAGTCGATGCTGCTGTCACAAAGTGATGTGGATATGCGCGTGCAGTCGAGTTGCATCTCGTTGAGCTGCTTCCAAGGACCCGAGTCTGGCAGGAGCCGACCGATGAGCAACCTCTTGGGTTTCTGAATCCGACCAGATGTTGAAGTCACTGACATGAATGTCACGGAAAGGGAATTGTGAAAGTCCACGAAGCGACGCCTACCAAGAGACGGATGATCTTCCACGCCCCGCGAGAGTTTGATGGAAACGGCAGTGGCGCAGAGAACCTCCGTCCCGCGAAGATGCTCGCGGCTTTCGAGAACCTCGGCTACGAGGTACACGTGGCTACGGGGAGCTCAGTCACGAGATCCGCCCGAATCAAAGAAGTAAGCGACTTAGTGAGGGCCGGCGTCACGTTTGAATTTCTCTATTCAGAGTCCGCAGTTCTTCCGAACGCTCTTGCTGACAATGACCGCCGACCAAAACGACCGCTCATGGATGCACGCTTCTTAGGTTTGTGTCGCAAGGCTGGCATACCTACGGCGGTCTTCTACAGGGATATCTACTGGCGTTTCCTGGGAGATCGGAGTTGGAAAGAGAGAGCCAAACAACTGCTAGCCACCCCGCTGTACATACTCGATCTCGCGCTGTACCGACACGTGGTCAACGTGCTGTTTGTCCCATCTGACCAGATGAAGGAACGTGTACCTTTCTTCCCGAAGAGCCGCATGCGTGCCCTACCGCCCGGTGCAGATGTGCCCCAGGACGAGGTTGAAAGCACAGCGCACATGAGCCTCCTGTATGTTGGCGGCGTCGGCGGGCACTACGGGATATCGACGATGTTTGAGGCAGTAAGTCGCGTCGACGGAGTTCGACTCACGGTTTGCACGAGGAGGCAGGAGTGGAAAGCGGTGAAGAAGAGCTATCCGCAAGTGGACGGAACAAAGATCAGGGTATTGCATCTCTCGGAGAGCGAACTTAGCCGAGTTTATGAGGAAGCGGACATCACTAGCCTGATGGTAGAACCGACGGAATATCGGTCCATCGCAGTCCCGTACAAGCTCTATGAGTACATGGCCCATGGGAAACCGACCATGGCAAGCACAGGTACGCTCGCGTCCGAGCGAGTCGAGGCGCTGGGTGTGGGCTGGGCCGTTGGCTATGACGTGGATGCCATAGTCGAGTTCCTGGCGTACTTGCGAGACACACCTTCTGTCATAGAGACGGCCACATCTAGAGTGCGGCAAGAACGGTCTCGACAAACATGGGCCAACCGCGCGAAGGACGTCGTGCGAGAGCTAACAAGTCAACGCTAGCGGGAGATAAGGCCGCTCGGTACCATCCGAACGCACTACGTCCCTGTCATGGAGTTCAGAATTGAGTGCCGGTAATACCGTGCTGCTTAGGTCTTCACGCCTTGGGCTCGGCCTGATATAGGCAACCGATCACGCTTGGCTGTGGTCTAGCCACGTAGCCAACGACGCACGGTTTCGTGCTAAGGAGATCGCAGCTACGTAGGGACCAACCAAACCTCGGGTTTCGCGGGCGATTAATCAGGGAAACAAGAGATTGAATCAATCGACGTTATCTTAGCATCTGCGACAGGGGCGACCATAAGGCGGCTTGCGAGTCCCGCAGCTTCGGATGCTGGTGCCAGCCTCATCTAGTTTCCGGAGCTGGTAGGGACCCTTCTGTGTCTTCGGACAAGGAGGTTGCCACACTCCTTTGCTTCTCGGCAGGTGCAACAATCTCGGTGTTCAACAGCCAATGATAAGATATGAGCCTAGACCACCACGGTTCTGCTTTGGTCAAAGTGCTAGAGTCGTGGCGTGAAGATCGCTCTTGGTGGTGCAGCAAAGGGTTTCCTCAAGCTCATAAGTGGCTCAATTGGTGCCAGGTTGATCTCCCTCATTGCACTCCCCATCTTGTCTCGGCTCTATTCTCCTGACGATTACGGGTATGTAACGTTTGTTACTGCGCTTGCAACAATCGCGGTACCAGTGGTCACGCTGCGCTTAGAGAGCGCCGCAATGCTTCCTAGGGAGGAAGAGGAAGTCTCCAGTCTCGCACGGTCTGCCTTGGTTAGCAGCATTGTTCTAGCACCCCTTTATGGGCTCGCGCTCTGGGCACTCAGCTATCTCAAGGTTGGCGACCTCTGGAGATACGAGTATGCCTATGCCTGGGTGGTGCTGCTCACGCTTGCTTCTGCTTGGTTCGCAGTTGTTTCCCAGCTTGCGTTGCGACAAAAGCTCTATGGTGAGGTTGCGAAGCGTTCCCTGTACCAATCAGGTGCATCAGCAGGGGTGCAGCTCGCTTTTGGGTTTGTTCGACCGACAGCGTTTGGGCTCATGACGGGTCAGTTGGCCGGCAGTCTGGTTGGTATCGGTGCTATCTTCAAACGCGTAAGACATTATTTTCGGCGCCCTAATCGCGGTGTAACCAAGAGGACACTTTGGAAGTACCGACAGTTTCCCACGTGGTTCACGTTCTCAGTGTTCATGAATGAGGTTGGCCTGAAGGCCCCCGTGCTGCTGGTCGGTATGGTGTATGGCGCAAGCGCCACTGGGCAGCTGGGTATGGCTGAGAGATTACTTGGTATTCCACTGGCGCTCATCGCTACCTCAGTCAGTTCTCTGGTCTCTGCCGAGTTCTCGGAGATGGTCAGGACTGATATTCCGAGGTTTGCACCCACCTACCTGAAGATGAGCGCTTGGCTTGCGCTCCCAGCTGTCGCCATCACGGTCTTTTTTGTGTCCGTGGGCCCCTGGTTTACAAGCACATTCCTCGGGTCTAGTTGGGCGGGGACGGCCAGCCTCGTGCAAATAATGGCGATCGTGTACTCATTGCGCCTTGTGGCGTCCCCGCTAAGCGGAGTTCTCCTTGTCTTGCAGAGAGCACGACTGACTGTGATGCTTGATGTCTTGCGAGTCGTACTAGTCGGCAGCGCAGTAGGTATCGTCCTATACTCAGGCGTCGACCTGAGTGTGGCAGTTACGCTGTTGTATGGGGCGCTCTCAGTTGTTTACGTTGTCACATGGTTCGTCGGCTGGAGAATCTCACGCCAGCATGATGAACGGATAATCGGTACAGAGTCAGCGAGCTGACGTATGAGACTCAGAGTGAGATGCTCTGTCCTGTCGCTGCGCTCTTGAGGATGGCTTCGGTGACTTTGAGTGCTTGGAGGCCTTGTTCCATGGTGACGTGGTTGTTGGCTTCCCCGTTGATGGCGTCACGGAAGTTGGCTTGTTCCACGGCTAGGGGTTCACGCTTTTGTAGGGCGTAACGGGTTACTTGACCCTCTGAGACGCCGCGGAAGGCGGCGATCTGGTCCCACTCGACGGGGAAGGACCCGTTCTCGTGGAACGTCAAGTCTCCCAGGGCAGTATCCGCGACCAGGGCGCCGTGTTCACCTGTTACCACGGTGAGGCGTTCCTTGAAGGGGGTGAGCCAGTTGACCAGGTTAGAGACCAGTACCCCGTTTTGGAAGCGGCCTGACACGGTAACCATGTCTTCATGCTCACGGCCTGAGCGGTGCGCAGTTTGTGCAAACACCAACTCATAGGGCGACCCAGCGATCCACGCCGCTAAATCAACATCATGCGTGGCTAGGTCCTTAACGACACCGACATCACTAATGCGCGCCGGGTAGGGGGACTGCCTGCGAGTGACGACCTGGTAGACCTCACCTAACTGGCCCTCAGCAATACGCCTGCGCATATCCAGTAGGGCCGGGTTACAACGCTCCACATACCCCACCGCACCAATCAGGCCCGCCTCATCAAAAGCCTTCGCGATCCGCTCCCCAGATTCCACACTGCCGGAGAGGGGTTTTTCAATCATGGTGTGGACGCCAGCAGCCGCCAACTTTAGTGCCGCATCCTCGTGATACACGGTTGGCACCGCCACAATGGCTGCATCCAGACCCTCTTCAATGAGGGACTCCACGTCCGGTAGCACGGTTAGACCACCAGCGACACCAAACCTGTCACCGGAAGGGTCAGCCACGGCAACCAGTTCAAACCCGTCCAGGGCGCGGGCGTTACGCACATGGTGACGCCCCATGGAACCAATCCCCAACACACCAACCCGCAACGCGGCCTGCTTTGCTGTTTCACTCATCAGTTATGCTCCAGCCTTCGCAGTCTCATTCACAGCGGTAACGATCCGCTCCAAATCAGCCTGCGACAAGGAGGGATGCACCGGCAGGGAAATACATTCCTTGGCAACCTGCTCAGTTACCGGCAGATCCAAACCGGGAGCATACTTCTCCAAAGACGGCAGGCGATGATTCGGGATCGGGTAATACACGCCCGAACCCACGTTGTACTCATTACGCAGGGTCTCAACAAACTCGTCACGACCCTCAGGAACACGAATCGTGTACTGGTGATACACATGCACCGCACCATCAGCCACCGGAGGAACAATAACGCCCTCAAGGTTTTCCGACAAGAACTTAGCGTTATCCTGACGCTGCTTGGTCCAACCCGCAACCTTACCGAGCTGGACGCGACCAATCGCCGCATGAATATCCGTCATGCGATTATTCAAACCAACCAACTCATTGGCGTACTGTTTCGCCATCCCCTGATTACGCAAAATACGGGCCCGACGCGCTACCTCTTCACTACCGGTAGTGATCATCCCACCCTCACCCGAAGTCATATTCTTCGTCGGATACAAGGAAAACGCTGCCGCTAAACCAAACGTGCCCACCTTACGACCATGCAAAGACGCATTATGCGCCTGGGCGGCATCCTCAAACAAAGCAATCCCATGCTTGTCAGCAATCGCCTCAAACTCACCCATCGCAGCCGCGTGACCATACAAATGCACCGGCATAATCGCCTTAGTACGCTCCGTAATCGCCGCCTCAGCAGCCGCGGGATCCATACAGAAGAAGTCTTCCTCAATATCCACAAACACCGGAGTCGCACCAGTGATCGCCACCGAGTTCGCCGTCGCCGCAAACGTAAACGACGGAACAATCACCTCATCACCCGGACCAACACCCGACGCAAGAAGCGCCAAATGCAAGGCAGAAGTACCCGAATTCACCGCAACAGCAAACGCCCCATCAACCAACTCCTCCGAGAACTCCTCCTCAAAAGCAGCCACCTGCGGACCCTGCGCCACCATGCCAGAGCGCAAGACCGCAGACACAGCAGCGACTTCGTCCTCGCCGATGATGGGTTTTGCTGGAGGGATGAAGTCTAAGACACTAGGTTCGTTGCTCATTTTGTCTCTTTTCGCGTTGTTACTAGAGGTCTTGAAGTTCGGTTATCAGGCGGTTACTCGCCGATGACCAGGCGCGGTGTGCCACGCCAGTTGTCGGGGTTGGTGACACGGCGGCCGTCGAATAGAAGCTTGATGCCGGGGAAGTCTTCGGCAGTGAGTTCCTTGTACTCCTGGTGGTCGGCCTGCACAATGACGGCTGTCGTTGGCTCGCCAAGTGTGTACGCATCCCATCCGAAGCCGGCAAGCTCGTCCTCGGAGTACATGGGGTCATGAACCTTCACGTTGGCGCCCTTGCTACGGAGTTGGTTCACGGTCTCGAACACCCCAGAGAAGGCCGTTTCCTTCACGCCGCCGCGGTAGGAGGCGCCGAGGACCACGACGTCAACGCCCTCGAGCGAACCGAGAACGTCCTCGACCCTATCGACAACGTATGCCGGCATACCCGCGTTGAACTGGCGGGCCGTGCGGACCACAGAAGCATCAGGGTCGGTCGAGAGGTACAGACGTGGGTAGACGGGGATGCAGTGACCGCCAACAGCGATACCGGGACGGTGAATGTGACTGTAGGGCTGGGAGTTGCAGGCATCGATCACCTTGTTGACGTCGATGCCTTCTTTATCGGCGTAGACGGCGAACTGATTGGCTAGGCCGATGTTGACGTCGCGGTAGGTGGTCTCGGCTAACTTGGCCATCTCCGCGGCCTCGGCATTGCCCATGTCCCAGACGCCGTTCTTGCGGGGAAGGTCGGGGCGGTCGTCGAACTGGAGGACGTCCTCGTAGAACTCGATGCCTTTGGCTGTGCCTGCGGGGGAGAGGCCACCGACCAGCTTGGGGTACTTGCGGAGGTCCTCGAAGACGCGGCCCGTCAGAACGCGCTCCGGGGAGAAGATGAGGTGGAAATCGTCGCCTTCAGTAAGTCCGGAGATCTGTTCGATCATGGGCTTCCAGCGGTTGCGGGTGGTGCCGACTGGGAGAGTGGTTTCGTAGGAGACCAGGGTGCCGGGGGTGAGGTGCTCGGAGAGCGAGCGGGTGGCTTGGTCCATCCAGGCGAAGTCCGGGTCCCAGGTTTCGTCGTTCACGAAGAGGGGGACGACGATGACGATGGCGTCGGCACCGGGGATGGCGGCGGCGTAGTCGGTGGTGGCTTCCAGGGAGCCGGTGGGGACGAGCTGGGAGAGTTTGTCTTGGAGGTGGGCTTCGCCGGGGAAGGGCTCTTCGCCCTTGTTGATGAGGTCGACGGTGGCCTGGTTGACGTCCACACCGGTGACGCGGTGGCCGGCGTCTGCGAACTGGACTGCCAGAGGGAGGCCGATCTTGCCCATGCCGATTACTGCTATTTCCACGCTTTTCCTCCGGGGGCCGTTGGTTGGTTGCATAACGGGTGCCTGGTAGATAGCTTATGGCGGTTCGGCGCGTGGGTCTTGGGACTGGGGGTGTGGGGTTGGGTACAGGGCGCCAACGGTCTATATCGGCAGTCGCTGATGATTCGTTACGATTGTTTCCAACCACGCTTCTAGCGGCGCAACCGCTCTAGGAGTCTTCGCAGTCTTCAGATACGTGCGGAGTAGTGCAGATGGAAGGTGAGGTTTCGCCTTGTTGCTCGTGTTCAAGTCGGAATTCCATCCTTTAGAGCCGAGCCAGCTGGCTAGGGATTCCTTACCCTTTGGCCCGCTGGCGAACTTCGAGGCTGTGGTTGCGTCTACTATCGCCTCACCGTCTGGACCCAAAAGGCGAGCAAGCTTGTTCTGTCCCATTGCATCAAGGAGCAGTCCCTCAAGATCAGAGGCGAGGACAAAGGCATTCCACTTGGAAAGGTCCTCATTCAAGCGTTCCTGTTGCTTTAAGGCGGCCTTCAATGTAGTCACCTTTTGATCAGCCAACTGGTGTAGGTTGTGAAACGGGTTGCCTGATCGGTCAGGGTTCTCGTTGGCTAACAGGTCAAACAGCTTTCTCTTGCCATTGCCGCCGGCCTTGTGGACACCATCCTTATCGGTTAGTACATACGCTCGGACGCCAAAGTGCTTGGCGAGGGCAAGGAGTGTTGGAATATTGTCGATACTTGAAGCCTCTATCACAGTGATGCCCGCAGCGTAGTGTCCCCCGGGGCCTCCCGTAACTTTGCCGAGTAAGTAGTCGATAAGAAGTTTGTCGCCATATCCCTCCACCAGGATCACAGCGTTCGCGAAGACGAGTTCGCTGTTAGTGGCGTCGCAGTACCGAGTCAAGCGCCCTTCATCTGAGTCAGACAGATCACGATGCCTGAACACATGCTCCACGCCGTCCGATCCGAGCGGAAGTCGCATGATTTGCTGAACTGAAAACGAATCGACGAGAACCGCGCTGTGGGTTGTGACGAGTAATTGCGCATCTTGAGATACAGCTCTGAGGATTCCGGCCATGGCCCTCTGCGTCTGAGGGTGTAGAAACGCCTCAGGCTCCTCAATCGCGAAGATCACACTAGCACCTGACTGGTGGGTTTGCGTTGCTACATAACGCAAGACTCCCAGCACGAGTGCCGACTGGAAGCCAGTTCCTCTCTCGCTAATCGGCACCTCGACGTCGTCACGGCTCGTGACTGCCACTTGGCTCAGCATTCCTCTGAGCGCATGCCTCGAGTCGGGCAGACTTATCCCGAGCTCGCGTTCTTTGAAGGGTAGATCAGACGAAATTGCTGTCACCGAACTGCTCAACACTTCATGAACGAGCTTCTCAACAGGGAGAATAACCTCTTCGAACTGCTTCTGCAGCTGGGTTTGTCGGGTGTTCCCAGACTTTACAAGCACGCTTTCAAGGGTCTCATAGAGCCTGTCCAGGGACTGGTCTTGTCCTTCAGGAGTGGAGTCTCCGACTCGTACCGAAGGGATTCTCACAAAGTTCAAGGCTGTGAGGACTTCCAGGTACGTTTCGCGGGGAGCCGTTGAGCGCTGACTAGCCTTGAAATTGATTTTGCCCGTCCTTGTGCATGAAAGCTGGATCCAGAAGACACCCTCTGAGGAGGTGACGTCGGCGAATGTCTCCGCCTCGGACGCGGACAGAGCGCCAAAGTGGATCTTTATGCTGGACATTAGTCTCGATCCACCAAGAACGTAGTAGTCGTGGAGTGGCTTTAGCGCCTGCAGATCCGCTGGAGTCGGGTCGCTGAAGAAGGTTTCAACTAGCCTCAAGAGGGAGGACTTCCCGGCGTTGTTCGGTCCGGCTATTAGTTGAAGCTCAGGGTCTACCTCCAGAACGAGGTGTTTGAAGCCGAGGAAGCGCGTGATTTCGATCTGTATGATTCGCATTAGTCTTCTTGTTTACTTCGAGCCGACGTTCTTGACCGCCCTAGCCATGCACGGTCAAGTGGTAGAACAATGTTATACCTGCGATGGTCACTTTGATAACATTTGCTGCCGGGATTTACCTTGGCTGTAGGAGCCAGCAGTTCGCAAACGTAATCCGTCCAAAAGCCCACGGACGTCTAGGGGAAACTTCGAGTAGATAAGTGAACGCATGGACACCTTGCATATCCTAGGTAACGGTTTTGATCTGCAGCATGGCCTCCCTACCAGCTACTTGCAGGACTTCAAGAAGCTGGCTGTTCGGGATGAGCATTTCCCAGGGGAATGGGAGTGCTTCAGCGAGGTTGACGACTTCTGGTCCGATGTTGAAGCAAACCTCTCGAAGCTCGATACGTCAGCACTCATTGAGCATTTGGAGCAGTTTCCCCCGGAAATATTGTCGGATCATGAGAGCGACAGGGATGGAATAATCTTAGAGGCTAGTCTTCTCCTCAGGTTTCCTCTTGGAGAGTTCGCACGTAATGCGGACGCAAGCCTTTGGAGAGTCGCGCCACAAGAGAAATTCCACCAAATCTTCGGGCCGAGGGATTTCTTCCTTACATTCAATTACACGCACACGCTTGAGTACCTCTATGGGGTTGAAGAGTCACGCATTCTGCACGTTCATGGAGAAGTGGGCGTTAACCAGCTGATTATGGGGTATGCACCCGGGGAGCTTGGAGGCGTTGCTGATTTACGCGAGTGGAGCGACGAAGAGAACTACGACTACTATCGCTCCACTGCCCACAGGATATTGGAAGAGCGCTTGCTCGGGTTCGAGAAGGCCTATCAAACTGATCGCCTTAGTGAGTTCCTTGAGGGTCTGCCGAGCTCAATTGACCAGGTATCCGCATATGGGCTGTCATTCGGAATGGTCGACAAGCCATACTTCCTCCAACTTTCGGAGGGCTTCCGGAAGGTCCCTTGGATCATTCGCGGCCACCGATACGAAAGTCTCGACTTAGCTTGCGCCGCGCTTGACTCCTACGGGGGTGGTGTCGAGTACAGACGGCAGATCTTCTGAGATGTCTTGGCCCGGAGGAATCATACGAGGCGGAGGATCTCTGACGAAGGCTACTTTGACCGATACTTTAACATGGGGGTGCCCTCTCACGATGTTTCGGATATAGAAATGGAGGCAGCGTTGATCGCTGCGTCCGATGGTCATAGAACCAAACTCATGGAGCTCCTCACTGGTACAGACGATGAGCGCGTGTCGATAGTCATTAATAAACTGGATCTGGCAACTGAGCTGTTCACCCAAATGCAGGCGGAAGACGAAAATCGCCTTGAAATACTCAGGGTCGTTCTTTCTGGGCTAGATGAGATAGCTGGCACCTACTCCTTGTTTCAGACCGCACGCGATAAGGTCGTGGCGTGGGCCGGAAGGCAGTTTGGAGAGCTTTCTGTGTCTGTCACAGGTAGGGAAGTGTTGGCTACGCTGGAGCGGGCGCCTGACCTCCGCACTCAGCTGGTTGTGTTCCGCAGGCTTCACAAACTTGATCCGGTCCCCGAATGGCTTGGGTTTATCAGAGAGTCTCTCAGTCAGAAGTGCGCGGATGAGCTTATCGAGCACTTGAAGAAGCGTGACAATCCCGGGGGCCTCGAGAGCCCGGGCTATCTGATTTACTTCTTGAGTACCTTTGGTTTGGCTGAACCAAGTACGAAAGCAATCAAGATGGGGCTGGAATCGGGAACATTCACAATCGCTGACGTTGCAGCTCGGTTTGTGAGGCACAGCAACCTAAGCACGCCAGGGGCGGACAATCCCCGCCTCGACGAGTTTGGTCAAGATGAGTTTGATCGCCTTGTTCCTGCGTGTGAAGACGAATGGTACGACAAACCTGTTGAGGCAGTCGAATCTTCAGACCTAAGTTGGGAGAACCGGCGCCGCTATGCTGCAGGACGAGCAAAAAGGCCCGGCCAGAGGGACAACGATGGCGTGTAAAGGCGGGCATGCGTCGGGTGCGTTGGACCGCCGCACGGTTCCGCTATGTTCGCGGTGGTGCTCCAGAGAGCTTCGCCGAACATCAACAAGCTCATCCGGTCCACGAGTAGGTGTCTCTAATCGCGAAGTAGAGTTGCCCGTGTCGGGTTCCGCAGAGGTGAGGTTTAAATTATGAGACGATCAGCACTCAGAGCAACGTGGGTCTTTTCATGGAGACAGGCGTCGGGCACCCGTGCGGAGACTTCCACAAGCGTGGCCGAGCAAGATGAGCAGAAGCTGCGCGTTCTCCTTGACGAGACCTTACGTCAGCGGGCGATGATATCTGAGCGCAGATCAGCTATGCAGTCGCGTGCGGTGGTTCTTGTCGGATCGTCCGCCGTGATCGGGTCTATTCAGTCCACCATCGCGCTATCGCCTCTTGTCATAGTCGCGCTGATTCTGACAGTAGTAGCCGTGATACTTGGAGTTTTGGCTCTGATGCCAAAGTCGGGGCCAGAGGTTGATGTGAGTGCACTGAGAAATGAGGGAATGAAGCTAAGTACCGTTGCGCTCTTGACTGTACTGATCGATCAGAACCTCGATTCGGAGGAAGACGAACAGGGTCGACTGAAAAAGCTGGCATGGCTAATCAAACTGGGGTTTATCTTCCTTGCGGCGAGTATCGTAGTGTTGTCGGTCGCGACTGTGTCTGGACTGGGAGTTTGCGTGTGAGCAATCAAGAGGATCAACAATCTACAGCGGAGACACCAACCACTGTTCCGCCAAGACGTCCAGGTACGAGTGCGGTACGGCTGGTAGTCAAGGAGAGTTCAAGCGAACCGCTAGATCGAGCGTTGGAGGACTAACCTCCACGGTTTGTTTGAGAGTCCAAGCTCCACACTTCAGCCACATATTACTAGGCGCGCGTCCACCGAGTATGCATGACCAGAGCGGCGGCATACACCTTTGCCCCTTGCGAACCTAACCCAACGCGGGGCGGTTCAGTTGGGGGTCACAGAAGGTAAACCTCCCTGCGAGATCGGTAGCCGCTTCGGGGTGGAAGAATCCCCAGTCGTCCTCGTCGCGTTGTACTCGCGGGGGTGTGGTGTTCCGCCGTAGGAACACTGTGCGCATGTCGTCGGGTACGTCAACTCACCCGGCTGGCAGACTAGATCCAATCGGTGGTTTCAACGATGATCGGGGGAGCAATGGCGCGCTTTGGGCTTGAGCCTGGCGAGCGGGGGTCACTTGAAGAGCGGAATCTGCCCGACGGTTCAGTTGAAGGATATTTTGTCCCCAACCCCAAGATCTCTTCCAATGGCGGTCATGTTGATCCCGTGCTGATTCTGCGAGCTGAGCCGTCCCAACAGGCGCTGACTATGTACCCTCTGGACACTCGACACTGGCGGGACAGCTACCTTGGGCCGAAATATACGCAGATCCGATTGATCACGGTGCCGCTAGAGCGAGACGATTCCCCGGCATTGATCGATGAACTTGAGTCCCTGCCGTTCGGATTCACGAAGGACTATGAGTACGGGCTTGGCTTCGCTCGGGTATTGGGTAGCTTTGTGGATTTGGTGGAGCAGAACACGACGTGCACTTCCATAATCCTCACCCATGGCAGTGGAGCGCAGGTCGGCGATACGACCTTAAATATGGGACTAGAGGCTTTTGGGGAGCTGGTGGCGGAGCTGAACAGGGTTGGCTCCCGAGGGCAAGCGGCAATCAAGCGTGTTCGCGAGGCTACATCCCACAATGCCCTCGCGGATTCGCTCGGGTTGAGCGTCAAGGTCCCGGCACTGGGCCGAGCGCCAGGATCAGAGCTTATGACGCGGGTGGCCGCCGGTGAGGAGGTTTTGACGGATGAGGAGGTATCCGAACTGGCCCATGAGACATCACGCAATCTGGGACAACTAGCTTCATCCGAGCCGAAGCAGCTGGTGCGGTTGCAGCGAGATGTGGAGTCGGTCGCCCTCGACGAACTAGTGCGAATGATGAAGAACGCACTGGACGTCGGACATACCGAGGCCTGGTGGCAGGGGTTCTTTGAGGAGAACACCTTCGCTCTCCAGATGGTTTTTGGAGGGCCGTCAGTGTTTGTTGGGTCGCAGACAATTGTCGGTGATGAGTCCCCTAGGACCGGGGGTAAGAGGATTCTGGACTACCTGTACCGGCACACCGTAACGGGCAATGCTGCGATTGTGGAGATCAAACGTCCGACGACAAAGCTGGTCAGAAAGCATCAGTTTAGGAAGGGCGTTCACGGGGTTAGCGCGGGGCTGAGCGATGCAGTCTCACAGGTGCTGGATCAGGCGCGGTGCCTGGTTGAGTATACGGAGCACACCCGGGAGAGAGCCGGGGATAGCCAGTTGCAGACTCCAGCGCCACGATGCTTCGTTCTGGCTGGGCTTACCACGCAGCTGGACACCGCCGAGATGAAGAGGTCGTTCGAGCTTTACAGGCAGGGTGTGGCGAATGTGACGATTGTTGCGTTTGATGAGCTCTTAGGGCAGATCGAGCACCTGCGCGACTATTTGCGCGGTGATGCGGATTGGGAGATTCTTCGGCCGCAGGCTGGAAACCAAACTCAAGGCGATTCACCCTGAACTGAGGCCCCTAGAGATCAAGGTGCCGCATCTGGGGAACGCCGCTTGCTTGTTTGGAGCTGGAGGATGGTTCCAACGGCAAGCGTCAGAGGGAATTAGTCGCTGGCTTCAAGTCCACTGGCTGTGCGACGGTGTGCGGACACGAATTCATCTTGGGCTAAGAACACGATCTGGCCCAAGACCCTGCCTAAGTCACTTTCGAGCAAGGGGCCAACTTTGGCATTTGTTGCCTCATCGGGCTTTAACGATTCAACAACCAGCATTCCGATGCGCGTACCGTTGTAATCCACTCGCTCGTACACCGCCGATCGGGCTTTGAAGGCGATATGTTGCGCTACCTGCACGGGAAGGACGGCTGTGTCATTGACGCGCACGTCGGACTCTCCAGCTGCTTTCCTAACCCAGTCTTCGGGATCTCGTGGCCAACGCCTGTATGCCGCTCGGGGACCTTCTTCCCATGCATAGCCGATGTAGCCGATGCCAGCAGGGTACCGTCCTCGACCAATTTCCCGGTGTTTCGCATCTTTGGAGCTTCGGCCAAGCATCACAAACTCGTTGGCTTCAGTGTCGAAACAGTAGAGGCTCACGCGGCAGGATTCATCGCAAGCTGCGCAGGATGTCACCATCTGGTCCAGTATGCCCTGAACTGCAGTCTGGACAGACCCGTAGAGTGAGTCGCGGCGGAGTTCAGCAACTTCCATGGCGTTGTAAGCGGTCTCCACTCGCCGGGCTTCGAACTGCCCCCAGACTGCTCCCGCCAGTGTTACGACTATTGCGAAGACAACCTGAAGATGCCCAGGTTTATCGGCGACAAGCCCGAGAACCCCAAACCAGATGACTCCAGCTGTCTGCAGGAGTATCGGGCCCCACCGGCGAACGTGCCAGTAGACAGAGTTCCACCACGGGGGCGACCCAGAGCTTTGGGAAATCAACTGTGTCAGTGTCTGTCACAACTTGGAGACTAGGCCATCATCATCTCTCGCTCACGCGAAGTGAACTGACCATCTGACTCCGTTTGTTCACCTTCCAAGGTCAGGGGAGAGAACCCTGCTTTGACCATCAGCTCGTCAAAGAGTTCGTCTCCAGTAACCGGGGAGTCGCTATTTACAGTCACGTACACGTTCACGAAACGTCCTCGTGATGTTGAAACGGGAAAGGCCTTCACAGCGGCAACGTTCTCGACTAATTGGCGCGCAGTATCGAAGGTCGCTCTGAGATCTTGGACGGCCGTATCGAAATCGGCCTCAGAAACATCGCTTCGTGCGAACTGCAGCGTGGCTGAGATTTCAATCATTGCGAATTCCCTTCTGGACGGGGTTACGTGCCTCAGAGACCTTGGAGCTCATCGCTACGCCTCCGTCACATGCCCTGTTCCTTGGCCCATCTATATGAACTCTACCCATAGCGGCACGGCAATGCCCGATCTGGAGGCGGTTGTCGCGGAAATTGACAGTACATCCGTAGCTACACTGAGTAGCTGTTGAATCCAAGCGATTGCGCGCGCCAATCCCGGGACGTCAGACTCTTGGATGGCCCGCTGAAGTCGTCAGCAACACTGAGGTTGCCGTTCAACTGGTGTCTGACTTGGATCCCGTCGAGAAGTAAGGACTGTACGTGAGGGACATATTTGACGCTTATCTTCCGCCCACAGAGGACGAGCTGAACAAGATTTGGGCCAACGGAACCATTGTCCTTGACACGAACGTGCTCTTGAACCTCTTTCGCTACGCTCCCGGCACCACTGACGAGTTCCTAGCGGTGCTGCGCGGGGTTAATGATCAGCTGTGGCTTCCTCATCACGTCGGGAAAGAGTTCCACCTCAGGCGGCCAGACGTGATTGCGAACACTGAGCGTGCCTATGACAAGGTCGATGCCGCAATTAAGGCGATTCGTGAGGCTGCGGAAAAGGATCTGAAGACTGTGTTTGGTGAGCAGCGGCTCCACCCGTCTCTGGACGCCAAGAAGATACTAGGTCAAGTCGGGGATTTCTACGAAGGTTTGGGTAGAGATATTACAGCACAGCGCAGCAAGCATGTGAAGGAAAACAAGAGCGGTTGGGCCGCAGAAGCTACCCTGAGTGCTGTCCATGACCTTTACGAGGGGCGCGTGGGGGTGCCGTTCACAGATGAACGCATCGACGAGATTCACCGAGAGGGTGAAGATCGCTACAAGCGTCATGTCCCGCCAGGATACAAAGACAATGACAAGTCCAACTCCAACCGATTCGGAGATCTGATTCTCTGGAAGGAGATTCTAAAATGGGGGGAGAAAACAGGTAAGCCACTGATTTTTGTTACGGATGATGCCAAAGAGGACTGGTGGTGGAGGACATCAGGCATGACGCAAGGTGCACGCCCTGAGCTCATTGCAGAGTATCGCACCCACACGGGTCAGCGTGCTCATTTTTACTCACCGCAGCGCTTTCTTGAGTACGCCAAGGAGAAGACGCAGAGTAAGGTGAGCTCTGACTCGATTGACGAGGTAAAGAGGATCTCCGCCGGGCAGCAAGAGACGCTTAGTTTTCCAACTCGCCGAGCACTGGGCCTTCGGCCCCATTCCGGAGTCATCAGGGAATCATCGACCGACAGTGGATCACCCACCAATAGCGATGTAACACTCATTCGCCAGCTCACGATGGAGCTAGAAAGGCAGGGAGAACTCGAGAGCTCAGTCGACAAGTCCTTAGCAGCTGGCCGGAGAGCACTACAGGAGGTGCGCCGTTCGAGCCGCTCAGATGGTGGAGTGATTGATGAAGAACAGCTGCTTTCTGACATCTACAAACTTGAGAGGGATCTGGCAGCCGTGCAGAATCACCGACGGTCTCTGGAGTTCATGAGAGAGCTAGTCTGGGGGCGCATTCCCCGTGGCGATGACGCCGCGGGGCACTCCGAGAGCTGAGATCCTTGGGCCTTAATCTGCAATCCGTTTGGGGCGCATCTGCGTAGGTTGTTTGCCATCTAGGGCAAACAACCTTGGGGCACCCCGGCTTGCACGACCGACGGCCCCAATCACCCACAGCTATCTCAGGGCGCAAGGTCACTGTGGCTGACCTCGATCGGCAGCTCTCCAGCATCCACGAGATCGATCGGAAATTGGTGTTTGTCGTGATTACTCAAGTCCTTGAGTAGGCCTGTCCAGGCAACACCGCTCTACGGTTGAACGCCCTCGACCCAGCTCCGGTGCTTTCGAGTGATTCCGGGCATGGAATTCTTGAGGATTTTTTCGAAGCTCTTCTCATCGTCTACTACGGGGAGCTGAGTGCCGCTCCTAGGGGAACCATTGTCGCGGAAGACCGTCTGGTAGGCGCCGTAGTCCAACGAGGAGCGGACGTGGTGCACGATCTCAAGCTCATCGCGTAGGTCGGTAGGTGCCTGAACTATGGGGCTGTCACGCGTCTCGAAGGCGATACCGAACTGAGCGGTCGTTGATTTGGGTTCGTCGGGATCGTCCTCGTACATGATGCGGTGGCGTCAATATGGCTCTTCACAAAAGGGACTGTAGGTGGTGTTTGAATCCTCCGGTGTGGAGGAGGCTGCGGTGGATGTAGTTTTGGAGGTTTCGGAATCCTAGGGCTATGCCGCGGAGGTGTTCGAGGCGCCCGTTGATGGCTTCGGTTGGTCCGTTGGAGGAGTGGGGGTGGGTGAAGTAGGCCAGGATGTCATTGCGGCGCTTGTGTAGCGTTCGTGCTAGGGAACGTAGCTCGGGATTTCCCCGCGTGGTATCGGCGTTGAGGGCGTCAATGATGCAGGCGAGTTTCTCGCGTCCTTGCAGTCTTTTCGGGTTTTCGTAGGCGTTGATCACTGCTTGGTAGAGACTCCATATTCGCGTCAGGGCCTCGTACCTGGGGTTTTGGATGATGGCATCAACTTTGGGTGCAGCCGTTTCACTTAACAGTTTGTTACGGGTCAGGAGCAAGCGACGCGCCTGGTAGAGAGGATCATTTTTTCGTCCTCTACGTCCCAGGGTTTCTTGTTGCAGTCTTTGGCGGCACTGGGTTACCTTGTCACCGACTAGGCGTACCACGTGGAAGGGATCCATTACTGTTGCAGCGGTTTTGAGGACTTCTCGCACTGCGCTTTTATAGCCAGTGAATCCATCCATTGCCACGGTTTTCACGTTCAACTTAAACTTAGTGGATTGGCCATTCAGCCAGGAGGCAAGCACTTGTTTAGATCGGCCCGGGATCATGTCTAACAGGCGCGCCGGTCTGCCATCACTGCGGGGAGTCAAGTCGATAATGGCGGTTACGAACCGGTCTGAGCGCCATCCCACGTGCCGCCAGCAGTGTTCATCCACCCCGATGGTGGTGACCCCCTCAAAACGGGTGGGATCACTGATCAAATGCGTGTAGCCCGCTTCTAACACGGCGTCATTGACAGTGTTCCACGCCGTCCCCAGATTCCGTGCTACAGCGTTGATACTGAGCCCGTCTAATACCACTGATACCAGAGCCCAGTTGATAGCCGCCCGCGTGAGTTTTGAGCCCGCGGATGCTAGGTCCGCTGGTACTTGCTCAGACCAATACATCCCACACAAAGTGCAAGAAAAGCAGCGTAAACGTAGCAATAAACGCACCGGTCGGGACCCGTTCGGGGCATGAAATAACTGACGAGAACGACTCCCACGAGAGGTGGCCTGGCACCCACAAGAGCGGCACCACCAATCCGGTTGTGTCAGACGAACCTCGAAAATGAGGACTTGCCGGTCTCCTTGCTGAATTGTTGTTTGACCAGTGATCACCACCTGACTGCTATCAAGACGGAATGCGGACTCTAGATGCGGCACACTAAACTGATACACAGACCCTCCGGGCAGCAGATGCAGATTTTGAACACCTACATTCTGCCAGCCAGAGGGTCACTCACACCCACAATCCCAACACCACCTACAGTCCCGTTTGCGAAGAGCCAGTTTACTGTACGGAAATGTGGCCGATCCCAGTCACAGAGCCAATGCGGTCGGTTGTGCGAAGTTCGGGTGGGAGTGCCCGCTTCGTGGAGATACTATGGAGCTTGACAAGGCGTGGGCATCGTGACGAGGGCATCGTCCCCTTCGAAGGGCCGTAGGCTGCTATCGAGATTATGACAGTTGAGCGGAGTGATCTGGCCGAGTGTGAGGTCCACCTGACATGATGAGCACGGGTCGATGAGGTAGGGCTTATGGAGCGGCTAAAATCGACCTTCGTAATCGTGCAGGATATTTGCGGTTTATGTAGTGTGGTCTCGTGGAAAACTCAGGCGACGAGCGAATCATCAACACGACCTAATTGGGATCCAGGTGAACCATGTTCAGTTCTAAAGGTCACCACGCTACTGTCTTGGATGTATTTCAGGACGCTCTGGGTGTGACGCCAGCGGCGGTGGTGGCGCGCGGGAGGTCTCTGACCGGGGCCGACTTGGCTCTGGTGATGAGAGCACGGCGCTCCGTCACGGCCAGTCCGAAGTTTGAAGCCTCCGCGACGGAGATATGGCCTTTGCTCAGCCACCATACGTATGACAACCGCTCTTTGTTTGGTGGTACCGGCCACGACATCGTTCCTCGCACGCTCACCCTACTACTTCTGCATGATGGATTGGTAATCGCAGACCCTCTGGAGACCGTTCAGCAGGCGATGCGCACACGGTCCGAGTCCGAAGCCGTTCAAATCCTAAATCGCGTCGTCAATGACTTATCTAGGATTGAGCCGCTGATCTCAGGTGGACTGCTCCGTTTTACGGCTTTGCGCCCCTCTTTGCAGGAGGCCAACCGTGCCGCGGTGCTCAGGGCGTTGGGCGTAGATGCTGACATGCGCGTCTTCACGAATTTTCTCGAAGCTGCAAGTGTAGTCCGCGAGATTCCCGGACTGCTCCAGAAGGAATACGCTCCACAAGTTCGTGAGCTGTATCGGCTATTCGGTGTGAGAATCTCTCCACCTTCGAGCGTTGAGTCTGCTGAGTCGCTGGTGCGTGAGCTCGCTGCCGCCGTAATAGAAGTGTCTTGGCAATTCTCCGTGGCGGCCCAAGACGCGTCATGTGATCTAGCATTCCGAGGCTCCCTTGAACGGCATCTAGCGCAGGCCCTAGTTGCGTTGGGCACTAAGGGTGATTTGAGAGCAGGAAGGCACCTTTCGGCACTATTCCTCGGACGTGTACCCAACCTTGATTCCTCTAAGCTCACTATCCGCGATGCTATAGCTATTCGCAATGAGGACTCCTTTGAGGCATTTCGGGAGGCCATTCACATTGGACTCGACCACCTCGAAGTGGCACGACTATCACGAGTCCCCGAGCACGATCGACTTGCGGCCTTTGAAGAACTAATGCGGCGTGAGTCTCGGTTGCTTCGGGAGACTGCTAAACGGGCATCTTTCGGAGACTTGGTCAAGAACAGCTCCTTGCCTGCAGCCCTGGGTGTCGTCAGCGAATTGGTCATACCTGATGGAAGAGCGTATGCAGCCGCCGCGGCTGGAGTGACGGTGCTGGGCGCGGTCGTGTGGCAGTGGCTGTTGGGACGCGCGGACCGATCTCCTGTTAGCCAACGCTACTTTTCGATGCTGGGTGACAGATGAGCCGACTTGCTGACCCATGGGCCATCGTAGTCGAGTCGAAAATCAGGCACAGCCGGGAGCTCAGCCGGGACTGCTGCATGGTTAGGTGATGTTTGACTTGGCTAGTTTTTGCTGGCTTGGGAGGATCGTGTTGTGCCTACCGCGTATCCAACAGAGTTTCGTGAGGATGTCTTTGGGCAGCTGTGTGGATTTCGGACAGCGGTTTGATGGGTTTTCTTATGCTGCCAGTGTTGACTGTTGGTAACTGTAGTGGACGTCGTTGGGGTATTGATAATTGAGTGCGGAGTGGCGTCGTCGGCTGTTGTAGAAGCCTTCAATGTAGGCGATGATATCGCGTCTGGCTTGCTTCTTGGTGGCGTAGATCGTGCGGTAGACACGTTCGTTCTTGAGGGCTGAGAAGAACGATTCCGCCAATGAATTGTCCCAGCACACCCCGGTCCTACCCATCGAGGAACGCATCCCTAAGCGGTTGACCAGAGTCCGGTAAGCAGCGGAGGTATAGACGCTTCCTCTATCAGAGTGGAAGATCGCGTCTGGTTCGATCCAGGTGGTGGCTGCAGCGTTCTTTAACGCGTCTTCAACTAGTTCGGTACGCATGTGATCAGCGATGGACCAGCCCACGACTTTCTTGGAATAGCAATCAATCACGGTAGCCAGGTAGATGAAGCCTTGCCAGGTATGAATGTAGGTAATGTCGCCAACGAACTTGACTCCCGGACACTGCGCGGTGAAGTCCCGTTTCACTAGGTCTGGCATCTTGGCTGCAGCGTCTTCATCGGCTTGCGTGGTGATTCGAAATGGGCGTGGCTGACACGGTATCAATGCCTCTTGTCGCATGATCTGGCGCACTAACTCCGGGGAACACTCGATACCCTCACAGGCCAGATCGGCATGGATACGACGGTACCCATAGGTGCCATCCGACTTCTCGAAGAAAGAACGGATCCGTACCGCTAGGTCCGCTCGGCGGGCTGCGGTTGCCGACTGCGGGCGCGACAACCAGTTATAAAACCCCGACGTTGACACCTCCAACCACAAGCACATCTTTACTACCGGGTTCGTGTTCGACGCATCATTTCTTTGGGAGTCGATGTATTCATATTTGCTCACTACCGTTGCTCCCTGGCGAAGTAAGCGCTGGCTTTTTTTAGGAATGCCGTCTCAGCCCGCAACTCCTGATTCTCACGCTCGAGCTCCTTCAAACGGGCCCGCTCCGACAAGGTGAGCTCTTCGTTGCTACCGCCGTGTTCCTCTCGGTATTTGATTAGCCACCTGCGTAAAGTCTCGGCGCCAACCCCATAGGCCTCTGCGACATCCCTAATCGGCCTCGAGGTAGCAATCACCTCCTGACACAACTCGTCCTTGAACTCCTGGCTGAATCGCCTTCGTGATGCAGTCATCCTACGGATCTCTCTTTCAGTAAGGCCCCCAGTCTAAGAGGGCCCACTATCCGAAATCCCTAGGCCGCCCACTTGGGGTGGTGGCTGCCCGTGAGTGCGGGGTGAGGATCAAGATGATCGCGAAGGATTTTGGGGTCCATATGGGGACGTTGGATAAGTGGCTCCGTGAGGAGCGGGTCGAATCTGGGGAAAGGCCGGGGACTACTAAGGCTGAGTCCAAAGGAGCTGCGGGAGCGTCGTAAATGTTAGCCGTCTGCTCGAACAAGAAAACGAGGTTCTACGCCGCGCGGCGGCGTACTTGAGGCAGGCGAATCTGCCGGGAAGAGGCTCTACCCGCTTGTGAAAGAGCTCGCCGCGGACGGTGTTCCTGTTGCGGTGTTCCGGCGGTATTGGAGTTTTCCAGAGCGCCGTACTACCGCTGGTTGAAGAACCTGCTATGCGAGGCTGAATTGGTGGAGGCGTACCGTGCTAATGCCTCCCCACCACCGCATACACAATCAATCTGACAGGCTCCACCATCCCGAGCTGGCGGACGCCCGGGGAGTGAAGCTTGATGTGTGCGCAACTCAGTTGCTGAACGAAACAGCGCGAGCCGACGTGGCGGGTGGCTCAGTACAGACTGTTGAGCTGCCCATCAGCGCACGCGTGTCTGCAATCTTCCAGATCATGACCAACCTGGCTCATGCTGAGAGCGCGGAGCGGTACCTAAATGCGATTCGCGCAGTTCATCCGGAAATCAACCAAGCGTTCATGCGAAAGCCGAAGGCACGCAACCTCAGTTCGCAAGGGCGTGATTATGGGGCGCTACAGGTGCTTCTCGTGGAGCCGATCCTCCACCGTGAGTTCCGTTCGATGCCGAACTTAGCCAATGAGATGGCCGCGGTGGTCAAGCGAAAGACGCGAGGTGTCGGCGTTGACCGTGTGCTCGCTGCCATTAGCGGATCTGATGGGCGTCCCTGGCTGCAGAAGACTCACATAGCTGCATCCCAAAGGATCGCGCAGACATCTTCGCTACGTGGACAGGTAGGCGAGGCACTGTCTCGTATGAAGCAAGTTGAGGGAGGGATCGACGACGACCTCGCACCACAGGTGAGAGTAAACGCCATGATCTTTCACGCGGACTACCTGCGTGCAGCAGGCTATCTTCGGGAGGCACAAGAAAAGATCCGGTACGCGATGACCGATGCGCCTTTCACGCAACTTGCCACGAAGACGTATACGGTCCTCTTCTCCGCTCACTCGGCGCTATGCCTGGGGGAAGTCGAGAGGGCACTCGCGGAACTCACTATCGCGGAGCAACTGGCAACGCCGACAGGGGACTGGTCTGGAAGCTCCCGGATACGGTCGGCGTTACTGGGTTCCATTGCTCATGTCCGCTTGAACGCGCTTATGGCGCTCGGTGATTTCGAGCGGGCGCACTGCTCACTAGATCCCGCACGGTCGCTCGCAGACGGAGGATGGACGCATAAGCTCGGGGCTCCTCTAACTGAACTCCATGAGTTGGCGCTGCTACGCGCTCGGTGCGACTTCCGCGCGTGTATTGATGAAGCTCAACGGCTCGTGTCCCGAAGAGGGGGACTACGAGACTATCCACAGTTGGCTTTGGCAGCGGAACTCATCAGTACCGAAGTGGCGTATTTCGAGTTGGGTGACCTAACGGAACAGCGCACCAAAACGATGTTAGAGGACATCGCAATGAGGTTTCGGGCGCGGGGCTACAGGAGCGCTGCGGGTCGCGCGTCGATCTCGGCAGCCAAAGTGACTGGTGACCCGATAAGCGCTGCGGTCGTGGAGGAGTGGGACAAACTGGGATGGCAACGAGAGATCCAATGGCTGGACGGTGAAACGGAAACACCGCCTCACTGGGTACTTCCTTTCTAACCGTTCAGGAGCATCGCAGACGTAGTAGCTAGCGTGGAATGGGGCAAACAGGCCTGGATCGTGCCACTCAACTCAACGGGTGCCGAAACTGCGACCTCGACAACCGGGCGGGCCATCATCGCGCGCTATCTCAAGGGTGTGCGCTTGGTCCCCTGCTCTGCTCACGATGGTCTGGTGGAAGCAATCACGGCTCACGCTGTCTCGCTAGTGTCGGTGTGCGAGTAGAAACCGACAGTGCCAGCTGAAGCGGCCTGGTTTTGGTTCCGCTTTGACGTCAGCCGAGGGCGACCTCATCAGGTGTCGCTTAGAATCCTATACCGGAACCGAACTGATGCTGGTCGGTAGGTCGGGTTGACAGTCTCGGATTGCACAGTTATCAGGTCGACTAGACAGAGTGCTCCGACCTCGTTTTGGAGAATCACTTGGCCGCCCATTTCAGCGGTGACCTCTCTGCCGGGAGTGAGCTGAGCGGCAAGCTCTTCCGGTAGCACACTCCCAGACACGTTGATGCCAACCGCGTGAATCGGGTCCTTGTACACGTAGATGGAGGACCTGTCGCGAGATGATACCTGCAGTGCAAAGGAGTACTGGCCGTAACCCATCGTGAATGTCTTGGCTGGCGAACGGTCGTACAGGAAATCCACCTCGCCCTCGAGAGCGGGATTGGACCAGGAGGCAGGGTCGCGCTGGCGGTCGATCGTCTCCAATCTCCGGCACCTGTCCCGCTGCAAGGCCGCTGTCACTTCATGGTCACGGTTAGCGGGTAAGTCCTCGATCCATCGCCACAGTTCGGTGATTTGCTCGCTACCAGGGAACCGCCCTGCTTCAGGATCTGCGTTGAATGAATGTCCCTTGGGATTGGCCTCACCGAACCACTTTGGGAGTCGGTAGCTGGCATTGTCCTTGAACAGGACGGAGAGCCAGTTCGCAGGTTTTGAGGGGTAGGCTTCAGAGATGTGGCGACTCTCGATTCCTACGCCTGAGTCTGGTTGTGTGTCCGCTCGGTCGACATAGTTATCGTCAACCACAAGGAGCACGTGTCGGCTGTCCGTCACTCGCTGCATGAAACCGGTGAGGTCATCGCCGTAGTCGACATCAGCGTCGATCAGCACGTCGTAGCCGATGACTTTCATGCTGGAAGCAAGTAGCCGGACCCACTCTCGGTGCTCCGGAGAGGTCCATGCGTATGAGATGAAGATGTCTGCGCCCATGGGGTAGATCCTAAATGGAGGAAAAGAACCTTGATTGCCGCTATCAGAGTTGCGTGGTGGTGCACTGCTTCCAACACCACGTACCGATGCGGGGCTGAGGGTCTATCGAGGAGACACACTCGGAATCGTGGGGTGCTAGCTGAGTGCCCGGTTGTACTGATGTCGCAATCTAGGTGCGGAGATCCTCGGGGCTGATTGTGTTTGTGGGGTCTTCATTGTTCCGGGAGAAGAGTTGGGTGCATGCTCCTCAGAATTCTTGCATCCGACATCGCGCGCCTTCCAACGCTCTTGGAAAGTCCCTCAAGTGATGCTTGATCGAGAGCTGCATCAATAGCGCGCGCGAGGCGTGTGGTGTTTCTATGAGGGTCCAGGTAAAAGCGTCCGTCAGAGATCATGTCGGGAGCAGTGCTTCGGCCAAGAGTGAGCCTGCGCGCGACTTCGATCGGGCTCACTCCTGAGTCTGCGAGTTCCGCTGCTGCAATGCACCTTTCAACGCGCCCTTGGCTGGCCGCCAGATTTGCGGCATTCAAGCCGCTACTCGTATTACCCAAGTCGATGCCATGCTCCGATGCAATCCTGCCAATTGTGCTCCGTGTGGTCCCGTGATGCTTCATGGTTGCGGTAATGGAAGCTCCGCCTTGAAGCATCTGGGCGATTGCTTCCTCCCTTGCGCTCTGGCGTGCTTGTCTCTCGTTTCTGGCCTTTTCCTTGATGCGGAGCTGTTCCTGCATTTGTGCGACACGTTCGCGTTGACGTTCTGATCTCACTTCGCGTCGCCGGTCATGGAAGAACCCCTGGATCATCGGGGGTAGAGCTTCAGGATCAGAACTATCCGGAATCGCTGCGAGTGGGGCCCGGAAACGCCTTGCGCGTAGGTATTGCATCAGTTCATGATTCTCTGCAAGGAAAGTGTCGGTGAGAGTATTCTTCAGCTCCTGAGGCATCACATTCCATATCCACATGAGCTGTTCCTCGGCCACTTCCTTAGAGCTCTGTGCATCAAGCACACTTAAGGTTGGAAGTGCGACATATCCACCGAGCACGACGTCTCTGTGGTGGGCATTTTCCTCAAACTCGGGGTCAAAGTAGTACTTGCCAGTTTTAGCCATTTCGATGCGCACGGGAACACGCAGCTCCACGTTCTGGGCTGCGAAGTGATTGACATACCACTGGAGGTACTCGGCGATGCTCGCAGACACGTTGCCAGTTTTCACGGAGTCGACGTGGACAGCAACTGCAAAGCAGTCGTACGGATTATCGGGCTCCGCAACCAGGTGGCCCCAACTGCGGACTTCCAACTTCCCCTCTCGCCTTGCTACCCGTTGCTCCCGCAAGTAGAACTCGGGATAGTGCTCACTACCTCTAATTCCAGTCCAGTAGAACTCCTTGTCGCTGAAGGCAAGTTCGGCGTTCTCCTTGCGAGAGACATAGAAGGCCGCGGCAGAGACGATGCGGACACGTCGCTTCGACATTCAACTCCTAATTGTGTAGCGCCAGTGCGATACTCCTGGGACGGGTTGAGCGGGTCTCAATCTTACATTTGATCAAGGTTGGGCCAACCACCAGATGGGGCGGGGGCTTGTCCTGCCCCAGACAATCGCTACCTGAGACCTGAGCATACGAGTCGGACCTCAAATGTGGGTACGGTGGAGGTCGGTCGCGACGTGTAGAGGCGGTTGAGAGAAGGTCTTTCCCGGAGCATTTAGCGAAGATGGTGGTGGCGAGTGGGCTATCGTAGTTTGCCCTGGCCATGTGTTACCACGGGCAAGGCTGCCCTCGAGATGAGCGACTCGTCGCCCTCTAAGAGCGTGTCTTGACGGCAGCGCATCAGCCCTCGAACAAGAGTGTGTCAGCATGTGCAACGCCGCCGCCGACTGGTTCCTGAAGGCACCCGCACCCACGGGTGGTCACCGGTCATTCGTCTGTCCGTGCAGGACTTGATATGTCATCGCGAGCGGACAGTCTCCTTCACAGACTCGTTTCTTGGCCAGGTACTCAAGGGTTACCTCCCATTTGCTCGGGTCCGTTGAGGGTTATGGGCGGGGTGCTGTTCGTGGACTTCTATGCGAAGAGGGTGCGGAGGATTCTGCCGGCCTGGCTCTTCGACCTCGTCGTTTCGCTTCTGCTGGCGGTGGTGTTTGCCGTGGTGAAGAAGGCGGAGCGCGCTGTTGTATGTGGGGGAGGAGGCGGGCGCCTTCGTCCTTATCGGGGAAGTCGTTGATCGAGTGGGGAGCATCAAGGGCCCAGGTGGCCGAGGGACACGACGTTTACGTTCAATAAAGAGTGATGTTTACGGTCGGTTAGTTTGTTTCAATCGCGGAGTAAGGCTCAGAGGATGCCGAGCCGACGGTGGGCGAGTGCGGTAATAGCTTGGCCGACCCGCTTGCCTTGGTTGCGTTTTCGGCTGTGGTAGGCCCAAGGTTTGGACTTACCAACATCTGGGTCTGGGAAGACTTGCGGGGTTTCATGTGAGGATAGCTGGGCGCTAGCTCGCATAACTCCCCACCGTCCTCCGGGACTGGTGGGGTTCTGCTTGCCAGGAGACGCGATGAAGCAGCTCTTTGTCGTGTTGCACTATCAAAACCGAATGCGATGCTCACGGGACACAGAGGTCGGGGCTGGGTATTACGGGGGGCTCGTCCTCGAACTCAAAACACTGAAGAATCCCAACCTTGGCGACAGCTCCAATGGCATTACGATCGTCGCGGCGTTCAGGGAGCGGCACCTTTCCGTTGCGGATCGGCTTGATGGGCGTTTATCCCGGGCGGAGGGTCGCGCCAGCGTAGGAGGGGTCAATGAACGAGTACCGCGTGCAACCCAATGAGGCCTGTTTCTGCGGAAGGAACGCGTTTCACAAGCGGTGGGTCGGAAGACCCTGCAGGTCAACCTCATGCTCACGAAGTGGAAGCTCTCGTTCTCTGTGTCCAAGACAAGGGCTTGGCGGGTATGTTGCTATAGAACGGTTCGCATATCAGACTCAAACTCACCTACTGCGTGATCAGTTAGATCATCACTGAGAAGATCGGTCAGGACTTCGGGCGCAAGAGTGAACGTGCGGACACCGACTTTAGCGAGAAGCAGGACATCGGCCGCAGATTTGACGGAGGCCGCCATCACGCGGGTCGCATCACCTGTCTGGGGCACAATCTGGACCATTGTTGCGAACTCGGCTAAAGCGTCGCGTCCATGAATGTTCATGCGATTGAAGTACGGTGCGAAGTACCGGACCCCGAGTGCAGATGCGACCAGCATCTGCTTGGCGGCATAGCCTGCAGTGAGCAGGATTGGGACGCCTTGGGCCTGTAGACGAGCGGCCACTCTTGCGCCCGATTCTGTGCAAGGGACCTTTATTGTCGCCCAAGGAACGACTTCGAGTAAGCGTTCAGCGTTCTCGTACCATTCCTCGGAGCTCCCACCCCAAGTCTGGAAGCATACTTCCCTAGCTCCCGCACCTTGGGCCCACTCGGCGATCTTGTGGATATCGCTCAGGTGTGCGTTCGCGCGTCGCAGGATCGTAGGATTGGTTGTCAAGCCTGTAGCAACCCCTGCAACAAGCCAACGTTCGGCAACCGTCCTGTCTGCCGAGTCGACAAAGATTTTGATTGCATCCGATTGCATGTCTGCTTCTCCCTATTGGCGCTAGATTTGTGTCATATCCAAATTGTGGTGCTGCGAACGCTCATTTGAGAGGATAGCTCACAAATGGGGTTGCTCAGCAAAGTGCGAATAGTTAACGGGAGTGTCTTTGGCTACTTCAGTACCGAGGAGAGACGCGAGCAAGCAAATCGCGGAGGTAGCAAGGCGATTCTATCTAGGTGATGAGAGTAAGGTCTCTATCGCCGAGTCATTGGGTGTTTCACGCTTCAAGGTTGCTCGGATGCTCGAAGAAGCACGCAGTCTTGGTATTGTGAAAATCGAGGTAGCGGAGAGTCCAGGACTGGTTGAGGAGAGGGCTCAGGCTCTTGCGAACCATCTGCATCTGGAGCATGTCGTGCTGGTACCAGGTAGCAAAGACATATATCTGGAGCGCAATGATCTTGGTCGAGCTGGCGCACAATTCCTCTCGGGCGTGTTACGTCCCGACGACAAGGTTGGTGTCTCATGGGGGCGCACATTACTCCCAGTAGGGGAGAACCTGCGGGATTTGGCATCGACCACATTCATCCAGATTGCCGGTGTCGTAGGCAATGATCCGGCTGCCTCACCGATTGAGATCATCTCTCGAATTCCCCGTGCATCCGGTTTGAAAGCCATGGCGCTGATTGCGCCGCTGTTCGCAGCAAGTGCCGAGATGGCTGAAGCGTTCCGTAAGGAACCAGCTGTGGCCGATGTCTTAGCCACGTACTCAACACTGGATGCCGCAATCCTCTCCATTGGCTCCTGGAATCCACGCGTCACCCAGCTGGCGGATCTCTTCGACGAGCAGACCTGCAGGGAGATCGATGAGGCGGGAGCCGTCGCTGATATGGCCGGCATGTTTCTGTCGGCAAGCGGACGCTATCTGGATCTTCGGATAAACGATCGCCGAATCTCCATCTCAGTTGATGAGCTGGCTGGCGTTCGAACTGTTGTTGCGTTAGCAGGGGGTAAGGAAAAAGTCGGTGCGATCCACGCGGTAGCCAGCTCAGGTCTAATAACCTCGTTGGTGACAACGACGCAGGTCTGTGAGCATTTGTTGCGGATGCCGTCCGTTAAGGGGACCGTCTTTCCGCGGAAGTAGAACCGCGCTTTGGTGCAGTGCTCAGAACCATCGATGCCACATTCGAGCGACTCTCTATAACGGTTTGGTTGCATCGTATGAGCGAGACGTGCTCATTTGAAGGGTTCGGCTGCCCGGTTTTGGCGCTATTTGGCGGAATACTGCCCCGAATGCGCTGTGTCGATGGCTGCGCAGAAGGCTCTTGAGCGTTGGGCAGGCTACTGCTAGCATTCAAGCAACTCAAACGAGCGACAGGCGCTCATTTGGGCAAAGGAGCCGAAATGAAACGTAAACGGGCAGTTCCTCAGGAGCTCGGCGTGTTTAGTGTCGTGGTCATCGTGGCCATTATCATGAGCCTGCTTTCCCCCGAGTTTCGAACTGCAGGAAACTTGAGCGTTCTCCTGTTGAACGGGGCAGTCGTCATGTTCTTGGCACTAGGTCAGACCTGTGTCCTGTTGACTGGTGGAATCGACCTATCAGTGGGATCCAACATTGCGTTAACTGGTGTTGTAGCGGCAATGGCGATGCGAGCCGGAGTGCCGTGGTGGTTGGCTGCATTGATCGCAATACTGACCGGCATCGCAGTGGGACTCTTCAACGGAGCGATGGTTGTGTATGGACGAATGCCCCCGTTCATCGTTACGTTCGCGACATTTGGAATCGCAGCATCGATACCCAAGATCCTCACAAATGCACAGTCCGTGACCGTGACCGATCCGATGTTTGCATTCTTCGGACGAGGGTCGATCTTTGGCGTACCTGTACCGGTGATCATGGTGCTAATCGCGGCTGGAGTTTTGGCGTTCATGCTCCAGAAGACCTCGACTGGCGTACATATCTACGCGGTAGGCGGCAATAAGGATACGGCTCGGCTCGCAGGTATCAACATCGCGAAAACAACGATTCTCGTCTATGTGATTTCTGGTATCACGGCCGCGTTCGGCGGGATCATCGTTACTTCGCGGCTGATGGTGGGGTACCCAACGGCAGGTTCTGGTAACGAGCAGTTCTACTCAATCGCGTCATCCGTCGTTGGGGGAGTTTCGCTGTTCGGAGGTGTTGGCACTATCCTCGGCGCGCTTATTGGGTCGCTGTTGATTGCCGAAGTCTCGAACGGGATGAACGTGATCGGCGTTCAGTCTTACTGGCAGCCATTGGTCATCGGCGTAATCATCCTCTTGGGTGTTCTATGGGATACGAACAGGCGCAACATTTCGATTAGACAGCTTTTGCGCAGGACTCCGAGGGATGAAGGCAGAGCTAGCCCCGAAGGGCTAGAGGGCGCGCAAGCTACGACCCGCTAGCGGACGAGGGCCCACTAGCGGACGAGGGCATCACGAAGTGGTCTCCTCCCTATTCGGAGACCTAACAGTGATGCTGGACAGCATGACCGTACATCAAGAATAGAAAACAAAGATCAAGGAGCAATCATGAGAAAGTCACGGATAGCCGCCGGCTTGGGAGTGGTAGTCGCTACGACTGCGTTAGCTGCATGTGGGGGGGTGAACACAGGGGTTTCTTCGACTGATACAGGAGCCGGGCAATCAGCGGAAGGTTCTGCCTCTGAATTAACGGCGGTTCCCGAATCATGCCTAGAAGACGGCGCGCTTATCGGCGTCCTGTTGCCCAACCAAACAAACCCGTATTACGTCGCAATGAAGACGGGCTTCGAGGAAGGAGCGACGGAGCATGGGTTCAAGGCAGAGGTCGCGATTGCAGATGACGATGATGCGCAACAGTTGGCCCAGGCAGAAGCAATGCTTCAGAAGAATCTCTGTGCATTGGCTCTGAACCCAGTGAAGTCTGAGCCGGCCGCTGCAATCGTGAAGGCAGCAAATGATAAGAACGTTCCAGTGTTTACTGTGAATGTGATCGTTGACGAAGCTGCACTCGACGCTCAGGGTGCACACATCGTGCAGTATCTCGGCGCCGACAACCGAGCTGGCGGTGCGCAAATCGGTGAACAAGTACTGGCGGACATGGGTGAGGATGCCGATTTGAGCATTGGACTCATTACTGAACCGGATGAGCGTCCTGTCGTTATCCGAGATGAGGGTTTTGCCGATGCAATCTCCGTTAATCCCAATGCCGAAGTTGTGGCGTCTGTGAATGGGAAAGTGAAAGCGGAGGTCTCCTTGAATGTTGGGACTGAGATGCTGCAAGGAAATCCGACCATGAACGTGATATTTGCTTCGACAGGCCCGGCAACACAGGGAGGACTTGAAGCAGTTAAGGCGTCAGGACGAGATACAAAGATCTACGGTTTCTGTGCTCCCGATCTGCCATTGACGGACATGTACCCGGCTTGTGTTGCTCAGGAACCAGAGGATTACGGGCGTCGAGTGACTGAGCAGGTGCGTAAGTTTGTGGACGGCGAGACCGTTGAAGCCGAAATCTTACGTCCTCTCAAGATGTACGTGACCGGTGAGACACCAGCTCCGGGAGAGGTTGGCTAGCATGGCTGCTCTTGGGAGTGTGCTGGACCAGCCTGCATTACTTGAGGTTGACGACATTACGAAGTCCTACGGGCCCGTGTCTGTGCTGAAGGGCGTGTCGTTCTCGGTTGCACCAGGAGAGGTCATTGGATTCGTTGGCCACAACGGCGCAGGGAAGTCGACATTGCTCAAAGTTGTTTCAGGAGCGCACCACGCATCTGGCGGGAGGCTCCGCCTCAACGGAAAAGAAGTCTCTTTCAGCTCACCCCAAGAGGCCATCGCCGCAGGAATCTCTACCGTCTATCAAGAGCTCTCACTCTTGCCAAACCTAACCGTCACGCAGAACGTGTGGCTTGGTCAGGAGCTGTCGGGCCCCACTGGCCTCAAGCTCAACGAAATGCGAGAGGGCGCGAAGGCGCTCGTAGATAAGTTTGGGTTAGACGTAGACGTCGACCGCAAGGTCGGCGCATATCCTGTTGCTACTAGGCAGCGCCTCGAGATCGCAATCGCTGCTTCGCGAGATACAAAGTGTCTCCTGCTAGACGAGCCGACGACCTCGTTGGAGGGTGAGCAAGTGGTTGAGCTCATGACCTACTTGCGAGGGCTTGCAGACCAAGAAGGTATTGGGATCGTCTTGGTGAATCACAAGCTCGATGAGCTTTACTCGGTAGCTGACCGCGTTGTCGCACTAATGGATGGACGAATTGTCTTAGACGAGGATGTTGCAACCGTAAACCGAGATGACGTTATTACCGCGATTGCAGGGGAGGGGGCTCTGGATGTCGACGTAAGGGACGACGTAGTGGACCTAGGCCCCCGGGTCCCGTGGTTCTTCGCGCGAGACTTGAAGAATAAGCATCTCAAAGGTGCAACCTTCGATGCTGCTAGAGGTCGTGTGCTCGGTATCTATGGGCTTAGTGGGTCTGGAAGAAGCGAGGCGCTCCGCGCAATCGCAGGGGTGGATCGCCTGACTACTGGGTCAGTGTCGGTGGGTGACCTGACTTTCACGCCAAAAAACCCGGAGGCCTCAATACGTAACGGCATCGCATTCCTCACCGAGGAGCGAAAGCAAGACGGAATCGTCGCTCAAATGGACTCGGTAATGAATGCCGCACTCCCTATCCTTCCTCGTTTCTCAAAGGCGACCGTTATCGACAAAGCTGGACTCCAGAAGTATGTGACCCGACTGTTAGAGTTCCTCAAACTCCGGGGAGATCCTCAGGCGCCGATTACATCATTGTCTGGAGGCAACCAGCAAAAGGTGCTGCTCGCCCGCGTGCTCGGGCAAGAACCTCGCGTTCTTCTTCTCGATGAACCAACCAAGGGCGTGGATATTGGAGTGAAGGCTGAAATTCACCAAGTTCTACGGAAGCTGGCGCATGAGGAAGACCTCGTTGTCATCATGGTTTCTTCCGAGGAAGAAGAAATACTCGAGGTGTCCGACGAGGTAATCGTTTTCGCAAACGGAAAAGTCGTGGGTGGACCGTCTTCGGTGGACGACGTTACAGTCGCCTCATTGCGTCAGACTGCTTGGGGAAACAGCTAATTGTAAACAGTGGACAAGGTTGGCTGCCGGCACGAAGTGGGGGCACTAGTTCCGGCAGCCGAGGGGAGGAACTTGTGGGTAGTCGTACTTACACGGCAGCGCAATCAGCTGCAATCATCGAGGCCGGTGTTCTCGCAGCACGTACGGAGATTGATGCTCTGGGAGATCTGCCCGACCAACTCGGGGACTCTTTCGTCGAATCTATCGAGATTATTCGGTCATCCGCGGGAAAGGTCTTCGTTGCAGGCTCCGGAACATCATCTGCTGTAGCTAGGAGAACGGCACACCTACTCTCAGTGACAGGCACTCCAGCAGTCTTCTTGCATCCCATGGACGCTCTACATGGAAGCCTTGGCGCTGTGGAAAGTGACGACATTCTGTTGGCCTTCTCCAAGGGTGGTGGGTCTACGGAACTGAACCAACTGTGCCGCGCAGTGCGGGAAGTTGGAGCTCCGGTAATTGCTGTAACAGAGACGCCGGACTCCGCGTTTGCGTCCGACGCTGAGGTCGTCGTACTCCTATCAACACGACCAGCGGCTGATCCTGGCGGAATGATAGGCATGGGATCGACCCTACTGGCCGCATTGTGGGCGGATGCTCTCGCCCGCGTACTAATGCGAATCAGGGGCCGCTCGTGGGAGCAAGTTTTACGAACACATCCAGCTGGGGCCGTCGGTAGCCGTGGTATGCGCGACGAACCCGAGCAACAACCACTTGTATTGCCTGAGCGAGAGGTGGACATCCTGTGAACAACAACGCCGATTCCACGAGCATTGCAATGATCGACTCAGCACGTCGCGCGGTAAACGCAGAAGCCAAAGCCCTCAAACAGCTCGAGGACCAGATTGATGGCACCCTAGTGGATGTCGTCCGCATCATCGAATCTGCACAAGGAAAAGTACTGGTCACAGGAAGCGGAACGTCATCTCATGTAGCGCGCAGAATGGCCCACTTGCTGTCTGTAACAGGTACACCATCAATGTTCATTCACTCTATGGACGCGCTCCATGGGACAGTTGGCGCAGTTCAAGCGGGTGACGTACTTGTTGCCCTTTCCAAGACTGGGGAATCCAAGGAGGTAGTAGACCTCTGCAGGCTCGCCCGATCTCGCGGCGCGAGCATAGTCGGTATCGGTGAACGCTCGGAGTCAGCACTGGCAAACGCGTGTGACATCTTCGTTTGCCTCAGCACAGCTCAAGGTGCAGATCCAGGGGAGACGATCGCGATGGGATCGACCCTGGTGGCGGCGGCATGGGGTGATGCCCTCACACGCACGCTAATGGATCTACACGATTGGAATCTCCAAGAGAGTCTTGAGATACACCCTGCCGGTGGTGTTGGAGAACTAGTCCGCAACGTCCACGGGGGAATCCCGGCAGCACAATCTAAAGAGGAGAGAGAGCGATCATGTCCCTGATTCTCGGTATCGACTTGTCGACACAGTCCTGCACAACAGAGGTGCGGGATGCTGAAACGTTCGCGGTGGTGGGGAGGTCCCGCACCCCACTGCCTGCCACGACACCTCCAGTTTCGGAACACGACCCCTTGGACTGGTGGTCTTCCGTTGTTCGGACTTGTTCAATCCTCCGTAGCGAAGGTGTTGATCTCGGCGCGGTGCGGTCCATGTCCGTGTCGGGTCAGTGTCATGCTCTTGTCGCACTCAACGCGGACGGGCAGCCCATTCGTCCTGCGAAACTATGGAATGACACGACGACGGCCCCTCAAGTGAAATGGTTGCTGTCTGAGGTTCCCACGGAAGAATGGGTGCGGCGAGTCGGATCGGTACCAACGCCGGCGTTCACGGTGGCGAAACTCGCATGGTTGCTTGAGAATGAGCCAAGGACAATCGGTGCGACGGAGCAAATTCTTCTGCCGCATGATTACATTACTTTCCGACTCACGGGCCAGTTTGTAACTGATCGTTCGGAAGCCTCGGGCACGGGATACTTCGATTCCGTAGACAACAGGTACGACACGGAGCTTCTCCATAGGCTCTTTGGGAATGTGCTTGACTGGGACCGTGTGCTCCCTCGCGTTGGGGAGCCGGACTCAATTGCTGGTCGAGTCACAGAAGATGCCGCGATGCAGCTTGGCGTTCCAGCGGGCACTCTGGTTGCAGTTGGCGGGGGTGACCAACACGTCGCTCCACTAGGTTTGGGTACAGCACCCGGCGACGTGGTGTTTAGTCTGGGCACTTCTGGAACTGTCTCCACACTTAGTGAGGCTCCGGTGATCGACGTTGCTGGCGACATTGACTGCGTGGCAAATGCTGTAGGCGGCTGGCTGCCTCTGGCATGCACTCTGAACTCCACAAAGGTGACTGATTGGGCTGCCAATCTCCTCGGAGTCGATGTTCAGGAGCTTGACCGCTTAGCTTTGGCTGCGCCGCAATCCGATGGACTTGCAGTGTTTGTACCATATCTGGACGGGGAGAGGACTCCCTCCGTGCCGGACGCGACGGGTGTGTTGGCGGGCATCACGTCCGGAATGGGCCGCGAAGAATTTGCAGCGTCGGCGTTCTACGGCGTTCTGGCCGGGCTGCTGTACGGATTCGATGCGCTAGACCGCATAGGAGTGCTGACAGACGGTCGCATTATCGCCGTAGGCGGAGGAGCGCGATCTGAAGCCTACACGCAGTTCCTTGCCAACCTCCTTGCGCGTGATGTTTGGACTATCGGAGAACCCGAAGCTACGGTTCGTGGTGCATGTGTGCAAGCGCTCGCAGCTCTGCGCAATCAGTCACCCATGGAGCTTGCAATAGCACTGCGGCCCCAAGCGGTATTGGCGGCATCACCTGAATCAACCGATGCTCTCTGGCCCAAGCTCCGCCCGCGCTACGCAGAGGTCTCAACCTTCGCTGCGAATATGCAGCGGCCAAGGAGCGAGTGAGTACTGTGGCGGAACACGAGCCAGCTTGTCAGGTCGGGCCGTCCTTGCTGGCAGCGGACCCGCTCGCACTAGCAACTGAGATGGCTTCGGTTGAATCTGCCGACTTTCTCCATGTCGATATATTCGATGACGGCTTCGTTCAAGGGGCAACGTGGGGGGAACATACTCTGCTAGCAATCGCAGATCGCAGTGCCATTCCTGTCGAAGTCCACTTGATGGTCTCAGATCCACTTCGCTGGGGGACGGTAGCTGCGAGCGCTAAGTGTGAACGTGTGATCATCCATGTTGAGGCTGCTGAGAATGCACAGAACCTAATCGACATAATCGAAAGGATCTCGGAGTTGGGCATCAGTGTGGGCGTGGCGATTTCACCGCAGACGGACCCTGCAGTCTTGGGGGTCATTGGCCCTCTCGTTGAGCAGGTGTTGGTCATGACTGTTGAACCTGGCGATGGTGGAAAACCAATGCTGAACTCAGCACCAGACCGTGTGAAGGCGACAAGACAGATCCTCGATTCCGCGCATGCTGACGCGTGGATCGGCGTAGACGGTGGCGTGAACCTACAGACAATACCCATGCTCAGCCGAGCCGGAGCAAGACGGTTCGTCGTTGGTAGTGGACTGTTCCATGCGAAAGACCGCTCCGAGCGAATTCTTCAACTGAGGAGAGCAACCGAGGTCTAGCGTGCAATGCATTGAGATTAATGGGTGACCACAGGCTGTGCACAGAGTGCGGAAGCGGTCTTAGCCGTGACGGCGCCGATCCTGAATTCCTTTAGGTCTTGCCAAAGCGGTCTGAGTGCTTAGGTGCAGACAGATCTGTATTGTGCTACGTGGAGCTGAGACGGGCTATTGAGATTTTGAAGGCTGCGCCAGCTCCGTGATAACCAGCTGATTCCGGTACTCGAGGATCGTCACTTCAAGGCCGAGGGCCCGAACCGGCTATGGGTAGCGGGTGTTTTATTCCGACGTCGGCATAACATGTCGCCAACGAACTTGACTCCCGGACACTGCGCGGTGAAGTCCCGTTTCACTAGGTCCGCTCGGCGGGCTGCTGTTGCCGACTGCGGGCGCGACAAACAGTTATAGAACCCCGACGTTGACACCGCCAACCACAAGCACATCTTTACTACCGGGTTCGTGTTTGACGCATCGTTTCTTTGGGAGTCGTTGTATTCATATTTGCTCACTACCGCTGCTCCCTGGCGATAGTCGAGCGCTGGCTTTCTTAGGAATGCCGTATCAGCCCGCAACTCCTGATTCTCACGCTCGAGCTCCTTCAAACGAGCCCGCTCCGACAAGGTGAGCTCTTCGTTGCTACCGCCGTGTTCCTCTCGGTATTTGATTAGCCATCTGCGTAAAGTCTCGGCGCCAACCCCATAGGCCTCTGCGACATCCCTAATCGGCCTCGAGGTAGAAATCACCTCCTGACGGGGCTCGTCCTTGAACTCCTGGCTGAATCGCCTTCGTGATGCAGGCATCCTACGGATCCCTCTTTCAGTAAGGCCCCCAGTCTAAGAGGGCCCACTATCCGAAAACCCCTGGGACGCCCACTTCACTTCTGCTGGCGGTGGAGTTTGCCGTGGTGAAGACGGCAAAGGGCGCCGTTGTATGTGGGGGAGGAAGTGGGTGCCCTCCTCCTTGTCGGGGAAGTCGTAGATCGAGTGGGGAGCGTCAAGGGCCCAGGTGGCCGAGGGACACGACGTTTACGCCGTCGCTGCGTGGGTAACTCACGTTTCCAGCGGTAAGGACGTTGAGTGTGCCAAGTCTTGCCTGGGTCTGGTCGTCAACTCTCGTTGAGAGGGCCCGAAAGCTGGTCGCGGCTCGAGGACGCTCGGGCAGCGGGTTTCACCAAGGATGCGGAGCACTCCTCGACCCGGCCACCTTTTCGACCGAGCGTGAGCATGCCAACGCGGGAAGAGGAGTCAAAGTGGCGATCTACTCTGCAGGGTGGAGCATTGTTGATACCCTCATGCTCACGCACCAGGAGGGCAGCGATGTTGCGTCTTCCTCATCAGTCTTGGCATCTCCTGGATGCGCGGAGAGGAGTTTCGCGTGGGTGACTTGACCGAAGTCAGAGGCAAATGGTGGAATCCGTTGTCGAAGGAGCGGGTAGCTCCGGGAACGCTGACCCTTACCGATGATGAACCAGTGCTGACATACGACTATCGCTCGCATGGTTCCGAGGGTGATCGGATTGTTCTCGATGACACTGTCCACGGACTGCTCGACGACGGGCGTGCAGTAACGCTTTGGGACTGGCGCTTGACGATGACGCGCCGCACAGTATTGAGGTCTCGTTGCACGACCGCCCATTGCTTGAGTATCGGAAATACCATCAGAGGATGAGCCCCACGAGTGTTTTTCACGTTTCTTAGGGGACGAAGCGGCTGTCGTTTTCACGTCCGATCGGCCCGCTTCATACGAGATCTATGATCAGCTTCTGTACAACATGCAACTACTGACAGCCTTCACCTACCAAGCTGCCTTACCGCGGACATCATGGGAAGTTAGGCTCCCCGGTAGTAAAGACTGGCTTACTGTTGCTACCACCCAAAGTCTGAAGACGCCCACGAGAAGGCTCCACTTCTTTCCTGAGCGGCTGGTCGTTTCAGGCGAAGACACCGCTCCAGAGACACTGATAGCCAGATGGTTTGAAGTGATAAACGCTCTGTATCCACTTCCGCAAGTATTGGCTCTCCCGTTTCTAAGTCCGGGTGGAGTAATGGAGGCCAAGCTCCTAGTTGGCCTCTCTGCACTGGAAAAGGCCCACTCAGTACTGCCGTTTGAACCGGAAAAGTTCCCCGACGACGATCTGTCAGCTCTAAAGAAGAAACTGAAGAGAACGCTGAGAGAATGGCTGGATGAAACGTCCATTGACTTGGACCACCGCCAGAGATACAGAGCTTGGCTGAGCGAATCCCTGCATAACAGGAAGACGTTCGCTGCCAGTCTCGCAGAAACTCTCTCCTTTCTTGAGCCAGGGATACTTGCGGCTCTTGGGATTCAGCCGGATGAGTGGATCCACGAGACCAAGAAAGCGCGGAACTCCCTGGCCCACACTGCCTCTCACGTTCCAAGACCCGATAGTGCGGAAGGATCCAGGATTCGGCGGCTTGATGCTCAGAACCGCGCGCTCTTATCCCTGATAGTCAGGAAACGGATGGTCAACACAAGTCCGCCGCCTGAGAACATCAAGTTCATATTCCCAGAAGTCGCGCACTGGACTGCTGCGCCAGGGCCCAATACTTCTACGTCGTGGCTCTGAGTGGTGGGGCGCCTACACTCTGCTAGCAGAATTACCTAGCACGTACGCACAACCCGGGTGATCCGGGTCTGAGAGGGTGCCGGAACCAACGACGTACCTGTGACAGACGTCGGGGGACGGCACGGCGGTGAAATGCTGCGGAAACGTCCTCGTCCTCGTTATGGATGCCGCGCTCGAAGCGCTAGATCTGCAGAGCACACGTGCGTCTTGATTGGCGGGTATGGCATGCCTCGGGTGATCTAAGTTGGGGATCTTGTGGATGGGGCCCCTCACACGCAGACCATCACGCCGCCGAGTCTAGAAATCTCCGGGTGCCACTTGGAAACAGGTCAGTCCGTTGCGACGCCACATGTCGACGACCTTTTGTCGATCGTCCAAGACGCCCACGACCTCGTACTGGGGGAGTATGTGACGGTTGAGGATCTCCTCTTTGAGGACCTGGTCAGGCCTGTTGTCTCCGGTCGGGCGCATATGCAGCTCGTTGAAGGGGATGCCATGATCTTCCAACCAATCCAAGGTCACCTTGCGTGAGCGCTCCTGGCGGCCCGAGACAACCACGATCGCGTCAACATCCGGGTGGTAAGCGAGTGCGCGGACAACCTGGATGACCGGCTGGTTCGGCAAATCATTGCCAAGTGCAACCGTTTCGTAGGGGTCGCGCCCATCGAGGAGTGCCAATGTTCCATCGACGTCAACGATCCAACATGTTGGCTTCTGGGTTCTTGCGATCGTGTCTCCGCTGCCTCGGTTTTTTGCCGACTTCACGGGACTAGTCGGTCTCTGGGTGGACGGCTCGTAGCCACGAAAGGCAGTGTTCTACCACCGGTTCGTCCTCGTCATTTGAGAGCGTTTGTCGGAAGTGCATGAGTCTGTTCCGCACTTTCGCGACTTCGCGCAGGCTCTCTATGCAGACAGAGCGGTCGAGCTCTAGCCCCAAGGTCTTCCAGTTCTTAGCGCCGAGAATACTGATGTAGTCACTGAAAGAAAGGTCGTCAACACCCTTGTAGCTGCTGCGTGCGTGTTCGGGAAGACAGTTGATGACGTCCCGAACATCTAGCTTGTAGATCAGGGAGCGCAGACGCCCTTCGATCTCTGCCAATGACAGGAATATGCCGGTTGCGGATCGAAACGATGCCGCGAGATCACTCGCAGTTGCGATGCCTACGATGAAGCCGTGGGCATCCCGGTAGTAAATGAACTCGTCTTTGAGGATATGTGGAACGAGGTCCATTAGGTCATCAGATGACTGAGCAACATAGCCTCCCGGTACCATCCAGTTCTTGGCTTCTGTTGATTCCGTTTGACCCATACGGCCCGCGATCGACTGCCACGTGATGTTGCCCAGCAGCTCCTTCCTGTTGGGGGCAATCACCGGTATTTGGGAAAAGTTGTACTTAATCATCAAGGTGCGGGCTTTGGTAATGGTCTCATTCGGCAGAACGGAGGCGAAGTCATAGTCCTCGTCACTCAGTGCGGACACGGGGAGCCGGACTGTTTGTGCCTGGTCGGGCGTCCACTGGTCAGTTGACCGGAGTGTGATCTCACCCCAGCGGTCCGCACTTTCGAACGGAGGGGTGGCGGTGATGTTGCGTGCCTTCAGCTGCTCATCAACGCGAACTTTGATTCTGCGACCTAGCTTCTTGTGTCCGAAGAAGCTAAGGAGATCTGTAACCGCAACCTTCTCGGTTGAACCGCCCTCGGCCCTGGCCAGCAGGGCTTCGACGCGCTTGTGGAGTTCCTCATCGGACTCGAGGTTTGGTTCGTTCGAAGTGGGCGAATCCTGTGCGCTGTCGGTCGCGCTGGGGGGATCGTCCTCGTCCACGTGCTGCTCTACGATCATGCGAGGTGTTCCTTGTCTTGCCGGATCCCACGGTTGACTTCTGTGGCAACGTGAGAGTCGATGAACACCACTCTAGTTGTTGGGCGGTGTGGGCGTTGGGAGACAAGTGGGCTAGCTGTTATCCGCGGCATTCGCTACGCCAAAGGGGATGTGCACGCGCCTGTTGTAGGAGGGGTTCGGTGTTCCTGGTAGGTTTACCCAATAGCTGGTGAAGGTTGGTCTCGAGCGTGATTTTGGGGCTCACGCAGTGACGCGTTGGGAGCACGGAAGGAAAGAACAATGGCTGAACTGACCTTGTTTACCAAATACACAACGCTTGAAAATCGCGTGACCAACTACTGCGGTCTGATGCTCAAATTGATGTACGAAGAACGTCCGACCTCGTTCGCCGAGGTCATGCACGAGATCACTGGTAATGAAGACCTCCTAGTTGGCCCGCGGTTTCTTCAGCAGACGCGTCAAGGGCATTCGGTTCCTGACCTAACGATCGACCAGAACTCCTTTCGAATAGTCTTCGAAGTCAAGCTCAGCGACTGGTTTACGAGTTCCCAAATCACAGCTCACATAGAGGGTCTTGCAGCTCAGAACGATGCGGAACACAAGACGCTTATCCTTCTGACGAATGAGGTTAAGCCGGCTACGAAGACAAATCTCGCGGACGCCTATGAGCTAGCTGCTGATCGTGGTGTAGAGCTTCAGACCTTGACGTTCTTCCAGTTTCTGAACAGCCTGAAGACCGTGCGATCAAGATATTCAGACGCACTCGGGACCACTGTCGATGAACTGGAGCATTTCCTTGAGTCGGAAGGACTCTTGCCCGACTGGAAGTACCGTCTTGCCGTCGTTAACTGTGCAAGGGAGACGGCCGAAATTAGGGATTACCAGTTGTACTTCTGCCCGGACACAGGAGGCAGCTACAGCTTCCGGCGTTGCCGTTTCTTTGGGGCGTATACCGGGAACAAGACCGTAACTGACATTGCGGACATTGAGGGCATTGTGGTGGCGTCGCTGGACGACAGCGGACGGATTGAGTATTCAGTGTCATGGAATAACGAAGGCGTGCTCGGCAGCGGACTCGACGACGATCACTTGTTGAGAAGAGCAAGGGAAGCCTTCGAAGGTAATCAGCGTCGTAGAGAAGAGCTGGATGGCGTGGACATGCAGGTCTTCCTACTCGCGAACATGACGCAGACAGAGTTTGTGAGATCTGGGAAGGGAGGACTGTACGGCACCAAGACTTATTTCAAAGTCGAGAACCCAAACCTAGGTTCCGCGCCCAAGCTTGCCTCGGCGCTAGACGGGGAGTCTTGGCCCGCGGACAAGGTAATCAACTAGCGGTGCATGGTGCGACGAGTTCTTCAGATCTTCGCCAGTGGCCCCACGTTTTGTCCACGACGCGTGTAACTCAGTCTTGAGACTTCGGCAGGTTAGCTCGGGTCGGTCTTGCGCCTCTCCGGATCGCGCTGAGGTGTTGTTCGAGGCTCGTAAGCATGACCGCGTTCTGTCACTGCTTCCTGGCCCAGGCTATCTCAAGCCTCAGTGGATCGTGCATGCAGTGCAGACACAGAGCGGAACACAACAAGCCGCACCGTTGGCTGCGAGCGTCAATGAAATGGTCAACTGTCCTCGTCCTGCTGGGAGAACAGGTAAACCTGTATGGGTGAGGACCATACACGGCAAAACAGCAGCTGCTCGCCACCCACCAGAGTGATGAAGTGGGAGCTCAACGTCAGACGCAAGACTGAGATCAGATCTCGGACGAATGCTGCCTCAGCCGAAACGTTGAGCCTGTCGTCCCATGGATTCTTGGCGTGGAGTATCGCGCTCAAACGTCCCCAAATACGTGCCACGCTAGCCTCGGACAAGCCACCTTCGATATCTATCCACTCACTCTTATCGATCTCATTTACTTCGGTTACTCCGCGTGGCCAGTATTCAGGGTTGAGGCGGCGGAGACTCTTGACGGCAGCGTCCCAGTTTCTCTGGTTCCAAGAGAGCTGTGCTTGCTCTAGCGCCTTTCGGTTTCCAACCAACGACGCGAAAGAGAGTTCTTCGAGGACTAACCGCAGCTGAACCGCTGCGTATAAAACGGCGCGTTCATCGTGGATGCTGTTGAGGAGGTTCGCGGCTTCGTCAATCCGTAGCTTGACACGTTCCATCTGGGTGGCGTATCGGGCGCGGTCATCATCATCCACCAGTTGGGCTTGGGTATCGCTCACAGTCCTCCCGTCATTCGTCGTACTACCAATGAGGTATTCAGAGCGTAGCCCCCAATCTCACTTGGTGCCCGCGCAAGAGGCAAATCGCCGCACTTCGTGACGTCACTGGGGGATTGCAACTGAATCACCCATGGCCATCTGGGGTCAAGCAAGGTACACCAGTCCCGGACGACGTCAGATTGAAGAGGGACACTGGACTAGGGCGTTTTGGAATGTGGCGCTGCGCATTGGCTCGCTGCCCGGTCAGTTTGCGGAGCGTGATGATTTCACCGTAGCGGTGGGGGAGGAGAGTCCTTCTAGGTCCAAGCTCTCGGTCAGCCTGAAGTCTGAGTACGTGAACTCGTTCTCATTCACGAGTTCAAATTCCAACTGCATCGTCTCGGGCATATTGGGATGGATCAGTTCGCTGGTGACTTGCTGGGCCCAGAGGTTCCAAAGGTGCATCAGGGTGGTCGCATCCGACTTCTCAGGATCCTCTTCGTGCTGTACGAGCCTCTCAAACAAGCACACGGAGATGGAGGTCAGATCATTCTTGTCTAGAGTTCCTTCCAGCCCTGACGAGGCCCACGTCCAGTTGGGGTCAGCAAGGTCTTGGTCCTGTAGTGTCTTCGGATCCGCGATGAACCAGAGCTTCAACAGTGACTCATTTGGATCGTGTTGAAGAGGTGTCGGGAGTGCGATGCGAATGTCAGACACCTTCGATAGAACGTCGCCAAGCGGTCTACCTTTGCCCACAGCGGTCGTGGCGCGGCGTCTAAGGTTGCTAAAGATGTCCACGATCTCGTCCTTGAACGCGTACCTGGCGTACGCTCGCCCAATACGCGCACTAACGCGGCGCTTCGCGGCTTCGGCTGAGCTACCTAAGAGTTTGACGGTCCCATTGATCAGGTAGTCCTTCCGGATCGCTGTCACGTATTGCAGGTCTGCGATGTACTCATGCTCAGGAACTTCAAGATGCACTAGGAGCGGGGACCATCCCCTTCGCGCATCCGCGAGCTGGCTGCCATCGGGGTTCTGCAGTATCGGAGCAACAGTGATGTGGGTTTTGCGAGAGCCCACGTTGACGATGTCACAAGTCTGCGAGACTATGGCTATCTCAGGGCCCAGGTGCTTGAGCTCGTCACCCGTGGTTATGACATCTCCCTGGCGAAGGGATGACAGTTCGGTAATGGTCTCTCTCTCCGCCATGCTACGACTTCAGAAGGTCCGCACCAGACAGAGCGCTAGGCTGTAGGATCCGACCATCTCTGCCTTCCTCAGCCCATTGTGCGAAAATGCTTGGCCCTCTGTCCGATCTCAGGATTGCGGCGCGTCGCTGCTCCTCAGGTCCCGCAATCTGTCGTACCTGACCCAGAACGCGGGCCATCTTCTCTTCGTGATGTCGCGCCATGGTGGCACCTGCGATCCAGCCCTGAACAGCTCGGCGGCTCACTCCGAATATTCTGCCGATCTGAGTTGCCGTAAACCCTGTCAGTTCCCTCAGTTGAGCGGCGCTACTTAGTTCAGAAGGCCGTGAGGCGCCTCTGAGCAGATCAGGGGAGGGAGTGGTCTGGCGCACCACTCGATATACAGGTGTTGGGGACCCCGTCCAAATACTCAACTTGGGAGAGCCCGCGGGGGTGTTAGTGAACTTCGCGGTGGGTCTTCCAAGAGACTGAGTGTCCCAAAAGCACATTGAGGAGTGTTCCCTAGTTTGAGTCGGCATCGGCTCCTCCAAACCTCGCTACGAACGCGTCTGTAGTCGCGTGACGGAAAAATCCATACGCTAAGTCTGATAGCCACATTACGCTGTTGAGTATCCCCTCTGTCGTCAGAGGCGCCTCTCCCTCTTGAAATGCGTCAATATCCAGCACCCAGGTGTTGTCGGCTTTCGGTTGTAGAACGGGATCTAGGGTCTGACCTGACGGAAGAATGCCTGAACGCACCTGAAGGGTTGTTCCGTCAATGCGCATTTTGGCGAGACTCAAGCTTTCTTCCACGACAATGGCCTCCGGTAGAGCACCTTCTCGCGCATATCCGAGAGAGGCCGGAATGAAGAGGTCGTCGATATCCGTATCTTCCATTTGGTTCACGTACCTGAACCCGATCCTGTTCACGATGGGGACATCAACGGCCGACACTAATGCCGATAGGGCATCGTCGACACGACTAGCAAAGTGCTCGTACCCCCTGTAACTCTGGGTGGAGTAAGAGATTGATTCCTGAGTAAATGTGATTGATTCGGTTCTGTCAGGCGTGTTCCACTGATACAACAGGCTGTTCGTCTGGGTCACAGCTTCAGGTGAAATGTCCCAGTTGAAGCTGGTCTGCTCGGCAAACAGTGGGAAGCCGCTCAGCTTGCTCCCAATCCGTCGTACGACACCAGAAATGTCTCCTTGAAGCGCATCGAGCGTAGGCCAGCGGATTTGCCACAGGACCAAGACGAGTGGGGCAGCATCAAGATGTTGATGGTGGGCCGGTGGACCAAAGGGATTCTCACGACTCTGTTTGCTCATGCTTCACATCCTACTTCACACCTCTCATGCTGAGAACAGGGATTTCGTTGTCGATGATAGGTCAGCCGGACAGGGGCGATAATCTGGATGTCAATCGAGCTGGGCTCCACGAAGACGAAGACGCGATGCTATGCCTGATGAGCGCCCTCGTGCGCCACGACCTCAGCGACACGATCCCGTTCACTTCCGACATCGCGCTGCCGTGCGGAACACACCATCCTGCCAGCCAGTCCCAGACCAGCCAATAAACAACTTACAGAAGAGCCGGAATAGCCTTCTCTCTGCGAGTCGCAACACGAGGTCATTTATGTAGCTTCCATACAGAACATTAGTGTCGAAGAGCACGGGGAATAGACTCATGGGATGGTCAATTTCCCTCTCGTAGGGGGCGGTTCTGGTGGTAGAAGGTCTCCGTGTCGGGGGTGTCGGATGTAATCTCTCTTAGGAGCGTGAGCCTATCTTTGGAAACCTGTTTCTGGTAATCCAGCAGGTCGCTGAGCTGCACGCGGCGGTGTCGTCCCACTTTAGAGAAAGGGATCCGACCGTTCTCGAGAAGTTTCACCAGAGTTGGACGGGAGATGCCAAGCAGCTCGGCTGCTTCCTGGGTCGTCAGCATCCTCTCGTTAGGGATGATTGAAACGCTTCGCCCTCGTTGGAGCTCAGCTGCCGACTTGACCAAGATCTCGAACAACTCTGTTGGAATTGTAATCGCCGACCCGTCGGGGCCGCGTAGGGACGCCGCACCGTGCAGGTCCTTCACGATCTCAGAAAACTCTGCGATCAGCTCAGCTTGTTCGCCGCCGGGGGCAAGGTACGTCTCGACTTTAGAAGTGGCCGTGTCTCCATTGATCATGAACACAGTCTAGCAACTAATCGAAATAATCGAAAGGTGCCCACAAGGGTTGATGGCTGGATTCGACGCGCCTCGTCTTGGGTCTGCTGGTTGCGGGAGGCGTAGGTGTGAATAAGGCTCAGGTTTCGAATGAATAGTTGGATGCTGCTTTGCAACTCGGGGTATGCGCCGGGCAGAGCTACCTCATCACTGTTTGCGCGTGCCAACTGGTCAAGAGTTTCATCGATGATGGCTTGGGGATCTGGCAACCGCCAAGCGAAGACTTGCCGAGGCCCGGTTCGTTTGCTCCGAAGTGGTTAAGTGCATCATCGGTCGGCGTGAAGTCGAAGCTCCGCGCGTCCCCTTCGAGAGTGCCAACCACCGTGGCATAGAGTTCAACTGCGAGGAGCATCAGCGCCGTCCCAGGAGGCAGTCAGCTCAAGGCCAAGTTCGCGTGACATTGCAAGGATCCTGCGTAGGTAGATAGTGGAGCTGCCGTTTTCAATTGTGCTGACTGTGCTTTGTGTCAGGCCCAGGTTGTGGGCCAGCTCCGCTTGGGTCATGCCGCGCTCTAGGCGAGCCTGTTGGATCGCAAGCCCAACGTCCGCTGGAACTCTGAGCCGCGCCGTTCGCTTCGCCATAGGACCTCCTTTATGTAAATATCAAGATACCAAATCGGTATCTGAATATCTAGATGGCGGCTAGCTTCATGCAAGAACCCGCGACACCTTGCGCAAGATTGAGTCCGGGAACCCGGGCGTGGGTTTCGGCAATGTCGCCCAGGTCCTGCGTGCCCTAGGCGTACTCGATTTGGTAGTTACTGCGGCTGATCCTCTTGAGAGTGATATTGGCCGATTGTGTGCGCGCGAACGGGATTGCTTTACACGAAATCACGATGATGACGGCGTCGATAGGTCCCAGGCTGGGCCCGGCAACAGAGTTCTCGGCCACAACAATGGTTAGGCCTATCGAACCAAGAATATGCACCATGTTGCGTATTGGATGATTTTAGCTTCCTAAACGCTTACGTACTAGATTGATATGCAGTATATTGCGATCTAGGTACAGGCGGTGCTATTCCGGGTGTCAAACGTGCATTGCATGCAATATGTTGCGGGAGGTGTGGGCGTGAATCAGGCTCAGGTGGGGGAAGCGATAGTTGCTGCACGGAAGTTGGATGCTCTGGACCAGGTGACGCTTGCGGAGCTCTCGTCGATTAGTGCGCGCACTCTCAGTGACTTGGAAAGGGGGAGCGGGAACCCTACGCTGGCCTCACTACTCAGGGTGCTGGACACATTGGGATTGGAGTTGACGGTCAAGTGAGCCCCTCCAAGTCCGTGGTCGACCTCGACGGTATCCGCAAGACGAAGGTTGCGAATGTCTTCAAAGGTGGCCTTCTTGCAGGGACACTGCGCAGAACTAGTTCTGGAGTTGTGGAGTTTCGCTATGACGAGAGCTACGTGAGTGCGGGTGTTCCCATTGCTTTTTCTTTGCCTATAACCCCGGAGCCTGTAATCACCCCGGGCGGGGGAGTCCCAGCCTTCTTCGCCGGTCTATTGCCAGAAGGGTACCGGTTAACGTCTCTTCGTGAGCGGCTCAAGGTCAGTGCAAGTGATGAGCTTTCGCTGCTATTGGCCGTGGGTGCGGACACTCCGGGAGATGTCCAGATACTTCCCGAGGGAGTGTCTGTTTCCTATGCCGACGCTGTGGAGGCTCCGGTCATTGTGGATGAGGAGGGCGCCCTCGACTTCTCCGGCCTGCATAGCGCCTTGGATCTGCATGCCTTACCTGGGGTGCAAGACAAAGTCAGTTCGCAGATGATCACGGCTCCCGTGGGAGGTCGCCTGCCGCAGTCCATTCTCAAACTGAACCCGCCTCGCTACCCGGGGCTGGTTGAGAATGAGTTCGCCCATCTGAATGCCGCAAGCGCCCTCGGTCTGCCAGTGGCGAGTGCCAAACTCCTGCGGGATAGGCACGGCGAAGCCGGGCTTTTGGTGCGGCGGTTCGATCGAGTGGACCACGGTGAAAACGGCGGCGTCACTCGCCTTGCCCTCGAGGACGCGACCCAAATCATGGGGCTCACCCCGGCTCAGAAATACAATGTCGCGGCGGAAGAAGTCGTCCATGCGCTTGCAGAACATTGCGCGGCTGGGATGGTGGTGAGGCGGAATCTGTTCATGCAGTTTCTCTTCGCTTGGCTTACAGGCAACGGTGATCTGCATGCCAAGAATGTGGCGCTGTTGCAGGTGGGGGACCGTTGGCAAGTTTCGCCGATTTACGACGTGCCGAGCACACTTGTTTATGGGGACACCACGATGGCGCTAGATATCGACGGGCGCAGGAACAAGTTGAGGTGGAGGAACTGGATGCATTTTGGCGAGAGCATCGGCCTTCCGGAACGTGCAGTGTTGTCCGCTGCCAAGAAGGCGGGCGATGCTGCGGCCGGAATGGATTGGGAAGACCTGCCATTCGAAGGGTCGCCGCGCAATGGGACGCTGCGGGAACTTCGCTTCCGGCGGGCGGAGTTGCCGACGGCCTGACGGGCGAGGGCATTCGGTTGGATCAGATTGAGTCGATCGTGGCTGCTTGCTCAGACAGATGTGTCCGCGTCCTCGTCCGGACCGGGTCCATCGCTGGTGCCGACCTCGTCCTCGTCGGGTCCCGCCAAAGCGGCTGCCTTGGCCGATACCTTGCGCAGGAAGGCGGAGCGGCTGACGCGGGCTTTGCCCTGTGTTTCCTCGCCGAACTCCTTGAGGGTCTGCGCGTGGTCGAGCGTGGTGTCCACAACCGCATCCTTGGCTTCTGCGACAGCTTGCAACCATCGCTTGGCGTCGATGGCTTCCCGGCTCAACTCCGCGCCGAGCAGGCGTTGGAAGTCAATGATCTGCTCGGCCGAAGCGTTGGCAGGCACAATCACCGCCTTCGCCTGGATGGGTTGCAGGAGCACCCGGGTGTTGGCTTTCCTAGCAGTCGCTTCAATCTGGGTCAGAAGGCTGGTGGTGGTGTGCATGATGAGGGCACGACGCTTCTCCCGGGCAGCCCGCAAGCCGGTCTTGTGCTGTTCGAGCTCTTCAAGGGAGGCATCCATAGCCCTGTCCAACTCAAGAATGCCGATTGCGTCTTGCAGTTGGTCGCACTGGGCGAGGACGGCCAACCACTCCTGAATCGCAGTGCGGATCTTGGGGGCGTTCTTCGCGAGGTCACCCAGCCGGGCCTTCTTGGTGACCTTCTCGGAGATCGCATCCAGTTGACGGAGCGCGTAGGCCTGGGTTGTGGCGATCGGGAGACCAGCATTTTGGATCTTGGACCAAGAGACCTCGGAGACATTCCCGGTGTGGGAGCGAATCGTCATGGCCTCGTCGAGGACCAGGGCGACGCCGATCATCTCGGCTAGGGCGGAGTCCTTTTGGGCGCGTAGGACGTCCTCGACCTTCTCATCAATCGCGGCGAGGTAGTCGGCTATCTCCTTCAGGCTCTGCTCAAGCGCCAGTTGGAACATCATTCCAGACATTCCCGCCAGCATTGCAGGGTTCGCTAGTTCGACTGCTGCCGTTGGAACGAACTGGAGGTTCTTGGCGAACTTGCCATCAGCTGCGCGCAGTATTGCGTGCGAGGCGCCCGACGTGGAGTTCATGACCATTGGGAGCGTCTTCGCTGCCTCTGCAGACTCCACGGTGAGCTTCATCCAGCGGCCCGAATTTGCGGCCAGTTCTGAGCCTTGTGCCAGGACACCAGCGGAAGTGTTGAGGTTAGTGCTGAGCTTGGGGAGATCGAGGTCGGTTCCCGGAACGCCCTCTAGCCCATATGCGGTCAGGAAGCTTGCTACTAGATCCGTATTTCCGAGGACCGCGAGGCCGTCTTCGGTTTGAACCAGCTCGATTTCGTCATGCATCGTTGCGCCCTTAATACGTGGTGGAGTTACTTCCAGACTACCGCGGAGCGGTGCGGGCCGCCTGACTTGATGGAAGCGGCGGTGGCCTACGTATCAAGAAATCGGACCTCCCGGGGCTGACGAAAGAGGGGGTCTACCTGGCCGCTCCGCAGAAATGCTACTTATGGAGCCGATGGACAAGCAGAATGCATCAGAATAAGCGCCGAGAGGTAGTTATTCTGCGGGGCAGTGCTCGGCACGTTTGTGTTTGGGGCTCGAGAGGTAGTTATTCTGCTGGAGACTGCTGATCTCGCGGGGGGCCGGAGGATGCCTGACGTTGCGGGTGGGGTCTGGGACGATGGCGGCATGACTCATCTCAACGTTGTCCTGGGCGATATTACGACGCAGCATGTTGACGCGATTGTCAATGCTGCCAACCGGCAGATGCGCGGGGGCGGTGGAGTTGATGGGGCGATTCACGCGGCTCTTACCGTAACTGCTTGCGGGTCGGGGCCGAGGGTTAGAACGTGGCAACATCCTTACGATGACAACCTCACTTACCCACAAAACTGCGCAGCGTATCCAGGAGGACACCGGTCATGCCACGTTCGTCGCCGATCGTCTCCCTGCTCGCCAGCGCCCAGTCTGGATGATCAGTGATCATCGCGTCGATGTGCCGCTCCAGATATTCCCGCTGAGGTTCCATCTCATTCACCGTCCAAACGAAGAATCCCAGGCCGGTGCCGGAGACGTCTTGCTGGAAGTCCGTGCTTGCGCTTTCCTCTTCGATCACGATGAAATCGGCGGTAGTCTCCGGGGCGCCTTCCCCGGCGACGGGCATGATGTATCCGACTGTCAGGCCGGGTCGCATTGCCTTTAGCTTCTTGGCGGAATCTGCATCAAGCGTGTGGTAAATGTTGTTTTCGAGGGCGCCCAGGCGTTCCATTTCTGCCACGAACAGTTCCACATGGTCGTCAGAATCTAACCCGCCCATCTTGATTTCCATCAGGAGTGGTAGGTCGAGTTCCTGTGCTTTCGTCACGTACTCTTCTAGCGAGGGGATCGCGCCTTCATGTCCGCGCTCATCGTGAACGGTCATCGCAGTTGGTTCCTCTTGAGTGAGGTCCTTGACGTTGACGTCCTGCCCGGAGAGGCGCTCCAGGTTGGGGTCATGCATGACGATGAACTTCCCGTCCTTGGTCTGCATGACATCCATCTCGACCAGGTCGGTTCCCACAGCCTTGGCTGCCTCCAGGGCCTCGATTGTGTTTTCTACTCCGCCATCAACGAAACCGCGGTGGCTAGTGACGAGGGTCGTTGGATGCTCGTTCATTGCCTGCATCACGGGAACCCAAGTTATCCCGAGGACGACCGCGGCTACTGTGCTGAGGCCGACCAGTGTCCAGCCGGTCTTCCTGTGACGTTCGGGGGTCTTCGTCGCTAAGTCAGGCACTGTGGTCCCAGCGAACTTTTCCGTCAGAACAAGCAGCAGTGCCACCAATAGTGCGGTGGCGGCGGCTGCGCCAAAGACAACCAGAACTTCCCCGGCTCCCGCGGTGAGCCCCGCGACAGTGGCTGATGCTCCTGGCGTGAATCGGTCCGATAGCGCCGTCGGAACCAACAGGAGAGCAGCGCCGACAACAGTGGCCGCGAACATCTGCACAGCGATCAGCAGCACGCCACCCAATACGATCAACCAGTTCCAACCAGCAGTGAGGCGCCAGCTGGTCTTCATTGCGTCCCACCCAGATTCGGACGTGCGCACGAAGACTGCAACAGCCAAAGAAAGGCGTAAAGCCACGTAAAGGGCGATGAGGTGGAGAGCCCTGATAATCAACGCCAGGGCCGGTGTCTTCATGAGCTCACCGGTGATGAATGGGGGAATGGCGATTCCCAGTTCCAAGACAGAGATAAGACCCGCACCCAGCAGCGGAAGAAGAATCAGCAGGTATGCGAGCAGCGCATAGGAAGATGGCTTCCAGAGCCGTTTCCAAGCATCCTTGAGGGGTGCGGCCAGGGCGCGCAGGTGGATGGCCCCGGTTTCCTGAATCTGGCGGAGCGCCAGGGTGACCAAAGCCAGCTGAATCGCGACGACCCATGCCGCAACCAACATGAGGACCAGTAGCAAGACGCCGGTTAGCACAAGTGACGGACCCAGCCGGATCGTTTGAATGTCTAGGGTGACCATTCCGGCACTGCGAAGGGCCTCTTCGAAAATCCAGTTGAGTACCGGCATCACGATGAGCATTATCAGAGCATTGAACGCCAAGATCAACGCAAACAGTGGGGCTCCGGCGCGTATTACCAGCCGCCATGGGTTCGGGAATCTCTCCGGGTGTTACCTTGGCTGTGTATGAGGACATGGCCGGGAAGATATTCTCTGTGGGTGAGGCCTTTGTTCTTCTTGGCTTTGCTTCCATCCTCATCCCCATATTCATGGCTGAGCCCGGAGTCCGTGGTTGGTTTGCCCGTACCAACAACCGCTTGGCTGAGCTGGTCGGGCTGCCCGTGGTGGCCAGCAATTGGCAGCTCTCGATGAGAAAAGCCCAGCCGGTGATCCGGGTTGCGTTGGGCGCCGTCTTTACTGCTCTGATCATGTTCCTGCCCATCCATATTTGGGGGATGATCGGGATCGTTGTGGGTGGGCTGCTGGTGTGGTGGGTGACCGCAATCCTGGAAACTAATCCAACGTCCGTAGAGATCCGCGTTGACATTGATGCAGCGAACGTCGGGACGGACCCGGCATTTGCGGGATAAGAGGCGCTGCTAAGGTGTGCGCGAAGTGGCTCTCTTCGCTTCGGCTGGAGGCGCCACTTGCGTCACAATCCCGCTGGTTATGAGGTCGCTCGAGGACGGAACCAGCGAGATTGCGCCGATCAAGCTTGCCGACCCCCAGACAGTAGTTCTGAATGGGGGTGGCGGCGCGCCTGTACAATCTGAAAGTGGAGCGACGTGATTGCGTCTCGCCTTTAGAGAGTAGGAGGTCGTATGGCAACCCGCCTGACCCCACAAGCGCGCCGCGAGTACATCCTCACAAGAACCCGAGAGATGATCGCACGGGAAGGTCCAGAAGGCCTGAGCATGCGCAAGGTGGCTCGAGAGTGTGAGATGACTGCGCCCGGAGTTATGCACCACTTCGAGACGCTAGAAGATCTGCTGACAGAAGTCCTCACCGTGCGTCGGGAAGAGGAGGCCAGCCGTTATCAGGAGCTGCTCCTTGAGGCTGGACCGGGGGCAACGTTGCGCGATCTGACAGATATTACGGTCCGCGTTGCTTCGGAAAACCCGGTTGAGGCGCAGAATTTTGATCGACTCGAAGCTCTAGCACGGGTCGATCCGACCCATCCCGCGCACAGGTACTACAAAGGAAACTCGGTGGTGGGCGAGGTTGGCCCGCTTAGCTCGTACCTGGCGCAACTTGAGTACCGTGAGCCGTTAGCAGTCCTGAATGTGCTCAGTCTTGTCGCCGAAGGGCTACGTGCCAGATGGACGCGATCTGAAGCGGTGCCCGATCTTGAAGCCGATTGGCTTGCTGTTGCCGACGACGTGTTTGCTGGATTCGAGCATTTGCGCAGGGATCCAGACAGTTCCTGAGGCACGGCCACGTGGGCCACGGATGTCATGAGCTATGCGCGTCTCCAAGTCCGCTGCGATACTTGGTCTCCAAGTCCCCTGGAAGTGACCAGGCTGTCAAAGTGCTGCTGGATGCACACAGTCGCATGGTCGACGCTGTCCACGCTGGGAACAAAGATGCCGAAGTTGGCGTGACAATTTCGATGCAAGAGCATGTCGCAGAGCCCGGTGGGGAAGAGTTCGCCAAGGCAGCAAACGAGAAGCTGAATTTGAGCTGGCTACGCTCGGCGGGAGCCGTCGGCGATTTTGTCGCTGTGCAAGATTACACGAGGCACCGTTACAACTCCCAGGGGCGCATTACTGAAACAGAGAACATGGAGGATGCCGGCTACACCATGGCTCCAGAGTCTCTCGGTGCCACAGTACGCCTGGCGCATGAGGTGACCGGGAAGCCGGTCTGGGTCACCGAACACGGAGCCGACTTGCCCACAGCCCGGGACGCGGAACGGGCCGCATTTATTACCGCTTCACTAGGCGGGTTGCACGACGCTATTAGCGATGGGGTGCCAGTTGCAGGCTATGTGCACTGGTCCTTGACCGACAACTGGGAGGGGGGAGGCAGGCGCCGCACCGCGTACGCCCAATCCAACCTCTCCTGCTCCAAACGCAGTGCCGGGGCGTAGCGCCCGGTGACAAGGTCCTCGTAGAGTGCGGCCTCGTCCTCGTCCAAATGGGGGAGATACGCGCTGGTCGGCGACGGTTCGCTGCCCCAGCGCGCCTCGTGGCGCAGCAGCGTCTGCCGGTCCATCAACACCGACCGCACACCAGGCAGGTGCGAGCGCACGCGGTTCAAAATCGCGAACCCGTGCGTGTCCAAGTCACCCCAGTAGAGGACATCGCCACGCGCGGCCACCTCGGCCAACCAGGTCAGGGAAGCCGGCGTGGAGGCATCAAACCCCTTGCCCCAAATCACCATGCCCCCGGCAGGCACTGGAGCGCTGAGGTACGTCACCTCATTCTCAATGATCAGGGCCTGTTTGATACGAGGGCGCAGGGCCGCCAGTTCGGTGGTGCGCAGCGATGCCTCAGCAATGCCTGCCGGGAAGCCCAGAACCTGCGGGTCAAGACGCAGGCGCACGAACGTGGGTTTGTGAGCCAAGCCCAGGTCGGCCGCAAACGCTGCCTCACCGGGGCGAACCCCCAGCAAGCCAGCGAGCACAGACCGGTGGCGTTCCACGAACTTTGTATCGACACCGGGCTCATCTATTTCCCGCAGATACCGGGCTGAGTCGCGGTTGCGCTTCAACCACTCCAGCGCTGCCAGGATAGTAGGCCACTGTTCGGCTAGGCCCAATGCGGTTAGAGGGTGTGCCACCACCCAGTCCCACACCTGCGGCACATGGCTTGATGCCGCCAAGACCTCGTCAAAACGCTGCACCTGCGGCGCCTTGCCCAAGAGGTAGATGGCCTGGTCAAACGTCTCGATCATCGCGCGCGCCGGCAGCTCTGTCCTGCCCAGATGGCGCCCACCCACACTCTTGGTGTGGATCCGGAAGGCTCTGCCGTCCCTACTCGCGCGGTCGAGTGTCGCCACCCAACCGCGAGCCTCCTCAAGGTGCTCGGCCAGGTCGGCGGCCTTCGGGCCGCGGAGCGGAACCGCGATCGGCTCGAAGGGCTCCCCGGTGGCACGCCCTCGCAAGAGTGCGCCGTTGTCCCACCGCTTGGCAACGCGTGCGGTAATAGCCGCGGGGGTGGTCCACGCCGCAGGCCCACGAGCGGCGGGTGTCACGACCTACGCTCCCGGAACTCTTCCACGGTCAGGGTATGAACGCGTGAGGCCGAGCCATCCGGATTGTCCACGTAACCAATCGAAGAAACGTAAGGCTCAATGACATGCACCTTCTGCAGCGGGGTGATGATCAGCAACTGCAATCCCAGTTTCGCAAACAGCTCCAGCGCATACCGCGTCGACTGGTCCGAACCGCGCCCGAAAGCCTCATCAATGACGGCGAAGCGGAAGTCCTTCGACTTCTCCACACCCCATTCCAAACCAAACTGGTACGCGAGCGAGGCCGCCAGGATCGTGTACGCCAACTTTTCCTTCTGCCCGCCTGATTTCCCATCAGAGTCGGTGTAGTGCTCGTACTCCTCCCCGCTGTCCCGATCGCGTTCCGAGGCCGCGAAGCTGTACCAGTTGCGAACGTCGGTCACCCGCGCCGTCCAGGTCTTATCCGCCTCACTGCTGCCCTCCCGACCACGGAACCGGCTGATGATCTGCCGCACCCGCTCGAAGCGCTCGTTCTTATCGTCGGAGTCACCAAGCAGGTCCCCGGTTGCTGCCCGCATCTGCCTACGAAACTCCTTGATGTCAGTGTTCGGGGTGGGTTCAGCAACCAGCTCGATGATGCGCCCGGGGTTGTAGTCAATGGCGCTGAGCGCCTCATTGATAGTGGCGACGCGCCCGCGGATCTGCTCAGACTGCTGACCCAACCACTGGTTGAACCCAGCCAACTCCTTGATTGTCTCCGAGTTTAGCTGGCGCTTGAATTCGGCATCAAACCGCGGGAGATCATCAGTTTTGACGCGTTCGTGAAGAGTGCGGAACTCGCCGATTGAGCCGATACTGGCATCCATCTCCGAACTGAACTCCGGCCAACGCCGCAGCACCTCACCCATCTGCTGCACAGTCGCGGTGGTGTAACCATTCGCCTCGCGTTGGGCGCCCTCGATCGCATTCGTCAACTCATCGCCCAGGGCGGCCCGCAGCCGGTCCAGCTCATCAGCGCTACCGGTTGGGCGCCTGCCAATGCGGGCTGTAATCGGGTGGGATTGTTCGAGGGCGGCCGCCCGATCCTCCCGCGAGGCGGCTGCCACGGTCTCCGCTTCCCGGTCGGCACGCTTGGTCAAGGCATCGGCTTCGCTCTCCAAACGCCCGATCTTCTTCACCGCGGCCTCGTACTCAACATCGAGTTGCCTCTGCTGCGAGGCCAGTTCACCCAGGCGGCGGTCAATCTCTGCCAAGTGCGTTGACCCCGCCAGTATCCGGTCCCGCTCACGCACCAGTTCCGCCCTCAGTTTGGCAGCGGAATCGCGATCAAGTTCGGTCCACGAAGAGTATTCCTCCACGCGACCCAACGCAGCAGCCCGACCCCGCAGTGCATCCATTTTTCGGTCGAGGGCGGCCAGGTCCGCCTCGAGGGCTGAGATGCGCTCCGCATGCTCCGTGGCCGCACTGCTGAGAGCCTGTATCTTCCTCCTGGTTGAACGGCCAAGAATCCAGTGCCTCGCGTCGTTCACCTCGTGCCTGTCGTCCTTGACGTGCCGATCCCGGTCACGCACCAGGCCCTCGCGTGTGACGGCGCGCTCCTCACGGGCCAGTTCCTTCGGGCCTGCAACCAGGTGGTGTTCGGCGCGTCGTGCCAGCTCTGCTACCAGGTACTTCTCGAAGGGACCGGGCTCAATCTGCAAGATGTCGCGCAGACGCAACACCCCTGGGGAATCCAGTGGGCTGGCTTGCACACGCCGCTCGGAGACACGCAAGTACACCAGTCGGGCTCGGAGGTGATGCGCATTCACCCACGCTGTGACCTGCGGGTAATGGGCCTCAGGGACCAGCAGGCTGGTCGCAAAAGGGCCAAGAACACGTTCCGCAGCCCCACGCCACTGTGCGTGGCGTTCATCCACCTCAAGGAGTTCGGCGGCAAACGGCAGATCGTCCTCGGACAAACCCAACTCCGAACACAGGTTGGCGCGCACCTCCACCAACTGTGGCGGCAAGTTGTTGCGACGGCCCTGCAGGCTGCTAATCTCTGCTGCCAACCTGCGGGCCTGTTGCTTCTCGCCGCCCAGTTCGAGGACGAGTGGGTCGCGTTGCGTGGCGAGGGTGATCCGCTCAGCCTCAACCAGGGGTTGAGCGGCGCGCGCCGAGCCGACCCGGTCACGGAACTCCTCCTCCGTCTTCACGCCAGGAAGGCCGGCGGCCGCCAGGTGCGCCACGAAACGCCCGTACTTGTCAGAACGTAACTGCACGGCGCTGGAAGCCTCGATGATCTCCCTGTCGATCTGGCTGATGCGGTCGCCGCCGGCAGCGCGACGTTCATCCTGGAGGGCGTCACGCGCCGCCACAAGATTGGCCCGGCCGCCATCCAGGGTCGCCCTGGCCTGTATGGCCTCATGGACGCGGGCCTCCATTTCGCGGCTGGCATCCTCCAAGACCCGTTGCGTACGCTCGGCGAAGTAGAGGGGCAGTGCGCCGCGTTCGCCCTCGTACTGTCTGCGACGCGAGGTGGCGTCCTCGTACTTGTTGGCGCTAGCCACCAGGGGGTCCAGAAGCGACAGCTGCTCTTTGGCGCGCTGCACCGCCTCATACGAGCGCGTCAGATTCTCAAAGTGGTCGACAATCTTCGCTACGCGGCCTGTCGCATCGGCCGGTTCCAACATGTGGCTGCGAACAAAATCGTTGAGATTCCCCACCGACTTCAAGGAAACCGTCTGGTGGAACAACTCCATCGCCTGCGCCGACGTGATCCCCAGCAGGCGGCGCATGTGGCGAGCGTACTCGGGGAAAGCCGTATAAATGCCGAACCCACGCTTCCTCAGGCGGGCGCGCAACGCCTTGAGATCATCCCCAAAATCACTGAAATCCGCTGCAATACTCAGGCGCTGCGAACTGGTGACATAGAAGCGCTCCGGCTGCCCGACGCGGTCCTTCTGGTGGAAAACCTGCGCCACCGTCACCGTCTCCCCAAACCCCTCATTAACGAAAACCCCCAGGATCACCGAGTATGAACGGTCATCCCGCAACGCCACGGGACGGGAATCGCCAGTTGCCTCGTTGCGCTCCGAACGGTAGTGCCCCTCAACGTAACTGCGCAGCGTCCGCTCCCGCGTCGCCGCCCCCGCAGCCTTGTTGTAAGAAATCTTGTGGGCAGGAAGCAGCAGAGTCGTGATCGCATCAACCAGTGTCGACTTCCCACTGCCAATGTCCCCGGTCAGCAGCGCGGTTGTCCCGGCCGGGTTCAACTCCCAGACGTGACGGTCAAACGTGCCCCAGTTGTAAACCTCTAGAGTGTGCAAGCGGTAGCCCGAACGCGTCGAGGACGGAACATCAAGTTCGAGGGAGGAAAACAATGCGTCACTCATCGCCGACCTCCACTGCGGCATAGGCAGCGAGCGTGCTGGCAAAATCCGCCATCGTCTCCGCGTCAACGTACGCCCTGATGATGCGCTTCACCTCCCAGGACGGCTGGTGAGCGCCGCGCAGCTCCTCCAAGAAACCCAACTTCACCACCTGCGTGATTGAAGCATCCACGCGCTTGACGATGCGGACCTCATCTGTGGAATCAGGGAGGAAGAGACGCAGCATCTCCGTGATGGCGTCCCGCTCCAAAACCAGTTTGCCCTCCTCACCCCCGGCCTCGAACTCCGCCAGACGCTTGCGGAGCAGCAGCAGAAGGAGGCTCGCGTTGTAGGAAAGTTCGCGGCGTTGAACCAGGCGGGGGAGGGGATCCTCGCCCTCCTCCGGAGCGCTGGTTTTCAGGTAGGCGTAGCCCTCGACCTCGTCGATGATGACCCGCACGCCGATCCGGGCAAAGTGGTCCAGAACCGGGGCGCCATTGCGCTCCAGGGTGCGCCAGACGTCCTCGTTCGTCTCCCTGTAGATGACACCCTGCATGAGTTTGATGATGGCGGTCGAGGACGCCTGCTCCTCCGGGGTCCTCATTTGCGGGCCACCGTGGTGTGGGGCAGGCGGACGCGGCGCATGGTGCCGGCCGGGTCCTTGTAGTCGATCGTCATCTCTTGATCATCGTCCATTTCAACGTCGATTTCCTCCCCGGAAAGAGAGAGGTAGCCGAGGATCTCGGCGACGCCGTCCTCGACCGGGAACAGGGTGAGAATTTCGGCAAGGTCGACCCGGGACCTGGGTGGGACGACGGCGCGAATGTTGCTGGCCAGGGCGGCGGTGTCGATGAAGCGCTGGGAGAAGAGGGCCTCGTAGTCGGCGGGTTCGACCTCGGCGGGAGCGATCAGGCTGTCGACGCGGGCGGGAGGCTGTGAACTGTGAAGCGGGCGTTCGAAAGGCAAGTTGATCGGCAATCCCGGCAGATCAATTGTCAGGAAGAGGTCTGGTGGGTTGGAGCGGACGCGCAGAGCCGCCTGCTCGACGGTGCGGACCAGGTCGAGGACGCGCCGGTTCTCAATCCACGCCTTATCTTCCAGGAAGCGGCGCAGCTGTTCACTCAGGTTGCGGACAGTTTGCTGGGTGCGTTCGGCCGCGTCCGCCCAGTCATGGTGGATGTAACGCAGTCGCTTGTCGGCCATGACCGCGGGCATGGCTTGGACGGCGGCGACCAGGTTTGCGAGGTCTGTCTGCTGTGTTTCGGAAAGGAGAAAATCGTAGAAGGCCTGGAAGCTGCGGCCCTGGTCAGAAGAAGAAATGTCGGTGCGGCTGGCGACAAGGGCGTCCAGGAGTTCGCCCTTACTGCCGTCCCACCCGGCGATTTGTTCGCGCGCGGAGCGGTCAAGGCTGCGGAAGTTCTCCTCGACCTCACGGAAGTCAGAGATCAGTTCGCGGGCGTTGGAAGAGAAGTGTTGGTAGCGGTCGCGCAGGGCGGTCTCATCAAGGAGTTCGGCGTGGCCCTCACGGACGGCCTCGATCTCTAAGTCGATCTCATCGCGGCGGCGCTGCAGTTCGGCGATGCGGGCGTCGGGGTCCGTCTCACTACCGTGAACGATTTGGCGCAGCAGCTCAAGGAGGGTGTGGAGGCGGGATTCGGTGCCGACAAAACTGCGTTGCTGGAGGCTCTCAACCCAGCGGTAGGCCTTCTCAACGGCGGGGGTTGCGTCATAGTGCACCTCGTCCGCATCGACGGGGTAGAACTTGCGCAGCCAGCCGCGAGCCGGATCCGCCCAGTCATCCAGGTAGGCCCGGGGCTCGCGCGCGTACGCGTCAGGGTCGGAGAGTCGCACCGTATAGAGGTGGTCGTCGAGGGCGTCGATGAGGACGCTTGCGGGGGTTGCGCCCTGGTTGTCCTCAATGAAGTGCTTGCCCAGAAAAGACAGGATCAGGGGTGCATTGTCGGCACGCAACAGCTTCCACGCCGGGCTGAGGTCGCGCAAGGAGACGATTGTGTCGAGGTCCACGGGGACAGCCTAGGCGATGTGGAGGTCCTGGTTGGATTCTCAGGAAATCTGGGAAAAGTGATCTCGGCCGTAACCATTTCGTTATAAAGCGTTGTGGTTTAGGCTGTGCGGTGACTGAATATTCGGCGTGCGCTCTGGTGGGCGCGCGCCGCAGACTAGGCGAGTATGCAGAGGATCGGACCAGAGCAGATGAGAGTATCCCAAGCGACCCGGATGGCGGCCACCCTAATTGGCGGTGTCGTCGGGGTTGGGGCTCTAATAGGAGTCTCCGCACCGCAGGTTTACAACGACCCGTCCTCGTCATCCCTGGAACGCAGGGCCACTTCAATCCTCAAGGACGCTACGCGGGGTACGGCCACCATCGTTTCACTGGATGTGCCGTGGGAGCCGGGGGACACGATTGGTGCCGTAGCGGAGGCGCCGGTCGCCGCAACTGTGGATGAGGGCGCTCCTGCTAGCGAGGCGACAGCATCACGCAGCGCCAGTGTGGCAGCGGCGGGGGTCGGGCAGTGCGGGACGGGCGATACGTGGCCGAACCAGGTGCGCTCCATGATTACCTCACAGTTTGGCATCAGCGACATCGGCGGGTACCGGCCGGGAGACCCAGGGGATCACGGGAGTGGGTTGGCGCTTGACGTGATGGTGCCGGGTAACTCTGGTCTGGGCGACAGTGTTGCTGCATGGGCCGTTGCCAACAGGGGCAGTTTGAACGTGTCGTACGTGATCTGGAAGCAGCAAATCAACATGGGTGGCGGATGGTCGGGCATGGAAGACCGGGGGAGCATCACGGCAAACCACTACGACCACGTGCACATTAGCCTGAACCCCGGGTGGGGATCCTGCGGTTAGGGTGAGGCTTCGAGCCCTGCGGCTGGGCTGGGGCTTCGAGTCCTGCGGCTAGGTTGCACCCACGTCCTGCGAGGTCTTTGGTTGCTGACTAGGCTTGATCCATGCCTACTCCAAGAGAAATTGCTGCAGCGGCGCAGCGCGAAACTCCTCTTCCCAACGTCCCCCAGGATATTGACACCCTGCTAACTTCGGCTGCGGCCTTCCTGGTTGTCTCCATCAAAGATGGGCCTGAGAATGTGGCGGCCGTGCAGGCTACCCTCGGCGACGTGGCCAACCTCGTCAAGACGGTGGCGTTCCGTGACCTCACCGCGCAGGTGAGTTGCAGCGCGGCCGTTGGATCGCGTGTGTGGGATGAAGTCATGGCACCCGCCGTTACCCCTGGCGCGGTCCCAGCAGAGCTGAAGCCCTTCACAGAGATTAAAGGCAGCAAACACACCGCTATCTCCACTCCGGGAGACCTCCTTTTCCACATTAGGGCCAACCGCCCCGACCTCGTCTTCGAACTGGAGAAGCTCATCGTTGATTCGCTGGGCTCCTCTGTGACCGTCGAGGACGAGGTAAGTGGGTTCCGCTACTTCGATGACAGGGACCTGCTGGGCTTTGTCGACGGCACGGCAAACCCCGTGGGCGCGCACCTGACCCAAGCCAGCCTTGTCGGCCCGGAAGATCCCGAGTTCGCCGGGGGTGCCTACGTGGTTGTGCAGAACTACCAGCACAACCTGGGGGCCTGGAACCGACTCACTGTCGAGAACCAGGAGGCCATTGTCGGTCATCGCAAGCTCGACAACGTTGAGCTCCCCGACGCCGTCGAGGGGCAAAAATCCCACAAGACTCTCAACACCATCACGCTAGATGGGGTGGAGTTCGACATCCTGCGCGACAACATGCCCTTCGGCGCACCGGGTGAGGCGCTGTACGGCACGTACTTCATTGGCTACACCAGGTACCTGTGGGTGCTAGAGAAGATGCTTGAGAACATGTACCTGGGGGACCCGCCTCCGCTGTACGACAAGATCCTCGACTTCTCGACGCCGACGACGGGGACGACGTTCTTCGCGCCTCCGGCGTCCATGTTGGCGGCGTTGGGGGACTAGGCGGGGCATGTCCCGGATGCTACCGGTGCTAACTACACTGTTGTGGCTCACAAAATGCTGTTACGGACGGCTTTTCGTGCCACAACAGTGAAGTTAGCCTAGGAAGAGACCACCGAGTACGTCACACTCATCGTGTGCTGCTCGCCCGGCGCCAGCGTGACGGCGTTCGCATGCGCATTGCCGCTTTCAACGCAGACAAACTGCTTCCATTCGCACGTCGACAAATCGGGGAGGTCATGCGATGCGGCCTCACCCGGATTCCACACGATTGTGGAGGCTGCATTCTCCGCGTCGATTCGGATGGCTCGGCCCAGCGTAGGGTCGACAATCTGCGGCCGGGCCGGGGTGGAGTAGACACGGTCAACCATCCCGTCGAAACGCAGCGGGACGTGCTCCGTTTCCACCGCAGGCGAGGGCGGGGCAGCATTGAGGTACTCGATACCCTCCAGACCTTCGATGCTGATCTGTGTGACGTCTCCGACTCGGAAATAGGTGTGAAGTGCGGTTTCGTAGCGGAATGCCTCGGGCCCGGTGTTAACAACCCGAAACTGTAGCCGCAAGGTATCGCCTGTGTAGTCGACCTGGTAGAACGCCTCGAACGGTTGGACGAGGGCGACGCTTGCGGGCACGTCCTCGTCCGTCAGGCGGTAGGTCGCAGTGCCGCCGTCGTCGTCTTGGTTGCCGAGGATCCGGGCCCAGGGGAGAAGGTTCGCGAAGCCGTGCTTTGCGTCGCCGGCGTCTGAGGCGAGGAAGGGTGGCGTGGTGGCCTCGTTGCCACCGGGCAGGCTCGCCGGGGAGTCCGCGGGGGCTTCACTGTGATCGCCGGATAAGGTGGCGCTGGGGTTTTCGGAGAGGGCGGCGAGGGCGCCCGTGCGCAGGTCAGGCGCCACTCCAAACCAGGGGAAGCAAATGGGGATGCCGCCGTGGGGACACTTACCGACGGCATAATCGGCGTTCTTGGGACTGAAGATCAGGGAGCCAAACCGGGCAGAGTCCCACTGGGAGATCTGCGCGCCACCGGAGTGAATGTCGAGTGTTGTCGCACTGGCTGTCATGGAGTCACTTTCGTCAGGAGGGCCTGGGAGCAATCCTTCCATGCCAGTCGCCCGAGGGCGCGCCGAGCCGACGTGATTCTCGGGCCCCAACGCGAAATGTATGCGTGGGGACGACGGATGCGGCTGGGGTAGGGACCCCAGAGGCACATTTCGCCCCCACGTATACATTTCAGCGGGTGGTTGCTTGCAGCGGGTGGGTGCCGGCAGTGGGTGGGTGCCGGCAGCGGGTGGGTGCTACTTCCTTGTTGCCGCGTCCTTCGCCGCCAGGTGACCGAACACCAAGCCCTGGGAGATGGTTGCCCCCGCACCCGGGTAGACATGCCCGAAGGTATTGCCAGCAGTGTTGCCGATCGCGTAGAGCCCGGGGATAACCGTCCCGTCCTCGCGCTGCACTCGCGCCGCACCGTCCGCCATCAGCCCGCCACAAGTTCCCAGGTCAGACAGGGAGACGTGAACGGCGTACAACTTGCCCTCGATGGGACGCAAGTTGGGGTTGGGCTTCACGGTGGGGTCACCGTAGTAGCGGTCGTACGCGGAATCCCCGCGGTGGAAGTCGCCGTCGATGCCGGCCTCAGCCATCTGGTTGAACTCGCGCAGTTCGGTCGTGAAGGCCTGCACCGGCACGCCCATCTTCTCAGCAAGCTCACGGGGGTTGTCGCCACGCACCACAACCCCCGCGTCGTACCACTCCTTGGGGAACGGCATGGTTGGGAACACGGACCCGGCAAAGACGTAGCGGTTGCGGTACTTCTGGTCCATGACCAGCCACATGTCCTTTATCTCACGGCCATTCGCCCTGTTCTCGAGGACGGTCTGCCCGAAGCCCATGTAGCCGGTGGCTTCGTTGACGAAGCGCTTCCCGGTCTCGTCAACGATGATCGAGCCGGGCAGTGCGCGCTCCGAAAGCAGAACCATGGGTGCCCCGCCCTCGGTGAGCGGCGTGACCGACGGGAACCACCATGCCTCATGCATGAGGCGCAGTCCCGCACCGACCTTCTCAGCAGCAACAATCGCGTCGCCTTCGTTCGTTTCCGCACCGAGGGAGATGTCCTTCTTGAGGGTTTCCGACTGGTACTTGCGACGCATCTCCATGTTGTGGTCGAAGCCGCCTGCCGCCAGCACCACGCCCTTGCGGGCCTTGACGGTAACGCGCTTGCCGTCCTGTTCGAGGATGGCGCCCTTGACTTCGCCGTCTTCCTCGATGAGTTCGACCAGCATCGTCCTCGTCCAAATCGGGATGCCCGCGTCGATGGTGCCGGCAAAGAGACCCGCGGCGAGCGCCTGGCCGCCCGCGGTGTACTCACGCTTGATCGCCAGTCCACCGACGCCCTGGACGACACGTTTGATGATCTTGGGGAATGAAGTCAGCGGCGTGCGGGTCATCAGGTTCATCCACTTGTAGTCCGCGCCGGTGACGGGCATTGGAATCGGTGCGGCCATGCTGGTTGCGCGCAGACGACCTCGTTCTTCGCCGAGGACGGAGGCATCAAGCGGCTTGGACTCGCAGGTGCGGCCGATTGCGGCGCCACCTGGGTTTTCGGGATGGTAGTCCGAGTAGCCTTCCGCCCAGAAGAACTCCAGGGGAGTGGTGCGCTCTACCATCGCGATGGCTTCGGGGCCGTTCTCAAGGAAGGAGTTCCAGCGGTCGGTGGGGGAATCCTCAACGATTGCGCCCAGGTATTCGCGTCCGCTTTCCACGGTGTCTTTGAAGCCGTCACGGATCAGCGCGGGGTTCGCCGGAACCCAGTAGGCGCCGCCGGAAAGTGCGGTGGAACCCCCAATGACGTTCGCCTTTTCTGCGACGAGGACGTCCAGTCCCAGCTCCTCGGCGGACAGGGCTGCTGCTAGGCCAGTTCCTGATCCGATGACTAGTAGGTCGACTTCGGTGTCATGTGCAACCGGGCCGGCTGGGATTTCTGCTTTGCTCATTCTGTGGCTCCAGATGTGTAGTGAGAGGTTGGTGGCGGTCGTCTTCGACGCCCTAATCTATTCTGACGCCTTACTAGCCAATCGGCAAGTAGGGAAGATAGGTTGTGACCATGAGCCAGAGAATGCCGTGTAGGTTGTCACCATGAGTCGAGGAAAATCGAGCCCCGCCCAGATCACGAGCGCAGCCCTGAGGCTCTTTGGTGAGCACGGGGTGCACGGCACTTCGTTGCAGATGATTGCCGACGAGCTCGGCGTAAGTAAGGCCGCGGTCTACTATCATTTTCGCTCCAAGCACGACATTGTGGTTGCGGTTCTGAAGCCGGCCATGGATGGGCTGGCCAACTTGGTGGCGGCCGCGCGTGAATGCGCTGATCAGCAGTGCCGGGTTGAGACGGTTGTTGAGGGGCTCGCGGATGGCGCCATCGCACACCGTGAGGTGTATTCCGTGGTGCTTCGAGATGTGGCGGCGCTGTCGGTGGTCAGCGCACCGGGGGATTTGCTGGGGGAACTGCACTCCCACCTGCTTGGGGACAGTGAAGATCCGGTGCGGCAGATGAAGGTGGCGATGTTCCTCTCCGGACTGGTTGCGCCCGCGGTGGACCAGAATGTCAGTCGCATGGCGGATGGGGAGATGCGCGACGCGATTGTTGCGGTGGGGATGGAGTTGGCCGGGTAGCCTATTCAAGGCATTTTGAACACGAGGAGACCTGGCATGCAGATATGGCTTCCGCCCTCTGAAAGTAAGGCGGCGGCGACGGCCGGTCCGCGGCTCGAGTTGGACTCGCTGGTGTTTCCCGAGTTGGCGGGCGCTCGGTCCGCCGTGATCGCGGCGCTTGAAGAGTTAGGCGCGGGGGAGGACGCTGCGCGGGTCCTTAAGCTGGGCGCCAAATCTGCCGCGGAGGCTGATGCGAATCTTCGGTTGTTCGAGGACGGCTGCGCGCCCGCCCTCGACCTCTATACCGGAGTGCTTTTTGAGGCGCTGGATGCGGGTTCGCTGACGGATGCACAGGCGCGGAAGCTCAACGGTGTCACGCTGGTCTCCTCAGGGCTGTTTGGGTTTGTTCGTCCCGGGGACCTTATTCCGGGTCACCGCTTGGCAATGGGGGTGAACCTACCGCCGTTGGGGCCGCTTGCGACGTGGTGGCGTCCTCGGCTTGAGTCTGCGGTGGGGGACTTGGCTGGTGAAGTGGTGTTTGATGTCCGCTCAGGTCCCTACCGGTTGGCGTGTCCTGCGAAGTCCGCCAGCGTCGTGGAGTTGGGGGTTGTGAGGGAGAGTGGCGGAGAGCGCAAAGTTGTCAGCCACATGGCGAAGAAGTGGCGGGGTCTGGCGGTGCGGCACCTGGTGTGTGATGAGGCGGTGACGGAGGATGCGGACTTGGCCGAGGTGCTGACCTCCCTGGAGGTTTTGGGCGAGAACTTGGAGGGGCGGCTCGAGGTTGCTGCTCCGGTGGCCAGCCGAGGGGGCGGGGCCGTCACGCGGGCAACGTTGGTCTTTCCCTCAGCGTGAACCCCAGATGTCGGAGGTGGCAAGTAGGCTGTGAGGTATGACAGACGACACTTTTGACGAACTCGACCTCGTACGCAACTTGCGTCGCGACCTCGACGCAGACACGCCAATGCACCTGCTCTACTCGGCTGCCATGATCTCGGAAATGGCGGAGTCCGGGGAAGAGCCGAACGTCAGGGTTAGAGATCTGGCGAACTCGATGATTGAGGTTGCGGAACCTGAGACGGACGCGCTGCTCCTGGTGTGGGCCGAAATGCTGGGTGATGAGCTGCTGAAGAGGCGCATCCATCGGGTCGTGAAGCCCAGGGCGGAAGTGCTGCCCGCGTGGCTTGCTGAAATCGCGCGGCTGCGACCCGTGAAGGCAGTGTCGCTACGCAGTCCGGTGAACACTGAAGAGACAATCGTGATTGAGGTACGTGGGCCGCGGGGACATTTCTCGATCATGGCGGGCCTGGATCTGATGGGCATTCCATTTCTTGAAGATGCGTACCCTTTGGAGGATGACATTGAGCAGATAAGGGCTCGGGTCCACGCCATGGCGATCCCGGCTGGGTTGCGTCCGAAGATCGTTGAGTTGAGTTTGGCGGATGCCCGCGCACGTCTAGACTCTGCCGTTGAACACGCCGGACGCATGTTTCCCCCCGTTGAGACCGATACGTGGCCGGCCATGCAGCCGCTCTTGGAATGGCAGTTGAGGATCATGCCGACTGGTGGCAGGGGTTTTGAACTGGATGAGTGGGACGATGAGCGAAGGGATGCGCTGGAGCAGACGTTCCTAGATTCCCCTCACGCTGCTGGCCTTGATGCTGAGAGTGCGAGCATGCATGTCTCCTTACTCATTGACCTCGCATGCAACTACGGCACGGGTGACCCCAGGCAGTGGAGCAATGTGTTGGTTCAGAGGATGCTCTTGGACCTCATCCCCCGCAAGGTCGCTTATCCATTCGAAGACATGGTGGGGATCCCGGCGACCATGTCAAGATTCATCGACTTTGCCCACGGGGAGCTTGGTGTGCCGCCAGACTTCACCGAACACACCCAGCGGGCCATCGCAGAGGCGGCGCCTCAGTATCGCAGGTTGCTTCATCGCGACACGGGTGCTCAATCTGAGTGGCCGGAGCAGTTGGGGCTTGTCTCTGAGATGTGGCCGGAGGGGTTCGAGGTGGCTGGACAAGCTGTCTCCGGGTTTCCTGAGCCAACGTATGAAGAGCTGGCACTGCGCACTCGCGAAGGTATGGCTGTCGAGGTTGGGGGCGTGGAAGCCTTTGAGAGCCTCGGTGTGGAGCCTTTGCCCAGCGGGGAAGACGTTGCGCTGGAGCTGGTTAGTGATGACATTGTCGAGCGGGTGAAGGCAGTCGCACAAATGATTACCGACGTGGCAGGCGACTTTTTCCAAGACCCGGAGATGGTCACGGCAAGCCTGCGCACGCTCACTCTGGTTGCGGCAAGTAACCCGGCGAGCATTCTCAGGGGTGCAAACGATGCCAATACTGCCGCAACCGTGTGTTGGATCAGTGGTCGGAACAATGAATGGTTTGACCGCAGTGTCAAGGGCCGCACCATCAATGCAATGAAGGAAGCATTTGGAACCAGAGCGGACCTGCCCGCCCGTGCAGTGACGATGCTGAAGTACTACGATACGGCGCTAAACACCACTCACAGGCTGGCGCTGGGGGATCCCCAGCTGCTTACCTCGACCCGCAGGATGATGCTGGTGGACTGGCGGGAGAAGTCAGATTTGTTGCTGTCTCTCGCCCGGCAAGCAGACCAGGGGCATCGGTAGCGGCCCGCAGGGGCTACCGGGGGCGTGGGTCTGCGATGGAGCCGCGTTCTACCGGGGGCGTACGTCTGCGACAGAGCCGCGCTCGACGAGGGGCATGGGGATGAGGAACTCGGGGTCGGCCTCGGGGTTAGCTTTGGCGCTGGCACGGCCATCGCCGACGGGGTTGGCTCCGGGCTCGCCCTCGCCCTCGTCGTTGGGTTCTGGGGGGTTGTGTCGCGCCGACACCTGCTCGCCGACCCAGTTGGCGGCGAACCGTCCCATCTCTTCATACGGGAGGCGCATTGTGGTGAGATCCAGGTACTCCGCCAACTGTTCGTCGTCAAAGGACATGATCGAAAGGTCTTTCGGGACACTCAAGCCCAGCTCAGTTGCGGCCTGGTAGACACCAAAGGCAAGGCGATCATTTGCGGTCACCACCGCGGTTAGTTCGGTCATACGCAGCAGTTCTAGGGCTGCGATCCTGCCGGGAGCAGGGTCCCAGTCGCGGACATGCTGTTCGGCTACGAAAGAGAGGCCGGCTTGCGCCATTGCGTCGTCGAGGCCAGCGAAGCGGCGCCCAATGGACACCGACCGGGTCGGATCCAGAAGGTCCTCATGGCGGCCAATCAGCCCGATACGGGTGTGGCCGCGGTCTAAGAGGTATCGGGCGGCGTCGCGGCCGGCCGCGAACTCGTCGGGAAGTACGGACGCCAGTCCGTCACTTGATCCATTGACGATGATGGCGGGAACAGACTTGGCCGAGGGTGGAAGCTCGATGCGGCGCGCTGCCATCAAGCCGACAAGTAGGCCATCGACCCGCCGGTTGAGCAGGTCGGCGAGGGCCTCGTCTCGACTTTCGGTGTGGCCTGCCGATTCACTGATGAGGACGACGCGCCCGTCTGCCTGAGCTTGATTGACCGCGCCGGCGATCATTGCGGAGGCGTACCTGGTGATGGTGACCTCATCCGAGATGAAGCCCAGAGTTTCACTGCGCCCCGTACGTAACGATCGTGCCCTAGGGTCTGCTGAGTACCCCATCTCGGCAGCGGTCGCGCGGATCTTCTCGGCGGTAGCTTCGGCAATGCGCGTGCCGGGGCGGTCCGCAAGGACAAGGGAGACAGTGGTTGGTGAGTAGCCGGAACGTTTTGCAACCTGGGCAAGGGTGACGCGCTTCTTCATTGCTTTGCCCGCCTCTCGGTAAAACGCCTACTTGGGACAACATCCTATGCGCACGAGGCGTGTGGAGCCGTAGCGCGCGATCGCCACCGCACTCGCTCTACCACCGCCCCCGCCGCAGCTCCAGCCGTCTCTTCATCGCTCCCGCCGTGAAATGTTTACGTTGGGATCAAATACATGCTTGGGGTCGATACCCGCGACCCACTTTGCGCCCCAACGTATACATTTCGTGCTTGGGGGTGGGGCGGCTGCCTGCCAGCGCGGGTTGCCAGGCTCTTTGGAGTCGGTGGGTTGTTGTTTGCTTGATGTTGAGGTTGGTACCGGCGCTACCCGTGTCATAAGGGAGCGAGTTATGCCTAACGGAGCGGGTTTGGCGTGCATAACACTGTGATTCCAAGGAAAATGGGACCAAACTCGCTCCGTTAGGCATTACTCGCTCCGTTAGGCATAACTCGCTCCGTAAGGCGTAACCGGCACCGTACGGCGTAGCAGTCATCGCTTCCCATTTCCCAACCCAGGCTCACAGGCAGTTTGACACAGGCGGTCCCGAGGGCAGAGATGGCGACTTTTGGCGCGTTTACCGTTCCAGAAGTAGCAAATCTGCGAAAGGTGGCGTGAGACCGAGGCGCAAGACGCGACCTCAAGCCCCGCAACGGTGAACCGCATAGGACCAAAGGGCCTCCCGAGGTCGCGAGAGCCGCGCGTAGTGCATGAATGTGATGCACGACACACAAATGCTTGTTGAGAAGCTGTTGGAACGGGGCCCTGAGGGCTATTCTGAAAGCGCTAAAACGATTTAGCAAACAACTTCTGAATCCTTGATCCTTCAGTTGGGCTTTCGGATACAGGGGTTGCGGGCTTTCACAACATAGGCGTTAGAAGAGACACCTCAACAAGGAGAGGGGCAACGGTGGCCCAGATGGCTTCCAACCTTAAGAACAGGTCCTACCTGCAGAACTCGGTAGCGATTCTGCTGTTTTTCGCATCGTGGGGGATCTGGTGGTCCTTCTTCCAGCTCTGGCTCACCAAACCCGCAGCCGAAGGTGGCCTCGGATTTGATGGCGGCCAGGTCGGCACCATCTACTCCATTAACTCGGCCGCAACCCTGGTGATCATGTTCTTCTACGGGACCGTGCAGGACCGCCTAGGAACTAAGCGCCACCTGGCAATCCTCCTCGGAGTGATCGCCACTTGCATCGGCCCGTTCGCCAACTTTGTTTACCGCCCCCTCCTTGAGTCCAACTTCTGGCTCGGTACCATCGTCGGTGCGATCGTCCTCTCCGCCGGGTTTATGGCAGGCGCGGGCCTCATGGAAGCCATTGCAGAACGCATGAGCCGCCTGCACAACTTCGAGTACGGCCAAGCCCGCATGTGGGGTTCGTTCGGCTACGCCCTCGTCGCTCTCGTTGCAGGATTCCTCTTCGTGGTGAACCCTGCCCTCAACTTCTGGGTTGGTTCCGCATTCGGTTTCGCGCTGCTTCTCGTCCAACTGCTGTGGAAGGTGAAGGAACCCGTCCACGTCTTGGATGGTATCGAAGAGGCCCCCTCCGTTCCCGGCATCCGGGAAATGCTCGGACTGCTGAAGATGCCGACACTGTGGGCCGTGATCCTCTTCGTTATCGGTTCGTGGACCTTCTATAACCTCTTTGACCAGCAGATGTTCCCCGACTTCTACACCGGCCTCTTCGAAAGTAAGGCGCGGGGCGAACAGGTTTACGGCATCCTCAACTCCGTGCAGGTCTTCGCTGAAGCTGCCATGATGGGCATCATCCCCATCCTCATGCGCAAGGTTGGCGTCAAGCCTGCCCTGATGATGGGCGTAACGGTCATGGCCCTGCGCATCCTGGGTTGCGCGGTTTTCACGGATCCGATCATCGTCTCCGGCGTCAAGATGCTCCACGCCATCGAGGTCCCGCTGTTTATCTTGCCGATCTTCCGCTACTTCACCTTGCACTTCAACCCGCTCCTCTCCGCCACCCTCTACATGGTTGGCTTCCAGATCGCCTCGCAGATCGGCTCCGTAATCCTCTCCCCGCCCATGGGCGCTCTACGCGACGCAATCGGCTACCAGCCCACCTTCTTTGTCATCTCCGCAATCGTTGCCGTTGCAGGTGTGTACGCCTTCTTCGTCCTCAAACCGGATGACAAAGATGTCCTCGGCGACCCGTTCATCCGGGATGGTGCCAAGACCGACATCGCCACGATCGCAGCCAACTAGCTCCACTCAACGAAGAAGGGAAACGCCATGAAAGAACAGATCGAAAAAGCCGAGGCCGCAGTTCACGAACTACTTGAGAACAGGAAGGACCGCTGGTACCCGACCTTCCACATCGCACCCCTCGCCGGGTGGATGAATGACCCCAACGGCCTGTCATTCTTCAAGGACCGCTACCAGGTGTACTTCCAGCACAACCCGTACTCACCGGTGTGGGGGCCGATGCACTGGGGTCACGTCTCCTCTTCCGACTTGGTGACGTGGCGCCGCGAACCGATCGCGTTTGCGCCCTCGGTCGAAGAGGATAAGGACGGCGTCTTCTCCGGCTCCGCCGTCGTCAACGACGACAAGCTCTACACCTATTACACCGGCCACCGCTGGCGCAACGGTGTGAATGAGGACGAGGGCAACCTTCAAGTCCAGATGATGGCCACCTCCAAAGACGGCATCACCTTTGACGACAAGAAGATGATCGTTGACTCGCCGGAGGGTCTGCTGCACTTCCGCGACCCCAAGGTGTGGAAGATGGGTGAGACCTGGTACATGGTCTTCGGTGCCTGCTCTGCGGAGAATCGTGGTCAGGTGTGGCTATACACCTCCGATGACATGGAGAAATGGAGTTTTGACAGGATCCTTTTCCAGGATCCCGATCCCAAGGTCTTCATGCTGGAGTGTCCCGACCTCTTCCCCGTCGGTGACAAGTGGATCCTCATGTACGGGCCGATGGGGCCCGACCCCGTTGGTTACGGTTCCCGCAACGGCCACAACGCCGGCTACGTCGTTGGGAACTGGGCGCCGGGGGAGGACTTTGAGCCCCTCACCAACTACCGTCCCGGAGACTGGGGGCACAACTTCTACGCCCCGCAGTCTTTCGAGGCCCCCGATGGGCGGCGGATTCTGTTCGGGTGGATGGGCGCCTTCACGCTTCCCATCGTTTCCCAGAACGAGGACGGATGGAGCGGCCAGCTAACCGTTCCACGCGAGGTGTCACTGAATGAGGACCTGACCTGGAACACCAAGCCAATCGCTGAACTTGACTCGCTGCGGGTCAGTACCGAGGACTTGGGTTCCTTCGTCGTCCCGACCAACACCACGCAGGTTCTTGTCGAGGACGCAGGGCCGATGGAGATCGAGTTGGAAGTCGACCTCGAACAAACCACTTCGGAACGCGTTGGTCTGCTGATCCACAAGACCGAGTCTGGCGCCCACACCTTTGTCGGGTACGACGACCTCGCCCAGCGTGTCTTCATCGACAGGCGCCTCACCGGCCATTGTGACCGTGGCTACCGCGCCGCGCCGTACCGTGGTGGACGCAAACTGAACCTGCGTATTTTTGTCGACAACGGTTCGATTGAGGTGTTCGTGGATGGGGGAGTCGAGGCCGTGACGTCTTTCAGTTTCCCCCTCGATGGGCCGCGCTCCCTGGAGATCTCCAGTGAATCAGGGCCGATCCACGTTGACTCGTTGAAGATTCACCGTCTGCGCTCAATCTGGGAGACGCCAGACAAGTAAGTACGAGGGCGGAGCGCCGCGGCTGCACGTTGTTGTGGCCGCGGCGTTCCCCGTTTAAGGGCGTTCCGCTTCCTGCATTGTCACCCGCAGCGACTGCTCTAGGAGCTCCCGCAAAACCTCCCGATCGACCTTTTCGAGACGCGTGATGTACAGGCAGGCTTTGCTCGCCCTGTGGGGGCCGAGGGCGGCAAGGAGCTCCGGCCACCGCTCTGCGAACCCGCTGACTAGGTAGATGGTGTGGTTGCTGGGCCCGGGCGCGAATGCCAGCAGGGGAGCGGTGCCGCCATGACCGCTGGGGTAGTGGTATTCGTACTCACCGAAGCCAATGATGCGCCCAGCCCAAACCCGGGGCTCTTCGCCGGTGATCTGTTGGTGCATGGCTATCAAATCATCGACCTCGGCACGTCGGGGGCCCCTAGCCCGGTCGGCCACATCCTCAACAGACATGTCGGAGGGAACCATTGCAGGTGCTTTCTGTGCCATCATTTCCTCCCGAGTTGAGTTCCGCTCGCCCCTGTTCAGCGCGTCGCCGCATGACACAAGGTTAGTTGTAATGCCACGTGAGGGTCGCCGCGTCGTACAAGTGGCCGCGCAACCACCGATGGGGCGCCGTAGACTTGATACTGGTGGCATTGGGGCCCCCATGAGTGAGCGGAGTAGTGGTGAAACGCAACAGGCAGTCAACGGGTATGCCGCAGTTCGCCACGGCAGCTTTTGCGGATGCCGCAACGGAGAACCGGCGGCGCTTTGGACGCTTCAACCTGGGGATTGTGGGTGAGACCGGAGTGGGGAAATCCTCCCTGGTCAACGCAGTGTTTGGGGAAGCCCGGGCGAGGGTCGGAGTTGGCCTACCGGTGACGCGAGGAGTGAACTATTATCACGAGGGCGCCCTCGGAATCTGGGACTTCGAAGGGTTCGAAATCGGTGGCGGCGCGCCCCAACTGCTCCGGGAAAACCTGCGGAAAATTGCTGAACGCCCCGCTGACGAGCAGATCTCAGTTGTTTGGTACTGCGTCCTCTCCAGCGCCGGAAGGCTCACCCGTACCGACATCGCGATGATCAACGAACTGGAGGCCGCGGGCCTGCCCGTCATCATCGTCCTCACCAAAGTCGATTGGGACCGCAACCCGGTGACCGGCAAGATGGCGCCCTCGTACGCTGCAGAAACACTGAAGCAGTGGATTGAGAATCCACGGGACGAGGTCGGAAGACCCATCATCATACGCAATCGGGGAGTCGTCCTGACCTCCGCCGTGAACAGCAAGGGGAAGGGCGTGGGGTACGGCCTCAGTGATCTCGTAGAAAGAACACTGGAACTTTCGCCCGCAAGCGAGAAGGATGCCTTTCGCATCGTCCAAACGCTCAACCTGGGGTGGAAAAGGGACATGGCGCGGCGCGATGTCACAGCCGCTACAGCGAGCGCTGCAGCTGCGGCCGCGGTTCCCATTCCCATCGCGACGGCCGCGGTCCTAGCACCCATCCAGTTGGCGATGATGGGGCGGGTTGCGGTGGTTTACGACCTCGAACTCAGGTCGGTGTTTTCCGTATCCGCCCTAGCGCAACTGGCGACCCAGATGACGGGGAGGGCGCTTGCGGCGAGTCTGGTCAAGTTCATCCCCGGGGCGGGCAGCGTCATTGACGCGGCAGTGGCCTCCGCGCTGACGGCGGCGACGGGTGAGGGGTGGATCCGGTTCTGCGAAGCGATCTACACCGGGAAGGTGGACCTGCGTTCAGCCGAGGCCGTGTGGCAACGGTACGCACCGACTGCGGCCAGTGTGTTCGCGCAGTGGGTGGCGGCGAAGAGAACGAGGGCGGCGCGGTAGCAGACTCGGGGGAGCCCTGGGATCGGGGCGTCTGCTGGTTAGTCTTCTCTCTCGCCCAGCGCCTTTTCGAGGCGTTCGACCTTGGCGTCGATTTCGCCCTCGTACCCCGGGCGGATGTCAGCTTTGAGGACCAGGGAAACGCGGCTGCCAAACGGTTCTACGGCTTCGGTGGCGGCCTTGACGACGGCGAAGACTTCGTCCCAGGTGCCCTCCAACTCTGTGAACATGCTGGTGGTGCGGTTGGGCAGGCCCGAATCCCGAACCACCTGCACGGCTGCTGCGACGGCGTCGTGGACGGAGGCGTCCTTGCGGCCGGTTCCTGACGGGGCGACGGAGAATGCGACGATCATGTTGTGGGGCCTTTCGGGTGGGGTGCGGTTCTTACCACCAGGGTAGCTGGCTTCCCCTAAGCAAGAATCGGGACACAATGGGGTATGGACTTTTCTCAAATGAGCGACATTGAAATCATGCTTTCTGGCTTGCCTTACGACCCGACCATGCCGGGGCTAGTCGAACAACAGACGGCGGCACTTGAGCGCCTCTACGACTACAACGCCACGCGACCCAGTGAAGGCGCGCTTCGCGAAGAGCTCCTTCAGCAAATGTTCGCGAGCATCGGCACTGGTTGCTACATCGAGCCGCCCTTGCACGCGAACTGGGGCGGAGCGAATGTTCACCTGGGCAACTCGATTTATGCCAACTTCGGGTTGACTCTTGTGGACGATGGGGAGATCTTTGTCGGCGACCACGTCATGTTTGGCCCGAACGTTGTGATCGCCACTGCGGGGCACCCGGTGACGCCAGAGCCACGGAGTCGCGGCATTCAGTTTAACCTTCCGGTTCACATTGGACGCAACGTCTGGCTCGGCGCCAGCGCATGCATCATGCCCGGCGTGACTATCGGTGACAACACCGTGATCGGAGCGGGCAGCGTGGTGACCGCGGACATCCCTGCAAACGTTGTTGCGGTGGGGAATCCGTGTCGAGTATTGCGCGAGATCAGCGATCGTGACAAAGAGTTCTACTGGCGTGATCGGCGTTTCCCGGACTCAGACGGCGCATAGTCGGGCGGGGAACCCCTCGCGGCCAAACCCCCGCGTCCGCCCAGAGGCCCATGTCACGAGATCGCTTAACATCGGCAGTTTCAGGTCGCATAACAGTGTTACGTGTCGAAATTAAGCTATTTCGCGGGGAGAGGGGGGCACCCATCGCCGTGAGTCTTCCTAGGCCCGGATGCACAGCCACTTCATTGGTGTTCCGCTAGTGGACGTGCAACGCACAGCGCCACACGCTTGCCGAAAGGGCTCTCGTGCTGGGCGCCCGTTGAAAGAACCTGCGTGCTGGGCGTCTTCCTTACACCAGGTCCCTCTTCTGCATGACGCGCAGCGCAAGCCAGCCGATTGGGACCTGAATGTAGAAGGTGACAAGCCTGAAGACAACGGCGGTTGAGAGGGCGACTGCGGCGGTGATGCCTGCAAGCGTGAGGCCACCGGTTAGCGCCGCTTCAACAGGGCCGATACCGCCTGGGGTGGGGATCACTGAACCAGCCGTGTTCGAAAGCAGGAACGTCACGGCAAGCGCAGGGAAGCTCAGGGAGTGCCCGAACGCCGCAAGCGACGCCCCAAACGCTCCGATGAAGCCAGCGTTGACAATGATGATGCCAACGAATGCCACCACCATCTCACGTGGGTTGGCGAGCACCCGGGTCAGTTCCGGGGCGATCTGCGTCCAGATTGGTGAAACCTTCCCCCACACCCATTTGCGTACCTTCGGTATGGCGAAGAGAGCAGCGAGAAGGGCAATAACCCCCGCTGCGACCCAGAGGATCGTCATGGCGTCAAAAGAGAAGGACGCCACGGACGTGCCGCTGATGACCACAATTAATAGGAGCAGGGTGATGGCGGTGATGAAGTGGTAGACCTGCAGGACAGTCACTGTTGCCACAGCAACCGGCATCGTCATGCCCTGGCGGGTCAGGAACCTTAGGTTCAGGCCTGCCGGCCCAATACCGGCGGGCGCGGCAACCCCGACGAACGAGGCCGCCACCTGCGCCAAAGTTGCATCCCAAAGTTTGATCTTCACCCCGGAGAATGCCTTCAAAGACAGGGCTGAACCAAACCACGGGGTCAATCCGATCACGAAGGCCACCAGAATCCACCACGGATTGGCGTCTGCCAGTGCCTTACCGATTGAGTCAATGTTGAGGGAGCCGAGGACGGACACCACAACGATCACCAGCATCACTGCGATGAGGACGCTCTTCGGGCTGAAGCGTTGCAGACGCAGGGGTTCCAGCTGCTCTGGGGCGGTGTTCGCCGAGGATGCCAGGTGTTCACGCAAGTCACTAAGCAACGGTCCACGCCCGATGCTCTTACGAACGCTGGGTGGCAGAATTGCCTTCTGCAAAGCCATGGCTGTGGCGGCCAGTTGCGGGGCAGAAAGGTGTTTCTGCGCGGAAGCAACGGCGCGTTGCGGCCCAACGGAGAGTGCCAGGCACGTGAGGAGCTGGGCGCAGTCAACCTGGCGACTCAGCAGGGAGCTTCCCACGTCGCCCTGATCCCAACCGACGATCCACAGGCGGGCGTCCTCGTCCACCAGGAGTCGCGTCCCATCAAGGTTCTGGTGCGAGACGCCACGACTATGCGCAGCATTCAGTTGGGTCCACGCCTGGTCTAGCAGGTCATCTGCTGCGTCCTCGTCCAAGATGCTGGCCACTGGCGGCAGGGACTGCCACACCAAAACCGTTGACCCCGCGGCCTCACTGAGGGCAACTGGGCGTCGGGACCGCGTGCCTGCCTCCATCGCCGTCTTCGTAGTGAGAACTGTTCGTTCCGCGTGAGCCTTCACCGACGGGGAAGTCCAACGCCCAAGTCCCGAGAGGCGGAAGGTGGACCACAGCTCTGAGAGGGTGTTGGTGATGCCCCGCTCCGGGTCGAGGACGTCGAGGTCGTAAACCACCCCGTCAGTGCCGACAAGCCGATAACGCCGATCAGCGCCAATGGTCACCGTGCCTTGCCGCGTCGGCAGGATGGAAGCGTCCGAGGTGGCGGCCTGTCCCTGTTCGGCGGCATGCAGGGGTAGTACGACATCTCCATAGGCAAAGTCATCTTGCTCCGCGACCTGCCAGGTGTAAAAGATTGAACTGTCGCCCTCTGGCAGCTCGCGGCTGATACTTGCCGGAATGATGCCGATGTTGAGGACGGCTTCAACCAGCTCCGAGGGCGATGCGCGCAGGTCGCCAAACCCGAAAGCCCAGCGGGCCACCTCACCAATCATTCGCCCAAATAGGAACGTGAGGAAAAGTGTGGTCAAAGTGCCGTTGTCCTGCAGCACCTCCAACACCAAGAGGAACCACACCCCGTACCAGGACAAACGGATCGCCCTCGACGAGGCTCCCGTGCCGGCGATTGTCAGCCCGGCAATCAGGGAGCCTAATCCGATGTCCGGGGTTGTTAGGGTTGCCTGCACGACCTCGGGCAAATGGGGCAGCACCAGAGCCAACCCCCACGTGATGAGCCCAGCAACTAGCGCCGTAATGGCAACTGCAATAAGAGAATCGAAGCGGCGCTTGCGGGCCAGGGCCACGGTGACCGCAATCGGACTGGCGAGGAGGAACAGCCCTTCAGCCAGCCGCAGGGGAATAAGTAGTAGGTTGCGAAGGTGATCGCCGAAGACGGCCTTAACTTCCTCAGTGGTTGTGTGATCGGTTCCCATCAGCGCGAAACTCAGCACAGCTAGCAGTAGCACGAGGGCGAGCAGTGCTCCACCCAGATCTTCCTTGCGGTGAATCCGCGACGGCTTGGAATCGGTGACCTTCACGTTGCCGGTTAGTCGTGGTTTCGGTGGGGGAGGCCCATCAACTCTGACGACCTCGGCATTCTGCTCTTGCTCCATAACGACTACTATATTTGGGGTCGTGGCCCACAGGGTGGAAGTCTCACACTATTAGAGCGGTCACTAGAGGCCGAATTGCCCGTGTTTGGTGAGGATTGCGGTGATAGGCTTCCCGCGTAATAGAACACTGTTCAGAGGGGACCGCCACTTTGGAACTTCAGGACTACCTGAGAATATTCCGTAAGAACTGGGTGTTGATCCTAGTGTCGACCCTCATCATCACGGGCGCCGCGGCAGCGTGGTCCATGATCCAAACCCCCAAGTATCAGGCCACCTCACAACTGTACGTGTCGGTGCGGACGGGTGACGCATCCGTGGGGGACCTCAGCCAAGGCACAAACTTTGTACGTTCAGCAGTGACAAGCTACGTGGATGTGGTTGGCACAGCGATCGTCATGGATCAGGTGTCAGAGGAACTTGGCGGTGCACTATCTCCGACTGAACTGGCGTCAGCGGTGTCTGCGTCCTCTCCAACGAACACCGTCCTCATCAACATCTCTGCGACAGATTCCGATCCGGAGCAGGCAGCTTTGGTTGCAAACACCACAAGCGCAGTCTTTGCCGACGTGGTGACCAACCAGTTGGAACGTCCCAGTGAGGGTGCTCCTGCGCGGGTTCAAGTTGATGTGGTGCAGCCTGCTCAGGTTCCCGGAGGAGCGATCAGCCCCAATGTGACGCGGAATCTTGCCTTGGGATTCATGCTGGGCCTGATGCTCGGTCTGGGGCTTGCAGTTTTGCGTTCCGTACTCGATACAAAGATTCGCACCCGTCAGGACGTCGCGTCGATTACGGATGACCCGGTCCTGGGTCGCATCGTTTTCGACCCTGATTCCACGACGCGGCCCCTGCTGGTACAAGACGATCCCACCAGTCCGAGGGCGGAGGCATTCCGCGCATTCCGCACCAACTTGCAGTTCCTCAAGGTTGACGGCAACCCGCGCAGCTTCGTGTTCACCTCCGCTGGACCGAGCGAGGGTAAGTCGACAACTGCCGCAAACCTAGCCATCGCGATTGCACAAGCCGGGTCAACAGTGTGCCTGGTGGACGGGGACCTACGTAAACCACGTGTTGCAGACCTGATGGGTGTCGAGGGCGCGGTTGGTGTTACCGACATCCTTATTGGCCGCGTCACCCTCGCTGAAGCACTGCAAGGATGGGGTCAGCCCAACCTGGTTGTTCTCCCGGCCGGGCACCGCCCGCCAAACCCCTCGGAGCTGCTTGGCTCCCAGGAAATGGGGGACCTGATCTCAAACCTCAAAGCACAGTTTGACTACGTCATTGTTGACGCGCCGCCCGTGTTGGTTGTTACTGACGCAGCACTGATCGCCAAGGATGTTGGCGGGGCGCTGATGGTGACGGCCGTGGGTGAGGCTCGTAAGGATGCGCTGGGTGATGCGCTGGGCACGATGGAACGCATCGACGCTCGCGTCCTCGGAATCGTCATGACCAAGGTGCCAACCAAGGGTGATGACTCATACGTCTATTACGGCTCCACTTACTATGGCTCACCGGCCCATGAAATGGTCGCGCAGTCGCGAAAAGGAACGGGTGCGCGGTGGCGGAAGCCAGGCGCTACAGAGCCTGGCGGCGCTGGTACCGTAGTCGGGACTCGTCGGAGCAAGTAGTCGTCACTATGTGACAAAAGTCCTGACGGTGGGCATGTCGTCATCTCTCCGGATAACCTAGATCAGACAAAACCCCTGATTAGAGGCCTACCAGAACACATGTTGAGTATACTGACTGTTTGCACTGGAAATATCTGTCGATCCCCGCTTGCCGAGTACCTGCTTCGTGAGGACCTCCCACCGGAAGAATTCAACATCTCCAGCGCCGGGATTATGGCCGTGCCAGACGGGCGCGTACCTACGCAACAGCTTAGGATCGCTGCATCTATTGGCATCGGCGGCATGGAAGCGCATAGGGCGCAGATGCTTACCAAAGGCAGACTTGGAGTGTCCGACCTAATCCTTGCACTCTCCCGCGGACACCGTAAACGTATTGTTCGCATGGACCCCCAGGTGTTGCGGCGAACGTTTACGTTGCGCGAGTTCGCGTACCTCGCCGGTCACGTTCGTCCGGAGGACGTTGAAGTCTGCTTCCCTGAGTTTCCAGACACTTTACAGGCGGCGGTGGAGGCCGTTGCCCGTATGAGGGGAATGGTGCCACCTCCAGCGTCAAATGGGGACTTCGACGTTGTGGATCCGTTCCGTGAGTCGCGGGCCATTTACAAACAGTCTCGTGATCAGCTGGTCCCTGCCGCGGAAACCACGGCAGCGTATCTTAACGGCATCGTTGATCTCTTTGGCGTTGGAACATTCGAGGGCGAGCGACGGGAAATGACAGAACCTGACATCATCAGCCAGGGGATTCCCAGGATCCCTGCAATGCCGAAGCGGGCGGAGCTACGGCGCTGGACAAAGTTCGGGCGGGCTAAAGCCTAGGTTGCGCCAGCACGTCCTCGTCGGGTCGTGGAGTGGTTGATGATTTGTAGGACTCCAACGCCCGCAAGAAGTCCAAGCCAGCCACCCAGTGAGTTTGCTGCCAAATCTGAAATAGTGGGGTAGCGGCTGGGAAGAAACAGAAACTGGCTTGCCTCAATAAGCCCTGACATGAGTGGCAGTGCGATGATGCCCAGCCAGAGTCGCGCGGCTGGAAGCGCCAGGGCGAGGAAGAAGCCCAGTGGCGTAAACATGATGATGTTTGCGGTGAACTCCCACTCGACCTCGCCAAAACTGGCGGGCACCCCAATAGCGTGAAGGGCATCGAGCAGGGCTTTGGCGACGGCGCCGTGTGCTGAGCCCCCGGACTGGGGCGTCAGTGTAATGAGGGCGACCAGGACGGTTGTGATGGCGAAACCGACTTGCCCAACCCGCCTCGTGGTGGTCATTGACTTAGCCTAGCGTGGCCGACAGCGGGTAACGTGAGGGAACGGGGATCGACCTCGAACATGGGTGATGAGAGGAAACACGATGAGGCTTGCGATGGCAATACTTGCTGACGCTGCGAATATCCGGGAGGGGATGCTCAACGTACTCTCCGCGGGGGTTAGCGAGATGTGGCGTAAGGACTTTCCCGCACCCTTCGGCGCAGTTCTTCCACTACTGATTGAGCTGGATGAAAAAGACGACTTCGAGGTTCTCGTCGTTGAGGCACACCTGATGCATCGCGGCGACGACGGCCGCGATGAACAAATTGGTGTCATGTCCGGGCAGATCAAGCGGCAAGGGGAGCCGGGGCCGACAACAAATGTCCCGTCAGTCCTCGGCTGGGGCGACGTCATGCTACCCGGGCCGGGGGAGTACTACGTGCGGGTCAACGTCGGCGGCGTGGTGTGGACAGACGTGCCATTTCGAGTGCATCAGCTTCCGCAGGGAGGCTAGGTTGCACTTTAGTGCAGGTTTCAGAGGGCGTTCTGGCACGTTTTCGCACGATGCTGTGATGGTTGCGTGACCTGTCGCCATCTGCGCCCTCAATCGCGTTGCAAGCGTTGCGCGCGCACTGTAGGTTAGCTAGTCCAATCTTCTCCTCAAATCGGGGAGAAGTGTGGAAAGTCGGGAGGTGCGATGGTCACATCGTTACCCCCCGGCCTTTTTGTTTAATTACAACAAGTGGGCATAGACGCCCACATTGTCGAAGAAGACAGAATGCGATTAGTTTCGCGGTGGTCTTCCGTATTGGCAGCAACGGCTTTGGTGGGTACTTCATTCACCCTTGCCGGCCCTGCTCTTGCGGTGGATCTTCCAGAAGGTGACCCTGAGGTCGCCGTGACGGAGCCAGCAGGGGAAGTGGCTCCAGACGAAAACCCCGAAGAAGGTAGCCCAGGGGAAGAGGCTCCCGAACAAGACGCGCCAGCAGAAGAGGCGCCAGTACAGGTGCCAGGCACCTCAGATATTGCGCCGCTGGATGTGTCAACGAATCCAACCATCGCGGAGGTTCGCGCTGGCGCTGATGGCGAAACTGTCACAACCGAAGGCTGGGTCACCGCCGCTTACCCGACGGGTGGCCTGAACGGATTTGTGATCCAGACGGCCGGTTCCGGTGGTGCTTACAACTTAGCCACAGAATCAGACGCAATTTTCGTTTACACCAACCACAGTAACAACGTGGCGCCAACTCCCGAAGTTGGTAAATACGTGAAGGTTACCGGTTCGGTTGCGACCTTCAATGGTCTGCGTCAGCTCAACATCGGCCCGGCGGCAAGTGCACCCTCCAAGATTGAGGTCGTAGCGGACACGACCGGGATCGCATTGGCCACACCCGCAACGGGAGCTTGGCCGAAGACGGCTGAGGGCCGCACAGCGATCCAGTCGATGCTCTACACTCCGTCCTCGGATGCTGGGTTCGCGGTTACCGACAACTACAACGCGAACTCTTACGGGACGCTGGGGATCTCTGTATCGGGTGCCCCGCTGCAGCAGCCCTCGGACGTGACCGCGGATACGGTCAAGCGTGCAGAAATCGCAACCGCCAACGCTGCCAACCTGTTCGTCCTCGACGATGGCGCAACAACGCGTTTCGCGGGGGGCAATGCCACTAACAACAAGTTGGTGCCACCTTACGTTTCGGCTGACGGTGCAACCGCTGTTGGTGCGAAGGTTGAATTCACTGAGCCACTCATTGTTGACTACCGCAACAACGCATGGACGCTGAACCCGACCCACCAGATCATGACCACCGAGACCGCAGTTACCACCGCGCTGCCCGCCACCTTCACCCATACGCGCCCTGCCGCTCCGGGTAACCTTGGTGGAGACATCGTTGTGGGTGGTTTCAACCTAGAGAACTACTTCCCAACCACACTCGGCGGAGCATGGGCAGCTGCCCACCCCGGCGCGAACTGCACGTCCTACAACGACAATACGGGTGCTCCTGTTGCGATCAACCGCTGCTCCGATGTCGTGCAGGATGGTCTGTCAGTGTCGAACCCGCGTGGCGCTTGGGATGAGGCAAATCTGGCACGCCAGACGGACTCCATTGTTAAGGCAATCAATGACCTTGATGCTTCGGCACTCGGAGTCATGGAGCTGGAGAACTCGTACAAGATGTCCTTCGGTGATGCATCCAAGGCTGGCGCTTCCGCCGCTTACTTGGTTGCTCAACTGAATGCTGCGGCAGGCACAGAGAAGTGGGCTTATGTAACTCCGGAACCTTCCGAGCAAGAGCCCATCGATGAGCAGGACGTCATGTACCCGGGCATCATCTACCAGCCCGCTAAGGTGACCGCAATTGAAGATGGCCAGCTAACACTAAGTGAGCTCTCGGGTGCTGGAGATGCATTCTCCAATGCTCGTGCACCGTTCGGTCAGCTGTTCAAGCCGACTGCCGGGGGCGAGCCCTTCTTCCTGGTCGCGAACCACTTCAAGTCGAAGTCCAGCCCCGGTGCTGGGGATGAGGCCGATCTGGGTGAGGGCGGCTGGAACGCTTCCCGCACAGCTCAGGCTGACGCCCTCGTCAAGTGGGTTAACGGAGATGCAAAGGCAGAACTGAAGGCACGCACGGGATGCACGGTGGAAGATACCGTCCTCGTCGGTGACTTTAACTCCTACACCTTCGAATAGCCGATGACCAGCATGTACGCCGCGGGATTCACCAACGTGAACATTGTTGATGGAGTGCCCGCTGCCGCCTCGTACAGCTACAGCGGACTTAACGGCTCGCTGGACCACGTGCTGATCTCAAACTCCGCATCTGATCGAGTTACGGGCCACGCAATCTGGAACATCAACGCTCCGGAGCAGATTGGTCTGCACTACTCACGCTACAATTACACGGGCGGCGAGTTCGTTCAGAAGAACATTGGTAAGCCAGTTCGGGCTTCCGACCATGACCCGGCAGTTGTGGGTTTGAAGGCCGGAAAAGATGTAGTCGCAACAGATGAGGTCACACTTCTCAACATCAACGACTTCCACGGTCGCATTGATGGGAAGCTAAGTGACGACAAGAATGCGATCACGGCAAGTTCGACGATCAACTTCGCCTACACGATCGACTCGCTACGGAACCAGGCACCTTACGAGAACTCCTTGTTCCTCTCAGCCGGTGACAACGTTGGGGCATCGCTGTTTGCTTCGGCACTAGCCAAGGACCAGCCGACAATCGACTTGCTGAATGCCCTGGGCATGGAAGCATCGGCCGTGGGCAACCATGAATTTGATGCCGGTTGGGCTGATCTTCGTGATCGCCTCGCCAAAGAGTTCAATGGTGTGTTGCTGGGTGCGAATGTGTACAAGGAAGGGACCACTACTCCGGTCCTGCCTGAGTACGCAACATTCTATGCAGGTGGCCAGAGGATCGCAGTTATCGGAGTGGTGACTGAAGATACTCCCACGCTGGTAAACCCGGATAACGTAGCTGGCCTGACATTTGGTGATCCGGTCGACGCGGTAAACCGTGTCGCTGAGCGTCTCGAGTCCCTCCCGGCCTCGTACCGCCCGGACATCATCATTGCTGAGTACCACGAAGGTGCTGCTGCAGTGAGCGCGGACACCACGCTTCAGGAGAAGATCGAAGAGGGCGGAATCTTTGCTCGCATCGTTACTGAGACCTCAGCTGCAGTGGACGTGATCTTCAACGGTCACACCCACCGGGTGTACACATGGAATGGTCCGGTTCCCGGCGTTGATGGCGCTACTCGCCCCATCGTTTCGACGGGTCAGTACGGTACCAACGTCGGTAAGGTTGTCCTCTCCGTTGGTCGTGATTCTGGCGTCCTCGAGGACTACTCGATGGAGATCGTCAATGTCGCTGGCTTCGCCGCTGGCAAGAGCATTGAAGACATGGTCGATGGTAACCAAACCATGGAGGAAATCTACGGAATCACCCTGGAAGCATTGCAGGTTGCAGACGCGGAAGGTGCTGTTCCGGTCGGTAAGATCACGCAGACCCTTTCCCGTGACTACACCTTGGGTGAGTACGTTGACGGCAAGTGGCAGAAGGGCACAACCGGGGCGGCAAACAACCGTGACGGCGAATCCCCGATGGGCACTCTGGTCGGCAACATGCTCCGTGATGGACAGATGGCTACTCTCCCGGTTGCACCTGACTTTGGTGTGACGAACCCGGGTGGCCTGCGGACAGACTTCGAGTACGGAGCAGATGGAACCATCACGGTCGCCGGTGCCCGCGCAGTCCTGCCGTTCAACAACAACCTCTCAGTTGCCCAGATGACTGGGGAACAGATTGTGAAGATGTTGGAACAGCAGTGGCAGCGTGATGCAACTGGTGCAGTTCCTTCACGTTCCTACCTGCAGTTGGGTCTGTCGGACAATATCTCGTACACCTACCACGAGTACACTGATCCAGCTCACCCCGACTTCAAGCTCGGCGTAATTGATTCGGTCACGCTTGACGGGAAGGCTCTTGAAATGGACCAGACGTACAACGTCGGTACATTCGAGTTCCTGGCTGCTGGTGGAGACAACTTCTTCGCATTCAGGGATGCAACCGTTATCGACACAGGTCTTGTTGACTGGGAGTCGTGGCTGGAGTACCTATCGGTCGCGTCTGGCGCGACAGCTGGCGCCGACGAAACAATCGTGTTTGAGACCCCGATTGCCCCAGACTTCTCACGTCGGGGTGTTGCGGTTGAAGGCATGCCAGAAGAAGGTTTGGTAGCGGGTCAGGAAGTTACCCTGACATTCCGTGACATCAATGTTCAGGCTGTGGGAGCTCCGAAGAACACTGAGTTGAAGGTGTCTCTTGCAGGAACTGAGATTGGAACGTTCGCCATCAACGAGTCCAAACTTGAGGACGGCAACTGGACTGATTCGGCAACCGTGAAATTCACTGTTCCGGCGGGCTTTGGCGGCGAAGGCAACCTTGTTGCTACTGCTACTCCGACGGGCACAGAGGTTATTGTGCCTGCGCGTTCAGGCAGCAGCCCGGAGCCAGTTGAGCCCAACGTTCGTCGCGTCGCTGGTGACAACCGCTATTCGACCAACCTGGCAGTCATCAACGCCCTCGACCACGAAAAGGGTGGAGTGGTGTTCGTTGCGTCAGGTACCGGCTTCGCGGATGCACTGTCTGTATCACCCGCGGTAACGGTGAACGATGGTTCTTTGTTCCTCACTGCAAAGGGTGCCCTTCCTGCACAGAGCCTGGCAAAGATCAAGAGTCTTGCGCCAAGCAAGGTGTACGTGATCGGTGGTAGCGGTGTTGTTTCGTCGAACGTGGTGGCACAGTTGCGCAATGCAACCGGTGTGTTCCCGCTGCGAATCGGTGGAGAGGACCGCTACGAGACTAGCGCGAAGGTCTTCCAGACCTTCTTCAGTGGCCGAGATGTTGATCGGGCGTTCATTGCGACCGGTCTGTCATACCCGGATGGTCTGTCTGCTTCGGCAGCTGCGGGTGCGTTCGACGCTCCGGTGCTGCTGGTCAACGGTAGTTCGGGTTCGAACCTCATGTCGGAGTCCACAGCGCTTCTGAAGCGCCTCGGAACCGATAATGTTGTGATCGCGGGCGGTGTGGGTGCAGTCAACGCAAAGATCGAGTCGAACTTGAAGAAGGACTTCTCGACCGTCACCCGTGTGTCAGGTGCGGATAGGTATGCAACCAACATTGCTGTGAACAACTATGTGAGCGCAAATGTTGGGGACACTGCAATGACCGGTGTTTGGGTAGCAACGGGTACAGACTTCCCGGATGCTCTGTCTGCTGCTCCTGCTGCAGGTGACCCGACACAGCGTCTGGTTCTGAGCAATGGGAAGTGCATTCCGAAGCCAGTGGTCTCTGAGTGGATCACCGGTGCGGATTCACAGGTTGAGATGACCACTCTCGTTGGTGGCGTCGGCGTACTACCTAACGCTCTCATGAAGCTGCCGGAGTGCAAGTAGGAGCCTTTGGAACATCCAAAGGTAGGAGGTTGGTGGCTGCTAACTGCTCAGGGTGAGGCTCAGATAATGAGCACCACCAGTGGGTGGGAATCGGCAAGAGGCGAGAGGTAGTCACGAACCAATAGTCGGTGAGCCGGCGGTCAGACTCGGAAGGGTCGGGCCGCCGGTCGCTGTTTAAGGGACCAATGCGCGCACGCCTGGGATACCGGCCATTATTGGGGGGATGCGGCCATTATTGGTGTCTAAACTTCAGGGTTTCGCGTTCGCCGCGGGGGCGCCGTACCTAACTACACTGATGTGGCAGGTTTTCACCGCGCCCCCAACAGCCTCCCAAACCAAGGGCGCCTCTCCGCAGAAGAGACTGTGGGTATCCTTCTCGCCTCTACGACAGCGAACCGTTGCCGTCACTACCCGCCTCAAACCGCGAGATCGAATAGTATCGACACATTACACTGTTATTGGACCCGAAACTGTCGATAATATTCGATCTCGCGGAGGCGTGGGTGCCGCGGGGGTGGGCGTGAGTGCCGCCGATGTGGGTGGGGCACCCCCGACGTGGGTGGGGCACCCCAAGTACAAGGCGCCCCGGGGTTCCCGAACTGGCTCCTCGACCATCTCCGCTGCATCGCCCCAGGGATTTCGAAACCTGCAAAACAACATCCACCAAAGCCTCCTCCGCACCGGAGGATTCAAACACCACCTACAGCCCTCTTATGAAGAGCAACCTAAGGTTGCCGGTATCACCTAAGGTTGCCTGCGTCCTTGCGAATTGCAGGCAACCTTAGGCGACTGCGGCAACCTTAGGCGCGCACGCTGTCCCCGCAGACCATGACCCACAAGCCCAATGGGTGAGCGTGACGTGTTGCGTACCAGGGTGTGCTTACTCTGCTGGAGGCCACGGGTAGACTGGTCGCAGTATTTCTGCAGAGTGAAAGAGGCAACGTGGCGTACGAAAATCGGTCAAATGACCAAGGCCGCCCACGCGGTGACAGGCGGGACAACAACGCTGGCCGCGGCGGACAAGGTGGAAGCCGGGCGCCGCGTTCCAATGATCGGGATCGGAATCAGCGTGATGATCGCCGGGACAATCGTTCCTATGGTGATCGGGATCGGAACCAGCGTGATGATCGCCGGGACAATCGTTCCTATGGTGATCGGGATCGTGATCGAAATCAGCGTGATGATCGTCGGGATAACCGTGGGCAGCGTGATGATCGTCGGGATAACCGTGGGCAGCGTGACGACCGCCGGGACAATCGTTCCTATGGTGACCGGGATCGTGATCGAAATCAGCGGGATGATCGCCGGGATAACCGTGGGCAGCGGGATGATCGTCGGGATAACCGTTCGTATGGTGATCGTGATCGGAATCAGCGTGATGATCGCCGGGATAACCGTGGGCAGCGTGATGATCGTCGGGATAACCGTTCGTATGGTGATCGTGATCGGAACCAGCGTGATGATCGCCGGGACAATCGTGGGCAGCGTGATGATCGCCGGGATAACCGTTCGTATGGTGATCGTGATCGGGACCGCAACCAGCGGGACAACCGTGGTCGTCGGGATGATCGCCGGGATGACCGTCGCGATAATCGAAAGGGCGATAGTCGGGATAGGCGCGACGAGCAGCCACGGTTTGCCGGGCAGCGCTCAGATGGGCGTAACCAAGATCGCCGCGATGACAGATTTGGCAGCAAGAAGCCGAAGTCACACCAGGCTGAATACCGTTCAGCAGACCCTAACGAGCCCGTAATTCCCGCAGGTGTCGTTGCAGATGAGATCGGGGAAGAAGTTCTCAATGCGCTGGACACCCTTGCCGGCGCCAACAAGGAAATTGTGGCTCGCCACCTGGTGATGGCTGGCCAGCTGCTGGATGTCGATGCCGACAAGGCATATGAACACGCACAGGCCGCAGTGAAGCGCGCGGGTCGAGTCGATGTGGTTCGCGAAGCGGCTGCACTGACCGCTTACGCCACCGGGCGCTACGAAGAAGCTCTTCGTGAGGTGCGCGCAGTCCGACGGATGCGGGGCGACGAGTCCCTCCGCGCCATTGAGGCAGATAGTGAGCGCGGGCTGGGACGCCCAGAGAAAGCCCTTGAAGTCATTGAGGCTGCGGACACCTCCAAGATGCCTCTTGACGAGCAGGTTGAAGTTATCTTGGTTGCAGCAGGAGCTCGTCAAGACCTAGGTCAGACCGAACTGAGTCTGGTCCTGGTTGAAGATGCACTTCGCGCCATTCCCGCCGAAGGCGTTGATGAGCAGCGCGCTCGGCTCATGAGCATGCAAGCTGACCTGTTGCGCGTCCTCGGACGTGAAGAAGAAGCCGTCGCAGTTGAAGAGGCTATGCCGGTTGAGGAAGAGGTCATGGAGATCACCGACCTTGGTGAACTTCTTGATGCGGACGTTGACCACACGCGAACCCCACTTCGAGGTAGTACGCAGGCACTGTCTGAGATCTACGACGCCCTGGTGCTCGACTTGGACGGTGTTTGCTTCGAGGGAGCGAATCCAATCGACCACGCCTCCGAAGTTCTCAACGAAGTCGCAGACGATGGCGTGAGCCTGTCCTACGCGACAAACAATGCCTCGCGATCGGCCCAAGAGGTTGTTGAGAAGTTGGCTGGATTCGGTATTCCCGCAGAGGCTCAGCACATCATGACCTCGGCTATGGACTGTGTCTACCTCATCAAAGAGCAGCTTGAGCCAGGCTCTACCGTCCTCGTCGTTGGATCACAGCCACTTGAAGATCTGGTGAAAGAGGCAGGGTTTGTTGCCGTTCGTGATGCTAAGGGTGAAGTTGACGCCGTGGTGCAGGGTTACGCCGCCAATGTGGGGTGGGCGGAGCTTTCTGAAGCGGCCTACGCCATCAATAATGGGGCACGCTTCTACGCGACCAACCTGGACACCACGCTCCCAACCGAGCGTGGCATGGCGCTTGGCAACGGTTCACTTGTAGCCGCAGTCTCTAGGGCCACGAACCGCCGCGCTGAGGCAACGGGCAAGCCCCATCCTGAAATCATGGTTCGCGCTGCAGCAACTGTCAAAGCTGAGAATCCGCTTAGCGTTGGTGACCGCTTGGAAACGGATACCGCAGCTGCGTTCGCGGCTCGCATGCCTTCCCTGCATGTCCTCACAGGCGTCAGTAGTGCAGCAGACGTTGTACGCGCCAAGCGTGGTGAACGTCCCGCTTACCTAGCGCTTGACCTGCGTGGTCTTCAGGAGACGCATCCGCAACCCAAACACCACAGGGATGGAACGTGGACTGCAGGTGTCTCCCAGCCTGTGTCATTTACCCGCTGGGGATACATGGTTGTCGACGGTATTGAACTTCGTTCTGATGGTGATCCTGTCACCATCAACCTTGATACCTACCGCGCGGCAGCAGCTGCCGGATGGGAAGCCACGGATGCCGACCACAAGGTGCGCATTCCAGAACTGATCGTTGTGGACAACGCCGATCTTGCCGGAATCATCACCGAACCCAACTTCAAGGAGCCTGAGCCGGAAGAAGAAACGTCCGGTGAAGATGCAGTACTTGAGGAAGCCATCGCTGAAGAGGTCGCAGCCGAGGACGCGTTGGTTGAAGAGGCCGAGGTCGTTGAAGAGGCCGAGGCGATTACTGACGAGGCCGCGGAAGCCGCCAAAGACACTGTCGAGGACGGCGACGGTAGCGATGACTGAAAACAGCCTCGCTGAAGCGCTGGAGAATCCGCTGCCTGTCGAAGCGCTTCGTGCGCCTGAAGGCACGGATGTTCTACAGCGCCTCAACAGTGAGCTGGGAGGTCTGCGCGCCCTTGAGAAAGAGCTGCGTGAAGAACTCGCGTCGCTGAAGGTGCAATGACCAGACGCCGGCTAGATGCAGAACTGGTGCGCCGCCACCTCGCAGAGTCGAGGACGGTTGCGCAGCAGTTGATTGCGTCTGGCCGCGTCACAGTCGCCGGGATGACCGCAACCAAACCGGCCACACAAGTTGAGGACTCCGTTGCACTCGAAGTAGTTGCTGCCCCCGAACAGGATTGGGTTTCCAGGGGGGCGCACAAACTACTGGGTGCCCTCGACGCATTTGAGGGAATACTGCCGCCACTTGACGGGCAACGCTGTTTGGATGCTGGAGCATCCACCGGCGGTTTCACCGAAGTGCTGCTGAGCCGGGGCGTGCAGTCCGTGGTTGCAGTCGACGTGGGTTACGGACAACTAGCGTGGAAACTGCGTGAAGACCCCCGGGTGGAAGTCTTCGAGCGCACAAATATTCGCCACCTCACCCCCGAACAGGTGCTGTCCGAAAGCGGCGCTGCCCCCACGCTGGTGGTTTCAGACCTGTCGTTCATTTCCCTGACCAAAGTGATCGACAACCTGGCCCGATGCGCCCCCGATGCGCTGCAGGTCCTCATGGTGAAACCCCAGTTCGAGGTCGGCAAAGGCCGCGTTGGTCCCGGGGGAGTGGTCCGTGACCCAGAACTGCGCATCGAGGCAGTCACCCAGGTCGCAGAGTTTGCCGAGGGCGTTGGCCTTCACGTGGTGGGGGTAGCGCCATCGCCACTGCCAGGTCCCGCCGGTAACGTGGAGTACTTTCTGGCATTAGCCCCCGATACGGTAGTCAAAGACGGGGCGCTGACGCCAATAAACGGTAGTGACCTTGCAGAAGCGATCCGCGCGGCCGTGGAAAATGGCCCCCAAGAAGGGATTGAGTCGACACAATGAGGATCCTTGTAGTTCGCCATATGCACCGCGACGATGTCCGCAAGGCCGCGAAGCGGTTGCATCGTCACGCCGAAGAACTAGACATCGAACTAATCGATGCTGCCGACATCATGGATGGTGACGCCAACTTTGACGCCCTCGTCCTTGAGGAAAAGCCAGACCTCATCCTGACGCTTGGTGGGGATGGGACGCTACTGAAAGCCGCTGAGATTGCTTACCGGGAGGACGTGCCCCTGCTGGGCATCAACTTTGGGCACATGGGTTTCCTCACTGAAACTACTGCTGATTCAATCGGGTTCGTTTTGCGGCAGATTGCCGCTGGTGACTACGGAATTGATCCCCGCATGACTTTGGAAGTGCGGATAGTCAGCCCCGACGGAACCGTCCGCGATGACTGGGCGCTCAACGACGCCGTCGTTCTACATTCTGACAACGCCCACCCAGCAGAGTTCGCGTTCGTGGTCGACGGACAGGTTGTTTCCACCTACGCTGCGGACGGCATCATTTTGGCGACGCCAACGGGTTCGACAGCTTACGCGTTCTCTTCCGGTGGTCCCGTGGTTTGGCCGGAAACGCAGGCAATCGTCATGGCTCCGCTCGCTGCTCACGGGTTGTTTACGAGGCCGCTGGTTGTCGCCCCCACCTCACACTTGGAGGTGGGCGTCCTCGAATCCAACCGCGTTGCCCCAACCGTGTGGTTGGACGGGCGTCGCGAAGTGGTCGCCCCGCCAGGGTCACGTATTGAAGTCACCGCGGGATCACAGCCCATCAAGCTGGTGCGCCTCGACAACACGCCTTTCGCCGCACGCCTCGTCAGCAAGTTCAACCTACCGGTGGTCGGCTGGCGTGCCGAGGGCGTGGCGACAACGGAACATCTCAATGCTGACTGATCTGCGCGTTTCTGGTTTGGCGTTGCTTGAAGACTGTGACCTGGAACTGGGGGGCGGACTCACTGCAATAACGGGTGAAACCGGTGCGGGGAAGACCATGCTCCTCACGGCCCTTCGCCTCCTCACGGGCGGGCGCGCCGAACCCAGAATCATCAAGACGGGGCGCGGCCGCACTGAAGTTGACGCAGTAATCTCCGTTCCCACCGCTGTTGCAAACGACTTGGAGGAAGCGGGATTCCAGGTCGACGAGGGCGAAGTGGCCTTCGCGCGCACTGTCACCCCCACGCGGTCACGCGCTGCAATTTCCGGGCGACCCGTTCCGGCCAGGACCCTGGCCGACACGGCAGGTAGCCTGATCACGATCCACGGGCAGGCCGACCAGTGGCGCCTCAAATCACCGACCCACCAGAGGGAGCTGCTGGACCGTTATGCCCCGCCACCACACGACCACCAGTTAGCCGCCTATCAGCGGCAGTGGGCCACAGTCACAAACCTGCGGGCCCGCACCGCACAACTGGAAGCCGATAAGGATCGCCTCGAAGTGGAACTGCGCTACCTGCGTGAAGTCACCGACGAGGTCGCAGCGTTGGATCCGTCCCCGGACGAGGAGGTGCAGCTGGATTCAGCAATCGACAGGCTCTCCAACGTTGAACAGTTGAGGTCCGCATCGGGTGGGGCACTTGCGACACTGACGGGTGAGGGATTTGGATCCGAAGCGGCCGTGGCTGACCTGCTGGGTTCCGTTGTTGACGTTCTCCTCAAGGCCTCCTACCTCGATCCGCAACTGGAGGAATACAGTCGGAGGGCGCAGTCCATGGACGCGGAGATCAATGAGCTGATCTCTGATTTACGTGACTACGGTGAAGTTCTCTTTGATGATCCAGACGAACTTGCGCGCCTCCATGAACGTCGAGCAACCCTGACGGAACTGTGCCGAGGGCGCGCGCGTGACGCGGCGGAACTGCTTGCCTGGTGCGAAACCGCCAAGACGCGCATCGGTGAACTTGAGGGGGTTGAAGGGGATCCGCAGGCCGCCCGCCTTGCCCTAGAAGCGGCTGAGCAGGAGCTTCAAAAACTCGCTGAAAACCTGTCGGCATCAAGGCGGCTTGCCGCCGAAGACCTCGGGAAGAAGGTCAACGGGGAACTTACTGCACTGGCACTCGCCAATGCTCGCGTCATTGTTGAAGTCAGCACGACTGAACTTTCCGCTTCGGGGCAAGACCGCGTACAGATGCTGCTGCAGCCCCACCCCAATGCTCCAGCAACTCCTTTGGACGAGGGCGCCTCCGGCGGGGAACTGTCACGCATCATGCTTGCCATCGAGGTCGTCCTCGCCACCGATCAAACACCACAAACCATGGTGTTTGACGAGGTGGATGCCGGAATCGGTGGCCTGACAGCAAACCAGGTTGGGGCGCGACTCAAGGCCCTAGCCGATTTTCATCAGGTCATCGTCGTCACTCACCTGCCCCAGGTGGCCGCCCTCGCCGACGCCAACTTCGTCGTCGAGAAAAGTGATGGAACCGCAAGGGTGCGCCCCGTCAGCAATGAAGACAAGACCGATGAGATTGTGCGAATGCTGGGCGGTGACGACAAGGAGGGCGCGGCACGCCGACACGCCCTCAAACTGGAAAGAGCAGGCAACGTGGAAGAATCGACATCGTGACTACGGCATCCCCCCAATCGTTCTCTGCCCGCGCTCAGGTCGCCGACCGCCACGGACGCTTCCTTCAAGCGCCCCCACCCGGCACGATCCTCATCGTCGACGCACCCGACTTAGACTTTGAAGCCGCGCACACACTCCTCTCTTACAACCCAAGGGCCGTCCTCAATGCGGCGAAGGGGTCAACGGGTCGCGCCCTCGCAACAGGGACCGCAGCCCTCCTAGACCGCGGAGTGACGGTCATTGACGACCTCGGCAACGACATTTTGGATGTCCGAGATGGAGCCGTCCTCGACATTACAGATGCGGACGTCTCAACGAAGGAGGGCCTACTCGCTTCCGGAAGACGGGTCAGCACTCGCGACGCAAACGAGGACGCAACAGGCGTGCAAGAGCGGCTCGTGAGTAAGGTTGGCGCCTACGCCCTATCTGCATCACGCGACTTCGCATCCGAACAGCCCCTGATTGTTGACGGAGTGGGGCTACCTTCATCCCGAGTCAAGATGGAGGGAAGGATTGCCCTGATCGCCACCCCCACATCCGACTTCACCGCTCAAAAGACGCAGCTACGCCAGTTCGTTGGCGACCACAACCCCGTCATCATCGCTGTTGGAACGGGAGCAAATGCGCTGGCGCAGGTAGGTTTGAAACCAACGGTCCTGGTTGGTGACCCAAGGGACGTTGAGGCGCGCCTCCTGAAAAAGGTCCGTCAAGTAGTGGTACCCAGCACGGACGAAGTCGTTCCGGCACGAGAAATGCTGAAACGACACTCCGTTGACTTCGACGCGGTTCTCACGGGCCTGTCAGGCACCGACGTCGCGATGCTGTTCGCAGCCAGCAACGGTGCAGCGGCGGTCGTGGACTGCTCCGCGCCGCGCACCCTCACCCAGTTCATCGACCGAAGTGGCCTCGAAACCACGGGCAGCGTGCTTGTCGCAGCGCAGCTGCGGGACCGACTCCTCTCCCTCGACGCACTGCTTGCCGTCTACCGTCCTCGTCTGTCCGGATGGTGGCTTGCACTGCTGCTTGTTGCCGCCCTCCTGGCCGGGGTCGCAGCCTTCCTGTTTACCCCACTTGGTTCCGGACTCATCGGGGTCGCCGGCGTCCTTCCAATGTTGGGCCGATCCCTCCTATCTCCGCGGGTGATGGCAGGCCTGCACGGCCACGATAGCCAGCCCCAAATCACGAAAGTCACCGCTCGGAAGGTCCGCTCATGATCAACTTTCGCTACCATCTGGTTTCACTGATTGGCGTGTTCTTGGCGCTTGCAGTTGGGGTTGTTCTTGGGGCTGGCCCACTGCAAAATGCTATTAGCAACGTCGGCTCAGATGAGGCGGCTGTGGCCTCGGTTGCCGATCTTCAAGAGGAACTGGCAGCGGCCTCGGCGGAAGGTGAGGCAGGGCAGGAGCTTGCTTCTGCTCTGGCCGAGCAGGTCCTCCCGGGGACCATGTCTGGCAAGAACATCGCGGTGGTTGTGCTCCCGGACGCGACCAGCGCAGATGTTGATGTTGCAACAAGCGCGCTTGAGCAGGCTGGCGCGCAAGTGTTGGGTCCCGTTGAACTCACGGAGGCCTTCGTCTCTCAGGATGCCAATACCTACCGAGAAACCCTGGCGTCTCCAGTCTCTTCGTACCTAGCAGGGCGGCCCGCGGATCCATCTCCAGCCGCAGTGCTCGCGACAGGCTTGGTAGAAACGTTGACAGTGGACAGCCCCGACGCGGAACTTATCGGTGGGATGCTGACCGATGAGGCCACGCCCCTGGTGGTCGCCCTGTCGACCGAGCTCGCGGATGGGCTCATGCTGGTGGGAGCCGGAAGCGAACGCCCTGCCGGGGTTGATCAAACTCAGTCAGGGAACGAGGCCGGTGGGGATGCGGCCGTCTCCGTGGCGCCCCTGACCCGTGACGGGTGGATCGCCCTCGGCACCGCATTTGCTGACGCGAGTGTGCCAGCGGTAGCTGTGGGACAGGCCGCCACGGCCGATCAGTTCATCGCAGTTCTCCGCGAAGCGGGTTCCCCGCTGGCGACAGCTGATAGGGGAGGAAGCCCAATGGGTGCCCTCAACGCTGTCCTGGCCCTAGCTTCGGGTGCTACGGGATCATATGGAACGCAATCTGGCGCGCTCGAAGTGCTAGCACCTCTTCCATAGTCGCCACAACGTGACGGACTGGGCTTGAAGCGAGTCGTTTTGCCCCCTGGTCACAGCGTAGAATTAGGGTCCATGGTCAATGACTCTCCCCGGCCCTCCAACGGGCTTTCTTCAGGCAATAATCACGTCACAAAACAGATTTTTGTTACCGGGGGTGTTGTTTCCTCCCTGGGTAAGGGACTCACTGCCTCATCTTTAGGTATGCTTCTTCGCGCCCGTGGCCTGCACGTGGTGATGCAGAAACTTGACCCATACCTCAACGTTGATCCCGGACTGATGGACCCCTTCCAGCACGGTGAAGTATTTGTGACCGAGGACGGGTCTGAAACCGACCTCGACATCGGCCACTACGAACGTTTCCTCAACGTCTCACTGTCCGGGGGAGCCAACGCGACGACGGGGAAGGTTTACTCTTCCGTCCTCGCCAATGACCGACGCGGATTCTATGGGGGAGAGACCGTGCAGGTCATTCCTCACGTCACCAATGAGATTGCCCGCCGTATGCGTATCCAGGCTGAGCCCACCGACGGGAGCCCAGCCCCCGACGTCATCATTACGGAGATTGGTGGAACGGTCGGCGACATTGAGGAGGCGCCCTACCTTGAGGCGGCCCGCCAGGTGCGACGTGAACTAGGTCGCGACAACTGCATGTTCATCCACGTTTCCCTGTTGCCGTACGTGCAGGCTGCGGGAGAGATCAAGACAAAGCCCACCCAGCATTCCGTCGCGACACTACGGTCCGTGGGTATCCAGCCGGACGTCATCGTGTTGCGTACCGAGGTTGAGGTTCCAGATTCCATCAAGCGCAAAGTCTCAATGATGTGCGACGTCGACCTTGAGGGCGTCATCCTCTGCCCGGATGCTTCGTCCCTGTACGCGGTCCCCAAGGTCCTGCACCGGCAGGGTTTGGATGCGTTTGTGGTGCGACGCCTTGACCTGCTCTTCCACGACGTCGACTGGACGCGCTGGGATGACCTGTTGCGACGCGTCAATTCACCCCTGCATCAGGTAGAGATTGCCCTGGTTGGCAAGTACACCGAACTTCAAGATGCCTACCTGTCCGCTACGGAAGCGCTCAAGGCTGGCGGTTTTGCGAATGACTGCCGCGTGAAGACCCGGTGGATCCGCGCCGACAAGTGCGCTACCCCAGAAGCTGCTGCGAAGGCGCTGGCTGATGTTGACGGCATCCTCCTTCCCGGAACATTCGGGAATGAAAAGATCGGGGGCGTCCTCGGCGCGTTGGAGTGGGCGCGAAAGAACAACGTTCCTGTTCTGGGGATTGGGCTTGGCGCTCAGTGCATGGTCATTGATGCTGCGAAGGGAGTTCTGGCTGACGTTCCGGTTTCGGGAGATGCAGCAGACCACCCGCTCATCATTGAGAACGAAGTGGTTGTCCAGCAGGCTGAGGACGGCACCAACCGGAAGACGGGGATGAGGGCGGGAGCCTATCCGGCTGCCCTTGTTGAAGGTTCGCGCGTGCAGCGCATTTACGGTGAGACTTTGATCAGCGAACGGCACCACCAGAGTGCTGAAATCAACCGGGAGTACGAGGACGCCCTAGCTGGCGTTGGCCTGCGCTTCAGCGGCTTCTCTCCGGATGGCTCGCTGGTTGAGTTCGTGGAGATGGATGAAGAGCAGCATCCTTTCTACATTGGAACCCAGGCGCGCCCGGAGTTTAAGTCGCGTCCTACTAGCCCGCATCCACTATTTACGGAATTTGTGAAGGCCGCCATAAAGCGGCAGGCTTCCGCCCTCGAAAGCCCGGCCAAGGCGGAGTAATCCGCATGGTTCCGCGGTCCTGAGTCAGAGGTCCCTTGCCACAATGTGGTCAAACGTGAGGTTTTGCCAATAGCTGTGTTTCGAAAATCGGCTAGACTGTTTCGGAAGCCTACACAGCGGTCTTAGATGACTGCATCCTGTGGTGGCTTGGCAGAACGATTGCGCGAACGGGGGCCATGATGGGTGAAGACTCGACTACAAAGACCCGCGATGCAGCCCGGGACACGGGCACGAGGCAAATGGTCCGCAACCTGGTGATTGAGAACGGGCCAGTTACGGCTGGAGCCATCTCAAGGTTCCTCGGGCTCACCACGGCTGCCGTGCGCAGGCACATCACGTCGTTGGAAGAGTCCGGGGAGATTCGCGAACACGAAGTTGCTTCCCTCTCGAAGCGTGGACGAGGGCGCCCTGCGCGCCACTACGTGGCAACCGACGGGGGACGGGAATGCCTCCAAGATGGCTACATGGAACTAGCCACGAAGGCCCTGTCGTACATGTCGAAGGCCGCTGGGGAAGAGCTGATTGACGGTTTTGCGGCATCTCGTTCCCGTGAGATTGAGCGGCGCTACACCCCTGTGGTTCGCGCTGCTGGAACCAATCCACGCCTGCGGGCAGAGGCGCTTGCTTCGGCCCTTACCGAGGACGGGTATGCCGCAAGCATCCGCCCCATCGGTAGCGGCGACTTTGCGATCCAACTGTGCCAGGGGCACTGCCCGATTGAGCATGTTGCAGCTGACTTCCCGCAAATGTGCGACGCAGAACTGGCCGCATTCAGCCGCATCCTTGACGTCCACGTCCAGAGACTGTCGACCTTGGCGCAGGGCGGACATGTCTGCACAACACACATTCCGATCGGCATGCCGGCGGCTCGCCCTCGGAAAAACATGGCATTGAGGCAAACGTGAACCTCAAGAGACGACTTGGGTAACTGAAACAGAATCGAAAAGAAGGAATCTATGACGCAGTCAATCGAGACCCTCGCTCCTAAGGCGCCGCTGTCTGATGATGAGATCATCGACAGTATTGGCGCTTACGAGTACGGGTGGCGCGACAGTGACGACTACTCTCAGGGCGTTCCCAAGGGAATCAATGAGGGCATTGTCCGCTACATTTCGGAGACCAAGGGTGAGCCTGAATGGATGCTGGAGCGGCGTCTGAAGGCTCTCAATCTCTTTGAGCGCAAGCCAATGCCGACATGGGGTCCCGACCTCAGCAGCATCAACTTTGACGACTTCAAGTACTTTGTGCGTTCAACTGACCGTCAGGTGCAGTCGTGGGAAGACCTTCCTGAGGACATTCGCAACACCTACGACCGCCTGGGGATCCCGGACGCTGAGAAGAAGCGCCTGGTCGCGGGCGTTGCCGCCCAGTATGAGTCCGAGGTCGTTTACCAGCAGATTCAGGAAGACCTCGAAGCCCAGGGCGTTATCTTCCTCGATACCGACAGTGGTCTTCGTGAGTACCCGGAACTGTTCCAGAAGTACTTTGGCAAGTCGGTTCCAGCAGGTGACAACAAGTTTGCCTCGCTGAACACCGCAGCCTGGTCGGGTGGCTCCTTTATCTATGTGCCACCGGGCGTACATGTGGAGATCCCACTTCAGGCCTACTTCCGTATCAACACGGAAGCCATGGGGCAGTTTGAGCGCACACTGATCATCGCTGATGAAGGCTCTTACGTTCACTACGTTGAGGGTTGTACCGCGCCGATCTACGACACGAACTCGCTGCACTCCGCAATCGTGGAGATCTTCGTTTTGAAGGATGCACGCGTTCGTTACACCACCATCCAAAACTGGTCGAACAACGTCCTCAACCTGGTGACACAGCGCGCCATTGTGGAAGAGGGCGGGACCATGGAGTGGATTGATGGCAACATCGGGTCCGCTATCACCATGAAGTACCCGGCCTGCTACCTGATGGGAGAGAATGCCCGCGGGGAAACCTTGTCCATCGGTTTTGCCGGCACCGGTCAGCACCAGGACACGGGCGCGAAGATGGTTCACATGGCGCCCAAGACGTCCTCGTCCATTGTTGCCAAGTCCGTTTCCCGCGCTGGGGGACGAACTTCGTACCGCGGTTTGGTTGAGGTGCATTCGCGTGCCACCAAGTCGAAATCAAACGTGCTTTGCGACGCGCTGCTTGTCGACAAGATTTCCCGCACCGACACCTACCCTTACGTCGACGTTCGTACCGAGGACGTCGAAATGGGGCACGAGGCAACGGTTTCTAAGGTGAACGAAGACCAGCTGTTCTACCTGATGAGCCGCGGTCTGGACGAAAACGAAGCGATGGCCACCATTGTGCGTGGCTTCATTGAGCCGATTGCTAAGCACCTGCCGATGGAATACGCGCTTGAACTAAACCGCCTGATCGAACTGCAGATGGAAGGGTCCGTCGGCTGATATGACAACTCAGAAGCAATCAACAAACGTACTGGAGCCGTCAAAGGTTTCGCGTGCGGACCGTTTCACCTCTTTCGCGAGTGCTGACTTTGGTCGCCCCCAGGGTCGTGAAGAGGAATGGCGTTTCACCCCGATGCGGCGGATCCGCCCCCTGTTTGAGGCCGACGCATACGCGGGCGCGCCGCAGATTGATGTTCGGGGCCCGGAAAACGTCATCGTCGCAACGGTGAGCCGGGAAGAACTGGTGGATCCTGTCGTTCTGGCGCCCGGTGACTACCTGGCTGCTTTGGCGTGGGAAAAGTTTGAGGAGACGACAGAGGTCATCATCCCTCGAGAGGTCGAGCTGGATGAGCCCGTCTACGTCACTGTCACGGCAGGTCCGGATCTCAAGGCCGGGCGCATTGTCGTCAAGGCTGAGACCATGTCGAAGGGCACGGTTGTGATCCTTCATAACGGCCCCGCACTCTTTGATGAGACAGTAGAGATTGAGGCGGGCGAGGGCGCGCAGCTCTCCATTGTCGCAGTTCACGAGTGGGATCGCGATGGTGTGCACGCGTCCTCGCACCGCGTTCGGGCGGCCCGTAACGCAACGCTTCAGCACATGATTGTCACGCTTGGTGGCGACACCGTGCGGATCAACGTCGACACGGACTTCACCGGACCCGGCGCCGACATCCGCCTCAACGGACTGTACTTTGTGGATCGCGGCCAGCACCTCGAGCACCGCGTGTTTGTTTACCATTCGCAGCCCGACTGCTACTCGCGTGTTGCCTACAAGGGTGCACTGCAGGGTAAAGATGCGCGTTCCGTTTGGATTGGCGACTGCCTGATAGGCGTGGATGCAGACAACACAGATACCTATGAACTGAACCGCAACCTGATTCTCACCGAGGGCGCGAAGGCCGACTCCGTCCCCAACCTGGAGATTGAGAACGGGGAGATCGAGGGCGCGGGACACGCATCTGCGACCGGTCGTTTTGATGACGAGCAGCTGTTCTACCTGATGAGCCGTGGCGTTCCGCCACTGGAGGCGCGCCGCCTGGTGATCCGCGGATTCTTCGCGGAGATCCTCAACTCCGTGGGTATCCCGGAGTTGCAGGACCGGCTGATTGGCCAGATTGAGCAAGAACTGAAGGACTACGACTACGCACCGGATCAGTCGGCTGATTCGAAGTGAAACTCACTGAAAAGAACGGAAAAATGAGCGAAGCAAAAGAACTGGTTATCAGGAACTTCCACGTCACAGTGGGAACGCCAGATGGTCCCAAGCAGATCCTCAAGGGTGTTGACCTGACAATCAAGCCCGGTGAGATTCACGCGGTAATGGGTCCGAATGGTTCGGGCAAGTCGACGCTGGCCTACGCATTGGCCGGTCACCCGAACTATGAGGTAACAGAGGGTGAAGTGCTGCTTGACGGCGAGGACGTCCTCGCCATGAGCGTTGACCAACGCGCCCAGGCGGGTCTGTTCCTGGCCATGCAGTACCCGGTTGAGGTTGCGGGTGTTTCCGTGTCCAACCTGCTGCGCACCGCGAAGACCGCCATTGATGGGAAAGCTCCGGCTATTCGCCACTGGGTCAAAGAGGTCAAGGCAGCAATGGAACGCCTGCGTATGCCCGCTGACTTTGCTGAACGTGACGTCAATGTTGGATTCTCCGGTGGTGAGAAGAAGCGCCTGGAGATCCTGCAGATGGAACTGCTGGAGCCCGCTTACGCGATCCTTGACGAGACAGACTCGGGCCTTGACGTTGATGCGCTACGCATTGTCTCCGAGGGCGTCAACCGAGCTCACGCAAAGGACCACATGGGCATCCTCCTGATCACCCACTACACGCGCATCCTGCGCTACATCAAGCCGGATTTCGTTCACGTCTTTGTTGATGGTCGCATCGCTGACCAGGGCGGGCCGGAACTGGCTGACAAGCTGGAAGAAGAAGGCTACGACAGCTATTTGGCTCCCGTAGCGTCTTGATCCGTTGGGGAGCCACCCGGGTGGGTAGGCTCCCCAAGGAATCGTGTTCTCTGAGTGTGGGCCGCGGGGGACCGCGCCCGCGCCGAGCAGGAAAGGAGAGGGAATCGTGGACGAGGTTACAGATTTCTCCGCGGCGGAACTGAGTGCCATCCGTCGCGACTTTCCTGTGCTCGAAAAGGTTGGTCGTGGTGGTCGACCCATTGTTTACTTGGACTCTGGGGCAACCAGCCAGAAGCCCTCGTGCGTGATTGATGCCGAGGCCGAGTTCTACCGCGATTCCAACGGTGCGGTGCACCGCAACACCCACCTGCTGGGTGACCAGGCAACCGTGCAGTTTGAAGATGCTCGGGAGACGCTTGCCGACTTTGTTGGGGCTCGCGCCGAAGAGATCGTTTGGACGAAGAACGCCACCGAGGCGCTCAACCTGGTGGCTAGCGCCTTCGCTAATGCCAGTGCGGGGATAATGCCTGATGGATCGGCGTCCGCCCTCGGGTCTGCGCACTTGGACAACCCCGTAAGCACGCAGGGTGCAGCGAACCCGGGCCACACACTGGACCCCGCGTCACGTTTCCGGCTTCGCCCCGGTGATCGCATTGTTGTGACGCGCGCTGAGCACCACTCCAACCTGGTGCCGTGGCAACAGTTGGCCGCCAAGACGGGGGCGAGCCTAGCGTGGCTTGACCTGACTCCCGATGGACGCATCGACCTCGACACCCTAGACGTGATTGACGATGCCACCAAGGTTGTCGCATTCACGCACGCGTCCAATGTCACCGGCGCCATTTCACCCGTCGAGCAGATAGTGGAGGCCGCGAACCGGGTCGGCGCGATCACGGTCTTGGACACCTGCCAGTCGAGTGCTCACACGCCAGTCGACGTTGCTGCGCTGGACGTTGATTTTGCCGTGTTCTCTTCCCACAAGATGCTTGGCCCAACAGGGATTGGGGCACTGTGGGGCAGGGCGGAACTATTGGAGGCCATGCCTCCCGTCCTCACCGGCGGATCTGTGGTGGCCGACGTCGACATGGAGACCACCAAGTACCTGCCGCCACCCGCCAAGTTTGAGGCGGGTTCTCAGCCGGTTGCTCAGGCTGTGGCCTGGGCGGTCGCCCTTGACTACTTGAGAGAGTTGGGAATGGACCGCGTTGCCCTCCACGAAGAAGCAATGACAAAGCTGTTGCTTGAGCGGATGGCGGGGATCGATGGCGTGCGGGTCCTCGGGCCGACAGACATGGCCCACCGCCTTGGCGTTGTGGCTTTTGAGGTCGAGGGCGTCCACCCTCACGATGTTGGCCAAGTCCTGGATTTTGAGGATGTTGCGATCAGGGTTGGCCACCACTGCGCCATCCCGTTGCACCGCTTCTTTGGTGTGAAGGCGTCCTCGCGCGTTACCGTGGCGCTGACAACCACGGCAGAAGAAATCGAACAGTTTATCGAAGGACTGCACAAGGTCCAGAAGTATTTTGGGGGCGCCAGTGAGCGGGCTTGATGCTCTTTACCAACAGGTCATCCTAGATCACGCGAAGCTCCGCACCGGTGCGGGGCCAATTGACGGCTTCGACCTCACCTCATTTCAGGCGAACCCAACCTGTGGTGATGAGGTGACGTTGGGTGTGGAAGTTGACGACGCCGGGCACATTCACGCGCTTGCTTGGGATGGCAGTGGCTGCTCTATCTCACAGGCATCGCTGTCGATTATGAGTGAGATGGTCGACGGACAGGACCTTGACCTGGTGCGACGTAAGTTCGCCGCGATGGAAGAAATGATGCACTCGCGTGGCAAAGGTGTGGATGAGGAAGTCCTTGATGAACTTGAGGACGCTGCCGCACTCGAGGGAACCTCAATGTTTGCCAACCGGGTGAAGTGCTCACTTCTTGGCTGGTACGCGCTGCGCGATGCTTTGGCGCAAGCAGGAATCGATCTGACAGCAAGTGGTGGCGAGGCCGGATCTGAAGAAGCAGAATCCACGGCCGCGCACGAGCAGACTCAAACAACGAACTGAGACGGAGGCGAAAATGTCCGACTACAACGCCGCCAACAACCCCATGGCAGCACGTCCGATCCCGCAAGAGGAACAACCTGTTCAGCAGTTCAAACCCTTTGAACCGCAGCCGAGCCCGGACCAAGCAGGCGTGACGGTTATTGAGAATGGCACGTATCCTGCGGAAGATGTTGTTGAATCGCTCAAGGATGTCATTGACCCGGAACTGGGGATCAATATCGTTGACTTGGGCCTGCTTTATGGCGTGAAGATCAACGAGGACAACTCCGTAGACATCGACATGACGCTGACATCAGCGGCATGTCCTCTTACTGACGTTATTGAACGTCAGGCGCAAATGGTTTTGGGATCGTTCACGGATGAGGTCCGCATCAACTGGGTGTGGCTGCCGCCGTGGGGCCCCGAGTGCATTACGCCCGATGGTCGCGACCAGCTGAGGGCAATCGGCTTCAACATTTAGAACCAACGTCGCCGATGTCGACACCAAACCAAGCCAATGTCGCCGATGTCGACACCAAACCAAGCCAATGTCGCCGATGTCGACACCAAACCAAGCCAATGTCGCCGATGTCGACACAGGTCGCCGTTGTTTGGGCGAATTGTCGGCGACCTACGCTGACTTTGGCGACCTTGGGCATCGGGGGCCGCAACATTGGCGTAGCCCAACGCCTGCTCAAACGCCCCCGCCTGCTGCGTTCGGGTGCGGGTTTTGTCTAACGGAGCGTGTTTGACAAAGATAACGACGTAATATGTCCTAAAATCGGACCAAACGCGCTCCGTTAGGCGGAACGCGCTCCGGTAGCAGGTGTAGGACCATGTTTTGATACCCTAACCTTATGACGAGATCTACCTCACATTCATGGCGTGGTGTTTCTGCGGGGTTGCTAGCACTAGTGCTCGTGTTCAGTTCGGGCTTCCTTACGGCTGCGTCTGGAGCGGACCTGGAAGGTAGCGGGGTCGAGGCGCCCGCTACGGGAGACCCCGTCGAGGTCGAAGAAGAGACCCCCGGTTCCGGGGATCCCGGTGAGGGCGACGTGGAGGTGCCCGATACCAGTGGTCCGGGTACGGAAGTGCCGGGCGACGGCGACGGCGAGGGCGACGGCGAGGGCGACGGCGAGGGCGACGGCCCTCCAGATGGTGGCGGTGCGGAAGTGCCAGAACCTGCTCCGGAGCCATCAGAGCCAGTGGAGGCTTCAGAAACCTCGGGGAAGAGCGCGCTTCCGCCGGCGCCGGGTTTGCACCGCATCTTCGGCCAGAACCGCTACGCAACTGCGGTTGCGCTCTCGGCCTCCACCTATCCAGATGGCGCGGACACAGTGGTAATTGCATCTGGTGCTTCCTTTCCGGACGGATTGGCTGCGGCACCTTTGGCTGCGAAGCTCCAAGCACCGCTGCTCCTCACCCCCGCGTCGCGCCTTGACCCAGGAGCCGCAGCAGAGATTCGCCGTCTTCAGCCGGCTCAGGTGATTGTGGTTGGTGGAACAGGAGCTGTCAGCGCCACAGTCGTGAACGAACTGCAGGTCCTGGCAAAGAGTGTGACTCGGTTGGGTGGAGCCAACCGCTACGAAACTGCCCAGAAGATCGCTCAGTTTGGCTGGCCCGAAGGGTCCTCAGACATCGTAGTTGCTACTGGAGCGCAGTACGCGGATGCGCTGTCAGCCAGCCCCGTCGCCAGCATCCTTGACGCACCACTTGTGCTGGTGCCAACCGCTACTGGAACGGGACTGGTCCCGGCGCAAACCGTGCTGCGGGGGAGTGGGGCAACCACGATTCACATTGCCGGCGGAACCGGAGCCGTATCGAATGCAGTGGTGAGCGCGCTGGTGAGATCTACTGCAGTCAACACCGTGCGCTACGGGGGTGCCGATAGATATGAAACTTCTGCACTCCTCATCAAAGCGCACTTCACGACAGGGACCCCGGCAATCTACTGGGCCAGTGGTCAGAACTTCCCGGATGCAATAGCCGGAGCAGCTGCTGCGGGTGCGACAAAGTCTGCCCTAGCACTGTCCAAACAACAGTGTGTTCCACCAGCGGTTTCCCAGCAGTCGAAGAGGTTGGGTGCCTCTAGCAGTGTCACACTCGGCGGGCCCGCGGTGCTTTCAGACAGCGTCCTGCAGGGACTGGAGTGCTTCGCCAGCACTCCGGCTCCAACAATCTCGGGGACAGCCAAGGTGGGGTCAACTCTGACTGCGTCAACTAAGGCTTGGTCTCCGCAACCGTCCTCGTACACCTACCAGTGGTATCGGGGTGGATCCGCGATACCTTCTGCGACTGCCACAACCTACAGACTGGTGAAGGCTGACGGTGGAAAGGCCGTCTCCGTACGGGTAACAGGAAGACTGTCGGGACTGGCCCCCACAACGGTTGCTAGCAAAGCGGTGACCGTTTTCGATCCGGCGTCAGTGACTGACCCCAACTCAACTCTTGTCTTGGTGAACAAGAAGAACCCCTTGAAGCCGCTGCGGTTTGCGCCCTCGGACCTCTATCACCCGAATGTGCCCAATAGCAACAACCATCCGATGAAGTACGTGGCTGGTAAGGCTTTGGAGAACATGGTGGCTGGAGCTCGTGGTGCGGGCTATTCCCTGTACTTGATGAGTGGGTACAGGAGCTACACGACGCAGCAGTACCTGTTTGACAGCTATGTGAGAAGCAGCGGGCGGGCTGCAGCCGAAACGTTCTCAGCTCGCCCCGGCTACTCGGAACATCAGACTGGCCTTGCCGCAGACATCTACGCGCACGGCTACTGTCAGGGTTCCTGTTTTGGCGGAACTGCGCCCGGACAGTGGCTGCGAAACAACGCGCACAAGTACGGATACATTCTGCGTTACGACCAGGGCAAACAGCACATCGTTGGATACATCTACGAGCCCTGGCACTTCCGCTACGTCGGCGTCGAGGTCGCGACGAACATGCGGAACCGGGGGATAACCACCCTTGAGCAGTACCTGGGTTACCCGGCGGCCCCGACCTACTGAGTCACGAGCTGCCTTCGGGTGCGGGTGGGCGGGTGCTAGACGCCGCGGCCGTAGAACGTCCCCAGCATCTCCTCGCGAAAGTCCCCTAGGCGACCGTCGACGAGGGCGGTGCGGATCGCGTCAACCAGACGCACGGTGAACCACTCGTTATGAATGGTCGCGAGGGTTGCCGCTAGGATCTCCTTGGCCTTGAAGAGGTGACGCACATACGCCCTCGTGAAATTCTGGCAGGTATAGCACCCACATCCCTCAACGAGTGGGGCAAAGTCACGGGCGTAGCGAGCATTCGTCAGGTTGAAGCGACCCTGCGGCGTGTAGATTGCGGCGTTGCGGGCTACTCGGGATGGGTTCACACAGTCAAATGTGTCGATCCCGGCGTCAACGGCCTCGAACAAATCGAAGGGTTCCGAAATGCCCAGCAGGTGGCGTCCCTTGTTGTCGGGGAGTTCCGAGGTCGCCCAGGAAACGATCTCGCCCAACTGGTCCTTTCGTAGTGCCCCACCGATGCCGAAGCCGTCAAAGCTCTGACCGTCCTCTTCCATTTCCCCAAGGGTCCCGGCGGCGCGGATCCGCAAGTCCTGATAGTCGGCACCCTGGATGACGCCCCACAACTGCTGGTAGGGACGGTGAGTCCGAGCCTCAGTTAGAGCCTTGTGTTCGACTAGGCAGCGGCGAGCCCACGCTTCCGTGCGGTCCAGCGACTCCAACTGGTAGGAACGCGGATGAGACAGGGATGTGAGCTCGTCAAACGCGAACATGATGTCGGCGCCCAGTTGATGCTGGATACGCAGGGAAACCTCCGGGTTGAAGCGGTGTTTGCTGCCGTCAATGTGGGAAGAGAAGACAACCCCATCATCGTCAACTACGGCTTTGGACTGCTTCACGGCCTCGCGTTGACGTCGCACAAACTCGGCGGGAACCTGCCCTTGTCCACCGTTGCCGGCGAGGGCGGAAGCCCCCTCGGAGCTCATCGAACCGCCGGCGAACTCCGCGGTGAGGACTTTCTTGAAGCCCGCCCCCATAGACAGAACTTGGAACCCTCCGGAGTCCGTGAACGTTGGTCCGGGCCAATGCATGAAGGCGCCGAACCCTCCGGCCTCGTCCACAATGTCCGAGCCGGGCTGCAGGTATAGGTGATACGCGTTGGCGAGGACGGCTTGAGCGCCGGTGCCAGCAATCATTTCGGGGACAAGCCCCTTCACGTCCGCTTTGGTGCCAACCGGGATGAATGCCGGGGTGCGGATGTCGCCGTGCGCCGTGTGGATTACGCCTGCTCGGCCAAGCCCGCGCCCCTCCTGCGAATCCGCTTCAATGTCGAATCCGCGGTCCGGTCGGGACGACGCGTCAGGTGTCGGGCCCTGCGGAGATGCGCCGGTGCCGCCGGCAGTGTGTCGCCCCGGAAATGGGGCGAGAGGGCCCGGCCAGCCTCGGGACGGAACCTGGTCAACGGGTTTGGAAATCCACTCAGGCAACTTGGGCCCTTTCATCGAGGCGACGCACTCTTGCGATCACAAAGTAGGAAACTGGGATCAGGATCACCTCAAAGGCCATCTTGTAAACGAATCCCACCAGGACATAGTTCCAGAAGTTGGCGCCGGTTAGCACGCCGAGGAAGGCAACTGTGCAAAATACTATTGTGTCCGCGGCTTCCCCCACGATGCTCGAGCCGAGCAAGCGGACCCAGAGGCGCTTCGGACCGTAGCGTTCCTTGATTTTGACGAGGACGTAGGCGTTGAGTAGTTGCCCAACTAAGAACGCCAGTAGGGAAGCGGCGACGATTCGGGGGACGAAGCCGAGGACGGCCTCGAACGCCTCCTGGTTGGCGTACTCTTCGGCGGGCGGCATGGCCTGGACAATCAGGAAGACACCGGCGGCCAGGACCGAGGCCGCGAACCCCATGAGGATGACCATACGCGCTTTCGCAAACCCGTAGACCTCGGCGAGGACGTCACCCAGAACATACGTGAAGGGGAACAGCAGCGCGCCGCCATCAAAGATGAAATGGGCTGGCCCAACGGTGATCCCGAACAGTTTGGTCGCCGCGATATTAGAGATCAAGAGCATCGCAACAAAGGTGACTGCGATGATCGTGAACGCATCTGCGGTGGTCATCTTGGAGTGAGAGTCTTCTTGCACGTGTCCCATTGTGCCTGGTTCCACCATGGAACCAACAAGGGCTGTGAGGGAAGACGCGTCTGAACGGCCACATGTCTTCGGTAGAATCACGTGGTGATAAGCGTCCAAGATTTTTCTCTCCGTATTGGTGCTAGAGAACTGATTAATCAGGTCTCTTTTTCTGTGGGCGCTGGTGCACGGGTTGGCCTGGTGGGTCGAAATGGCGCAGGAAAAACCACCATGATGCGCCTTCTTGCGGGTGAACCGGACAACGGGTCGGCTGAGTCGACAGGGAAAATCAGTCGCACAGGTGAGATCGGCTACTTGCCCCAGGACACAACTGAGGGTGACCTGGAGCAAACCGCCCAGGAACGTATTCTCTCCGTCCGAGGCATTGACGCACTTCTGAACCGTATCCGCAAGGCTGAACGTGAAATGTCCACAGCCACCGGCGCCAAACAGGTCAAGGCAATGGAACGCTACGTGCGCCTTGACGAGGAGTTCACCCAAAAGGGCGGTTGGGCAGCCAACGCTCAAGCGGCCCAAATCGCTTCTGCCCTCAAGCTGGATGAACGCATCCTTGCCCAGCCCCTCCACACTCTTTCCGGCGGACAGCGCCGCCGCGTTGAACTGTCACGGGTGCTCTTTTCTGAAGCAGACACGTTGCTTCTAGATGAGCCAACCAACCACTTGGATCACGACTCCATCATCTGGCTGCGGGACTGGCTGAAAACATACTCGGGTGCACTAATTGTCATCAGTCACGACGTCGGTTTGGTTAGAGACGTCGTCAATCAGGTGTTTTACCTGGATGCCAACCGCGCGGAGATTGAGATCTACCGGATGGGCTGGGATGCCTACCTGAAGACGAGGGCGGACGATGAGCGCCGCCGTCGTAAAGAACGCCAGAATGCACTGCGTAAAGCAGAGGTCCTGGAAGCTCAGGGCACCAAGATGCGGGCAAAAGCAACCAAGGCGGTGGCCGCCCAGCAGATGTTGCGCAGAGCTGCCGAACTTCGCGAGGCAGCCGGGCAGGAACGGGCAGCTGAGAAGGTTGCGAGGCTTCGCTTCCCAGACCCTGCCCCCTGTGGCAAGGTGCCTTTGACGGCGGAACACCTCTCGAAGTCGTACGGCTCCCTAGAGGTTTTCACCGACGTTGACCTGGCGATTGACCGCGGGGCGAAGGTCGTTATCCTCGGTGAGAACGGCGCGGGTAAAACCACACTTCTGCGCATTCTTGCCGGCCTTGAAACCCCTGATTTGGGCGAGGTCGTGCCCGGGTACGGGTTGAAGCTTGGGTATTACGCTCAGGAGCATGAAACCCTGGATCCGCAGCGGACCGTGGAAGAAAACATGCGTTCTGCGGCCCCCGAGCTGGATGACACGCAGTTGCGGTCCGTCCTGGGGCAGTTCCTCTTCGCCGCCGACGACATCCAGAAACCGGTAGGGGTTCTCTCCGGTGGGGAGAAGACACGGCTTGCGCTTGCCACCCTGGTTGTTTCAGCCGCCAACGTACTCCTGCTTGATGAGCCGACCAACAACCTGGATCCCGCATCACGCGAAGAGGTGCTTGCTGCGCTGGATTCGTTCGAGGGCGCAGTTGTCCTCGTCAGCCACGACCCTGGAGCGGTGTCGGCGCTGCACCCGGACCGTGTCCTGCTTCTGCCGGATGGCGACGAAGACCTGTGGGATGACAGCTACCTGGAACTGGTGGAGGTGCGCTAGAGCGTTTCGTCCTCGTCCAGTCCTATTCCGGTGGACTTCGACTCTAGTGGCTGCTGGGAAGCCAGGAACTCCGCGAGCGGCCTTGTGCTCTGCGGAAAGTCACGGTAGCCCAGATACTTCTCTAGGGTGACGCGGTGTTCATCGCAGGTCAACCAGTTTTTGGGGCGCCCGAACGGTAGCGTGGGGTTAGACCAGGTGATCGCAAAGGTTGCCGCATTTTCGCATCCCCGATTAGAGCACACCAGGTCTTTTGGTCCACGGCCCAGAGCCATCGCGCACTTCCTTCCCAACGGATGCCAACCACTACAATAGCGTCATGTCCACACACAGAGTCGTTATAGTTCGCCACGCAAAAGCCGTTTCCTATTCTCCAGGAACAGACGCCAAACGCCCACTCGCAGATTCGGGGCGTGCCCAGGCCCAGGAACTGGGACGCAAGTTATCCGCAGTGATCAAGGCGGCAGACACGGTGTTCGTTTCCCCTGCCCTCAGGGCGCAGGAAACCTGGCAGAACATGGCCAAGGGCGCCGGGCTCACGGAAGAAACGATGCCGGAAGTTATCACGGATGAAGTCATTTATAGTGGCTCATCAATGCAGATGATGGAAGCGGTGCGCATGGGGTCGAACGGGATCACTTCCATCCTGGTTGGCCACGAGCCAACCGTGTCATCACTTGCGGTGCTACTTACCAAGGATGGGCAGGCATCCGAGGTCGAGGTGGGAATGCCGACTGGTTCTGCCGCGATTGTGGAGTGGGAGCGCGATTGGAAAGAGTGGCATTCCCACTGTGCGATCCTGGCGGACTTCGTCCACGTCCGCCACTAGGGAAGACTGTGGCCCAGAAGCCCGACCACTGCATCGAGTCTTCGCAGGTCAAGCCTGCTTGAAGTCGCTTCACGCACAGCAGGTTTCGCGCAAAACGCCACGCCCATTCCCGCACTACGAAGCATGGCAATATCGTTAGAGCCATCCCCGGCCGCGACCACGAGTCCTGGCTGCCCGCCACTCCAAGTGTTGAGTGCGTCAACTTTGGCCCGCGCATCTACCACTGGGCCAACAGTGCGTCCGGTCAGCACGCCGCCGTCAACCTCAAGGCGGTTGGCCAGGAGGAAATCGATGCCGAGGGCATCAGCCAGAGGGCCCAACACCTCCGCGAAGCCACCCGAGACTACACCGAATTTTGCGCCCACCTCATGTGCCCAGATAATCAGGTCACCGGCCCCGGGCATAAGGGAGAGACTTGCCCCGACGTCCTCGATCGCTGTTGCAGGCAATCCGGCCAGCAGATTGACACGTCGGCGCAAAGACTGGGAAAAGTCGATTTCGCCGCGCATCGCAGCTGCGGTAATTGCTTCGACCTCATCGCGTACCCCGGCAAGTTCCGCCAACTCATCGATGACCTCACCCTCAAGGAGGGTCGAGTCCGCATCGGTCATGACCAGGGTTGGGAAGGTATCTGCCAGTTCGGGCCCAACACACGACTTCCCGACGGGTTCCAGCCGTTCAGCGGGGACGTGGATTTGTTCGAGGGCAGATGCCTCAACAGACCACCAGCCTCGCCCCGTGGCGGCGACCTTAGAAAGTGCAAGGGGAACTTCGCCCTCGTACAAAAGCCAGGACTGGGGGCAAGGAAAAGCGGCCGCCCCGCTATGTGCTGCGGGAACGACCGCTTCTTGTGGACTCATGGTCCTAGGTTACAAAGTTCAACTGATTATGCGGTGACGATGGCATCCTTCGGGACGACTGTGATGCCGGACTCAGTAACGGTGAACCCGCGGCTCAGGTCCAGTTCCCGGTCGAATCCGATCGACGCATTCTCTTCGACCACAACATTCTTGTCCACAATGGCGCGGTTGATGCGTGCCCTGCGGTTGATGATGGTGTTGTGCATGATCACCGAGTCGGAGACCTGCGCCCACGAGTGGACAGCCACCTTGGGGGAGAGCACCGAACGGGAGACTTCGGCGCCCGAGACGATTACGGCCTCGGAAACCAGCGAGTCGACAGCGTGACCCATGCGTGAACCCTGGTCGCCGTGAACAAACTTTGCCGGTGGCAACGCGTCGGCTTGGCCGGTTAGCAATGGCCAGTCGTAGTTGTAGAGGTTGAAGATTGGGACGACACTGATGAGGTCCATATTTGCGTCGTAGTAGGCGTCCAGTGTGCCGACGTCACGCCAGTAGCTGCGGTCGCGCTCTGTTGACCCGGGCACCACGTTGTCCTTGAAGTCGTAGACAGCGCATTCGCCACGGTCGACGAAGTAGGGGACGATGTCCCCGCCCATGTCGTGCTTTGAGTCGGGGTTTGCGGCATCTTTCCGCAGTGCCTCAATCAACGCCGAAGTGTTGAAGACATAGTTGCCCATGGATGCGAGGACGACACTGGGGTCGTCCTCTAGGCCCTCAGCGTTCTTCGGCTTCTCCAGGAACTCATCGACCATGCCATCTTTCTCTTTGATGACACCAAACTGATCGGCAAGTTCGATGGGCTGGCGGATCCCCGCAATCGTGGCGGGTGCGCCGGAAGCAATGTGGTACTCCACCATCTGGCTGAAGTCCATACGGTAGATGTTGTCGGCGCCGGTGATAACGACGTAGTCGGGGCGCTCATCGTAAACAATGTTCAAGGACTGGTAAATCGCGTCCGCTGAGCCGAGGTACCAGTGGGGCCCGCGTCTTTGCTGGGCCGGCATTGGTGCCACAAAGTTACCCAGCAGGCCCGACAGGCGCCACGAGCGCGCGATGTGAGTGTCTAGGGAGTGGGATTTGTACTGCGTGAGGACCACTATCTTCAGATAGCCGGAGTTGACCATATTTGAAAGAGAGAAGTCAATGAGGCGGTAGCTACCGCCAAAGGGGACCGCTGGTTTCGCGCGGTCCTCAGTAAGGGGCATCAGCCGTTTGCCTTCGCCGCCTGCCAACACAATTGCCAGAGTTCGCTTCATCGCCATGTGTCATAGCCTACCGTCTGTTTCAGACCTGGGAGCTATTTTTGCAGTGTCGCAAGACTTCTTGACCCCATTTCCTTCGCAACTCGGCATTTCTTCTTTCGCGGCTCGGTATTTCACGGTTTCGAGGGCGGCGCTAGGTATGCTGGTAGCTGGGCCCAAGGGTGTGGCCCGTCCCGCCGGATTAAGGATTTCAGCAATGCGCGTAGACTTGTTAACCCGTGAGTATCCCCCCTTTGTTTACGGCGGTGCAGGTGTGCACGTCGAAGAGTTGGCAGGTGTTCTTCGCAACCTTGTCGACCTACGTGTGGAGGCCTTCGATGGACCGCGCACCCCGGGTGAGGTCGGGTCGGAAGCGGGGGTAATCGGGTATGCCAACCTTCCTGAACTCTCGGAAGCCAATGCCGCTATCCAGACTCTCGGGGTGAACCTTGAAATGCTCGAGGGCGTGGAGGGCTCGGACCTGGTCCACGCTCACACGTGGTATGCCTGCATGGCCGGATATCTTTCCAAACTCCTCTACGACATCCCCTTGGTGATTTCGGCCCACTCCTTGGAGCCACTGCGGCCGTGGAAAATTGAACAGTTGGGTGGCGGGTATCGCGTTTCCTCCTTTGTTGAGAGGGTCGCGTATGAGAATGCTGATGCTATCGTCGCGGTTTCTAACGGCATGAAGGCTGACATTCTCAAGTCGTACCCGGAGGTTGAGGAGAGCCGTGTCCATGTCATCCACAACGGAATCGATTTGAACAAGTGGCACAGGCCCGTGGGCGAGGAAGCACTTGAACGGGCAGCCGCGATTCGGGAGAAGCACGGGATGGACCCGGACCGTCCCACTGTGGTTTTCGTTGGGCGGATAACAAGGCAGAAGGGACTGCCCGGCTTCCTTCGTGCATGCGAACTACTGCCCGATGGCGTGCAGATCGTCCTTCTTGCAGGGGCCCCGGACACCCCGGAAATTGCCGCGGAGGTCGACGGCCTCGTCAAGAAGCTGCAGGAGAAGCGCACGGGCGTCATCAACATTTCCGAAATGCTGCCCAATGAGGAAGTAAAAGCGATCCTCTCCGGGTCTGATGTCTTCGCTACGCCCTCGATCTATGAACCCTTAGGGATCGTCAATCTTGAGGCCATGGCGATGGAGCTCCCCGTGGTGGGGACCGCGACGGGTGGGATCCCCGATGTGATCGTGGACGGTGAAACGGGGTACCTTGTACCTATCGAACAGATGCAGGATGGGACGGGAACTCCGCTTAATCCGCAGAAGTTTGAGGCGGATTTTGCTGAGAAACTGACGGAACTCCTCGAGAATCCCGCCCTCGCCAAGAAGATGGGGCAGGCGGGACTGGAGCGGGCCAGAGAGAAGTTCTCCTGGCAGGCCATCGGCGAACAAACTGTAGAACTGTACAAGACGCTAGTGAAATAGGTGGTTTCACCAAATATGCAGCCCCTCATCGATCTTCGGGAAGTCTCTTTCAAGCGGGGTCGAACCGAAATCCTCAATAACGTAAGTTTCAAGGTGGAACCCGGTGAGAACTGGGTGCTGCTGGGGCCAAACGGCGCGGGTAAGACAACGTTGGCTCGCCTAGTCGCGGCTCGTGATTATCCAACCACTGGCTCCGCGAGCGTCCTCGGCGTTGATACTTCGGGTGAAGACGCAACGTACATTGCGTCTCGCGTTGGGGTCGCTTCACAAGAGACCCGCGACCGAGTCTCAGGGGCTGATACCGCCGCCGACATTGTTTTGGCCGCGGGTTGGGGCCAGACGGTCCAGTTTGGGGAAGAGTACGAGGACGCTGATCGGCAACGTGCGAACGATCTGTTGGCTGCGCTTGGGGTCGGCAATCTTGCTGACCGTCGATTTAGCACGCTGTCCGAGGGCGAGAGGCAGAGGGTGTCGATTGCTCGAGCTCTGATGCCGGACCCAGAGATTGTCATTCTTGACGAACCAACCGCGGGCCTTGATCTGGGAGCGCGTGAGACATTGGTCTTGGCCCTGTCTGAGATCATGGCGGGGCGCAACGCCCCGTCGGTCTTGCTCATCACCCATGAGATTGAAGAGATTGCGCCGGGCTTCACCCACGCCGCCCTCATCGTTGGTGGGGAAGTCATGAAAGCCGGTCCGATCAGTGAGGTCTTGACGTCGCAGGGGCTTTCTGAGGCGTTTGGTTTGCCCCTTGAGGTGACGCACGAGGACGAACGGTGGTGGGCCCGCGCCCGCTAGGCGTCTTTTCGGGTGCGGTAGGCTAAGGAGAGTACGTTCAACGCACGGTGAGGGGTAGGCATGGGCTGGTTAATCTGGATTGGTGCAGCACTTCTCCTTGGGATCGTTGAGTTGGCAACGGTTGACTTGTTCTTCCTCACCTTGGCTTTGGCGGCTCTCGCAGCTGGTGGTGCGGGGGCAGTAGGTGGTTCATTCTGGATACAGCTTGGCGTTTTCGTCGGCGTTTCTATTCTGCTCCTTGCTTTTGTGAGGCCGTGGGCGCGTAATCTGCTCCAGAAGTCAACCCCAAACATCGCAACAAACGCCCAGGGCTTGGTTGGCAAGCGTGCGGTTGTGACGGCTCCGCTTATGGGAAGTGAGGGGCGAGTTCGCCTCGAGGGTGGCATCTGGTCAGCTCGAAGCTTTGACGGGAGGGTGTTCCCGGTTGGTAGCCAGGTGACCGTAGTTGGCATCGAGGGTGCTACGGCGGTTGTTGGGCCCTCTGACGAACCTGTCCCAACCCCTCCGGACCGCGAGCCGCCCAACGATTAATTGGCGGCGGGGTCCGTCCCTGCCGTGTCTAAGTTGCAGCGTTCACATTGAGCGCGGAAGGAAAAAATGGACTCATCACTTTGGGTAACCATCGTTCTACTACTACTCATTCTCCTGGTCGTCATTGTTGTTGTCCGGGCGATCCAGGTCGTTCCTCAGTCGAGGGCGCTTGTGGTTGAACGCCTCGGGAAGTTCCACTCTGTCATGTATGCGGGACTGCACCTGCTGATCCCATTCGTGGACCGGGTTGCCGCACGCGTTGATCTGCGCGAACAGGTGACAACTTTTCAACCGCAGCCGGTCATCACTGCGGACAACGTCGTGGTGTCGATCGACTCGGTGATCTACTACCAGGTCAATGACCCGATGGCCGCCACCTATGAAATCGCTGATTACATTACTGCGATCGAGCAGTTGACGATCACTACCCTGCGTAACGTCATTGGTTCAATGGATCTGGAACAGACTTTGACCAGCCGTGATGAGATCAACGCGCGGTTACGTGGCGTCCTTGATGAGGCGACGGGCAAGTGGGGGATTCGCATCAACCGTGTTGAACTGAAGTCCATTGATCCGCCTCCAACCATTCAGCAAGCCATGGAGCAGCAGTTGCGCGCCGATCGCGACAAGCGAGCCACCATCTTGCAGGCCGAGGGCGTGCGCCAGTCGCAGATTCTGCGCGCAGAAGGTGAGAAGCAGTCGGCTATCCTTCAGGCCCAAGGCGCTGCCGAAGCGGCCGTGACCCGGGCAGACGGTGAAGCGAAAGCTATTGACACAGTGTTTACGGCAATCCATGAGGGCAGGCCCACCCCGGATCTGTTGTCATATGAGTACCTGAGGGTACTGCCCAACATTGCCAACGGTACGGCCTCGAAGATTTGGGTTCTCCCAACGGAGCTCACCGCGGCGCTGAATGCGGTGACTGAGGGGTTCAGCGGTAAGACAAAGTCGGAGTAGCACTTACTTCCGAGTGATGTGGGGGTTGTGTTGAGCATTTTCTTGGTCAACACAACCCCCACGTTTGTCTGGTTTAGAGAACTTTGGAGAAGAACTCCTGGGTGCGGGCCTCGCGAGGGTTATCGATGACCTGTTCGGGCGTGCCGCGCTCAACGATGACGCCCTCGTCCATGAACACCACCTGGTCGGCGACTTGGCGTGCAAACCCGACCTCGTGGGTGACGACAACCATGGTCATTCCTGATTGAGCCAGATCCTGGATAACCGCCAGAACTTCGCCAACAAGTTCTGGGTCGAGGGCGGAGGTGGGTTCGTCGAACAGCATCAGTTCAGGATCCATCGCCATTGCGCGAGCAATTGCCACGCGTTGCTGTTGTCCACCTGAAAGCTGGCTTGGGTAGTGGTCGCTCCGGTCGGAAAGGCCAACGCGTTCCAGGAGTTCGGAAGCGCGCTTCCTGGCAGCCTTCTTGGGCACCTTCTTGACGTTGATCGGTGCTTCGGTGACATTTTCGAGGGCGGTGCGGTGCGGGAACAGGTTGAAGCGCTGGAAAACCATGCCGATGCGACTGCGTTGCTTGGCGATGGTTGAGTCCTTGAGACGGTGCAGGATTTCCTGCCCCTCTCTGCCAGTGGTGGTGCGGAATCCCATCAACTCGCCATCTACCCAGATGCGGCCGGCTGAGATGGTTTCAAGCTCGTTGATGCAGCGCAGAAGTGTGGATTTGCCGGACCCTGAGGGACCCAGGATGACGCACACTTCGCCCGGCTTAACGGTGAGGTCGACGCCCCTGAGGACGTGCAGGTCCCCAAAGAACTTGTGCACGCCGCGTGCCTTCACCATGGGTTCGCCGTCTGGTGCCTTTGTCATGGTGTCACGTCCAGGAACATGTTGGATTGGCCGGGATCGGCCTCGGAAATTGACTTCTGCTTGGCGGTGAGCTTCTTTTCACCGGTTTCGAAATCAAATCCGCGACCGTAGTAGGACTCAATGTAGTGCTGCACAACCATGAGGATGGAAGTGATCACCAGATACCAGATCGCCGCGCTCACAAGCAGTGGGATGGGGGCAAAGAGGCGTTGGCCAATGTTTGAAGCCTGGTAGGTCAGTTCCAACGTGAAGGGGATAGCGGAGACCAGGGAGGTGGTCTTGAGCATCGAGATCGTTTCGTTGCCAAGCGGCGGCATGATCACGCGCATGGCTTGAGGGAGGATGATGCGCGCCATGATTTGGGCGTTGGACATTCCCAGGGCCTGCGCTGCTTCACGTTGCCCCTTGTCAACGGAGTTGATGCCCGCGCGAATGATCTCTGCTAGGTAGGCGCCCTCGTTGAAACCGAGGCCGAGGACGGCCATCCACAGGGGAGTGATGAGGGTCAGCGTGTTGAACTGAACGAACTCATAGCCGAAGGGAATACCTATGGAGAGTTGCGGGTAGAGGACGGGAAGCAGCGACCAGAAGATCAGCTGCGTGTAGACCGGTGTACCACGGAAGAACCAGATGTAGAAGGTCGCGACGTAGCGCAGGATGGGGTTCGTGGACTGGCGCATCACGGCCATGGTGATTGCAAGGACTGTGCCAAGCAGCATGGCGCCGACGGTGAGTAGCAGGGTGTAGAGAACACCCGTCATGATGGACTTTGAGAAGATCCACTGGCCAACTAGGTGCCATTGCCATGCTGGGTTGGTGATGAGGGCGTTGATCGCCATCGCCACTAGGACAGCGACAACGGCTGCTCCCAGCCAGCGACCCGGCCGGGGGACCGGCCGGGCGTGGATGAGGTCAACGGGTCCGGTTGAGGGGCTCATTGAATAGTTGCTTTCTAAACCTCGGGGTTGACTCGGGCCTGGGTGAGGGCTGAGCCTTCAGCACCGTAGACGGCGAGGATCTGCGTAAGGTAGCCCTCATCCATCAGGTGCTGCATTGCTGCTTGGATGGCTGCAGTGAGCTGCTCGTCAGACTTTGCAATGGCGATCCCCTGGGGAGCCGACTCGATGACGTCGCCAATCTGCTCGATCTTGCCACCGGACTGTACGGATGCGAACCCAATGACGGGGGCATCTGCGAAGGTTGCGTCATACTGACCACCGACAACCTTGGTGGTGATGTCTGATTGCAGAGACAGGGGCTGGATGGTGATTGGTTCCTTGCCTTCTGCTTCACACTGGGCGGACAGCTCTTCGGCGTACTCCTGCTGGAAAGTGCCGTTCTGCACGCCTATTGAGAAGCCGCAGGGATCCTCGGGGGTGAAGTTATTTGGGTTTCCTGTCGCCACGCCAAATGCCGACCCGACCTCGAGGTAGGAAACCATGTTGGCCTGCTCGATGCGTTCCGGTGTGATCGTGAACGAGGACGCACCAATGTCAAACTTGGTCCCCAGCGCAGGAATGATGGTGGGGAACTCGGCGGTGTTGGTAACGCCATCGGAGAGACCCATGACTGCGGCAAGAGCTTTGACGATGTCAACGTCGTAGCCGGTTGGGGTCTGTCCGTCTGCCAGGAGGAACTCACCGGGTGGGTAGTCGGTTGACGCGCCGTTGGTCAGTTGGTCGGCGGTGACTAGGGTGTCGGGCACCATCGCTGCGATGTCGGCTACGGGCTCGATTGTCGTGACGTCGAAGCCTTCGGCTGCCGCGCCGGACTCGGGGGTTGTGGTGTCTTCTTCGGGTGCTGAGGTGCCAGGGTCGGAGCAGGCTGCAAGGGCCAGGGCTGCGACAGCAGCGGTAGCGGTCAGCGAGAGGAACTTGCGCATTGGGTGCCTCCAAGGTGTTGCGCGTCGGTAGTTGAACTACAAGAACAAATGAAAGTATGCACGAGGTTGAATAATATACATAATCGGGTCTCACTATCTGGGTGTGGGAAGGGGAACACTGGCCCGGCCGCCCCCGCCTGCCGCCGCCGCCCCCGCCTCAGGCCCGCCGCCGTCCTCGCCTCGGCCCCCGCCTCCGGCCGCCCCACCGCTAAGGTTGCCGGGATCGCCTAAGGTTGCCGCCGATCTTGCGAATTACGGGCAACCTTGGGCGACTCCGGCAACCTTAGGTGGGGGCGATATGTGCGCCGTGCAGTCATGCGCGGAAGGCACCCGAAAACACTAGAGGACCCCCGCATACGCGAGGGTCCTCTTGCTACTCAACTGCTTGGTGACGGAAGGCCGAACTACCCGCGAAGTGCCTTCCGGTTTGCACGCGTGTTCGTGGGATCAACACCCTTGGGAATCGGAATGCCGCGGTTACCGATCGCAGTGAGGCGGTTGGCAACAGCCGGCACTTCCTGCTTTGTGAGAACCTTCTTCAAGCTATTGATCTTGCGGTTGAGCTTGGGTAGAGGCACCTGACCTTCATCCCTGCCAACCTCAATGAAGATGATTGGAACGTTAGATATGGAACGGCTAATGCGCCGCTTCTCGGTAACTAACAACTGGTGGACGCGGCTGGACGGTCCTTCGGAGATAAGAACAATTCCAGGTCGCCCTACGATCCGCCAAACGACGTCTTGGGACTTATTGGCAGCAACCGGCTCTTCCTCGATAATCCATCCACGGCGAATCTGACTGATTACCGCGTAAACCGAACCAACGCGGCCATCCAACTGCCGGTACATTGCGGGACGAATCAGGTACGCAAGAAGGACCATGTCCAAAGTACCTGCAAGAAGGACCGCAGTGATTGGAAGAAAGATCGGCCGGTCCCAGAGGATTCCGAAGAGGACGCCAAGCCCAATAATGATGATGGGCAGTACAATGAGTGCGATGCCTATCCACGAGTAGGTTCGCTTGACGACTTTATACGCGTCTACGAGCGTATGGTAGAAGCGCTTCTTCTTGGGGGCGCCAGCAGCTTTCGGCGTCTTTTCTTTCTTTGCCATAATGAACCAATCCTACAAGGTGATTAGGCGACCCGGTCCCGCCCTGATGTTGACGATTTTAGTTTAAGTATTAGTCCTATTACACCCGCAACAAGAATGACTCCTGCGCTGAGGAGGAATGTGTTGTGTGAACCAGAGGATTCGGCAACTCTGCCGCCGATTGCGGCTCCAAGAGAGACCCCAACGGTGACAGATGACGACATGAGGGTCATGGCCACAGCCACTCCGCCCTCGGGCGTGAGCTTTTCGGCCAGGGTAAACGCAGTGACTAGCGTCGGTCCGACAAATGCGCCGGCGACGAACAGGGCTAGGGCAGTCAGAGGCAGAGACGGCGCGTACGACGTGATTATGGTGAGCGCGCTGACCGCTACAGAGAACGTGATGAAGCGGGCATACAGCTTGAATCGATCAGGGAGGACAACGACCAACAACGCCATTAGCGCAGAAGAGATTCCCATGGCCGCGTATACCAGGCCGGCGCTGCCCGCACTGCCGAGCTCTTCCGCGCGCACTGTTACGGCTGCCTGGGATGAGCCGAAGAATGCTCCCACGGAAATCAGAGCAATGATGGCTGGGCTAACTGCGACGAGGATCTTTCCAATCGACGGGCGGGAAGTTCCTGGCGCGTCGCCAGACACCGCATCGAGCGGTTCGGTGGGAGCAGTGAACGCAAATGGAAATCCCGCTAGAACAAGAACGATGAAGGCGATGAGAAGTGGGGCCGATGGGGCCGCGGCTGTGGCGGCAATGCCCACGAATGCGGGTCCGAGGACGAAGACGAACTCATCTGCCATTGATTCGTAAGAGAAGGCTGCCATCAGAGTGCGTGGCTTGGGGTGCATCGCCACCCACCGGGCCCTTGTGAATGAGCCGATGGGCGAGGCCGTAAGCCCCGCAAGCAAGCAGATTAGGTAGATGGTTGCTGTGGAAGGACTATTGAGGGCAGCCCAGTAGAGAGCAAGGAGTGCTACCGCGTTGATCGGCATGATTGTGAGCAGAACCCTGCGTTGACCCCAGATGTCAGCCGCACGTCCGATGAGTGGTGAGCAGGTTGCGACCGCAATGGAGAAGAAGGCGGTCGCGAGGCCGCCAACTGCGATGTCCCCGGTAGAGAATGTAAAGGCCGTCATGATGCCGAGAGGCAGCATGGCAAAAGGAGCGCGGGCTAGAGCCGCGGAGATCATTTTGCCTGTTCCGAAAGCAGGGGGCAGGTCACGGTAGTCGCGCAGCGCGCGCAAAGGGTTCTGAGACAAGGTGTTCCTTGAGTGAGTGCTTGCCTACAGGGGCCGCTCTCTAAAGAGTCTGGCGGCGCAGCAGGCGGGCGTCAAAGGACGCCGAAGACATTCTAGTTGGCACTTTTGCCCTGAGGAAGCCTCGTGAGCTGTGAGTTTCAAGCCATTGGGTATCCCCAATGCGCGAGAAGCGGCGTTGTCCACAGTTTGGCTCGCGCCGTGAGGCGCGCGGTGTGCAACGTAGTCATGATTGGAGCATGTTTGGAGAGGAGGTGGTTCGTGAACCCTACGCGGTTACCCCGGTCGGGGTCGTCTGGGTCCGGATAGGCATTCGTGGGGAACGTGCCACCGGGAAGGCGGATTTCGAGAGGTGGCTTGAGTTTCCGCCAGTCCGGTCTGGTTCTTCTCAGTCCTCCTCGCACACACTCGGCGTCTGGGAGGCACTCTCAGACTTGAAATGTCCCCCGGGTAGTGAGTTTGGGCTGGCCCGCATCCGTTTTGACACTGAAACACGAGCTGGGTGGGTCTCTCCACTTCTTCACTTCCCGAGTGGGCGGCACAGACCTCCCACACGGCAGGAAGTCCATGACTGGGGTGGTTCGATCAGAGCTCTGTTTGATGGGGCTGGAGTACCGGGAACTCTCGTTGTGAGTTGGGCAGTGGCCGAGGTCCCGGCTGGACCGCCGGTCCTGCTCCTGTCGCCAGTGCCCCTTTCGCCTCCAGCCTGGGGTCACACCCCGGAAGACTGGGGGACCGTGGGCCGAACTGGGAGTCGGAGCGAGCCCGTAGGAGTAGCGGGAGCTCGAACTGAGAACGAGGGCGGACCGGAGGTGGACAGGGGCGCTGGCGGTTCGGAGTCGGACAAGAGTGCTGGCGGTACGGTAGAGGTTGAGGAGAGCCAGCGTGATGTTGACACGATCGAGCTGCCGAAGATAAGGCTCGGGAGGGGGAGACAGACCAGGGGCCGCCTGCGAGGACGCCCGATACTGGTCGCCACCACTCTTACAGCGCTCCTGCTGGTTCTTGTCGGGGCATTGCACTCAGCGGTGGACCCAGTCTTAGACAATGCGTTTGGGTCTCGCGGGGCTGAACCGCAAAGTGCGTCGAAACCTGTCGAGGATGCTCCGCCATGTCCTTCACTAGAAGAGACAGCCACCCTGGTTGCCGACCTGTTGCACGCTCGTGGAGACGCCCTCGAACAGGGGGCGTTCACTGAGTTGGTGCGTGTCCAGAGGTGGGACTTGGCTCTGATTGATGCGGCCGACATTGTTCGACGAACTGAAACCGGCGAAGAGTTTGCTTCCCCGACCTACTTGGTTGAAGTCAACTCTCTACGCTGTGTCGAAGACGTTATATCGGTAGTTGCCACAGTCGCGGCGGTTCCCCAGCAGGCGGGGGAGGCGCCTCGAGTTCTGACTCCCGCAGTCGTCCACCTCGATGTGCAAACGGCTCCGCCTCGGATCCTCTCTGTCGAGGGAGGATGATGAAGTAGCCGGGAGCGCACGCGTATGTGGTGTGCAGCGGTCCGGATACACAGCGGGCCGGTACACAAAATAAGTTGTGTACCGGCCCCTTATGTTATGTCACCGATTGAGTCATCAGAATCAACCGGCCCACGCTTTCACTACCCGAGTTGCAGGTCAGGCAGGAAGTTGCCCTCTTCGAGACGCTTCTTCACGGAAGTCAGGAAACGGGAAGCGTCGGCACCATCAACCAGCCTGTGGTCGTAAGTGATTGACAGGTAGACCATCGAGCGGATCGCAACCGACTCTCCACCATCGCTGTCCTTGACCACGACCGGGCGCTTGACGATTGTGCCAACCCCCATGATTCCAGTCTCTGGCATGTTCAACACGGGGGTGTCGAACAGTGCGCCACCAGAACCCGTGTTGGTTATCGTGAATGTTGAACCCGTCAACTGATCCGGCCCAACAGTTCCATTGCGAACATCGGAAGCCAACGTGTTGATCGATTCTGCAATCTGAGCTATCGACTGTTCACCGGCGTTCTTGATGACCGGGACCATCAGGCCCTTCGGAGCGTCAACGGCAATTCCTACGTTCTCATGGTCAAAGTAGGTGACTTCGTTGCCGTTGATTGTTGCGTTCAACTTTGGATGTGCAGCAAGTGCTTCTGTAGCTGCTTTGACGAAGAACGGAAGGAAGGTGAGGCGAGTGCCGTGTACCTGCTCAAACTGGCCCTTGTACTTCGCGCGCAAGTTCCAGATACGGGTTACATCAACCTCGAAGACCGTGGTGAGTTGTGCAGATGACTGCAGAGACTCAAGCATGCGACGTGCGATGGTCTGCCGTAGGCGTGACATCTTCTCAGTTGTGCCCCGCAGCGCGGCTGCTTCAGGAGAGATTTCAATCTTCCCTGAGACACCGGCATCTACCACCGGTGCTGATGGTGCTTCAGTGGGTGCTGCTGTAGCTGCGGCCTCTGCGGCGGCAACCACATCTTCCTTGCGGATCCTTCCGCCGATGCCTGTCCCCGTCACAGTCGCCAAGTCCACGCCCTTGTCTTTGGCGAACTTACGAACAATTGGGGTGACATAGCCAGCACCTGCGGGTGTACCCGGAGCGTCCGGCACGACGGTTCCTGAACTTGCTGCGCGGGTCAGCGCGTCACTTGGGCGTTCCGCAGCATCAACGGGCGCTGGCGGAGCGGGAGCGGGAGCCGGTGCCGGTGCAGGAGGGGCCGGAGGTGCTGGGGGAGCCGGAGGAGCAGGAGGGGCAGGTGGACGCTGCGCCATGGGTGCTGGTGGCGCAGAAGGAGCAACAGGTGCTGCCGGAGCTGCCTGAGCGACCGGAGCCGCAGCCTTTGCAGGTGCTGCCGGCGCCGAGCCGCCAGGTGTCGAAGAGATACGAGCGATGACGGTGCCGACCTCAACCGTATCGTCCTCGTCAGCAAGCACTTCTACCAAGTATCCCTCTACTGGCGAAGGAACTTCTGAATCCACCTTGTCAGTTGCAACCTCAACGATAGGCTCATCAGCATCAACCTTGTCACCGACCTCCTTGAGCCAGGCGGACACAGTGCCTTCGGTAACAGATTCGCCAAGAGCGGGCATCTTTACCTCGGTGATGTCCCCAGTCGACTCGACTGAAGAGCCAGCTTGTGGAGCTGAAGTCTCCTCAGTCGCTGCGGGTTCGGGCGTCGAGACCGCAGCAGGTTCTGGCGCTGCCGCGGGTTCCGAAGTGTCACCCGAACCGGCCTCGTCTGGGCTTCCGACACGTGCGATCTCTGTTCCGACCTCTACCGTGTCGTCCTCCTGAACAAGAATCTCAAGGAGGACACCCGCGATGGGGGATGGAACTTCCGAATCGACCTTGTCAGTTGCAACCTCAACAATCGGCTCATCGGCTTCGACAGTGTCGCCCACGTTCTTAAGCCACGCCGAGACGGTACCTTCGGTGACTGATTCACCTAGCGCCGGCATTTTGATGGACTGTGCCATTTCTATCCTTTTCCTCTTTGTGTCTCTAGTCGTGTGCGTGCAGAGGCTTGCCGGCAAGAGCCATTGCGGCTTCGCCAATCGCCTCATTCTGTGTTGGGTGTGCGTGAATGAGCTTCGCAACGTCTTCAGGATAGGCTTCCCATCCGACAATCAGCTCACCCTCACCGATCTGCTCGGATACGCGTGAACCAATAGCGTGGAAACCAACGATCGGACCGTCCTCGACACCCACAAGCTTAATGAGACCCGCAGTGCCAAGAATGTTGGACTTTCCGTTTCCGGCCAGGTTGTAATCAACGGTCTTGATCTTGTCGGCGCCGTACTGCTCTTTTGCCTGTGCCTCTGTGAGACCGACCGAAGCAATTTCAGGCTCGGTGAAAGTGACGCGCGGAATGGTGTTCTCATCAACCGGTTCAGGGTTCAAACCCGCGATTTCTTCTGCCACCATGATGCCCTGCACAAAGCCGCGATGAGCCAACTGCAGTCCGGGAACAATATCGCCAACTGCGTAGACGCCAGGAACGCCGGTGCGGCACTTGTCATCTGTGATGACAAAGCCACGATCCAGAGTTACCCCGATCGCTTCGAAGCCCAGATCCTGGGTGACGGGACCGCGACCAATGGCAACGAGGAGGAGGTCGCCATCAATGGTCTTCCCGTCTTCGGTCGAGACATGCACACCGCCCTCGTCCTGGGTTACACCAGCAAAACGGGTGTTGAGGTGGAACTTGATGCCGCGCTTGCGGAATGCGCGCTCTAGGTTCTTCGAAATGATCTCATCCTCATTAGGGACAAGGTGGGGAAGGCCCTCAACGATTGTCACTTCGGAGCCAAAGGATTTCCATGCCGAAGCAAACTCCGAACCGATGACACCGCCACCCAGGATGATTGCGTGAGAGGGGATCCATTCCATCTGCAGCGCCTGCTCGGACGTGATGACTCGCCCTTCAATGGGAAGCGTCGGAAGTGTGCGGGAGTACGAACCGGTTGCGAGGATCAGGTTCTTTCCCGTGATGGTCTCACCGTTGACCTCTACAGTGGTCGGGCTGGTTACGCGCCCCCACCCGATGATGACCTCAACTTTGCGGGAACCCAGCAGGCCTTCAACACCGCGGTACAGCTTGTTGACGACGCCATCGCGGTACTCACCCACCTTGACCATGTCGATACCGTTCAGTGTCGCATCGATCCCGATTGGTGCAGATTCGCGGATTGCATCTGCTGTTTCAGCAACGTGCAGGTAGGCCTTCGTTGGGATACAGCCGCGGTGCAGGCATGTGCCGCCGACCTTGTCCCCTTCGATCAAAGCTACCTTGAGGCCCAGCTGAGCGGCCCGCAGTGCTGCTGCGTAGCCTCCCGATCCGGCCCCTAGGATTACAACGTCGTAGATTGACTCACTCAAGTGCTCTCAACTCCTTGGCATCGCCTTTCAACCGCCATGGTTGTTGATCCCTATTGTTCCACGCTACGACGTCCTCGCGAAGGAAAGAGGCTGCAAGACCAGACACGTTTTCTGGGACATGGGTCCTAGGGGTGTCTTCAGGGCTATGGAAGACGAGGACGTATCATTGCGATCCTTGGGAACTCTTTCGAAAGTAGACTGGCGTAATGACTGACCATGCATCAGGTGTCCCCAGTTTGGGTGATGACGACCTTGTGAGCGACATCGAGTCGGATCACGCATTGTCCGGCAGTGTGTCGACGGCGCCGCCACGGTTGGCCGATAATCGGGGAGCTTCCCACGGGTTGGGACGTCTTGTCATGGCTGCATTCTGGCTAGCGGGGATCGGCTGTGTTGGTATTGGTCTGTTTCAACTATTTATTGACTCTGCGCCGCCGCTTGGTCCACGGTTGGTAACGGTGTTTGCCGGGGCGGTCTACGTGGGTGCAGCGGTGGGATTGACTCACAACGGGCGACGGATGCGCAAGGTCGCGTGGGCGTGCATCAGCGTGTCCCTGGCGGGGCCGGTAATCGTTGGTCTGCTGGGTGTGGGGAGTCAGCGAGGTCCCGCGCTGTGGTCCCCGTGGGAAGGGTTTGGGGTAGAGGCTTGGTTTATCCCCTTGGTGCTGCCGATAGTTGGCTTTGTGTGGATGTGGTGGTCAAATCCACGGCGAATTGTTGAACTTGCCGAAGGAATTGAGAAGGCCTCACGTCGTAGCCTCTAGTTGTAGTTGTGTCTCTACTTGCCCCCGGTGAAACCGAGTTGGCGCCACGCCTCGTAAGTTGCGATTGAGGCTGCATTCGCGAGGTTCAGAGAGCGCGCACCTTCCAGCATATTGATGCGGACGAGGGCGTGGATACGGTCGTCTTCCATAACCCACCCGGGTAGGCCATCCGGTTCGGGGCCGAAGAGGAGGCAGTCACCGTCCTCGTACTTCGCATCTGTGTACGTGCGTGTTGTTCGACCGGTAAAAGCCCACGTGCGACCGGGTATTTCAGCCAAAAGAGAGTCGAGGTCGGGATGGGTTTTGACGTGGGCAAGGTCGTGGTAATCAAGTCCGGCACGTCGCAGCTTTGTGTCTTCCATGTCGAAACCTAGGGGTTCAACCAGGTGCAGCATGGCGCCAGTACAGGCGGCTAGTCGTATGGCGGCACCGGTGTTTCCCGGAATGCGGGGTTCAAAGAAGGCAATGTGGAGCACCGCGCCATTCTTCCACCTCGCGGTTGGGGACGAGGACGTCCGGCGAGTTTTTCGGGGGTGAGATTCGCGGCACTTCACGGATTTCTCAGAGGGGGTCGCAGATGTCGGAGGGGACCTTTATGATCGAACATATGTTCGACTAGGGGGTGGGTTGTGGCAAAGATAGCGGTGCAGCAAGAAGAAAGGTTACGTCGTGCCCGGGCGGTTTTGACGCAGGTAGAGATGCATCAGGATGTTGCGGGTGTTGCTGCAAACATTAGTGATAGCAGTGGTTTAGGGCGCGGGGTCTACCACACGGACGGGACTATTGAAGGCGTGGTCAGGGCGCTTGCCAAGTTGATGAAACCGGAGCAGTTTGTTGCGGTAGTTGGGGTTCAAGATGTTGCGTGGGAAGGTGCTGAAGCGCTTGGGGTTGATCTCAGTCGTATTGTCCTCATCCGTTCCGTGGGCGAATGGGGATTGAAGGTCATTGGCAGCCTGGTAGAGGGGTTTTCGTTTGTTGCTGTTGGGGATGTAGAGGTGGCGCCGCGACATCAGCGTGCTTTGGCGGCCCGGGCTCGCGCTGTTGAAGCGACGATTTTGACCATGCACCCCTGGTTGACAGTCAGTGCTCCCCTTGCAGACTTTGACTCGGGTGAATCCGTGGAAGAGACGCGGGGTGGGTCGGTTCTTTCCACGCCACCTTCTCCTTTGAGGAAACGGAAGGAAGCATCGTGAGTGGTGGAATTGCTGTGGATTCTCCTCGCTACATTGCCCTGTGGGTACCGAACTGGGAGCTAAGTTCCCTGGTGGTAGAGGTTCCTCCCGGAGCTCCGGCGGCTGTTGTGGACCGTTTCCGGGTTCAAGTTGTCACGCCTGCAGCACAAGAATGTGGTGTAAAGGTGGGGATGAGTCAGGTGATGGCGCAGTACTGCTGTCCCGAACTGCTGATTTTTCCGCCCGATCCGGGCAGGGAAACCGTGGCGTTTGAAGCAGTCTTGAAGGTGGTGGATGATTTCATTCCGGAAGTGATTGTGGTCAGGCCGGGATTGGCGTTCGCCCCTGTGCGGGGTCCAGCAAAATGGGCAGGTGGGGAAGCTGAGCTGGCCGGCGAGCTCATTGAGCAAGTTGTTCTTCAAACCAGTGCGGAATGTCAAGTAGGGATCGCAGATACCCTCACGGGGGTTCTATTGGCGTGTCGGCGGGGACTGATTATCCCTTCGGAGGGAACGCGTGCATTCCTGGATTCACACGTGTTAGAAGAGGTAGTTGAAGACCTTCCGCCTCGCTCCAAAGCAAGTGTTGTCAAAGAGCTACCAATCCTGAAGGCCCTGGGTGTGCGTGATGTAGGCGATCTGCGTGGCTTGGGGGCGGCCGCGGTTATCACCAGATTTGGGGCCAGCGGACAGATTTTATGGGATCTCATTTGTGGAACCGGGATGACGCCGCAGGCTTCCTTGCGCACTGGTGGTGAGGTGGTGGCAGAGGTGGAACTTGATCCGCCGGCCCTCACGGTGGAGCAAAGTGTCGTGGCAGTTCGTAGGGTTGCCAATAGTCTCTCTGATGCCCTGGTGCACCAGGGTTTGTACTCCTCAACCATTAGGGTCACTGTTGAAAAGGTGGGGGGTGGTGTTTATGAGAGGACATGGACACTACTTGATGCAATGTCGCCCTCGCAGGTAGGAAAGAGGATCACGTGGCAATTGAGAGGAATGTCAGGAGGGTTAACGTCCTCCCTCGATAGTGGGGAAGAACAGGCCGTTCAGTGGATCCGGGTCGCTGCGCTCCACCCCGTCTCGGTTCCAGAATCAGACCCGCTGTGGGGTGGGGGGCAAACCCGTCGTAAAGCAACACGGGCCGTGGAAGAGGTGCAATCACTTCTGGGGGAAGACGCTGCGGTGACACCAACCATTCAAGGGGGTTTTGACCCTCGCTCCAGAACCTTCTTCACTTCTTGGGGCAGTGAGCAGAGTTCCGGTGATGACAATAAGGGGGTAGTGACTTCGCGAAAAGGTGAGTGGGATGGGGCGGTTAGCTCGCTTCCAATCGTCTTGTTTGTAAAGCCACCCACGGCATTACTCATGGGGCAAAGAAGTGATCGCACGCTTGGACGAATCTGGGTTAATCGTCGGGGACTGCTAAATGGGAACCCCACAACTCTGATTGTTAGTTGTGACCATCCTGAACTTGAGGCAGGGGACTACCCTGTGAGCGCCGTGCGGGGGTTGTGGATGGTGAGGGGAAGATGGTGGAAGCCGGAAAGTGAAGAACACTCACCGCGATGCTACCTGCGTGTTGCACGTCGGGAATGTCCAGATCTTCTACTAGTCCAAAGAGGTTCACAGTGGTGGGTAGAAGGGATTTACCCAATGAATGAGATTGCGCAGCTAAACTCGCCTACGGAGGAAAAATGGCAAAACTGTATTTTCGCTACGGGGCAATGAACTCGGGCAAATCCACAGCACTACTGCAGGTGGCGTACAACTATGAAGAACGGGGACAACGTGTTCTTCTGGCGAAGCCTGCCGTAGACACCAAAGGGGATTCCCAAGTGGTTTCCCGTCTTGGTGTAACCAGGGAGGTGGATTTCCTCATAACTCCCCGTGACAACGTGCGGGATCTGTTTGCAAGGCACGCACGCGGTGAAGATCCAGACGCCCTCGTCTCAGTGCTCCCAGAGATCGCCCCGGTCGCGGCGCTGCTCGTAGATGAAGCCCAGTTCCTCACGGGGGACCAAGTTGAAGATCTTCTGCGGATAGCCACTATTGATGGCGTGCCAGTTCTGACTTATGGACTGCGGACAGACTTTCAAACGCAGATCTTCCCAGGTTCGCAAAGGTTGTTGGCCATTGCGAACACTCTGGAAGAGCTGAAAACCATTTGTCGCTGTGGGAAAAAGGCCATTCTCAACGGACGTCAAGTGGGTGGAAAGTTCATCTTCGATGGGGATCAGGTGTCCATCGATGGGGATGGCGTCACCTACGAATCACTCTGTGCCGGGTGCTACCTGGAAGAATCCGGTGGCGCCCTCGGCTGATTAGCCTCCGGCGGTTCGCGGTGGCGCCCTCGGACCGGGCCACACTTTAGAATCGAACATATGTTCGATAGAATAGGGGGATGCAAACTTCGGAGTACGCGGAACTCCACGCTCACAGCGCAAACACGTTCCTAGAAGGGACCGATACCCCCGCTGCGCTAGTGACCCAAGCCCAAAAATTGGGCCTGTCGGGACTCGCGGTCCTTGACGTGGATGGAATGTACTCCGCCGTGCAAACAGCCCGCGCCGGTGAACAGGTGGGACTGCCAATCATTTACGGCACAGAACTAACCTTGGACCATCGTGTGCTGCCTGAAGATCTGCCTCAGCAGGCTACCGCAAATCATAACGACCTCGGCGTGCGTCTGCCCGTTCTTGCCTCCTCGCAAACGGGCTACCACAACCTCTGCCAGATTCTTAGCACCCACTTCCTTGCTGAAGAAGGAAGGCGTGAAGCCACGCTCACGCTTGAGGAGATCCATGCTTTCAATGACGACATCTTCATCTTGACGGGAACCGCTCACGGACCGCTACGACGCGCACTAACAGCCGGTGGCATGTCAGCAGCAGCCAGGGTGCTAGACCAGCTAATTGACACGGTTGGCTCGGAACACGTTGGGGTGGAGGCCAGCCTCCAACCCCACAATCCACCTTCACTGGCGGACGCATTGGCGACGCTTGCGGACGCACGTAACTTACCGCTAGTAGCGACGGGGGCAGTGCGATGTGCAACCCCGGAGCAGCAAAAGCTGGCGGATGTCTTCAGTGCGACACGCCTAAATCTGTCGTTGGATCAAGCAGAACCGTACCTTCCTGCTTGGCGGACTTTCCTACGTTCAAATGAGGAAATGCTCTACCTGCATCGGCGCCACCCCGAGGCGGTAAGAAATGCAGCGGAACTGGGGCGGCAGTTTACTTTTGACTTCCGCATCCTGGAACCCGGCCTGCCGCATTATCCCGTCCCCAATGGGCACACAGAGGAAACCTGGCTGCGTCATCTCACGTATCAGGGCGCAAGCGAACGCTACGGGTCTAGAACTGATTTCCCCCGAGCTTGGGAGCAAATTGACCATGAACTGGAGATTATTGAGCAGTTAGAGTTTCCCGGTTACTTTCTGATTGTCACAGACATTGTCGACTTTTGCTTCCGCAGTGGGATCCTTTGCCAGGGACGTGGTTCGGCGGCTAACTCCGCGGTTTGTTATGCGTTGTCGATTACCGCGGTTGATGCCGTAAAGCACAGGATGCTCTTCGAGAGATTTTTGTCCCCGCAACGCACGGGAGCCCCCGACATTGACTTAGATATTGAAGCGCGAGAGCGGGAGAGGGTAATCCAGTATGTCTATGAGCGGTACGGGCGTCACAATGCCGCAATGGTTGCCAACGTCATCACCTATCGCCCCAAATCAGCAATTAGGGATGCGGCACGAGCTTTCGGATTTCCGGAAGGGCAGGTGAAACTGTGGTCCAAGAGGGCTGGTAGTTCTGCACCTGATTCTGTTCTAGAGGTGGCGCAGAGACTTCAGAAGATGCCGCGTCACATGGGGATTCATCCGGGCGGCATGGTCTTGACGCGGACACCCGTGTCACAGGTGTGTCCGGTGAGGTGGGGGGCAATGGAAGGACGCACCGTCCTGCAGTGGGATAAGGAAGACTGCGCGGACGCGGGGCTAGTAAAGTTTGATTTGCTAGGGCTGGGAATGTTGACAGCTTTGCGTCGATCGTTTGACTGGCTCAATACCTCGGGTGTGGAACATAACGGGCGCCCGCTGGACCTCTACAATCTTCCCGAGGACGATCCGCGAGTCTATGACCTGCTGTGCAACGCGGACACTGTTGGAGTGTTCCAAGTGGAATCCAGAGCTCAGATGAACACGTTGCCGCGACTGAAGCCTCGCGAGTTTTACGACATAGTCATCGAGGTTGCTCTTATTCGCCCAGGTCCCATTCAAGGTAAGGCCGTAAATCCTTACTTGAACCGGAAGAACGGCAAAGAGAAGGTGACTTACCTGCATCCACTCATGGAAGACGCCCTCAAGAAGACGTTGGGTGTTCCCCTCTTCCAAGAACAGTTGATGCAGATAGCTGTGGATGTGGCTGGTTTTACCCCGGGTCAGGCAGACGAGTTGAGGCGCGCCATTGGCGCTAAACGAAGCGCTGAACGAATGGCTGCATTGAAACCAGAACTGTTTGAGGGAATGAGTGCCCGTGGCGTGTCACTTGAGGTGCAAGAGCAGGTTTTTACCCAACTGCAAGGGTTCGCGGAGTTTGGCTTCCCCGAGTCACACGCCTTCTCTTTTGCCTACCTTGTTTACGCTTCTGCCTGGTTGAAGGTTCATTATCCTGAGCACTTCTATGCGTCAATCTTGGCAAGCCAACCCATGGGTTTTTATTCTCCGTCTTCATTGGTCGAGGACGCTCGAAGGCACGGGGTTACGGTTACACCCCCTAGTGTGACCCACTCGAAGGTTGAAACCGCTCCGATGCCAAGTACAAGAATGTCGAAGCAGTGCACAACGCTGGTTGACCCCCACCCCGACCTTGAAGTTCGCTTGGGATTAGAGACAGTAAAGGGCCTTGGAAGTGGGGCTAAGCAGATTGTCGAGGCTAGAGAAAGCGGACCTTTTACCAGCATCGCTGAGTTAGCCGCGCGTGCGAATCTCACGCGATCTCAAGTTGAGAAGCTCGCAAGTGCAGGCGCTTTGGCGGACCTTGGGATCAGTCGACGTGAGGGCTTGTGGGCTGCAGGTGCTGTGGTTGCAGATGACTGGCACCAACCATTTCTGCCTGGAACCGAGTTGGGGATGAAGGCCCCAAACCTCCCCGTGATGACTGCTCAAGAGGAGTTGGTTGCGGACTATGACGGTATGGGATTGTCACCAGACCTACACCCCATGAACTTTGCTCGCCAGTACTTGAATGAACGTGGGGTCATTCCCTTGGCAGCCCTGCCAGATGCCCCTTGTGATAGGCGTATCTCTGTGGCGGGTTTGATAACACATAGACAACGCCCAGGAACAGCTCGGGGGACAACTTTCTTGTCGTTGGAGGACGAAACAGGGTTGGGTAACGTTATCTGTTCGCCAGGGCTGTGGCGGCGCTACCGTTCGGTTGCTCTTAAGGCAAACGCCATGGTGATCAGCGGACGTGTCGAGAAAGGTGATGGGGCGGTGGCGCTAGTTGCCGACCGTCTAGAGACGCTAGACGTTCCCCTCAGGACGAGGTCGAGGGACTTCCGTTAGAGCTCGAGACTACGAATGTTCGGCTTCAGGCCGGACCCCACCCTGATAGAAACAGACGCAGCCAGTTGGCACTGCCGATGCCCGTGAAATGTATACGTCGGGACGAAATATGCGTCCGGGGTGCGCACCCCAGACGGGCATTCCACCCCCACGTATACATTTCGCGTAGCGGCGGGTGGAATGGGGGTAGCGGCGGGTGGAATGGGGGCAGCGGCGGCAGGATGGGCAGGGGCAGGGTTCGGCGGTGGCAGCCCGGCAGAGCCGGGGACGTGGGGCAGGACGGGGGCCCGTGCTAACTTGCTTTAGCCCCGGCCTCATCTTCCTTGTCTTTACCACCAATACTCAGCTTGTCGGTAAGGATCTTCTTAATGGCAGGCACGCCATCCTCATCCTCATCCTCATCCTCAGAGTCATGCTCGTGGGCGCCGGTCCCATTCCTGTTGGGTAAATCGGGGAGTGGCCCTTCTATCGGAGGATCACGGTGGTAGAGAGACGAGAACACGGCCCAGATCACCGCGATGATGGGGATTGCAATGATGGCACCGAGAAGGCCGGCGACCAGTGTGCCCGCCATGACACCAATACCAACAACGACAGGACTGAGTGCCACCTGCTTACCCATGATGAACGGCTGCAGGATGTGACCCTCGAACTGTCCGATCAAAGCAATACCAACCCCGACGAGGACGGTCTTCATGACACCCTCTGTTGCTAGGGCCACGATCATGGCCACAACCATGGCCGCCGGGGCACCAACCATAGGGATCAACGCACCGATCATGACCAGCACAGCCAGGGCAGGCGCAAGGGGAATCCCCAGGATTTCCAGATAAATCCACGCAAGGACCCCATCAATGAAGGCAATGATGATCGTTCCGCGGCCGTATCCGGCGAAGGTGCGCCACCCTGCTTGAGCCCCATGATTCCATTTGGCCCGGGCATCTGTAGGAAGAAGATTGAGGAACCAGCGCCACATTTGCGCGCCGGAAAGAAGGAAGAAGACTGTCACAAAAATCGCCAGAGCAACTGATGTGATAGCGAGCGTTACAGCGCCAACATTGGATAGTGCCGTGGTGGCAATGTTCTGCCAGTTATCAAGCAGGTACTTTTCGCCGCGGTCAAACATCGTGCTCACCCAGGAATAGGCCTGGTCGCTGGTTAGGGACACGCCTAATGGAGAGGTGTCGATGAAATCTACGACCATGTCGACGCCATGTGACAGCTGTTCAACCAGCTTCTGCCACTGTCCGGTTACAGATGTGACAACGAAGGTGAGCATGCCGCCAAAGATAAGGAACGTGCCCAGGAGGGCGATTGCCACGGCAAGTCCCCGAGGCATGTGTTTACTAAGGCGGTTCACCAACGGGTTGAGCAGACCGGTGAGGACCAATGCAACGAACACCGCGATGAACACGGCTGAGATTTTGGCAGTAATGAAGACGACACCGGCCACAACCAGCGTGATGCCGATTATCGCCCAGGATCCGACCCCTGCATTGCGTAGCCAGTTAGGGATTTGTTTTCCAGCGGGTACCGTTTGCACTGCGTCAGGTTCGGGACGTGTTCGCTTCGGGGAGTGATACACAGCCTTCCTCGGCTTCATGTTGTACCCCATTGGGCCCCCTCCATCTTTGCCGACGTTGTGACCACCGATCGATCACCTTCTACATTCTAGGTCCACCCCCCGACATCTGGCCGTGTGGAACTGCTTCGTCTTGGAACGTAGTGGCTACCACAGAGCCACGGTCTTGCCAGCGCGTAGAATGGCACCTAGTTCATGCCGTGGAATCACGATGTGGTAGGGAAGATGAGAGGCCTTTTCGAAGCAGTGGCCATAGAACCGACTAACGGTATTGAGGATCGCGACAACAAGCGCTCCTTAGCTTGGCGCGTCTTTTTTGAGGCCAGCACTCGTCTGCAAGGCCTCCTTGAGGCCCAGCTGAAGGCTGGCGCAAACCTATCTCTGTCCGACTACAACATCCTCCTCATGCTCTACGAATCTCCCGAGCAGAAAATGCGTATGGGGGAGTTAGCGGAACGGCTTGGTTTCATCCCATCACGCCTGACATACCTTGTTAGCGGGCTGATCAAAGAGGGGTGGGTGGACAAGCGACCCAGTGGTACTGATCGCCGTGGGTACGAGGCCGTTCTGACCCCTTCCGGAATTGAAGCCACGGAGTTGGCGTCACGGATCCACCAGGCCACCGTTCGGGAGCTGCTGCTCGACGAACTAACCGATGCCCACATCGACCAGATCGTGGAGGCCTTTGAGCACCTTGATCTGCGTACTCGCGACATCCAGGGCGGGACCTCCGGAGGCTAAGGCGCGTCCTCGGCTTCCACAACTTCTACATCGAGCGTCTCCGGATCATTATTGGCAGCATCGTCCTCGTCCGCATTGGGAGTACCCGCCGCGAGCTTTGCCCGCCGCTTTGCGAGGATCCAGCGCACCAGGAGGAAGATGATCGCCGCGATCACCAGCCAGGGTAGTGCGACGAGGAGCCCGTAGCCCACGACTTCAAGCGACTTCAGGAAGATCTGCCACGCCTTCCCCAGCGAGAAGCCCGTTGAATCAACATCTGTGGAGAACGAAACGTTGAGGGTGGACATGGAAACTTGACTGTCGAGCCACTCAAGTTGTGCGGTGAGTGAGTCCAACTCTGCTTGGCGCTGAGTTAAACCACTCTCGGCTGCGATGAGCTCATCGACAGAAGTTGCCTGATCCATGAGGTTTTGAAGCCGGGTGATTGAGTCTTCAAGTACCTTGATTCTTGCGTCCAAGTCGGTCACCTGCTGGGTGACGTCCTCGTTGAATGTCGAGGTGTTCTGCACGGTGCCGTACTGGTCCAAGCCCGCCAGAACCTCATCAAACTTGTCGGCGGGGATACGCGCGGTGACCGAAGCGTAGGGTTGCGAGTCGTATTCCGAGGTCGAGCTCCATTCAATGCGCCCCCCGACCTCGAGAATCTGTTCGGTGAACTTCGCTGCCGCATCCCGCGGGTTACCAGTGATGACGGTAGCGTCCCCGCTGACGATGATTGAAGCGTTAACCGCAGGGGATCCGGCTTCCGCACTAAGTGCCTGTTCGGTTACGGCACCCATATCGGCCGCGGCCTGTTCCGATGGCATGGCAGCACCCATGTCAACGTTCCCGTAACTTGCGGTGCCGTCTGCACCCGAGGACGACCCGCACCCGGCAAGGACCAGTGTGAGCGCTGCAATGACTGGCAGGGATGCTGCCCGAATAGATGTGCTTTTCATGGCTCCACATTAGGGGCAATGACCGGCCAAAACCTATGCGCTGTCACCGTTGGAATCGAACTGTAATGAATCGGTCCCGCCCGCGACTTGGGTTGCTTGCGCGGTCTTGGCGGGCACCATTGCGGCGATGCTCTTGGACGTCCATGACACCAGTGTTTCCAGGGGTCCGCGCCTGTCGATGATCGTCAAAACAATGCCGAGGGCGAGGATCACTGCCAGTTGCCACCAGAACGCGATGCTAAGCATGCTGTATATCCTCCCGTAGTCGCCACCGTACATCGGTTCGCCTAGAGCAGCGAGGGCGTACGCGGTCATTGCAATGTGCAGGACATACGAGGTTAGGGGTGTTGCTCCAACCTTCGCGACGGGCTTGAGAAGTCCGGGAGTGTTGGTCATTCTCGAGCACGCAAGTATGAGGATGCAGATGATGACTACTGATGCCCCGCCAGTCCGCATGATGTCCGCAGTGGAGCCGGAATGGGGGCTCGCGATCAGCAGGGCATCCCAACCCCCAAAATAGGGTGTTCCAAAGGAACTTCCACGCAGCGATTCAGTGATTTCCTCAACCCCGCCGTAGCCCTGCGTAGCGAGGTCTTCGGCAACTCGACTGATCTGCATTCGACTGACGACCTCGGCGACGACCCAGACGCCAGCCGCTGCGCCTCCCCACGTCAGCGCAGTCCGAGGGCGGGTGTCTGAGTTCAGGATGGCGCGTGCGAGGACGATCCCGAAGCCGAGGTAGATGCTCCATGTCAGAGCAGGGTAGGTCCCAGTGAAAAGCGCTGTGACGAGGAACTGCCCCGGTCCCGAGTCGTCGAGCGTGCCCGCTGAGGCAAACTCCTCTGTGGCCCCGGCGACCCAGAAGTTAAGCAGGGGGCTGATGACAGAAGCCACAATCAGCAGGACAAAGAGTGGTAGCTGCGGTATGAGGACCAGGAATGACGCCACCATGATCGCTAGCCCGTAATACACCAGGATGACTGCGATCGGGTGTTCTGGTAGCAGATCCAGAACGAGGCCTATTACAAGCACCACGGCTCCGCGGGTTAGACCACCAACAATGGCCCTCCCGATCATCCCGTCCGAGAGGTAGCGACGCGTTGAAAACACCACTCCAAACCCTCCGAGGACGGCAAAGAGCGTCGAGGGAAAACCTGCTGTTGCCAGTTCGAGCCAGCCGCCCTCATTAAACCCAACAAGAAGGTGTGCTGCCATCATGCCAATGAGGGCAAGGAAACGGGCGAGGTCAATCGCGACAAGACGTGGCATGAGGTTTTCTTTCTACAGCGAGCAGAAACCCGGCCGATAAGGATCGACCGGGCAAATGCTAACCCTTCAAACAGGGTTGGGGGTAACTGGCCAGAAACTAGGCCTCGAGGGCCTTTGCCTCATCTTCCTTGCGGGGAAGTAGCGCAGCGCCACCCAAGACGCCAATGACGCCAGTGCCTGCGGCCAGCGCAGAAACACCGAACGCCAGGATTGACGTGAAGAGTGAGCCGCGCAGGAAGGATGCGTTCATTGCGGTGTTGCGAAGGCCCTGTGCTGCCGCGGCCTCGGGCGAATCATCACCGAACTCTTCTTTGGCAGCTTTGACGGAATCGCCGAGCTCCGCATAGGTCAGGCCATCGGTCGCGGCAAGGGCGTGCTTGTGGATGGTTGTCTGCATGGACCAGGCAGTCATCGGTCCCGCAACGGACTTGCCAGCGTTCGATGATGCGTCGCCAGGAACCGTCATGTTCTCAACGCGCAGGTTGGCGGAGACGGCGAACCATGCAACGACGCCACCGATAAGCATGAGGGCGCCAATGACGATCATGATCCAGGCTGAGATAGTGCGGTAGAGTCCGGGCTTCTTGGTGGTTGTCTGTTGCGACATGTGTGCATTCCTTTTGGCGTTGGGTTTTTCTCGAGTCCGCGGGGTCACGGAACATTGAGTTACGTTGCGTCCAACAAGGATAGAGAAAGAAACGCGCACGTGAAGGCCCTTTCGGGGGCGAAAGTCCCAACCGTCACCGAATTGTAACGCGCGCAAGAGAGTCAACGTGCGCCCACAAATGGCGTAATATCGCTAAACGAGTACGGGTGGGGGTATTTGCCTTTCTGCTCCTAGAACCGCAGTCGTGTGACGAACGTCCTCAATCTAGGGGCCTTAGTCCCGCGTGTTGCAGTGGTGGGAGCTCCTAGGGTGTGTCTCCTACAATCCTGTCTGCTGCAGCAAAGAAGAGTGTCAGGAACTCCTCGATCTCTTCGTCTCCGATGATCAGGGGAGGAGCGATGCGAACAACATTCGGGGCGGGACTGTTGATGATCAAGCCCAGCTCTCGAGCCGCAGCGACGAGTGCGGGCGCCACATCTTCAGTTAGTAGAACGCCAAGCAGTAGTCCCTTGCCCCGAACCCCGCGAATGAGCGGGTGGCTGCGCTCCAGGATGGCAGCGGTTAGTTGCTCGCCGCGCACCCGCGCGTTCTCCACCAGATTGTCTGAAGCAATGACGTCGAGGACGGTTTGCGCAACATGACAGGACAGGGGGTTCCCGCCAAAGGTGGTTCCGTGTGACCCCGGGTAGAAAAGACTTGCTGCGGGCTCGTAGGCAATGCATGCACCGATCGGAACGCCGCCGCCAAGCCCCTTTGCCAGGGTGACAACATCTGGCAGGATCCCTGCCGCCTGGAAGCCAAACCATCCGCCCGCGCGCCCAATACCTGTCTGCACTTCATCAATCACCAGAAGCGCGCCCCGCTCCGCGGTGAGTTCGCGCGCCCGAACCAAAAACTCCTCCGACAGTGGCTTCACGCCGACCTCGCCCTGAATCGGTTCGACAAAGAGCGCAGCAATGGTGTCGTCGAGGGCGGATTCCAAAGCTTCCACTGTCGGGTCAATATGCTCAATCCCGCCGGGCAGTGGCTCGAAAGGCTCCCGGTACTTCGGGTTTGATGTCAGCGCCAACGCGCCCATTGTGCGCCCGTGGAAACCACCGCCCAGCGCCAGGATGGTCGATTTGCCCTGGGCCTGTCCGTGCAAACGGGCCAGCTTGAGGGCGGCCTCATTCGCTTCAGCGCCCGAGTTTGCAAAGAAGACCCGTCCGTCCTCGCCCGCTCCTGACAGTCGCAGCAGGGTATTGGCTAGTTTGAGTTGCGGGGGCGTCACGAAGAAGTTCGAGACGTGGGCCAGGGTCGCAGCCTGCTCGCAGACGGCAGCGACGAATGCCGGGTGGGCGTGGCCCAGCGCGTTGACGGCGATGCCAGAAAGGAAGTCCAGGTAGCGCTTCCCGTCGACGTCCCACACGTGGCAACCCTCGCCGCGCACCAGCTGTGCAAATGACTCGCCATAACTGTTCGTCAGTAGGTCCGAGCCAGCCAGAACATCACTCATCATCCGTCCTCACTTCCGTTCCGATACCCCGATCCGTGAAGAGTTCGACGAGGACGGAATGGGCGACGCGCCCATCGATCACCGTGGCGGTGGGGACCCCTCCACGGACCGCTTCCAGGCACGCCTGCATCTTAGGGATCATCCCCGACTCGAGCGACGCCAACATGGCCGACAGCTCGGAAGCCTGGATCGACGCAACCAACGAATCGCGATTCGGCCAGTCTGCGTACAGGCCCGCGACGTCGGTGAGAAGAACCAGCTTCTCTGCTCCCAGACCCACCGCGAGTGCAGCCGCCGCCAAGTCGGCGTTGACATTAAGTGCACTACCCGGTTGATCCTGGTCGGGGGCAATCGAAGAGATGACAGGAACACGCCCCGCCTGCAACTGGTCGAGGACGGGGCCGGGGTCAACCGCGACAACCTCGCCAACCTGACCCAGGTCGACAACCTCGCCGTCAACTTGGGCAGACATCTTCTGAGCTGTGAAGATAGCTGCGTCCTCGCCGCTGAAACCCATAGCCATGGGGCCGTGGCTGTTTATCAGGGAAACCAACTCCGGATTGACCTGGCCCTGCAGAACCATCCGTACGACATTCATCGCTTCGAGACTGGTGACACGGTAGCCAGCGCGGAACTCAGACTCAATGCCCAAGCGATCCAGCATCTGCGAGATCTGCGGACCCCCACCATGCACCACGACGGGCTTGACCCCCACGTAACGCAAGAAGGCGATGTCTTCCGCGAACGCCTTCTGCAACTCCTCGCTGATCATCGCGTTGCCACCAAATTTGATGACAACAATCTTCCCGCTGTGCTCCTTCATCCACGGCAGAGCCTGCACCAGAGTATTGGCGAACCTGCGGGCCTCCTCAGGGGCCTGAAAATGGTAGGTAACTGAGTTCATGAGGAATACGCGCTGTTCTCGTGGACGTAGTCGTGGGTGAGGTCATTAGTCCAGATCGTCGCGGACTCCCCACCGGTGAACAGGTTAATGTCGAGGCTCACTTCCCGCGGTGTCAGATCGACGAGGCCGCGCGGCCGGTCCGGTCCCCCCTTCGAGCACACCCGCACCCCATTGATGGTGACATCAACGTTGTCGGGGTCGAACGCTGCCCTGGTGGTGCCAATTGCAGCCAAGACGCGCCCCCAGTTGGGATCATTACCAAAGATGGCAGTCTTAAAGAGGTTGTTGCGAGCGATGCTGCGCCCGACCTCGACCGCATCCGCAACGCTGGCTGCCCCACTCACGGTGATGGCGATGTTGTGGGAGGCGCCCTCGGCATCCCCAAGCAGTTGAAGTGCGAGGTCGGAGCAGACATCCGCAAGAGCGGCCTCGAAGTCGCCCTCTTTCGGTGTCACTCCGGAAGCCCCCGAGGCGAGCAGGGTGACCTGATCATTGGTGGACATCGCGCCGTCGGAGTCAAGGCGATCAAAGGTGACTGCCGTGGCGGCGCGCAACGCGTGATCACATTCGCCAGCCGTCAGGGCAGCGTCGGTGGTGAGGACAACGAGCATTGTGGCCAAGCCCGGCGCCAGCATTCCCGCACCCTTAGCCATCCCTCCGATTGACCACCCCTGGGGGCTTGTGTACGAGGTCGTCTTGGCGTGGGTATCAGTCGTGAGGATTGCGTTCGCGGCAGCCAACCCGCCCTCGGGAGAAGCGGCCTCAACCAAGAGGGGGAGTGCCGTCAAGATAGCGGTGCGGAAAGCCTCCCCGCCCTCGCCGATCAAGCCCGTGGAGCAAACTTGAATGGTCGCGGCTTCGGTTCCCAGCAGCACTGCGGTTTCGCTTGCGGTCAGTGCCGATGTTTCGTATCCAAACTGACCCGTGAAGCAGTTGGCGCCACCGGAGTTCAACACAATTGCCCTGACCTCTCCATCAGAATGGGTCAGAGCCTGACGGGACCAGCGGATCGGGTTGGCCTGTGCACGGTTCGAGGTGAACACGGCGGCGCCAGTTCGAGTGGGGCCGTCATTGATGACGATCGCCAGGTCGGGACCTCCCGAAGCCTTCAAGCCGGCGGCCATGCCTGCGGCGCGAAAACCGGCTGGTGTTGTTACGCTCACGGCGCTACTCCATTCGTTGTCAGACCGGCGCCCTCGGGCAGGCCCAGGGCGATGTTTGTGGACTGGATTGCGGCGCCTGCCGTGCCCTTTGCCAGGTTGTCCAGCGCTGCAACAACGACAACGCGTCCCGCTCGTTTGTCTAGCGTCACGCTGAGGAGCAGGGTGTTGGCCCCCACGGTGGAGCCGGTGGCTGGGAACTGTCCGGGCGGCAGGACTTGGACAAAATCTTCTTCTCCGTAGGCCAGGTCCCAGGCTGCTCGCAGGTCGTCCTCGGACACCCCCTCGCGGACTGGCGCCGTGCAGGTGGCAAGGATGCCGCGGGACATGGGGACGAGGACGGGCGTGAACGACAATCGAACGCGGGGTGCGTGCTCGCTTGTCTCACTCAGTGCCTGCTCGATTTCGGGGATGTGGCGGTGGGTCCCACCCACAGCGTAGGGACTGGCGGAGCCAAGGATCTCGGCAGCCAAGAGGTTGGTTCGCAGTGCCTTCCCCGCACCAGAGGGGCCGACCGCAAGCGTCGCTACAATGTCGCCGGGGTCGATGAGCCCGCTGGCAACTCCGGGGGCCAGTGCCAGGGACACGGTGGACGCATTGCAGCCGGGAGCCGCAATCCGCTTCGTGGAACGCAGGGCTTCCCTCTGCTTGGCGCCCCCCACAAGCAGTTCTGGGACCCCGTAGGTCCAGGGCTTGTTGAAGGGGCCGCCGTAGAAGGCCGCCCAGGCGTCCTCGGAATGCAGCCTGTGGTCGGCTCCGCAATCAACCAGGAGGGTGTCGGGGGACAGGGCGGCGATCTCGTCAGCCAGTGCCCCCGATTTACCGTGGGGCAGGGCGAGGAAGACAACGTCGTGCCCGGCCAGGTTCTCTGCGGTGGTATCGGCAAAGGTCTCGCCCGCGTATGACCGCAGGTGGGGTTGGATCGCGCCGACATTCTCACCGGCGTTGGAGTGCGCGCTCAGGGTGGTGGCGTGGAGACCTGGATGGCCCGCGAGCAGGCGTAACACTTCACCCCCGGCGTATCCTGAAGCGCCGGCGACGGCTGCAGTGAGTTTCAAAGCGGCCCCTATCTTGATTGGCTGACTATCCCGGTCTTGGTTAACGGACTGTCTCGATCGTGGCTGACCGACAATCCCGATCTCGGTTGCGAACCGATTACAAAAGGCTCGGCTGCTCCCAGGACCAAATGCATATTATGCGGCGCTGTGGATAGTCTTTCAGAGCCGACCACCTGGTGATACGGGTCTGCGAGACGGATACGCGACCACCCTGCAGACTTGAGAAAATGTCTGCGATGAAACCTGAGAGAGAGCTGCGCGGAGACGGTCTGATTCTTCGCCCCCTGGGCGCCAAAGATCTGCCCCGCATTGTTGAGGCGTGTTCAGACCCACTGTTCGCGCGGTGGTTGCCCTGGTTGCGTGGCGGATACACGCTTGAGCGTGCGGAGGAGTTCGTCACCGACTTTGCAAGCAGCAACTGGGAGTCGGGGCAGCCAATCTGGGCGCTCTGCTTTGAAGCGGACCCTGACTCGCTGATCGGTGTGTTGGACCTGCGTGACCGCGGCCAGGGCGAATGGGAGATCGGATACTGGATGAGGCCGGAGGTGCGCGGTCGCGGCCTGATGATCACCGCCAACCATCTGGCGCTAAATCATGTCTTTTCATCTCTTGGAGCTTTGCGTGTCATGCACTACGCCCGCGTGGGGAACACTCGTTCACGAAACGTGGCACGCAGACTCGGATTTGTGCCCGAGGGCGTCCGCCGCAAACCAGTCGCTAGGTCGGGGGAGGATGCTACGGCCTCGTCGGGAGACACGCCCGCCCCGTCGGGAAACGCATTAGCAACAGCGGGTGAAACGAGCGTTGTGGTGGAAGTCCAGTGGCAGCACTCCCTGCTGAAATCCGAGTGGTTGCGCCAATCTTGGGCGCGGTGATTCATACCACCTCCGAAATGGGGGGCTTTGGTTCGTCAATCGGGCTGGCGACGTGCTAGCTTAGAGGCGCTCCAAAAGAGCAAAGGTTGCTTCGGTAACCACACCGCGCGGGTGGCGGAATAGGTAGACGCGCTAGCTTGAGGTGCTAGTCCTCGTATTAGAGGGTGGGGGTTCAAGTCCCCCTCCGCGCACGGGACAAAAGTAGCCCCTCACCAGGGATTTTATGATCCAGGTGAGGGGCTACTTCGCTGTCATGGGGCGAGATATGGGGCAAGCGCCGCCGGTTCGCCCCATCACGGGGTTCAGGCTCCGGCGAGGCGGCCTGCGAACTGTTCGACGGCGTTCTTCTGCATCGTCGGGGTGACGTGGCTGTAGATGTTCATCGTCGTGGTGATGGTGGAGTGCCCGAGGCGTTCCTGCACGACCTTGGGCGGCACACCCAGTTCCATGAGGATCGTCGCGTGCGTGTGCCGCAGCCCTTTGAGGGTGACGCGGGGCAGGTGCTCGAACTTCTTCACCTTGCCCGCCCACTTGAGGCGGCGATCCCAGCGGCTCGTCATCGCGTCGGGCGAGCGCGGTTGCCCGTCGTCGTCTCCGAAGATGTAAGCATCGGCCTTCGCCAGCCCGAAGGACAGCTCGGCGCGGGCGACCTTGTAGGAGGCGAGCACCCTGAGGGTCGTGGTGTCGATGTCGATGACGCGGGCGTTTCCGGTCTTGGTGGTCTTCGTCTTCGTCCAGTCCTCGGTGTTGATCGCACGGCGGATGCTGATCTGTGAGGTCGTGGTATTCAGGTCGCTCCACTTCAGCGCGAGGGCTTCGCTGCGTCGCATCCCGGTGTTCGCGATCACCCACCACAGCGCGAACAGTTCGTCCTGCTTTTCGTCGCGATCCCAAGCGAGGAACGCGGCGAGCTGATCCGCTGTCCAGGTGACCAGCTCGGGCTTCTCCGCGCGCATTTGGCTCGTGGTCGGTGCTTTCGCTGCTTTCCGTTTCGCGGGGTTGGTGGCGATGTGGCCGTCCTCGATCGCGGCGTCGAGGATCGCGCCGAGCACGACGTGGGCTTTGTGGACGGTGTTGGCCGACAGTGGCCCGCCCTTGTCCTGCTCGTCCTTGCGCCCGTGTTGTTCGAGGTCGCGGTAGTGGCGGGCGATCCGGGTGGGGGTGAGCTTGTCGAGCGGGTAGTGCCCGAGCTGGGGGCGGAGGTGGTTGCGGATGATCTTCTTGTACCCGGCGATGGTGGAGTCCGCGAGCTTGAGTCCTTCCACCCAGGCGTCGGCGTAGACGCTGAGGGTGGGCACCTTCCCTCCGAACTTCTCCTGCTGGTCGCGCTGCTTGAGGGCGTCCTGCAACGCGGCGTCCGCATCGGCGGCGGTCGCGAACCCGCCCCGGCTGAACTTCTTGTCCCCGAGGTCGGGCTGCTCGGGGTCGATGGGCACCCAGATCTGATACCTCCATCGCTTCCCCGCAGCGGTCTGGTACGACTGGATCGACCCGCGCCCACGACGCCGGGTGCGCGGGCGACGCGCCTGCGCCTTCTGCGACACGTCAGGGCCACCGTCCGTGTGCTCTGACAGCGTTGTGCGTGATCCCATGATTCCGGCTCCTCTCCGTGGTGTCCGGTTACTCGGTGGGCTCGAAGCGGCCCGCGTAGTCGGCGGCGTCGAACACGCGCCCAGTCGGGTCGATCTGCACGCCCCGCTCGCGAATGAGCCGCTGGCGTTCCTTCAAGTCCGCGAGGCGCTGGGTGTAGTCATCGTGACTGGCCTGGCTCGGGCTGCCGTGTTGCAGCGCACTCTCGAAGTACTGGATGCGGTTCAGGCACACCACCCACTCCTGCTGCCAATACGCCAGCAATCCGTCACTAGTGAGGGTGAGTTCCCCGCGCGCCCACTTCTCGACCTCCTCGGGCAGGAACGACTCCGGCACTCCCGTCAGGGTCGTCTGCTCGTCCGGGGGTGTCAGGAGAGCGGCCGGGCTGGTGCGCAGCAAGTAGGCGATCACGGTGAGGTCGTCCACGTCCACACGCCGATCCCCGTTCTCCAACTTGCTGATCCCCGACGGCGACAACTTCCGCCCCGCAGCGCCGAGCGCGTCAGACATCGTGCGCAAGTCCATCCCGATCGCTTGGCGTGCGGCGCGGATGTTCGCGGCAACGTGTGTGTTCGTGATTCCCGGAGGATTGCCCCTCACGCGTTCTGTTTCCATAGAACGAACATACAGCGCGGTACTTGACAACGCAAGCGTAGGCTTCTACCGTTGAATGCACCCTCCTCGCGCGCGGCAAAGAACGGATGGTGTGAACATGCGTCAGAGCACCCTTGACATCGACGACCTCCGACGTCGGCGCAGCCTCGTCATCACCCGCCAGGAAGCCGCCCAAGCCCTCGGCGTCGATCCCCGCACCATCACGGTTGGCATCGAGGATGGCACCATCCCCTCCGTCAAACTCGGCCGTCGCGTCGTGATTCCACGCGAAAAGTTCCTCCGCCTGTTCGCAGACCCCGCCACCGAGGGTGGCGATTCGTAGCGATCCACCGGTGGTGCCGAATCGGCACACCCGCACAAGACGTTCCCGACTTCACTTTGGGGCTTTCCCTGTCGAAGGCTTGGCAAGTTACCTTGTGGCAAGTAAACTTGTGACATGGAGCCGGAACCGATCATCCTGGACAGTGCTCACCGGCACGGTGTCTCGGATGCGGCGATGCTCCATGCGCTCCGTTTCCCTGTCCGGCACTTCGTACAAGACGATGCGATGACCATGTTCATTGGTCCCGACGAGACCGGCGTCCTGGTCGAGGTCGGGGTCATCGAATGGCACGGTGTGATCGCTATCGCGCACGCGATGCGTCCGGCTCGACCCAAGTATCTGAGGTGAACATCATGGCTCCACGCTCTATCGAAGACATCAAGGCCCGCGCCGACGAGTTCGCGGACGCGTTCGAGAACTACGAACCCCAGCCCGGCGACCAAGACGCCCCGATCCCGCCTGTCATGGCGGTCAAGCTCGCTGCCTGGCGACGCGACTCCGCGGAGCGCGAACTCGCGGACGCGGTGCGCGCTGCCCGTGAGCAGCGGCTGTCGTGGCGGGAAGTCGGTGAGGCAATCGGTACGAGCGGTGAGGCCGCACGCCAGCGTTACAGTGCGTCCGCGTAGCGACGGGATGCCGCCGCCCATCTCGCGGGCGAAGGAAGAACGGGGGCGGGAGTCCGCATGAGTGAGTACACGAGACCGCAGATCGAATCGGTCGAGTTCCGAGATGATGACGGCAACGTCATCGAGTACGGCAACCGCTGGGCGAGCCGTGGGGGAACCCCGCCCGAGGATAGCTATTCGGTGGACGAGCACCCGGAGCGCTTCGCTCCGTTGCATACGGTCGCGGCAGCGCTCATCGACTATCTCGTCTCGAACTACGAGGTCGATGTCGAAGAAGGACGCCACGTCACAGACGGCCTGCTGCACGCGCCGACCGTCGAGGAGACCGTGCGCGCCGTGCGCCTCACGCCGCGAGAGCAGGCGTGTGCCCCACTTGTGTTTGTGCTGACGAACTATCCAGCCGTGAGACTGCACGCCGGAGCGCTTTTCAGGGAGTTCTATCCCTCGTGCGGCTGCAAGGCTTGCGATGAGCGATGGGACGATGTTGCGGACGAACTCGAATGGCAGGTGTTCGCGATCGTGGGCGGCGGATTCACCGAAGAGGTAAGCGAACCACGACGTGCGAAATGGAGCTACGATCGCGGCCACGGCTTCGTGAAAGGCATGGGCCAGACCGTCTCCCACCGTCTTCGGGCTCTCGATGGAGGACATCAGCGGGGCGGCCAGTCGCGGGCCGAAGACGTACCAGCCGAACTGCTCAAGACTGCCCGCGCCACGCTCGATGCGGTCGCCGCAGTCAGCGCCGACGGTAACTGGCTGCCCTGGCCACCCAAAGCCTCTCGGCTACTGATCAGTTCCCAGGCGACCCCGGCATGACCGCTCTGGTCACAGGCTGAGTCCAGGCCGTCCTCGCTGGTGATCAGGGCCGGTCCTCGTCGGCCCCGCGTTGCGGCGTGTGAGGGCTTCCTGCCGGGCTTGCAGGGCCTCGCGTTCGGCCCGTTGCTGCTCGCGTCGGTGGGTGAGCCATTCGGCGGCCTCGGTGACGGGACGTGCGTCCAGCTCCGCGATGATGTCCCTTGCTTCGGCTGCGCGCTTCCTGGCGTGTTCGGCGTCGGCTCTGGGGTTGGGGATGCGGAAGGTGCCCCGCATCTGCCGTGCCTGCTCCGCCCCGTACACCTCGACGGTGAGGCGATCCCGCTCGACGGCCTGCCGCTGGGCCGTCTGCTGCTTCCCGGCCTCCGCATCGCTGATGGCCTGTTCAGCCGCCCGCACCTCCGGATGGGCATCGGCATGTTCCGTCGCGATCGTCTGCGCCCACTCGGCAAGGGGACGCAAGAGAGACGGTGCGGTTCCCCATGTCTGGGTGACGTGCTGCTCGATCTTCTCGACCGATTCCTTGGCGGCGTTGATGTTCCGGGCGGCGGTGCGCTTGCGCCCGAACCGCGCCTCCCTCGCTTCATTGCGGGCAGTGTGAAGATGGGCGCGAGCTTCTACGAGTTCTTGCCCGTCCGCCCGCGCCTGCTTTTCCACTTCGGCGGTGACCGTGCGGCGCGTGTGCTCTGCAAGCTCCTTCGCCTGGGCGACCAGTTCGGCGTGCTCCCCGGCTTCGACGTGCTGCGCCTGCTTCTGTGCCACGAGCCGGGCGGTGGCGTCCTCGAACAGTGCCGTGTCTTGATCCGCGCGCTCGATGAGCTGCGTGAGGCGTGCCCGCTCCGTCTGCACAAGACGCACCGGCCCATCCTCAACAAGCCCCCGCACAGCTTCCTCCGCACGCTGGGTTGCGTCGGTGAGGCCCCGGTCGGCGCGGTCGCGTTCCATCGCCGCGACGAACTGCTCCCGCGCCTGCTCCTGGCTCTCGGCGACGACGTGCAACAGGTTCTGCTCACGGCCGCGCGTCATGCCGACATACACACTCGCGGCACTGGTCGCATCAGTAAGAAGCGTGTGCGATCCCGTGACAGTCGCGCCCTGAACCCCGTAGGCGGTCGCCGCATACGACAGGTGCGCATGCTCGGCCACATAGTCGGCCGGGATGCGCAGGGTGCGCTGTCGCTTTCTCCCGCTTCCGGCCTCGCGCACACGCAATGCCCCGTCCTCATCGACTCGTTGCACGATCCAGTTCTGCCGGTTCGCGACGCCGATGCTGGTGTTGTTCTTGCGCGTTTGGATCACGTCCCCGGCACCGATGGGCAGGCCGTCACTGCCGGTCGCGGTGCGGTGGTCGTCGACCTCGCCACGCGCCACTCGTTCCTCACGCTTACGCGCGTTCACCGTGCGGGCTTCGTCGTTGGAGGTGACTGTGACGGCTTCTCCCTTCCGCTGCTGTGCGGCGATGTGCTCGCGCACGTCCTCGTCGCTTGGGTGGAGGCGCACGAGGCCGAGCGCGGTGAGTCGGTCGAAGACCTCGCCGGGGTTGCTCCCGTCGCGCATCCGCACCGTGACCTCGGCATAGGCGGGATCGGTGAAACGGTGCACTTCCGCCATGTCGACGGTGCGGCCCCGGAGCTGCGCAGCCATATCGAGTACCCCGCCGCGCCCGACGGCGGCGAGCTGCGCGCGATCCCCGATGAGCGCGACGGTCGCGCCTGCTTCGGTGGTGACGGTTAGGAGGGCGATTGCGGTGTCTTGGTCGAGCATTCCGGCTTCGTCCACGATCACCCGCTCACCCCGCGCAAGCCGCGACGCCTCGGGCACTCCTATGTAGGTGCGTCCGCTTTCGGGGTCTGTGTCGCCCGGCGCGAGGCGCGTCCATACGCCATCCTCGTTCCAACGCCACCCGTGCGCGTGCACGAGCGCCGCAACACTGGTTGCGGGCACGCCGAGTTCATCGTGCGCGACCTGCGCGGCGCGCAATGTCGGCGCGACCACTCGCGATGCTCTGCCGTGCTGGGCTGCAACGTCTATGGCGGTGCGCAGCATGGTCGTCTTCCCACTGCCCGCTGCTCCTTCCACAATCACCAGCGGATCGATCGAAGCGACCGCTCCCGCAGCCTCGGTCTGTCCGCCGTCGAGTCCCGCCGCTTCTGCGAGGCGGCGCACGTCGGGGTGCTCCGGCTCCTGTTCGGGCACCTGGGCGGTGAGGAGGTCGCGGAGCTGGGTTTCGGCGTGCAGGACGCGCACGCTTGTCAGATGCGCCACATGCTCCGGGCGTGGTGCGTCGGGTGGGAGGATCGAGAAGCAGTCCTCCAACGCGAGCCGGGTCGCAACGGTGACGAAGTCGCGTATCTGATCGGGTGCGGCGCGTACTCCGTATTCGGTCATGATCCGGGTTGCGTGCTCTTGCACCGTGTGAGTCGTCCATGCCGATGCGCCTGCGGCGCAACGATCCAACGCGCGGGAGGCGACCTCCTGCACGCTGAGGTCATCGAGGCCCACCGGCGCAGGAGTTGCGGGGCGTTGCAGGGCCTGGGGGTCGTATCCGGCGGCGCGCAACTCCGCGAGCCACGCGGCTTCTTCGCGGAGTGTGGTCGGCTTCTTCGCGGGCCGCTCGTACGCCCACGCTTGCGCTCTCAGCCGCGATGCGACGACCGGCCCCATCGTCTCGCCGGGATGAGCGGCCTCCCATTCGGCCGTCATGCGGTCAAGATGCTTGCCGACCTGTGCTCCGCGTTTGCTCATCACGCCGTTGAACTGCTGCAACTCGGCGACCTCCCCCCTCACGGCGTCGAGGGTGAGGCCGTGACGATCCAGAACGGCGGCAAGCTGCGGGTGCGCGGCTATCACTCCCATGCCCAGAGCGCGAATCGCGCCCTGCTGCTTGAACATCGCTCCCGTGTCCAATGCGCGCCACTTCCCGGCCGCCCACACCCTCGTACCGACCTGCATATGAATATGCCGGTGCGGATCACCGGCACGCGAGGTTCGGTGCGTGATGCCAACGACCTGCATGTGCTCAATAGGCACTACCTCCTGACGCCCGCGCGGGCCAACACGGGTGACCGAGTGCTGCGCGAGCCAGCGTCGAATCTCGGAAAGCGCGGCCTGCTGCGCCTGATCGAGAGCATCGGAGACTTCCGGGTGGAGCGCGGCAGCGATAGACAGCGACTTCGGAGAGGTCACGACCATCTCCATGAACCGGGGCGACCCTTGACGGCCTTCTCCCGGCAGGCGCGGTGTCCCCATCGACTCGCCCGTGACCGGGTTCATCCAGTCCACCCAACCCGCATACGCCCCCGGATCAAGGCCAAGCGCCGTCGTGACGTTGCCAGCGCCGTCGATCACGGCGAACTCCGCGACCGTGGTTCCCTCGCCGAGATAGTAGTCGTCAGCGCGGGAGCGGTCTGCTTCGACATAGCAGCGCGCGTCTGCTCCGGTTCCCCGGAACGGGATCACGCCACCATGCATTACACTCACCACCAATATTTCTAATACGGTAATCTGTGTATCCACCACGGTAGCATACGCCCATTCAGAAGAAAAGGGCTGATAGCGAACACGGTTGGGGCGTCGGTATGAACTGATTTGCGAGCACTGAAACATGAGGGTCGTGCTGGGTAAGCATCGTGAGGTCTTGACCGTGACTGAATGAGCATTTAGTCTGCTATATGTGCATTCAGTATCTGAGTCTTCTGATCTGACCGGGCGCGCTCGTCTTCGAGACGTGGCGATCGAGTTGTTCGCGGAGCGGGGCTTCGACAAGACGAGCGTGAAGGCAATCGCTGAGGCCGCAGGGGTGAGTCCTGGACTGGTGATTCATCACTACGGGTCGAAGGACGAGCTGCGGCGCGTGTGCGACGAGCATGTGATCGCCAAACTGCTCGATGAGCGTTTCTCCTCTGCGGAGGCTCCTTCCCCGAACCTGGTGCAGGCGCTTCTGGCAGAGGCGACGAGCGCGGGGCCGATGTTCAACTACATCGCTCGCCTGCTCATCGAACCGGGCAAGGCCGGTGACGAGCTGTTCGCCCGGTTGGTGGCGAGCACTCGGCAGAACCTGGCCGAGGGGCGTGAGTCGGGGTCGATCAAGCCTGCCTCTGATCCTGACGCGACCGCGATGCTGGTCACGGTGTTCGGGCTTGCGCAGTTCCTCGTGCGTGACCGCTTCGCGCAGGTGCTGGGCGCTGACCCGTTCTCTGCTGAGGGTGCGGCGCGACTCACCCTCCCGACTCTCGAAATCTTCACCGACGGCCTCTACGCCGACACGGGGCTTCTTGCGGCGGCTCGAAGCGCTCTCGCTGGGCAGCAGGATGCCGCATCGGACGAGGGGAAGGATGAGAAATGACGGCCGTTATCGAGGCGCGCGGGTTACAGAAGAAGTACGGCAAGCATCTCGCCGTCGATGGGATCGGCCTGCGGGTCGAGCAGGGTTCGGTGTTCGGGCTGATCGGGCCGAACGGTGCGGGCAAGACGACCACGCTGCGGATGCTCGTGGATATCATTCGCCCCACTGCTGGCGAGTTGAAGGTGCTTGGCTCCGTGCCACGGCGCTCCGGTATCGCGTTGCGTCGCCGGATCGGTTACCTTCCCGGCGAGCTGAAGTTGGCCGAACGTATTCAAGGCGGAACGCTCTTGCGCCATCTGGCGCAGATAAGCGGCCCGGTCGAGCCGGGCAGGATCGAGACGCTGGCCGAACGCTTGGGCCTTGACCTCAGCCGCCCGGTGCGTGCGCTGTCGAAAGGCAACCGGCAGAAGCTGGGCCTGATCCAAGCATTCATGCACCGGCCTGAACTGCTGATTCTTGACGAGCCGACCAGCGGTCTCGACCCCTTGGTGCAACGCGAGTTTCTTGCGATGGTGCGCGAGGCCCGCGAGGCGGGCCAGTCGGTACTGCTCAGTTCGCACATTCTGCCGGAGATCCAGCACACCGCCGATGATGTCGCAGTCCTCGCAGGCGGCAAGATCATCGCCCACGGCGACGTGTCGTCGCTGAGGCTGTCCAGCGTCACCCGTCTGCGCGCCGTGCTCGCGGACACCACCGCCGAGACCGTACGCACAGCACTATCCGCCTCGCCGACGCTACAAGACATTGACGCCGAAGTGACCAGCACGGGCGAGTTGGTGAGACTGTCCGCCACGATCCGGGGCGATGTCGATCACGTCGTGAAAGCCCTCGCGCAGTTCACCGTGCGCGACCTCACCGTCGAAGAACCCGACCTCGAAGAGTCGATCCTCGACCTCTACGCACGAACGAACGGCACGAAATGACCACCGCAGCACTCGCCCCCGTCCGCACACCGGCCGCGCCGATTCTCTCCCGGCACCTGCTCGACGGGTGGCGCGGACAACTCGGATGGTCGCTCGGCATCGCCGCCGTGATCGGCATGTATCTGCCGCTGTTCCCCTCGCTGCAATCGCCAGAACTCTCGAAGTTGATCGACAGCCTGCCCGCTGAACTCGTGAACGCGCTCGGCTTTGATCAGATCGCCAGCGGAGCGGGCTACACGCAAGCAACGTTCTTCGGTCTGCTCGGTTTCGTGCTCGCCGTTATCGCCAGCATCTCCTGGGGTGCAGCATTCATCGCGGGCACCGAGGAAACCGGCAGGCTCGAACTCACCCTCGCTCACGCCGTCGGCCGCGCACAGTACGCGCTCGAAAGCGCCGCAGCACTCATCGTCAAGATGCTCGCCCTCGGTGCGGTGGCCTTCCTGCTGATCCTCACACTCAACACACCCGTTGAGCTTGGCCTGTCCGCCACGAACCTTCTGGCTGTCACGCTCGCATGGGCGGGTCTCGGACTGCTCTCAGGAACCGCCGCTCTCGCCGTCGGCGCAGCGACCGGGCGGCGCTCCTGGGCTATTGGAGCCGGAGCCGGTGTTGCCGTCCTCGGCTACGGCCTCGATGCGGTCGGAGGAACGGGCGAAGACCTCACCTGGCTGGCAAATCTCTCGCCTTACCACTGGGCATTCGGCAACGCTCCGCTCGCGGACGGCTTCGACTGGGGAGGCCTCGGCCTGCTCTGGGGGCTGTCCGCTGCACTTATCGCTATCGCAGTATGGGCGCTTTCCCGCCGCGACATACTGGGATGAACTTGGTGGGCACGGTCGTGCGTCATGGCTTCGCTTTTACACCCACATCAGCGTTTCTGTTCAGGGCCGTTCGTCGCGCACACAACTGACTCTCGCCACTCGATCAGCCCACGAGCTTACGACTGCGTCACCATTCATATCGTGCGCAACGGCTCGGTGATCCTCACCAGTGGAGACCTACAACGACCGATTCGCACCGGCGACATCGTACTCGTTGCACCCCTCGCGTCCACCGGCTGCATCCCCGAGGGTGTCGCAGAAGTGACAACCCTTCTGATCGACACCGACTACCTCACTGAGCACCTGTTCTGGCACCACCTCGACCTACTGCCAGACCGTGACGCCGCCCGCGACCTCGCCGCCAAGCTCCACCCGGATCCGATACAGATAATCAGCATCGGAGAGCGCGAGATTGACGACATGGGGCCAACTCTCGATGAACTGGTTGCCCGCACAAAGACGCGTCAAGACGCCGCAGGCTACTTCCACGCACACGCCCTTCTCTTCACCGTGCTCGAAGCAGTGACAGCTCGCCCCCGGCACGCACCCGTAGAAGGCCCGTCTCGCGGTTCGAGAGAACGAGCTGCGCGTATGGTGCCTCCACGATGGAGGGTGTTTCGACCCGCACGCCATGAAGCCACGCAAGCTGTCGCCCTCATGCGCGGCAACATGGCGAAGCGGTGGCGCGTCGAAGACCTCGCCGCACACGCCTGCCTCTCCGTGAGCCAGTTCCAGCGAGTCTTCAGGGCCACTTTCGGGGTGTCTCCGATGACGTATCTCTCGATCCTGCGCGTGCTAGAGATGGCACGCCTCATCCGCGAGACGAACGAATCCATCGCCATCATCTCCGAGCACGTCGGCTGGGCACCCCAGGACGGCCAGGCATCAAGAAGCTTCCGCCGATACATGGGCACAAGCCCGAGCAACTACCGGCGTCACGGCCCGCCGACCGCCAGTGCGGACGGGCCGGGCATCGCTGTCGCTCAGGCCGCGAGAAATTTCGAGGAATCCGTAGGCCGAGGTATCGCGACATAGCTATCCGCAGGTGGAGTGCCGCAGATCTTTGATCTGATGCGGCAGAACCCACTTCGTTGATTCGCAGCGTGACGGGGCTGAGCGCAGTTCAACTTCGACCCGTATGACAGCTCGTGATCACACGCGGCGAGCTACACATGCGCACCGATCATGGGGCAAACGATGGGGCACCGAGTAGGTTTTCGCAGGTATCGGGATGTACGCAGGCGCAGATACCGCCCCGATAATCGTTGATTTCATGCGGGTTTCTGCCCCCAGGCGCGGGTGGCTGCTCGTACGGGGTCAAGAGTTCAAGTCCCCCTCCGCGCACGGTGTGAAATCCCGGGTTGTCGTTCCGACGATGGCCTGGGATTTTTTGTTGTGTGGGGTCCTTCCGGCTCGGGGTGCTGGCTCAAGGTCGCTGATGTCAGCGTAGGTCGCTGTTGTTTGGGAGAATTGTCGGCGACCTTTGTCGACATTGGCGACCTTAGGCGGGGCTGGGACCGGATGCCGCTGTTCTTTGGCAGTGGGGCCCGTGCGGGACGCTGCCGCCCACCGCCCGGCAGGTCGGCGAGGCTAGAGATAGGGGCCGGATGGCTCAGATCTCGACCCCAACAACGTCGGCAGCGGTGCGACCAAGGGTCGGTACCCTACTAGACTCGGCCGGTAGAGACCCAGAGACGGCACACCGAAAGTAGTGGAATCTGAATGACCGGAAATCTTGCGGATATCACGCACCTACGTTCCCAGCGGCTCATATTGGAACCTGTCCAGCCAGAAGACACAGAGCGTGTCTACGACGCGGCGCAAGACAGCGAGTTCGCCAGGTGGCTGCCCTGGGCAGTCGGTGAGTACACGTGGGACAAAGCGGAAGACTTCACCACCAACTTCGCTGCAAACTCCTGGGAGAGTGGACAACCCCTCTGGGGTATCTACCCGCTGGTGGCTGGCGGCGCCAAAGGTGCGCTTGCGGGTGTCATTGACCTGCGGATTTCCGGGGAGGCGCGTGAGATAGGATTCTGGATGCACCGTGACTCCCAGGGACGCGGATACACCACTGAAGCATGTCGCCTAGTTGTTCGTGCCGCGTTTGAGAACCTTGACGCGCAGCGAATCATTCACCGCTGCGGCGTGGGTAACGACGCCTCGCGCAGAATTGCTCGCAATCTTGGCTTCGTTCCTGAAGGAACCCGGCGGGTTGAGCACGCAGATGGCACAATCGAACGGCAGTGGCAGTCCGCGCTGATCAAGGCTGATTGGGACCGACTAGTTGGAGATATTGACATGGCAGAATTCCCCCCGGTTCCCCCCGCCGAAGTCCTTCCGGGAGACCGCCCTTCCGACCTCGTCTCTGAGTTCCACGCGGTCTACGGCATGCCGAATGTGGTGGCCGAGGGCGGAGCGCCCTCGCTCGACTTTGACCGACTGGGAATGCGCATGGCGTTGATCCAGGAAGAGGTTACGGAGTTGATCGAAGCCGTTTACGGGCCCCTTGCGGCAACCCGCGTTGAGGAAGTGTTCGGTGATCTTCCGGACGAGGGCGTTCGGGACGTAGTGGGCGCAGCCGATGCGCTGGCGGACCTGACCTACGTCGTCTACGGCATGGCGCTCGAGGCCGGAATCGACCTCGACAAAGTGCTTGCTGAAGTGCATTCATCCAACCTTTCCAAGCTGATGCCGGACGGGTCCGTGAAGCGCCGTGATGACGGCAAGATCCTCAAGGGGCCAAACTTCCGGGAACCCCAGATCGCCCAAATCCTTGGTAAGGAGTAGCCGTGACCAACCCCCTGTTCCATCCATCAGACCTGCCGTTTGGCGTCCCCGATTTTGCTGCGATAACGGTTGCCGACATTGCGGAAGCCCTGACTGAAGGCATGAGGCAGGAAAGCCAACAGTGGGAGACGATCGCCGCAGATCCTCAGGCTCCAAGTGTGATTAACACCGTCGTAGCGGTGGATGCGTCCGGCGCTGTGCTGGGGCGGGCAGAGTCGGTCTTTTACACGCTGCTCTCGTCCCTGGGCGGCACTGAGCTGAACGAACTCTATGAGCAACTCGCACCCAGGTTCTCTGCACACAGCGACCGGTTCTGGATGAATCAGGCACTCTACAAGCGCTTCGCAGCGGTCGCGAAGCTGGAAGACCTTGACCCTGAAACCGCCTGGCATGTGGCCGGGATGGTTGCGGACTTTGAACGCAGTGGTGTCTCATTGGACGAAGGTGACAAAGAGACTCTCCGCGCCCTCAACGCCAAGATTGCCTCCCTGCAGGCGCAGATCGACACACGCATAACGAAGCAGCTTGACCAGACTTTCACGACCGGGACGGCCGTAGAGGAACTCGCCGGTCTTCCTGCCGAACGAGTGCAGGCTGCTGCCCTAGCAGCCGAAGGTTCTGAAGTGGCATGGAAGCTGCCGGTCATGAACTTCTCCCAGCCCCCTCTGATTGCAAGCCTCGCTGACCACGAAACCAGGGGAAGAGCCCTGGCGGACTCGATGCGGCGTGGCTTCGGTGACAATTCTGACCTCGACACTCGGTCACTGATCGTGGAACTTGCTGCTGTGCGGGCCCAGAGGGCGCAGCTTCTAGGTTTCCCAGACCATGCCGCGTTGGCCATGGATGACCAAACTGTTCCGGGTCCGAAGGAAGCCCTCAACCTCTTGGCCAGTGTGGGGCGATCCGCGGTTGCGCGAATGGATGAGGAAAAGGGGGAATACGAAGCCCTAGCCCAAGAGTCCGGTTTCGACCTCGGCCCCGAGGACTGGCTCTACTTTGAGGACAAGAAGCGTGCGGGCGTCCTCGGTATCGACTCGGACGAGTTGTCCAAGTACTTCGTACTGGACTCCGTTGTCAATGACGGGCTGTTCTTTGCCGCCAACAGGCTCTATGGCCTGACCTTCCGACCTCGTGCGGATATTCACGGATGGTGCGAGGACGTCCGCACCTGGGAGGTTTTCGACGAGGACGAGCGCCCACTGGGACTGTTCATGGCGGACTTCTACACGCGGCCCGGTAAGAATGGTGGCGCGTGGATGAGTGAGTTGCAGGCGGGTTCGGCGCGCACCGGTCTGCTGCCAATTGTCACCAATGACGCGAACTTTGATAAGCCTGAAGATGGCAGCCCAACGCTGCTGACCTGGGACGGGGTCGAAACCTGCTTCCACGAGTTCGGACACGCCTTACACGGGTTGCTCTCCAATACCTACTACGAAGCCACGGCCGGAACAGAGGTGCCGTCGGACTTCGTTGAACTGCCCAGCCAGCTGAATGAGATGTGGGCGTACAACCCAGTGGTTCTGGGCAACTTTGCGAAGCACTACGAGACGGGGGAGTCGCTGCCTGCGGACATCGTTTCGAAGCTCAGCGCCTCCAAACACTTCGGGCAGGCTCACGCCACCGCAGAGTACGTGCAGGCAGCTTTGATCGACCAGTACTGGCACAGGTCGCCGGAACTGCTACCGACCGACCCCGAAGCAGTCGAGGCATTCGAATCCGCATCTCTTGGGGACGCCGGTGTGAGCCACGACCTCGTCGTTCCCCGGTACAGGACCCCGTACTTTGCGCACACTTTCGCGGGTGGCTATGACGGTGCCTACTACTCATACATGTGGGCAGAGGCGATGGTTGGCGAACTTGAAGAGTGGTTTGCTGAGCAGTCTCAAGTCGACGAGGACGGAAACCCTGACGGCGGACTCAATCGGCGTGCAGGGAAGAAGTTGCGCGTGGAGTTACTGAGTCGCGGTGACTCCAGGGACCCACTGGAATCATTCGTGGCGGTCCGAGGCCACATGCCTGACGGGGCGGCCGTGACACGTCGGCGCGGGCTGGTGTGACCACGTAAGCTGGTGTGCAGAAAAGCTACCTAACTAGAGAACCTGCAGGGAGGGCCGACATGGCTCGTGTAATCGTGATTGGCGGCGGATACGGCGGTATCACCGTTGCCAAGGGCTTGGATCCCGTCGCGGATGTCATTCTTGTCGAACGCAATGATCGATTTGTCCACCATGCCGCAGCGTTGCGAGCAGCGGTGGATGACGTATGGGAACAGGCGATTTTTATGCCTTACTCATACCTTCTTAACCGCGGCACCGTCGTGCAGGGCAACGTTTCGCGGGTTGATGGCAACACCGTTCACATTTATGGGCAGGAGCCGCTCACCGCGGACTACGTCGTTTTGGCTACGGGGTCAACATATCCTTTCCCCGCTAAGCACATCACTGCGCAGAGCGCCATTGCCAAGCACCGCCTGCGGGAACTGCGTGCGGGCTTGGACAGTGCTGAGAAGGCAGTGTTGGTGGGCGGCGGAACCGTGGGTTTGGAGTTAGCGGGGGAGCTGCGTGAAGCCTTCCCGGACATGCAGATAGAGATCATTGAGGCCGCAGACGACATCCTCGCATCCCCGGGCTACACCCCCGAGTTCCGCAAGACGATCAAAGACCAGGTTGCGGAGCTGGGGGTCAAGGTGACCACGGGCGCGAAGCTGGCCTTCCTACCTCCGACCCCTGCGGGAACTCTAGGCCGATTCGAGGTCGAAACCACTGGTGGCGAAGCCGTGACGGGCGACGTATGGTTCCAGTGCTATGGGGCCACCCCGGTCACAGGCTATCTGCGCGGCACAGATTATGAGGACGCACTGACTGAGGGTGGCACCGTGCGTGTCCTTCCTACCCTTCAGGTTGCGGGCCATGACCACACTTACGCGCTTGGCGACATCACGGACATTCTCGAATCAAAACGGGCCGATGCTGCACGTAGCCAGGCTCGTGTCGTGATCGCGAATATTGCCTCACAGATCGAGGGCGGAGATCCGGAGGCGACGTACCAGCCGAAACGCGACTGGGTGGTTCTTCCACTGGGTCCAACCCACGGTGCCTCGCAGCTTTTTGATGGCGAGGGCGCAACACGCATTGTTGGTGCCGAAGAGACCGCAGAGATCAAGGGTACTGACCTAATGATCTCTGTCATTCGCTCCCAGCTGGGACTTCCGTAAGGGGTGTTTACCCTGCCGGGATCTCGGCTAGGGTAAAGCGTATGGCTAATGAAGCAGGAACAGCACTCAGTCGTTTGGTAGCTGCGCTGGAACATCACTTTGAAATGGCGCGTAATGCCGACGTGGTTGCACCTGCGATCCTGGAGGATGCTGAGTTGCGTCTGCAGGATGCACTGTTTACCTATGATGACGCACTCTTCACTAGTTACGGCGTCGAACTACCAATTGAGCTGCTTGACGACCTTGACGATGGTGACGATGACGATGAAGAAGACGCCCTCGACGACCAGGAGGATTCTGTGGCAGACCTCTTGGACGAAGACTGACGACGACGTTCTCGACTTTCAGGTTGGGGACGCCCTCGACGCTGAAGAGGAAGCCCGAAAGGCATTTCAGCTTCGCCAAGTCTGGTCGGTTGGGTCGGCGGTCCCTGAGTCCGACCCTTCTACGCGATCGCCACTTCTGTGAGGACGTCGCGCAGTTCGCGTTGCAGCGATAGAACAGGCTCATCCAAGATGGCATCGAGTTGTCTGGTGTTGCGGGGTCCGACAATTGCGGTGGAGACCTGGGGTTGAGCCAGAATCCATGCCAATGAAATCTGGGCGGGGGTTGTGTCAAGGCCACCTGCTGCGCGGGCGACCGCCTCCACGACGCGGGCATGACGCTGGGTCAGGTACGGCTCGACAAGTGAAGCAAGGTGGCTTGTGGCCGCCCTCGAGTCCGGCGGTGTGGAGTGTCGATACTTCCCGGTAAGAACGCCTTGGGCCAGGGGGTTGAGGGCAATGAACCCCAGACCGCTTTCACTGCCGCGCCGCATAGTTGTGGTCCGCGGTGATGAGTCCAACAGGGAGAAGGGGGCCGCGAGGGCGGAGAAGGGTTCCTGCCCGGGGGCAACGGTTGTTAGTGCACCCAAATCCCATTGACTAAGGTCTGCTGCCCCAACGTAGAGTGTACGTCCTGTTGCAAGGGCAAACTGGGCGGCCTCACGCATTTCATCGATCGGGATACCCTGGCGTGGTCCGTGGAGGACCCAGAGATCAACATGATCGGTGCCGAGGTCGGTGAGTGCGGCGTCTAGTGAGGCTAGGAGATTGCGCTTTGATGCCTTGGGTCCGAGGCGACCGATGGATTGGTGTGAAGTTGCGTTGAGGGCACCTACGGTCGGTTCCGCGAGGTTGCCGGAGTGAAGGATCACGACAAGCTGTTCGCGCAGGCCACCAGAGATTGCGGCACCCACTGCCCTTACCCGACCTTCGAAGGTGGGGCTGGCCCAGTCGGAAGGAACATCGAGTGTGGTGCCTCCCGATTCCAGATAGGAGGCGAGCATTCCGGCCGCTTCGAAGTCATCGGTATCTCGACCCCAGGTGAGGGTCCCCAATCCCAGTGCGGACACAGCCAGCCCACGCTGGCCAAGACGACGGATTTCCATGTGCTCCATAGTACGTTGTGAGGACGTATTGGCAGTGCGGGTCCGGGATAGGCTGAGGTAATGGATTGGCTAGAAGCGCTCATAATGGGCCTGGTTCAGGGTCTGACGGAATTCCTTCCGATTTCATCTTCTGCGCACCTGCGGGTTGTCGGCGAGTTGATTGGTGCAGGTGACCCGGGTGCCGGATTCACCGCGATCACTCAAATTGGTACTGAGACCGCGGTGTTGATCTACTTTTGGAAGGACATTGTCCGCATCATTTCTCGATGGTGGATGTCGTTGCCTTTCATCAGTAAAGAGAGTCGCATCAAGTCTTCTGATCCGGATGTGCGGATGGGGTGGATGATCATCGTTGGGTCGCTGCCTATCGCCGTCCTTGGACTCCTTCTGGAGAGTTGGATTGACACCACTTTCCGTAACCTGTGGATCACCGTGTTCATGCTTGCTGCATTTGGCTTGCTCTTGGGGTGGGCCGACCGTGTGGGACGACGAGTCAACACTCTGGACAAGATGACGTGGGGTCAGGCGGTTGCGTTTGGTTTTGCTCAGGCACTAGCACTGATTCCGGGTGTCTCGCGTTCGGGCGGGACAATAACCGCGGGACGCCTCATGGGTTTCACACGTGAAGCGGCGGCCCGCTACTCGTTCCTCCTCGCATTGCCGGCGGTCTTCGCCTCCGGCTTCTACAAAGCATTCAAAGCCTTTGGTGATGAACAGGCCGTTGGCTGGGGCCCCACCATCCTCGCCACACTGGTCGCTTTTGTCGTTGGTTACTTGGTGATCGTCTGGTTCCTGAAGCTTGTGACCACCAAGTCGTTCGAACCATTCGTGATTTACCGCCTCTGCTTCGCCGCACTTGTTGCGATCCTGCTGATTGTTGGCGTCCTCCAGCCGTTGGCTGGGCTAGTCTCTTAGGGTTTCTCTTGCGTACAGAACTCACTTCGCCCCTTCAAGCCGTACTCTTCGACATGGACGGCACCGTTGCTGACACCGAGCCCCTATGGTTCGAGGCCGAGAGATCTTACGTGAGTCAGTTCAACAAGAGCTGGGGTGCAGAGGATTCCATGGACCTGGTGGGTGGTTCAGCTAAAACCACCACGTTGAAGCTATCCAAAGTGACAGGATCTGGAGAGTCCCATGATGAGATCTTCGGGTACTTAGTGCGGTACATGATCAACGCAATAGCTTCTGGGCAGGCCGAACTTCGGCCAGGTGTTTCTGAGCTATTTGCGGACTTGAAGGCCTCGGGAGTTCCGGTGGCTTTGGTGACATCTTCGGTCCGACCAATGGTGGAGGCTTTCCTGAGCCGTCTCCCAGAGGGAACGTTCGACGCGGTGGTCACTGCCAATGACGTGGAGAATCACAAGCCAGATCCGGAGCCCTACTTGCGCGCGGCACAGCTGTTAGGCGTTGACCCTGCCGGGTGCGTGGTTCTGGAGGATTCGCCGTCGGGTATTGGATCTGGGCTTGCTGCTGGAACACGCGTCGTTGCGATACCCTGCATTGTTCCGCTACCCGCACAGGAGGGGCTCTCAAGGATAGGTTCTGCAGCAGATCTGAACATTCCGCTCCTGGAAGAGATCGCTGCTGGAAGCGTTGTTGACTGGTTGGACGACTGAGGGACGGGTCCCTAAGGTTGCCGTTGTGCCGGGTCAACCACCCGTACCGCAAGGAGGCGCTCGAGGCCGTCTGCGGGTGGCGGCGCAAGCACACCGCCGAACGCTGGGCACTGCTTCTGGAACGCGCACCAACCACACAGCTTCGAGGTGCGCGGTGCAAACTGTTCCCTGCGGGCATCGCCCTCGATGCGGTCCCAAAGCTGGTTCACGGACCCCTCAAACTCGTCGATGCTCCGAGGGTCCGGATCCAGAGTGAGAACATCCTCACCGCGCAGGTACAGCAACTGGGTCCGTCGGGGAATTCGCCACGCCTGGCGCAGAAGCAGCGCATAGAAACGCATTTGGAAGAGGGCATCCTCCATGAACCTGGGGGATGGAGTGCGGCCAGTCTTGTAATCCACCACCCGCAGCGCACCATCGGGGGCCTCATCGATGCGGTCAATAATCCCTCTCAGAAGAACGCCGGATGACAGCCGTGCGTCCACGAACTGCTCGCGACCTTTGGGGGCGAGGTTCTCGGGGCGCTCCATCCGGAAGTAGTTGCCAAGAAGTGTTGCGGTGTCGTCCTGTCCCTGTGCCGCCGCCCGCGGGTCTTCAAACAGATCCCGGGCGGCCTCGTCCCTGTCCAGTACGTACTCCCACGCTGTGGGAAGCATCTCTTGAGCAGTGGCCGGGGTGCGCTCTGCGGCTGGCAAAGTGAAAAGGTCCTCCAAGACCTTGTGAACCACCGTTCCCTTGACCGTTGCTTCAGTCGGCGGCTGGCGCAGGCCGTCCACCACGGAGTAACGGAACTTTAGAGGGCACTGCTGGTATTCCTTGGCGCGCGACGCCGAGAGGGCGGGGGGACGTGACATATCGCAACTCTAATGCCTCGGGGCTACACAGTGAGCGGACGCATCTGGCCAACACAGATCCCCTGGGTAGAGTTGGTAATGAACCCTAGTACTTGAATGGACGAAAATGACCACAGGCAGCAACCATCCGGAGTCTTTAGGCCCAGCACGGCGTCGCGGGCCACTGCGTCCCGGTGACAAGGTGCAGGTGACAGACCCCAAGGGTCGGTTGCACACCATTACCCTGGTGCCTGGCGGAAGATTCCAGACCAACCGTGGCACGCTCGACCACGACCTGGTGTTGGGTAAGCCTGACGGTCAGGTTGTTGAGGTCGAGGACGGGAAAACATTCCAAGTCCTCCGTCCTCTTCTCTCGGACTACACGCTCTCCATGCCTCGGGGCGCAGCGATCATCTACCCCAAAGATGCCGCCCAAATAGTCGCGATGGCAGACATTTTTCCCGGCGCCAGAGTCCTGGAGTCAGGCGTCGGATCAGGGGCTCTCTCAGCATCCCTGTTGAGCGCTATCGGCCCGACTGGATACCTACACTCGGTTGAGGTACGTGAGGAGTTCGCGGCTATCGCAGCAGCCAACGTTGACCTTTGGTTCGGGGGTAGGCACCCCGCGTGGGAGATCGAAGTGGCCGACGTCGGAGTCGCCCTCGGAGAAGCTGAGCCACACTTCTACGACCGTGTCCTCCTGGACCTGCTTAATCCATGGGATTTCGTCGATGGGGCAGCGCGCGTACTGGAACCTGGAGGGGTGTTCCTGTCCTATGTTGCCACCGTGCCGCAAATGTCGCGGGTTGTTGAAGCATTGCGCAAGAGCGGGGAATTTTCTGAGCCTTATTCCTGGGAGTCAATGGTGCGGTCGTGGCACGTCGAAGGGCTCTCTGTTCGCCCTGATCACAGGATGATTGGACACACCGGTTTCCTGGTTGTTGCCCGCCGCCTTGCACCGGCTGCGACCTCACATGTGCTCTCCTCGAGGCCGGCACCCGCGGCTGAAGGTAAAGGAGGGGAGTGGGACGAAGTGACCCAGTGGGATGATGAATCACTGGGACTGCGCACTCCCAACGCCAAGAAGCTGCGAAGGCTCCGTCGTGACGTAGAGGCGCGCGCAAACGTTTGGCTTGAAGACAAGGAGGCGGATAATGGTTGATCCAACCATTCCGGGCCTGAGGCTGCAGGTTGCGGGACTGGAAGAGAAGAATGCAAACCTCACCGACGCCCTCCTGCGGGCCCGCAAGCAGATCACAGACCTGCAGGGCCAGGTTGACCTGCTGAACCGTCCGCCCTCGACCATCGGGATCCTTGTGTCGACCCACCCCCTCACCCTTGAGGTTGAGGCGCTGATCGGGACCCGGCGCATGCGCCTCGCAACAGCGCCGGACATGGACTTCTCCACACTGAGTCCCGGTGTTCTTCTGCGCATCGACGAACGCATGACCGTGGCTGAGCCGCTGGGATTCCCCCGCGATGGCACTCTCACCTCGGTCTTGGAGATCATCGGCACCGACCGCGCCCTCGTCACTTCAAATAACGGTGGCGACCACGTCGTTTACCTTGCGGGGCCACTTCGCCACGGTGCACTGAAAACCGGCGACAACGTCATGTGCGATCTCCGCTCTGGGTTCGCTTTTGAACGCGTGGTGCGCACAGATGTGGAAGATCTGCTGACGCCAGAGGTTCCCGACGTTTCTTACTCCGACATCGGTGGTCTTGATGAGCAGATCGCCCAGGTCCGTGACGCGATCGAACTGCCTTTCACCCATCCGGAACTGTATCGCCGCTACGATTTGCGACCTCCGCGGGGTATCCTGCTCTACGGCCCTCCCGGATCTGGTAAGACCCTCATCGCCAAGGCGGTGGCTACTTCTCTGTCCGCCGAACATGAGCAAAAGACATACTTCATATCCATTAAGGGCCCAGAGCTGCTCAACAAGTTTGTTGGTGAGACTGAGAGGCACATTCGGGCCATTTTCACGAGGGCGCGTGCCCTGGCTTCCACAGATGTTCCCGTGGTGGTCTTCTTCGATGAGATGGAGGCGCTGTTCCGCACCCGTGGCAGCGGTATTTCCTCAGATGTGGAAACCATGATCGTTCCCCAGCTCCTAGCCGAAATGGATGGCCTTGAGGCAATGGAGAACGTGGTGGTGATCGGGGCGTCGAACCGGCCAGACATGATTGACCCAGCTGTTCTGCGACCCGGCAGGCTTGATGTTCGCATCCGCATTGACAGGCCCAACCGCCGTCAAGCACACGACATCTTCACCAAGTACCTCACGCCGGATCTGCCCATAGCGGGTGAAATGATCGCAAAGGAGGGTTCGGCGCAGGCCGCTGTCACAACCATGATCGAACGCGCCCTCGACCGGCTCTACTCCAAAGATCCGGCCGAAGCCCTCTTCGAAATCCGTCTAGCCGACGGCAAGACGGAGATCCTCTACCCCTGTGACCTCATCTCGGGAGCGATGATTGCAGGCACCGTGGAGAGAGCCAAGAAGATGGCGATCAAAGAGTCGCTTGAGAGCGGTGAGGGGGGATTGTCCACCGCCCTCGTCCTCAAAGGCGTTGAAGAAGAGATGCGAGAATCGCTGGAACTGGCGTCAACTACCAGTCCGGATGAGTGGGCGCGTACCGTTGGACTTCGTGGTGGGGAAGTCTCCGCTGTTGTCCCGCTGGGCAACCACTAGGAACCCGCAGGTTGACTTTCCACCCCGGAGGTTTGGAGGACGAATGAGCAAGAGCAGCGCGCAGCCGCGCGTCATCGGTACGGAAACTGAGTACGGGGTGTACGAACCCGGTAATCCCCACGCGAACCCCATTGTCATGTCAACGGAGGCCGTAACAACTTACGCCAAGGCCTATCGCGCCCCCCTTCCCGCAGTTGGTTGGGACTATCGCGGCGAGGATCCCCTCAACGACATCCGCGGAATGAGGCTGGACCGGGCAAATGCGGATCCATCACTTCTGACGGATGACCCCTACCATTTGGCTCCCTCCGGCGGGTCGGAAAGCCTGCCGATGCCAACCGAAGCGCAGCGGCGCCTGCTGGCTCCTTCCGCCATAGTCCTTCCTAACGGCGCGCGCTTTTACGTCGACCACGCACACCCCGAGTACTCGTCTCCGGAGACGCTGACGGCACTGGACGCCGTCCTGTGGGACAAGGCGGGGGATGAGATTGCCCGACGCGTCATGCGCCTTAGGGACGAGGCCGGTGAATCGCCACTGGTGTTCGTCAAGAACAACGTTGACGGCAAGGGAGCAACCTACGGGGCACATGAGAACTACCAGGTTGAACGCACGGCAGACCTAGACGACCTGATCCGCTTCTCAATACCTTTCCTAGCCACGCGGCAAATCTTCTGCGGGAGCGGACGGGTGGGGATCGGCCAGCATTCTGAGCGTGCGGGGTTCCAGATTTCCCAGCGTGCCGACTACGTCGAGAATGACATCGGGCTGGAGACTACGTTCAACCGTCCGATCTTCAACACCCGCGACGAACCCCACGCCAACCACCACTACTGGCGGCGAATCCACGTGATTGGGGGAGATGCGAACCTGTTTGATGTTTCCGCCCTCCTGCGGTTTGGAAGCACTTCGCTGGTTTTGCGAGCCATCGAGGTCGGCACGACCATGGAGTGGGAGAACCTGGACTTGGATAATCCTGTGGAGGCGGTCCACGAGGTTTCCCAAGACCTAACTCTGCGCCGCCCCCTCAACCTCCGTTCAGGTGAGTCCATGACTGCGCTACAGGTGCAGCGACGCTACCTCGCCCTCGTGCAGACTGGGTTGGAGGGCAGACTGAGCGCGGTGGATCAACTGGTGATTGAGCGGTGGGGGAGGACGCTCGATACCTTGGAGCATGACTTCCTTGCGGCCGCCGCCGAGGTGGAGTGGGTTGGTAAGTACGCTCTGCTTGAGCGGCAGCGGAAGCGCCTTGGTGCGCAGTGGGATGATGCTCGCATTATCGCAATGGACCTGCAGTGGTCTGATCTACGTCCCCACAAGTCCCTAGTTGGCGCACTGCAGCGGGCCGGAATGGTGGAGAGCCTCTTCACTCAAGACCAGGTCGAGTGGGCTGCGGACAACCCTCCGTCTGGGACGAGGGCGGCCGCGCGCGGCGCTGCAGTCAGGGATGATGAGCGCCTGGTCCAAGCTTCTTGGACGTCGCTTGTTACCGAGGACGAGGACGGCGCGCGCTTAATCCGAACACCGCTGGTCGAACCGGTTGCCGACTCCCCGGTTGACTAGTTAAAACACAGCAAACGTAAGCTTGAGGGCGGAAGGGAACGAAGATGGCACAAACTAACGTGTATGGCGGTAGCGGCGATGATTTCGAAGATGACGAGGACGGGGGCCTCGGGGGCCAAGTCCAGGTCAACCCACTCGATTCCATCCTTGATGAGATTGATGTGGTCCTTGAGCAAAATGCCGAGTCGTTCGTTCAAGGGTTTGTTCAAAAGGGTGGCCAGTAGGTGCAACGACGTATCTTCGGTATCGAGACCGAATATGGGCTGAACTGTGCTTCCACGGTCGGTGGGACACCTCCCCTGGGTCCCGAAGAGACGGCGCGCGTCCTTTTTGAGCCCCTCGTCAAAGCGGGACGATCAACCAATGTTTTCCTCACCAACGGGGGGCGTCTCTACCTAGATGTGGGCGCCCACCCCGAGTATGCGACAGCGGAATGCTCCGCCCTGTGGGATCTCTTGGCGCAGGTGCGCGCAGGTTCTACAATCCTTGCCGACATGGCAACACAAGCCAACAGCCAGTTGGCTGCGGCCGGTGTGGCGGGTGAAGTTCACCTTTTTGCAAACAACTTGGACTCGGCCGGAAACTCCTTCGGGTGCCACGAGAACTACCTCTTGCGACGAAGCCGGGACTTCCGTGAGATGGCCGACGCCCTCATCGCGTTCTTTGTCACACGACAGATAATTGCGGGGAGCGGCGCACTGGTCCACGACGAAGACGGCACAGTCCGCTACTCCCTGTCTGCACGCGCAGCGCAGATGCACGACGCACTTTCTGGGGCAACAACGAGGTCGCGGCCAATTATCAACACCCGCGACGAACCCCTGTCAGACTCGACCTCGTACCGGCGCCTCCACGTCATAGTCGGCGACACCAATATCGCTGAGCCCACCACTGCTCTCAAAGTTGCCAGCACGGACGTGGTGTTGCATGCGATGGAGATGGGAACAGACTTCTCTGACCTCGCACTTGCAGACCCAATGGAGGCAATTCGCCGAATCAGTCTTGATTTGGATGGGCGCCAGACCATTGAGCTCAGCGACGGCAGACGATTGTCAGCCGCGCAGATCCAGAGGGAGATCAGGCGGCGCGCGCTCAAGGCCCTGGACAATGAGGAAGTGTCAGAGCTGTACTCGTACCTTCTCGACCTCTGGGAGCGGGCCCTGAATGCGATTGACTCGCGTGACTGGAGTGGCATTGACACGGAGATTGACTACGCAATCAAGAGGCGCCTGATCGATGCGTATATTGCGCGAACAGGCGCCGAGCTAGGCGATGCACGCATCGCAAGGCTGATGCTTGCATACCATGACATAACCGGTGGCGGTCTGGCTCCCAGACTAGAGGCAAGCGGCGCGATGGTGCGGTTGACCAGCAAGGAGCAGGTCAGCACAGCCGTTGATTCCCCGCCAGCCACGACCCGTGCAGTCTTACGAGCAGCTGCGATAGCCGCAGCTCAAGCCTCCAGGCGGGACCTGGGTGTGGACTGGGTGAATCTCCGCCTTGAAGGCACCGGCACGCTGGTAGCCTTACAGGATCCATTTGCCACGCAGGATGAAAGAGTTGATGAGCTTGTCGCAAGGATGAGCCGGGACTAAAACAGAGCTATGTCGAATCCATATCCTTCCCGCAGAGCCGTGCATCACGGCGGCGCGCTCGAATCTGCAAATGGGCGCGTTCCTGAAGAGGTGCCGAAGGTTGTGGACAAGCCCGAAGTGAAGAGTGCACCGATTCCTCAACGCCCCACACGGGCCAGCCGACAGCGTCGTGGTCGCAGATCACGCTCATGGTGGGGGATCGGCATAGCAGTTGTCAGCGTAGTTGTGGCTGTTGCGTTGGTATCAGGCGGCCTCGTTCTATCGCGGCTGGCTCAGCCTGCGGTTCTCACAGTTGAGGGACCTTTGGACGCCATTGCTGTCTCTGGACGGCAAGGCTCGACCCCCGTTGTTACCACCTCGGGACCCGTGGATGTGGCGTCGGCAAAACTACGAGTAGAGTTCCGCGGCGCAGGTCGAGAGATCACAGAGGACAGTCCTGTCTTGGTTTCAGTTACTGCCTACGACGGTAAGACCGGAGAGAACATTAACCCTGGGGGCGCCCCCAACCTGATCCTGAGCGCCGCGAACGAGGACGACCTTGGTGCGCTGTTGAGTCGCGTGCTGATCGGGTCGACCGAAGGGTCTCGACTACTTCTTGCACGCCCGCTGGAGGGTGGGGACACGGAGATCGACGTTGTCGATGTCCTCTACACGATTGCCAGCGGACCTCAGGGCGCAGATGCGTCCGGTCCACTGTCAGTGAGTTTCACGGACATGGGACCCGTGGTTTCGCACGCTCCCGGTGACCCCCCGGATGGCCTGGTTGTTCAGGTTCTCAATGAAGGAACGGGCCCACAGGTGGAGAGCGGCGATGTTGTCGTGGCCCAATACCTTGCTGGGAACTGGAATGACGGCCAAACTGTTGCTTCCACGTGGGCGACAGGTTCGCCCTCGATGGTGTCCCTCGAGGACGCCATGCCAGGAATCCGAGACGCGCTTGTAGACCAACGGGTGGGTAGCAGGCTTGCCGTGACCATTCCAGCCGAGATGGCAACAGGTGCGGATACGCTTTTCGTTGTTATCGATATCCTCGGTGCCATGCCGGCATCAGGAACCGAAGCGACCACTGATGACCTCGCTGGAAGCGCGGGGCAATAGACCCCAAGGGGGACCACCATGGCCAAGATGATTGAAGTAATTCCCTGCCTCGACATGTCTGAAGGACGCGTCGTCAAGGGCGTTAAGTTTGAGGAACTCAGGGATGCCGGGGACGCCGTGCATCTCGCGAAAGAGTACTACCGCAGCGGAGCCGACGAGGTCGTCTTCTTGGACGTCTCCGCCTCAACGGTTGGTAAGCGCACAATGGATCAAATTGTCTCCGAGGCTGCAGAGGGCGTGGGTGTTCCTATCGTTGTTGGTGGAGGCATTTCCTCAGTGGAGGACGCCAAGCGCGTTCTTGACCTTGGGGCGAGCCGAATCTCTGTCAACACCTCCGCCCTTGCCCGGCCAGACCTCGTGAATGAACTGGTTGAAGAGTTCGGATCAGAAGCCGTCGTCGTCTCCCTTGATGTGAGGACAAATGACGAGGGCGCTCAGGCTCCCCGATTTGAGGTGACAACCCACGGCGGCAAGCGTGGGACAGGGATCGATGCCGTCGACTGGGCGCGGAATGTTGAAGCACGCGGCGCCGGGATGATCATGCTCAACTCCATTGCCGAAGACGGGGTACAAAGCGGCTACGATCTGGATCTACTCCGAACCGTTCGAGCCGCAGTTGACAACGGGATCATCGCTTCTGGGGGTGCCGGGAAGATCGCCGACTTCGTTGCGGCAGCACAGGTCGGAGCGGACGCTGTACTCGCGGCCTCCGTCTTCCACTTCGGATCGGTGACAGTGAAGGAAGTGAAGACAGCTCTGGTCGAAGCTGGCTTCGACGTTTCCGGTGGTACCCGTTGAGCCTGGAGCCTGCGCTGGGAGCGCGGCTGAAACGCGACTCTGACGGGCTGATATGCGCGGTGATTCAGGACTCTTCGTCGGGGCGCGTGCTCATGGTTGGCTATATGGACGATGAGGCACTGTCGAGGACACTGGACAGCAAAGCGGTGACATTCTGGTCAAGATCACGGCGGGAATACTGGAAGAAGGGGGAAACCTCCGGCAACTTCCTACACCTCGTCAGCGCTGAAATCGACTGCGACGGCGACGCACTCCTGCTCCAGGTTCTACCCGATGGGCCAACATGCCATACCGGTACCACCTCATGTTTCGATGCGGGTGGAACGATTTCGGTGCCCGGACGAAAATAGGTAACATCCGAAGTTGCGCCTACCATCGAACAAAGAAGGAGGGCTGACATGACAATCCTTGAAGACATCATTGCCGGCGTTGTTTCGAAGGCGTCGGAAAGAGAGGCCAAGACGCCACTCGAAGAGATCAAACAGAAGGCAGCGTCAGCGCCCCAGGCGAAGGACGTTGTTTCTGCACTTCGGGACGGCCCGGGAGCAGTATCCATAATCGCTGAGATAAAGCGACGCTCACCGTCAAAGGGCGCGCTCGCAGACATTCCCGATCCCGCTGCCCTCGCACAGATCTACGAGGCCGGCGGAGCGTCCATGGTGTCGGTGCTGACTGAAGAGTTGCGTTTTGGCGGCTCGCTTGCGGACCTCGCGGCAGTGCGTCGCGCGGTGGATATCCCGGTGCTGCGCAAGGACTTCATTGTCACGCCCTACCAGGTGCATGAAGCACGTGCCTACGGAGCCGACGCGGTGCTCCTGATTGTTGCGGCACTCGAAATGCCTGCCCTGGTGTCACTGATAGAACGCACCAAGTCACTGGGGATGACGCCGCTGGTTGAGACTCACTCGCGACTGGAGGTGTTCCAAGCACTTGACGCGGGGGCTGAAGTGATTGGGGTGAATGCCCGCAACCTCAAGGATCTCAGCGTTGACCCTCGCACGGTCGAAGAGGTCATTGACGTGATTCCCGCCAGCGTGGTGGCGGTTGCCGAATCCGGGGTACGTTCCAGCAGAGACGTCCTCGACTACGCCCTCGCTGGCGCCGACTCTGTGCTGGTCGGAGAAGCCCTGGTGACCAGCCGCTCCCCATTGGAGCAGATCTCAGACATGGTCAGCGCGGGTTCGCATCCAGCCCTGCTGACAGATCGTAAGAAGCGGGTTTTAGGGGCAAGGGAAGAGGCATAGTGAGTTCTGACGACGAACGCTACTTTGGTGAGTTTGGTGGCCGATTTGTGGCAGAGCCTCTGCAAGGGGCTGTGGATGAGGTCGCGAAGGCTTGGCACTCGGCATGGAACGATCCCCAATTTCGAGGTGACTTCGAGAAACTTCTCAACGAGTACGCCAACCGGCCTTCCCTGCTGACGGAGGTCCCGTCGTTTGCCGAGGGAACCGGGGCGCGAATCTTCCTGAAGCGTGAAGATCTGAATCACACCGGATCACACAAGATCAACAACGTCCTCGGACAGGCACTCCTCACGAAGAGGCTCGGCAAGACGCGTGTCATTGCTGAGACGGGTGCGGGCCAGCACGGCGTTGCGACTGCCACCGCGGCGGCACTACTTGGCTTGGATTGCACCGTCTACATGGGGTACGAAGACACTAAGCGTCAGGCGCTTAACGTCGCACGCATGCAGGTACTGGGGGCGGAGGTCATCGCCGTCACGCAGGGGAGTCAAACCCTGAAGGATGCGGTCAATGAGGCGTTCCGCGACTGGGTCACCAACGTTGCAGACACCAACTACATCTTCGGCACGGCTTCCGGGCCGGATCCATTCCCCAGGATGGTTCGCGACCTGCAGCGGGTTATCGGCGATGAGGCGCGCGGGCAGATACTTGAAGCAACGGGACACCTACCGGACGCAGTGTTCGCTTGCGTGGGTGGCGGATCCAACGCCATCGGTATGTTCACCCCGTTTGTGGAGGACGAGGACGTAGTGCTGGTCGGGTGTGAGGCCGGGGGAGACGGCTTCGAAACCGGGCGTCACGCCTCTTCAATAGCCGAGGGCGAAATTGGTATCCTTCACGGCGCGCGCACCTATGTGTTGCAAGAACGAGATGGGCAGACTAAGCCGTCACACTCGATCTCAGCCGGCTTGGACTACCCCGGAGTCGGTCCGGAACACGCGTCCCTGGCCCTCGATGGCAGGGCCGTGTACGTGCCAATCTCGGACGAGGAGGCGATGGCGGCGTTCCTTCGTCTGTCGCGCACGGAAGGGATCATTCCTGCCATTGAGTCGGCACACGCCCTCGCTGGAGCCCTGCAGTGGGCGGAAGAGAGCAAGAGGGTCGATGGGGGACGCGACGAGGAACGAATCATCCTGGTGAACCTGTCGGGTCGTGGCGACAAAGACATGGAGACGGCGGCGCAGTGGTTTGGTTTCGGTGAGCCGTCATTTGATAGGGTCGACCCTTCGGCCGAGGGCGGACGTTCGGTGGATCGTGGCGATGCCCCGGAACTGGGGGATGACAAGTGAAGCACAGTGCAGAGGCGATTCGCCGGGAACTGGATAATGGCAACGCGGCACTGATCGCGTATCTACCCCTGGGTTATCCCACCGTGGACAAGTCGATTGAGGCTGCCAAGGTACTGGTGGAAAATGGTGTCGACATTTTCGAGTTGGGGTTTCCTTACTCCGATCCGGGAATGGATGGTCCAGTCATTGAGCGGGCAGTGGTGCGCGCGCTGGAAAACGGCACGCACCTAGAGGACCTTTTCAGGGCGGTTGGGGAGATAAATGGTGCCGGCGCCCCCGCATTGTCGATGACGTACTGGAACCCGGTGCACTGGTACGGTGTTGAGCGGTTCGCACAGGAGTTCTCTGCGTCAGGGGGCGCCGGGCTGATCACGCCTGACCTTCCCCCGGAAGAGGCGGGACCGTGGATGGCAGCTTCGGATGAGAATGATCTGGAGAGGGTCTTTCTTGCCGCTCCGTCCTCGTCGGATGAACGTTTGGCACTGATAAGCCAGGCAACAAACTCCTGGGTTTACGCAGCATCAACAATGGGCGTGACGGGGCAGCGTTCTGTAGTTGATTCCGCCGCGCGCGACCTCGTAAGGCGTTGTCGGGAAGCCGGGGCGCCACTGGTTTGTGTCGGTCTCGGCGTCTCCACGGGCGAACAGGCTCGAGAAATCGCGGAGTATGCCGACGGGGTTATCGTCGGCTCCGCGTTTGTGAAACTACTTGGAAATGAAGACTGGGACAGGGCCCTCGCAGACGCGGGCGCCCTGGCACGTGAGTTAAAAGAGGGGACCGGGAACACTAAGTGATTGCATCAGCGCTGCACCAAGCAGCTGCCATACTGCCAACATCAATACCTTCACCTTCTGTGGGGGTGATCTGGCTTGGACCCATCCCGCTGCGGGCGTACGGCATCTTCATGGTGTTAGCCATGATTCTTGCTACGTGGATCACGTGGAGTCGCTACCGTGCTAAGGGTGGCGAGGGCGAGGTCGTACTCGACACGGTCATGTGGGCGATTCCGTTCGGGATTGTCGGTGCCCGCTTGTACCACGTGGTGACAACTCCCACCGGGTTCTTTGGGCCTGGCGCCGACCCGTGGGCCATCCTGCGGATCTGGGAGGGTGGCCTGGCCATCTTTGGCGCTATTGGTTTCGGCACGATTGGAGCCATCATTGGACTCCGTAGAGCAGGGCAGAGGATTGGCCCATTTGCTGACGCGGTAGCTCCGGCACTGTTGGTGGCGCAGGCGTTGGGACGCCTTGGTAACTACTTCAACCAGGAGTTGTTCGGGTCCCCAACCACACTCCCATGGGGCCTGGAGATCGACGTCAATCATCTTCCTCCCGGATATGCGGAAGGAACCCTTTTCCATCCCACGTTCCTCTATGAGGCATTGTGGAATCTTTCCATGGCCGCTCTCATCGTTTTCATAGGGCGCAAGTTTGCGCTCAAATCCGGGCAGGCAATGGCAATGTACTTGATTGCCTACCCTATCGGGCGAATCATTATGGAAACGATGAGGCTGGATGCAGCGCGAGAGATCCTCGGCCTCAGATTGAATACATGGACTTCGATCTTTGTCCTGATTGGGGGAATCGCCCTGTTCTTCATTGCAGCCAAGGTGGGCGCGCCCTCGGAAATCTCGGCAGCCGAACGGGAGGTCTACATTGAGAAGGTTGCGAAACGTAACCCCAAGCGAGCCGCGGAACTGCAAGAGGCCAGCGATGTTACGACCGTGGAGGAAGACCTCGACACCGAAGCGGGGTAAGCTCTGCTTGAGAATAGGTTTTGATAGGTACATGAGTCCTAGAGGATGAGAATAATAGATGCGTAGAGCAAAGATCGTCTGCACCCTTGGCCCTGCAACAGAGTCGTCGTCGCAGATTCAAGCTCTGATTGATGCGGGGATGGATGTGGCGCGAATCAACCGCAGCCATGGAACCTCCGAAGAGCACGCGAAGGTGATCCGGCGGGTTCGTCGGGCTGCTGACAACTCGGGACGTGCCGTTGCAGTCCTGGTTGACCTACAGGGACCGAAAATTCGCCTAGAGACCTTTGCTGAGGGTCCTCAGATGCTCAGCGAAGGCGATACTTTCACGATTACGACCAGGGATGTTCCCGGCGATAAAGAGCTGGTAGGGACCACTTTCAAGGAGCTGCCAGGTGACTGCAGTCCCGGTGATCGTCTTTTGATCGACGACGGTAATGTCGGTCTGCGCGTGCTTGAAGTTACCGAGACTGACGTTGTGACGCGGGTTGAAGTCCCCGGAATGGTTTCTGACCACAAGGGACTGAACCTCCCCGGTGTTGCAGTCTCTGTGCCAGCTCTGTCGGAGAAGGACCGTGAGGATTTGCGGTGGGGCCTTCAGCAGGGGGCTGACTTCATCGCTCTGTCATTCGTTCGGGATGCTTCAGACGCCAATGATGTTCGCGCAATAATGATCGAAGAGGGCGTTATCGTCCCGGTGATCGCGAAGATTGAGAAGCCCCAGGCAGTTGAGAATTTGGAGCAGATTGTCGATGCTTTTGATGGAATCATGGTTGCCCGCGGTGACCTCGGCGTTGAAATGCCGCTTGAAGAGGTTCCGCTGGTTCAGAAGGAAGCGATTGAACTGGCGCGGCGCGCAGCCAAGCCGGTCATCGTGGCCACGCAGGTGATGGATTCTATGATCAAGAATCCTCGCCCCACGCGCGCTGAGGCCTCGGACTGTGCGAATGCAATCCTAGATGGCGCGGATGCAGTGATGCTGTCAGGAGAAACTTCGATCGGTGCCTTCCCGATTCAGGCAGTGCGCACAATGGCGCGGATTATTGAGAACACGGAAGAGAATGGCGGGGAGCGCATTGCGGCTCTCGGCGCGTTCCACGCTGACCAGTCGGGTGTGATTTGCCAGGGTGCAGCAGCTTTGGCTGCCACCCTTCACGCACGCTACTTGGTGACGTTCACGACCTCGGGTCACACTGCCCGTCAGATGTCGCGTATGCGTAGCCCTATTCCCCAGTTGGCTTTCACCCCACTGGAATCCACCCGCAGGCAACTGGCGCTCTCCTGGGGCGTGCAGACCTACAAGATGCCCACCGTTTATCACACGGATGAAATGGTCGACAAGGTCAGCCAGGTGGCTCGTGCAGCCCGGATTGTTGAGGGTGGGGAGAAACTGGTGATCGTCGCGGGTATGCCGCCAGGCATTGAGAAGACCACCAACTCGATTCGTGTTCACACGATCCCGGGGGACAGGTCAGAAATGATCTCTGCTTATAGTTCAAGTTCGGCAAGTTTGCCGTCCTAGACTCACAGATTGAGGCGATGCTCAGAGATGGGCATCGCCTCTCTTGTGCGTTGTCTGGGATCCGGGTGGTCGGATTCCTCACGCGTTGAGCCGAGGACGTGTAACCTACGTCTCATGGCAAAGAAGAAGAAGTCCGGCAAGCTGCCCAACGACGTGTATGAAGCGGAGCTTTTCAGCCTCCAGTCCGATCTTGTCAAGATGCAAGAGTGGGTGAAAGAGACTGGGCAGCGAGTAGTTGTAATCTTTGAGGGGCGTGATGCCGCAGGCAAGGGTGGCGCGATCAAGCGGATCACCGAGTACCTGTCTCCACGCATTGTGCGCGTCGCTGCACTCCCTGCCCCCAGCGATAGGGAGGCCACCGAATGGTACTTCCAGCGCTATGTCGCTCATCTTCCAGCTGCGGGAGAAGTCGTCCTCTTCGACAGGTCTTGGTACAACCGTGCCGGTGTTGAAAGGGTGATGGGCTTCTGCACGCCGGCTCAGTACAACCTTTTTATGCGTCAGGTGCCAATTTTTGAAGACATGCTCATCAACGATGGAATCATGTTGCGCAAGTACTGGTTCTCAGTTTCTGAGAAGGAGCAGTTGAAGAGGTTCAAATCCCGTCTTCACGATCCTGTGCGCCGTTGGAAGCTGTCACCAATGGATCTGGAGTCAGTGAACCGCTGGGAGGACTATTCGAGGGCCAAGGACGACATGCTGATCCATACGGATACGTCAACCTCCCCCTGGTACATAGTCGAGTCTGACATCAAGAAGAATGCACGCATCAACATGATCCACCACCTTCTCTCAACGATTCCCTATGAGGAAGTACCACACGAAAAGGTCATTTTGCCCGAGGAGCCGGGCAACTCGGATAACTATCGCCGCATCCCCAAGTCCTTGGAACACGAGGTGCCGAACTTCGCTGCAACGCTACTTGGTGACCCGGAGAGGGACCTGTAGCGCAGTCCTGCTCATTAGTGAGGTTCGTGACCAATTCGTTACAAAGAGATGATGTGGCGAGCCCTTTTGCGTTAGTGTGCTACAGAACCGTTGAAAGGGTTGTATGTCTAGCAAATCCACGCATGCCGTGAAACGTCGCATGACCGCAGGTGCAGTCGCACTGTCGTTACTCGCAACGCCCTCGTTGGCACTGGTTGCAAACGCAGCAACGATCACCGATCAGGATCGTAGTCAGTCTTCGTCGTCGTACCCGAAACTTTCTCTAATCACGTCGGTCCCGTTCTCCACCGTGGTGGTAGATGATCCCGAACTCCCACTTGATGTCGAGGTCGTGACTGAAGAAGGAACGCTGGGCGTCAAGCATGTTTACACGACCCCCGGATACTCTGAGACAGAGGTTGCGGTGCACCGCAGCATCGTCGTGCAGCAGCCCGTGGACCGGGTCATTCACCGCGGGACAGCGATTGAAGTTCCTGTAGCCACGGAGCCAGCGCCTGAGCCTGAACCCGAGCCTGTAGCAGAGACGGCGGACCGTTCGTCTGATCGGAGCAGCGACAGCAGCGCAGCCGCGGAAGTTGCGACGACACTATCAACTTCTGGCCAGTACTCCTTGAGTGACCTCATGTTCCAAGGCGTTATCAACTGGGGCGGTTATAAGTTCACCTACTACAGCCAGAGCGTACTGCCTGGTGGTGGACTCAGCATTCCAGGTCGCCACGTCAACGCGGGCGGTTTTGTCTCCGATGGTGACGGCTACATCGTCCTCGCCGGTTCCGCTCCAATGGGTACGGTCTACTCCACCCCGTTCGGTTGGCCTGGCAAGATCTACGACCGCGGGACCGTGGGCAACCACCTGGACGTTTACACCCAGTAGTAGCAACTGCAGTAAATCTGCTGAGCGTTAGAAGCGAGTTATGCATCACGGCCTTTGGGTCGTGATGGTCCTCAGGGATGCGCTATCCTTGTAGTCGCGCTAACGCAACGCCCCGATAGCCCAACTGGCAGAGGCGGTCGGCTCAAACCCGGCTTGTTGTGGGTTCGAATCCCACTCGGGGTACTCTAAACACCCCCTGACCTGCGTATATAGGTCAGGGGGTTTCGCACCTTTGGCACAGAGAGTCCAAGGAGAGTCTAAGGTGTGTTCTAAGGTTGAAGCCCCAATTCACGAAGGTGTGAAGGTTTGGCTGCTTGTTCCACAAGTAGAGCCTTGAGAAACACGCCCTGCGAAGCGGCCTCCCTTTGGTTCTACCAGGACGTGGTTCAGGTTTAGGCCCGGTGGGTTGGTTGATTTCCTAGGGCGCGATTTTGAGTGGTTGGTGGTGAGTATTTGAGATGTTTCGTGCTTGCCGAAGGGGAATCTGGTAAGAGCCAGGGCTCTTCTGCGGCGTTGACGCCGGTTAGGGGCTAGCGTCTGTACACCGCACGCGCAGCGCGGGAGGCCAGTTCCGCTCGGTTTTTGCATCCAGTGCGGCTCAAGAGATTGGAAACATAGCCTCTTACTGTGATGTCAGCAAGTCCAAGTCTGTCTGCGATGACCTTGTTGGGATGCCCCTTAATTAGCTCGTCGAGGACGTTCATCAGATGTTCTGGGAGTTGGTCAAGTCCTTGCCTGAAATCCAGCTCGGCTTTGCCTGGGTGATTACTGAAGAAGTCAACCAGGATCTCCATCGGGCGAGTGCCCATGACAAAGGTGCCTGCATGAATTTGCTTCAGACCATATGTCAAGGCGTCGAAAGGCATGTCTTTGGTGAGAAAACCTCTGGCACCAACAGATATTGCTCTATCGAGCGATCCTTCATGTTCGAAGTTCGTGTAAATAACGACTGTCACTTCTGGGAGGAGCTTCCTGATTCGCCTGGTTGTTTCGATGCCATCGAGCCCCGGCATGTCCACGTCTATTAGCGCCATGTCGACTTGTACGTCAGTGAGTGCCTGCAACGCACCGACTCCTGAGTCAACTGCTTTCACTAGAGAGAAATCAGGATGTCCCTCGAACAGTTCTGCAAGGGCTTCTAGTACGACCTCGTCATCATCGACCAGAATCAGCCGCAAACGCTCGGGAGCTGGCTTGGGTCCCTCGTTGGACGTGGTCATAAGATGTCCGCTCCGTCCGCAGCCAACGGAAGATAGAGTGTGAGAACCCAACGCTTTCCAGCAACCCAGTAGTACAGATCGCCACCCAATCTTGACAGTTCAGCAGAGAGGCTCGTCAAACCTAGACCTCCCGAAAGCGGGCCGGGGTTAACTGTGGAATCACCCAGGTCATTTGAGATGACAACTGATACCAAGCCGTCCTCCATACTCGACAAAATAGTTGCTGTAGTTCCTTGGGGAGCGAACTTGAGGATGTTCGTGGTTGCTTCTAGTAGTGCCACGTTTAGAGTTGACTGGGCGGCGTTGCTGAGTTTTGCACGCTTGAGAGCAGCTATGTCGACATGCAGCCTGATTCGTCTCGACGCGAGAAGTGCTTGGCACTCTTCAAGTACATGAGTGAGTGTCTTGCCATCACCAACTCTGCTAGTGGGGAATGAGTCACCAAGCTCACGAACCTTACTCATGGCGTCTAAGGAGAGATCCTGGATTCGCGAAAATCTCGGGTACTCATCGGAGCCTTCATTTGCCGCGCGGCTGAGAAGCGCAATTCCCACCAAGTCTCTCATCACGGAGTTGTGAAGGTAGACCGCAAGTTCCTTGGAAACGGTCTCGAGAGTAACTTCTGCTTGCGCACGATATCGTTCAGAACGCTGACGTTCGCGCATTATTCGTGTAGCTGAGTGCCGCAGTAAGAAACCCACCGGCACGGCGAATGCAGTACCCGTGGCGACGGCTACCGCTGATGCTGCTGGGGTGCCCGAAAAGATGATTTCGGTCGCGCCCGTTAGCACTAAGGCGACCACACTGGCCGCCAGCCAACCTTTGGATATCCAGAGTGCTACCACCGCATATAACCCAAGTGTTGGAAAGGCTACAGGAACCCCAACTAGATAAATGGCGGTGCTGATAGTGACAAAGAAAAGCCCCCCCGAAAAGGGGAACCAACCAGTTAATAACACGGCAGCACACATTGCAGCAGAGCATGCGAGAGTTGTTATAGAAGCTCGCTCACCGGTTGCATTGCTCCAGGATGAGAACTCGCCTGCGAAGAGAACTAAGCCGATTGAAGCGTAAATGGCCGCTTGGGCAAGAGAGGTCCTGGGGCGTTGTGGTTCAACGGAACCAGCTGGATTTGCCATTGCAGGCGCCTTTCGGTGGTCTTCGTGCCTCAGATCCCGATCTCACAGTTGCCTCTACCTCTTGCACTCGCCCAAGTTGGGGAAGAGAACGCAGTGCCAAGGCCATGCAAGTGGCGCCATTGATTCAGATATGAGCGAATGGTTGGGTTGTGGGTCTGCTGGCTCAAAACTACTCTGGTTTGCCATCAGGAAGAGAGCTAATGCAACAAGACCCCTAATACTCTTGTTCACGATTCTCTTTGCTCCCTCACGGAGTATCCAACGCACACGCCTAAGTTGATCCCTCGGTCAAGCATAACATCGGCGATCAATATTACTCTATATTTCACGGCATGCGAATTTCCTGCAAATAGAGCGTCGGATACCAACAAATGTAGGTACACAAGACACTGGATACCGATATCCTCGAACCGATCGATGGCCGTCATAACGTGATCACAAAGAATATGAAGGAGACTCAGCGTGAGAAAAAATAACAGGATGCTCGGAGTGTTGGCTACAGGTTTCCTACTGGCAGGGCTTGGATCGGTGACACAGGCCCCCGAGAGCCATGCAGCCTCCAGCCACTGCCCAACTGCTTATGCGTGCATTTGGAAAGACAAGGACTACTCTACTTCTGGTAGCGGAAACGGATGGGTTGCGTTTCAGTACAGCATCGTCAACTACAGCGGCTGGTACTACAATGGGTTCGCTCACACGGGCTCGTACTCAGCTGATAACTCGGCAACCTCTATTTTTAATCAAGGTGTTACAAGCACCGCGTGCTGGTACAAGCTAGCAAACTACAGTGGTTCGCAGACGTGCATGACCCGAGGCTCTGGTAGGAACAATCTCGCAACCTCTGTGAGCCCCATCGGGTTCAACGATGTTATTTCATCAGGACGATTTGTTTAGGAATACTGTGAACTTTTCCAAGTCTCGTGGCGGTCGTCGCTCGGTAGCGATTGTTATTTGCTTGGCGGCGGCCGCCGTAGCGGGCTGTTCCAATGGCGCTGCTGCGCCCGGTCAGGTCGATGTTTTGGTTGAGCAGGACATAGCGTCGTGGGCGTTGCCTTCTGATGCTTACGCGCCGCCGAATGTTCGCCTGGAATCGTATGCGGTTGATTTGAAGGCACGAGATTGTGTGGAGGAACTCGGTGTCACATACCGGGTTCCCCGGTTTGATCCAGCTGGCCCGCTTCCCGCAACTTCGAATGGTGCCTCGAGGAGGTTGTTCAACGAAGATATAGCGTCGAAGTTTGGCTATCGAGAGGACTTGGATCCCCGCGTGGATTGGGAGGGACGCAGGCTTGCTGATGAAGACCAGTCTCTGCTTGGAGACCACGCCGTGTATGAGCAGTGGATTGGCTGTCAAGATACGGCAATCACTGAGTTGGGTGGAGACCCTAAGTCGACACTAAGGCAGTACGGGTTTCCTGTGGATGCTGCTGATAGTGACCCTGCTGTAGTTGAGGCCGCTGGGCTGTGGCGCGAGTGCATGGCACCCCTGGGTATTGTGGATCTGCCTCCAGACGCGACACCTGAGATGGGTGTCGCGGTGACTCACCTGTTTGCAGACTGGGGGTTGAACGCGGACGTTCCGCCCTGGGAAATAGGGGACCCAAGCGCCGCTGAGATAGCGGTTGCGACCCACGACGCGCAGTGCCGCACGTCTTCGGGCTGGACCGAGGCGCGGTACCAGGCAGAATGGAATGCAGAGCTGGACTACCTGACCAAGAACTACCGGGACCTGGAGGCACAACGAACGCACAATCAGGCGCAGCAGGAGGTATTCTTGGCAACAATCCGCGGCGTTGCAAACGGGGAAGGTTAGTCTTTGACCAACATGACTGCTAAGTCGCAAAGTACGTCCCGAATCGTTATCGGACTGATCTGCGCTGTAGCTGCGATCGCCCTAGTCGCCGGCACTTGGTTTGTGGCGCAGTACTTCCAGTCACCCGCCCAGCGGGAGGCCTCTGCGGAACCGCCACCGCCGGGGCCAGTGGTGGTTGCTGTCAAACGTGGGGATTTGCTAGAGAACACAACGACAATGGCGCGGGCCGTGAAGGAAGAGGCCGCAGCTATCGCCATCCCCTTGGGGGCGGAAACGGAGATTGTGACCGGCCTAGGCACTAGGATTGGTGACTCTTTGGCCCCTGGGGCAGTGGTGACATGGGTCAACGGTAGGCCTATTTTCGCGATTGTTGGCGCTTTTCCTCTGTACCGCAACCTGGTGCTTGGGGACTCGGGCCCTGATATGGAGATGTTGCAGGAGGCGCTTAACGGGCTTGGGTGCGACATTGCAGTGGATGGCTCATTTGGTGGTGCAACGGCTGCGTGTGTGACCAGCCTCTATCGAAACGTTGCTTCCGAACCGTCGATGAGGACGGTGGAGACGGCCCCGGAGGCTTCGGCTAGCGTCGCGGGTGCTGCTGATCTGGTGCAGCCTATCCCGCCAAAGCAAGAGATTCAAATCCGAAGTGCGGACTTCCTGGTTTTTCCTTCTCTCCCGAAGCAGGTCGTTTCGGTGCCTCCGATTGGCACTAAGTTGTCAACTGAGAACGCGAAGGTTGATGTGGCCGGGTTAGGGATTTCCTTGGAGGCTGAGGTTCCCGGATCAGTCGCATCTGGTTTGTCCGTCGGAATGACGGCGGAGGCGACCGGTGAGGGCGAAGTCTTTCCCGTGAGAATCTTGGCGATCAACCCTGTAACTGGTGAGGATTCCTCAGACGCGGACTCGACCCAGGCAAGCCAAGCGCCAAGCGTTGTCGTTGTGTTTGAGCCGGTGGGTGGACAGCTGCCTGAAGCGTGGGCAGGGCAACAAGTTTTGGTGACACTCAACTTATCTGAGCCAATTACAGATACCTTGTTGGTTCCTCAACGAGCAGTCGCGGCTGGCTCTGATGGACGTACCTCTGTCTTGGTTCAAACAAGTGGTGGAGGGTTCGAGCAGGTTGCTGTTGAGGAACTGGGTTGCACTCAGGGAATGTGCGCGATTGAAGGGGCAGGATTGGAAGAGGGCTCTTTAGTCCGGGTTGATCGCTAATGGTTGCCTTGTCACTTCGGGGCGTGTCCAAATCCTATCCCGGAGACGTTCCTGTGCATGCCTTAAGGTCCGTTGACCTTGACATTAAGCAAGGTGACTACATTGCGATTGAAGGTCCGTCTGGGTCCGGTAAGTCAACTCTCTTAAATCAAATCACATTGCTTGATATTCCAACAACGGGTAGTTACCAGATTCGTGGGACTGACATGGCTGGCAGGAGTGATAACTTCCGGGCAGAAGTACGTTCGGCGCAGTTTGCCTTTATCTTCCAGTCATTCCACCTCCTAGCAGGCAGGACCGTTTTAGAAAACGTTGCGTTGGGAAGCCTCTATCGGGGCCTGCGGATGTCCCAGCGTGAAGATGCTGCGGTCGAGGCACTCCAGTTCGTGGGGCTTGGTGAGAAGTTGGACAAGCGCACCGAAAATCTGTCGGGTGGGGAGCGGCAGAGGGTCGCAATTGCGAGGGCGATTGCCTCGGGGACCCCGGTGATAGTGGCCGATGAACCCACCGGGAACCTGGATACGGTCAGCGGTCGGCAGGTCATGGAAACCTTAGAGCGTCTCAACGAGGGCGGATCCACCCTGGTCGTCGTTACCCACGATAAGGAGGTTGCCGCCCGGGCCAAGCGGCGTTTGTGGGTTCAAGATGGCAAAGTAACCGAAGTCGACGTGGGTTCTGCGGCATCTCAGCTGCCACCGCAAAAGTTGCGAACATCCCCGATGACACGAGGGCGTGATTCGCGGATTCGCTTCATCGACGCGATCTTGGACGCCTGGAGAGGGATGTGGGCATTCCCGAGAAAGACCGTGGCACTAATCATGGCCGTCGCATTGGGTGTGGGATTAGGACTGACTACCCTGGGACTCTCACAAACAGCGCGTTTTCAAGTATCAGACCTTTTCGACGCACAACGGAACCAACGCGTGGCACTATCTTCCCCAGAACTAGAGCCGGGGACGTTTGTTGATGCGGAAGCCACGGCAGAGGTGTCCTTACAACGTCTGAGAGACCTGCGCGGAGTTGAATCCGCGCAGGTGTACGTCATGCACGATGAGAAGCCCGTGACGTCACGGCCAGGGGTATCTGTGGAGCTAGTGCGCGGCTCGCCCATAATTGGTGTTGTCGGCGGTGAGCTCTTCGCCGCGGGAGTCGAGACGGGATCCGGTGACGGGCAGAGTGAAGCCCAATCCACACAGATGGACTCAGAATTGTCTAGACTAGTTGCCGTGGGTTCGGGTGATGTCGTCCTCGGATCACAACTTGCATCTTCCTTGGAAATAGGCCCCCTGCTGGCGTCACCCACCGTTTGGGTCGACGGACACCCACGACGAGTGGTTGGCATTCTCACTGACTCTGGATTGCAGGTGGGTCTACTGGAAGCCTTAATCACAAGTGAAGAGGACGCCGCCCAAATCTCTCGTCCCAGCTACGCCAACGCAGAAGTGCGGGTTCTGCCAGGGGCAGCGAAGCAAGTCGCAGAACAAGGTCCGTTGGCATGGATACCATCTGCCCCAGAGTTGGTTACTGTTGATGCGCCGCCAGACCCAAGCACCATGCGTGAAGTAATCGAGACCAACATGGGGACCATGCTCGCCGTTCTCACCGGGGTGGCGCTTCTAGCCGCAGTTCTATCACTGACGAACGCGATGACGACTGCAGTGCTCCAGAGAACAGGTGAGTTCGGACTTCGTCGAGCCATTGGTGCCCGCCGCATACACATACGCAGCCTTGTTCTAACAGAAGCCTTGTTCATCGGGGCAGCAGGCGGGCTACTGGGTGCGTATCTCAGCCTTCTGGTGATACTGGCGGTGACGATTGTGCAGTCGTGGCAACCTGTAATCAGTCCGCTTGCAATCCCGACAGGGGTACTCGGCGGTATTTTGGTTGGACTATTGGGCGGGCTCATAGCCACTGGTCGTGCCGCCCGAATAGAACCACACGACGCACTTCGCGTCTAGCCACGACTCGGTTCAGGTTTGGGCCCGGTGGGCTGGAGGATCGACTCGGCCTGGGTGTTGTTCTGCTTGTTATGCGTGGGCTAATGCCCAGGCGGGACGGGCGTGGATTAGCCGAGCCTTGTAAAGGCCGTTCACGGTCTCCGCGAGGGCATTATCATAGGAATCTCCGCGGCTCCCAACTGAGGCGGCGATGCAGTGATCGGCCAGGAAAACTGGCGCTGTTTGGAAGATCTCGTTGGCTCTTCGCAGCTCAGCGTTTTCCCGTTTCAAAGGGGCAGTTCTTGGATCTCAACAGTGGTGACACCAGGTCTGATGCCAGCGTCAACTTGAGCCTTCATGCACAACCGTCGCAATGTTTCAGTAGCGACCCCAAGCCGGGGAACGCCTTCTCTCATCACGACGCACTGAGACGGACCATCCTCTTCATAAAGCCGGTCCGTGACCATGCGAACAAAACGATCCTTAAATGACTGCAGATAATTCTTTGGCATATTCCAATCCCCTCAAAGGACGGAACTAAACCCGGGCCGCTTCAGGGGACTTGGGCGTAATCTTGGTGTCACTGCCTGGCAACGGAAATGTGTTGTGGGTGCGAAAGTGTCTAAGGCGCAGTCTAAGGTTGGTCATCCTTAGTCATTATTGGTCAGTCTATGTCATCTAAGTTCTGGTAATATCTGCTGGTAGAACGTGGTTTATTCGTGTTTGTGCAGGTCAGCGGATTGTATGTTTTAGTCCGGCTTGTTGTGGGTTCGAATCCCACTCGGGGTACTTTTAGATATCCCGGTCATCGTTCCGACGGTGGCTCGGGATTTCTTGTCGTGGGGCTTCTTGCTCGAGTCCAAGCCCGGATCTTGGTGTGGCTGGCGCCTGAGTTGGCGCTTGGGACCACTTAGTGGCGCTGGGGACCATCGCGTGCGTTGGCACAGAGTGGTCCCTGACCCTTTGCCTTGGTCCCTCGCCTCGGGTCTGCTGCTGATGTCGGCATGGTTTGCGGTCAAGGTCGCCGATGTCGGCATGGTTTGCGGTCAAGGTCGCCGAAGTCAACGTGGGTCGCTGTTGTTGGGGCGGATTATCGGCGACCCATGCAGACAACGGCGACCTTGCGACTGGCGTGTTCTGTCAAGTTTTAGTCGGTCTTGTTGCAGACGTGAGACAACCAGCTACAACCCCTCTTGCGAGGAGCCGCCAAGGCCGCAGCGAGCTCTACAGACCGCCTACTGAGGGGCGGGATCCGAGAGCACGATCAGTTGCCTTAGTGCATCCATGTCTACAGACGACAACCGGGTCAGATACAGGCAAACCTTGCTGGACCGGTGTTTGCCAAGCCTCATAGCTAGATCAGGCCATCGTGTCTCGAAGTCCTGCGCCAAGTACACGGTGTGGTTAGACGGTCCCGGAGCAAAGGCAAATCGGGGTGCAACTCCCGAGTGACCACTGGGGTAGGTGTACAGGTACTCGCCAAAACCGATGATTCGGCCCGCCCAAACCACAGGTTCCTCACCGCTCACCTCGCGGAACAGATCAAGCAGATCCTGGACCTCGGCGCGTCGTGGACCGGTGGAGCGGTTGAGCACATCCTCAAGGGGAGTGTCTGTGGGTCGCATTGCTGGTTCTTTACCCATATTGTCCCGATCAGTTGGAGTCGCGCATGCACGCTTATGGCTCTTCTGTGTGTCAGAGTAGCTCGAGTTCATAGCTGAGCTGCGTGCTGAGGCCGAGCGCTGGCACCTTGAAACAGGCTGGCACCTTGCCAGCAGCCGTGTCCACATCGGTCACCGTGTAGGGAAGTCCCGTGAGCACCACGCGACCTCCAGGTGGGATGTCGAGCGGGGGAGTCGTGCCTCACGAGTTCCAACAAATACACGGCCTGCCGCGCCGAACCGGGCGGGGATACGGTAGCACGGGTAGCCGGCGCTCCCATTTAGCACTGTGACTTGCTTGTTATGGCCAACCCCGGGGTCGCGGACTGTAGGATTAGGCCAAACAGACTAGAGGGAAGACATCCATGAGCAAAACTGATTCCGCTGCAAAGCGCGTTCTTGTCGCAGAAGATGAGACGCTGATTCGCCTTGACATTGTTGAGACGCTGACCGCAGCAGGTTATGACGTCGTAGGTGAGGCGGCTGATGGTCAAGAGGCGATCGACCTTGCTGTGGAGCTGGAGCCTGACGTCTGCGTCCTCGACGTGAAAATGCCCAAGGTAGAGGGCATAACGGCTGCCGAGGAAATCCTCAAGGAGATTCCCACCGCCATCGTCATGCTGACGGCATTCTCCCAGAAGGAACTGGTGCAACGTGCAGCCGAGGTCGGTGCGATGGCCTACGTTACGAAGCCTTTTGGCCCCTCGGACTTGATTCCTGCCGTGGAGATCGCGCTGTCCCGCAAGGCGCAGATCGACGCGCTTGAGGCCGATGTCGCTGACCTGACCGAACGGTTTGAGACTCGCAAGCGTGTTGATCGCGCCAAGGGCCTGCTGATTGACCGGATGGATATGACGGAGCCAGAGGCATTCCGCTGGATTCAGAAGACCTCAATGGACCGTCGCCTGTCGATGCGTGAGGTGGCGGACGCGGTCATAGATCAGGTGGCCGGCGACTAGTCAGAAAGTAGCTTCAACAATCATGTTGGAAACGAGGGCGGTTGCGATCAACCGTCCTCGTTCATCATGAACGGCCACTTTGTAAACTGCGCGCCGACGACCCAGCAGGGTAGCTTCCGCGGTGGCGGTGACGTTTCCTTCGGAGGTCGGCCGGAGGTGGCTTACAGAGATGTCGGTTCCGACCGCAACTTTCCCCTGTTTCCACGCGCGGGCATTTGCGGCTGCTGAGGCCGCATTTTCACAGAGCGCTGCTGTCGCACCACCGTGGAGGAAGCCGACAACCTGGGTGTTGCCGCGAACCGGCATGGTGAAAACCGCCTTCTCAGGAGACACCCACACCGCGGCAATCCCCAGCTTTTGTGCGAGGGCGTTAGCCACCGAGCGTGGTTCCTCTTCGGGTGGCAACGCGGACGTCTGCATTGCTTCGGCGTGTTCGGCTCTATCGGGCCCATTGTCTTCTTCAGCCATGGAACTTACTCTAGTGCGGCCTTAGGCTGGGGGAGTGAGCGAAAAACTTCTTGTCATCGACGGCCACTCAATGGCGTTCCGCGCCTTCTTCGCCCTACCCGCGGAGTCCTTTACCGCGGCTGGCGGGCAGCACACCAACGCGGTGTACGGCTTCTTATCCATGCTGGTGAAGCTCCTCGACACGGAGAAACCGGACCGGATTGCCGTTGCGTTTGACGCGTCCAGGGAGTCCTTCCGCACGGAGATTTACCCGGAATACAAGGGAACCCGCGACAGCTCACCACCCGAGTTTGAGGGGCAGGTGCAGCTAATCGAGGCGGTCCTCGACAAGATGGGCGTCAAGACCATCACCGTCCCCGACTTCGAGGCGGACGACGTGCTCGCTACCTTGGCGACAGAGGGCAAGGCGCGCGGGATGGACGTCCTTATCGCTTCGGGGGACCGCGATACCTTCCAGCTTGTCAACGACAAGGTCACTGTTCTCTATCCGGGTCGGTCAACCTCAGATCTGAACTACATGACACCCGAGGCTGTTGAAGCCAAGTATGCGGTGACCCCGGCGCGATACCCGGAACTGGCTGCACTGGTGGGGGAGACCTCGGATAATCTGCCGGGTATCCCCGGTGTGGGGCCTAAGACTGCAGCGCAGTGGCTCAACAAATTCGATGGGTTGGATTCGCTTCTGTCGAGGGCGGCTGAGGTCGGTGGAAAGAGGGGTGAGGCTCTCCGTGAGCACGTCGAGGACGTGCGGCGCAACCGGCGTCTCAACGCCCTCGTTACCGATATGTCGCTAGGTTTGACACCCGAACAATGCAACGTTGATGAACCCGACCTTGGCGGTCTAGGGGCACTGTTTGACACTCTCGAGTTCGGGCAGCTTCGAGGACGAATCCTCAAGGCAATGGCGCCGCTTTGGGGTGGGGCCGAGGGAGACCTCGGCACGGCTACGGGTCCTGAAGGAGAGACTACTCTGGAAGAGGAGGGTGTCGGGGCTCTATTGCTTCCCGATGAGGTTGTGGTGATCTCTTCGGAGTCTGATTTGGAGGACGTGCTCGGAGAGTTGGCGGAGCGGGACGTGGCGCTGTGGGGGACGGGGCGGCTTGCTCCGACCGATGCACGATTGGACCTCTTGGCCCTTGCCACTGCTGACACGGTGATCGTTGTGGACTCGGCGGACCTTTCGCCCTCGTCTGACCTGGCGATTGCAGAGTTTCTGCGTACCCACACGCGCCTCATCGTTCATGGCGGTAAAGCCTTGGCACACGGATTGGCGGCGCAGGGGTGGGAGCTTTCCCAACCCTGTTTCGATACCGAACTTGCCGCCTACCTCTGCAACCCCAACCAGCGCGATTACGGTCTGCCGCAGACTTCTCAGATCTATTTGGGTGCGGCTGAAGTCACCGAGGACGACGGCGCAATGTTCAGCGTTGATGAAGCTCGCGGGGGTGCGGAGATTGATTCCGAGGGCGCAACCCCCAGCCAAAACGCAGCCGCACTCAATGCGGTGACAGTCTTGGCGTTGCACCGTCCCCTGGAGAAGTTGCTGGATGAACGCGAGGCACTACGCCTGCTCGTCGACATTGAGATTCCCACGTCAATGATCCTTTTCGACATGGAGTTCTCCGGGGTCGCCGTTGATTCCTCCGTCCTCGAGGTCCTGCGCAAGGAGTACTTCGAGCAGGCTGAGCGTGCTACAGCCGACGCGTATGAAGCTATCGGGCACGAGGTGAATCTGGGAAGCCCCAAGCAACTGCAGGTCGTGTTGTTTGATGAGCTCGGAATGCCCAAGACCCGCAAGACCCGCACGGGCTACACGACAGATGCCGGCGCCCTGCAGGATCTCTTTGTGAAGACGGGGCATCCATTCCTAGAGGCACTGCTTCGTCACCGGGACCGTATCAAACTGGTGCAGACCATTGACGGCCTCCTCTCTGAGATCCAGTCCGATGGGCGGATTCACTCGACCTTCAGCCAGGTGGCGTCCGCAACCGGGCGTTTGGCGTCCTCGGACCCGAACCTGCAGAATATCCCGGCTAGAACTGAGTCTGGTCTGCGGATCCGTGAAGCATTTGTTGCGGGGGCGCAGTTCGAAGAACTTATGAGCGTGGACTACTCACAGATTGAAATGCGCATTATGGCCCACCTTTCCGGGGACCAGGATCTAATAGCGGCGTTCAACTCCGGGGAAGATCTTCACAAGACCATGGCGTCGCTCGTATTCGGGGTTCCGCTCGAGGAGGTAGACACAGAATTACGTAATCGCATCAAGGCGACCTCGTACGGGTTGGCCTACGGTTTGTCGCCGTTTGGTCTCTCAAAGCAACTCGGTGTCTCTGTTGGAGAAGCGAAGGACCTGCATCGAGACTATTTCGTGAGGTTTGCACGCATCGGCCAGTACTTGCGTGAGGTCGTTGAGCAGGCACGTATCGACGGATACACCCAGACGATGTTCGGGAGGCGTCGCTACTTCCCGGAGCTGGAATCTGAGGTGCGGCAGGTCCGCGACATGGCAGAGAGGGCCGCGTTGAATGCGCCGATCCAGGGGAGCGCTGCGGACATCTTTAAGATTGCGATGATTGCGGTTCAGGCCGCGCTGCTAGAGGGTGATTTCGCGTCACGAATGGTGCTGCAGGTTCACGATGAGTTGCTGTTGGAAATTGCGCCCGGGGAAACCGAGCGGATTCGGAACCTCGTTACTGACGCAATGGGTGGGGCCGTCGCAATGTCGGTTCCCCTGGACGTGGCAGTGGGAGAGGGCAGGTCATGGAGGGCTGCGGCTCACTAGTACTCTCACGTGCCGCTAGAGCACTAGGTGGCGTGGTGAACCTTGTGAGAGCGTGGCTCACGTCACCAACCCCGGGAATTCGGGTGATTTTGTGAGCGAACCGTTATCACGCGGGCTTTAGCGGGGGCAAGCGTGGCTGATAAACTTACCTAGTGCCATGTGCGACGCAGCATTGTGGGGACATGTTCCCTGGCGAAGTACATGGCAGTGTTCTGTCCGCATTTCAATTGAAAACGTCCGTTTCGGAGTAAACAACTACATGACCAATCCTTCCACCCCAGCCGCCGCAGGCACCCCCATCGTCGCTATCAATGACATTGGGACTGAAGAAGAACTTCTCGCCGCGATTGACGCGACGATCAAAAACTTTGACGATGGCGACATCGTTGAAGGCACCGTGGTCAAGGTCGATCGGGACGAAGTCCTACTCGACATTGGCTATAAGACCGAAGGTGTCATCCTGGCTCGGGAACTCTCGATCAAGCACGACATTGACCCTGATGAGGTCGTGTCGGTAGGCGATCAGATTGAGGCTCTTGTTCTTCAGAAGGAAGACAAAGAAGGACGCCTGCTCCTCTCCAAGAAGCGCGCACAGTACGAACGTGCGTGGGGCGAAATTGAGAAGGTCAAGGAAGATGACGGCGTCGTCTCCGGTACCGTTATTGAGGTCGTCAAGGGCGGTCTTATTCTTGATATCGGTCTGCGTGGCTTCCTCCCAGCGTCGCTGGTTGAGATGCGTCGCGTCCGTGAGCTCGGCCCGTACATCGGTCGTCAGCTCGACGCCAAGATCATCGAACTCGATAAGAACCGCAACAACGTGGTTCTCTCCCGTCGTGCGTGGCTGGAGCAGAGCCAGTCTGAGGTTCGCTCCAACTTCCTTAACACTCTCCAGAAGGGTCAGGTGCGCCGCGGCGTCATCTCTTCGATCGTCAACTTTGGTGCGTTCGTGGACCTTGGTGGCGTAGACGGCCTCGTCCACGTTTCCGAACTGTCCTGGAAGCACATTGACCACCCGGCTGAGGTTGTCGAGGTCGGTCAGCCAGTTGAGGTTGAGGTTCTTGAGGTCGACATGGATCGCGAGCGCGTTTCCCTGTCCCTGAAGGCAACGCAGGAAGATCCGTGGCAGGCATTTGCCCGTCAGCACGCGATCGGCCAGGTCGTTCCCGGTCAGGTCACCAAGCTGGTTCCGTTCGGCGCGTTCGTTCGTGTCGAGGACGGCATCGAAGGCCTCGTCCACATCTCAGAGCTGGCACAGCGTCACGTTGAGGTCCCGGATCAGGTCGTCAAGGTTGGCTCCGATGTGTTCGTCAAGGTTATTGACATTGACCTCGAGCGTCGCCGCATCTCCCTGTCGCTGAAGCAGGCTAACGAGGGTATGGATCCCGAATCTGAAGAGTTCGATCCTTCGCTCTACGGCATGGCCGCGGAATACGATGAGAATGGCAACTACAAGTACCCAGAGGGCTTCGATCCTGAGACACAGGAATGGATGGAAGGCTTCGAGGCGCAGCGTGAGGCTTGGGAAGCTCAGTACGCAGAGGCACAGGCACGCTGGGAAGCACACCGTGCACAGGTAGCTGCCTCCGCAGTTGAGGATGCGGCTGAAGAAGATGCAGAGGTCGCGGTTGCCGTGGCAGCACCTGAGGATTTGGGTGGCACTCTCGCTTCTGATGAGGCACTTGCTGCATTGCGCGACAAGCTAACAAGCACAAACTAGGTTTTGGGGAGGCCTGGGCGGCAGTTCAGAAACTGACGGTTTCGAGCTGACGGCCCAAGGCTGCCGCAGACTTTCTGTAGGGGCGTCACCATTGCGTGGCGCCCCTACTGCTTGTTAAGGAGACGAGGGGTGCGCCACGTTCTGGCTGGCAGCCCCCAACGTTCCGGCCGGTGGCCCCCGATAGTCCTCATGTCCTGGCCGGTAGCCCCCACGTTTTGGCCAGTAGCCCCCACGTTTTGGCCAGTAGCCCCCACATTATGGCCAGAAATGCCCACGTTCAGGCCGATTGCCTCGAAATGTATACGTAGGGGCGAAATGTTTGCATGGGGTACGTACCCCAGAGTCAGATCGGTTCCCCACGTATACATTTCAGGTAAGGAGAGGGCTGGAGTGTTTGTGGGTGGTGTCTGGAGCGTCTGCGACGGCTGGTGACCGTCGTTTTGTGGCAGCTGAGGTGATGGTGCTGGCGGCGTGTCCGGTCTGCGACGGTCAGTGGCACGTTACGGAGCCGGATACGACATGCCGAGCCAGCAGGGCTCGAGCCAGTGAGACATCACGCTGTTATAGAAGCCAGGCTGGCTCGCTGTGGCTGGGCTGGCTCGCTACGGCCATCCGAGAAGGGTGAAGTTTATGCCTCGCAAGACGACTAAAGTGGCGCAAGTCAAGATGCGCTTGGTGCTCTAGAATCACACCATGCTTGATGACACCCCGGTTCAGCCAGATGGATCAGTCGTGGTTGAGCCAGATGGATCAGCCGTGGTTGAGCAAGAGGGACTAGGTGTGGTTCAGTCCGTTGGTTCAGGTGTGGTTCAATCGGAAGAATCAATCGACACGCTCCAAGTGGGAGGCGCAAATGCGCGCCTTCTTCGAGCTTGGAGCCGACCGACTGGGAGGGCATTGTATGTTGGTCTTTCCGGAGGCATTGGCTCGGGAAAGTCGACAGTGGCGACCGTTTGGGAGTCCCTGGGAGCGGTGGTCTTCTCCGCTGATGAGATTGCACGCGAGGTTGTTGAGCCCGGTACCTTCGGGCTTGCGGAGATAGTTGAACGGTTCGGTACAGGGGTCCTCAATGTCGATGGGAGTTTGGACCGAGCTGCCCTCGGCGCCGTCGTGTTCTCTTCGCGTGAGGCCCGAGAGGACCTTGAGCGCATTACGCACCCGCGGATCGCGCAGCGCGTGCATGAGCGCAGGAGCCAGGTGAGTCCGAGTTCCATCGTGGTCTACGACGTACCGTTGCTTGTCGAAAGCAACATGGTCGACGAGTTTGACTGTGTCGTAATGGTTCATGCTCGCCTAGCTGAGAGGATCTCTCGTCTAGAGCAGCGGGGTCTTGACCGGACGGGCGCCGTGAGTCGCATAGACGCACAGGTGGGCGATGAAGAGCGTCTCGAAGTGGCTAACATTTCGATTGCGAACCACGGGAGCCATTCGGAGATGTCGGAGCTAGCGTCTAGAGTGTTTGACACATGGTTGGCAGGACACAACCTCAGCAGTTACCCATAAACCTTGCTACATTCCGCCGAAAGGTAGACGAAGATGAGAACTCCCCGTTTAGCAGCAGCCCTTTCTGGCCTTGCTGCAGTAGCCCTTGCGGCAACAGCCTGCGGCAGTGCTCCCGAATCTGGGACGGAAAGTGGTGCTGAGGGTGGCACCCAATCCGAGGGCGCGACCCCCAGTGGAGATGCCAGTGATTTTAAGGCCTGCATGGTTGCCGCCGTGGGCGGACTTGATGACAAGTCTTTCAATCAGTCCGGCTATGAAGGTCTGAAGCGGGCTGAAAAGGAGCTCGGGGTGCAGATTGCCGTATCGGAGACCTTCTCAGACGCTGACTATGTCCCCCAGATTGGCAACATGGTATCCGAAGGATGCGACCTCGTTTTCGGCGTCTCTTGGGAGGCAAGTGAGGCTGTTCACACAGCAGCTGCTTCGCACCCGGACGTACATTTCGCACTCGTCGATGATGTTGCTGACGCTGAAGTAGAGAATGTGAAGGGACTTGTTTTCAACACCGCTGAAGCAACCTACTTGGCGGGATACGCGGCGGCAGCAATGACTACCTCCGGAAAGGTAGGAACCTTCTTGGGTGGGAAGATGCCGCCGACTATGCTCTTTGCTGATGGGTTTGCGGACGGTGTGGACAAGTACAACGAAGTAAACGGCGCAGACGTCGAGCTTCTTGGCTGGAACAAGTCCGAACAGGATGGAATGGCGACCGGCGATTTTGAAGATATTTCGCGCGGTAAGCAGTTTGCAGCCCAACTCATCGAGCAGGGTGCCGACATCGTGATGCCGGTTGCAGGTGTCGTCTCAACAGGAGCTTTGGCAGCTGCAAGTGAGGTTCCGGGCACCTCCATTATTTGGGTCGATGTTGACGGCTACTACTCGGAGCCCGACTATGCGTCACTCATGTTGACTTCAGTGCTGAAAGAGGTCGGCAACGCAGTTTACGACACTGTTGCAGAGGCCGTGAGCGGCCAGTGGACCGGCCAGGATTACATCGGTACTCTCGCTAACGATGGTGTCGGCTTGGCCCCTTGGCACGATTTTGAGGACAGAGTCCCTGAGGAACTGAACAACGCACTGGGTGCGCTCCGGGAGCAAATCATCAGCGGAGAAATTGTGGTGGAGTCGCCTAGTGCCCCCCACTAGCAAGCTGATCCTGCCCCAGCAGGCGCCGTTTGAAGTTATCTCGGAGTACTCGCCGTCTGGCGACCAGCCTCAAGCTATCCGAGAGATGGTCAAACGGATCAATGATGGTGAGCAGGACATCGTCCTGCTGGGGGCAACCGGAACAGGCAAATCAGCCACAACTGCGTGGCTGATTGAGCAGATTCAGCGTCCCGCATTGGTGATGGCACCTAACAAGACGCTTGCAGCTCAGCTGGCGTCAGAGTTCCGCTCGCTAATGCCCAACAATGCGATTGAGTACTTCGTTTCCTACTACGACTATTACCAGCCTGAAGCATACGTGCCGCAGACTGACACCTTCATTGAAAAGGACTCTTCAATAAATGAGGAGGTGGAAAGGCTGCGCCACTCTGCGACAAATTCGCTTCTGACCCGCCGCGATACCGTGGTGGTTTCTTCTGTGTCCTGCATCTATGGGCTGGGAACGCCAGAAGAGTATGTCAAGAGAATGATTCGCCTGGATGTTGGTGACACGATCTCTCGTGATGATCTGTTGCGCTCATTTGTGGCAATGCAGTACACGCGCAACGACATGGCTTTCACGCGGGGAACATTCCGGGTTCGCGGGGACACGATAGAGATCATTCCTGTGTATGAAGAACTTGCGATCCGTATCGAACTGTTTGGGGATGAAGTCGACAACCTTGCCGTTCTGCACCCGCTCACCGGTGACGTGATTCGGGAGACGGACACCATCCATGTTTTCCCTGCCAGTCACTACGTTGCTAGTGATGAGCGGATGGCGCGCGCGATCAAAACCATCGAGGAGGAAATGGAAGAGCGGGTCGCATGGTTTGAGAAGCGCGGCAAGCTACTCGAAGCGCAACGCCTGCGGATGCGAACGACCTATGACTTGGAAATGATGCGGGAAATTGGCTCGTGCGCGGGCATTGAGAACTATTCCCGACACATTGACGGACGGCCAGAAGGCTCGGCACCCCACACCCTGTTGGACTTTTTCCCCGATGACTTCGTCCTCATCATCGATGAGTCCCACGTGACAGTGCCTCAGATCGGAGCCATGTACGAGGGCGACGTGGCACGAAAACGAACCCTGGTGGAACACGGGTTCCGACTTCCTTCAGCCATTGATAACCGCCCCCTTAAATGGGACGAGTTTGTTGAGCGAATCGGCCAGACTGTGTACCTTTCTGCGACGCCAGGACCGTACGAGTCAGCAAAGGATCCTGACCCGGTAGAGCAGATCATCAGGCCAACCGGCCTCGTCGACCCGAAGGTTGTTGTCAAACCGACGGAGGGGCAGATTGATGACCTTCTTGAAGAGATTCGCGTGCGAGTTGAGAAGAACGAACGCGTTCTCGTCACTACGCTCACCAAGAAGATGGCAGAGGATCTGACAGTCTACTTTGCCGAGCGTGGGGTTCGGGTGGAGTACTTGCACTCAGATGTTGATACCCTCCGTAGGGTCGAACTGCTCCGGGAGTTGCGTCAGGGCAAATTCGACGTTCTGGTGGGCATTAACCTGCTGCGTGAGGGCTTGGACTTACCTGAGGTTTCACTTGTGGCAATCCTCGACGCTGACAAAGAGGGCTTCCTGCGGTCGACGCGCTCCCTAATCCAGACAATCGGGCGTGCTGCCCGAAATGTCTCCGGTGAAGTTCACATGTATGCGGATCGCATTACCGATTCAATGCGCGCAGCTTTGGACGAAACAGAGAGGCGCCGAAACAAGCAGATTGCCTACAACGAAGAGCATGGGATTGACCCCCAGCCGATTCGTAAGAAAATCGCTGATGTTACCGACATGCTGGCGCGTGAAGAAATCGATACGGAAGAACTTCTTGCCGGGGGCTACAGAAAGACTTCTCAAGGATCGGAACCGTCTAGAGCGGCAGGTGGCGACCTGAAGAGTTCCTATCCTCGGGCTGAAACTGACCTTGTGGACCTGATCGAAGACCTCACAAAGCAGATGAAGGGGGCGGCTGCTGAGCTGAACTTTGAGGTTGCTGCTCGGCTCCGTGATGAGATTTCAGATTTGCGTCAAGAGCTGCGGGGAATGCGTGCGGCCGGGTAAAGGAGCTGTGCGGCATGCGCGCAGCTGGCTAGAGGAGCTGCGGAACATGTCTCGTTTTGCTTCCACGGTTCACAAACGAGGTGGAGTCTTCGTTAGCATTGCCAGTTGAGGGGAGTAATCCACCAAGTCACCGTCGTCATCACGGCCCGGAGCTGAAGGTCTTCAGCACGGCCCGGCGCTGACACCTCTGGCCGCAACCGGAGGTGGGTAAGACCTCAGTGTTTTGACGCTGCAACCCTCGGAGGAAAATTGGAAGTCCATCTTCTATCCTGGATCGTTCTCGCTGCCATCATCATTGTGCTCATCACGGTGGACATTGTTGGCCACGTGCGCACCCCCCATGCCCCGACCATCAAAGAGAGCGCGTGGTGGTCGGTCGCCTATGTTGCCCTCGCTTTAGTCTTTGGTGTGTTCGTTTGGTTGGTGTATGGGCCTACTTTCGCGGGCCAATACATAGCTGGTTGGGCGACAGAAAAGGCCTTGTCGATCGACAACCTCTTCGTGTTTGTCATCATCATGTCCAGTTTCCGTGTTCCAAGGCAGTTCCAACAAAAGGCCCTGCTCTCAGGGATCATCATCGCCCTGGTTCTCCGTCTGGTGTTTATCCTTGTGGGCGCCGCGATCATCGAACGTTTTTCGTGGGTTTTCTACCTCTTTGGTGTCTGGCTTCTCTACACTGCATACACCCAGATCAAAGCCGGTACTGAGACTATAGGTGGCGAAGAGGAAGACGAGGAGTACCACGAAACACGCCTGACTCGTCTTGTCCGCAAGTTCGTTCCTGTAACCGATGGCTTCCGTGGTCAGCGTTTCCTGTACCGCCACGGTGGCAAGACTTTCATTACGCCACTCCTGCTGGTTGTGGTGGCTCTTGGTTCGGCTGACATCATGTTCGCCCTCGACTCCATTCCAGCCATCTTCGGGCTAACTTCCGAACCCTACCTAGTATTCGCAGCCAACGCGTTTGCGTTGCTTGGGCTACGCCAGCTCTACTTCCTCATCGATGGTCTACTGCGACGCCTCGTCTACCTTCACTGGGGCCTTGCCATCATTCTGGGATTCATCGGCGTCAAACTGATTCTTCACGCTATGCATGAGAACACTTTGTCCTTCATAAACGGGGGAGAGCCCTTCAATGTGCCTGACATTGGCATTGCAGTGTCGCTAGGTGTGATCATCGGGACGATCACCATCACTGTTATCGCATCGCTTATTGCGAGCCGACACATGGCCAAGGGGAGTCCGGAAGGACAGCGTTGAGTACAGTACAGCCGGGTAGATCATCGACGCCGACGATCGACCAAAGTGAGAATCCCCGCCAAGGCAAAAGTGCAGGGAATGGTTCTAGCGCGTTCGGAATGCTCTCCGAGGACGAGCTGGCACAGTTTCAAGACGGACTAACGCAGGATGAAGTTGACCGGCGCCGCGCCCGCGGTGAGTCGAACGAAGTCGATGATTCGACCTCCCGTCCCGTCAGCGCAATTCTGCGTTCTAACCTCTTCACCATTTTTAACGGAATACTGTTCGTCTGCGTCGCCGCGGTGTTGGCGCTGGGGGACTGGCGCGATGCAGTCTTTGGTTTCGTCCTCGTCTTCAACCTTGCGATCGGCGTTTTTTCTGAGCTCCGCTCTAAGAAGGCCTTAGATTCGCTAGCCGTCCTCCAAGCGCCAACCTCAGAGGCCCTGCGTGACGGAACATGGGTAGAAGTTGATAATGCCCATCTGGTGACCCACGACGTCATACGCTTGAAGTTAGGCGACCAGATTCCTGCCGATGGTCAGGCGCTCGAGGTCAAGGGCCTAGAGATCGACGAATCTGCCCTGACAGGTGAATCGCGTTCGGTGCGTAAGAACCGCGCGGATGCCATGATGTCAGGCACCGCAGTTGTTGCGGGTACTGGCAAGATGCTAGTCGAGGTGATCGGCGCGGATGCATGGGCGCAAAAGATCACGGCAGAGGCCCGGAAATTCTCTAAGGTTCATTCAGAGATTCAAGACTCGATCAACAGGATTCTCAAGTGGATCACGATCGTTCTACCGTGGATTATTGCCCTGCTTCTCTGGTCCCAAATGCGCGCCGGGGACAACTCGTGGCGCACCGCCATAATCTTTACAGTTGCGGGCGTCGTGGGAATGATTCCACAGGGACTGGTCCTGCTTACTTCGATGAACTTCGGGCTGGCGGCAGCCATCCTGGCCAGGAGGGGAGTTCTGATCCAGGAGTTGCCGGCCGTGGAGGTCCTGGCTCGCGTTGACGTTCTATGTTTGGACAAGACTGGCACGTTAACCACCGGTGACATTCGAGGTCGAGAGATCATCCCGAACCCAGGGAGATCCGCACAAACACTGACACTTCCCGAGGGGAACTGCTCTTTCGATGCTGCCTCACGCGCGATTCTTGCAGCCATGGTCGCAGACGAAGCGAACGCGACGGCGGTAGCGGTAGCGCAGCTGGTTCCTGACAGGGCCCTGCCTTTCACAGACTCTGCTCACCTGACACCATTTAGTTCTGTTCGCAAATGGTCCGCCCTCGAGTTCACTGACGGTGCAAAAGCCGAGGAGGGAACGGACCCCAAGGGGACGGGCGGCACTAGTTCGCAGCCTCTGCCACAGACATGGGTGATGGGCGCACCTGAAATTCTGCTCGCAAACGCCGCGGGGGACACCGCATGGGCGAAGGATGCAGTCGCCCAAGCCGGTGACGCAGGGTGTCGGTCAGTGTGCCTGTCTTTCTCGATGGAAGCATTGGTCGAGGAAGTCCTCCCACAGGACCTCACGCCCGCCCTCGTCGCAATCCTTGAGGAGGACGTGCGTCCTGACGCCAAGGAGACTCTGGACTACTTCAGGCAGCAGGGAGTGACCATCAAGGTGATCTCAGGCGATGCCCCGAAGACCGTCACCTCGATAGCCTCCGACTTAGGTTTGCAACACGAGGGCGGCTCAGATCTGGTCGCACTTGATGCGCGAACCCTTTCCGAGGTCGGGACCCCCGAGTTCGAGGCAGCAGCACTTGAAACGGACGTTTTTGGGCGCGTCACGCCGGAACAGAAGCGCGGCCTCGTCCACGCCCTCCAACACGCCGGCCATACGGTTGCGATGACTGGTGACGGGGTCAATGACGCCCTCGCACTCAAGGACGCTGACCTTGGAATTGCCATGGGGAACGCGGCACCGGCCACAAAAGCGGTCTCGCGACTGGTTCTGGTCAACGGCAAGTTCAGCGATCTGCCAGGGGTGGTAGCTGAGGGGCGCAGAATTATCGCCAACATGGAGAGGGTCTCGGCGCTGTTCCTTTCCAAGACCACGTATGCCATGCTCCTAGCTGTTGTGGTTGCGATCTTTGGATGGTCATACCCGTTCCTGCCGCGGCAACTCACATACATCAGTGCCTTCACCATTGGGACCCCCGCTTTCTTCTTGGCATTAGGGCCCAACGGGCGACGCTACCGGCCCGGGTTCTTGAGGCGCACCCTGCTGGTTGCGGTCCCCACCGGCGTGATTCTTGCCGCTGCGACGCTGACTTCTTACCTAACACTTGGGCAGGGCACCGAACTGGGGCAGACCGCCGCAACCATCTCCCTGATGATTGGCGCAATGGCCCTGCTGATCATTCTGGCAAGGCCGTGGAACTGGCGCAGGATCACCCTTGTGGTCCTCATGATTTCGGGAGCTATTGTAGGGATGCTGGTCCCAGTGGTCCGGGACTTCTTTGCTTTGGCACCGCCGACTGGACATGGCTGGCGGACAATCTTGCTTGCGGGTGGTGTGGCGGCAATACTGATTGTCAGTAGTTACGTGATCACGTCCAGGTGGAGGGATGCAGAGAAGTGAAACGACTTGCGACACCATCTTCACCCTTGGCACTTTACGCCGCGAACCGTGCAGCTGAGCATCTGACCTTCGGGGAGGGAGAGGCCCCACTCGTCCTCGGGCACGCTCTGGGTTCCAGCCGGGAAATGTGGGATCAAGTCCTGCAACTCCTGCGTGAAGAGCTGCCGGTGATCCTCTGGGAGCAGCCGGGCCATGGTGAGTCGGGTCTGCTGAGCGTCGATGATCCCAGCGCGCAAGACATCGCAGCCGCTCTCAACAGCGCACTGATCGACCTGGGAATCACGGAAGCACATATTGCCGGTCTCTCCCTTGGGGGCATGGTGTCTCTGGCCTACGCGGAGGAGTACCCGGAGGACACTTTGAGCCTGGGGATTCTCGGCTCTGGTCCCGCGCTCCCACCCGCCCAGAACTGGTTGGACCGAGCACATCTTGTTGAGCAAAACGGCCTGTCGGGATTGGTCGACGGGACGATGGAACGCTGGTTTACCCCGGGATTTAATGAGGGTAGTGGCCGGACACATGTGGCGAAGATCCGCGATATCTTCTTAGAGACCGATCCCGCTGGCTATGCGCAGTGCTGCAGGGTTTTAGCCAACACGGATCTCTCCACGGGCGTTGACTTGGTGTCCGCGCCCGCCCTCGTGCTAACTGGTGAGGATGACCAGGGGACACCTCCGTCGGCGGCACTGCAACTGGCCACAGATCTTGCGTCGCCGTTGCCAGTGGTGATCGTGGAGGATGCGAGGCACCTTACCGCCGTCGAACAACCAGGGCCGGTCGCAAACGCGCTTGAGAGTATGGTTGCGACCGTCTAGGACTTTGGCGGCAAACCGTGGGATCTGCTCAGGCTAGGAAACTGGGAACGAGGTCGAAAACCCGGGGGCGTCCGGACCGAGTGTCGGCACCCACGCACGAATGGTGAGCTCATCCATCAGGCCCTGCTGCTGGAACGGGTCATCTTCAAGATAGCTCAGTGCTTCCTGGGCGGACTGCGCCCGGACCATCAGCATCCCGCCATCAAACGTGGCGTCCTGTAGGAAGCCAGCGGAGACGAGCTTGCCTTCGCTTTCCAACCGCCGCATGTGGGTGCGGTGGCTGGGGCGGTAAGCCTCCACGAGGAACTTGAGGTCGGCCGGGTAGCGGTACTGGATCACGTATAAGCCCATGGGCTCATTATCGCCCACCTGGGCGCACACGCAATGCAGTGGTTGCCCCGCGTTTCTCCGCGGGGCCTTCGCTGTGATCGAACACCTGTACTAAACGGGGTTCCATACAGCTAGGATCTGTGGAGTGAGTGAAGAACTGGTTGTTCGCGGAGCAAGGCAACATAACCTGAAAAATGTTGACCTTGAACTTCCACGCGACAAGATGATTGTGTTCACGGGTCTTTCCGGTTCGGGGAAGTCCTCTTTGGCGTTCGACACGATCTTTGCGGAAGGGCAGCGAAGGTATGTGGAGTCGCTATCGTCCTACGCGCGGCAATTCTTGGGGCAGATGGACAAGCCTGATGTCGACTTCATTGAGGGGCTTTCGCCTGCCGTTTCTATCGACCAGAAGTCAACTTCCAAGAATCCCCGTTCAACGGTTGGGACTATCACCGAAGTGCACGACTATTTGCGGCTCCTCTACGCCCGTGCGGGTACCGCGTACTGCCCGGTTTGTGATGAGGAGATCCAGGCTCAGTCTGCAGAGCAAATCGTCGATAGAGTCCTAGAGAACGAGGACGGAACCCGTTTCCAGATCCTCGCGCCAGTCGTCAGAGGGCGTAAGGGTGAGTATGGTGAGCTCTTCGCGGAACTGCAGGCCAAGGGGTTTGTCCGCGCTATCGTCGATGGCGAGCAGGTTCGCCTCGAGAACCCTCCTCGACTAGAGAAGAAACTCAAGCACGACATCGACATTGTCATCGATAGGCTGGTTGTTAAGGAAGGGATGCGGCGGCGCCTCACGGACTCGGTTGAGAGTGCGTTGGAGCTTGCTGATGGACTGGCAACCATCGACTTCGTCGATGTTGAAGACGGCTCTCCGGCGCGCCAAAGGCGCTACTCAGAGAAGCGCGCCTGCCCCAATGATCACCCGCTGGCACTCGAAGAAATCGAGCCGCGGACATTTTCTTTCAATGCCCCCTACGGTTCCTGTCCCGAGTGCTCCGGCCTGGGTGCTAAGCAAGAAGTTGATCCGGATCTAATCGTTCCGGATGAGGAGCTGTCTTTGGCTGAGGGCGCAGTCGTGGTGTGGCGCAGTAGCGCCAAGTACTACCAGCGCCTACTCGAAGGACTCGCTCGTCAGATGGACTTCGACATTAACACCCCGTGGAAGGACCTGTCTGAGGAGGTTCGCCACGCCATCCTCTTCGGCCTCGACTACCAGGTGCACGTTAAATATCGCAACCGCTGGGGCAGGGAACGCGCCTACTCAACGGGGTTTGAGGGGGCGCTGCGGTTCATTGAGCGGCGCATGGATGAGTCTGACTCGAACTACGTCAAAGACAAGATGTCCGGGTACCTGCGCGAAGTCCCTTGCCCAGCATGTAGGGGCGCCAGACTACGCCCAGAGGTGTTGGCCGTCCGCGTGGGCGGCAAGAACATTGCGGAACTGTCGGCTGCTTCAATCCAAGAGGCCCAGGAGTTCCTGGCAGCACTGCAACTTGATGGGCGCGCCCAGCAAATTTCCAGGCCGATCTTGCAGGAGATCAATGCGAGGCTGAAGTTTCTTGTGGATGTAGGCCTTGACTACCTGACGTTGGCCCGTCCAGCAGGAACACTTTCAGGTGGTGAAGCTCAGAGAATCCGCTTGGCAACGCAGATTGGTTCCGGCCTGGTTGGCGTGCTCTACGTCCTCGACGAACCGTCGATCGGGCTGCACCAGCGCGATAACAGACGCCTGATTGGCACACTCCAGCACCTTCGCGACCTCGGCAACACTCTGATTGTTGTCGAGCATGACGAAGAGACAATGGATGCGGCCGACTGGGTGGTGGACATTGGGCCGAGGGCGGGTGAAGCCGGTGGGGAGATCGTCTACTCCGGCCCGGTTCCCGGTCTTCTTGAGGAACCTAGATCCTTGACGGGGCAGTACCTGTCGGGAAAGCGCGAAATCGAGGTTCCTCAACAGCGGCGTTCCTTGGACAAAGAGCGGGTGCTGACGGTTCGCGGCGCCAAGGAGAACAATCTTGACAACGTCACGGTGTCATTCCCCTTGGGGACGCTCACCGCGGTTACGGGGGTGTCAGGCTCCGGCAAGTCGACTCTGGTGAACCAGATCCTCTACCGGACGCTTGCGAACCGTTTGAATCGCGCGCGTCTTGTTCCGGGTCGGCACTCATCCGTGAAGGGCGTTGAACAACTCGACAAGGTGGTTCACGTGGACCAGTCGCCAATTGGTCGCACCCCGCGCTCCAACCCGGCGACGTACACGGGAGTGTGGGACCACGTTCGGAAGCTGTTCGCGGACACGCAGGAGGCAAAGATCCGCGGTTACGGTCCCGGGCGTTTCTCCTTCAACGTCAAGGGTGGACGCTGTGAGGCATGCAAGGGGGACGGGACCATCCGCATCGAGATGAACTTCCTCCCCGATGTTTACGTGCCCTGCGAAGTGTGTGGTGGCAAGCGGTACAACAGGGAAACCCTCGAGGTGACGTATCGTGGTAAGACGGTTGCCGACCTGCTGGAAATGCCCATCTCGGAGGCTGCTGAGTTTTTCGGCGCAATCCCGCGTATTGCCCGCCACTTGAACACGTTGGTCGAGGTCGGATTGGGCTACGTCCGGCTCGGGCAGTCGGCAACGACACTGTCCGGTGGTGAGGCGCAACGTGTCAAACTGGCCTCAGAGCTGCATAAACGTTCCAACGGGCGCAGCATCTACGTCCTTGACGAACCGACAACGGGCTTACATTTTGAAGACATTCGTAAGTTACTTCTCGTGCTTCAAGGCCTTGTCGACAAGGGCAATACCGTGGTTGTCATCGAACACAATCTGGACGTAATCAAGAGCGCCGACTGGGTGATCGACATGGGTCCTGGCGGTGGCAAGTTCGGTGGGCGCGTGATCGCGCAGGGCAGCCCTGAAGAAGTTGCCCAAGTCGAAGGGAGCTTCACCGGTGAATACTTGGCTCACGCCCTCGCCTCCGCGGGGAAGTGAGCCAAGCCTGACGCTAGTGAGACCTGTCTGGAAGCGACCCGCCGGTTGTGGCCAACTCGTTTTCTGAGAGGTCATAGATCCCCGAGATGAATGTTTCGTAATCCCGTAGTACGCGGCTGCGCTTCAGCTTCTGCGAGGGGGTCAGATAGCCATTCTCGATCGAGAACTCGGTGTCAAGGATCCGGTAGCGCCGGATGGATTCAGCGCGAGACACTCCGTGGTTGGCTTTCTTGAGCGCACGTTCCAGGGAGTCGCGGACTTCTGGGAGCAGGGCGGCCTCCGCCGGTTGGACGACTTTCAAACCCTTATTGCGGAGCCAGATGGGAAGCATTTCGGTGTCCAGGGTGAGTACCGCACTAATGTAGGGACGCCCATCTCCGACAATGACGCACTGGCTAATCAGTGGGTGCGTACTGAGCGACTGCTGCAGCACATCGGGAGAGACATTCTTGCCTCCGGCTGTAACAATCAGTTCTTTCTTCCGCCCGGTAATCCGCAACCTGCCATTCTCATCGACTTCTCCGAGGTCCCCGGAGTGGAACCATCCGTCAGTGAACGCTTCGGCGGTCTCTTCTGGAAGGTTGTGGTAGCCGCGCGTGACTGATACCCCTGAGAGAAGTAGTTCTCCGTCGTCCGCAATCTTCAAGAAGTTGCCGGGCCACAGGTAGCCGACCGAATCCGGAGGGAAGTCCGTGGGCAACTGCACGGTGACGGGTCCCGTTGTTTCCGTCAGGCCATAACCCTGCAGGAGCGTAATGCCAATACCTCGGTAGAAGTCAGCAAGCTCAGGGGATAGTGGGGCGCCACCGCAGATAATTGTCGTCAGATTTGGTCCCAGAATGGCGCGGATCTTGCGGAGGACGAGGGCATCGGCAACCCTGTGTGTCACCTTGAGGGGCAGGCCGGGACCCTCCGAAAAGTACGTTGTCGCGCTGAGATTCTCTTGTTCGGGGGCGCCCTCGGCCTCGTTCTTCTTAGGGTGCTTCTTGGAAGACTTGTCGATGGGATATGCCGTTGCCTGGGACATCTTGCGGGACTGTTTGGCGGACCAGCCAAATAGTGTCTTCTTGATACCTTTGCCAGCGGTTTGCGAGGCGGTCCCGTAAACCTTCTCAAGGACGCGCGGCACTGCCAGCAAGAAGGTCGGCTTGAAGGTCTGGATGTCGTGGACGAGGTGACGAATATCCGGGCTCATACCCAACCGGCCCTCACCGACCAGGATCGCCACCATGACAAAGCGCGCAAGTACGTGCGCGACCGGAAGGAACAGCAGCGTGCGGTTCTTGGGGTTAGAAATCAGGTCGGGCAGAATGTCGTAGGCCTGCATCAGACCGCGCACAAAATTGCCGTGGGTGAGGACGACCCCCTTGGGTAGTCCGGTTGTGCCAGAGGTGTAGACGATGGTGGCCACTGTCTCCAGGTTCAACGCGGATGCGATGTCACGCACCGCTTGTTCTGGAACATCTTGCCCTGCCTGAATGATCTTGCGTTCATCACCGCGTTCGAGGGCAAAGATCTCTTTGACCCGTGCATCTGCGACCGACTCGACCAGCTCAGCCTGCTGAACCGAGTAGGTGACTACCAGGGAGACTTCCGCGTCCTGAAGGATGTGGGAGATCTGGGCTGCCGAGTCAGATTCGTAGATGGGGATTGTTATGGCACCAAGGGAGAGGATTGCCATGTCGAATGCTGCCCACTCGTAAGAGGTGGCAGCAAGGATTGCGACACGATCCCCGGGGCGGATCCCCAAACCATAGAGACCGCGAGCAATCTTGAGGATGTGATTCATGAACTCTTCTGCCGTGACCTCATACCATTCACCGCGGATTAGCCGTTCCACCATCACCTGGTGTGGCCCGCGAGCTTCACGGTCGAAGAGCAACTGAGGTATCGACAGGTCTGGGCTAACGGGAATTTCTGCCGGATTTGTCCATGTCCCGTCGTCGAGTTGGTACATCATGAAAGGTATCCTCCGGTCTGTTGCGCGCGAGTTCAGCGCTTTCTGCGCACAGCTACGCTGCGGTTTCCGCGATCGTATCTTGGCAAGACTGAACCTGTATTCTACAAACTTTGAAGTTTGCTTGGGGCTTTGGCGTCAGGGTTGGAACAGTCTCACATTTGCGCAGAACGCGTGGGGAGTGCAGTATCGAAGAGATGACAGGACTTGAGGACCCAGGCACGCCCTCGGACAGCACTAGGAAGCGCTATCCGGGCCCCTATTGGCGGCCAAAAACCTCTGAGATCCCCAAGTCACCTGGCGTCTACAGGTTCAGGGATGGCGAGGGAAGAGTCATTTACGTTGGAAAGGCGAAGAACCTTCGCGCCCGCCTCACCAACTATTTCCAGGATCCGCTAGTTCTGCACCCGCGCACAGCACGGATGGTTCAGGACGCATCCTCTGTGCAGTGGACTGTTGTGGATACCGAGGCTGCTGCGCTCACCCTTGAGTACCAGTGGATAAAGCAGTTCGATCCACGCTACAACGTCATGTATAAGGACGATAAGTCCTACCCCTATCTGTCGGTGTCGATGGGGGAGGAGTTCCCCCGGGTTGCGATCTCTCGGGACGCGCATCGGGCCGAATCCCGGTATTTTGGCCCATACACGAAGGTGTGGGCGATTCGCGAGACCATTGATCTTCTTCTCCCCACCTTTCCGGTTCGCTCGTGTACCCCGGGCGTATTCCGTCGGGCACAGGCGCAAGATCGGCCCTGCCTTCTGGGATACATCGGGCGCTGCTCAGCCCCGTGCGTGGGGCGGATATCGCCGGAGGACCACAGGCTTCTCGCAGAAGAGCTATGCGCGTTCATGGACGGTGAGACCGCACAGTGCATGGCGCGACTTCGAGCCGAAATGGCGCAAGCGGCAGACGACCTTGACTTCGAGAAGGCAGCACGGAAGCGCGACGAACTTGAAGCACTTGTGAAGGTCCAAGAGAAGAACACGCTGGCGTTGCCCTCCGATGTCGATGCCGACATGTACTCCCTTGTCGTTGATGACCTTGATGCTTCCGTCCAGGCGTTCTTTGTACGCGGAGGGCGGATCCGCGGGACGCGCGGTTGGGTTCTGGAACGTGGTGACGACAGGGACGAGGCCGCGCTGATGCAGGACCTGCTCGAGCAGGTCTATGCCCCCAAAGTTGCGGAGGCGCAGAGGGAAGCCGCAGGCACCCCCCCGATGGGAGGTGGGCGAAGCGCACGCCGAGGGCGGACCGCTCCCGTGTCGATAGACGATGTTGCCCACACCCCGGTGGACGCAATTCCGCCCCAGATTCTGGTCTCCGTCGCGCCCTCGGATCGGGTCAGTATCGAGGAAGTACTGCGGGGCGCGCGGGGCGCGAAAGTGACTATCAAAGTTCCCCAGCGTGGACGTAAGCGGGAACTCATGGAAACTGTGACGCGCAATGCCAGTGAGGGACTGAAACTGCATAAGACGCGCCGAACAGGTGACCTGACGCAGCGCGCGATCGCCCTCGAACAACTTAGGGACGCCCTCGACTTGGAGCGAGCTCCATTGCGTATCGAGTGTTTCGACATTTCCCACACCGGCGGTACCAATAGGGTGGCGTCAATGGTGGTGTTCGAGGACGGGATCCCGCGCAAGGGCGCATACCGGACGTTCAACATCCGCGGCGATGAGGCACAGACCCAAGACGACACTGCCGCAATGTCTGAGGTGTTGCAGCGACGTTTTGCTCGGGTCAGCACTGCTGGTGCCACGGAAGAGGTTGAGGAAAGCGCGATGGTGTCCGGGGCGATCGATCCGGATACGGGCAAACCCCGCAGATTCGCCTACAAGCCAGACCTCCTTGTTGTCGACGGCGGGTTGCCCCAGGTCAACGCGGCACGGAACGCTCTCGCAGATGCGGGTGTTTCACTTCCTGTGATCGGGTTGGCTAAGCGTCTCGAGGAAGTCTGGCTTCCCAATCAGCCCTACCCGGTGATTTTGCCGAGGTCGTCCCCGGCGCTCTATTTGTTGCAACACCTACGTGATGAGTCGCACCGCTTCGCCATCAGGGGCCATCGTAAGAAGCGCGGTAAAGCGGCGACTGTCTCGATTCTGGACGCAATTCCCGGGCTTGGGCCCGCCAGGCAGAAGGTACTGCTGAAGACATTCGGATCGGTGAAGAAGCTTCGGGGCGCCACCATTGAGGAGATCTCAGCAGTTGATGGCTTTGGGCCATCACTTGCCCGAACAGTCCACTCTCACTTGGCGCAGGAAAGTGGCACACTGGGACAATGACATCCCAACAAAGACCCGCGACGGGTAGCCAGTTCTCCGTTCCCGCGCACGTGCGGCCGGAGGCCAGGGATCCGAAGAATCCTCTCACCGCGCCCGGTGGAATCCCGTCTTTGGAGAGAAAAGCAGAAGCGATCCCGCCACTCCAGCGTGGCAGCGAAGTGCTGATTGTGACAGGGCGGTCCGGTGCAGGAAGGTCGAGGGCGGCAAACGCCCTCGAAGATCTTGACTGGTATGTGATTGATAACCTTCCTCCTACTTTGCTGCTCCCGATGGTTGGAATGCTCACTCCTGATGGAGGTGGCGTCCACAGGTTGGCGGCGGTGGTGGACGTGCGTTCCCGGGAGTTCTTCACTTCGCTTGAGGGCGTCCTCGACGAACTGCGCCACCACGGCATTGCCTACCGGACTATTTACATGGATGCCACAGACCAGGTGCTGATTCGGCGCTATGAGTCCAACCGTCGCCCTCATCCTCTCCAGGGTGATGGAACGCTACTTGACGGGTTGAAAGCGGAATCCGAGCTTCTCGCTCCGCTTCGGGAACGCGCGGATGAAATAATCGACACGTCCGACCTCTCTGTTCACGACTTGGCGCGCTACATGCGCAATGTTGTGGCAGATGAGGGAGATCAGGACACGCGGGTTTCCCTGATGTCGTTTGGCTTCAAGAATGGCCTGCCTCTCGATGCCGACCAGGTGTTGGATGTGCGCTTCCTACAAAACCCCTACTGGGTTGACGAACTGAGGTCGCTAACAGGGCGGGACCAGCCGGTATCCGACTATGTACTGGACCAGCCTGGGGTACGCCACCTCGCCGACACCTACGCGGAGTTGATTGCATCTACTCTGGAAGGCTACAAGCGCGAACTCAAGCCATTCGTGACGGTCGCAATCGGTTGCACAGGTGGTCGTCACCGCTCGGTGGCAATTAGTGAATACATAGCAGAAAACCTGCGTGAACGGGGTGTTCCAACCCAGATCATGCACCGTGACATGGGGAGAAAGTGAATGCAGCGTCCCAAGGCGTTCTTGCCCGATGATGTGTGGGGGTCCCCGCACATGGAGGCGGCCAAGCTTCTCAACGTAGAAATGGGTCCGAAGGTGGTTGCCTTCGGTGGAGGCCACGGCCTGTCCGCGACCCTGCGGGCACTGCGCCACATTACCCACCAAATTTCGGCGGTTGTCACGGTTGCTGATGACGGGGGGTCTTCGGGGCGTATCCGCCAGGAAACCCCGGTGTTGCCGCCCGGTGATCTGCGAATGGCACTGGTGAGTCTGTGCGACAACTCTGAGTGGTCGCTTACATGGCGCGACCTCATGCAACTCCGTTTGGACACGGACGGTCCACTTGACGACCACGCCCTCGGCAACCTTCTAATCGTCGGACTGTGGCAAATGTTCGAGGATCCTGTTGTCGGGTTGGACTGGATAGGGCGACTTCTTGACTCGCACGGTCGCGTCCTGCCGATGAGTTCCGTCCCGCTGCGGATTGAAGCAACCGTTCGCGAGGGCGATCACACAAAAAGGATCTCCGGGCAGACGACCGTGGCAGTCGCGGGCGCTGACCTGGTGGACCTGACTGTTGAACCAGCAGATGCGCAGGTACCTCCCCAAACTCTCGAAGCCGTTGCGGATGCGGAATGGGTGATTCTAGGGCCGGGCTCATGGTTTACATCTGTGATTCCGCATCTACTACTGGACCGTCTTCATCAAGCAATTGTCATGACTCCAGCGCATCGGGCTCTCATTTTGAATCTGACACCCCAGTCGGGGGAGACCGCACATCTGTCATCGGCCGACCTGGTACGGGAGATCAGTAAGGTTTCACCGGACTTGAAGATCGACGTTGTGATCGCTGATCCAACAACGGTTGAAGATATCGACGACCTGATGGAAGCAAGTGCATCTCTGGGGGCACGCGTCCTCCTCCGTCAGGTGAGGTCCGGCACTGACGGGGCCGTACATGACCCGCTACGCCTAGCATCCGCGCTACGTGATGCATTCGACGGGTTCCTGGGGGAAGTCGGAACTACCGAAGCCTGGCTAGACTAGGCGAGCCAGCCAGCCACTCAGCAGCTCAGAAGGGCCGGTTCAGCACAAGCAAGAACTCATCTGACTTTGGTGAAATAAGGAGGACGGATTGTCCCTGACATCTGAGCTCAAGACGGAGTTGGCGCGGCACAAACCAGCCTCGGTTTCCGCAGCGCGTGCGGAATGTGCCGTACTTCTACGTTTTGCCGGCGGGCTGCACGTTGTCGGAGGACGCGTACTCATCGAGGCGGAGGTCGACTCAGAGCAGGTGGCAGCCAGATTACGGGCATTCTTGCAGAGCCTGTATAGGGCTGAATCGCAAGTCATCATGGTTACGGGTGGCGCACTTCGAAAAGGCAACCGCTACGTGATCCGCGTTGTGAAGGATGCCGATGAGTTGGCGCGAGTGACGGGGCTGATTGATCGAGCAGGGCGTCCCGTCCGCGGGCTTCCAACAGACATTGTCGGCGCAGGCCCCCAAGAGGCGGCAGCAGCATGGCGTGGGGCCATAATGGCTCGGGGCTCGCTGGTGGAGCCGGGCCGCTCCGGGGCGTTAGAAGTGACGTGTCCCGGACCTGAGTCGGCCCTCGCCCTCGCCGGATGTGCCAGACGTCTTGGTTCCGCAGCGAGAACTCGTCAGGTGCGCGGCGCAGATCGTGTGACAATTCGTGACTCCGAAGCCGTTGCCGCTCTGTTGGAGGTCCTTGACGTCCCGGAGACGTTTGCACTTTGGCAGGAGCAACGCGAGAAGCGTGAAGCTCGGGGAAGTGCCAACCGGCTCGCCAACTTCGATGACGCAAACCTGCGTAGGTCTGCACGAGCTGCAGTCGCTGCGAGCATGCGCGTGCAGCGGGCCTTCGATATTCTTGGGGACGAAGTCCCAGAACACCTCCGGGAAGCGGGGGAATTGCGCGTAGCGAACAAGCAGGCTTCGTTGGAAGAGCTAGGGCAGCACGCGGAACCACCACTGACCAAAGACGCAGTTGCGGGGCGTATTAGGCGCCTCCTCGCCCTTGCTGACAAGGTTGCAGAGGAACGTGGCATCCCAACCACCGAGGCAGTCATTACCCCGGAAATGCTTGACGAGTAAATGTCCGAGGGTGTGTGCGCTTCGCCGCGGGGAATAGTAAGCTGAGAGGTGCTTGACCACTGCTGAATGTGGTCCCATACGTTAGGCGTGTGGGCAGAAGGTATAACCGAGGTGTCTTCGGGCACATCAGGAGGACATAGTGACCATTCGCGTTGGCATTAACGGCTTTGGCCGTATTGGACGCAACTTCTACCGCGCAATCAAGGTTCAGGGTGCGGACATCGAGGTCGTAGCGGTAAACGACCTTACTGACCCCAAGACCTTGGCACACTTGCTCAAGCACGACTCCGTGCTGGGCAACTTTGATGCAGCCGTCTCACACACCGATGATTCGATCGTTGTTGACGACCACGCAATCAAGGTTTACGCAGAGCGTGATCCTAAGAACATCCCGTGGGGCGACAACGATGTTGACATCGTCATCGAGTCCACAGGCTTCTTCACCGATGCAGAGAAGGCCAAGGCACACATTGAAGGTGGCGCCAAGAAGGTCATCATCTCCGCACCCGGCAAGAACGTTGACGGCACGTTCGTCATGGGTGTGAATGAGAAGGATTACAACCCGGAGACCGACAACATCATCTCCAACGCGTCCTGCACCACTAACTGCCTGGCTCCGTTGGCCAAGGTACTCAACGATGCCTTCGGCATCGAGCGGGGCCTCATGACCACGATCCACGCTTACACGGGCGACCAGCGCCTGCTTGACGCCCCTCACTCGGACCTGCGTCGTGCACGTGCAGCTGCGCTGAACATCGTTCCCACCTCGACCGGTGCTGCCAAGGCTGTCGCCCTGGTTCTGCCGGAACTGGCGGGCAAGATGGATGGTTACGCCCTGCGTGTTCCAGTGCCCACAGGCTCTGTTACCGACCTGTCCTTCGTTTCTGCCAAGCCTGTAACCGTTGACGAAGTCAACGCAGCAGTCAAGGCAGCTTCAGAGACCGATGAGCTCAAGGGCATCTTGGTTTACTCCGAAGAGCCGCTGGTGTCCAAGGACATCGAGGGCGATCCTGCCTCCTCGATCTTCGACTCGGGCCTGACCAAGGTCATCGACAACGAAGTCAAGGTTGTTTCCTGGTACGACAATGAGTGGGGCTACTCGAACCGCCTCGTCGACCTCACCGCTTACGTGGGCGACCGCCTCTAAGCAACGGGTTCATTCATGGAGTGCCCGCGCATGCGCTAGGCATGCGCGGGCACTTCGTGTTCGGCTCTAGAAAACCAAACTAAGACTTTCAATAGGAGGCACTCAGTGCTGAGGACCATTGATTCCCTGGGGGACTTGAGCGGCAAGACCGTCCTCGTCCGTTCCGACTTCAACGTTCCGCTCAAGGACGGCGTAATCACCGATGACGGTCGAATCCGCGCCGCACTTCCAACAATCAAACGTCTACTTGACGCTGGTGCGGCAGTCATCGTCGCAGCCCACCTGGGACGACCCGGCGGCAAGGTAAACCCCGACTACTCGCTGGCGCCTGTGGCGACCCGACTCTCGGAGCTTTTGGATCAGCCGGTCATCCTCGCGGAGGACGTGACTGGAGACTCGGCGAAGGCAGTTGCCGCAACTCTTGAACCGGGCCAGGTAGCTCTGCTTGAGAATGTCCGTTTTGATGCGCGCGAAACCTCTAAGGTTGACGCGGAACGTCACGAGTTGGCCGCAGAATACGCAGCCTTGGCTGACGCATTTGTTTCGGATGGTTTCGGTGTTGTTCACCGCAAGCAGGCGTCCGTGTATGACATCGCCGAACTGTTGCCTTCGGCAGCCGGTGAGTTGGTGTTCAAAGAGATTGACTCTCTGTCTAAAGCAACCGACAATCCTGCTCGTCCCTACGTTGTGATCCTTGGTGGGTCGAAGGTCTCTGACAAGCTCGGTGTCATCGCAAACCTCCTCACGAAGGCTGATGCGCTTCTCATCGGTGGCGGCATGGCCTTCACTTTCCTCAAGGCCGAAGGCTATGAGGTGGGCAAGTCCCTGCTCGAAGCCGATCAGATTGACACTGTCAAGGGTTACCTTGCTACGGCAAAAGAGAACGGCGTGGATATTGTCCTGCCCGTAGATGTTGTTGTTGCGCCAGAGTTTGCAGCCGACGCACCTGCGACAGTGGTTCCTGTTTCCGCGATCCCAGCCGACCAAATGGGCTTGGACATTGGTCCGGAATCAGCGGCACTGTTTGCCGACCACATCCTCAAGGCCAAGACGGTGGCATGGAACGGCCCCATGGGAGTCTTCGAATTTGAGGCGTTTGCCGGTGGCACAAAGGGTGTTGCGGGCGCGCTTGAAGAGACGGAGGCGTTCACGGTTGTTGGTGGTGGCGACTCCGCTGCTGCGGTTCGTATCCTTGGTTTCGATGAAAACAAGTTCTCGCATATCTCCACCGGTGGTGGCGCTTCGCTTGAACTCCTAGAGGGGAAAACGCTCCCCGGTATCGCAGTTCTGGAGGACTGAAAATGGCACGTATTCCCCTAATCGCGGGCAACTGGAAGATGAACATGGATCATGTTCAGGCAGTCGCCCTCGTCGAAAAGTTGGCTACCGAACTTGATGATCGTCGTTTCGATTACGCACAGACCGACGTCGTCGTTATTCCGCCATACACGGATCTGCGTTCAGTTCAGACCGTGATTGATGCGGATAACCTGGAAATCAAGCTGGGCGCCCAGGATGTTGCAGTCTATGAGAGCGGCGCTTACACGGGTGAGATCTCGGCGACCATGCTGCAGAAGCTGGGTGTTTCGTACGTGGTTGTTGGCCACTCGGAACGTCGCGAGTACCACCAGGAGACAGATGATCTGGTGGGGCAGAAGAGCAAGGCTGTTCTAGCCCACGACATGATTCCGATCATCTGCTGCGGTGAGGTGCTTGAAGTTCGCAAGTCCGGCCAGCATGTTGATCATGTTGTCAGCCAGATTGAAGGCGCCCTCGCAGGCTACACGGCTGACGATGCTGCCAAGATTGTCATCGCCTACGAACCCGTGTGGGCAATTGGGACCGGTGAGGTCGCGACTCCGGCAGACGCCGAAGAGGTTTGCAAGGCGATCCGTGATCTGCTCAAGGCCATGTACAACGAAGAGACCGCGGATGCGATCCGCATTCTCTACGGTGGTTCCGTAAAGTCATCCTCGATCAAGGAACTGATGTCACAGCCAAACGTTGATGGCGCCCTTGTTGGCGGCGCTTCGTTGGATGCGGATGAGTTCGCGAAGATTGCTGACTTCCTCAACTAGGACGCAGTTCTAGACCACGACAAGGGTGGCGGTACGGCTCTCGCAAGGGGGGTGGCCGCCACCCTTGTTTTTTGGGGCAAGGCGCTGCATGTGTTCTCGACGGTTCGGCGCAGTTCCAGCGGTGGGATGCTGTGGTGCTATTCCCGCCGTGGTGCTATTCCCGCCGTGGGTCGCTATGGTGCTATTCCCGCCGTGGGTCGCCGAAGTCAGCATAGGTCGCCGATAATTCTCAGAAACGACGGCGACCTATGCTGACTTCGGCGACGTTGGCTTGGGTTGGTGTTGACTTTGGCGACGTTGGCTTGGGTTGGTGTTGACTTCGGCGACGTTGGCTTGGGTTGGTGTTGACTTTGGCGACCGTGTCGATGTCCACGACCACGGTGTTCATATGACGGCGGATTTCCCGGTAGAGTGGGTCGGTAGTTGTCTCGGCGCTTGCAAGGCGTGCCGAGCTGAGAACATCTTCTAACTCCGATGGGTGGGGATCGTGCAGGTAGTCCAAATCACCATGGTTGTCCTAATCGTCATTTCGAGCTTGTTGCTCATTCTGACGGTACTTATGCATAAGGGGCGCGGGGGTGGGCTTTCCGACATGTTCGGGGGTGGCATTTCTTCGACTGCTGGCTCATCTGGCGTCGCTGAAAAGAACCTCAACCGGATCACGGTAGCTGTTCTGTGTGTTTGGGTCGTTGCGATCATCGCCTACGGCCTGTTGGTCCGCTTCTACGCCTAGGGATCATTGCGGGGGAGATGGGACTGCTCCAAGCGGACCATTCCAAGCCGAGCATTCCAAGCAAGATACTCCGAGCAAAGCCTTCGGAGCAGAATATGTCGCGGCGCCGTCGCCGAATGCGCCGCCCGGTTGCTGATAGCGTCGGCCGGTCGTCAAGCACGATCATTCAAGCCCTAGCCGAATTAGCGGACCCCCTATGGTTGCCGGTATCGCCTAAGGTTGCCGTATTCTGAATGAAACGCAGGCAACCTTATGTGTCCGCGGCAACCTTAGGCGATACCGGCAACCATAGCGCCGTGGCCCCGGCGACCAAAGCTGACAGCGGCAACCTTAGTGACGCGTCCTCCAAATGTATATGTTGGGGGCTAATGTGCGTCTGGGGTATGTACCCCAGACGCATTTTTCGTCCCAACGTATACATTTCACGAGAGCGGGCTTGGGAGGGGTCGCGATCTCAGATGTGCCGGAAGGTGCGAGCCCGGAAATGCTTGGGACGGTGTGTGGTCGGGGGTGCCCAGCGGTGAGCCGGAAGGTGCGCGCCCGGAGATGGGCAGGGTGTGCGGCCGGCGGTGCGCCGGAGAAGGTGCGGTGGGGAAGTGCTTGAGATGATGCGCATTCGGTGGCTGCCCCTGAGGGAAGAGCCGACAGCCCCTCGAAGGAACAGCCACCAAATTGCGCCTACTTGACGGCTGCGACCGACTCCTTCGCAGCCGCAACCACTGCCGCGGGCGTTAGGCCAAAGTGCTCAAACAAGGTGTCTCCCGCGCCCGGAGCGCCAAACGACTCGATTGAAACGCTACGGCCATTCGGGCCAACCAGCTTCGCCCACGGCATCGCGATCCCTGCCTCCACAGAAACCCTCGCTGCAACATCTGAGGGGAAGACCGACTCCCTGTAGTCCTCATCCTGGTCCGCAAACCACTCCATGCACGGCACTGAAACCACGCGGGCGCCAATGCCTTCGCTACCAAGAATCTCGCTGGCTTCAAGGGCAATCGACACTTCAGATCCGGATGCCATGAGGATGACATCCGGTCGACTTTCTGTATCAACCAGAGTGTATGCACCTCGAAGAACCCCCGAGGCTTCAGCCACTCCGTTGTCTCCACCACGGGGAACGACGGGTAGGTTCTGGCGGGAAAGTATAAGGGCGGCGGGGGAGCGACGCTCTAGGACTCCCTTCCAAGCCTGCGCGGTCTCATTCGCATCTGCTGGGCGCACAATTGCCAGGTTCGGAATTGCGCGGTATGCGGCAAGGTGCTCAACCGGCTGATGTGTCGGTCCGTCCTCACCAACACCGATGGAGTCATGTGTCCACACGTATGTAACGGGCAGGTTCATGAGCGCGGCTAGCCGCACCGCACCGCGCATGTAGTCTGCAAAGACGAAGAAGGTTCCGCCATAGACGCGGGTGAGTCCATCCGCTGCGATTCCGTTCATGACCCCGCCCATGGCGTGCTCCCGAACGCCGAAGTGCAGGTTCCGTCCGAACACGTTGCCGGTGAATGCCTTTGAGGAGCGACGCTCTGGAATGAAGGAAGGTTCGCCCGCAATCAAAGTGTTGTTCGATCCTGCCAGGTCTGCTGATCCACCCCAGAGTTCAGGCATGATCTTCGCAATGGCATTGATCGTCGTGCCGGATGCCGCACGCGTAGCTACTTCCGTCCCGGCCTCAAATTCTGGGAAGGCCTCATCAAAGCCAGCCGGTAGTTCACCGGAGCGGATCCGATTGAACAGTTCAACCTTGTCGTGGTTACCTTCAGCCCACACGCGGAATGCCTCATCCCATTCCCGCATCGCTGCATCCGCGCGGGAGAGCGCATTCTCTCGGGTGTAGGCAATGATGTCTTCGTCCATCTGGAACATCTCGCTTGGGTCCAGCCCCAGCGCCTCCTTGAGACCTGTGAGAGCTTCGCCGCCCAACTTGGAGCCGTGGATTCCCCCGGTGTCCTGCTTGCCAGGGGTCGGCCACCCAATGATTGTCGACAAGGCGATTAGGGATGGCTTCGCGTCTTCGGCAAGAGCATTGTTGATAGCCTCATCCAGGCCATGGACGTCCTCGACATACTCCGCCCCGTCCCGACGCCAAGCCACTTTCTGCGTGTGCCATCCGTAGGCCTCAAAACGCCCCAAGACATCCTCATTAAAGGAAATTGACGTGTCGTCTTCGATGCTGATTCGGTTATCGTCATAGATCACCACGAGGTTGCCAAGCTCCTGGGTTCCCGCAAGCGATGCGGCCTCGGACGCGATTCCCTCTTGGAGGCACCCGTCACCAACGATGACGTATACGTTGTGATCGAACGGTGACTTACCGAGTTCGGTGTTGGGATCGAACATTCCGTGTTCGCGGCGGGCGGCCATCGCCATACCCACAGCGGCAGCAAAACCTGACCCCAGCGGGCCCGTTGTGACCTCGATGCCTTCTGTGTGCCCCAGTTCCGGGTGACCGGGGGTCTTGGAACCGAAGTGGCGGAAGCCCTGCAGATCTTCCATTTCGAGGCCGACTCCCGCATAGTACAGCTGGATGTACTGCAGGAGAGAGGCGTGGCCCGCGGAAAGAACGAACCTGTCGCGGCCAACCCACTGGGCATCACGGGGATCAAACCGAAGGTGACGCTGATAGATCAGGTAAGCGGCTGCCGCGAGGGAGATTGGGGTACCCGGGTGTCCGGAACCCGCATTCTCTACGGCATCTCCAGCCAGTGCTTTGGCCAGCTTCACAGCCCTATCATCACGTTCGTCCCAGTTCAGCGTCACAGTGACACCACCTTCTTCGAGTAGTTGAATACATCTTTGATTCAGTCATCAAACACAACCCAGCTTAGCTTGGTGTGTCAGACTGTATGGGCATGACAGAATCAAGCTGTGAGTCCACAGGTAGCAAATCCCAGCCATGATGAGCTGCAGTGGTTTCTTGATGACATGACTGTTGTGAAGGGGGCATCGCCCCACACGGTCAGTAACTATCGTCGTGACCTCAAGCGATTTATTGAGGTGATCGCTCCGGTGAAGGTACTTGATGCATCCCGCGAGAATGTTGAAGCCTTTGCCAAGGCACTCGCGGAAGGTGAGGACGGAGGTTCGGGCCTAGCTCCCTCATCGATTGCCCGGGCTCTTTCAGCGGTTCGATCTTTCTACAAGTGGGCTATCAAAGAGCAGCTCATCGCCGCAAACCCCGCTGCTGACGTGCAGGCACCCCACGGACCGGACTCGCTTCCAAAGGCACTCACCGTGCACCAGGTAACAGCGCTGTTGGATGCGGCTGGAAAAGGGGATGGGCCGCGCGCTCTGCGAGACCGAGCGCTCTTAGAACTCTTGTATGGCACTGGCGCCCGAGTGTCAGAAGCAATCTCGCTGGCCGTGGACGACCTCGACCTCGACAAAGGGGACGATGCAGACGCGGTTTCAGTCGTGAGACTGTGGGGCAAGGGAAGGAAGGAACGCCTCGTGCCTCTGGGTGGGTACGCGGTATCGGCCGTGGAAGCATATCTTGTTCGAGGCCGTCCCGCATTGGCACAGAAAGGACCGGGGACGTCGGCGCTCTTTCTGAATTTGCGAGGGCGGGCGCTATCCCGGCAGTCTGCGTGGGAGATTATCCAGAATGCCGCGGTGGCGGCCGGCATTACCCAGGATATTTCGCCCCACACTTTGCGCCACTCGTTCGCAACCCACCTGCTGGAGGGCGGTGCTTCGGTGCGTGAGGTGCAGGAACTTCTGGGTCATGCCAGTGTTTCAACGACGCAGATCTACACGAAGATGTCGCCGACCTTGCTTACGGAAGTTTTCCGTTCGACCCATCCGCGCGCGTAGGACCCAGAAGTTGCTTGGAGGCGCTAAAGTTGGGCTTGTGAGCGAGGATTTCCAGTTGGCCCTAGTGGGCGTCGAAGAAGAAGACGATTTTCCGACGCCAGAACCGCTGTTTGAGCATGGCCCAGCACGGATCATCGCAATGTGCAACCAAAAGGGCGGGGTCGGAAAGACGACCACCAGCATCAATCTGGCCGCGGCTTTGGGAGAGTACGGACGTAAGGTGCTCCTGGTTGATTTCGATCCACAGGGTGCAGCAACGGTGGGCATGGGGATTAACGCCCTGGACATGGATGTCACCATCTACAACCTCATTTTGAACCCGCGCCTGTCAACGCGTGATGCGATCTGCAAGACTTCCGTCCCGAACGTTGATGTTCTCCCAGCCAACATTGACCTGTCAGCAGCCGAACTCCAGTTGGTGAACGAGGTCGCTCGGGAGTCTGCTCTGACCCGTGTGCTCCGCAGTGTCGAGGACGAGTACGACGTAATCATCGTTGACTGCCAGCCTTCTTTGGGTTTGCTGGCAGTGAATGCACTGACCGCTGCGCACGGCGTGATGATCCCAGTGGCGACCGAGTTCTTTGCCCTTCGTGGGGTAGCGCTGCTAGTTGAAACCATTGAGACGGTTCGTGACCGCATCAATCCACGCCTGAAGATTGATGGCATTCTTCCAACCATGGTAGATCCGCGCACGCTCCACTCCCGTGAGGTCCTAGAACGTTTGAACGAGGCGTTTGGCGACCTGGTGTTTGAGACGGAGATTCGCCGGACAGTAAAGTTCCCCGATGCCTCGGTTGCTACCGAACCAATCCTGTCATTTGCGCCCTCTCACCCCGGTTCGAAGGCGTATCGTCGTCTTGCTCGGGAAGTAATTGCCCGCGGCGACGCACCATAGAGTCGTGGCACAGAAGCTTTGGGGTGACGACAACGGGGATTCCGAGCCGCTCGAAACAGAATCGACGTATGGTCCACCGTCGTTGCGAGAGTTTGATGTTTCGTTAGAGAATTTCACGGGCCCGTTCGATCTGCTGTTGCGCCTGATTGCCCGCAGACAAATGGATCTGACGCAGATTGCGTTGGCAGCGGTTACAGACGAGTTCTTGGCCTACATTCGTAAGCAGCCCGACCTCTCTTCTGCAACGGATTTTCTGGTGGTAGCAGCGACACTGCTCCATATGAAGGCCGCGGCGTTGCTTCCTAAGAACGCGGTCGAGGACGACATTCTTGACGAGGACTTGGAGGCGCGAGATCTTCTTTTTGCCCGCCTCCTGCAGTACCGCGCCCTCCAGCAAGCAGCGGAGGTCTTGGTGAAACAGTGGGACAAGCATGCGGGCACGGTGGCTCGTTCAGTGCCACTTCAAGAACCGTACGCGTCACTTTTGCCGGAGCTGCGGTGGACGGCATCACCAGAGTTCTTTGCGTCTTTGGCAGCAAATGCACTTGCTGAGAAGCCACGTCCGGATGAAGCTCAGCATGTGGGTCGACCTGCGGCCTCGTTCGATGAGCAACTTGAAATCGTAAGAGCAAGACTTGAAGAAGGCTCTGTCGCGAGTTTTGCGGACTTAGTTCAAGACGCTTCCAACTCGGCAGTGGTGGTGACCAGGTTCCTCGCTCTGTTGCAGTTGTACCGCCAGGGCAACTTGGCCTTTCACCAAGATGATCCCATGGCCACCTTACGGATTGAGTGGGTTCCGCCAACCCCGGGCGCAGCGTTGGTGGCGTCCCTGCAAAATGGCGAAGTTGAGATAGCGAGGGGGTCCCACAGTGAGCGGCGATAAGGAAGATGCTGTGAGCATTGACAGGGAAGATGTCGCGGTGGCCGACACAGCGGGAAGAGGTGGGGACTCTCTCTCCCTTGAGGGTGTCGACCTCAGGGGGGCGCTCGAAGCTATCCTCATGGTTGCTCTGGTACCCGTTTCGCCTATGGACCTTGCAGCCGCCACCCAGATGCCTGTGGAGCAGGTTGAGGAGGCTCTACGGGGGCTCGCCGCCGACTATGACGGAAGAGATGGAAGCCGTGAGCGCGGTTTTGAGCTAAGGGAAATCGAGGGGGAGTGGCGGCTCTATTCGCGTTCTAAGTGGGCGTCTTGGGTCAGCCAGTTTGTCGCGGGAGCAGAGTCCACCAGTCTGACGCGGGCAGCAATGGAAACACTGGCCATCATTGCCTATCGGCAGCCGGTAACCCGCGGTCAAATCGCACGTATCCGTGGGGTTAATGTCGATAGCGTGCTACGAACTCTCGCTGCTCGCGACCTGATCGCCGAGGACGGTACCAGCCCAAGCGGGGCTCACCTCTTCCGCACCACGTCGAGCTTCCTGGAGTACATGGGAATGTCGTCTCTGGACGACCTCGTCCCCCTCGGACCCTTCATGCCTGGACCAGAGAATATCGATTACCTGCTTGCCGAACTACCATAGAGACAACGACAAGCGACGGGAGTCGCGGAACGGGGCACTAATCATGGCGAATGACCCTCACAAAGAGGATGGCATCCGACTTCAAAAGATCATCTCTCAAGCCGGTCTAGCTTCACGTAGGGCTGCAGAAGACATGATTCTGCAGGGCAGAGTCAGTGTCGACGGAAAGGTTGTGCGCAAGCTCGGTACCCGCGTAGACCCCGCTAAGCAGGTTGTGCGGGTGGACGGGGAGCGGGTTGAGATTGATGAGAAGGCCCACATTGTTTTGGCCCTCAACAAGCCGGTCGGCATGGTTTCCACTATGGATGATCCGGATGGGCGTCCCTGCCTATCGGACCTGCTGGCCGACTATCCAGAAAGGCTTTACCACGTTGGGCGTCTGGATGTGGACACATCGGGCCTCCTCCTGCTGACCAATGATGGGGAGCTTGCCAACCGCCTGACGCACCCTTCCTATGGAATCGAGAAGACGTATGTGGCTAGAGTCCACGGGGAGGTCAAGCCGTTTGTGAGGCGGACACTTCTTCGGGGTGTGGAGCTCGAGGACGGTCCGGTCAAGGCCGACAAGTTCCGTGTTCGCGACGTCCTCGGCGACATTTCGGCCGTGGAAATTACCCTCCACGAAGGTCGCAACCGCGTTGTACGCCGCATGATGGATGCTGTTGGTTTCCCCGTGCGGGAACTGGTGCGTATCGGCTTTGGGCCGATTCATTTGGACCGACTTCAGCCCCGCGGAATGCGCCGTATCAAGGGTGATGAGCTGCGCCGCCTGTACGATTCCGTTCAGCTGTAATGGCACTCATCCAGAGGGCGGAGGTCGTAACCGCCGGACCTGTGCTGATCATTGGAACAGGGTTGATTGGGACTTCAATTGCCCTGGCTCTACGTGGAAGTGGTGTGGCCGTTTACCTCTGGGACGCGTCACCCACCTCTCTTGCTCTTGCTGGTGATATGGGAGCTGGCACTCCGCTCAGCAGAGGATTTCAGTCGTTTGCAGACGTGTCTGACGGATCGGGTCTGGTGGTTGTCGCATCTCCTCCGGACGTCTCGGGAGGGATCGTCGCGACCTGCCTCAAGGCATTCCCGCGGGCAGTTGTTACAGACGTTGCCTCCGTAAAGGAAGCGGTCGTTGGGGACGTGTTTGCGTTCTCGACCGATCCTGCGGACGAGGGCGAAGCAGCTGCCACAGAGTATCTGGGGCTCAACGGGTCGGACCTGGCGCGCTACGTCGGTTCGCATCCGATGGCAGGACGTGCTCGTTCAGGTGCCAGCCATGCGGACGGCGATCTGTTCATCGGCCGACCCTGGGTCATCGTTCCTACTGAGCACTCGTCCCCAGCTGCGGTCACCACAGTTCGTAACCTAGCCGTGGATGTGGGAGCTGTTCCCATGGAACTTGGTCCGGTGGAGCACGACGAGGCCGTAGCACTCGTGTCCCACGTGCCCCAGCTGGTGTCTAGCCTTTTGGCCGCCCGCCTTGCAACCGCGTCTTCGGACGCCCTCGGACTGGCGGGGCAGGGGTTGCGAGACACGACGCGCATCGCTGCTTCCGACCCGGGTCTGTGGACGGCGATCATCGCGGGAAATGCCGACAGGGTGGCGGATATCCTCGTTGACCTCCGTGACGACCTCGTGGGACTGATCTCCGGGTTGCAGGCTGGGGGAGTCCAGGCTGACGGAGCTATCCCCCCGGGTGTCGCGGGGGCAATAGCGAAGGTCATGACCGCAGGCAATCAAGGCGTTGAACGTATTCCTGGTAAACACGGTGACTCTTCGAGGCGGTGGGGCTACGTCGAGGTCTTGGTTCCGGATGAGCCAGGGGAGTTGGGGCGATTGTTCTCAGAACTTGGTTCAATAGGCGTGAATATAGAGGACTTGGTCTTGGAACACTCCGCGGGACAGCCCGTCGGCTTGGCTCGACTGATGATTGAACCGGGTGTTGTTGAAGAGACACAGGTGGAGTTGGAAGCTCGGGGTTGGCGTATTGCAAGTAAGAGCTTGCGCTAGTTCTTAATGGTGTTGGCAACGGGCAGAAAGAGGGCGGGGATGTCTAGTCAGGGGAGTCGCAGCACTGAGGATTCTTTGGGGCCAACCAGAACCGAAGAGACATTTCAGTTGCGCAATGCTGTTGCAGGACAGGGTCTTCTGATAGGGATCGATGGGCCCTCTGGGTCAGGAAAATCCACCGTTTCCAAACGTGTTGCCGCCGAGCTCGGCCTCGCATTCTTGGAAACGGGGGCCATGTACAGGGCTTTGACCTGGAAGTGCATGGCTGCGGGTGTGGATTTGGACAACCCTTCTGCCGTGTTGCGTGAAGCGGACCATTTGGACTTTGAATCGGTCGGTACAGTGGCGCACCCAAAGTTCCTCGTTGGCGGGCGGGATGTTACGGATACTTTGCGCTCTGTGGAAGTTGCGGCAAACGTGTCGGTGGTTGCCGGCTATATTCCGGTGCGGCAGTGGATGGCTATCGCGCAACGGGAAGAGATGTATAAGGCTCGCGCAGACGGCCGAGGAATGATTGCTGAAGGTCGGGATGTGACTACGGTTGTCTGCCCGGATGCAGATGTAAGGATCCTCCTCCTTGCAGACCCGGAGGCGCGGCTGCGCAGGCGCGTCCTCGAAACCTACGGGCACGTAACCGACGACCTACTTGAGAAGACACGTGAACTGGTGAGTGGGCGCGACAAGACTGACTCCAAAGTGTCTTCGTTCCTAGAGGCTGCGCCGGGGGTGATCACTATTGACTCGTCGAGCAAGTCCGTTGACGAGGTCGTCGAGGACGTACTGTTGCAAGTGAGCGTTTGGATACAAGACCGGGTGCACGGCCGTGCCTAAGCCGGGACGCACCTTCCTTGCCATGGTGTGCGTGAGCACTCTGTGTTTGGGAGGGTGCGCGGTTTCCCCGTCAACAGGTAACGCCACGTTGCATGGCGACGACAACGGCGTTCAGGACGCCCAATCACAGCAGTCTGATCGGGACGACTACGACGACATGCGCGCCGCGGAACTGCCCCTTGCCCCCAAGACGATTGCTGATGTGCCATTTGACGTCTGGGTCTCCGAAGGGAGCATTCCAGACGACCTTGTCATCGGTGGTGCAGATCGCCCGACGAGGGCGAAAGAGGGTCGACAGTTCCACGTCCTGGGCTCCACTCGCGGGAAGACGGACGCCCAGGTGTTGACACTGATTGACGGGGGAGTCGCATTCGGCACTGGCACTTCCCCGCAGGTTTCCCGCGAAACCGTTGGCTTGATCGGGACAGAGGGCAAGTTCACTGCGCTGCAGGAGGTTCCCAACGTGGGCGACGGATCTACCCTGTCTGGCGACGCTCCATTTCAATCACTGAATGCAACAGGTGCGTCATCTTGGGGACAGGTTGTGGTTTGGGTTGCCGTGGGTACCGGCGGGAAGCAATGGGCTCTCGTCGGATGGAACGTTGAGACGGGGCAGGTTTCTGAGTTGGCAACAGCGGAATCTATGACACTTGGCTTCACTGGAATCTCAGCGCGCATGGTACCCGGATTGGAGCCTCCCAAGGTCAATGGTGGCTACGCATACTTTGAGGTCGCCATTCCACAGAATGTTTATGATGCCGCCACGCCCGGAGTGCGGTTCCATGAGATCCAAGTGAGCGGAGAATCAAGTCCTGACTACGGGGTGGCGGTCTTTCGAGTCCCGTTGGATTCGCCCGGCGACGTCGTTTTTGTTGGTCCATCTGCGCAAGTGATAGCCGACCCCGTGATCGATAGTGGGATGTTCTGGGCTGCGGCCCCTAGTAGCGACATCGACTCACTTCACGACGGAACACTCAGTGGTGACCTGGAACAGAACCAAAGCGGCTCTGGGCTCGGCACCGACAACGCTGCTCAATCTGGCCAGTGGGACCCGCTTGCCGGCCTGGAATCATTTAACTATTCGAACCTGTTAGAAGTTGCCGCAGGCAAGCAGGTGCACGAATCTAAAGCTCCGGATTTGGTCGTGTGGCGCAATGCCTCTGTCATCTCACCTCTATTGGGGTTTGGACCAGCAAACGATTGGGTAATCAGTGACCTTGAGGCTTCGCAACGGTATCTAGTTGTTGCACTCACAAAGATGTCCGTGGTGCGCGGAGAGGAGCAGTCTTCTTCCGATGGGCCACCTGCTTGGCTGGTTGCTTGGGACATGGAGACCGGGCGGGTGGCTGGGCTCGCGAAGTCGGAAGTTGCGGTTCCTAACCTGTCTGTTTCCGGCGACATGGTGGCGTGGGGTGCAGGCGCCGACTTATCGCAGGCGACCTCGGATGCCATTGGGAACGTGAGTGACGAGGGCGCAAGTGACGGATTCGTATGGCAGATTGGCAGCGATGTCGTGTTCCAATTGCCCAGTGAGGACGTGGTTGTCCCGCCACAGATCTCGGGGCACACGATTGCGGTGCGCCAGGTGGATTCCGAGGGCGTCAGTGGCTGGACTTTCCTGCGATGGATCACCGACTAGGCCCGTGATCCATCACGGGGACGCCATCTATGACCTATCGCTCCTTCGCAACTGCGCGTGCGATTTGTGGCAGCCGGTAGCCCTGCCGTAAGATCGGGTGGTTGAAAGAAACGGGCTGTGGCGCAGCTTGGTAGCGCACTTGACTGGGGGTCAAGGGGTCGCAGGTTCAAATCCTGTCAGCCCGACCAAAAAATCGCGGAAACTCAAGGGTTTCCGCGATTTTTTCGTAGGTGAGATTTGATCTGGTCATCACAAACCCATCTTTTTGACACGCCGAGGGGGCATTCGGGCGGCAGTCGCCCGGTAGGGTCCCGACCGCCCCGGTTGTGTACGGTCAGCTGCGATGTGCGCCGTGCACCTGTTCGTCATGGACACCGAAGCGCAACCCACCCCGCGGGGCCTGGAGCCACTGATCGATGTCGGCGAGCTGGCCACGTATTTGGGCATCCCCGTTTCGACGATCTACGACTGGCGCACCCGCGGCCTCGGCCCGCCCGCGTACCGCTTCGGCAAACACCTGAAGTTTGCCGTCTCCGACGTGCGTGTCTGGATCGAGCAGCAACGCGACGGCGCCAAGGCCTCCCCACTCGACGGGAGGTGACACGATGAGCCGCCCACGCCTCACCATCGGCACGTTCGGCACGATCGGGTACCAGACCGCGTCGAACGGTCGCGTCACCGCCCGCGCGAGGTATCGGGACTGGGATGGAAAGTCGCGGCTCGTGCAAGCCACCGGCGACACGAAGCGAGCCGCCGAACAAAGGTTGAAGGCGAAGCTTGCCGAGCGCACGCTCTACCAGCCCGCAGGCATCGGGCTGACTGCCGATAGTCCATTCCCTGACCTGGTGGCGTACTGGCTTGAAGATCTTGATCTTGAAGACCGGCTCTCGACCACCACCCGACGGCTGTACGAACGGAACATGCGTACGCTCGTACTGCCCGCGTTCAAAGACCTCACGCTGCGCGAAATCGGTGTCGCCCGCTGCGACCACTTCTTGAAGCAGCTTGCGAAGCAAAGCTACAACCGTGCCAAGCAGGCCCGGGTGGCATTGCGGCTCGCGCTCGGGTTCGCGGTGCGGCACGAGGTGCTACCGCGCAACCCGATGGATCACGTCTCACGGCTCCGGAAACCCCCGACGACACCGAACGCGCTCACCCCCGCCGAGGTAAACGCCATCCGCACCGCGATCGCGTTCTGGGAGACCGGGCTCTCACCCTCCGGACCGAAACCGGACGGGCAGCTCGGCGCGATCGTCGAGGTGATGCTCGGCACGTCGGCCCGCATCGGTGAGGTGCTCGCGATCCGTCGCCGCGATATCGACATCGTGAGCGCCCCGCCATCGATTCGCATTAGCGGCACCATCGTCGCGCACCGTGGCGAACCGACCCAGCGGCAGGATCATCCCAAGACCGCGAAGTCCAGACGCACCGTCGCACTCCCCGCGTTCGCTGCCGAGGCTGTGCGGCTCAGGCTCGCCCGCCGTGATGATGCCTCGCTGGATGCACTGTTGTTCTGCAATCGTGACGGTGGCCCGCTGACAACGAACAACGTGCGTAGGCAGCTTCGGCACGTGCTCGACCTCGCGGGCATCGAGGGCGTCACACCGCACATGTTTCGTCGCACGGTTGCCACCGCAATCAGCAATGAGGCTGGTGTCGACCTTGCTGCCGAGCTACTCGGGCACACGGACCCGGCGATCACGGTGCAGCACTACATTCGCCGCAACGAGATGGTGAATCCGGCGACCGCCGATATGCTCGACCGCGTCTTCGGGAAGGAAGTATGAAACAGGTTCTGTCTACACCCCTCGTTTAGCGGTTATTGCCGCCGACCTCTCGGCGAGCACGGATACCCGCGAACACAGCGCGGCCCTCAGCACAATCGAAGATCTGAGGTTGCGATGGCTGGCCGAACACTGAACACTTCTGATGCGATGTCATGCACTCAGGCACCGGAATCGATTTCCCCAGTTGCGAAGTCGATGTTGGCGTAGAACGCGTCTTCAGCTGCTTCGCGGTCTTGGATGACCTGTTCTACGACCTCCTGATTGTGTTCTTCGCCTGGCCAGGGTGTCTGTCTGGTGGGTCGATCGCGGTCTCGTCGAGTGCCGCTAGCGGCAACCCAGTCACGAAGTCGGTTGCGAGCATCTGTGAAGTCTCGATGCCAGCCGAACGGGGCTGAGCCGTCTTGTTCCGCATCGTAAGCGCTGAGCCAGTGTAGGTGCAGCGCCGACAGCTCCCAGAGAAGCTCTGGGTGGCGGTGCCAGAGCGGCGGCACTTCTGACGCCGGAAGCCCATATTCCAACCTGAGCCAGTTCACCCGCCGGTTGAGTGCGAGCAGCTCTTGCTCAAGGTCGTGGGAGGTGAGTAGATTCCAGTTGATCGGGCGCGGCGGTGCTGTCTCGTCTTCAGGCCTGAAACTTGGTTCGGGCAAATCGTCGAGTACTTCGTCAGTGCGATTGTTGTCAGTCATCGTTGCGCTCCTGCCGTTTCAGCGACCGAGTGTCGGAGCGTCAGTGCTCGGTCGCTTCTGAGGGGATTCGAACGCACGGCTCTGACCGCGTGCCGGTACATCGTGATCTGTGGCGCGCTGGCTTCGTTCCACGCTGTACTGGGTGCGAGCAGTGTCATGACCGATCTTTTTGGCGACAAACTCCACGCCGTCTGTGGCTTGGCCGTCGCGCTCGTAGCTGTACTCGTGCAAGTAGCCTTCGGCGACGAAGCTGTCGCCCTTCGAGAAGCGCTCGTACGCGCGCTCTGCGGTGGCGCGATACATCACTAGGTTGTGGAAGGTTGTTTCGAGCTTCGTAAACGTGCCATCGTCTTCGCGGCGAAAGTTCTCTTGGCCGAAGCGGGCGTAGAACCGTGCGTCGCCGCGGTCCGTCTGAGTGAGTTGAGGGTCGCTGGCGATGAAACCTGAGATCGACTGCTGTGTGCGGATGGTCATGGGACCGTCCTCCTGCCTGGTTGGGAGCGGCCACGTCAGCCGCTCGTATCAGGAAGGTGCGTAGGCGCAACCAGCTCGGTAGCTCGTCACTCGCTGATGGGTCGGTTTTCGAGCAGTGTTTCGATCTCACTGCGTTCGCGTTTGAGAGAGGCTGCGTCAGAGCGCTTCGGCCGGGGCAGTAGGTCGACGATGATCGGTGGAGCTGAGCGCAGCAGTAGGACTCCTGTGCCGAATGGCATGGTGCGGATGCGGTCGGGCGGCATGATCGGCACCCGGCGCACTGATCGCTGACTGCTTCGTGAACCGTAGTCACCGAGCGTGACAGAATCGGTGAACTCGTCGCGTTCACCGATCAAGGTCGAGAGGTCTTGCAAGTCGCGCGAGTTCGATGCGCCACCGAGAATGATCTTCGCGATGCTCGAATCCCAGATTGCTGCGGCTTGATCCTCGCTCCATTTGTCTCGGGCCTGAGCGAGTGATTGCAGCACAGGCATCGTCGTGATTCCAGTACCGCCGCCCTCCGCCATGAGCGTGGGAAGCGATGGCAGAGGTGCAAGGTTTCCGATCTCGTCGAGCGCGAGCAGCAACGGCGGATCAAGTCGCGCACCGGGAGATCGTGCTGCCATTCGGCGGGCGGTTTCAACGAGGTCCTCAACGAACGCGGCAACGAGCGCAGCACTGTTCCCTGCGCCCGCACCGGTTGCTAGCAAATAGAGGGTGCCCTTCTCACGGATGAAAGCTTCAGGGTCGAAGGCTTCATCTGGGCCGGGACTCACCGCATCGAGCACGCGAGGATCGGCGAGAGCGGCGAGAGCCAGTGAGACGCCCTGCCAGATCGAATCTCTGGTGCGCGGATCGGTCTCGATCATTGCTTCCAGGCCCTCGGACCAACCAGTTGCCGCCCGCGGTGAAGCATTCAAGATTGCGACAGCGTCGGCAGCGGCGAGCCCGGCTGCGCGAATCATTGCCGTCAGTGGATCCTCGCACCCACGAATCGGAGACCAGCGCAATCCTGCGGGTACGCCTTCAGCCAGATGTTGCGGGTCGAACACCATCACGGGGCCGACTCGCATTCGAGCCCGAAGCGTCGCAGTCAGATTGTCGGGACGGGTGGAGGTCGTCACGACCGCGCCTGGTGCGTCGAGGATCGCCGGAATCACGATGTGTAGGCCCTTGCCTGAGCGAGGCGGACCGATAAGCAGAATCGAATCTTCGACGCTCGCCCAGACGCCCTTCCCACGGGACTGCCCGAGTCGGTATCCAACGTCAGAAGGCTCCGGCCGCTCGAGCGATGGCCGGAGAGTAGCTGCTCTGCGCAGTAGCGCGCGGGACGATGCGGTGGCCTGCACCTCGTATGCGGTGGCTGTCCCAGGGAGCCTTCGCGGATCCGTATCGACCTTGCGTGAGTGCCGTCTCCAACGAGTCCAGGCCCACATGAGTACTAGGACGAGAACCGCGAGCATCACGCCCACAATCAACCAGTACACAAACGGATTCAATGTGTCGCTGCCGAGCGCCCGGCCCGGGTGCGTCGGATCAAACAGGACCCCAACGCCTCCCGCAATACCCTCACTGGGTTGACTCACGCGTGTGAGAAATGCTGCGACTGATCCGGAGGCGCGGAGCACGAGAGTGAGTCCGAGGATCCCAATGAGCACCGCGATCAGGATGTTGGTCATCTCGTCTCCGAATGAACCAGACTGCCGCCCTTGGATACTCATGGAAGCCGCTCAGTCACGATGCGACCTGACACATACCCAATGAGTGCTACTTTGCGCACTTGGCTTGTGAGCTGGTCGAGGTCGATCACGGCTCGTGCGACTCCAGAATCGTCACCTTCTGCGGTGCTCACTGGAATCGCGACAAGAACGTCCTCGCCCTGAATGAATCCGCCACCAGTGATTTCGATGAGTCGGGGAGGTTTGCCTCGCCGGGCCCGACGAGAATCTGGTTCTGGTGCAGACGGTGCCGCCACGTCGGCTGTCTCAGGGGTGCCGCGCCTCGCATGAATGATCTCAGTGAAAACGCTTCCGTAACTTTCCCGCACCTCAAGACGTAGCGTGCGACTGCGCTGTTGAGTGAGTGCGTCCAGTAGCTCTCCGAACTGTGCTCGGCTCCAACGTTCGGCATGAATTGGAGGTGGGGCCTCGATGCCGTCAAGGGTGGCGCTGACCGCGCCCATTTCCCCAACGGTGATGACCGCCAGTGGGAGATTTACTAGCGGAGGCTGTGCGTTCTGGAGATCATAACTCTGAGTGCTCATGCCTCAGAGGTGCTCTACTCAGGCCCGAGAAATTTTGACCCAGTCTCTGCAGAAGGCCCACTTGGGGGGATCCCGACGTGAGGTGGGACCCCCCAAGCTTCAGACACTACTTGCTACGACCGCCGTGCTTGGTTGGATCTACAAGGATGTACCCCATCCCGGGGCGGGGCGTCGGCGGGAGCGGCTCGCCGCGGGTTACTGTCCGCTCGTTGCCGGTGCGGCCTCCGCGTGGGCCAATCTGTTCCCACTGTCCGGAACGTGGAGCCTCTTGCCCAGGCCGAAATACAGGCTTCGATGCCATTGTTTTTTCTTTCTGGAACACCGGCATCTCCGGATGTTTGTCAGAATCATTGGCAATGAATCGTCAAAACCTCCGGTAGAGTCAAAGTGATTAGGGCTTCAATCTGATCACGCGACCCCCGGATGCCTTTCCCGTTTTCAACGCGATTTGCGCTGGGGGTTTGGCGTTCCAGTTTTAATTTTATCGCTCGCTCCCACAAAACAATGTGGTGTAGTTACACCGGTGTAGTTTTCCGCCTGCAATCAACGGAAAATTCCTGCTGGCTGGGGAGAAAGTGTTCAAGGATCACGGGCTTTGATGAGAGTTATCCACAGGCTTGGTAGGTACAAGAAGTTTTTTCTCTTGAATGAGTCCCGGCGTGTCGCGTCAGAGTTTTTGATGTCCAGTCAGATAATCGCGAACTAGCTTCGCGTTCTGCTTGGATTGCTTGTCTCTAGACCCGCATCTTCCAGACTGATCTTCATGCCGCTTAGGTGCGTCTCCCCAGCCTCCAAGCTGGCCTCGACCACGTTCAGGAATCCTGATGGATAATCATGATTCCTGAGGGTTCTGCGGTATTCTTGATGTATGGTCACGATTCGTGAAGCTGCGGGGCGATGAAGCTCGCCGTGGTGCGAAGTATCGGGACTGCCAGGGGCTGGCGGTCCGAGGAAGATGCTGCGGACTTCGAGCAGGAGATCATCGACCAGTACGCCCTCGCGATGGCCGCAGCGGGACTCAGCGACGGCTACATCGCGCAGTCCAGAACGGTCGTCTTCGAGTTCCGCCGCCATCTCGATGCTCCGCTCTGGCAGGCGAAGCCCTCCGACGCGGACGCTTTCCTGGCCGGGCTGCGCCGGGCAGGGCTTGCCGTCACGACCCGAGCGGGCAAAGCCGGAGCAATTGCGCTGTTCTACGACTTCGCCATCGCCCGCTACCAGGGCGACATCAACGCGCTGACCGAGTGGGTGATCGAGCAGCCCGTCGACGAGTACAACCGGCAGTCCGGCGCCTCGCTGGGCAAGGTGAGAGTGCCGCCATCGGATGCGGAGATCGATCGACTCTTCGGCGGGTGGGCCGCCTCTCTCCAAGACGAGCGGCGCTATCTGCCCGCCGCGAGGAACTACTTCGCCGCGTCGCTGTGGCGACGCATCGGGGTGCGCATCACCGAGAGCACGAAGCTCGACCTCCGAGATTGGCGACCTGATCTTGGGGCGCTGGGCAAAGTGCATGTCCGGTTCGGGAAAGGCTCTCGCGGACGCGGGTCGAAGCAACGGCTGGTGCCCGCGATCAACGGCGCGGACAAGCTCATCGACTGGTGGCTCGGCGATGTGCGACACCGCTTCGGCCCTGATTGGGACAACCCGGACGCCCCGATGATCCCGTCCGAACGGTTCGACCACGAGCTCGGCCGTTCCTGGCGTGCCAGCGACGACGTGCTCCGACGAGGTCTGCGGCAAGCGACCGAACGGTTCCTGCCGGCCTGGGCCGATGGTCGGATGACGCCGCATGTGCTCCGGCACTATTGCGCGTCGTCGCTGTATCTGGCGGGCATGGATTTGAAGGCCCTGCAGGAACTGCTGGGCCACCAGTGGCTGTCGACCACGACGCAGTACATCCACGTCTCCGGCGAGCACGTCGAGGATTCGTGGATGCAGGCGAACCAGCGGCTGGAACACCGATTAGAAAGGATGCAGTGACGCAATGAAATGGAATCTGCGAGTCCAGGCCGCCGAGCGCGGCATCTGGAAGTCGGCGGAGCTGCGGCGGATGCTCTCCGACGCCGGGCTGGAGATCAGCGTCGGCAAGATGTCCGGGCTGTGGACGGGGACCCCGACCACGATCCGCCTGGACGACCTCGACGTCATCTGCCATGTCCTCGACTGCTCACCGACCGATCTCCTCGTGCCTGAGCCCGAGAAAGTCCAAGCACGCAAACCCGGCGCCCGGCGGTCGGAAGAAGCCAACGGGAGCACGAATCTCATCGCGCCCCGGTTCGGTCCGAAGCACGACCGGCCCGCCCCGCCGTTATGAGCCCCGCACGCGGCCCGAACGGGCCTCTGAGTCCGCCGCTGCCCTGCACGGGCTGCGGGGTCAAGCCGGCCGCGTGGCTCACACCCCGCATCGACTTCTGCTACGACTGCATCCCCGGTGGCCCGTTCACCCCGCCGCCCTGCAGCAAGTGCGGTTCGAGCGAGTATTACACCCAGGGGCTCTGCGCCAACTGTCACCCGGGCAGCCCCGGCTACGTCGGCTCCTGCCGCGACTGCCTTGCCTGGGGCGTCTACCGTGGGCGCAACTGGCGCTGCTGGAAGTGCCGTTGGTGGTTTACGCACTACCCGCAGGGCGAATGCGTCTCCTGTCACCGGCAGGTCACCCTTGGCGAGCAAGGCTACTGCCGGTTGTGCCTGGAAACCGCCCGCTACCACTAGACGCCCGGACAGCCGCTCGACCTCGACGCGGCCCGCACCTACGGCCAGCAGCTCTTCCTCGCCTCAATGAACGACTCTCGTAGGCCCGCGGAACTCCACCTGCCGATGGCGATGAGTGTCAGCGAAGCGATCCGCGTCATCAACACGCCACCGCCAGTGGCGGCCAGCTACCAGCCGGTGTTGTTCCACATTGACCCTGACCCCGAGCTGCTCCGGCAGTGCTCCAACGAGATCCGGCTGCGCGACATCACCTCCCGCACTGATCACTTCCTCTACGCCCGAGCCGGCGAGTACGCATGAAGCAAGCGACAGACCAACCAGGTCCGGCGCACCCTGAAAGTCCTGCAGCTCGTGTTCCCCGGCGCGAATCTGCGCTTCCGCGCCTCCGACATCCTCGCGATGCGCTCCTACGACGACGATGGCAACATCCGCTCCACCATCGAAGTCCTCGAAGACGCAGGTCTCCTCATCGACGATAGGGTGCCGTCCTTCACCAAGCTCTTCGCACGCAAGACCCAGGCCCTTCCCGAGCCGATGCGATCGCAGCTTGAGCTCTGGCGCGACATCATGGTCGACGGCTCCAAGACCCCGCCGCGCCGCCAGCCCCGCGACACGATGACGGTCAAGGGTCAGATGTATGGCATCCTCCCCGCGATCACCCGCTGGGTCGAAGACGGGCGCACCAGCCTCGTCGGCATCAGCACCGAGGACATCCTCGCCATGCTCCCCGACGATCCCTCGCGCCGTCACACCATGATGCTCGGCTTCCGCACCCTGTTCACGATCCTGCGCGGCCGCAAACTGGTCTTCCTCGACCCGACGAAAGCGATCCCGCTGCGCGGCCCCAACCGCAACATGCCGCTGCCGATGGAACCCACCGCGATCCGCGACGCCCTCACCAACCCCGACCCCGCGATCGCGCTGGCCGTCTCACTCATCGCCTTCCACGCCCTGACCATACAGCAGGTCCAGCACGTCCAGCTCACCGACATCATCGACGGGCGACTGCGGATGCCCGATGGCCGGTCCATCCCGCTCGCGAAGCCGGTCCGCGTCCGCCTCACTGCCTGGCTCGACCACCGAGCCAAACGCTGGTCGGAAACGAAGAATCCCTACCTGCTCGTCACCATCCAGACCGCGCCCCGTCTCTCACCGCCCAGCCGGAACTTCCCCTGGAGGAAAGCCGGTGTCACTGCCCAGGCGCTGCGCACCGACCGGATTCTCTACGAGGTCGAACAGACCGGCGGTGACGTCAGACGCGTCTGCGACCTCTTCGGCATCGGCATCGAGACCGCGCTGCGCTACTCGGCCACGATCCTCGAACCACCCACCCCAGGCGAACGCGCCCCGACACACACGGGAGAGATCGACAACGAGTCAGCATCCACTGTATAGTCAGTGCATGCTGACTATTACTTCGCGTCTCGACGTCATGAACCGGCTCGGCCGGGCGATGGCGGACCCGACGCGCTCCCGGATCCTGATGACCCTGCTGGACGGCCCGAGCTACCCGGCGGTGCTCTCACGCGGGCTGGAACTGACCCGTTCGAACGTCTCGAACCATCTGACGTGTCTGCGCGACTGCGGCATCGTGGTCGCCGAGCCCGAGGGCCGGCAGACGCGCTACGAGATCGCGGACCCGCACCTGACCGCGGCGCTGACAGCGCTCATCGACGTGACGTTGGCCGTCGATGAGAGCGCCCCGTGCCTGGACTCGGCCTGCACCGTGCCGGGATGCTTCGGGGCGGGCGCGTGAGCGCCGCGTGCGGCTGCGACGAGCCGACCACCACCCCGGAAACCGAGGAAGTAGAGCGCCCGTGGTGGCGAGACCGCGGGATCATGGTGCCCGTCTTCTCCGGCGTCGCGTTCGGCACCGGACTGGTCCTGGAGTGGGCCGGGGCAGAGATCGCGGCTGTGGTGGCGTTCTGGATCGGCCTGCTGCTGGGCGCATCGACGTTCACGCCCGGCGCGATCCGGAACCTCGTCACGAAGCGCAAGCTCGGCATCGGCCTGCTGATGACGATCAGCGCCGTCGGCGCGGTGATCCTCGGCTACGTCGAGGAGGCCGCCGCGCTGGCGTTCCTCTACTCGATCGCCGAGGCACTGGAGGACAAGGCGATGGACCGTGCCCGCGGCGGACTGCGGGCGCTACTCAAACTCGTCCCGGAGACCGCGACCGTCCGCAGTAACGGCGCCTCGGTCGAGATCCCGGCGAAAGACCTCACCGTCGGGCAACTCATGCTCGTCCGCCCCGGTGAACGGATCGCGACCGACGGGATCGTCCGGTCCGGGCGCTCCAGCCTGGACACCTCGGCGATCACCGGAGAGTCGATCCCGGTCGAAGTCGAGCCCGGCGACACGGTGTCGGCCGGGGCGATCAACGCCGCCGGAGCCTTGGAGATCGAGACGACCGCGGCAGGCACCGACAACTCTCTCACCACGATCGTCGAGCTCGTCGAGCAGGCGCAGGCAGAGAAAGGCGACCGCGCCCGTCTCGCGGACCGGATCGCCCGCCCGCTGGTGCCCGGCGTGCTCGTGCTCGCCGCCCTCGTCGCACTCATCGGCTCGCTGCTCGGCGATCCGGAACTGTGGATCACCCGCGCCCTCGTCGTGCTCGTCGCCGCGTCGCCATGCGCGCTGGCGATCTCCGTGCCGCTCACGGTCGTCGCCGCGATCGGCTCGGCCAGCCGGTTCGGCGTGATCATCAAATCCGGCGCCGTCTTCGAACGCTTCGGCACCATCCACCACATCGCCGTGGACAAGACCGGCACGCTCACCCGCAACGAACCGACAGTCACGGCCGTGCTCACAGCGGACGGCGTGACGGAAGCACAGGCACTTCACTGGGCGGCGGCCCTGGAACAGCACAGCACCCACCCGCTGGCCGCAGCGATCACCGCCGCAGCACCAGAAGCACCCGCGGCCGAGGACGTAACCGAGCAGGCCGGGCACGGCATCGAAGGCCATCTCAACGGCACGAAGATCACCGTCGGCAGCCCTCGCTGGCTCGACCCCGGGACGCTCCGCGACCAGGTCTCGGACCTGGAGGAGCAAGGCATGACGGTCGTTGTCGTGCACCGCGACGGCGTGCCGGTCGCCGCGATCGGGGTTCGCGACGAGCTGCGCCCCGAGGTCCCCGAGGTCGTGCGCACCCTCACAGCTCAGGGCGTCGGGGTGACCATGCTCACCGGCGACAACACCCGCACCGCCCACGCGCTGACCGCGCAGGCCGGGATCGAGGACGTGCGCGCCGAGCTGCGCCCCGAGGACAAATCCGCCGCGATCTCCGAACTCGGCAGGACCGGCTCGGTCGCGATGATCGGCGACGGCATCAACGACGCCCCGGCCCTGGCCGCCGCGGACATCGGGATCGCCATGGGAGCGACCGGCTCGGACGTCGCGATCGAATCCGCCGACGTCGCCTTCACCGGCCACGACTTGCGGTTGCTCCCACGCGCGTTCGCCCACGCCCGCCGCGGCAGGCGCATCATCAACCAGAACATCATCCTCTCGCTGCTGATCATCACCGCACTGCTCCCGCTCGCCCTCTTCGGCATCCTCGGACTCGCCGCCGTGGTCCTCGTGCACGAGATCGCCGAGGTCCTGGTGATCCTCAACGGGCTCCGCACCGCACGCGGGAAACGCTAGACACAGAGCCGACCACCGCGCTCCACCACCACATCCGAGCACCGGCAGACCTGACTTGGACCATCTGGGGCTCTTTTGGTGTGTGAAGCGGTCCAGGTTTAGTTCCGTCTTTTTTGAGAGGATGGAGCAATGCCAGTAAAGTATGACAAGTCGTTTCGGGATCGTGCGGTTCGTATGGTTTTGGATCGGCTAGAAAATGATCGGTCACTGTCGCAGTCAGCAGTGATCAAAGAGACGGCGCCTCGCCTTGAGATCGCTAATGAGACACTGCGCAGATGGATCAATCAAGAACATGTTGATGCCGGCAGGCGCCCTGGTGTTTAGACTGAGGAATCTGCTGAAGTTCGCAGGTTAAAGCGGGAAATCGCGGAACTGAGAAGAGCTAATGAAATCTTGAAAACTGCGTCAGCGTTTTTTGCAGCCGAGCTCGACCGCCCCGCGGTGAGATGATCGCGTATATCGACATGTACAAGCATCGTTTCGGGGCCCGTGCCGATCTGCCGCACTTTAGGTGCGACAGAGAGCGGGTTCCTCACTTCCAGAGGCTACAGGGCTGCTAAAACGCGTCCTGTCTGTCACAGGGAAGTACGTGATCGCCAGTTGTTACCCGTGTTGCGTGAGGTTCACGCCAATAATTACGGGGTTTACGGCAAACGCAAAATGTGGCATGCCTTACGCCGGCAGGGTTGGATGATCGGGCGTGAACAAACCGGGCGTCTTATGTGCAAGGCTGGCCTTCACGGAATCCGCAGGGGCCGCAAACCCGTAACCACCTGCCCTTCTAGGACTGTTGATGAACGCCCTGATCTAGTGGACCGTAACTTTGATGCCACTGCTCCTAACCAGCTATGGGTGGCAGACATTGAGCGCCACGAGGTGCTTTTGAACCTTGCGGTGGTGAAAGGACACCGCTCGACGTCTGTCGCAGCAGGCGTGTGATAGCTGGAGGACGATCTGCCGTGCTGGCGTGAGCGTGGTGGGTGGAGCAGTCCTCGACAACGACGAGTCGTATCAGTACTGCCAGATGGTGCGGGCTCGGCTAGCGAGACGGAGAGGCATACGAATAGGAACCAGTGGCTGAAAGCCCCTCAATACAAGACCACCGATTCTAACCTGGCGGATTCGGGTCGGGTTGCATCGCGCACCCTCGTCGCTTCGGCGGTGAGGGGAACTCCTGGACTGGGTGATGTCGCCGGTCGGGAGGCCACGGTGAATGCCTGCGGCGTAGCCGTGGCGAGGATGCTGGGGCATAACTGGGTGCCGATCCCGTCGAAGGGTTCGGAAGTGAACGTGGGAACCATCTCGGTTCCGCCGGAGGACCGCCGCAGCCAGCGGCGCGGCGTCCGGCTGAGCGCGCGGCCTGCTGATCGGGCCGGGGTGGGGCGGAGGACCCGTAGTAGTCCGAGACCGGGAAAGCCGGTCACATGGCGAAGGGGTCCAGTGTGATCGCAGTAGATGGAAACAGAAAGGGAGAAACGCTTGTGAATACGAGTGTTCCGTGGCCTGCCGACACATCGGAGGCGTGGGCGCGGGTACTGACTATGCAGACGAAACTGCACCGATGGGCGACGGGCGATCCTGCTCGTCGTTTCGATGATGTGTTCAATCTGGTCTATGACCCCGCATTCCTCGCCGCGGCGTGGAATCGGGTGTCGGGCAACAAGGGAGGCCGCACTGCCGGCGTCGATGGGATCGCACCGCGATCTGTCACCCCGGACCGAGTGGCGGGGATGCTCACCGGTCTGCGCGAAAGTGTCAAGAACGGCGAGTTCGTCCCGGAACGGGTGCGTCAGAAGTCGATCCCGAAAGCGAACGGCAAGGTCCGTAGCTTGGGGATTCCGACGATGACGGACCGGATCGTTCAGGCCTCACTGAAACTGGTGCTGGAACCGATCTTCGAGGCGGATTTCATGCCGTCCTCGTATGGGTTCCGGCCGCGCCGTCGGGCGCAGGACGCGATCGCGGAGATCCACTTCTATGCCTCACGTGGTTACGTGCAGGTATTCGAAGCGGACATCACCGCGTGTTTCGACGAGATCGACCACGACGCGCTCATGCAGCGTGTCCGCAGTCGCATCACCGACAAGCGCGTGTTGCGTCTGATCCGCGGTTTTCTGAAAGCGGGTGTCCTCAGTGAGGACGGCGTGAACAGGGACACCTTCACCGGCACCCCGCAAGGCGGGATTCTGTCGCCGTTGCTGGCGAATATCGCCCTGTCCGTAGTGGACGAGCACTTCCAACGCAAGTGGGACGCGCTCGGACCGCAATGGTCGCGCACGAAGCATCAACGCGCTGGGGGCGCGACGATGAAGATGGTCCGTTATGCGGACGACTTCGTCGTTCTCGTCCGCGGCACCCAAGCTGATGCCGAAGCGCTTTGGGACGAAGTCGCCGACGTGCTCGCGCCGATGGGTTTACGCCTCTCGGTCGAGAAGACGACGGTCACGCACATAGACACCGGGTTCGACTTCCTCGGGTGGCACATCCAGCGCCGCCGGATCAGAGGTCATGGCGGGAAGACAGCGATCTACACCTATCCTTCACGGAAGTCTTTGGCTTCGATCAAGGACAAAGTGCGATTGCTTACCCGCCGGGCATCTCATCGAACGCTCGCAGACCTGCTGCGCCGGTTGAACCCGGCGCTGCGGGGCTGGTGCACATATTTTCAGCACGGCGTCGTGAAACACCTCTTCAGCTATATCGATCATTTCGCCTTCTGGCGGATCGTCGGTTGGTTGAAGAAGCGACACCCGAAACTGAATATGCGCACCCTGGTACGTCGTCATCTGCCCGGCTGGCAGATCCGCGACCAAGGAATCGAGTTCTTCCGTTGCCAGCAGGTCACAGTGGCCCGCTACAGGTATCGAGGAACCCGCATCCCCACACCATGGACGACTGCTCCGGCGTGACCACATGGAGAGCCGGATGCTCAGGAATGGGCACGTCCGGTTCGGAGGGCGGCCAGCAGAAACCCACCAGTTCAAAGACTGGCAGGGCGCTGCTGACCGACCCTACACGTATGTGAGAACTACGTCCGGGTTTTGTTACACCGCCTTTGTCACCGACGTGTTCTCCCGCAAGATCGTGGGATGGTCCACCCGCTCGACGATGCGAACCGAAGACCTGCCTTTGGAGGCGTTGGAACACGCACTGAACAGTGCAAAAAACAGGCCCTAACTGGTTTAGTACATCATTCAGATCGCGGATCTCAATACGTGTCGATTCGTTATTCCGAGCGTATGGAAGAAGCCGGCATTACCCCATCGGTTGGGTCACGCGGAGATTCCTATGACAATGCGCTGGCCGAGACCGTCAATGGCCTTTACGAAGCCGAACTCATCCACGCCCGCCGGCCCTGGCCCTCCGTAACCGAGGTCGAATTCGAGACGCTGAAATGGGTTCACTGGTGGAATCACGACCGTCTCCACGAAGCCTTAGATTACCTGACCCCAACCGAATACGAAGCAAACCACCATAACACCAATGCCAGAGCAAAAGCCCTAGCATAAACAGCGGAACAAAACCTGGACCGCTTCAAAGGGGCTGGTCGGGGTAGTTGCGTCGTGAGGCTAAGAAGCCTTCCTCAAGTTCATCTACGCGACCCTGCATCCATCGAATGAGCCCCAACTGACTTGTGTACAGCGCCTGAGCGACCGTACCCTCCTGGGGAGACTGCTCGTACATTGCCTGCGCGTGTTGTTCTGCAAGCGTCACATCTCCGTCAAGAATCAGTCGCAGACAACGGAACCAGAGTGCGGGGTTCGTATAGGGGACGCCGTGCAGGCCCGCAGCATCCACGCGATCCTCAAGAAGCTCAATATCAAGGGAACGAATCTCTCCCAGCTCAAGAAGAGCACCTATGCGGTTCCTCCGAAGACGCCTCACAGGAGACACTGGACGTGCTCAACGATGCTCTTGCAGGTCCAGAAGGTAAGGATGAAAGAGTGTTCGGGACCTCGGATGATGTGGTCCTGCAGGTCATCGAAAGCACATTCTCCAAAGCCAACGCAAAAGCGGAGTGGTCGGGGGAGACCCTCCGCGTCCGCATGGATGGGTCTGTGGAAGATCCCACCAGTCAAACTCCATGTTTAGCCTTGGAAGCACTACTTGTCGACGGTGAGGCGGTCGTTATCGACTACGACGACGGGGAGTTGATTTGTGCAGATCGGTATGACTTCGACTGAAACAGAGGAGATAGGACAATGAGAAAGACCGCAACTTGCTACTTGGCGTTTGCCAGCACTTTGATGCTTGGCATCACCCTGTCTGGGTGTTCCGCAACACCCTAAGGCTAGCAGTCGGATGCGGCCTCGAGCGTGCCGCGTGCAGAACAGGCGACGGAGATTGTTGAAGAGAGCGACGAGGGCGAGGAAGTCGTGGTCGCTGAACCGACAGATCCCCGTGCTTGTTTGAATGGGACTTGGCTTGCTGACAACGAGTTCTTCCTGGCGAGTTTTCGGGAGTTTGGTGATGAGCCGACCTCGGTTACCGGGGAGGTGCACCTTACTTTTGCGGCGGACGGCTCAGTGACGACCGAGTACAGCGGCTGGAGGATAACCATGGTGGTCGAGGGCGGAGAGTCGGTGATTACCCGCAATGGAGTCGATGAGGGCACTTTCACGGTTAACGACGATCGGGTGACGATTCATGAGCACAACATGGGTTCAGTTATGGCGTTGAGTGCAGCGGGTATGGAAATGGTCATTCCCCCCGAACCAGTTGACTACTCCGAAGCGCGCTACATGTGTTCTGCTTCAGAGGCCTCGATCAGTACTCCGGACGGAACAGTGCTCCTTTCGCGTGTGAGCGACTGACTTCGGTGCATACTTGGAACCGTGAACACACGCCTATCTTTGACACTTCCTTTTGCCGTTGCACTGCTACTGACCGCGTGCACGTCGCCAGATGCCGCGCCCGACGCCGGTGGAGCGGGGGACACCGCAAACGTGGCACAGTCGGCCCACGAGCAAGAAGAGATGGATGAGCCACCGACGCCGCAACAGTTGGCCGCAGCAGAAGCAGAAGAGCTGTGGCAGTCATGGGATACGCGCGCTCAAGCTGCATCGTTGCTTGTTCTTCACTATCCGGGATCCGATGCTCAGGCGACGCAGAGCTTCATCGAAACAGTTGCTCCTGCAGGGTTGATCTTGATGGGTGACAACGTTCCTGATCCCGAGGACGCCCTTGTAGAGCAGACAATGCAATGGCAGGCGGCGGCAGAATCCGCAGGGCTACCGCCGCTGGTGATTTCGATCGACCAGGAAGGCGGCCTTGTCAAACGCCTCGCGGGGGACGCGAGTGTGGGGGCCGGGGACCTGCGTGACGGCGATCCGGCTGCGGTTGAGGAGGCCTTCCGAGAGCGCGGTCAATATCTGTCGCAGCTGGGAGTGAATGTGAACTTCGGGATCGTCGCCGACTACACGGATGATTCAGCATCTTTCATTTATGACCGGGTGCTGGGTACTACTCCGTCCTCGGCAGCGGCAGCCGTGCAAGCGGCCGTGGAGGGGGAGAGAGAAGGGGGAGGGGGAACGGTTCACTCAACGATCAAGCATTTTCCGGGACATGGCCTCACCCCAGGTGATTCTCACCAAATCATTCCCGACTGCGGGCAGATAACTCAGGAAGAGTGGGCTGAGACGGCAGCCGTTACCTTTGAGGCAGGGATCAATTCTGGCACTTCGCTGGTGATGATGAGCCACATTTCCTGCCCTTGGATTGCGCAAGGCCCGACCAGCCTGCAGGCAAAATGGTATGAAATCTTGCGTGACGACCTCGGATTTGACGGGGTCATCATCACGGATGACATGTCGATGCTCACCAACTCCGGGGAAGAGACATTCGCTGATCCCGGTGCCAACGCAGTCGGTGCTATCAAGGCAGGGGCTACTTTGGTTTTATCGATTGGGGGCGAGGACGGCCCGACCGCCACTACCTACGCGCAGAGTCTCATAGATGCAATCGTCTCCGCGGTGGAGTCCGGTGAGATTCCTACTGAAGTCTTCCGCGACGCGGGGATCCGGGCGTTGTCCTTCCGCCTAGGTTTGAGCCCACAATTCTGAGTGCTACATTACCGCCCGGTACTCCAAGATGATCGGGCCCAAGAGCCATTGCGACCTGTAGAGTCGTGGCATGGATGACATTTTGCTGGTTGCCTCCGACCTCGATCGCACCCTTTTGTTGGAGGGCGGGAAGATGCCGCCGGACCTTCGAGATTACGTTCAACGGTTGAATGGACAGGGGATTGTCTTCGTTCCTGCAAGCGGACGCCCACTTGCAACTCTGAAAGAGATGTTCGACTGGCCCGACATGGACTTGGCATTCATTAGTGACAACGGTGCGGTTGTGGAATCGGGAGGAAAGATCCTGCACCAGAGCGTGATTTCTCCCGAGCAGTACTTGTCAATGGTTGAGGGCACTCTTACTTCGACAGACGGGTACCCAACACTCTGTGGAATGAATGCCGCATACCTACCCGTAGCTGCCCGTCCTCTGGCTGATCAGTTTCGCGTCTATTACAAGAATCTTGTCTTCGTGACGGACTTCGGTGGTATCGAAGAGGAGATCGTCAAATACTCGGCATACTTTCCGCACGAGGACGCGCGAGGTGCGCTTGACACCTACTTCCAGCCAACGTTCGGAGATAGTTTCACGGTGACGCTGGGAGGACCTCCGTGGGTGGACATCATGAACACCGGGGTGTCGAAGGGCAGCGCCATCGGGGTACTTTCAGAGCATCTCGGCCTTGGTCGCCACCACCTTATGGCTTTCGGTGACACCCTCAACGACTTAGAAATGCTAGCTGCCGTCGAGCACAGTTACGCCGTGGCCAATGCGGACCAAGAGATTAAGGACCAAGCCCAGTTCCTCACCGCGTCGAATGAGGAACTGGGCGTGTATCAGGTACTAGATCGCCTCTTGGATAGCCGCCGGGACTAGAAACCTCCCGTCACGAGCGGTGCTAAGCCGAAACCGAGCACAACTGCAACAGCGACTGTGACCACACCCGGGATGAAGAAGGGGTGGTTGAACACGAACTTGCCAATCCTGGTTGAGCCAGTGTCGTCCATTTCCACCGCGGCAACCACAGTCGGGTAGGTGGGAAGAACGAACAGGCCCGTAACTGCCGGGAACGATGCCACCATTACAGCGGGCGCAACGCCGATGGCTGATGCGACAGGCATCATGGCCGCGGTCGTCGCACCCTGTGAGTACAGCAGCGCTGACGCGAAGAAGAGAACCACTGCCAACAGCCATGGCGCCGACTCGATGACGCTGCCACCGACAGATGCGATCTCTTCCAAGTGACCGTTGACGAAGGTGTTCCCGAGCCAAGCGACACCAAGAACACAAATGGCGGCGCTCATGCCGCCCTTGAATGTGGACTGGGATGACACTTCATCAACGCTGATCTTGCAGGTGAGGCCGATAAGCATTGCCACCGCAAGCATGATGATCATGATTGCCGCGTTGCGAGGAAC